>NZ_JBWVBF010000020.1:0-3599 GCF_057221115.1 Ruegeria sp. HKCCD6426 | reverse complement strand
CTACGCAGGGTTTCTAAGCAACAGGACTACCGTCCGAACAATGCTGAGCGAAACTTCAGATAGCCGAGCGGCCTGTCGTATTTTTGGGCCGATCTCTTGAGAACAAAGACAGCAAGAATACCGGCGAGGATATTCGAGAGCGACAGCGCCACCAGAACGGGCTGAACACCGAGGAATGAAGCAATAGCAAGCAGCGGAACGGTCAATGCAAAGGTTTTGACGAGCATCAGGCGCAGCGACAGCCCGGGCATTTGCAGGCCTACCAGAATGGCGGCGATCATGTTCAGCAAGCCGATGAATCCATAAGAAAGGGCGACAATCCGGAAGTAGAGTGTGACTAGGCGGACAACCTCGGGGTCATCCGAGAAGATGCGGGCAACCTGGCGACCAAAGGCAAAGAGTATTAGAAACAGGACAAACCCCATGATCAGCGCCAACCGTCCGGTGAATATCGCCGCGGCGTCAATCCGGTCATGGTTTTCGGCGCCGAAATTCTGAGCCACGAAAGGCGTGATCGTTGCGCTGATCGCAAATACGCCGACCAGGGCCAAAGTCTCGACCCGGTTGGCAACGCCAAAGGCAGCGACGACCTCTGCACCATAACCTGCAAGGGCAAAAGTCATCATCAGGCCGGTCAGCGGCACCAGGCTTTGCGTGGCGACGGTGGGCAGCCCCAGGCGCAGGATGTCGAGAGCCGCCGCGACCAGAATGGCGATACTGCGCAGATCTGCAAAGGCAAGCAGCCCATGTCGGAACATGATAACTAGCATGGCAACGGCGATGAATGCGAATGACAGGCCCGAGGCCAGGGCCGCCCCCGCCATGCCCAATTCCGGGAACGGGCCGATGCCGAAGATCAGCAGATAGTCGAACACCAGATTGATGACACTGCCGATGGCAAAAATGATCTCGGCGGTTCCGACAATGCCGGTGCCGCGGACCGCGGCGCTGGCCACGATACCAAGCATCAGGAACGGCAGGGCCGGATAGAGGATGCCCATGTAGTCGCGAATAAGCGGAAGCGTCTTCTGGTCGGCACCGATGGCGGTGAAGGCCTCATCTATGGTTTGAAACCCGATCCAACTGAACCCGACCGATAGTAAGAGTGTCAATATCAGAGAGACCACAGACAGCCTCGCAGCCGCCCCGCGATTACCCTGCCCGACGCTGCGGGCCACCACCGCCGCGGTTCCGACGGAGAGCCCCATGAAGATCGACAGCAGAACGAAATACGCCGTCGACGAGAATGACAGTGCGGCAAGCGCGGTCGAACCGAGTTGGCCTATGAAATAGGTGTCGACGATCTGAAACAGAAAGGTCGTCAGCATGCCAAGACTGACAGGCGCCGCCATGAACATCAGCGTGCGGTGAACGGGCGCCTGTAGAATGCGGGAGGAAGCGTCGGCCAAAGGAATTCTCCGGTCTCTCGGTTTGAAAGGCGGGCCGCTACGGCCCGCCGTTGGGATTGCATCAGGCGGCCGGTGCCTGTTCGAGAATGAGCCAATCCTGCTGGGCGAGCCAGTCGCCATACGACAGCCAGTTCACCTCTGCAAACTCGGCCCTCAGCGCAGAGATATCGGCCGTATATCCGACTTCATCGAACCAGGCGAACATCAGTGCCAGGTCTTCGCTTTGCTCCTTGAGTGCTTCGACCGGGAAACCATGGAAGGCGATCTCGCGCCCGCTCGCCCCGGAAACCAGCTCCACCGCATCGGCCATGGTGAGTTTGTCGCCAGCGATGTCGTAGCGCTTACCATAAACCGACGCGCCCCTCTCGATCAGCGCCGCCGCGAATTCTCCGATGTTCTGAACGGCGACCTGTTGCAGCATACGTTCGGCAGGCAAGGCGGCGGCGACACTGCCCTGCTGCAAGGCCGGCAAGCCCCAGGGTGACAGTAGGTTGTCCATGAAATAGACCGGCGCAACGATAGAGTAGTTCAGCCCGGACTCTATCAGCATTTCTTCGACGCGATATTTGCTGTCGAAATGCGGAACCCCGGTCGCCTTGTCGGCGCTGCCAACCGACGAAAACACGACATGGCCGACCTTAGCGGCCTGAAGCGCTTCGATCATGGCCTTGCCCTGGGCTACCTCACTTTCGGGGCCGGTTTCGAACGGTGTGGTCACCATGAATGCGGCATCCGTGCCTTCCGCCGCCGCCTGAAGAGAGGCGGGATCGGTGAAATCGCCGGAACGCAGATCGACGCCGCGCTGCGCGAGCGCGACAGCCGCCGCACCTTCCGGGTTGCGGGTCAGCGCGATGATCTTGTGGCCCTTTTCGAGCAGGGCTGTCACCACAGATCCACCCTGCGCCCCGGTTGCACCGGCAACCAATACAGTTTTTTGGTCAGTCATTTGAACTCTCCTTTTTTCAATCTGATCCGAAATTAGGTGCAAACGAATTGTTGTATTAGGTGCGTAAAATACGCTTTATAGTTTCCTGTGTGCGCCAATAAGGACTCCCAATGATCGATTACAATTCCGTTGCCGCTTTCGTCGCAGTCGCCGATGCGGGCACGTTTTCCGGCGGCGCCAGAGAGCTTGGCATTCCCAAAGGCAGCATCAGCCGCAAGATCAGCGGTTTGGAGGCCGACCTCGGCGTGCGTCTGTTTCATCGCACTACGCGCAAAGTAACGCTGACAGATATCGGCCAGTCCTATTACGCGCTTTGCCGGCGAGGCTTCGAAGAACTGACCGCCGCGAACGACCTGGTGACCGAAACCGTGGCGCGGCCCAAGGGCGTGCTTCGCATCGCGGCTCCGGCCGCCTTCGGAACCGGCGTCTTCACCGATTGGGTGACGGAGTACCTCAAGTTATATCCTGAAACGAAAGTCGAATTGCTGCTCGGCGATGCCTATGTCGATCTGATTGCGCAACGGATCGACCTCGCCTTTCGCTTTGGCCAGTTGCCGGATTCATCGCTGATTGCGCGAAAACTGGCCACGACCCGGCGCATTCTCTGCGCCAGCCCCGCCTATCTCGCTGAGAGGGGTGAACCGAAAGTGATCCAAGATCTCGACCGTCACGATGCGATTGTCCACAGTGCTGGGCTTGCCGATGACAGCTGGGCACTTGTACACGCGGGCGGCGCCGACATTCGCGCCACAGTCCAACCGCGACTGGCCAGCCAAAGCATGGATGTGGTCACGGACGCGGCCCTCGCTGGCCTCGGCATCGCGCTGCTACCCGAGGAGCCCGTTCAGGGATACATCGCAGCAGGTCGTTTGGTTCGCGTTCTCGACTCATATGCGACCCCCAGCCAGGGCCTCTATGCAGTCTACGCCAGCAACCGACATCTACCGATCAAAGTGCGCGCATTCATGGACCTGATCGATGAGAAGAAGCTCGTTTCGTGATTGGCAGTCACTCGTGAAACTTCGTTGACGTGGGGAGGCAGAAACCGACATAGCCGCCTCCGAATTGTCGCTGGATCTCAAATCCACCGGATACCCGAGGCGATAGAAGCAGAGTTACGATAGCGGACCTTCATGCGAGGCGCAGCATTCGTCCCGGCTCAAAAGCTGTCATCTGTTGCAGCACAGCTATTCACCCTTGCGGAAGTACGTCGGCCAGCGCAGGCGCGCCCATTCCGGACATCC
>NZ_JBWVBF010000019.1:0-4450 GCF_057221115.1 Ruegeria sp. HKCCD6426 | reverse complement strand
TTACTCTGCTGCTTCCTCATACGCTTCCATTGGAGGGCATGTGCAGACGAGGTTTCGGTCGCCGTATGCGTTGTCGACGCGGTTGACGGGGGACCAGTATTTGTCGACGCCCATGGAGCCCGGGGGGAAGCAGGCCTGTTCGCGGGTGTAGGGGCGGTCCCAGTCGCCTACCAGATCGCGCACCGTGTGGGGGGCGTTTTTCAGCGGGTTGTTCTCCGCGTCGATCTTGCCGTCGATGATGTCCTGCGCCTCGGACCGGATCGAGAGCATGGCATCGCAGAAGCGGTCCAGCTCGTCCTTGGGTTCCGATTCCGTGGGCTCGACCATCAGCGTACCGGCCACCGGCCAGCTCATCGTCGGGGCGTGGAAGCCGGAATCGACCAAACGCTTGGCCACGTCGTCGACGCTCACATTGCCCTCGGCGTCCAGCGGACGGGTGTCGAGGATGCATTCATGCGCCACACGTCCGGTCTCGGACGTATAAAGGATCGGATAGGCATCCTTGAGGCGCGCCGCGATGTAGTTGGCGTTCAGGATCGCCACTTTCGTGGCCTGCGTCAGACCGGCGCCGCCCATCAGCAGCACATAGGCCCATGAGACCGGCAGGATCGACGGCGAGCCGAAGGGCGCTGCCGAGACCGGGCCCACGGCCGAGCCGTATTCCGGGTGGCCCGGCAGGTGCTCTTCCAGATGCGCCTTGACGCCGATCGGACCCATGCCGGGGCCGCCGCCGCCATGCGGGATGCAGAAAGTCTTGTGCAGGTTCAGGTGGCTGACATCGCCACCGATCTTGCCGGGCTGGGCCAGACCGACCATGGCGTTCATGTTGGCCCCGTCGATATAGACCTGACCGCCATGATCATGGGTGATCTGGCAGACCTCCTGCACGGTTTCCTCGAACACACCATGGGTCGAGGGGTAGGTGATCATGCAGGCCGCCAGATGGTCCGAGTGCTTCTCGGCCTTCTCGCGGAAATCGGTGACATCGATGTTGCCCTTGTCATCCGCTTTCACCGGCACAACCTGATAGCCCACCATCTGCGCCGAGGCCGGGTTGGTGCCATGCGCCGAGGTCGGGATCAGGCAGACATTGCGGTGCGCCTCGCCCCGCGACGCGTGGTAGTTGCGGATGGTCAGCAGGCCGGCATATTCGCCCTGCGCGCCCGAGTTGGGCTGCTGGGAGATCGCGTCATAGCCGGTGATCTGGCACAGCTTGTCGTTCAGATCGGCAATCATCTCGTGATAGCCCTGCGCCTGATCTTCAGGAACGAAGGGATGCAGGTTGCCGAACTCGGGCCAGGTGACCGGGATCATCTCGATCGTGGCGTTCAGCTTCATGGTGCACGAGCCCAGCGGGATCATCGCCCGGTCCAGCGCCAAGTCTCGGTCGGCGAGGCGGCGCATATAGCGGGTGATCTCGGCCTCGGCCCGGTTCTTGTGGAAGATCTCGTGGGTCAGATAGGCGCTTTCGCGCAGCGCGTAATCCGGCAGGCGGTACACCTTGTTCGAGCTATCATCCTTGCGGTCGATGCCGAAGGCACCCCAGACCGCCTCGATGGTCTCGGGGCGGGTCTGCTCGTCCAGGCTGATGCCCACTTTCGTGTCGCCGACCTTGCGCAGGTTGACACCGCGGGCCACGGCGGCCTCCATCACAACGGTCTGCAGGTGGCCGACCTCAACGGTGATGGTGTCGAAGAACACTTCCGGCTCAACGGCAAAGCCCGCCTCTTCCAGACCAGCCGCCAGGCGCGAGGTCTTGCGGTGCACCGATTGCGCGATGGCCTTGATGCCGTCGGGGCCATGATACACGGCATACATCGAGGCAATCACCGCCAGCAGCGCCTGCGCGGTACAGACGTTCGAGTTGGCTTTTTCGCGGCGGATATGCTGCTCGCGGGTCTGCAGCGCCAGGCGGTAGGCCTTGTTGCCGCGCGCGTCGATGCTGACGCCGATGATCCGGCCCGGCATGGACCGCTTCAGCTTGTCGGTGGTCGCCATGTAGGCGGCGTGCGGGCCGCCATAGCCCATCGGAACGCCAAAGCGCTGGGTCGAGCCGATGGCAATATCCGCGCCCATCTCGCCGGGCGACTTCAGCAGCGCCAGCGACAGGATGTCGGCGGCGACGATGGCGATGGCTTTATGTTCATGCAGCGCCGCGATCTCGGCGGTGAAGTCGCGCACGTGACCATAGGTGCCCGGATACTGGAAGATCGCGCCAAACACCGCGCCGGCATCCAGCGTGTCCGGATCGGCAACCTGCACGTCGATTCCCAGAGGCTCGGCGCGGGTCTTGATCACGGCAATGGTCTGCGGGTGGCAGTTCTTGTCCACGAAGAAGGCCGCGTTATTGGCCTTGGACCGGCCACCGCGCTTGGCCATCGCCATGGCCTCGGCGGCGGCGGTGGCTTCGTCCAGCAGCGAGGCGTTGGCCACGTCCAGCCCGGTCAGATCGCTGACCATGGTCTGGAAGTTCAGCAGCGCCTCGAGACGGCCCTGGCTGATCTCGGGCTGATAGGGCGTATAGGCGGTGTACCAGGCCGGGTTTTCCAGGATGTTGCGCAGGATTGGTGCGGGCGTGGTGGTGCCGTAATAGCCCTGGCCGATCAGCGAGGTCAGAACCGTGTTCTTGCTCGCCACCTCTTTCATGTGGAACAGCGCGTCACGCTCGGTCATCGCCGGACCCCAGTCCAGCGGCTCGGACTGGCGGATCGCGGGCGGGACGGTGGCGTCGATCAGCTCGTCCAGCGTCTTGAAGCCGATCACTTTCAGCATGTCGCGCATCTCGGTGGGCGACGGGCCGATGTGGCGGCGATTGGCGAAGTCATAGGCTTCGTAATCGGTCAGTTTGAAGGCCATTGCAGCGCTCCTCGTGGAAAGGTCAGGCCCGGCGGAGACTGCAAGGGCCTCCGGCGGAAGTATTTGGAAAAGATAAAGCGGCGGGCCCGCGCAGGGCCCCGCCAGATCGTCAGCCGATCAGGGCCTTGTAGCCGTCCAGATCCATCAGATCTTCCAGCTGCGACGCGTCGCTCAGCTTGATCTTGTAGATCCAGGCCTCGCCCTCGGGATCTTCGTTCAGCGCGCCGGGATTGTCGGCCAGCGCCTCGTTCACTTCCGTGATCTCGCCATCGACCGGTGCATAGAGCTCGGACGCGGCCTTGACGGATTCGATCACCCCGATCTCACCGCCCTTTTCGAACTCGTCGCCCGCTTCCTGCTGCTCGACGAACACCACTTCACCCAGCTGCTCGGCCGCGTGTTTGGTGATGCCCAGAGTGGCCGTGTCCCCTTCGACGGTCAGCCATTCATGCTCTTCGGAATAATAGGTTGCCATGTCTTCTCTCTCCTGACTTCAACGCTTGTAATTCTGAGTGACAAAGGGAAGCGCCACGATCTCGGCCGGTTGCGCCTTGCCCCGGATGATCAGGTTCACCTTCTCTCCCGGCTCGCCATGGCCCCTGGACACATAGCCCATCGCAACGGGGCCACCGACCGTGGGGCCAAAGCTGCCCGAGGTGATCTGACCGATGGTGTTGCCCTCGGCGCATTGCACTTCCACGCCCTGACGCGCCGGTGCGCGGCCTTCAGGCTTGATGCCCACCAGCTTGCGGGATGCCCCCTCGGCCAGTTCTTTCTGCACGCGATCCGCGCCCGGGAAACCGCCTTCTTCCTTGCGGCGCTTCTGGATCGCCCAGGCCAGCGACGCCTCAATCGGCGAGGTGCTCTGGTCGATGTCATTGCCATAGAGGCACAGCCCGGCCTCCAGCCGCAGGCTGTCGCGCGCACCCAGACCCGCCGGTTCGCAATCCTCATGCGCCAGAAAGGCGCGGGTCACCTCAACGGCCTTGTCCTCGGGGATCGAGATCTCGTAGCCATCCTCGCCCGTATAGCCCAGCCGCGAGATGCGGCACTCGACGCCGTTGATATCCGCCACGGTGGTTTCCATGAACTTCAGGTCGCGGGCCGCGGGGCACAGCTCACCCACCACATCCTCGGCCTTGGGGCCCTGCACGGCGACCAGCGCACGGTCGAAGATCTCGGTCACTTCGACGCCGTCCAGGTTGGCCTGCATATGCGGAATATCCTGATGGCGCAGCGCCGCGTTCACCACCACAAAGTAATGATCCCCCGCATTCGACACGATCAGGTCATCCATGATCCCGCCTTCCGGATTGGTAAAGAACCCGTACCGCGCCTTGCCCGGCTTCAGCGTTGCATAAGCTTGCGGGCAGATCGCCTCAAGCTTCTCGCCCACATTCTCGCCTCGCAGAATAACCTGACCCATATGACTCACATCAAACACCGCCGCCTTCTCACGGCACTGCTTATGCTCGCCCATAATACCCAAAGGATACTGAACAGGCATCTCCCACCCAGCAAAATCAACCATCTTGCCGCCCAACTCAACATGCAAGTCATACAACGGCGTGCGCTTCGGTGAACTCATATCGGC
>NZ_JBWVBF010000018.1:0-9685 GCF_057221115.1 Ruegeria sp. HKCCD6426 | reverse complement strand
GCCCAAATGCGCGCTTGAAAGTCCGAGGACTTGCCCTTCTCAATCACGCGCAAACTAGTTGGCAATGCCCCACCGTTTTATAGAGCGGCGCACTCGACCGATGTTGGGGTTTAATGCCTACGCTTCACCAGCTTCAACGCTGGACGGAATCTGAGTCGCGAACATGATCCGCAAAGGTCAGTTCACGCCTGGAATCTGTCTGTTTCGTCAATTCGCGGAATTGGTCGCTTAGCTCGCAGCTGCGGCGCGATATCTGCATTCAGCAAGAAACTTCGCAACAGAACGTGAGCTCTAGAGCCTCCAGTTGCACCTATTGACATGAACACTGATTCATGTTTCATGTTTGTTTAGGAGAAAACAGGGAGGACCCCCATGTTGCGCATGTTTGCGTTGACGGTTGCCGGCGCGTTGATGACGTCCGCAGCCACTGCAGAAATCAGAATAGCCCATGTCTATGGCAAAACCGGCCCGTTCGAGGCTTATGCGGCGCAGTCGCACAATGGCCTGAAGCTGGGCCTTGAGTACGCCACCGGGGGAACCATGGAGATCAATGGCGAAAAGATCGTCTTGATCGAAAAAGACACGCAGCTAAAACCCGATATCGGTCGCGCCCAGCTGGAAGAGGCCTATGGTGACGATGACGCGCATATCGCGGTTGGCCCGGTCAGCTCGGGGGTTGCATTGGCAATGCTTCCGGTGGCCGAAGAGTACGAACGCGTTCTGATTGTCGAACCGGCCGTGGCTGATTCAATCACCGGAGCAAACTGGAACCCCTATATCTTCCGAACCGGTCGCAACTCATCGCAAGATGCAATTGCAAATGCGGTGGCCCTGGGCGGTGAGGGTGTGACCATCGCAACCCTGGCACAGGACTATGCTTTTGGCCGGGATGGCGTCGCGGCCTTCAAAGAAGCGCTGGAGGCCACGGGTGCGACTGTTGCACATGAAGAATACGTGCCCACCGACACGACGGATTTTACTGCAGCGGCCGAGCGGATTTTCACCAAGATGGGTGATATTGAGGGTGAGAAAAAGCTGTTCATCATTTGGGCCGGTGGCGGCAATCCGATGGGCAAGATCAACGCGATGGAGCCCGAACGCTTTGGTATCCAGATCGCGACTGGCGGAAACATTCTGGCCGCGCTGAAGGCCTATAAAGAGTTGCCCGGCATGGAAGGTGCGACCTACTACTATTACGAGATCCCGCAGAACCCGGTGAACGACTGGCTGGTGAAAACGCATTTCGAGCGCTTCGACAGTCCACCTGATTTCTTCACCGCTGGCGGTATGGCCTCTGGTCTGGCCATTGTCGAAGCCATCAAGAAAGCCGGTGGCGCGGAAGATACCGATGCGCTGATCGAAGCGATGAAAGGCATGACCTGGGAAACCCCGAAAGGCACCATGCAGTTCCGCGCCGATGATCATCAGGCCATGCAGCCCATGTACCATTTCCGCACTGAGGTGCAGGACGGCAAAGACTATGGCGTTCCGGTGCTGGTGCGTGAAATCGGCATGGACGAAATGAACATCCCTGTCCGTAACCAGTAAACTGCAGCGTATTTCCTGTCTGTGCTGGGGCGGCCCTACAGGCTGCCCCGGGGATAGGGGAAGAGACATATGACACAGACACTTCTGCAAACCGAAGCACTGACCGTACGTTTTGGCGGCCATGTGGCGGTGGACGCGGTCTCATGCAGCTTTCACGCCGGTGAGCTGACGGCAATCGTTGGTCCGAATGGCGCAGGTAAAACAACCTATTTCAACCTGATCTCGGGGCAGATTTCGGCCAGTTCGGGCAGTGTAAAACTGATGGGTGAGGACATCACCCGGTTGGGCGTGGCCGAGCGGTGCGATCGCGGTTTGGGGCGGGCGTTTCAATTGACCAACCTGTTTCCCTGCCTGTCGGTTTTGGAAAATGTGCGTCTTGTGATCCAATCCAGACGCCATAAGGGATTTGGTCTGTTTTCCATGGCTGACAGCCATACTGAATTGACAATAGCCGCGATGGCCATTCTGGAGCGTGTGCGGCTGGACACCCAAAAGGATCTGCTTGTTTCCGAGCTGTCGCATGGAGATCAGCGCAAGTTGGAAGTCGCGCTTTTGATCGCGTTGGACCCGATGGTCTACATGTTCGACGAACCAACCGCGGGGATGAGCGTCGACGAAGCCCCAGTGATCCTTGACCTGATCGCCGAAATCAAAGCGGACCGGGAGCGCACCGTGCTGCTTGTCGAGCACAAACTGGATGTCATTCGCAGCCTCGCGGACCGTGTGATCGTTCTGCACAATGGTGAATTGGCCGCAGACGGTGCCCCCGCCGAGGTCATGGCCTCGGCCGTTGTTCAGGAAGCTTATTTGGGGAAGGAGCTGGACCATGTCTGACCTGATCCTGTCGCTGAACGCTGTGCATACCGACATCGCGCAATACCACATTCTACAAGGCGTTGACCTACAGGTGCCACGGGGCCAAGTGACAATGTTGCTGGGGCGCAATGGCGTCGGCAAGACCACGACGTTGAAGACCATCATGGGGCAATGGACCGCCAAGTCGGGCGAAATTCTCTATGATGGTCAGGACATTACCCGCAAGTCGGTGTTTGCACGGGCGCGGGCTGGTATCGGCTTTGTCCCCGAGGACATGGGGATTTTCAGCGATCTGACGGTTGAAGAGAACATGGCGCTCGGCAGCCTTTCGGGCAAGCTGGACCCCAAGCGAAAAGACTGGCTATTGAACGCATTCCCGGCGCTTGGAACATTCTGGAAAAGTGAGGCGGGCAATCTGTCGGGTGGTCAAAAGCAGATGCTGTCCATCGCGCGGGCAATGGCGGAAGATCGCGAATTGTACCTGATTGACGAGCCCACCAAAGGCTTGGCCCCGGCCATTATCTCGACCATGGCGCAGGCGCTGCGCGAACTGAAGGCTCAGGGGGCCTCTGTCCTGCTGGTCGAACAGAATTTCTCGGTTGCCAAGGCCCTTGGGGACAGCGCCGCCGTCATGGATGACGGCCGGGTGATCTGGACCGGGGTCATGGCCGAGTTGAGTGAAAACAAGGACCTGCAAGAACGCTTGATGGGTCTTAGCATGGAGGCGCCTTGAGATGACCGCAGCCCCCGATCACAGACCGACCTTTGCCAGTGTCAGCCTGACCGAGCGGCTGGACGAGGCGATGCCGCTGCTGTTGATCCCGATCCTGGTAATATTGGGCTTCTTTGCCATAGGGGCACCTGCCAGTTGGCTGACCCTGACGGTTTCCGGCCTGGCGATGGGCATGATGATCTTTATCATGGCCTCGGGATTGACGCTGGTTTTCGGCCTCATGGACGTGATCAACTTTGGTCACGGCGCCTTTGTTTCGGTCGGCGCTTTTGTCGGGGTTTCTGTCCTGATCGCACTGGGCGACTGGACGGGCGCGGCATCGTTACTGTTGAACATGTCTGCGGTCCTGCTGGCGGTGATCGCAGCGATGGCTGTCACCGGGATCATGGGTTGGGGCTTTGAGCGGATCATCGTCAAGCCGGTCTACGGTGCCCATCTGAAACAGATTTTGGTCACTGTCGGCGGTTTGATTGTTATCGAACAGTTGATCCACGTGATCTGGGGGCCCGACGAGATTTTCATAAACCGCCCCGAAACCCTTAAGGGCGCTGTCACCTTTGCCGGTGCCGCGATGGAGAAGTACCGCTTGTTGGCGGTTGGGATCGGTCTGGTGCTTTTCATTGCGATGCGTGTCGTTCTGAGGCGCACAAAGATCGGCCTGATCGTTCGCGCCGGGGTTGAAAACGGTCCCATGGTCGAAGCGCTTGGCTATCGCCTGCGTCTGGTGTTCGTCGGTGTCTTTATCGCCGGTTCGGCTCTGGCCGGGCTGGGGGGCGTGATGTGGGGCCTGTACCAAGAGGTCATCACCGCCGGGATGGGGGAAAGGATGATGGTTCTGGTGTTCATCGTGGCCATCATCGGTGGGCTGGGGTCGGTCGAAGGGGCCTTTATCGGTGCGCTTCTGGTAGGGCTGCTACAGAACTATGTGGCCTTTCTGGAACCCAAATTGGCGCTGGTGTCCAACATCGCGCTGATGACGGCAATTCTGATGTGGCGGCCGCAAGGCATGATGCCCGTAGTGAAGGCGAAGTAAGATGCTGGTAAAACTGCTTTCCGGAGATCAACCGCGATCCGCCATCCTGACCGCCATTTTGCTGGTCATCCTGATCTGTCTTGCGGGCGCGCCCTTTATCTTTGACGGGGTGCGGGCACTTGATACGGCTGCGCGGATCTGCATCTTTGTCCTGCTGGTGGCAAGCTATGATCTATTGCTCGGCTACGGCGGCATCGTCAGCTTTGCGCATACGATGTTCTTTGGTCTGGGCGCCTACGGTGTTGCTTTGGCGTCGACCCATATGGGGCGCGGCTTTGACTCGCTGCTGCTGGGGTCGGTTTCTGGCGCCTTGGCGGCGGTTGTTCTGGCGTTGCTTATCGGTCTCTTCAGCTTGCGCGTGCGGGCAATCTTTTTTGCCATGATCACACTGGCTGTGGCTTCGGCGGTGGCGGTTCTAGTGTCACAGTTCTCGGGGCTGACCGGGGGTGAGGACGGGCTGACCTATAAGATCCCGCGGGTTCTGACCTCGGCCAACCGCATGGGAGAGTTTTTGGGTACGCGCATCAGCGGCAAGATCTTGAACTACTATCTGGTGTTCCTTGTGGCGCTGATCTTGTTCCTGTTGCTGCTGCGCATCGTAAATTCACCGTTTGGCCGCGTATTGCAAGCGATCCGCGAGAACGATTTTCGGGCTGAGGCGATCGGATACCGTGTGGTCTGGTATCGCACCGTGGCGACCTGTCTTTCGGCTGCGACCGCTGCGCTGGCGGGCAGCTTGTTTGCCATCTGGTTGCGCTATGTCGGGCCGGACACCACGCTGAGTTTTGAGATCATGCTCGACATTTTGCTGATGGTGGTGATTGGCGGCATGGGAACAATGTACGGTGCGGTGATTGGTGCCACCTTGTTCATTCTGGCGCAGACCTATCTGCAAAACCTGATGGGGACAGCGTCCGAGGCCACCTCGGCGCTACCGCTGATCCCTGATCTGCTGGACCCAGATCGCTGGCTTATGTGGTTGGGTATCCTCTTTATCCTCAGCGTCTATTTCTTCCCGACAGGTATCGTGGGCCGGTTGCGCGCGCGTCGTGCTTCATGACTGTGCCGGTTGTCTTTCTGCACGGTTGGGCGATGAACGGCGCGGTGTTTGACGACCTGACCCGACGCCTGGGGCCAGGATTTGACTGCCACGCACCAGACCTGCCCGGTCATGGGCGGCGCAGCAAGGACACTGCCAATCTGGACACCTGTGCAGCCGTGGCCAAACACTGGATCGACCGCTTGGATCGGCCTATTCTCGTGGGCTGGTCGATGGGGGCAGGAGCTGCCTGGCGATACGTGTCCCGGAACGGGACCGCTGCACTGCGCGCGCTGGTGACCATTGACATGAGCCCACGCATGATGCCGGGCCCGAATTGGGACCTTGGGCTTTTGGGTCAGAGCGCTGCGTCGATTCAGGCAACGGCGGACCGGATCATCCCCGAGTGGCCGAACATGGCGGGGGGCATTGCGCATTTGATGTTCGCGCCCGACAACTCACCCACGCTGAGCCGCAGTGAAATCCATGCGCTGTTGCTGTCGCAAAACCCGGTTGATCTGCAGCCGATGTGGGAGCAGCTCATGCTCATGGATGAGCGAGACACAATCTCGAAAATCGACATCCCCTATCTGATCTGCGCCGGAGCGCAAAGCCGATTGTATCGTCCCGACGTGGCGCGCTGGACGGCTGCGCAGGCCAAACAGGCGCGCGTGCAGAGCTTTGCCAATTCCGGACACTCGCCACATCTGGAAGAACCTGACGTTTTTTGTGATGCGCTGCGCGGCTTTGTTGCGGCAGAAAAGTTGGCGATGCAACACCAGGATCAAGAAGTAAGCCAATGACCAAAGCCACAAACGCCAAACCCAAAACGAAACGCGGGATCGAGCGTCGGGCGCAAATTCTTGCCGCGGCTGAAAAGGTGATCGGTCAACAGGGTTTTGCTGCTGCGTCCATCGCCGATATTACCCGTGCCGCGCAAACCGCACTGGGCACGTTCTATATCTATTTCTCGGGCAAAGATGAGGTCTTTCGCGAGCTTGTACAGGAAATGGGTCACGCCACACGTGCACAGGCTGCAGAACGTGTGGCCGGTGCGAAAGACCGGCTTGAATCCGAACGGGCCGGTTTGATGGCCTACCTGACGGTCGTCCGGGATCGTCCGATGCAATACCGCATCGTCGAAGAAGCGCGCTTTGTCGATCCGCAAGCCTATCGGGAGTATTACACCGAGTTTGGCAAAGCCTATGCCGATCAATTGGATCAGGCCGTTGCTAAAGGCGAGATATCGCCGGGCGATGCCGAAATACGGGCCTGGGCGCTTATGGGCGTGGCCAAAACCTTGGGCGAACGGTTCGTACTTTGGGAAGACGACGTGGACCTTGAGAGGGTCGTGGACGAAGCGCACAAATTCATATGCTACGGATTGGCGCCATGAGTGATCTGGTTGTCTGCGATCAGCTATCGCTGCAGAATGGAGAACCTTGTTTCCGCATTCGAATGCAGGCACCACGGGCCAACGCCCTTGAGCCCACCTCTTTGTCGGAATTGCACAAAGCCTTTGACGCGCTGGAGCGTTCAGGGCTCAAAAAGGCGCTGGTGACCGGCGGACGAAATTTCTCGACCGGGGGTGACGTTGGTCGGTTTTTTGACGCCGCGCAGCGTGGCGACGCAGAAACCTATGCCGAGACCGTGGTGCCAGTACTGCAAAAGCTGGTCTCGCGGATGATCAGCCTGCCAGTTGTGATCGCCTCGGCCATTCAAGGCGCGGCAACTGGTGGATCAGCAGGTCTTGTTTTCGCATCCGATATTGTCACTGCCGCACCGGATGCCTTTGTTCAACCTTACTACAGCGTGATGGGTTTTGCCCCGGACGGAGGATGGACCGCGCTATTGCCCGAACTGATCGGGACAGCGCCCGCGCAATGCTGGCTTATGGCCAATGCCCGGCATGCCGCAGACAAGCTAGAAACATTGGGCCTGGTTACAGCTGTGGATGCGAATCCCGAGGAGCGGGCATTGGCCTTGTTGGGTGGAATCGAAACAGGGTCGGCCCTTACCACCAAATCCATGATCTGGACCGCGGCGCGGCGCGCCACGGTTCAAGCCGGACTGGATGCCGAAGCGGCAGAATTTCAAAAGTTGATCGGGCGGCAAGAGACCCTGTCGCGAATGACCATGTTTCTGCAGGAAACGGAATAGATGTGATGTTCGATGTGATTCCGGATATGGCTGCCAAACGGGCTGAGCTGAGCCCTACGGATTTGGCGTTTCGTGATACCGCGACCGGGCGCGACTGGAGCTTTGCGGCAATCAACGATGCCGCCGACGCGGTTGCCGCGGGATTTCGCGTGCGCGGGTTGGCTGAGGGTGACAGGGTCGCGATCCTTTGCCACAACCGAACCGAGTTTTTCATCACACTCTTTGCCTGCCAGAAAGCCGGGACGATCCTGTGCCCGCTCAATTGGCGTCAACCGGTGGCAGAATTGGTGGAAACCGTCGAACAGGTCGGGCTATCGATGCTTTTGACCGACACAGATTTCGCGGACACCGCGCATGCGGTGGGTCAGGCAATCGGTGCGCCGGTCCTTACGCTGGAAGGGGACATAGCGGATTGGGTCGCTCAAGGGGGTGCCGCCCTGACGGCCCCGATCCCGGCAGAGCGTCCATGGTATCTGTTGTTCACATCCGGGACGACCGGCCTGCCAAAATCCGTGATCCAAACAGCGCGCATGGCTTGGGCCAATACCATTAATATCGGGCAGGCGATCGACATCACCGCGAAGGATCGCGCGGCGTGTTTCCTGCCGTTGTTCCACACTGCCGGGATCAATCTTTACACCTTGCCGATCTTTCTGACCGGTGGGTGTTCGACCGTACTACCCAAGTTTAATATCGAGACAGTCCAGCCGTTGTTGCAAAGTGGCCAAATCAATCAGTTCTTTGCCGTTCCGGCAGTCTATCAGGCTTTGTCCTTATCCCCCGACATCGACCAGATTGATTGGTCTTCGATCCGCTGCGGCTGCGGGGGCGCGCCGTTGCCGGAGCCTTTGATCCACTTTTTTGCGGAAAAAGGGGCCAGGGTTTTGAACGGTATGGGCATGACCGAAACCGGTCCCACGGTGTTTCTGATGGACAGCACGCACGCGGCAGAGAAAATCGGTTCGGTTGGCAAACCGCAAAGCCTTGTCGAGGTGCGGTTGGGCGGTGTGCTGGCTGGTGCCGAAGGTTCGGGCGAATTGCAGTTGCGCGGACCGGGTGTCACGCCGGGATATTTTGCCAACCTGTCGGCAACCGAAAAGGCGTTCACCGAAGACGGCTGGCTGCGCACGGGCGATGTCGCGCGTCGTGACGCTGACGGGTATTATTTTATCGTGGACCGCATCAAGGACATGTTCATCTCGGGTGGCGAAAACGTCTATCCGGCCGAGGTTGAACGGATTTTAAACGCCCATCCTTCCATTCTTGAAAGCGCGGTTCTGGGTGTGCCGGATCAGAAATGGGGCGAAACCGGAGCCGCCTTTGTCATGCTGCGCCCCGGAGAGACACTTGAACCTGAAACCCTGTTTCATTGGTGCCGTGAACGTCTGGCAGGGTATAAAGTTCCCACCCATCTAAGCTTCGTTGGGGACTTTCCGCGAACGGCCGCTGGTAAAATTCGCAAACCTGACCTGCGAGAGGGGTTTCGCAATGATTGAGCTGCGGGAAAACTGGACCCCAACGCAGGCAGAATTTGACGCCTTCGCCGCCGTGTCGGGGGACGACAATGCCATCCACGTGGATCCAACCTTTTGCGCATCAACCTCCTTTGGTCGAACGGTCAGCCACGGGATGCTGATCTATACAAAGCTGTGGGGGATGTTGAAACGCCACAACTCTGCGGTCCTGCAGGTCAGCCAAAAGCTGATGTTCCCAAACCCGGCGTTCACCGAAGAGGAACTTGAATTGAAGATCACGGAAAAAGTGCCCGGACTGGTGGAAATGCGCGTAACACGCGTGGCTGATGGTGCTGAATGCCTGCTTGGTGAGGCGGAAATTTCATGTTGAGCATCGGTCAGGCGGCCCAGATCACCCGCACTTACACCCCAGCCGATTTGGCGGCTTTTTCAGCCCTTGGCGGGACCGAGACCACCGAGGTGCCGGAGCCGTTGATCGCGGCCTTGTTCTCTTACCTGCTTGGGGTGCAATTGCCCGGATCGGGCACGAATTACCTAAAACAAGAGTTAATCTTCAAAGCCCCGGCATCGGTTGGTCAGCCCTTGACCGCCAAGGTCGAAATCATTCGTTTGCGGAGCGACAAGCATCTGGTTGATCTCTGGGCCAGCTGCACTTCGGCGGATGGCAGAGTGATCTGCGAAGGTCGCAGCCTTGTGAAAGCCACAGACGTAAAAGGGGCATTCAAGGCGGTTTTGAAAGTGTAGACGCTCTGCTGGCCTCGATGTGCCATTGTGGTAAATCCGACAGCACCCCGGTTGGAATTGGGTCGGCCGGCATTGCCAACTTGTTTGCGCGTGATTGAGAAGGGCAAGTCCTCGGACTTTCAAGCGCGCATTTGGGC
>NZ_JBWVBF010000017.1:0-11737 GCF_057221115.1 Ruegeria sp. HKCCD6426 | reverse complement strand
CCAACTCAACATGCAAGTCATACAACGGCGTGCGCTTCGGTGAACTCATATCGGCAATCCTCTCAATTAGCGCTTCATGTCGCGAACCACCATCACCGTGCAATGTGCATTGCGCACGACACGGGCCAGGTTCGGGCCAATTTCGTAGTTCGGGAAATCGCCTTTGGTCGAAGCCATGACGATAAGATCGAAGCCTTCCCTATGGGCGAGCTTCAGGATTTCACGGTAGACGCTGCCTTCTTCGACATGCACAGGCACGTCAGAGGCATTGCCCTTGTCCAGAATGGCCTGAACCGCATTGCGCACATGATCTTTGGCGCCGGCACCATAGTTGGCGGGCAGGTTCGGCAACTGGATGATCTCGGGGATCACGGCGACGGCGTGCAGCTCGGCACCGTAGAATTTCGCCTGTTCCAGTGCGACTGGAAGGGCGTTTTTCCACGAACGGTCGTCAGAGTGATCAATAGGCAGCAGGATTTTCGTGGCCATCACGTCTCTCCTCGAGATATGGAATACTGTTAAAAGGCGGGGGGCCGGGATGGCCCCCCGTTGATACTTAGGGCCGAGATTACTCGGCGGCAGTGCCGCCTGGCTCTTCAGACTTGCCGCCCGAGGCGAAAAACTCTTTCGTCAGTTTGAAGACGATCGGGCTCAGCAGGGCCAGGGCGATCAGGTTCGGAATGGCCATCATCGCGTTCAGAGTATCTGCCAGCAGCCAGACAAAGCCCAGATCCGCTGTTGCACCGAAGTAGATCGCAACGATCCACAGCACCCGGTAAGGCAGCAGGGATTTGACGCCCAACAGGAATTCCACGCATTTCTCGCCGTAGAACGACCAGCCGAGGATGGTGGTGAAGGCGAAGATCGACAGCGCGATTGCGATCAGGTGCCCACCAAATCCGGGCAACGAGGTCTCAAACGCCAGACGGGTCAGCGCCGCCCCCGATTCACCGCTGGTCCATGCGCCTGACGAGATGATTGCAAGACCGGTAATCGAGCACACGATGATGGTGTCGATGAACGTGCCGAGCATCGCGATCAGGCCCTGATTGACCGGGCCTTTGGTCTCGGCTGCCGCGTGTGCGATCGGGGCGGAACCCAGACCGGCTTCGTTCGAGAACACACCGCGTGCCACACCAAAGCGGATCGCGGCCCAGACGGCTGCACCCGCGAAACCACCTTCGGCGGCTGACGGGGTGAATGCGTAGGTGAAGACCAGCGACAGTGCACTGCCGATGTTGCCGATGTTGATCAGCAAAACCAGCAGACCGGCGATGATGTACGCAACCGCCATAAACGGAACCAGTTTGCCTGCAACAGCACCAATGCGGGTGATGCCGCCCAGGATAACGCCTGCCGTCAGAACCATCAGCACAATGCCAGTAACCGAGGTATTGATGCCAAAGTTCGAATCCAGAACCTGAGCCACACCATTGGCTTGTACTCCGTTACCAATGCCAAAGGCCGCAACCGCACCGAACAGCGCAAAAGCCCAGCCCAGCCAGTGCCAGTTCGCGCTGAGACCGTTCTTGATGTAGTACATCGGACCGCCGACAAAGTTACCCAACTCGTCCTTCTCGCGATACTTCACCGCGCAGACAGCTTCGGCATATTTGGTGGCCATGCCCACCAGGGCGGTCATCCACATCCAGAACAATGCGCCCGGACCGCCCAGGAAGACAGCAGTAGCCACACCGGCGATGTTGCCGGTACCGATGGTCGCCGACAGCGAAGTCATCAGCGCGTTGAACGGGCTGATCTGACCGTCACCTTGACCTTCACGGCCTGCAAACAACAGCTTGAAGCCGGTGCCTACACGCAGGATCGGCATGAATTTCAGCCCCACCTGCAGGAAGAAGCCGACGCCAAGAATGAGGACCAGCATCAGCGGCCCCCACACAACGCCATTTATGGCCCCTACGATTGAATTTAACGCTTCCATGGTTTCCCTCCCATTTGCGTTTGGTTTATGCCCCGTTGGCGATGGCCCGCTGGCGGGCCTGCTTGAGGGCGGCAAAGTCTTCGTCCGCGTGGAACGACGACCGGGTCAGCGGTGTTGCCGACACGTGCAGAAAGCCCTTTGATCGGGCAATGTGTTCCAGTTTTTCAAACTCCTCCGGCGACCAGAACCGGTCAATCGGGTGATGTTTTGGCGTCGGTTGCAGGTATTGACCGACCGTCAGAAAATCGACATTGGCGGCGCGCAGATCATCCATAACCTGACGCACATCGTTCAGAGTCTCGCCCAAACCTACCATAAGTCCTGATTTTGTGAAGATTTTCCGGTTCATACGCTTGGCATCGTCCAGAAGCCGCAGCGACGTGTAATAGCGCGCGCCGGGACGAACTGTCGGGTACAGGTGCGGCACAGTTTCCAGATTGTGATTGAACACATCTGGCGCAGCTTCAAAGACAATTTCTGCCGCCCTGCCTTTGCCCAGGAAATCCGGAGTCAGCACCTCGACCGTGGTCTCTGGGTTCTGGTGGCGTACGGCACGGATGGTTTGCGCGATATGCTCGGCCCCACCATCATCCAAATCGTCGCGGTCTACCGATGTGATGACCACATGGCGCAAACCCAGCTTTTTCACCGCCGCCGCAACTCGACCCGGCTCGAATACATCCAGGTCATCTGGGCGACCGGTGGCCACGTTGCAGAAAGAACAGCCACGGGTACAAATCTCACCCATGATCATCATCGTAGCGTGGCGCTTTGACCAACACTCACCGATGTTGGGGCAAGCTGCCTCTTCGCACACTGTTGTCAGTTCGTGGTCACGCATCAGGCGCCGGGTCTCGTAGTACTCGGACCCTTCAACCTTTTTCTTGCGAATCCATTTAGGCTTGCGCGGAATGACACTGTCGGCCTTTTTGGCCTTTTCAGGGTGACGGGGGCGAAGCTGAATGGTCATTTGGCTACCCTCATTCACGCGTGGATTGCGCGGCCCATGGCGTCAAGGCAGGCTTCCTTGACCGCCTCGCCCATGGCCGGATGCGCGTGGCAGGTTGCGGCGACCTCGGCGACGGTTGCGCCTTTGGTCATGGCCAGAACCAGTTCAGCAATCAGATCACCGCCATGCGCACCGCAGATATGTGCACCCAGGATATTGCCGTTGGCATCGGAAAGAACCTTGACGGCCCCGTCTGTATCTCCGGTCGAACGCGCCCGGGAATTGGCCATGAAGGCGAATTTGCCGACAGAATACTCGGTTCCCGCTTCTTTCAGCGCTTCTTCGGTGAGCCCGACAGAAGCGACCTCGGGGTCGGTATAAACCACACCCGGAACGGTATTGTAGTCTACGTGGCCTGCCTGACCGGCCAGCATTTCGACACAGGCAACGCCGTCTTCTTCGGCCTTGTGCGCCAGCATCGGGCCGGGGATACAATCGCCGATTGCGTAGACGCCGGGCACTGAAGTCTGGAACGTATTATCCACTTCGATAAACCCGCGGGCGTTTACCGCCACGCCCAGTTCATTCAGACCAAGGCCCCGGATCACCGGGCGTCGGCCAACAGCTATCAGAACCTTATCGGCCTCCATCACCTCTTCTTTGTCTTTGCCGACACGATCCATTGTCAGGGTCAGGCCGGCCTCGGTTTTGTCGACCGATTTCAGGGCCCGACCCAGCTGGAACTTGAGACCACGCTTGGACAAGGCACGCTGCGCCAACTTGGCGATTTCACCATCGATCCCCGGCAGAACACGGTCCAGATACTCGACAACGGTAACCTTGGCGCCCAGTCGCGCCCAGACCTGGCCCAGCTCCAGACCGATCACGCCAGCTCCAATGACCACCAAATGCTCTGGCACGCTCTCCAGTGCAATCGCACCGGTCGAGCTGAGAATGTCCTGTTCGTCAATCTCGATCCCGCTCAGCGGGGTCGGCTCGGAACCTGTGGCGATCAGAGTGTTATTGGCCTCATAGACCTCATCACCGACCTTGACCTGCCCTGCGGCTGGAATACTCGCCCAGCCTTCGATCAGGTCAACACCGTTCTTTTTGAACAGAAATGCGATGCCCTTGGTCAGGTCACCCACGATCTTGTCTTTGCGACCCATCATCGCGCCCACATCGATGCTGGCCCCCTCGACCGCAATGCCATGGGAGGAGAGATGTGCAAGTTCGGCATATTTGGCCGAGGAGGTCAGCAACGCTTTGGAGGGTATGCACCCCACATTCAGACAGGTCCCGCCAAGCGCCCCGCGTCCTTCGACGCAAGCCACTTTCATGCCCAGTTGGGCCGCGCGGATCGCGGCGACATAGCCGCCTGGCCCACCGCCGATAACAATGAGATCGTAGGTATTCATCGGGTATTCTCTCAATAAATCGGATGGCTCGCGCACAAGGTGCGGACTTTTTCACGGGTTTCTTTTTCGACGGCTGCGTCACCTTCCGGAGATTGAGCCAGAGCATCCAGCACGTTGCCGATTAGATGGCCGATCTGCTTGAACTCTTCGGGTCCGAACCCACGGCTACAACCGGCAGCAGTTCCCAGACGGACCCCGCTGGTGATAGTGGGTTTCTCCGGGTCGCCCGGAACGCTGTTCTTGTTGCAAGTGAACCCGGCGCGTTCCAGCGCAGCTTCGGCGTCCTTGCCCTTCACGCCAATCGGGCGCAGGTCAACAAGCATCAGGTGGTTTTCGGTTCCGCCCGAAACGATGTCACAGCCACGCGCCATCATCACATTTGCCAAGGCCGAAGCGCTGTCGACGACGCGCTGCATGTATTCCTTGAATTCCGGCTTTAACGCTTCGCCAAAGGCAACCGCTTTGCCTGCTATCACATGCATCAAAGGTCCACCCTGAAGGCCAGGAAAGACGGCCGAGTTAATCTTCTTCGCCAGCGCCTCGTCGTTTGTCAGGATGATGCCGCCGCGCGGGCCTCGCAGGGTCTTATGCGTTGTCGAGGTGACGACATGTGCGTGACCAACGGGGGACGGGTGCAGGCCGGTTGCAACCAGACCAGCGATATGCGCCATGTCCGCCAGCAGCCATGCTCCAACCTCATCTGCGATTTCACGGAATCGGGCAAAGTCGATCTTTTGGGAATAAGCCGATGCACCGGCAATGATCAGCTTGGGTTTCTCGGCCTTCGCCAGTTCCGCGACCTGATCGTAGTCGATCAAACCGGCATCGGTCAGACCGTACTGGATTGGACGAAACCATTTACCGGATTGAGCAGGACGTGCGCCATGGGTCAGGTGACCGCCAGCGTCCAGCGACATGCCCAGTATAGTGTCACCGGGGCTGAGCAGTGCCAGCTTGACCGCGCCATTGGCCTGCGCGCCCGAATGGGGCTGGACGTTGGCATATTCACAGCCGAACAACTGCTTCAGGCGCTCGATGGCCTCTACTTCGACTTCGTCGACATATTCGCACCCACCATAATAGCGGCGGCCAGGATAGCCTTCGGCATATTTATTGGTCAGCACAGACCCCTGAGCATCGATCACAGCCTGCGAGACGATGTTCTCGGATGCGATAAGTTCGATCTGCTCAGCTTGACGCGCGCGCTCACGCGAAATCGACGCGGCAATAACCGGATCTGCCTCAGTCAGCGACGTTTTGAACATAGTCTCCTCCCTCTGCACCGAATCTCAGGTACGAAATTTTGTTTCCTATAGTGGAAAACGTGCACACAAAGCAACATAAATCTCATATTTGTGAAGTTGTGTGCCACAAGGGAAATGTGTAACCTTCAATAAAATGGGGAGATTATGTTTGACCGACGATAAACAAACGGATGTTTCCGGTCCGGACGAACAACACGATGGCGCAGCCTTGGGACGATCCATCCGGGACGCGCGTCGCGCGAAAGGCTGGACTTTGGAGGAAGCAGGACGCGCAGCAGGGATCGGTCGCTCCACCCTTTCAAAAATCGAGAACAACCAGACCCGACCAAGCTTCGACATCGTACGCCGCCTGACGCAAGCGCTGGACATGAACACACCTCAGCTGTTTTTGCAGTCAGGCCAGTCTGGCATTTCCGGTCGGCGCGACTTCACCCCAAAAGGCGAAGGCGAAATCCGGCAAACGCCGACCTATCTTCACGAATTGCTGTGCCCGGAACTGACCAGCAAGCGGATGCTTCCCTATATTGCCACGATAAAGGCGCGGGACATTTCCGAGTTCGAAAACTGGATCAGGCACTCGGGTGAGGAATTCATGTATGTTCTGAGCGGCGAGCTGATCTTTATCTCAGAGCACTATCGGCCGCTACCGATGAAGGCAGGTGACTCGCTTTATTATGACAGCGGGATGGGCCACGGTTGCGTATCAACCAGTGACGAAGATGCGCAGGTCCTGTGGGTGTCATTGGATTGACGTTCAATAGCCAACCTAGCCCCCGGAAAACTGAGACGAGTAATAATACGCGATTGCCTGGGTCCTGTTTTTGACCGCCAACTTTTCATAGATGTTCGAAAGGTGAAATTTCACCGTGTTCGTAGAAATCTGAAGCTCCTTTGAAAGATCACGGTTCGACATACCCTTGGCCAGAGCTTCAAGAATTGCACGCTCTTTGCGTGACAGGCTTTGGATTGGGTCTTGTTGCATTTTTCGAACGTCGATGAACGGAAACACCATTTTCCCCGCCGCCACCTCGGCACAGGTTTCCAGAAGGCCTTCGACCTCGCCTGATCGGGCAGCAAAACCTGCTGCACCGGCTTGCATCGCCAGCCGCGGAGTATCACCAGCCGTATCGCCGTAGACAACAAAGCGGGGCGCGTTGGTCTGCTCACGCAGGACTTCGATCAGCTTGGCCGCGCCCAAAACCGGCAGATTCCAGTCCACCACGCCGACCTGAACGGGGACCCGCATCACAGTTCCTAAAAACCCCTCGGCAGTGGCTGACGTCGCGACGAGAGAGAATCGCGGGTCGCGCTCAAAAATCTCCGACATAGCAGAAAGAACCAACGGGTTGCTGTCGGCCAGCATGACATCGATCGGCGGATTGGGCGCGTCAACCATCTGAATTCTCCCTTATTTTTCCAAAACCTACCCATTTGGATGGGGCGCATTTCGGTATACCTTGGTATTTTTACCAATATGGGTAGGTTACTTCCCATACTAATAGCCATGCTAAAGCAGTAGTAAGTTACGTTGTGTAACCTGACAAGTCTCGGTTTTCTGTCTGGCAACGAAACACGACGGGCCGCTGAGCCCGGTTAACTGCCGAGGATGTCCAACGATGACTTTTCAGGTTTTCCCTCCGCTCGAGATCCCCGAGACTCTCGCTGCGGGCCCGGGACCGGGCAATACCGACGCCCGCGTCCTGAGCGCCTTTGCCAGCGCAGGTGTGGCGGACCACATGCAGGGCGACGTCCTCAGGGGCATGGTCGAGTGCAAGCACATGCTGCGGAAAATCTGGGGCACCGAGAATGCCTATACCTTCGCGGTTGCCGGCACCGGTTGGAGCGCCCTGGACACGATGTTTTCCGCAGTTATGCCCGGTGACAAGGTAGTTGCCTTCACCAATGGCACTTTCTCCGGCATCGATGCGCTGACCCTGCGGATCAAGGCCGCGACACCGGAAGAGCACGCAGCCAAACCGCTTGACCCTCAGGCTGCCAGCGTCACGGTGATCGAGGTTCCGCATGGCCAGCCAGTAACGGGTGAGGCGGTCGAGACCGCTTTGGCCGAGCACAAACCGAAATGGGCATTCATGGCGCATTGGGAAACTGGATCAGGCCGCGTCAACGACTTGCGCGGGTTCTCGGAAGCATGCGAGCGCAATGGTGCCATGGGCCTGATCGACGCGGTTTCGTCACTGGGGGCCGATGACTTCTCGATTGATGATTTTCCGGGCATCGCCGGTTGGGCGTCCTGCCCGCAGAAAGGCCTGTGCTGCCTGCCGCTGACCTATGCGCCGGTCAGCTTCACCTATGCCTATATCGAAACGTTGAAAACATCCGGTGCCTACACTTATGTGCATAACCCGATTTTCGAGGCCCGCCACTGGGGCATCGTTGACGGGCAGGACGTGGAAAAAGGCACCTATCACCGGACCCATTCCGGCTACGCAGTTGCCGCATTCCATGAATCGCTGCGCCTAACCCTGCAGGAAGGGTTGGCGAAACGATCGATGTCCTATCGGACCCACGAAAAGGTCCTGCGCGACGCCGTGATCGAGATGGGGTGCGAAGTGACCTCGGACATGCCCAGCCTCGTCGTCCTCAATTTGCCGCCCGAGCTGGCGGGTCGTGAGATGGAACTGGTGCAGAATTGCCGGGGCCGGGGTTTTGGTATCTGGCCAACGCTCAGCGCGCCGGTTCAGGTGCGCATCGGCATCCTCAACCAGCTGAACCGCGAGGCCGTCAGCCGGATCGTTCGCCTGTTCGCCGAGGCCCTGCGCGAGCTGGGCGGAGAGGTCGATCAGGACGCAATCGAAGCTTTGCTTGAAAGCCGTTACGGCACTTCAATCGCTGCATAAACAGGAGCGGAACAGATGGATATCCACGAATACCAGGCGAAGGAAATCCTTGCCAACTTCGGTGTCGATGTGCCGTCGGGCGCATTGGCCTACAGCCCCGAGCAAGCGGCCTATCGGGCCCGCGAACTGGGCGGCGACAAATGGATCGTCAAGGCGCAGGTTCACGCTGGTGGCCGCGGCAAAGCGGGTGGCGTCAAGCTGTGCAACACCGAAAACGAAATCTATGAGGCCTGCGATGACCTGTTCGGTCGCAAACTGGTCACGCATCAGACCGGTCCGGAAGGCAAAGGCATCTACCGTGTCTATGTCGAATCCGCCGTGCCGATTGACCGCGAAATCTATCTGGGTTTCGTCCTCGATCGATCCAGCCAGCGAGTCATGATCGTCGCCTCGTCGGAAGGCGGGATGGAGATCGAGGATATTTCGGCCGAACGTCCCGAGAGCATTGTCCGGTCGATTGTCGAACCAGCGGTTGGGTTGCAGGAATTCCAGGCACGCGAGATTGCGTTCGAACTGGGGCTGGAGCCCAAACTGGTCCAGCAAATGGTGCGCACACTACAGGGCTGCTACGCCGCCTTCAGCGATCTGGACGCCACCATGGTTGAGATCAATCCGCTCGTCATCACCGGCGACGACCGTGTCTTGGCTCTGGACGCCAAGATGAGCTTTGACGACAACGCCCTGTTCCGCCATCCGCAGATCGCGGAACTGCGCGACAAGAGCCAGGAAGACCCGCGCGAAAGCCGCGCGGCCGATCGGGGCCTGTCTTATGTTGGCCTTGAAGGCAATATCGGCTGCATCGTGAACGGCGCCGGTCTGGCCATGGCCACGATGGACACGATCAAGCTGGCCGGGGGCGAACCCGCCAACTTCCTCGACATCGGTGGGGGTGCGTCACCTGAACGTGTGACCAAAGCATTCCGCCTGGTTCTGTCAGACGACAACGTACAGGCAATCCTGGTCAATATCTTCGCCGGTATCAACCGGTGCGACTGGGTGGCCGAAGGCGTCGTTCAGGCCCTGAAGGAGCTGGATATCGACATCCCGGTTGTCGTCCGCCTGGCCGGCACGAACGTCGAAGAAGGGCAGAAAATCCTCGCCAAATCGGGCCTGCCCGTCATTCGCGCCACGACATTGATGGAAGCCGCAGAACGCGCCGTGGGCGCATGGCGAAACGACCTTACTCAAGGCACTAAGATGAGGGCTGTGTAATGAGCATTCTTCTCGATCGTGACTCTCGCGTCATCGTGCAGGGCATCACCGGGCGCATGGCCCGGTTCCACACCAAAGACATGCTGAGCTATGGTACAAACGTTGTGGGCGGCGTGGTTCCTGGCAAACACGGCGACACCGTTGAATGCGTACCAGTTTTCGACACAGTCAAGCAGGCCGTAAAGGAAACCGGCGCGGATGCGAGCCTGATTTTCGTGCCGCCCCCGTTTGCTGCAGACGCGATCATGGAGGCCGCAGATGCCGGCATCCGCTACTGCGTCTGCATCACCGACGGCATCCCGGCGCAGGATATGATCCGCGTCAAACGGTACATGTATCGCTATCCCAAGGAAAAGCGCATGGTTCTGACCGGTCCCAATTGCGCGGGCACGATATCGCCCGGCAAAGCCATGCTGGGGATCATGCCGGGCCACATCTATCTGCCGGGAAATGTGGGCATCATTGGCCGCTCGGGTACGCTGGGCTATGAAGCCGCGGCGCAGCTCAAAGAACGCGGGATCGGCGTATCGACCAGCGTTGGCATCGGCGGAGATCCGATCAACGGATCGTCCTTCAAGGACATCCTGCAGCGTTTCGAAGAAGATGAGGATACCCATGTCATCGCAATGATCGGTGAAATCGGTGGGCCGCAGGAAGCAGAAGCGGCGGAGTACATCCGCGATCACATCACCAAACCCGTCATTGCCTACGTGGCGGGCCTGACCGCGCCCAAGGGCCGGACAATGGGCCACGCAGGTGCGATCATCTCGGCCTTCGGTGAAAGCGCCAGCGAGAAGGTTGAAATTCTGTCCGCCGCCGGTGTGACCGTTGCTGAAAACCCGGCCGTGATCGGTGAAACAATTGCTCGTGTGATGGAGGCTGCGTGATGGTCAAACCCTCGGTCCTTGTTACCCGTCGCTGGCCTGCCGCCGTCGAGGCGCAGCTGGCCGAGAACTATAACGCTGTTTTGAACACTGGGGACAAGCCTATGTCCCCGGCCGAAATCCGGCAGGCGTTGAAATCCTATGATGCCGTTTTGCCGACGGTCACGGATACTCTGAGCGCCGAGGCGCTGGATGTCCCTGGGGCGCAAACAAAAATCATCGCCAACTACGGCGTCGGTTACAGCCATATTTGTGAGCCGTCGGCGCGTGAACGGGGAATGACAGTGACCAACACGCCGGACGTGTTGTCAGAGTGCACCGCAGATATCGCCATGACGCTGCTTTTGATGGCGGCCCGCCGTGCGGGCGAAGGTGAACGCGAATTGCGGGCTGGCAACTGGACTGGTTGGCGGCCCACGCATTTGGTCGGCACCAAGGTCAGCGGCAAGACGCTGGGGATCATCGGATATGGCCGCATCGGACAAGAAATGGCCCGGCGTGCCCATCATGGGTTCGGTATGGACATCCTTGTTTACAACCGCAGTAAGGTGCCGCCGGACGTATTGGCCCGGTGCAATGCAACGCAAGTGGACACAATCGATGAGTTGTTGCCCCAGTGTGATTTCGTGTCCCTCCACTGTCCCGGTGGTTCCGCAAACCGGCACCTGATCAATTCGCGCAGGCTGAGCCTGATGAAATCCGACGCCTTCCTGATCAACACCGCACGCGGTGAAGTGATCGACGAATGGGCTCTGATTCAGGCTTTGATGTTCGATATGATCGGCGGCGCGGCGCTGGACGTCTTCGACGGCGAACCCCGCATCAGTCCAGACCTTCTGCAATGCGACAACCTCGTGATGCTGCCGCATCTGGGCAGCGCCACAAAGGAGGCGCGCGAGGCGATGGGATTCCGTGTGCTCGATAACCTGAGTGACTTTTTCGAAGGCCGGGAACCACGTGATCGTGTGATCTGACGCCCATCCTTGAAACGTCAACAAATGAACGCCAATGCGGCCACAGCGGCTGTGTTGGTTCCTCTCTCAAAGGAGATATGACCCGTGAATGCCCCTCATCGTACAAACGGTTTTTTCACCCAGTCTCTCTCGGATCGTGATCCCGAGCTGTTCGGCTCGATCACATCCGAGCTAGGTCGTCAGCGCGACGAGATCGAACTGATCGCGTCCGAGAACATCGTCTCTGCCGCCGTGA
>NZ_JBWVBF010000016.1:0-19072 GCF_057221115.1 Ruegeria sp. HKCCD6426 | reverse complement strand
TCAAACGACCCTGCATGTCAACCATGCAGACCAATACAGTGTCGATATCACCTGCTGATACCAGCGTCTTAAGATGCTCGAAATTGAGACCTCTGCTCACGATTCAACCTCCCTGATCGCGATGTCGTTCAGCGCCGGTTGCAACAGCGCCAGTATGTCTTCCGCCATGGCGGCAATTTGCGTGTCCGTGCGCAACAAGTCGTTGCGCGCTTCGATCATAACGTTCGGCAATCCGCGGCTGAGTGCGTGCAGACGCAAGGAATGCGTTACACCATCTACAGGGCCATAGGGCTCGTTCCGTTCGATCCGTCGATGAGGAATGCTGCCCACATTATCCAGCATCGCATCCACCAGCCGGCTGTCCTCGTCATGCAGCAAGCCAAGTTCTACTGTGCGGTGCCTTTTGAAATAGACTGGCGTGAAGGAGTGAACCGTCAGAACGGCGTCTGCACCTCGACCGTCAAGCATTTGCGAAACGGCCCGGCAGAATGGCTCGTACACCGCGGCCGCACGAGCGGCGCGGTCCCGCAGGGTCAGCCCGGCATTCCCTGGTACCTCAATCAACTCTGATTTCCCGGGCATTGCGCTTGCGGCCTCGGGCGGGCGGTTACAGTCATAGACCAGCCGCGACACCGTTGATGCCACCATCGGCGCATTCAGGGCCTTAGACAGAAAAATGGCAAGCGCTCGTGCTCCGGGATCCCATGCCGCGTGGCTTTGCCTGTCGGCTTCGGCCAGACCCAATCCGCCATATTCCGGCGGTATTCTGTGGCTGGCGTGTTCGCACAGCAGAACGACGCGCCCCGCGCCGTTTGGGTTGATGATTTCAACGGGAGAGATTTCCATTGGGTCTCCGTTCCAGATAGGCGCCGACCGATTGGTCTAAGTGCTCAATTTGTCCAGAAGTTCAGCGTGAAGTTCAGGCGTCGCAGCGGAAACGACGGCACCATCCGAGGCAAGCGTCAGGGAATTTCCCAGCCAGTCGGTCATCACGCCCCCGGCAGCTTCGATCAACGGAGACAACGCGAGGTAGTCATAAGGCTGCAAGTCATAGTCCACCACGGCGTCCACGTGACCCGCGGCCAGCAACGCATGCGGATAGCAGTCATAACCGAACCGGCGCGTCTTTCCGGTGCGCAACAGCCGGTTCAACTGCTCTGGCCGTTCCGCAATCAGTTTCTCGCCCTCGTTGATGTAGATTTTGCAGTCATCCAGACTGCGTTGTCCTGAAACGCGGATGGGTCTTCCGTTGCAGGTGGCCGCTCGTCCAACGCCGCCCGAGTACACTTCGCTCAACATCGGCATGGAAATGGTCCCGGCAATAGCTTGGCCATCTGCGACGTAGGCAAGCAGCAGCCCAAACAGGGGATTGCCGGAAATGAAAGAGCGGGTGCCGTCGATCGGGTCAATTACCCAAAGGTTTTTGGTTGTGCCACCATCAACGCCGCTTTCTTCGCCAAAGATTCCGTCATCCGGATACTTGGCTGCAATTGCCTTTTTCAATTCGCTTTCGATCAGACGATCCGTAACCGTTACCGGGCTTTCATCTGATTTGAAGCTCACGTGGTTCGGTTGACGGAATGCACCGCGGGCAATCCCAGAGGCGAGTTCTGCAAAGCTCTCGCTGTCGGAAATAATCTGATGAATGCGATCCCCGGCCAAATTTTCAGTTATGTCTTTACTCATCTTCTTTCCTTGAAAATCCATCGCAAGGGTTGTTGTTTGCATTTCAACCTGACCACGGTTCGTCAGATCAGAACACTGGTCCCTGTTTCGTCGAATGATGCGGTCTGTTCGGGAAGCGCCTTGCTGTCCGTAACCAGCGTCCCGATCCGTGTTGCTTCGCAAATCCGAACCCGGCTCGTCTGACCAAGCTTTGTACGATCGCACAGGAATACGTTCTCCGCCGCTTGCTCCAGCATCGCATTGGCAACTTCGGCCTCTTTCAGGGCATAAGAGAAAGCACCTTCCTGCGCATGAATCGCAACCGGAGAGACGACCGCCAGATCGACATTGAAGCGTCGGATTTCTGACAGTGTCAGTTCACCATAAGTAGCAGGTACGTCAGAAACGATTTGCCCGCCCAGCAAAATAACTTCGGCGTCGGTTCCTGCTGCCTTGATGATCTGAGCTATCTCGACCGAGTTCGTGACCAGCATGAAGTTCGACAACTGCGCAATTGCATGCCCGAAAGCCGTTGTCGTTGTGCCTGCATCCACCATGATGGACATTCCCGGCTTGACCAGAGTGGCCGCCTTTCGCGCGATCTTTTGCTTGGCGCCGGCCTGGGCATCCCGGCGTTTTTCAAAAGGCTCCTCTCTGCGTTGAGCAGGCAGAACCGCACCACCGTGCACACGCTCGATCAGACCGGTTTCTTCCAGTTCGAGAAGATCGCGCCTCACGGTTTCGCGGGAAACACCAAGAAGATCCGGCAGATCATTCGCACTGACGCGCTGGCTGGATTCCAACAGCGCAAGTATTCGTTGATGGCGTTCCTTAGACCACATTCCCTGAATTCCCTTTTAGGACTTAGGTTTGCGCGACAACAGCGCGACGGACATCTTCATCAACCCAAGCGAAATGGCGACTACCGCCATAACACAGCTGGAAAAAGCGGCGGCTTGGGATGTTAGTCCGGCATCATCCAGCCGCATGATTGTCACCGCCGCCACGTCGAGCTTGGGCGTGGTCAGAAACACAACCGCTGACAAAGTGACCATCGAGCGCATGAAAAGGAAGAAGAAGACGGATGCCAACATAGGTGCCACAAACGGCACGACGATTGTCGCGGCAGTTCTGGCCATACCGGCGCCCAACGAGCAGGCGGCTTCCTCAAGCGCTGCCGGGAATTGGCGGAACCCGGTCATCACCGTCAGAAAAGCCTGAGTGTGATAGTGATAGAAGTTGACGATAGCGATCAGAGCTGCCGTGCCGTACAGCAGGTACAGCGGTGTTGACGTCGAGTTGAATGTCAGAATGTAGGACAGGCCAAGGACAATCCCGGGCACTGCCGCAGGCATTGCCGCAAGCACTTGTATCGCCTGTGCTGGCTGTGGCGGCAGTTTTCGCAATCCAAGCGCCAGGACAAAAATCAGAAATGTCCCGCCTGCCGCCGCACCCAGAGATATGAGGATCGTGACCCACAGCGACGAATATCCACCAGCCAGAGTGATATCGAAGTGCTTGAACGTCAGATCGAAATTGTAGGGCCAAAGCTTCACGAAGCTCGCGTAAATCACAATACCGATGACCGAGACGATCATCGCCACGATGAGGAAGCAAACCAGCGCCATGGGAATGTCGCGGCGCGGGCTGAAAACCGGGACAAACCTTTGGATATTGGCGCCGTTCTGATTTCGTTGGCGCTTCATCGCCTGACGTTCGATGACATACGAGACCACTGTGGGCAGCAAAAGCATGATACCGACAACAGCGCCAAGGTTGAAATTGCGCAGGCCAATCACTTGCTTGTAGATCTCGGTCGCCAGAACCGAGTAATCCCCACCGATTACTGCGGCATTGCCGAAATCCGTGATAGTGATAATGAAAACGACAAAGGCGCTATTCAGCAAGGCGAAGACCGTTGCGGGCAGGGTAAGGTCTCTGAATTGCCGGCCGGGCTTGGCGCCCATCACTTCGGCCGCTTCATAGATTCTCGCATCAAGCAGAACCAGTGATGCACCAATGATCATGACTGCTTGCGGCAGCGCATAAAGGGTGTTCGAAATGAGAAGACCCCAAAACCCATAAATATCCAGCTCGATACCCAGTGCACGGCTGACCAGCCCGTTGCGACCCAGCAAGAAAATCAACCCCAATGCCTGAACCAAAGAAGGCGCAAGAAGAGGCAGAACGATCACGGCACGGATCACCCATTTGCCCGGAAATGCACACCGGTGCAGGCCATGCGCTATGATGAAACCAAGAAACACGCTGACGACCGTTGTCGCCAATCCCATCGTCATGGAATGCCGCGTAGCGCGCCAGAAGCCGCTGGATTGCAGAACCTCCGAATAGTTTTGGAACCCATAGGTCCCGTCCGGCGTCGTGATCGAGCGCAGGAATACGATGACCATCGGATAGAGGAAAAACAAAGCCAGCCCGAACAGAGGCACCGCTATGCAGACCGCTGCTACCAATTTGTCGCCGTCAAACTTCCGTTCGGGTTTGGCCGGGGTGGCAGACACATCAGCGCAAGTCATGCCGCGTCACCGTGTACATCATTCGCGACCCAGGTCATGGCCGTCGGGGCAATTTCGAGGTCCACGCTCTGACCTTCGGCCAAAGTGACTTCGCCGTGGGTTTCCGCTACAAGCTCTCCCAACGGGCTGTCCAGACTGAGCCGGGTAAGATTTCCCAGGAAAGACAGCGACCTGATTGTGGCTTTCCCGGATGCATTCGCCTGAACCCCAATTTGCTCTGGGCGCAAGCTGGCAATGAACTGATCGTCTTCACCTTTGGGTCGATCAGCCAGAAGTTCGGGCATGGCCTGCCTGATCCGACCGGTGTCGATCAGGTTGCTCGTTCCCATGAAGTCAGCCACAAACCGCGTTTTTGGCCTGTGGTATAGCTCATCCGGGGTGCCCGCCTGCACAACAACTCCGTGGTTCATGCAGATAATCTTGTCGGCCAGCGCCAAGGCTTCTTCCTGATCATGGGTTACCATCAAGGTCGGAATGCCCAACGCCCGCTGTACTTGCTTGATTTCATCACGCAGCGAGGCGCGCACTTTGGCGTCCAGAGCCGAAAGCGGCTCATCCAGCAACAGAACACGCGGGTCGACGGCGATCGCCCGGGCCAGCGCAATTCGCTGCTGCTGTCCACCTGATAGCTGCCCAGGGTACTTGCCGGCAACATGCGGAAGCTTAATCATGTCGAGCAATTCCGCCACGCGACCAGAAGTCTTAGAGGTGTCCTGCCCGCGGATTTTCAACCCATACCCAATATTTTCGGCGACGGTCATATTCGGGAACAACGAATAGGACTGAAATACTATACCAAAATCACGCTGACGGGCGGGCAGCTTCGAAATATCCTGCCCCTGGAGAATGACCTGTCCGTCGTCGATATCCGTCAACCCGGCAATTATGCGAAGCAATGTGGTTTTGCCACAACCGCTCGGACCCAATAGGCAAACAAATTCGCCTTTCTCTAGGGACACTGTGACGTCATTCAGTGCTATGAATGAACCATATTTCTTGGTCGCGTTTTGGACAGTCAGATACATTGCGGCTCTTTCACAAAGGCTGCCTGAGGGCGGAACGGCCCCATTTGCACTCGATTGTTGTTTTTTGAGGTTTTTTTGGAGTTGCGGATGGCGACAGGGCCATCCGCAACACTCCCGTCAAGCTTTACCGACCGAAACGCTCTCTCCATTCGGCCTTGATTTCATTCTGTCTGCCAGCGGACTCAACGAAATCGACCGGCGCGAGAATTGTGCTGATGTCTTCCGGCAAGCCGGCATCTTTGGCGAACCCGGACATTTCCACACCCGGAGCTGTAACAAGCGCCTTATATTGCCCAAAGAGCGCGAGCGCATCTTCGCTCATCGACCAGTCGAGGAAACGTTTCGCATCCTCTTTGTTTTCACTGCTGCTCAACACTCCTGAGGCTTCCAGTTCGTAGCCCGCCCCCCCTTCAGGAAAAACCATGGCGAGCGGGTAACCGTCTTCAATGGATTTCATTGCTGTGAAGGCCAGCGAGATGCCAACTGTGTATTCGCCGACCCGCGCTGCCTTGCACGGCTTAGAGCCCGAGGATGTATACTGGGCCATGTTCGGATCCACTGCTGACAACTGTTTCCAGCCATCTTCCACGCCTAGGCTTTGCAAGACGGCGTTAACGTGCAGATAACCAGTGCCCGAAGAATTCGGATCAGGCATCAGAACCTCGTCCTTGAACCCCGGGGCCTCCAGATCGGTCCAGCTCTTGGGCATTTCCAGCCCCTTGTCCTTCAGACGTTCAGTATTCACGCAAAACGCGCCCATATAACCGATCTGGGCAAACCATCGACCATCAGGATCGCGAAATTCCGGGGCAAGCGTCTCAGTTCCAGCCACTTCTACCGGCTCGAGTAGCTCCAAAACCTGCGGGTCCATCATGGCCGTAACCGCCCATCCCCAGATCACATCAGCCTGTGGATTGTCTTTTTCGGCAAGTAGCCGGGCACCCAGCTTGCCCGTGGACAGGCGCAGAATGTCAATCTCCAGATCCGGCATCGCTTCCTGAGCGGCCTCGAGATATACTGCGATCTCTTCCTCTTCCAGAGCGCTGTAGATCGTCAGTGACTCGGCCATCGCCGAGGTCGCTGCGCCAATTGCAAAAACTGATGCGGCGATTTGTGATGTCGTCTTGTTCATTTTGCTGTCCCTGTCTGTTGTCTGCGTCCCCGACAAATGTCTCAGCGTTTCTGGCAAGAAACTTCTTCAACATGCAGGTGTGCATGAATGTGTAGTTTTGTGGTTTATTGTATTTTTGTGGTTTTGACAATAAGAAATTCGACCAGACAAACCTGCCGAAGGTAGCGCCGCCAGATCTCAGCTAGGGTCAGGATGCATTGAATTCCGACGCGCCGCGTGATTCACGGCTCCGAAAACCGAGCGGTGACATGAGCGGTCTTTTTGGGCTGACCGACGTGCAGATGGCGCGTCTTAAACCCTTCTTACCGAAGTCGCATGGTAAGCGTCGGGTTGATGACAAGCGAGTTTTGAGCGGGATTATCTTCATCAACCGAAATGGGTTAAGGTGGCGCGATGCCCCTGATGCCTATGGACCGCACAAAATGCTCTACAATCGCTGGAAGCGATGGAGCAAAAAAGGCATCTTCGCACGGATAATGGCCGGTCTGGCCGCCGAGCACAGCGAACAGAAGGCCGTGATGATCGACGCGACTTACCTGAAGGCACATCGAACGGCGACCAGCATGGCCGCCAAAATAAGGGGGCGCGGTCGCCTGATCGGCCGAACCAAAGGCGGCATGAACACCAAACTTCACGCCATCTGCGACAGCCAGGGGCGCTGTCACTGTGCCCTTAATTACTGGACGCAGATACATTCAGGGACATTTGACCCGATTTTGTGCCCTTAATTCTCGGATATCCGCAGGCTAGCGGCGGCTTTTCTCGAGGGTGAGATCAGCACATCGGAGCAACTCCGCACGGTCCGCATTTGCCCCGAGTTGTTCGATTGCTTTTTTGGCAGCCGCCAGAAAATCGGGTTTCGTTGTGTTGTCGGATTTGTGTGCCGGAATCCAGGCCTTCTGAATTCTGCGATCGTCTTTCGCTGGGCTCGGCGAACTGCATGAAAGGTGAACCAGTTGATCCAGTAAATTGCGTTGACCAGGGAACCGGACTTGCACAGCCGCGGCCATCGCTCATGCAGAACTTCCTCGCATCCGCGGCATGCCTTTTGCTGCAATGCAGCCCAGTGCGCAGAAGCAGTTGTTGGTAATTCAACCACTCGGGTTTCCGTCGCATCGCCAAAATGAGCGGGGGTTTCTAGTCAGTGGTACGCGGCGGAGCGTTGCATCTGAACCATTGTGCGATGGTACCTTGTTTCCACATCCATATGCCGCTCAGCGCTATCATCGGGACGACACCGAACCGGATCAGGACCTGGAATGTCGGGTCAGTGGCCCAGGGGGAATAGAGATACACCCCGATTGCCAAAGACAGGATGAGATGGAGGTTGCGCAGAGTGCGTCGGGTCGACATGGCGGACATTGAATTCTCCTTACAGGTTGTTCTCACAACGTGACAAAAAATCGGAATTTAACCTAACAATGTTAAGTCTGGATTCTGCCTTCGATTTCTAAGCCGTCTCTTCGTAGTGTCTCGGGCGTTGGTAGAGCTTGTTGAGTGCGTTTTGCGGGCGACGACCAACACCGTCGCCCGGTGATCTGAATTGCCTATTTCAGCGGCCTGCTTGCAGTCCCCAGATAGACGACATGTGCAAAAACGCAGGCAAGTATAAGGGCAATCACCGCCAGCCAAAGCGTGCTGGCATAGTTGGAACCCGTCAGTTGGAACAACATTGCCATCGAACCCAGGCCAAGAACGCCACCGATATCATAGGCTGCGGCGCGGATGCCCGACGGTAACTTCGTCCAAGTACCAGATATCGCGGGGCCACTCTTGCCGCCTCCGCTTGATCCGCGCGGTTTTCGGTCCGATCTTGGCAGTCCAACGACGGATGGTCTTGTACGAAACGTCGACACGGTGCTCCAGCAACATCTTTTCCACTTCGCGCAGGCTCAAATTGAACCAAACGTATAGCCAGACAACATGAGCGATGATTTGTGCTGAAGAACGGCGGCGCTTGTAGCTGATAGGCGGGTTTTGCATCTGCGCCACCTATGCGGAAATTGGGGTGTCACCAATCGTTTCAATGTTACGGTGACATCACCCAACAACGCCTTCAATCCCTGCTTGTTCCCTGACTAACATCATCTGCATCCAGAAAGACTGCATTTTCGACCTTGAAGGCACGAACAGCTGCAAGCATTTCAACCAGCGTGGCGTCGCCGTTCCTTGCCGCCTCTTCCTGAGCCAGGCGATCAAGCGCAGCGTCTGCGTGGGCCGTGAAGATTTGCAGCATCCCAGCAGGCCATTCCCGGCTCTCGGCTCCGTTGCGCTCCAGATTGCGCAGTGCTGCCCCCTGCGCCGAGACGCGTTGAGCGTAGGTCTTCAGCACAGTAGCCCTCGCGGCAAATTCGATCGCATTCCGAACTGCGGGATCAAGTGCTTCCCATTCGGCCTTGTTCCAAACGAGTTCCGCATAGACCCAGGTTTGATGCCAGCTTGTTGTATAATGGACTGGCGGGGTCACATCTGAGATGTCAACGCTGTCATTGCTCTCACCCTGCTTCCTGGCCACCAGTTTGAAGAATTGAAGGTGGCCGGACGGCATCGCCAATTCAAATGCATCAACATTTCCGTTGACTGACATCAAATGCGGGAAAACGCCTGGTGCAAACCCGCCGAACGTCAGGCGCTTCGGATCATTAACTACGGGATTGTCGGGGTTGGAACCGCAATCTGCCTTTGAGTTCTCACAACGGGTTGCCTTGCCGATAAAGTCAATGTCCTTCCCAACTGAGCGGCAGCTGTCCTGAATGATATAGCGTGCACCGATCGGATAACGAATGACGTAGGGCAGATCGCAAAACGCGCCCAAGGCTTCTTCGGCAGACACGCCTTCACCGGCTTCAGGCAGAGGTTTTGGGAAAAAACCCGATGTCTGCGACGGGCTGACTGCGACTGGGATTACTTTTAGCTTTCCGTCAAATGCCTCATCGTAGAATCTCTGGTGAATTTCGATGCCGCCGCCGCCATAGAGGAACGCTATCCATTCTGGCGCTGTCAGCCCGAAGGGGACACCTCCTGAATAGAACTCCGCGAACGCCAGCTTGGATTCCGTCGGCAGCCCTATATATGCAGCCAGTCCGCCTTCATGCGGGCCCGCCGCTACGGCTTTCAAGAGGCTTCCCCAGTCCTTGCGGCTCACGACCGGAGGCTGTACGTCGCCCTCATCAGCAGGATCGATGCGGCCGGAGACATGCATAACCAGACGCGTATCATGGCCTGCCAAAAGCGTATTGGCTTCATCGATGAAGTTCTTCGCCGCTCCACCAACCGGATGAGCGCCACCAGGTGTAGCATCGGTAAATTGAAGCGGCGGAAATCGCGATTGTACGGAGATGTCTTTTGCAAACAGAGGCATGGCGATCAAAGCTGCACATGCCGATGCGATAATTGTGATTCTCTTCATGTCTTTCTCCCGTTGAGTGGTGACGGTCCCTCGTTTCATTTCTGGCACTTGGTGAGCTGGGCAATTAGCATTCCCTAGCGTGGGTTCTTGGCGAACGCCGTGACCCCGTCAGGGATGACAATTCCGGGGGCCGCCTTGCTGGTCCAAAGCTGGGTCGCTTTTGAGAAATCAATGGGTTGGTCGAGCGTTCCCGCACGGACCTTGAGCATTGGTTCCGTTTCAATGTCGCCGTGCCAAACACGGGTTCCGCAATTGTCACAAAAGTAGCAATCAACGGTGTTGCCGCTGTCAGCTTTGCGCGTCCATTTCTTCAATGCGCCGGATGTGAGTGCTACGGTATCTGCCGGAACCACAATTACGGCCCCAAATGCGGACGCCGATTGCTTTTGGCAACTGGTGCAATGGCATATGACCGCCTTTTCTTCTGTGGGTGCAATTGTAAAGCGGCATGCTCCGCAATTGCAGCTACCCGTTCGTACGTGTTTGGCCATCTTTGGCCTCTTTCAACTTATTGTTTTAGTGAGAGGAATTTCCCCGACGTCCAAGGGCTGAGCATAGCCGGTTTGAAATCCGGGGCGTTCGCCAAGTTTGAGATACCAATCCCTGGTTGCCGGAAACTCGTTCAGGTCGATTTGCTGATACCCAAATCTCGATACCCAGGGCCAAATCGCCATGTCGGCGATGGAGAGTTCATCAAGAATAAATGCAGACCGTTCCAAGCGACCTTCTAAAACCGAATAGAGCCTAAGCGCTTCGGCGTGATAGCGGTGCTCGGCGTATGATGACTTGCCTGGGTTATAGTGAAGGAAGTGATGTGCCTGCCCCAGCATCGGCCCGAGGCCGCCCATTTGCCACATGAGCCATTCCATCATCTCCCACCATCGGGACGAACCGTAGGATGGCGCAAAACGACCGGTCTTGTCTGCAAGATAGAGAAGAATGGCACCAGACTCGTTGATCACCGTCTTGCCATCAACAAGCGCCGGTATCTTGCTGTTGGGATTTATCGCCAGATATTCGGGCGTGGACTGCTCGCCCTTTGTGATGTCGATGGGGATCGCCTGATATGCCAGCCCCATCTCCTCCAGAGCAATGGAAACCTTGCGACCGTTGGGCGTGGTCCAGGAATAGAGCTTCAATTCTGGCTCTGCTGTGCTGGTCTCTGTTGTGTCAGTCATACGCATATCGTATATGGATTCTCTGTATGGTTTTTCCGATTTACCTAACCAGGAGTCGCATATGCCTGAACTGGACAGACTGTCTGACCTCTTCTCCAGCTTCTCTTTAGAAGTCCAAGTATGTGCGCCGGAAACGGCCAATCTATTGTTTTTTGAAGGAGACAAGGAAGGCGAAATTGCAACCGTCGAAATTGTCAACCGGCCATTAGAACTTCGGTGTTTCCATCTTTTGCCCAAAGTGATCTTCGCTGCGCGCGCGCGCTTGGGCAATGTTGAACATCCGTTCCTTCAGACATTGCCCAACAGAACCGTTTTGTCGGCTCATGACGACCCGCATCTCGCCGCGATGGTTGAACTCGCGATGAGGGAGGCCAGCCTTGATCGTTGCGGTGTACGTACCGTATTGAACCGGATTGCTGAGATTCTTTTTATACAAGTTCTGCGAATCTGCATGGACAATGGACTTTCAGAGGCAGGTGTTCTCAATGGTCTGGCCCACGACCGCATTAGCCGTGCGCTGGTTGCCATTCATTCCGAGCCGACAAATTCCTGGAGCGCACAAGACCTTGCCGAAATTGCAGGAATGTCGAGAAGCCGCTTTATTGATGTGTTTCGTGAAACACTTGGATTGACGCCGATTGCTTACTTACGCCGTTGGCGCCTCACGCTGGCGCTTCAAGACATCCAAAATGGCGCACGGGTCAAAGCGGTGGCTCGAAAGTACTCTTATAGGTCAGGCGAGGCACTGTCGCGGGCATTTAAGAAACAGTTTGGGATCTACCCGGGCAGTCTTTTATTTCAGAAATGGGGGGAAGAACAACCGATGCGGGTGGAAGGGATTGACGCATAGCGGTGAAGCAATCATCCGTATTTGTGCAGCAATGAAGCCCTCCGTCCTGCACTGCATGAATTCATGGTTTCACGTTTACTACGGTCCGCCTGAAAGGCTGCATTTTCTGCTGTCTCGCAGCGAAGAACGAGCAGGTCCAGGTGGGGCTCAATCTGGACATTGACGAGCGGCTATGCGCACTGTGAATCATGTCGCTGACGGAAGACCTTAAGCAAATTCTAGAAACTGCCCTGCCAACCGATCCCAGCTTTCGGCGGATCGAAAAGGCCGTAATAGACAGCTGCATTAGTGACTGCCGAAGATGCGCTTTGGAGGGCTCCATTGAAGCCTTTCTGTTGTCCGCGATGCGCCTAATGGCACTTCCCGACAATGGGCACACACGGCTGATCCCGAATGATGCGATCTCGGTGCTACCGCTGAGGTTCGTGAGCGTGGGGCGCTCAGTGCAAGTCATTGGGGCGGCACCAGGGGTAACTGCACCGCGAGGAGAGTTGATAGCAGTCAACGGTGCAGCTTTGAGCCAAATCGAAGCCACTGCGGAGAAATTTCTGGCGGGAACGTGCCAAAGGAGACGGGTCATCGGACCGATTCTTCTGGCTTGGCCGTACGCTTTGACACGTTTGGGTTTTTCGTCAAACGGCGGTACGACCGAGTATCGTGTGCAGGACAAAAATGGGCAGATAACCAATCTGAAAGTGGCAAATGGAAATACTGTTCCTGCATCGACGCTCTACCCTAGAAACGAGCACGGCAAGGCTGATCCAGCCTGGGAACCCGAGACCTTTGTAGAGATAACGGACTGGCAAGACCTTGGGCTTTCAATTCTGTTGCCAAGTTTCTTTGACCCGAGCGAAAGTGCGCTGTCTAAGGCCATCTCAGATGCAGCGGACCGCGTGGGCGCCAGCTCAAACAAAACACTCTTAATTGACGTTCGCGGAAACACCGGCGGCGATTTTCTTCTAACGATGCCCTTGATCGATGCGATCTCGCAAAGCGCAAGTAAGCAGGTTGTTGTGCTTGTCGATAAGTTCACGTTTTCCGCAGCTATAGTGTTTGTAGCCATCCTTAAACATCGTTTGGGAAATAGGCTCAAACTCATCGGGGAAGAAATGGGCGACGGGTTAATGTTCTTTGCCGAGGGCGGGTTACTCGATTTGCCGACTTGCGGAGCGGTCGTTCGTTACTCATCAGCCTTTCACGACTGGAAGAATGGAACGCCTGACGAAACCACACCGCCAGCGATCGCGCGGCAAATCGTACCCGCAGGAGCACTGAATTTGGATTGGGAATGGGTCGCAAGACCTACTGGTGAGGATGCACAAGGCGCGTTCTATCAACGAGTTCTCAAAAGCGTGAGCGATTAGACGAACGGCCGGTAAGTCCGCAGAGCAGACATCCGTCCCTCCTTATTGTGAACTTTGTCGCAACCAGACAACCGCTGCAAAAAGCGCGGTGATGATGACCAAAACGCAAGCCAGAGCAAAGAAGACGCGAAGGAACTGATACGATGCACCCAAAATTCGGGCGTCGTATCCCGTCAACGAGACAAGAGCACGTCGCGCTCGCTCGGCTAATCCCATATTTGACTGCTCCTTATTGTGCACCTTCACCAAGTTATTTAGCTTCCTCGTGGCCTGGCCGTTGGAGAGTGTCCGGGTCGATAACTTCGTACTGCCAAAACTGCCGGGACAGCCGCCACCATCTAACCACTAACAATTCGTCCACAAAACCCCGGACATGGCATCTCTGGTGGCGCGAGTGGGTTGGGTGAGGAAACGTGTCGCCAATCTTCAGTTGCTGTTCCATATCGGTCCTCCTTATCGAGAATCTGATTCGGGAAAACAGTAGGCCCTCACGCTACCGTAGACGTGCCCGGTAGAGACCACAGGTTCGCTTGCGAGTTCGGCAGCGACCTCACAGGTCAATCTATCTATATAGGGGCCAAGACGCTCGGCATGAATGTGTCCCGAACCGTCGCCTTCAACAGTAAAAACTAGTAACAAAATGAACACTTCTCTCCTCCTTATTGTCAACTTCGAATGTCCGCTACGAGCCCAAACCGGCCATTCGCAACAAAGCCGCCATTCTCCGCCAAGTGATCCGAACAGAGCTTCAATCCCGCGACTTTGTTGGGCTTCAAAGCTCAACTGGTTCATCAAGATGGTTTTATCAATGTTCCCAGATATGCCCGAGTGTCGGCGTCCCACGAGCTAGGGTCTTCTCCATGGGCAACCACCGCATGAAGTTCCATGAGCTTCCAGACTTCATCCTTCGTCGCAGCAACTACTTTGCCTGGGCAGGCCTCCATGCCCTCGCAATCCTTGCAGGCATATGAATAAGCAGTGTGCATCGCTTTCTCCTTGTTCGCTCGGAAAGTTGGTTAGAACTCAAGAAACGTCGGCAGCCCGTCGTCGAGTTTTATCCATGGCTGCCGATGTGAAACGAAGACGTGGGCTTTTGGCTGAGCAAGCGATGGGTCATCCAACGTCGCAGCCGCAAACCACGCATCACCGCTCCAGTCTTGGCCCTCAACTTCATTGGCAGCAGAATAGGTTAGCGTTGTTCCACAGTCCCGACAAAACCCGCGGCGAATACCCGGAGTTTTCTCAATGTATTGGATTTCGCCTTTAATGACTGCGAAGTCTGCGGCGGCTACCTTAGCCCAAGTTACAAAAGCGCCGCCAAGGGCCATTTGGCATGAACGACAATGGCAATGACCCGACCACGCTGGTGGGGTTGCTAACTGGTAACGAACAGCACCACAGTAACATCCACCTTGAAGTTTTTCCATCGTATCAAGCTCTCATGGCGTGCGGATAGGTTGACATCGGTAATGAATCGCCCGCTCAGATAGTCCATAATTCCAGAACATATTTCGCTGTGAATATTGTCAGGAAAACCGATATTATGCGACTCAAATAGTCTGAGAACACATAAGAAAAACTATAGTATGGATTGGTTACACCTTCCCCCGATGAACGCTTTGCGTGCTTTCTCAGCGGTTGCGGATGCCGGAAGCTATACCGTGGCGGCTGAACGTTTGAACGTGACCCAAGCAGCTGTCAGTCAGCAGGTGAAATCGTTGGAAAAGCATCTGGGTGTTGCTCTCGTTTCCAGACGTGGGCGCAGCATTGAGTTGACAGAGCCCGGAATCATTCTTGCGCGTGAACTTGGTATCGGCTTTGAAATTATTGGAAGGGGCGTCGAACGGTTGGCAGAACATACAGCGCACCGCCCTGTTCAAGTGACCATGTCACCAGCGTTCGCGGTGGAGTGGCTATTGCCGAGAATGGCAGAGTTTCAACGTCAACACCCGGAGATCACTTTGATGCTGAACCCAACCTCGGAGCTAGTTCAGATACGTCCGGGTGGTATCGATGTCGCGATTAGGTATCACGATAGACGCATGCCGAGAAAAGAGGAGGACACTGTCCTTGTCTCCGATATGGTCGTGATCGGAGCACCTTCATTGGTCGGGGGCCAAGACCTGCGTGACCCAGCTTCTCTGACAAAGTTGCCTTGGTTGCAGGAACTGGGCACCAACGAAGCGGCGGACTGGTTCACTTATCACGGGGTTGTTCCCGCCGAGCCATTGACCATAAATCACATGCCGGGGAATCTTATCATGACCGCGGTTCGCCGGGGTGACGGTATTACGTATTCTGCCAGAGCTTTTTTTGAGGAAGATCTGTCATCTGGTCGGATGATTGAATTGTTCTCTGAGCCGCTCTTCGGCGTGTACTACATTCAGACGCAAGAAGACTATCAGCGTCCTGAGGCTAAGGAGTTCGTCAAGTGGCTTATATCTCAGTCGCAAGTCGTGTCGGCAAACACGTCCGAAAACTGAGCACTTTCCAGTTGCAAATGTTCGTTCCGAGTCGGTCTCGATGCCGTCGTTCTGGCGATTCACGTGGCCATCTGTTCTGCCAACCTACGGGCTACTTGCCTTGCCGAATCCAAGGTCGCGTCTTTGATCTCAAATGAAATTTTTCAAGGATCGCTTTGTGGGCGAAATTGCTATACGGAGCTGGATCTCACGGTAATACAACCGCTATTATGAAACGATAAAGTGGTATGCGGCGCAAGGCTGGAGTAAAACGATCTTCCCATCAAGGGCTTGGACCGACCGGTTGAATGCGCCTTCCACGTCGGAAGAAATCTTTTCATAAGCTCTAGAACGATCTGGATCCGGCCAAACGATCTTTTCCAGAAACGCTTCGAAAGTCGGATATTCACGAGTGAGGACGTACTCATTTTTGTTTTCCAGCCGAAACCCGTCTACTCCGTCCAAGTGGTTAAGTGTTTCATGAGAATGAGTTCGAACGAGGGTTTCATCTTCCACCAATCGAACAACGTCAAACATTGTCCCGTAAGGATAGGGCTCCACTATGTGCAACCGCCCACTGTTTCCAAGAACGCGGCGAATTTCAGTGAAAGCAGTGTGCTGAACCTCCACTGGAATGTGATGAAGTGAGAAGAACAAACACGCCAGGTCCTGCGAGCCGGAGTCGAGAGGCAGGTCTTCGGCAGCCCCAAGCCTAACGTCGATGTTTCTTGGTAAATCTTCTTTGGCTTTAGCAACTTTGTCCGGATCTATTTCTATTGCGGTGACTTTGGCTCCTGCTGCGTACAAGTCTCGTGAATAGACGCCGTCACCCGCACCAACATCGACGACTTGAAGCCCTTTAAGTTCGCATATCGATTTTAGGTGATCGATGTGAGTCATTGCCAACTCCAGCAAATCTGAATGGTCTTGCAACAGATTAGCACACCAGTTCCCCTATTTCCGCTTTGGGTTTGGAGCGGACCTTGACCTCCCGCAGAAATTGCTTGTCCGGTGACGTGTTGGAGATCGCTCTGCGGTGGCATTCATCCTGCTTGTGAATGCATCAACTTTTACTCAGGAGAGCGTGACCAGCCACCCACCCCAGACAATCAAAATCACGCCCAATCCTCGGCTCAGAAACCGCCCGAATGGCAAAGTCTTTTCTGCCAAAACTACGATTGTAAGTACGGCAACCCACGGCAGGTTCATGACGCCCAACACAAACAACAGCACCATCAGCATCCAGCAGCAGCCAAGACAGTAGACCCCGTGGTGAAGCCCCATCTTTGCGGCGCCCAGGGTCCCCTCGCGCCAATGAACCGTAAGAAAACTCACGGGAGACCGGCAATGCTCCAGGCAAGTGTCCTTGAGTGGCGTCCATTGGAACAACCCGGCGAGTATCAACATCACGCCGCCCACAGTCGGCGCAACCCTCCCCATCATGGAGGAAAGCGCGCCACCCGTGTGCAGCCACCAATTCAATACAGTCGCCGCCAGCGAGAACCCCAGCCAAACCAACAGATACCCCGCCACGAAGCTGCCCGTTGGCACGAAGGGTCGCCCTGCCTCCTCCCGCTTCGCGCGGACCCGCTCGTAGATCATTAAGGCGGGTGTAACCGAAGGCAGCATCATAGCGAACATCATCACCGCCCACATGATAAGCATGAAGACAAAATCCGCGACTGACCACTGCATCATCATCGGCATGGCCACGTCGCCGACCATCGTCATCGAGGACGAACCAAGCCCGAGGTAAATTGTGTAGGCCCACGCCAATGCCGTGAGCACGACTAGCGCTGCCAGCACCAGCGCCCGATCTCGTCGTGCGACTCCTACAGCATTCATTGTGATGGCCTGACGTTCCGGCCCGGCCTCAGCCGGCCCAAGCGACTTGTCCGACCACACCCGACCGGCCTGTCCAGGTCACGGGCATATCCGCGTCGTTCCAGGTGGTTCCTTCACTGGGGGCCAGATCACCTTCATGCCCTTCATGCCCGAAGGCGAGGCTGAACGCGGCGTTCTGCAGTTTCATCTTGTTGCCGAGTTCATTGACCAGACGACGAGATTTCATCTCGCCCACACCGGCCACGCTTGCAGTAAGTTCGCCTTCGGCCTCGGTCACGCTGATCCTGGCGCGTTTGGTCGGAAGCCAGGTCGACAACAGGCTTGCCGGCACCTCCATGCCGCTGCCGGACGCACCCTGCAAGATAGTCTCCAATGCCGCCGCCTGCGCATCGCTGGCGTTTTCGTCAATGTACACTCGCCCGGTACCGTTCGCGTCGAAAAGTGTTGGTCCGGGAAAATGCAATGAGACAATCGCGTTTTGGCCAGAAAGGCCCACGCCTTCATGAGAGCCCTCGCGAATGCGTATCAACAGAGATGTCGCACAGTACCCTTGGTCCAAGAGCATAAGGTCGGCTTGTCCGAACCAGCATGGGCAAAGCATGTTGCAATTGCAGGTTTCGACGAGTTCACCTGAAACATTCCAAGACATGATTTCTCCTCCCATCCCACATTTTCCAGGACTGCATTTTAGCAGAAAGGCTGCTTTCCACCAATCAACCAGAAGGTTATCCATGTCTCCTTCGGGCTCTTACCTCCAATCGATGCTCACTGCAAAGAATGACCGCTACGAGCCCGAAGCAGACATCAAATCAAGCTGTCATTCTCCAAACTTGAACACATTGGTGACAGTAGACAAAATGTTGGGTTTGTTGTTAGCTCATCGCATTCAGACAGAACTAAATTGTTAGGAGATTGATTTGCCTCTTTCAGTTATTGGCGCAGGATTCGGCCGTACAGGCACCGAGTCGCTTAAGAAGGCCCTTGAAATTTTGGGGTTGGGACCTTGCTACCATATGTTCGAAGTGCTGCCCCATGCTGAGCGAGTAGCGGTTTGGCGCTCCGCCGCCGGAGGGAACACACCAGATTGGGACCAGGTCTTCGCCGAATATAATGCAACCGTTGACTGGCCCGGCGCCTATTTTTGGAGAGAATTGAGCGCGCACTTCCCGAAAGCGAAGATCATCCTCTCCGTACGCGATGCCGACGCATGGTACGAAAGCATGGATAAGACGATATTATCGATATTGCGGAATAGCGAAGACGCCGACTCAATTGGGATTAAGTTAATCGCCGATGGCGTGTTCGGCGGTAATATCGCCGACCGAGATCATATGATTTCTGTTTACGAAAAGAATATTTTGGATGTTCAAGCAGAGTTCGGGAAAGACAGACTTCTGACTTACGAGCTTGGTAGCGGGTGGGAACCTCTATGCGGATTTCTGGATTGCCCAATCCCCGACCAACCCTATCCACACGGCAATTCAACCGACGAATTTCAGGGAAAGGTCGACGCTGTCACGGACGCTCCTTCGGGCTGAAACTCTTTGCCTGGCATTGCCAAGTTGTCTGCGCGTTGTGAACAGGTTACGCGTTACGCATGAAGAT
>NZ_JBWVBF010000015.1:0-25259 GCF_057221115.1 Ruegeria sp. HKCCD6426 | reverse complement strand
ATTCACCCTTGCGGAAGTACGTCGGCCAGCGCAGGCGCGCCCATTCCGGACATCCGCCCCACTGTCAAGACTTTGCGGTCGAAGCCCGCATTGCTGCCGTCCCCGGTATGCGCGGGATTGACGTTTCTCTGAACCCACAATCTGCGTAATAAACCTGCCGTTGTCCTCACCGTGCCACTCGCCCTCAGTGTAGCTTTTCCTCATCCTGATACCTGCGGCAACTCGTGGGTCACTCATCCTCTGAGAGAACGGTGGCGGGTTTCCGGGGCGAAACAATGGATTTCACTAATCATCCGTTCCCAGGTAGAGCCGACATTTGCTGCATCTCTGCGGATGGAATACTGTTCCTGATGCCACCGGTTCCGGGTGGCGCGGAAGGTGCCAAAGTTGACGCCGCGTGTAGGCTCCAGCAAAATTTGAGAATGATCCAAACAGTTTTACTTGATATCTCCGGAGTTCTTTACCAAGGGCCCGAAGCGATCCCCGGAGCCACTGAGGCACTTACCCGGTTGCGATCTAGCGGACTGCAAGTGAGATGCCTCACCAATAGTACGCGGCAGCCAAAGCACCGCATCATGGACAAGCTGCGCGACCTTAAATTCGTGATTCAGCCGGAAGAGGTATTTACACCTGTCGCTGCCTGTTTGGATTGGCTTTCGCGTACAGGGCACAGCCCGCGTTTGCTCGTACACCCAGCGCTTGAGGAAGAGTTTTCTGCCTGCGACCGCAATGGACCGCCCGCCGTTATTGTTGGCGATGCCGCCCAAGAGTTTTCCTATGAAAATATGAACCGGGCATACAGATTGTTGCAAAATGGGGCGCCCTTGATCGCGCTCGCAAACAACCGCAATTTCAAGGATGAGGATGGGCAGTTAAGCCTTGACGCGGGCTGCTTTGTCAAAGCGCTGGAACACGCTACCGGCATTCGGGCTCAACTGTTAGGCAAACCAAATCCCGGTTTTTTCAGAGCCGCAGTGGCTAGCACCGGCGCTGCCCCCGCGCAGACAGCTATGATCGGTGATGATGCAGAAAGCGATATTGCCGGCGCTTTGGATGCGGGCTTGGCAGAGGCGTATTTGGTGCGCACCGGAAAGTTCCGTGAAGGCGACGAAACACGGTTTGCCCCTGAACCAACGGATACCGTGTCCGATGTTTGCGAAGCGGTGGCCCGCTTGACCGGCCTGGCGGCATGACAGCAGAAGCTATAATTTGATAATCGAGGAAGGGTTTGACCGCGCCGGCGGATTGCAGATAAATCCTGCTATGACCCATCACCCCATCTTATGGACGTTCCGTCGCTGCCCGTATGCAATCAGGGCCCGCCTCGCGTTGGCGTTTTCGGGTGTCAAAGTCGAGTTGCGTGAAATTCGTCTAAGGGACAAGCCGCAAGCCTTCTTGCAAACATCAGTATCCGGAACGGTGCCAGCGCTTCGTCTTCAGGATAGGGTTTTTGACGAAAGCCTGGATATCATGATCTGGGCTCTCGAACAGAATGATCCGCACTGGCTTTTAGACATGCCTCAGGAAGGGTGGGACCTGATTACAGAAAATGATGGTCCATTCAAGGTTGCATTGGATCACACAAAATACGCCACGCGCTATCCGGACATCGACCAGGCGACAGAGCGCATGAAAGCTGCAAGCTACTTGGTCAGCCTCGACAAAAGATTGGCCGGGCGGTCTTGGCTATTTGGAGATCGCCCCACCCTCGCCGATCTGGCACTTCTGCCCTTTGTTCGCCAATTCGCCCATATAGACAGGGAGTGGTTTGACGCACAGGAATGGCCAAATCTGATTGCGTGGCTGGATCGTTTCCTGGAAAGTGAAGCCTTCATAAATGTAATGCACAAGTACGCGCCATGGGCAGAAGGCGACGCGCCTCTTTGGTTCGGCGGCTAGGCTCAACATGGCGGTCCCGGCCCATTCCGGACCTTCGCCCCACTGTCAAGATTCCGCGGTCGCGACCCGCTTTCCCGACATTCGCCGCGAGTGCACGGTTCAGACGGCATCAAGTCGGCCTAGCGGACTTTGCTGTCATTGCCGCTTCCGGAACGAACGACCTCATTGCTCATTTTGCGACAGCAGCGAAAAACAGCATGGACAGAAAGCTGACACTCGCTGCGGGTACGAAACTGGGTAGACCGGAATCCAGAAACAGACATTCGCAAAAGTTAATAGCACGAGGTTACCACACGCAAAATCAAGCTTCTTGAGATTGGGCTTATAAAACTCGGTTCTGATTGCATAGTCCTCAGATAACTCCCGCCAACCACCGAAATTGGCATGAGGTGACTGTGCAACGACAAGTGAACGGGGTGAATCTTGTATCTTGTTCAATCATCTTTTGCGGCGCATGATCCAAGGCCACACGTGTTGTCGCGCAGCATTGCCACGCAACTATTCAATATGACCGGAAGCCGTAAGACACAACACGCTCCTCAAAACGGGTGCTGTATATATCTGGCGCTCGCTCGATTTTCATCCCGGCCACGGCGGATGACATACAGTTATCCGCTCAGGCTCGCTCCTTAAAGGGCAAGAAGGAGAACATTATTGCTTCGGTATCTTAGGCAATTTGAAATCTGGGTTTTCTTTGTAACAATCTTGATTGTGAACTCTGTTTTTGTGGCTACAATCTCAGCTGGCTGGTTGCCGTTTGGGGTCTACGGGCACGGACGGTTTCTTTTGCTTGGGGCGACCTTATTCGCGCTAGTATTCTTGGCGCGCGGCAGCGCAGGGATTTTGGGCGTCCTACGCCCGATGCTGCACTGGCGGGTGTCACCGGTTTGGTATCTGGTTGCACTGCTATGGGGCGCGGGAAACATGGTGCTGTTCCTGCTTGCAAAGGGTGTGGTTACTGGAAACGGTTTGTCAGAGGCCAGCGTGAATGTAAGCCTCGTTCGACGTCCGGATATTCTACTGACCATCTTTGTAGGGTCGTTCATCGGCGAAATCGTTTGGATCAGCTATGCCGTGCGTCGATTGAAAGAAGGCTTCACGCTTTATTCCGCCGCTTTAATCGTAGGCGTGGTCTGGACAATGTGGTGGGCGCCCAATGTGGTGCTCAACATCGGCATCGTGCCGGACTTGCCATTCCTGGCGCTGCTGATTAACCAGACTGGCGTGGCGGCCATGGCCGCTTTCCTTTACTGGCATACAAAAAGCGGGCTGGTCGTGCTGATCGGCCAGATGATGTTTAACGCAAGTCTACTGGTTTTTTCAGTGACCCCGACGACGGGCGGTGTAGTGACTTACTATGCCTTCGCCATATCTTTCTTCCTGACCACGCTGCTGCTTTATCTTGTTAAAGGTCCAAAGCCGCTTTTGGGTAGACAGACCGAGCCCGAGCATATGGTCGCATGACCCATTGAAATGCGAGCAGAATTTCAGAGGCGAAGCCAGATGGCCAGCCATTGCCAAAGCATACAGCGTAGGGTCAGGATTGGCGGGCTGCGTCACAACAAGACCTGTTTGGCAACCTCAACGGAAAACTGCGTCAGAAAAGTAAGAAAACTGTGTGGTTGCTTTGTCCGCGCTGCCGACAACTTGAAGCTATCTATTGCACGCTGCCTATCAACCTTCGCTTTCAGAAAACCGCGTCGCAGCATTGACTAACTTTTCGGACAGCATCTGTGGGCCGTTCTCTCCCGGGTTAATGTCGGCTTTCTGCGTTTCACCGCCGTTTACACGAGGTGCAGCATCGGTTGTTTTGGGCTCTTTGCAGACCGCGGAGCTGACACAGCATAGGCCCCTGCCCCGCATTCCCCGGCCCATTCCGGACTTTGGTCGACGGGGCGATCGCTGCGATGCGGCCCGTCAAACCTGCCGTTCGCCGCGAGAGCAAAATTAGGGTCAGTTGAACTGACACATTGAGGACAAAGCGGCCCTTCCCCTCTTATTGCTTTCGGACTATTTGGACTCCTTTAGAAAAGCGATGATGGCCCATCGTTTTGTCTGATCCGCGACCTTCAAGTCGTCACCACTCGCTCCCATAGCATTCCCGGGGATTGCCATTTTCGGGTCAAATAGGAAGGCATTAAGCGTGGCCGCATCCCAGACCCCGCCTTCAGATTTCATAGCCTCTGAGTAGTTAAACCCTTCGACCCCTGCAATCGAGCTTCCGAAGACATTTAGCAAAGGCGGCCCATTGCCAAACTCATTGCTGTCAAGTGAATGACAGACATCACACACATCCACTGCATCGCGCTTAGTCTGCGCGTCGATAGTGGATAGGTCTGCATCGGTCGGTGGCGGTGGCGGCGCCCAATTTGATGACGCGCGCAGCAACTCCGACACCTCTTTATGATTGCGCTTTACGGCCAGGTGAATTGCGGGCTCGCCAAATTTCGTACGTGCATCCGGATCGACACCATTGTCGAGGAGAATGCGCACCACATCTATTGCACCCGCGTGAGCAGCGGCATGTAGTGGTGTTCGCTCATCTCGCCCACCAACAGCGGAAGGGTCAGCTCCATGGGTCAGAAGTAGCTCAACTATGTCAGTATGCTTACGACCAGCTGCCACGCTCAGTGGCGTACCCAAAGCAGAGTCTGCATTAACGTTGGCACCGCGTTCAATCAGAATTTTCGCAGCTTCGAACTGTCCGGACATGCAAGCAAAATGTAAAGGATGGGCTGCTCCGGCCTCATCAACGGGCGCCCCGCCATCCAGTAATTCGACAAGTTTGTCGATGTCACCGGAACGTGCTGTATTCGCAACTTCTCCGGCGTTCGCTAACGTAATCTGAATGCCAAGTGACAATGTGAAGATCAGCCAAAGACAAAAAGACTTCATCAGACTCTCCATTACGACTTAAAAAAATCGTGATCCCCGACATGTTAGCATAATTCAGAGCCACATGTTTATGACACCTATGGGCTCCACTGCTGCCATCGGAGCAAGCGCAGCATCTTGCTGGCAGGCCCATCTCGTTAAGTTGAGGACGGCCCAATCCGGACCTTCGCCCCACTGTTAAGATTCTGCGTTCGCAGCCCGCTTTCCCGACATTCGCCGCGAGTGCACGGTTTTGTCGTCGGCGAACTCAGATCGCGGACTTAGCCGACGTTTGCTCAGATTGTCCTAAGGTCTGCTCTCTCCAAATCGCACGGCATGAGGTTGCGAGTCTGTGTCTTGAACTACCGTCACGATTTCAGCCAGTGCTGATACTGGAATGGATGATGTGTCCCGCAACGACCGTACCAAGCCAATTGGTCCTCGCAATCAAGCTAGGCTCTCCTCAGGGATGCCCGGTTGGCGAAAAGAGACTTGTAGCAGGCCGAGGATGCGGTGGCTTTGCAAGCCCAGCCTCCTTTGCAACGATGTCTGATGCGTACTCTGCGTAGATGAGATCGCTAAACGGTTGCGTCCTCATTGACCACACCAGCGAAGGATTTGAAGAATTTGGCCGCAAGTTTCTTGGCAGTGCTTTGGATCAGCCGGCTGCCCAGTTGGGCCAGCTTTCCGCCGATCTCGGCCTTCGCCTTGTAACGCAGGATCGTCGTGTTGGGCCCGTCGGCTGTTAGCGTGACATCTGCGCCGCCCTTTGCGTGCCCGGCGGGACCGCCATTGCCCTGCCCGGTCAGCGAAAAGGCATCCGGCGCGCCTGCGGTGTCGAGTTGGACGTCACCGCTGAACCGAGCCTTCACCGGCCCGACCTTGAGGACGACCTTTGCCTCCAGCTCAGTGTCTGAGTGCTTGATCAACTCTTCACAGCCGGGAATGCACTGCTTGAGTACCTCGGGGTCGTTCAGCGCTGCGTAGACTCGCTCTTTTGATGCGTTGATGACGATTTCGTCTGCCAGTTCCATGGGATGTCCTTTTAACAACAGGGAAACTTGATGGTGGTCATATGGTCGGCCTGTTCGGGCGTAAGTGCGAGTTTGTGGCGCAGATGGGCTGCGACGTATCGAATGATCTTCACGTGATGTCCTCCAGCATGTCTGCCCTGAGAGCGGTGTACGCACCGGGTGTGTCCACGTCCGTGTAAAACCCGGGGGAGGCCATTGGGTGAAACTGGACGTGTTCAGGATGGGTGCGGGTGAACTTTTTGCAACCCGGGGACCTGGAGTCCGCCAGGAGCCGCGCGCGCAAGGCTGCGGGAACCACGATCGGGTTGCCGCGGCGCTGATCCACCGCCGGAATGGAGATGCGCGCGCTGTCAGCCGCCGCATGCGCCGGCAGCAATGACCGGATATCGCCAGCGGTCAGAAGCGGCTGATCCCCCAAACCGATCAGCACCGTATCGGTATCAACTGCCGCATGCAGCCCGCAAGCCACCGAGGTGGGCTGTCCCTGCCTAAAATCCGCGTTGAAAACTGTCTCGGCACCGCTGCCTGACAGGGCGCTGTCGATCTTGTCGGCCTGATACCCGGTGACCACTACGACGCGCCCGCCCGTCCCTGCGCGATAGACATTGACCATGTGCCGGATCATGGGAACCCCGCCAACGGGCAACAGCAGCTTGTTGTGCGCGCCCATGCGGCGCGACAGCCCGGCAGCCAGGATAATTCCAACCACATCACCCATCGGTTTGCCTCATCGCGGCGCGCCGGTCTTGTACCAATTGCGCCAGTATCGACAGCGCGATTTCTTCGGGCGTCACTGCGCCCAGATCAAGGCCTGCCGGGGCTTTCACGCCGTCAATGGCGGATTGTTCAAACCCGGCAGCGGCAAGCTTTTCGGCCAAAGACGCGTATTTCTTGCGGCTCCCGACGAAGGCCACATAGGTCGTTTGTGCGCTCAGCGCCGCCTTCAATGCGACAAGGTCACCTTGTCCTTGGGTCGCAATCACCACGAATGAACGCTGATGCGGTTTGCTTTGTGGCGGGGTCGAAGCCACTGACCAGTGAAACTGCGGGGCAAGGTTACTCAGTACCTGCGCCACAGGCGATGCGCCCATGACCACGAGTTGAGGTAACGGCAGGCAGGGTTCAATGAAGATGTCGACTGTGCCGCGCGAGGGGCACCCGTTGCGGGCAAATCGCGTGCCGTCCATTTCATCGCCAGCGGCCACACCCTTTTCGGCCAGCAAGTCCTCTGGTGCGACGGATACAAGCTGCGGCGTCCCATCTTGCAAGGCTTGTAGGGCGGCACGTTTGACCGCGCCACGGGTACAGCCGCCGCCAAGCCAGCCTTGAAGGATCGTCCCATCCGCGCTGAGCAGCGCCTTGGCCCCCGGCTTGGCCGCAGTGGACCCAGCCGTGCGCACGATGGTTGCAAAGGCGAAAGGTTCGTCTTTGTCGCGCAACTCCTGCGCGGCCTCAGCCAGATCGGTTGAAAGGATTTCAGCCGGGGTCATAGGCGTGCCAACTCTTGTTCCAGTGCAGCCAGATCACCCAGCGTGTTGGCCGCCTTGAAGGCGTCCAGATAAGGGAGGGCCGCCGCCATCCCTTCGGCCACCGGTGCGTAATCGGCCCAGCCTTTCAGCGGGTTGAGCCAGACCACTTTGCAGCCGCGTTTGCGCAGTTTCGCCAGAGCGGCAGCGATCATACAAGGTGCTTCAGTGTCGTAACCGTCTGACAAGATCAGCACGACGCTGCGCCCATCGACAAAGCGTTTGGCATAGGTGTCGGCAAAGCGCTTCAGCGACGGACCGATCTTCGACCCCCCGCCAAACCCATCGGCCATCAATGACATCCGTCCAATCGCGCGCATCGCGTCTTTGTCACGCAGGGCCTCGGTGATCCGCACAAGGCGGGTGTGAAAGAGATAGGCGTCGGCGGCCGTGTCTGCCCGCATCAGGCCAGCGAGGAACGCCAGAAAAACCTGTGCATAGACGGACATGGAGCCGGAAACATCACAAAGCGCGACGATCTTGCGCGTGCGGTCCGGGCGCCTCCTGCGCAAGAGGTGCAGTGGCTCCCCGCCGGTGGCCAGGCTGTGGCGAATGATCTTGCGAAAATGCAACCGATCACCTTTGCGCGCGGCAATGCGACGGCGGGATCTCGTGTCGCGCAAGGCGGCCCCGAGGCGGCGCGCGATGTCTTCGGCTTCAGCGATTTCTTCCGGACGGACAAGGTCGCGCAAGTCACGCCGGTTGAGGTTGCGTTGTTCGGTGGCGATCAACTTACCGGTCCCGTCGCTGTCCGCCGTCCCTCCTGTGTCGTCAGGGGCAGTGGAGGCTCCGGATGCGCCAGCGTTTTCGCCCTTGGCATCGCGCGAGGAATGCACGTCATCACTGATCTTGGAAGACGGGGTGGGCACGATCTTCTGCCTGACACGGCCCATATCCATCCAGTAGCTGTCGAACAGATCGTCAAACCGTTCAGATTCTTCCTTGCAGCCTGTGCAGACCGCGCGCAGCGCGCGGCGGCTGTCGTCTGGGCAGATTGCGTCCACCTCGCCAAGGGCCGCCATGGCCAGGTCCGCTTCCGCCACACCAAGCCGCAACCCGTTTTCGCGCAGATGGGCGATGAAGCCCGCGACCCGAGCGGCAGGTCCGGGGTCGCGGCCTGCGAATTTCGTCACCCGGCTCATGCGGCCTTGCCTGCGATGCGCCCTGTCACCTCTGGCGTGATCTGGGCCTGATCGCTTTGGGTTTTCAGCAACGTCGTCAGCGTCGATTGCAGGACCGCAGGGTTGTCGGTCAAATCGGCAATGCCGAGCCCCATCAACGCCGCGGCAAAATCCAGCATTTCGGCAACGCCGGGGGTTTTCTCCAGCTCTTCCTTACGAAGCTTTTGCACAAAACAAACGATCTGCTCACCCAGCCGCGCCTCGACCTCCGGGCAGCGGGCCTTGAGGATCGCCAGTTCGGTCGCGCGGTCCGGGTACTCCACGTAGGTATAAAGGCAGCGACGGCGCAGGGCGTCAGACAGGTCGCGGGTGCCATTCGAGGTGAGGATCACGACGGGGCGGCTTGTCGCCTTGATCGTACCAAGCTCGGGGATCGACACCTGATAATCCGAGAGGACTTCCAGCAGGTAGGCTTCGAACTCTTCATCCGCCCGGTCGATTTCGTCGATCAGGAGGACCGGGGGCGTGTCCTGGGTGATGGCCGCCAGCAACGGGCGCTCCAGTAGAAAGTCGCTGGAGAAGATGCGATCTTCGACCGCCTTGCCGGTTTCGCCAGCCTCGGAGGCCGCCCGTATGGTAAGCAGCTGTCGCTGGTAGTTCCATTCGTAAATGGCCTGCGCCGCGTCCAGGCCCTCGTAGCATTGCAGCCGGATTAGGCGCGTGTCCATCACCGCAGACAGCGTGCGGGCGATCTCGGTCTTGCCGACACCTGCCGCGCCTTCCAACAACAGCGGCCGGCCCAGCGACAGAGCCAGTTGCAACGCAACGGCCAGATCGTCTGAGGCCACATAGCCTTCGACGGCCAGCGCGGTTTTCAAGTCAGTCCAGGTCATTCGTGTCTCCGTAGGGCGGGGGTCACCCCGCCCTACCAAAAGGGTCAGTCGTGCAGGCCAAGCTCATTGGCCGTGCGCCAAATCCGCCAGTGATCATGCGGCATGTTGGTGTGCCGGTTGCCGAAGGGGCGGAACGCGTCCTGCACCGCGTTGGAGAAACAGGGCACGCCGCCCACATGCGGGCTTTCACCCACGCCCTTGGCGCCGATGGGATGGTGCGGGCTTGGTGTGACGGTGTAGTCGGTTTCGTAATTCGGCACTTCCCATGCGGTTGGCAGGAAGAAGTCCATCAGCGTGCCGGTCTTGACGTTGCCCATGTCGTCATAGGCAATCTCTTGCCCCAAGGCGACAGCAAGGGCCTCGGTCAAACCACCATGCACCTGGCCTTCGATGATCATCGGGTTGATCCGCGTGCCGCAATCGTCCAGCGCATAGAAGCGGCGGATTTCCGGCACACCCGTGTCCACGTCGATGTCCATCACACAGACATATGCTCCGAACGGATAGGTCATGTTCGGCGGATCGTAGTAACTGACGGCCTCAAGCCCCGGCTCAATTCCCGGAATGGCTTGGTTGTAGGCTGCAAAGGCGATTTCCTTCATTGTCTTGAACTTTTCAGGCGCGCCTTTCACGACAAACCGATCGACATCGAATTCCACGTCATTGTCGTGAACCTCGAGCAGATAGGCCGCGATCATCTGCGCCTTGGCGCGGATCTTGCGGCCGGCCATGGCCGTGGCAGCACCTGCCACAGGGGTGGAGCGTGACCCGTATGTGCCAAGGCCATAGGGCGCTGTATCGGTGTCGCCTTCCTCGATGGTGATGCTGTCGGCAGGCAAGCCGATCTCAGAGGCGAGGATTTGCGCAAAGGTTGTCGCGTGGCCTTGCCCCTGACTGATGGTCCCTAGTCGAGCAATCGCTGATCCGGTCGGGTGGATGCGGATTTCGCAGCTGTCGAACATGCCAAGCCCAAGGATGTCACAGTTCTTGACCGGGCCAGCACCGACGATTTCGGTAAAGAAGCTCAGGCCAATGCCCATCAGCTTGCGCGTCTTCCCAGCCTTGAAATCTTCGACCCTCTGGGCTTGTTCGGCTCGCAACCCGTCGTAATCGACGGTCTTGAGCGCCTTGTCCCATGCGGTGTGATAGTCGCCGCTGTCGTATTCCCAACCAAGGGCGGCCGTATACGGGAACTGTTCTTTCTTGATGAAGTTGATCCGGCGCAGCTCGGCTGCGTCCATGTTCAACTCAATAGCTAGGACCTCGATCATGCGTTCGATGAAGTAAACCGCCTCGGTCACCCGGAACGAGCAGCGATAGGACACGCCGCCCGGGGCCTTGTTGGTGTAGACGCCGTCGACCTCCAGATAGGCCGTCGGGATGTCGTAGGAGCCGGTGCAGATGTTCATGAAGCCCGCCGGGAACTTGGTGGGATCGGCGCAGGCATCAAAACCGCCGTGGTCGGCTGTCACATGGCAATGCAGCCCGGTGATCTTGCCGTCCTTGGTGGCAGAGATCTTGCCGTTCATATGATAGTCGCGGGCAAAGGCGGTGGTCATCAGATTGTCCATCCGGTCTTCGATCCACTTCACGGGCTTGCCCGTGACGATCGACGCCACGACCGAGCAGACATAGCCCGGGTACGCACCAACTTTGTTGCCAAAGCCGCCGCCGATATCGGGGCTGATCACGCGGATGTTGTGCTCTTCAATGCCCGAGATCAGCGACACGACCGTCCGGATCGCGTGCGGCGCCTGGAAAGTGCCCCACAGGGTCAGCTTGCCGTTGACCTTGTCCATCGACGCCACACAGCCGCAGGTTTCCAGCGGGCACGGGTGGGTGCGGTGGTAATACATGCTTTCGGTCGCGACGACCTCGGCGTTGGCGATGACCTCTTCTGTGGGATCCTTGTCGCCCGCATCCCACGTGAAAATGTGGTTGTGATGCTTGCGCGGCCCGTGCGCGCCGTCCGGCAGGGAGCCGTCTTCACCAACAAGGTCTTCGCGCAGCACAACATCGGATTGCAGCGCTTCAAAAGGATCGACGATGACGGGGAGTTCCTCGTAGTCGACCTCAACCAGTTCGATCCCGTCCGCGGCAGCATAGCGATCTTCAGCGACGACGAAGGCCACTTCCTGACCTTGGAAAAGAACCTTGCCGTCAGCGAGCACCATCTGCTTGTCGCCAGCCAGCGTTGGCATCCAGTGCAGGCCCAACGGCTCCAGATCAGCCGCGGTCAGGACAGCCAGCACACCAGGTACTTCCAGCGCAGCGGCAGTATCAATGCTCCTGATGCGCGCATGGGCGTAGGGAGAGCGGACAAAGTCGCCAAACAACATGCCGTCCAGCTTGATGTCATCGACATAGTTGCCCTTGCCTTGTGTAAAGCGCGCATCCTCGACCCGCTTGCGCGAGCAGCCCATGCCTTTGAGATTGTCGACACGTTCTTCGCGGGAAATATCATCCTTCATTCTGCGGCCTCCTTGGCTGCATTCATTTCGGCCGCGGCGGCCTGAATGGATTTCACAATGTTCTGATAACCCGTGCAGCGGCAGATGTTGCCGGCCATGCCAAAGCGGATTTCTTCTTCGGTCGGGTTGGGGTTTTCTTCCAGCAGCTTGGTCGCCCGAGTGATCATACCCGGCGTGCAGTAACCGCATTGCAACCCGTGGTGTTCCTTGAACGCCTCTTGCAGCGGATGCAGGTCGTCCGGCCCGCCGATGCCTTCGATTGTTGTCACCTCGGCGCCATCGGCCTGTGCCACGAACATGGTGCAGGATTTCACAGATTTGCCGTTGATGGTGACGGTGCAGGCCCCGCAATGGGACGTTTCGCAGCCAATATGCGGACCGGTGATGTTCAGCCGTTCGCGCAGGGTGTAGATTAGCAGTTCACGTGGTTCGGCCAGGAATTCTTCGTCCTTGCCGTTTACGTTCAGCTTGATGTGCATTTTCTTTGACATGATGTGTTCCCCCTACGCCCGCGACCAGGCGCGCTCGATGGCGCGACGCAAGATGACGCCCGCCACGTGGTTCTTGAATGCGACGGGGCCGCGGTTGTCCTCGGTCGGGTCGATATCGCCCAGCATCCCAGCCACTGCCGCATCGAGTGCGGCGGCATCGACAGACGTTCCCACCAGCGCGGCGCCTGCATCCTCGGAATAAACCGGCGTGTCGCTGAGGTTCGTCATCGCGATGGATGCGCTGACGCAATTGCCGCCGTCCTTGACGATCTGCACCGCGGCGGCGGCTGTGGCGTAGTCGCCGATCTTGCGCTTCTGCTTTTCGTAGGCGTAGCCGCCCTCGGGTGCTGGGATGGTCACGGCGGTCAGCACTTCTTCATCCTCGCGTGCGGTCATGTAGGCGGCCTCGTAAAACTCCCGCGCGGGGATATCACGCTCGCCATCCGGGCCGACCACGGTGAATACCGCATTCAGGCATTGCATCAGCCCCGGCATGTCATTGCCCGGGTCGCCGTTTGCGACGTTACCACCGACGGTGCCCATGTAGCGGACCTGGGGATCAGCAATCAGCAAGGCGGCCTCGCGCAGGATCGGAGCTGCATCCGCAAGCTCGGCATGGTCGATGATATCTGCCTGCGTGACCATCGCGCCGATCCGGATGCTGCCGGCCCTGATGTCGATATCCGACATGCCGCCGACATCCTGGAGGTCGATCAGGTGCGGGACTTCGGCCATCCGAAGTTTCATCATCGGGATCAAACTGTGCCCACCCGCCATGACGCGCGCATCGTCTCCGTGTTCTTCAAGAACGGCCAGCACACCGGCCATATCCTGAGGACGGTGATATTCAAATGCCGCTGGAATCATCGGCTCTCCTCCCTAAAGCGAATGTTCAGTTTCGGAGCGAGATTGCATGCGGCCGCATGCCACATCACCGGAAAATCAATAAAACACAGGTCTTTTGCACGAAATGCGCCTGCTCACGCACCAACTGCGCCGCCTTGCGACGCAAGCACGTCTTGAACGGCCTTCAGTTTGGAACGGCTGACGGGTGCGGGCGGCAGATCGCCCATGTCGAAAAGGCAGCGTCCCTTGTCCTTGTTTCTTTCGAAGCGCGAGACACGCGCCGGGTTGACCAAGTAGCTGCGATGGGTTTGCAGGAACCCCAATGGCAAGAGCCGTTTGGAGGCCATGGTGATCGGCCAGACACAGAACAGCCGTTCGGTCTCAGTATAGATCTGTGTGTAATGCCCATCGGCGCGCACGAACACCAAGTCCCTTGCCCTGACAAAGACCTTGTTGCCGTCCGCTTCGCAGGGGATCTGCAGATCCGCCTTCAGTTCCGGCGCGGGCTCCACTTGCTGACGCTCCTCTTCTGATCCGGGCGTGACCAGATATGTCACGCTCACCCAGAGGCACGCGCCGAAAATCACGAAACTGAAGAAGATCACACCGAGCGCCAGCGTTTCATTGCTCATGCTGGGGCCAAACTCAGCTGCGGTTGACGCCTGCACAAAATTGGTTTCCGCAATCGCCAGAAAATGTGCCGAGCAAACGGCAAACGCAAAGCATATCGTCCCAAACACGATGTTGCGGTTCGTGCGCTTTCCATAGGCAATCCAGAAGGCAAGAATACACAGCCCGATGGCCACGATGGAAGAAAAGACGACGCCCGATGTCGTATAGACCGCGCGGCACAGTTCCAGGCCGGCCATGCCGATATAGTGCATGACCAGAATGCCGGTCCCAACAATGCAACCCGACAGCGAAATGATGAACGGTGTGCGGTCGGCGAAATGCAACAGGATCAGGGCCGCGCCAACAAGCAGGATCGCTGACAGTGCCGACACCAGCGTGATGGCCGCGTCATAATAGAACAGGATCGGCAGCTTCAAACCAAGCATGGCTACGAAATGCATTGCCCAGATGCCGCCGCCCAAGGCGATGGACGCAAGCGCGATCGACGCTTTTTTCTGGAACATTGGTTTTTCTGACAGGTCGCGGGTGAGCGAAAGACCGGTGAACCCCGCGACAAGTGCCACGACGCAGGACATTGCGATCAGGAAGCTGCTATGGTCGACGGTCAGAAACTCCATGCCGAAAAGGATGGCCAAGACTGGAGCGATTTGCAATCAGTGCCTTTCGCACGGCCTTCATTTCTTGCGTTGGAGCGCGGTCATCTACAGCCGCAATTCTGAACGACTGAATTTTCTGCGGTTGATACGCCGGAGCTGCAGAAACTCAAATGCAATATTCCGATAAAAGACATTCATGCACTATGCAGCATTCGGTACTTTGGGCCCCAAGCGGCCATCCGATGCTTTGCGTCGAGCACTGAAAACAACGAAGGGGCGAAGGTCGGCTCAGCGGGACAAAACGGCCTTTTGCTCACGCAGTTATTGCTGACGCAGAAAACCGTCGTAGCTGCGGGGCGAAGAATTCTGCGACGCAGCGGATTTCACTGAACCAGTCCTTCACCCGCGTTGATCGCGCGGAAATTCGTACGGCCTTTTCGCGGCATTCAGCTTCGACAATCGAGACGCGCAACGGACCCGCCTTTTACCCACGCAGCTTTTTCTCACACAGAAAACCTTTGCGCTTGCGATAGCGATCATTCGGCGGGCGGCAGATTTCCCCTGGCCGGTCGTTTAGTTCAGCGGACTTCGGCTGAAGCCAAGCCAGCCTTCCGCCGCGACCTGGCCCTACAATCCAAGAGCAGAAAACGCGAACCCTTGCCGAAGAATTGGCAAAAGGTTCTTCACCTCAAGTATATGAGCTTTACCGATTTCTCAATCCCAGCTTGGCAAGAATTTCTTCTCGCAGGTTAGTCCTGGCCAAGGTCGAGGCGGCCTGCGTTGAGCCAACCTGACAATTCTGTTCGTTCGCTTGGGTCAGGAGGTCCGGCGGGTATCGGGGGGTCAACTGGCAACGGATTGTCTGATCCTACTACTTTTCTAACGGTTACTGACTCTGCCGAAATGTTCCAGACTAGCATATCCTGAGCCAAGGTAAGCGGCCCATCATAGGTCATTCGAATTGCCGCAATTGTATCGGGGGCGATGTCGAAATCGGCAAACGTATGATAGGCAATCGCGTGTCGCGGCTCGATTGTCGCGAATAACTTCCCGCATGCATCCGGTGGTGTGTGAACTACCGTTGCAACCAAACGAGCACGTTCGGGATCGTAGTTCTTTATGTCGATAAATTGTTGTACCGTTAGGTAACATTCATGGATGACAAGATCAGCCTCTTTGGCGTTCTCGACGAACCATCTGTTGGGGTTGGTATCACCCGAATAAACAAACTTAAGCCCGTTCCATTCCAAGCTGTAAGACACAGATCCATCAATGCCGTGTATCGCGGGCCAGGATCGTATGACCACGCCATCGTTCTCATAAACCACCTGCGTCTTCGAATTGTCGAACTCAGTTACCTTTAGATGGCCTCCCGCCGAGGGCATGTTTCCGCGGCGGCCAGCAACGTCCCACGCCAGCATTTTTTGAAGCCCGTCCATTGCCGCCGCGGTTCCAAACTCCGGTTTCAATCCACTTGGCCCCGAGATCTGTAAAGGTACCGTCCGGTTGGAAACCCATCCGCCGACAAAAAGCGCATCCAGGTCACCGATATGATCTACGTGCAGATGGCTGATGAACACTTTGTCGAGTTACGTGTAGGGAATCTCCAAGGCTGCCAAATTGGCTAACGAACCAGTCCCGACATCAAATAGAAACTTGTCACCGTTCCCAAGTTCGACCAACCATGATGCAGACGCTTGGGAGCGTCGAAAGTTGGGCGTTCCAGTACCCAGCGAGACAACGCGCATCTCCGCTTCACCAAGTGGTTCAGTATTCGGATAATAGAACTTTCGCGCCTCCAGCGTACTGTCAGAAGCCGCAGGTGAGCATATCGAAGCAAATGCCAGGCCTAGAGTTGATATCATATTCAATCGCACCCTTAGTCCCCCCAAACCTTTTTGATTTCGATAAGGATACTACGAAATGCTATCAGCCCGAAGTCGAACGCCTGCGCTTTGACGCGGGACGGACGCGTAAGAGTACTGCGTGTGACAACGACGCGTGCAAAACCAACGCTTCAATCAGGTCGGAGGTACAAGCCAAGAAACTGATCGAAAATGGCGTTTGTTCAACCCAATTGATCGGAAGTTATTTGTCCACCAAAACTCGCCAGTGCCGGTCTATTACACTCGGCCAGTTTTCATGCAGTTTCAGATCGTTCGTTGTCTCACCCATCAGGGTCATGACCATCATCCGGCCTCGAATCTCGGCATCAGGGGGCGCAAAACCGAGCTCTTCGAAAAGCCACGCAGAAAACTCAAATCGTCGTTTCATTGCACGCTTATAACATTGCGCGGCATCGGCATCGGATTTTGCCCAAACCGCGATAGCTCCATCCGGCCTGGAAGCGTCTTCGCGGATAACCTGATGCATCAATACCCTTATCCGCTCTTCAGGCGGCCCCTGGAACTGAAGTGCGTCTTCGATGATATGTCCAGTCAGAGCGTCTTCCCAAAATAGTAAAACTGAGTCGAGAAGATCCTTTAAGTTCTGAAAATGCCAGTAGAAACTCCCGCTTGTCAGGCCAAGCCTGCGGGCAATTGCAACAACTTTTACACCCTCGATTCCTCGCTCCCTCAGAACGTCTAGTGTCGCAAGCAGCCAATCTTCCCGTGACGCCTTTCCCCGTTTTTCAATTATCCTTGGTTCAGCTTCCATAGACACCTCTGTTGACATAGAGCAGTCTATGGACCTACCGTAGAGATGTCTACGGAGAATGGGGGGCTCACGAATTTGTGTGCTGAATGACTAATTCAGAATGGAGGGGGAACTATGAAAAGCTTGCTCAATTCCGCAACGGCTTTGGTTTTTGCAATGGGGATCGCGGCAGCTGGAACCGCCGCAGCGCAGAACATGTTGCCCACGGGTCGAACGGCTGCCCCCATTGAAGATGGCGTTTATCCGGCATCCTATTTCCCAAATACTGAAATACTTGGCGAAGATGAGATGCGGATAACCGCGTTAGGGACAGGTATGCCAAACCAGACAAAGGCCGCTGTTTCAATTTCGTTTTATGTGGAATTGGGCAACGGTGATGTCTTTCTGTTCGACGTCGGCACCGGATCAACGGGTAACTTGTTCTCGCTGCGCCCGGACTTTGCGAAAATCGATAAAGTTTTCTTCAGCCACCTGCACGTTGATCATGTCGGGGACTTTATGGGGCTGCACGTTGGTGGTTGGCTATCAGGTCGGTATTCACCGCTTCGCATCTTTGGCCCTTCGGGATCAGAAGATGAGCTTGGAACCAAAGCCTACGTTGAGGGTATGTCCAAGGCTTATGCGTGGGACCTTGCTACGCGTACGGGTGCGTTGCCGGATGAGGGCGCCAAGCTTGAAGTCACCGAGTTCGACTACATGCAGGAAAACGAAATCGTTTATCAAGACAACGGTGTCACCATTCGTTCCTGGCCTGCAATCCATAGTCTCGACGGTTCGGTCAGCTATTCTCTTGAGTGGAATGGGCTGAAATACGTTTTCGGCGGAGATACCTACCCGAACAAGTGGTATGTCGAATATGCCAAAGGAGCGGATCTTGCTTCCCACGAGGCTTTCCTGCCACCTGAGGCGCTGGCACCGTACTTTGGCTGGGACATGACGCAAGCCACATATGTCGCCACGCGTGTCCATTCCGAGCCAGCGGCATTCGGAAAGGTAATGTCCGCCGTCGAGCCGCGCATGGCATTGGGATATCATTCCGTGCTTTCACCAGAAAACTATCAGGCGATTTTGGAGGGTGTGCGGTCGACCTACGATGGACCACTCACGCTGGCACGTGATCTTCAGGTGATCAACGTAACCAAAGACCAGATTGTCGTACGCGAGGCGAGCGTAGATGATTATGCGTTGCCGCCCGCGGTAAGCGACGAGTACATCAATGCACAGCGTTCAGAGGAAAAAGAACCCTCCGACAAGGTCAAAGCAGGTAAATGGGACGGTTACACGCCACCGCCTATGCCCGATCAAAACTGACGTAGTGACACGTTTTGGTGCGGCTCGAAAATGAGCTGCACAAGACGGAAGTGACACAGTTACTGTACTTAGTTTGATGCCGCGAAGGATGCTGGCCAAATTGTTGATCCAAATCCGATGCCTTCTGACGTTGTTCGCCGCTTTAATGATAGGCAGCTCTGCAAAAGGTGATGTCATTCCGTATAGTGGGGCGGAGGTCGCCAGAAACATCGCAATCTTTCGGGTGGAAACCGACGGCGTTCGACTTGAGCTGGAAGTCTACCCCGAGGATTTTGAAGTTTTTGCATCGTTTTTGCCTACCGAGGTATTGCAGGATCTCCCCCCAGTAGTGGCACATCAAGCTACTTTTGGCAGCGAACCCGAAAGCATTTCGGTAAGCCGCGCCGACGGATCACCTTTTTCGTTCGAATTTGTGACTGCCGAAAGCCGTGAGAGAATTGACCGCGCATCCCCCTTGGCAGGAAGAACCGATCCCATTACCGGGCGCACAATTCCTGCTCCTCCTGAAAACCCGCAAGTTATCTACATCGAAGCTTTCTTCGGTTTTAACGGCGCACGCCCCGAGACCCTGATCTTTCGCCCGCCGACACCCAAGGAGGATAAGCCCGCCACATCAATCGGTTTCATGGTTTTTGATCGCGCCGTCCCTGTCACCAAATTCAGTTACTTTGATAGTGACGCGCGACTTGAGATTGACTGGTCCGACCCTTGGTTCACTGCGTTTACCAATGTGAATCTCAATCGGTCAGCTCAAAGCGGCACAACGTCTTTTCTGTATGTGACACCACACGAAATCCGCCACGAGGTCCTTATCCGGCTGCGGGAACTTGCGCCCTGGATAGACATGGATCTGGACACGGGTTCCTGGCTGGACCCATCTCAGCAGGGGACAATACTCAACGCCGCGCTGGACTCGTTCGAAACCCGTAATCCGGTCGTCATCGCGGGGGAGCCGGTTCAACCCACCTCTGTCAGGGGCGCATTTCTAACGCTGGGCGAGGCAGGAGTTCAAGTTGTTGAGGGGGCCCCGACGCTTCTGGCCGATACGACTTTTGCAGGCTTGATATTGTCTTATCCGATCTCGACATTACCCGAAGAGGCGTCCGTCACATGGGATATGTTCGACCAAACCATTCAGCATGTGCCCGTGACGTTGACGGATGTTGCCGGTCCCTTCTTGGATTGGGCCACTCCGGACGATCCGGAGGTAAGTTGGATCAATCATTTGAAACGCTACGTCGACCCCGAAGTTATGTCGGTGCAGGTGAAGGGAGTTTTCTTTCTACCGATTTGGTCCGCGCTGACTGTCGCTGTTGCGCTTGGCGCCGGCGTAGGGGCGCTTTTGTCGCCCTGGAGAATCCGGCGGATCGGGTTCGTCCTTCTGTCGTTCAGCTGTTTAATTGCGGGGGTCGCCCTTCGACAAGAAATGCAAATTCCGTTTCAAAATCCAATAGCCGATCAATCTTGCGAACAGATGGCTTCCGAGACTTTTTCACAGCTTTTGGCGAGCACGTATGTGGCCGCGCTTGAGGTTTCACCAGAAGCACGTAGAAAAGCGCTGGAGCCAATTGTCAGGAACACGTCCCTCGCAGACGTCGCCACTGAACTCGAAACAAACCTCGCCATCCGAGTGCCAGGCGGAAGCCGCGCACAGATCGCCGACGTAACCGAAGTCGCTATCGTTGAAGGCGACATTGGGACAACCGGTGCTTTCGAAGGTGTTGCCAAGTGGATTGTAGACGCTCGGGCGGGTCACTGGGGCCATGATCATCGTCGTCGGGTGGAGTATCGGGCAAGGGTTGAGTTCCGTCCCGAAAAAGGAGTTTGGAAGCTTACAGGTATCACTGTAATAGAGGCGCGCGCACCGGATGTTTAACCGACTGAACAAGGTATTTTTGATTTGGATAACGGCCAGTTTGATCTTAACTGCGGTTGCTAGCCAGGCGCATTTTCTGCTGAACCTCAACGTTCGTATTTTTCACGTAGAACACACAAGCGACGGTCTGCGCATTTTTTTGCGAATGCCCATGCCCTACCTTGTGGCGGACAAAATCGGCAAAAAGGATGAGGACGGCCTTCCTGAAGCGGCTCCTTTCACGACAAATACCCTTGAGGAAGGTCTGGCGGTTCATTTTGTCGACACCTCACAAATTGCTGAAAACCCTCTTGGGCTTGGGCGCATCGCGGAAACCGGTACGATCATCGAAATCGCGGGTACGCGCGTTCTGGGCGACGTTGAATCCGTGACTATTCACAAAGTTGGCGAGGAACCGGGTTTTGCGACGCTGAGCGAAGCCAAACAATCGGTGTCAGCTGAAAAGACCATACAGGATGACCAGCCTGTTTATGTTGGTGACGTCATTGTGGATGTTACACTCCGGTATGAATTGGGAAGGGCACCGACCTCCTACGCCATCTCCAGTTCTTTGGACCCAGGCCTGCCTGATCAGGAAATGACCGCAAATCTCATTCTGGATTATGGATCCGGCGATCCGCTTGTCTTTCGAGCCCGAGGTCTGCTGGATGATCCCGTTGAGGTTTCCAGGTCCCGGTTCTCAGGGATCGTAACTTTCGTTTGGGAAGGCCTGCGACACATTGTGGAAGGCATCGACCACGTGCTGTTTGTTGTCTGCCTGGTGATTGGTGCTCCCGGTTTAAACGCACTACTGTGGCGAGTCACCGGCTTTACGGTCGGCCATAGCGTGACTCTGTCCCTTGGTTTTTTCGGGTATGTGCCGTCAGGAGCCTGGTTTGTGCCATTTGTCGAAACTGGGATTGCCATGTCCATCGTCTACGCGGCCTTTCTGGCCGTTAGACGGGACAAGCTGGAAAGGAACTCTAACAAAAAGGTCTTTGTCGTAACGGTACTTATGGGTCTTCTTCATGGCTTGGGCTTCAGTTTTGTTTTACATGAAATACTTCAGGTGACGTCGCCCAACATCTGGCAGAGCTTACTGGCGTTCAATGTTGGCGTTGAAGTTGGTCAGCTCGCTATTGTTCTGGTGATCTGGCCAGTGCTGCACTTCTTCGCGAAACTAGGTCCGACACCCGAAATGTCGTTGAGAGTTTCGATTGCAATCGGATGTGCAGCTATCGCAAGTTGGTGGACTTTCGAACGGGGAATAGACTTTCTATCGATGATTGCGGTTTAGAAAGGAATACTGCTTCCAACCCTATGACAGCGTTCGGTTTGGTCTTTTTTCGATGCTGCCGCGATTTCGGCCACGACTGGTATCGGAAAGCGAACCGCACATAGGTAACGTACTGTACTATCTACCTTCGTCTGACGAAGCAGAAGCTGAACCGCAGATGGGTTAGGGCCGCACGCCAGACTTTGTAAAGTCTGCTTTCTGCGCATTGCTGTCATTGGGGTTTCGCGCAGCACCGGTCAATGTGGGCTCGAACCGGTCATCTGACGGTTTCAGTTGGTCATCGGGTCGGTTCAGGCGGCATCAAGGTCGGCCTAGCGGACAAAGCTGTCGTCCAAAGTTTTGCTGTACCAGATTAATTTCACACACCTTGACTCAGGTTGGTGCGCTCGGCGACCTTATATTGGGTTTTTTGAATAACTTTGGGGAGGTCGCAATGAAATTGACAGTTACAATGACAATGACATCTACGGTTGCAATGTTGTTCACAGCAATTCCTGCGTTAGCAATCGAACCAGATGGACCACAATTGGACTTTGCAGAACGCAACGCTGAAGTTTGGGCAGCCGAAGACGGCGAGATAAACGCGAAACTGGAAGCGCTGGAGCAACGCTTCGGAAAGAAGCCCAACATCATTTACATTCTGACAGATGATATCGGTTGGGGTGAGTTGGGCTGGCAAGGTGGCGGCCGACATCGTGGCATGCCTTCTGACGAACTGGACCAAATGGCCTTTGAAGGTATGCGATTTTGGTCAGCATATGCCGAACCGTCCTGCACACCGACGCGGATAGCGATTAACACTGGCAGGCATCCTGTTCGTACCGGGCTCTTGTCCGTGCTTTGGCCTGGAATGACGGATGGTCTTTCACCGGAAGAGGTCACAACAGCCGAAATCCTGTCTGAACAAGGTTATAACACCGCAATGTGGGGCAAGTGGCATCTGGGCGACTTGCCCGAGCATGCGCCGGAAAATCAGGGCTATGATTACGCCTACTATGGGCTATTCAACGGTGCCCCGGATTGGTGGCAGGCGGCCTTTGAAGACGAAAATGGAACTTTGCCATTTGCCGATTTTCCTGGCTACGAGACCTATTTCGAACGCACTGGGATCGACATGTCGGTCGGCGGATATGTCGGACGAAAAGGTGAAGGCCGAACGCCAATCGATGGAGTGGCCGGTGTTCTGTCGCCGGAACGACAAGAGGCCTTTGAAAACGAGTCCATCAATCAAATAACGCAATATGTTGTTGATCAAGCCGGTGACGAAAGCCCGTTCTATATCTATTGGGCGTCCTACGCACTGCAAATTTCGGCCTCAAAAGAGTTTCTGAAAACACCGGGCGTTGACAAGAACAACCGACAGGCCTCCTTCATGGCGATGCACAGTACTCATGTCGGCCGCCTACTGGACACATTGAAAGCTGAAGGGATAGCCGAAAACACCTTAGTGGTTTGGATTAGCGACAATGGTCCAATGTACGCCTTTTGGCCGACAGCTGGGTACACCCTGCTTAGAGGGGCGAAGGGTGACATATTGGAGGGCGGCGTCCGAGTACCGGCAATGGCATGGTGGCCGGGAATGATCGAACCCGGGCAAGACCCCAAGGATGTTCTTCATGTCACTGACCTTTTCACCACAGCGGCGCGATTGGGTGGCGCAATGGAGGGAATTCCAAGTGACCGGATCACCGATGGAGTTGATCAGACATCACTGTTGTTGAATGGTGAGGGCCACGGTCGACGGAACTTTGTGTCCTACTACAGCGGTCCAACGCTTGGGGCGATCCGCTACGAGGATTTCAAAATCCACATCACGGAAGGCCATGGCGGATTGCCGGGCATGGACTTTTACAACATTCGTCGTGATCCCGGTGAAAAATATGGCCAACTTTACCCCGGTCTTTATGCCGTCGCCCCAATGCAATTTCTATTGCAAAGCCATAATGAGCGCATCGCCGAGTTTCCGCACCGCCCACCAATGACGGCACAAGATTCAACACTGACTGCGCACGATTGAACTTCTGGTCGAAGGACCAAATCAACGTCTAACTTGGGCTCACTGCCGACCTCAGAGGCAGCGCAGCAGTCCCGTGAAATGGTGCCTTGTCAACGTTGGGTTTAGCGCATTGGATTCATCCAGCTTCTACTACCGACGGCCCAAACCTGCCGTTGCTTAAGCAGCGCTCCGCTGCGCTGCAGCTTCCCAAAAGTGGTCCTTCGACAACCCCCGTCTTATGCCCCCTTTTCATAGCGCTTACGTTCTGCATCCGTCGCATTGCGCCACTCCGCGCGAAGCAGGTCCATTGGCTGTGTCGCAAACTTTGGGTCTGGATTGACGAGCCTGCAGATTCCGTAGTTTGTTGTCCGCGTATTGTTTTCCAACAGGTTTCAGCATGATTTCCTTGAAAGGCTGCCATTTTCCTCAGGATGCGGTTCTATACGCTGTGTACTTCTATCTGCGGTACACAGTGTCCTATCGTGATTTGGAAGAGATCATGGCCGAACGCGGTGTTCACGTTGACCACGCGACTCTCAACAGGTGGGTTGTGAAGTATTCGCCGATGATTGCAGCGAGAGCGCAATCAAAGAAACGCCCAACGCTGAGTTCCTCGCGCATGGACGAGACATATGTTCGTGTTCGCGGCAAATGGATGTACTTCTACCGGGCAGTCGACAAAGCTGGAAATACCCTTGATTTCATGCTGTCTGAGCGGAGGAACCGTCCGGCAGCCGCCAGGTTCTTTGCCAAAGCGCTGTCTTCTAACGGAATTCCAGGCAAGATCGTCATCGACAAAAGTGGAGCCAACGCGGCAGGCATTCGAGAAGTGAACAAAATCCTTACTCGGTTTGGCTGCCCAGCCAAAATCCAAACAGTCAGGTCCAAGTATTTGAACAACATGATCGAACAGGATCACCGGTTCATCAAGCGTCGCATCCGGCACATGTGTGGGTTCAAATCGTTCAGATCCGCCTCGGCTACTTTGGACGGCATCGAGGTCGCCAACATGATCCGGAAGCGGCAATTCGCGAGCACTACGACGTCTGGTTTTCGACTATTTGCCGAGATCGCATGATAGGTGCGTCTAATAAGTCGCTAACTCTGGCTGTCCTAAAAGTTTGCGACACATCCCTGCCGCTGCAAATCGAAACAGGAATAAGGTCCATATCGTGAGACGCGGTTTCTGCCAACTTCTTGGGCATAGATGGAAAATTTGTTTCGCCGGAGGTTCGTCTGTTCATCAATGTGCACGTTGTGGTGTTGCCGTTGATGCGTATGGGAATGAAGTTCGCTGATCACACAGCGGATCTCATATACATTTAACATAATTTCGCTTCTGCGTTTTTGGTCGTTTTTCATAACCATAGTTATCTGTGCCGCAGATGGCGAACGAGCGCTTTGACAAGTCAATGCCCAAAATATGTATGCTTTCCATCGGTACTTCCTCGCTATCGCGACCCTCATTGGGCGCTCCGGTTCAATATTAACCGGCAGGAGGGGCATCCAATCCATCAGCCTATACGCGGCTTAAGTATCGTTCACGTCACACGCGGGCTATATCCCGAACCTGGATTGCCTATGGATGCATCTACACCTTCAGAACCATATCTGCCGAGTGACCGTTGAAATATCGTATGTGATAGGAAGCATCCCCAGGAAATCGAGGATCGCGTCAACTTGACTGTTGACCGTTCGAATATTCGAAATGGCGGCGCATTCGGTTGAGCATTCAGCTTTGAGAGGCTCCGATTCACC
>NZ_JBWVBF010000014.1:0-30393 GCF_057221115.1 Ruegeria sp. HKCCD6426 | reverse complement strand
CGAAAGCCCTTCAGGCGCGGCATTTTGGGCGGTATCTTCATGCGTAACGCGTAACGCGTAAACTGTTCACAACGCGCAGACAACTTGGCAATGCCTACCTGACCAGTAAACCTGATTAACCCATTACAATACCCCGTCAATCTGTTTGCATTCGTTTCGGTGGCTTCATGAGCAGCCGTACACTCGGTGTGTAACGAGTGACCGCCAGTATCTGGTTCGCAGACTTCTTAAGACACTTAGTCAACCGATAGTTTCGATCGGTTCCATCATTCACATAAAGCATTAGTGCCGCGGCGCAGTTTGCAAGCCACATCATGCCTGCAACGGGTACCAATCCGCAGTCTATAGGGAGGCTAATCGGTAAGGTAGATGTACGCTATACACCACGTGGCGATTGGTTCAGTCGAGGTGGAAAACCTCTTCCATCGGAGCCCACCATTCGCTTTCGTGCCTGGTCTCCAACGGAGTCTGCATTGGGCCGCATATTTTCCACCATTCCCGTGTCACCGGGTCGGCGGCGATTGCAGCATTGTCAGCATCAAAACAGTCTCCAACATATTCCCAGTAACTGAACATCAAGTTTTCGGGTTCTCGCAGGAATATTGAGTAGTTAGTGATGTTAGATCTACGCAGACGCTCCAGCACGTCGGGCCAGACGTCCGCATGGAGGCGTTTGTATTCAGCGACATGCTCCCGACGCAACCCAATGACCATTCCCATTCGCTTCATGTTTTGTCCTTGTTTTGCGGAATAATGGCTCCTGGCTGCGCAATAACAGAAACTGCCATGGCGTGTGCGGCCTTCAGGCAATCTGCTTCGGATGCCCCCCCCAGAACCCCAGCAAGATAGGCACCATTGAAACTGTCTCCGGCCGCCGTGGTATCCACGATCTTCCTGGCACGGGGAAATGCCAATGATTGCGGAAAATTCGGAGAAAGCGAAACCGGTCCCTCGTGACCGCGCTTTAATGCGCCTGATTTGCAGCCCCAATCGTTCAGCCGATCCAGAACCGCGTGAGGGTTTGGATCGCCAAAAAGGTCCATTTCATCATCAACGGATGGCAAGGCAATATCCGTGAGTTGCCACATTTGGCTGATTTGGGACTGGGCTGTAATTTTGTCCTCCCACAGTCGGGGACGGTAATTGCTGTCAAACGCGACCAGCCCACCATTATTGCGAAAAACTTCGAGAGTTTCATAGAGCGCTTCACGCGCCGTCTGTGACAGGATCGCCAAGGTAATCCCGGACAGATAGGCGATTTTCGCTTGTGTTAGGATCTGCAAATCCATCGGGCCACGAAACAACCGCCGCGCAGCTGAATCTCCGCGCCAGTAGTGAAATGACCGCTCACCTGCGGCGTCTGTCGTCACTGAGTAGATCCCGAGGTTCCTGTCCTCGTCCCGCACGCAGCCAGGCAGCGCGACCTGTTCCTTCGAGGCCAAGTTAGCAAGCCCTTCAGACATCGGATCCATGCCCATCCGGGTTAGAAATCCGACCTTCGCCGTGGGCCCAAGCGCGCGTTTGGCATAAATTGCCGTGTTAAATGTGTCACCTGCAAACCCCACCCGATAGGCAGCTGTGTCTTGACGCAATTCGGCCATCGCTTCGCCGGCGCAGACAAGATCCATCATGGCTTCAACCCATAAAAGCGGGTTGCCGTATTCCCAAACAGATTGCCTTGTTCTTCGACGCTTAGCGTGGATGCCAGCGACAAGGCGCAATTATGCCAGCTTTGATAAGTGCCAGCCAGATCCAACACCGGCCAGTCGCTTCCCCACATCAAACGCTCTGCTCCAAAACAATCCAACACATGGTCGAATACGGGTCGCAACTTGTCTGCGTTCCATCCTGCTCCGAACTCATTCGCAAGCCCGGACAGTTTGCACACGACCTGTGGAGCTTGTGCCAACCGGGCAATACCTGCACGCCACTCCTCCCCTGCATCTTGTCCATTTTGGATCACGGGTTTTGCGCAATGATCGATGACAATGGGCAGTTCGGGTATCCGGTGGGCCAAATCGGAAATCGCATCCAGGTGTCGGGGGGTAATCAGCGCATCCAGTCGCAGTCCCATCGCAGCTACAATCTCAAGATTAGAAATGACTTCGTCTCGCAGGATCCAACTGGTATCTTCGATGTCTTGAAGCATCGGGCGTACGCCTTTGAAACGGGAGTGGGCAGCAAGGTGTTGCAAGTCTGATCTTGCATTTGCTTGGCCCAGATCAACCCACCCAACAACGCCCAGAATTGACTGGTCTTCATCCGCCAAAGACAGGAGATATTCGCTTTCCGCGACGGTTGGTGCGGCCTGAACCACTACCGTTCCATCTATGCCGGCCCTTGTGCGCAACGGCAGCAGATCGCCGGGACCTAAGTCGCGTTGAATTGGGGCAACGCTGTCGTCCATCCAGAAGTAGTCACCTCGATCAAGCCTCCAGAAATGCTGATGCGCGTCTATTCTCATATTGCGATCCCGTTTTTGCGACTTGTCACACATCTCCTTGACAGCTTGAGTGTTGACAAACGGTTTATAATCATAAAAAACCATTACTAAGAGGAGGTCGCCATGTCAACAACGCCAATTGTGCAATTCGGCACCAGTCGGTTCCTGCAAGCCCACGCCGATCTATTTGTGTCCGAGGCGCAGGGGCGGGGCGAAGCCTTGGGGGATATCACTGTCGTTCAGAGCAGCGGAAGCACCGCGCGATCACACCGGTTGAAAGCTCTGTCAGCACCTGCCGGATTTACCGTACGTATATGCGGGGTCGATAAGGGTCAGGTGATAAATAAAGAGCGATGCGTGACCTCGGTAACACGGGCGTTGTCTACTCGATGCGACTGGGAAGAAATTACCAACATTGTGGTTGAGGAAGCGCAAATCATCCTGTCCAATACCTCGGACGCGGGCTTCAAGCCTTCTCTAAGCGACACGTCCAAGTCTTTTGATCAGGGGATGTCGTTTCCAGCCAAGCTCACCCATTTACTTTGGGCGCGTTTCAAGGCCAACCAACACCCTATCCAGATCATGCCAACTGAACTGCTTGTCAGAAACGGAGACGCGCTACGGAACCTTGTTCTGCCTCTGGCGGACGGGTTGTCGGCGGAGTTTGCTGCATGGGTTGCCACCCAGGTGACATTTGTGAATTCACTGGTCGATCGCATTGTGTCCGAACCCTTGGAACCTGCCGGAGCTGTGGCTGAACCTTATGCGCTCTGGGCCATTCAGGACTGTCCCGGTCTGATCTTGCCCTGCACCCACACCGCCGTTCAGGTGGTGCCATCACTGGAACCGATCGAGGCGCGCAAGCTGTTCATTCTGAACCTTGGCCACACCTATCTTGTTGCGAAGTGGTTGGAACAACAAAAGCAAGGGGCCGAGTTTGTTCGGGATTTGATGCAAGTACCCCAAGTTCTGGCGGATCTAAAAGCGCTATATGAGCGAGAGGTTGTTCCGGGATTTGCTGCCGCAGGAATGGAACACGAGGCCAAAGCCTATGTTCACACCGTTCTGGACCGCTTCGCAAACCCGTTTCTTGAACACAGGCTGACCGATATCGAGCAGAACCACCATGACAAGCTGCAACGCCGGGTCGGAGCCTTTGTCACCTGGGCACGTGAACAGGGTTGCAGCTCTCCGATGCCTCGGTTGACCGCAATACTCCCCGAACTGGACGCCGTGTCATGAAAACAAATCAACTTGGAAATACTGATATCCAAGTCAGCGAGATATCATTTGGGTGCTCGGGTATCGGGAACCTCTACCGCGAGATTACTGAAGAGACCGCGCACGAGGTACTCTCGGCGGCTTGGAACAGCGGTATACGATATTTCGACGCCGCTCCCCACTATGGGCGTGGTTTGTCAGAAGTGCGACTGGGAGCGTTCTTGAAGAACAAACCTCGAGATCAATACGTGATCTCAACAAAAGTCGGACGGGTTTTATCACCCGGACGGCAGCAGGCCGAAGCAGACGGATTTATCAACCCTTTACCCAATAGCATTCGCTACGATTATTCGGGCGATGGAATTGAAGCGTCATTTGAACAAAGCTGCACCTATCTGGGCACAAACTATATTGATATTCTCTATGTGCACGATATCGGGACCTACACCCACGGCACCAGAAACGCTGCCCATATGGGCGACCTGATGGGGACCGGTCTTGATCGGCTACAAAAGTTAAAAGACACCGGACGCATAGGTGGGTTCGGGCTCGGCGTAAACGAAAACCAGATCTGCCTGGATATTCTCAACGAACGGCCTTTGGACGTAATCCTTCTGGCCGGTCGGTTGACCCTTTTGGACCGCTCTGCGGAAGAGGCGTTGGTGCCCCTGTGTCGAGAGCTAAACACGAGCCTTGTTCTGGGTGGGATCTTCAACTCAGGCATTCTGGCAACAGGCCCTGTTGATGGGGCCAGCTATGATTATGGTCCTGCTCCGCAGGAAATACTCGAAAAAGTGGAAATGCTTGAAAGCTGCGCAATAGCGCATGGTCTGCCATTGGCAACTGCCGCGCTGCATTTCGCGCGGACGCATCCGGCTACTTCTTCGGTTCTGATAGGAACGGCGAAGCCCTCATCTCTGCAACGGAATTTAGACGCGCTTGCCACACCCTGGACGGTGGTAGCACAACGGGCATTCAAGTAAATCTGTGACTTCGCATGGAAGCCAAAAGCGTACGCTTTGCTGTGGCCAGATGTTCCTTGGCGGCATGCAACGCCGCCTCTTCATCACGTGACAGAAGTGCTTCGATCAAGCGTAGGTGCTCGTTGATCGCTTGCTCGTTCCTGGTCTTTTCCGTGTCTTTTTCCCATTGGTAGTGATAGTGGAAGATCATTGAGATCACACGCTGAAACTCTTTCACGAACCTGTTTTTGACAACGCTGTAAAGGGCCTCATGAAAGGATTCATCGAGCCGGGAAAAATCGTGAAATCGAGTATCTATATTGTCCGCGAGCTCGAGATGTTTCTGCTTCAGTTCCGCCAGCTTCACCCAGATCGCATCTCCCTCGGGCCGTGCCACCACCTGTGAGACAGCGTTCAACTCAAGAACCGAGCGAAAATCCGACAACTCGATTGCAAAATCTTCGGTAAATCCCACCAACCCCCATCCCCCTTTTGGGCGACGCTGAACCAACCCGAACCGGCTGAGTGAAGCCAGAAACTCCTGCAGGGAATGGGCCGGCACTTCGAAGTCGCGTGACATTTGCTTGACATTTAAGGGGGTTCCGGCGGGTACGTCGAAGCGTAGAACCCAGTCAAAAAAGCGGCTCTCCAGCTCTTCTGGTGTTGGGGGTTCCGAGACAACCTCCAGTCGATCTGAATCTCGCGGTCGCCGCAAAACAGTTTTTGTACGTCCGGCCCAGGAAATGATTCTATCTTCATTGAGTTTGGTCAGGGCGGATCGTATTACGGTCCTGCTGACGTTTAGATCTGTTGCCAAGGCAAACTCGGACGGCAATTGCGCGCCCTTCCCCAAAGAGGCGCACTGATCAAGCAGCTTATTGAAAGTACTCTTGAATCTTTCATCCGTACGCGCCACTGAAATGCCTCCAGAATCTTCACCTGTCTATAATTATAAAAAACCATTGACGCTCGACAAGGCTTGAGATTAAATGTTTTTAATAATTTAGTACCGCGAAGATCGGGAGGACCGAAATGGTCGAATTGGTTCAACGTCTCAGAAAATCAGGGGCATCTTTGCGCCTTTCTGGCGAGGCGTTCCACAAGCTCTCAGCCCTGCTGACGATGCTTATCCTGATCATCATATTCTCTTTTGGGAACGCCGCGTTTCTATCGGTGAACAACGGTCTGACCATCCTGCTTCAAACCGCCGTCATCGGACTATTGGGCATTGGCATGACGATGGTCATCATCACCGGAGGCATCGACCTTTCAGTGGGATCAGTTCTGGCGCTGTCAGGAACGGTTACGGGCATGTTGGTCAAATCGGGTATGCCGGTTGTGCCGGCCATGCTCATTGGCGTCGGTGTCGGAGCGCTTTGTGGTGTTTTCAACGGGTTCGTCATCACAAAGATGCGCATCACACCCTTTGTTGCGACCCTTGGCATGATGCTGATGGCGCGGGGCCTGGCCCTTCAACTGACCGGGGCAGCCCCAATTTCGCAACTTGGTGAAGCATTTGGAGTTCTGGGCAATGGTGCATTGTTTCGTATCGTCGAAATGCAAGCCAATGGTTTCCCGCGTGTTGTCTTTCCTGGCATCCCATATCCAGTCATTCTGCTTGCGGTGATGGCATTTGCCGCTGCGTATCTTCTGCGCCGCCGCCAACTGGGCAAACACATTTATGCCACTGGGTCGAACGAAGAGGCCGCTCGTCTGTCTGGTGTCAATGTCGATCGCACCAAGATTCTCGCCTATGGCATGAGCGGAGCTCTTGCCGGCCTGTCCGGCGTGGTATTGATGTCGCGCCTGATCACCGCTCAACCCAACGAAGGCGTCATGTATGAACTGGACGCGATTGCGGCGGCAGTGATTGGCGGCGCGTCCCTTATGGGCGGCGTGGGCACGATCTCGGGCACCATGATCGGCGCTTTCATCATCGGTATCCTGCGCAACGGTCTGAACATGGCCGGCGTATCGTCTTTCATCCAACAAATAATAATCGGCGCGGTTGTCATCCTGGCGGTCTACGTCGACCAGCTGCGCAATCGCCGCTGATCCCAATCCAACGCTTTCCAACAGGAGGAGAAAGAAAGCCATGAAAACCACCGTCACCAAGCTGCTTGCCGCTACTGCACTTGTTGCGACCCTTCCGGCCACAGCCATGGCCGGAGAGATAGCGGTCATCGTAAAGACTACCAACTCGAACTTTTGGCAGAACGTCAACAAGGGCGCGACCGCCGCCATTGCCGCCCAGGACGAGCACAGCATGACTTTCAATGGCCCGGCATCGGAAAGCGCAATCGCTGACCAGGTCAATATGGTAGAAAATGCCATAAACCGCGGCGTCGCTGGCATCGTGTTGGCCCCGTCCGATCCGGATGCACTGGCACCAGTTGTCAAACGCGCCTTCGAAAGCGGTATTCCGGTCGCGATTATCGATTCTGGCCTAGGCGAAGGCGCGGAAGGCACTTACCAAGCGTTCCTGTCGACGGACAACTGCGCCGCTGGTCAACTGGTCGCCAAATCCATGATCGACTCGGTCGGAACCGAGGGCAAAGTTGCCGTTATGTCCTATGTGGCAGGTGTGGGATCTGAAATCGGCCGTGTTGGCTGTTTTGTGGAATACCTTGGCGAAAACTCAAAGCTGGAAATCGTCGGCCCGTTCTATTCGCAGTCTCAAATGGCAACCGCATTGAACCAGACCACCGATATTCTGGCCGCCAACGCCGACCTGGTTGGCATTTTCGGCGCTAATGAACCCACTGCCGTCGGAATGGGACGCGCGCTGGTTCAGGCTGGTAAAGCCGGTCAGATCACCGCGTTCGGCTTTGACGGCAATGGCGACCTGCAAGACTTCGTGCGCGATGGCACGCTGCAAGCAACCGCCGTTCAGGGGTCGTTTCAAATGGGCGAATTGGGGGTGAATGCTGTGATCGACGTAATCTCCGGCAACTCGGTTGACAGCTTCATTGATACAGGCGTTGTGCTGGTTGATCAGGGCAACATCGACACCCCAACAGCGCAGAACGTTCTGTACTGATAGCCCGTTTCCGGTGCGCTGCACTCACTCAGCGCGCCGGAATTTCCAACTTCCAAACGAAGGCGTGTCCCATGTCCACAACTCACTCTGACACGGCCCCTTTGGTCGAGATGATCGACATCGAAAAGCACTTCGGCGGTGTGCGTGCTGTGAATGGTGTGTCGGTTACCCTAAATCCTGGAGAGGTTGTTGGGGTCTTGGGCCACAACGGAGCCGGCAAATCCTGCCTGATGCGCATTCTGTCGGGCGCAATGTTGCCAAATGGCGGCAGGATTAAGGTTCGCGGTGAAGATGCCCATGTTCATTCACCCCACGACGCGCGGGATTTAGGTATCGAAACCATTTACCAGAATTTGGCGTTGGCTGATCATCTGGACGCGCCATCAAACTTGTTTCTGGGCCGAGAGCTAAAGACCCGCTTTGGCAACCTGGATGAAAAACGCATGATGTCTGAGGCGCGCGAGGTCCTGCGCCGCCTGAACCCGAACTTCAAAAATCTCGGTGACCCAGTGGCCAGCTTGTCCGGCGGCCAACGTCAGGTCATCGCAATTGCACGAGCGATCTATTTCGACGTTAAAATACTGATCATGGATGAACCGACAGCGGCACTTGGCCCCTCGGAAACAGCAATGGTCGCCGACCTCATCAAACGCTTGCGAAACGAGGGTATCGGCATTTTCCTTGTCAGCCATGACATGCATGACGTGTTCGACCTATGCGACAGAGTGATGGTCATGAATAAGGGCCGCAATGTCGGGTCATACAACATTGATGAGGTGAATAAAGATGACGTGTTGAGCATGATCATCAAAGGCGAACTCCCGTCGGACTGGACCCCCCGAAATCTTGAGGTCGCACAATGAAGGACGTAGATGCCAAATCTCAAACCATGCAATGCGGAACCTGCCTGGAACCTGGTGAATTCGTCCTGACTACGCGCGAGGCCCCGAGCGAGGTGCCTGAAGGCCATGTCTTGATCGATGTAGCCGCGGTCGGAATCTGCGGTACCGATTACCACATCTTTCAAGGCAAACATCCGTTTCTTCAATACCCTCGGGTGATCGGGCATGAACTCAGTGGCCACGTGGTCAATGACGCGGGATCTTTCAAGGCGGGTGATCTGGTTGTAATCAACCCTTACATCTCTTGCGGTAGCTGCCGCGCTTGTCAGCGTGGAAAACCAAATTGCTGCGCCGAGATCTCGGTTTTAGGCGTCCATTCGGACGGAGGCATGTGCGGACGCATCGCGGTCCCGCTTGGCAATCTCTATCCCGCCCACGGGCTGACGCCATTACAGGCTGCCATGGTCGAGTTTCTGGCAATCGGCGCCCATGCGGTGGCTCGCTGCGACACGCAAACCGGAGACCGGGTTCTGGTGACCGGCGCCGGACCGATCGGGCTGGGCACAGCTTTGTTCGCGCGCTTGTCCGGGGCAGATGTGCACCTGTCGGACGTCAGCGCAAGCCGGCTGGAACTGGTTCGCGAAACATTCGGTTTTGACAACACCCATTTGGCCGGAGAACCGATCTTGATCGGCGATCTGGCCGACGGCTTCGATGTCGTCTTTGACGCAACTGGCAACACTGACGCGATCGAAGCCGGGTTCGCCTATCTGGCCCATGGCAGCAGCTATGTTTTGGTAAGCGTGGTTAAGGATGATATCCGGTTCAGCGATTCCGAATTCCACAAACGTGAAGCTCGTATTATCGGCAGCCGAAACGCGCTGGACGTAGATTTCCAACGGGTAATGCAGGCTCTTCGCAACGGTGACATTGACGCCGAAGCGCTGTGTTCAGAAACCATTTCGCTGGCCAATCTGCCTGAACGGTTCAAAGCCCTGGCCGATAACCGAGAGACCCTGATCAAAGCTATCGTCACACCCGTGTCTTAAAGCCATGCCCAAGACCATCAGACTACATCCCGACGACAATGTCGTCATCGCGCTTGCTCCCGTCTCCGCGCCTTCAGGGGCGGAGATTCCCTCCGGTCACAAGCTGGCCTCTTGCGCCATTCTCAAGGGGCAAAAGGTGCGCAAATATGGGCAGGTCATTGGAGCCGCCACAGCAGACATCGCCAAAGGTGTTCATGTCCACAGCCATAACCTCGGCATGGATGATTACAAGCATGGAGAAACCTATGGCACTCAGATACGTGAGCTGCCCACCCCGGTTCGCGAAGATACGTTTCAAGGATATCATCGTGCCTCGGGCCGAGTTGGCACTCGCAATTATGTAGGCATCCTGACATCGGTCAATTGCGCCGGTTCGGTCGCACGTTTCATCGCTGAAGCAGCATACCGTGAAGGCCTGCTGGACCAATTTCCCAATGTCGACGGGATAGTTCCGATCGCCCACGGCACGGGTTGTGGAATGTCTGCGCAAGGCGAAGGGTATGATACGTTGTTTCGCACCATCTCGGGTTATGCCCGGAACCCGAATTTCGGTGCCATCCTGATGCTTGGGTTGGGGTGCGAAGTAATGCAATTGCCCAAACTGGCAGGAACCCCGCAGTTGAATGACCCAAAGCGGTTCCGTTTCATGACTATTCAGCAGACCGGGGGCACGCGGGCCACCGTGGACAAAGGCTTGGCCGCCTTGCACGAGCTAATGGCTGAAGCAAATTTGGCCACTCGCAAGCCTGCACCTGCAAGTGCACTGACGGTTGGCATGCAATGTGGCGGTTCAGATGGATTGTCGGGGATCACGGCCAACCCGGCATTGGGGCATGCTTCGGACCTTTTGGTCGCTCAGGGTGGAACCACCATCCTTTCAGAGACATCGGAGATTTTCGGCGCAGAACATCTGTTAACCTCTCGCGCCCGAACACCGGCTATTGGCGCTGCGCTCGAAGCCCGTTTAGCGTGGTGGGAAGACTATTGTGCTCGGAATGGTGCATCGCTGGATAACAATCCCAGTCCGGGCAACAAGAAAGGTGGTCTGACCACAATTTTGGAAAAATCACTGGGTGCCGTGGCCAAAGCCGGAACGGCACCATTGAATGGCGTGTATCTTTACGGTGAACAGATCGACCGCCATGGCCTCGTGTTCATGGACAGCCCAGGCTATGACCCCTGTTCCGTGACCGGTCAGATTGCGTCGGGTGCAAACCTGATCGCATTCACGACCGGCCGAGGTTCGGTGTCCGGATACCAACCTGTTCCAGGTCTTAAGCTGGCTTCGAATAGCGATATGTACGCCCGCTTGTCAGAAGATATGGATGTGAACTGCGGGGAAGTCATTGACGGCGTTTCAATCGAAGAGAAGGGCCGCGAAATTTACGAGATAATATTGGCAACGGCTTCCGGGCAACTGACTAAAAGCGAAACCCTTGGCTTTGGGATGGTCGAGTTTGTCCCATGGCAGATCGGTGCAGTTCTTTAGGTTGGCCCATCACAGTCTATGAAGATGTTTGCTTGGTTGCTCCACAAGTGACAGTCACGAAAAAATCTAGCAGGACCGTTGTCGTTTACCCAGAAGACCACATTCGATGGTATTGATCTGTTAGCTGTAGGTGCTCTGGGCAGCTTCCCGCCGATTCTGTTGAAGACCAAAGTGTTTCTTGTGCGGAATTGACGGCATTGAGCGCGGTGCGAATGCCTTTCTGGTCAGGCTTTTCGCGTTTGCTGCAGTGCGGGAAAGATCTTGGCCAATTTCCGGAGGTTTTGGGCGGTGGCGGCGAGGAGGAATTCGTCATTTGCACCACACGGACCACGTAATCGGAGCCGTCTCAGCCCAAGAATGCGTTTGAGGCGGGCAATGAGCCTCTCGACCTTCTTTCTGAACTTCCTTGAGATGTCGTACTGGCGGGTCTTGGCAATGTCTCGAGCGACCTGGCGGGCATCTTCGTGCTCTTCGCGGGTGATCTTGCGTGCGTCGGTGTTAGGGCAGCACTTGTTTTTCGATGGACAGGCTTGGCAAACGTCTTTCAAGGCGCGGTAGCGGGCCGTCCCTTTGCCAGTTGGTCCTCTGGTCGGGTCGGAGTAGTTACGGCGGAATTGCTTCCACGCATGGCCTTCGGGGCAGATGTACTGATCGTTCTTGGCGTCCCACGCGAAGTCAGCTCTGGACCATGTGCCATCGGATCGGCCTGCTTTGTCGAAGACGGGGATGTGCGGCGCGATCTGTCGGTCGACCAACCAACCCAAAAGCAGCCCAATGCCGTAGGCGGTGTCAGCGATCAGCCGTTCTGGATGCAGGTCGAACTTCGTCTTCACACGGTCCAACATGGTCTTGGTCGATCCAATCTCGGCTTGTCGGATTGACCGAGTGACTTCCACATCGACGATGACGCCATGGTCCGTGTCGATCAGGTAGTTGTCCGAATAGCTAAAGAATGCCGGCCTTTGCGTGCTGCGGTCCATTGGCTTGCTGGGTCGGAATGGGATGTGAACTTGGGCTGCACCTCGCTCGCAGCTCCGAATGCCGCCTCATCCAGCGTGTCGAGTTACTCACGCACGGCTCGGGGCGCATCTGCCGGATCGATGCTCGTCGCGTCTCAATCTTCCTTCGGTGTTGAATTCTGTTTGTTGGCATCCGCCTCAATCAGGCTGGCATCGATTGCCAGGCGCTGACCGCTCACCAGACCTTCCGCTATGCAGCGCGCCACAGTTGTCTCAAACAAATGGCGTAGCAGTTCGCTCTCGCGAAACCGACCGTGCCGGTTCTTTGAAAACGTCGAATGATCCGGCACGCGATCGTTCAGATCGAGACAACAGAACCAGCAATAGGCGGGATTCAGATGCACCTCTTCGCACAGCGGTCTCTCCGACCGGATGCCAAAGCAATAACCGACAAGCAACATGCGGATCAGCAGTTCAGGGTCGATGGAAGGACGGCCAGTGTGGCTGTAGAAACCAGCAAGATGGGTACGGATGCTGCTCAGATCGACGAACCGGTCAATCGACCGCAACAGGTGGTCTTGGGGAATGTGATCCGCAAGTGAGAACTCATAAAACAGCGCTGCCTGAGATTCTTGTCTTGGCCCCATCATGGCTGATCCTCCCGCTTGTCGGCAGAATGGAATCAGCAAGTTACACCTCAATCAAGGAAGAACCTTTCAACAGAATAGGTCCAAAGCGGACGCCAGTGGCTGGCGGAGCGAATTCCAGTTGGAAACACACAGCTAACCGAGCAACCGATCCCAACTCGATTGGTCCGTGTTAATCGGCCATCGGTATCCGCCGCAATGCCCATTTGGCTCGCATGTACGCGGTGGAGACCGGAATTGATCCTCCCCCATAGAAGAAGGGCGGAAAAAGTGTCCCGCCCAACTTCCACCCAAGAACGAACAGATGTCAGCCCGGTGTATACCAAATGGGTGAGGTGTAGGCCCGCTCCTGATGGATCAAAAGTCCTTCTTCAGGCACGTCTGCCCCCAAACGGACGCGGTCATAGGCCAGCCAGGTTGGCGTCGGGATTTCGAGAACGCGAACGTAGTAAAACGCGGGCTGCGCAGGATCGAAGTCCGGATCCTCCCAGTGGCCTGCCAGGTACGCCCGACCAATATCATTGGTGTAGGTGGCGTTCTCAACGTCAACGGTTGAGCCAATGGGGTCCAGCTTCCCATCAGCATCGACAGCCCGATCGCCCGCCCACGCGACCTCGAAGACACGCTCTTGCGCATCCCCATTGTCGTCGAGCCAGGCTTTGACAATCTGGACGCGGTCGAGATTTGCACCGTCCGGGTCGCGAAGCGCCCTGATGACAAACCGAGGCGCGGCACCATCGGCTGCTGCGATCAGGTCGCCGCCCATCGGGACGCCGCGAATGTATCCCTGATTGCCGAAATCCGGCAGATGTACGTCAGCTGGTTCGAAATCCCATCCGCCAAAGACGCGAACGGATATCCGCGTACCTGTCGTCGCATAAGTTTCCTTGCGCGCCATGGCGTCCCATAGCGCTTCACGGGTGTTTTCGCGAGCCCAGACCCCTTGAAGGCCGGATGCGAGGGACTCCCAATGGCGGATTGTAATAGAACCGTCATTGCCTTCGCGCCTGTCCGTAACGACCACATCTTTGTACCGCTCTTCTTCCGTCCCCGGTTCAACCCCCGAAAACTTGCCGAAATAGTTTTCCTCTCGTGTCGTGGACAAGGATGTGTGGCTATCTGTTGCGCCAACCATACCGAATTTGAACGGGTTCACGCCGAGCTGGGACTGTTGCTCAAGTCCGACCTTGAGTGCGGAACGCGCATATTCGAACTCCAGCATCTCCGGGATTTTGGCATTGAAGCCAAAATCTCCCTTGTCCCAGTTGTAGTAGTCGGCAAACTCGTCATTTGGCGACAGGAGCGGGTGCGCCTCTCCATCCCCCTTTATCTGGGTCACCTCATAAAGGGGTTCCCACCGCATACGCCGTGCGGCGTAGTCTGCGTCTATCGGTTCGCCGTTCATGCGCTCCACGGCGAACATAAGGCCGTTGGAAAGATTGCCGTTATGCGGAATGGCGAGCGCTTGACCGCCTGTCAGTTCCTCGTAGCGCTCCAGATAGTCCCAAAGGTCTTCGGGATCGGTGCTGTCAAAGGTAGAGAACGGAATGACCTGCCTGGCCTCTTCCGCGCCATCGCGGAAGACGACAACACGGTGCAAGTTTCTGGCGTCCGGCGAAGAGGTCCATTCGAATCCATGGAATGCCGTGAAGACACCCGGCTCGTTGTGATTGTCGACGTCTTCTACTATCCGGTCCCACATGCTACCAACCAGTTTGGGGTTAGGCAGCAGGTCGGTTCCTGTCGCGATGCCTTCCTCTCCCCATCTGGCATAGGCGCCCCAGGGATCACCGGCCTTGACAAGATCGTGGACTTCCCGGCCAAAAGGTATCCGCAGCAAATCGGCATTGGATTCCTCGATCAAAAGAGCCAGTCCGAGGTTCTCCGCGTGATCGGCGATAACCAGGAAATCCAGTGGCCTTACCAGCCTTGCGCGCTCGCCAAATGACGCAACGACCATCTCGCCTTTTGCGAAACGCAATGCGTCGTCCGGGCCAAGCCGGTTGCCGATCATACCAGCGTCCGTCGAGTAGGATGTGTGCAGATGCGTGTCACCCCAATAGACTTGGCGAGGGTTCGCTTGGTGTAAGTAGGGGGAGTATTCCGGAGCGCCAATTGCTGTTTGGCTTTCCTGTGGTGAGATTTCTTGCGCAAACGATGGTGCTGCGCAAAGAAGCGCTGCGGAAGCCAAAAGCATTGATCTCATAGCGTTTCCTCTCCTATGGCGGTGCATCTAAGGGTGATGTGCGGGTGCCGCATAGCATCAATAGTCGTCGCTGAATGGCGCTGCCTTGGAGAGTAACAACGAACTGCTCACAGGGCTATGCCGTTGCATCGTTTGAACGAAAGTGCCGCACATTAACCATTGGGTACGGGCAGTCGACAGCGACAAGCCTATTGCGAGGCGAACCATTGCCTAACTCGCGAGGGCCTTTCCCGATAAAAATGATTAGCCGAAAAGTGGTCATTCGTTTTTCGGAAGGCAATGTCAACTTTGTCCCGCAACTTGCTCTTTCAGTCGGCTTGCGGATTCGCGTGCACAGCAAATGTCGGCGTTGCGGGATAAAGCAGTCGTTCATAATTTGTTGCAGAAAACCGAAATGACTAACTTAAGATCAAATAAATCGTTCATTTGGATCGATTGATTGAGCTACTTTTATCGACCGGTGGTGCGAACTCTGGGAGTGTAAATACCTGTGTTGATTGTGACATACCTGCTAACTGGTGTCGCCCCAAGGGCTCAAGTCGCGTTGCAACATCCGCTGCGAATTCCGAGGACATTACCAACGGTGTTTTTAGAGACTTACACAGACCCTCAAGCCGATTAACTTGGTTTACTGCAGGGCCAATCGTGGTGAAATCCAGCCGACGTTCCGTGCCGACGTTTCCATACATTACGGAACCCCGATGTAAGGCAATTCCAAATTCAATTCTGCCGCCGTGCTTTTGCCAGATGATGTTTTTTTCCCTCGCGCGAGCTAAGCACTCCAACACTGAAGACAATGCGGCACGGCTCATGTCGACTGCCGGCCTCGACTTTTCGTCCACCGGGAAGATTGCCATAACCGCGTCGCCGATAAATTTAAGGATTTCACCGCCGTGATCTTCTACTGCCCCGGCCGTGCAATCAAAATAGTCGTTAATTAACGCAAGATATCTATTCAATGGCATGTCTTCTGCCATCCGACTGGAGTTTCTAAGGTCGCAATAAAACAAAATGCAGTCGATTGCCCCTCCATCACCGCGCTCGATTACGCCATCCAGGACACGGTTTCCAGAGTAGCTTCCTAGGTAGGCATCCATGAGACCTTGCGCAAGAATGCGCGATTGAGCGTTTTTTATAACCAGCGCAAGGGCAGGCATGAGTGCTCGGATATAGTTGATTTCAGAGTCGCTAAATCCGCCGATACGTCGTGTGGAAATCGACATCATAACGCCCTCCATTCCAGGCGGAAAATCCGACCAGCGGCTAGCGTCATCGCGATGATAGCTTTCAAATTGAACCAGATAATCCGTTGCACCATCTGAACGAAGGTCTTCCAGGATCGGAAAACTGGTTTCGACCGACCCATCCTCCAATTTGTAACGCCTATAGGAACCGCCGTTATGCGCCAGATCGAAAAAAGGTGTATTGCGGAATCCAGGTGTCGCAAGCTGGTCTCTGGGCGTTAGTTCGGCCTTGGCTTGGTCGTCGCGGACCGTCCAAAGCACATTCAAGGCGCCAAAAATTGGGTGCAGGACCATGCCCCCGACGTTGATCCGAGCTACAGGGACACCAGCGGAAACCAGACGGTTGCCAAAGCCCTGCACCACATCCTCGGCCTTAGTATCGCGAAGACCGCACCCCATCAGCCAAGCAGCAACGCTATCTAAAAGTGGAGACCTGCTGAACTCAATCATCCTGAGACACTTTCTTGTCTAAAAAAAGCGTATTGAACCAGCTCGGTACTGAGACCTTAGACTGATTAGACACAATGAGCGCAGGGAGCGTTGTACCGAGCGTTCAGTCCTTTTGTATCACAGCACTGCTATTGTCTCCTAGCTTGGTGCGCTAAACAACCAGTTTCACCCCTCTACCCCAAGGTCGGCTACGGGCCGACCTCGCCACCAGGGCCTGAAAGACGCTCACATGGCAGCCGCAGAAGGGAGATCGGCTGGTTTGAGCCCATATCGACCGATACTGCAACCGAGGCGAATGTCGAAGTTGCGCAGGAAGCGAACGTTGCCAACATTCTCTGACTGTCCAAGACGAACGCCCTCATTTGCACTGGACCAACTCGAGTGCTCCCTTTCCTTTCAATTCCACTTGTCCCATCGACTTGCCACGGAATCTGCCCTGGATCAGACGCCAAACTGGGGCGCTGACAAGGACGTTAGAGGGTTCAGATTCTGCGACAATTCTAGATGCGACATTCACCGTGTCGCCCCATAGGTCGAATACAAATTGCTTGCTACCAATAACGCCGGCTACTACTGGCCCGATGTGAATTCCAACACGCAGATCCCAAGATGCTTCGAGGTTTTTGACTGCTGAAATCATCTCAAGTCCTGCGCTTACGCTCGCGTCAGCCGGGTTTTCAACATAGTGCAGCAAACCTGCGGTTGCCATGTATGCATCACCTATAGTCTTGATTTTTTCTAGTCCATGACGTGCGGTGATTTGCTCACATGTATTCACCATTTCCTGTAAATGCGACACCACCTCTTCCGGCGCATGTCTGTCGCAATATTGGGTAAACCCGACCACGTCGCAAAACAAAACCACCACATCTTCGAAACGTCTCGGTCGCACCGTGTTGGTCGATTTCAATTCGTGAACGGCAGCGTTTGGAAGGGTCGCATGAAGCAATTCGTCCGCTCGATTTTTCTCAATCTCAATTTGCCGAAGATACGATTCCTGCTGATCCCTCAGGCGTTTTTTTTCAAGACTGGCAGAAATCCTGGCACGCAGAAGTGCCGCGTTGAAGGGTTTGGGTAAGTGGTCTTCTGCGCCAAGTTCGATGCAACGAACGACGCTTTCAACTTCGTCGACCGCCGAAATCATGATGACGGGTATGTCGCGCAATATCATGTCCGATTTCATGCATTCCAAGGCTTCGAACCCATTCATACCAGGCATCATGATATCCAGAAGAACCAAATCGAATGAGTTTTGAGACAGTTTTTCCAGCGCTTCATGCCCGTCGTGGGCTTCAACAAGGTTGGAATACCCTTCACGCTTCAGGCGTCTTGTCAGGGTGTACCGATTGTCCTCATTGTCATCGACAACAAGAATTGCAGGTGCATCAGGGCTCATGGCATCGATCGGCCGGACAGGATCGAACTAATCTTCCGGTAGAGCAGATCGAAATCGATTGGCTTCGACACATAATCGTCGCAACCAGCGTCCAGTGCCCGGTCCCGATCACCAGCCATTGCGAAAGCGGAAAGAGCTATAACAGGAATGTTGCCCGTTTCTGGAGCAGCTTTAAGCTGCCGTGTTGCCTCCCAACCGTCCAGAACCGGAAGGTTCAAGTCCATGAGGACAAGTGCCGGGAACTCGGTGCGCGCCATTTCTATTCCTGCAGCTCCGTCTGTAGCGACTAGTACATCATACCCTTTTTTGCTCAGCCGTCGTGTCAGCATAAAGATGTTGTCATCGTTATCTTCGACATAAAGAATTTTGGTCATGGCCGAATTCCCTCACCGGTCACACGCTTTACGAAACCGCCGACTTCCGCCAGCAGCATGTCACAGCTTATCGAGCTTTTTTCGAGAATTTTCTCAACGCCATCGGTCAGCCGACAGCGATCTTCGTTCGATAGATCTGCAGCCGTTATGACGATCACCGGAATGTTCTTGCGGTTAGGAATAGTGCGAAACGCCTCCAGAAACTCGAAGCCGTCCATCTCCGGCATCATCAAGTCCAGCAGGATCAAGTCCGGTGTTTCGTCGTTGATCAAGTTCAAAGCAACGCGTCCGTTTTCTCCTTCGGTTACGCGCCACCCTTCGTTTATCAAGCAACCTCTCAACCATGCGCGTGTTGTTTCATCATCTTCAACGAGAAGGACTAGCGGAGCCCCTTCTTTGGGACGGAAACGGTTCAGCGTTTCCCTGAGTTTATCCCGGTCCAGCGGCTTGACCATATACTCTGAGGCGCCAAGCCCATAACCTTTGCGCGCTTCGTCCAACATTGTCAGCATGATAACAGGTATGTCGGCTAGGGTTTCGTCCGCCTTGAGCTCTGCAAGGACGTCCCAGCCGTTCGGCGCGGGCATCAAAACGTCTAGTGTGATTACTGACGGTCGAATTTTGCGCGCCAGTTTCAGAGTTTCTTTGCCATCAGCAGCCGTAACAACATCAAAACCTTCCTTGGCGAGAAAAACGCGCATTAACTCGCGTGTGGTGTCGTCGTCATCAACCACAAGGACTGTGCCCGAATATACGCTTAGCTGATCCTTCAAGGATGGCTTGAGATCTCTGTCAGGAATGCGGACAGCTGATTGACCTTCGACCCTGAACGGCAACCTGACAGTGAAAGTAGTACCTTCGCCAACTGCGCTTTCAACAGAAATGTCGCCCCCCATCATTTGGCACAGCCGCCTACTGATAGAAAGTCCCAGGCCAGTGCCACCGTATTTGCGCGTAGTTGAACTGTCCGCCTGAGAAAAGTCCTCGAACAACTTCCCGATCTGTTCTTGTGTCAGCCCGATCCCTGTGTCGGACACATCCAGAACCAGCCAGGGACGGTCATCGATCACGGACTTGGCGGCGCGGACGGAAATTTTGCCGTTCTCCGTGAATTTGCAGGCATTGCTCAACAGGTTCAGAATAACCTGACGGACCCGCGTCATGTCGGCGAACATTTTCTCCGGCTCATCCGGGCAGTGGGCCTCCAACACGTTGCCATTCTTTTCCGCAAGACCCTTCGTTGTCGCGACTGTGTCTTGCAGCAACGCAACCAAATCGAATTCCTCTAGGTTGAGATCAAGTTTGCCCGCTTCGATTTTGGAAAGATCAAGGATCTCGTTGATTAGCTCGAGAAGGTGCTTTCCCGCCCGCGAAATCCGCTGCAGCGGTTCGATGAAATCGTCTTGCCCCAGATCTTCGGCATCTTCTTCCAACATTTCGGTGATACCGATCACGGCATTCAAGGGCGTTCGCAGTTCATGGCTCATGTTGGCCAGGAACTGGCTCTTGGCCCGGTTTGCTTCCTCTGCATCCCGTTCGCGCTGCTTAAGCTCGGTGATATCAGTGTAGACGGCAACCGTACCACCATCGCTGGTCTTGCGCTCGTTGATCATAATCCAGCGACCGTCGCGCCGTTGCTGCACCAGCGCCTCTTTGGGGTTTCTGTGCGAGGCGATGCGCTCTTCGACCCACTCTTCGATCCTGTCCTGCGCATTGACGATCAGTCCGACTTTGGCCGAACTGCGAATAATCGACTCGAACGACATTCCTGGCTCTATGGTGACTTCAATCTCTGGATATAGCAGTTCCTTGTATCGGTTATTGCAAAGAACCAGCTTCTCATTTGCATCATAGAACGCGAATCCGTCCGAAGAATTTTCAATCGCGTCAACTAACCTGCGACGTGCCACCTCAATTTCGCGCAGGTTGTTTTCCTCGATTTCGATTGCCGTATCCCGGAATACGGATAGCGCCTCGGCCATTCGGGCGATTTCGTCATTGCCTGTGGTTGCTGGCAGTGGCGCGCGCAAATTTCCACCTGCGATCGCCAACATGCTATCGCTTAATCCGGTAAGTCGCGCGATCAAGTTGCGTCCTACATAGCGCCAGACGATCAGTGTGGAGCTGACCAAACTCAACACCACAACAGCAATCATAACATATGTGCTGACTTGCTGTACCGAACCGGCCTCGGCATTCGCGCTGGCAATGTCATCTCTTGCATGCGCAAGCAGGCCGTCCACAGCCTGCGTCAACTGTTGAGACAGCGCTGCATTTTGGGCAATCAAAGCCTCGCCCCTGACAATCAAGTCAAGTTCTTCTGTGCGCGCTTGCAAAACGCTTTTGTCGCCGAATGCAAGCTCTTCGAACTCCATTATCCTCGGCAGCAAAAACCGGCGCTGAAAAGTCGGCAACTGGCCAGACAGCCGGTTGAGCGCCTCCAATGACTTTTCCAAGGGGAATGCAATCAAGTCCACGTCTGCGCGGGAAAGGGCCGATGCCGCTAGTATCAGATTGTCGTTGATCGCGGATACTTCCACTTGGAATTTCTGCAGCGGCAAGGCCTCGGCAACACTGCGCGTCAGCTCATTCATTGCCGCCTCACGCTCATCTTCGGTCAAGTCAGGATTATCAATGGCGCTTCGCAATTGAGACAGTTTAGCGTCCATGACCGAGATCCCCGGAGTAAGTGCCCGCTGCGCCCCTTTGTTTGTGATCGACAGACGGGTGAGGATTTCGCTCTTTTGATCAGTCACAGCCAATCTATCGCCCACCAGAATGTCGAGCGCCGAAAGGTTTTCTCCAAGGCGCGTCACTGCCGCCTCGATTTCCTCTAGGTTGGAATCGTCGGATTCCCGGGATTTCAAATCCGCAACCATTTTATTGAGATTGCCGACGCCTGCGCTGATTGCCCCGGTCAGCTCCGTACGTTGTGCATCGGTAGACACAGCCAGCAGTGCTGGTGCGGCCGCGACGATCCGGTCAGCTTCTCGGGAAAGCTCCAGGGATCCAAGCGCAGCTGGCACACGTTGCTGCGTGATGTGATCCATGGTCTTTCCGATCGCCAGAAACGAGTAAACCGCAGCAGCAGCCGCGAGCACTGCAAAGGCGCTAATCCCAAAAAAGGCTATGAGAAGACGCCACCGGACCCCTAAGCTGTCAAACATGTAGGCACCCGAGCGGTCGGCCAATTACCTCAATATATTCATTGCGTGGTAGCAAAATGTCATTACCCCCTAATTACATAGCGCTATTGCAATGGCACGTACTCCCCTCTTTTCCACGTGTACCAGGAAAACCCTGGGTCCGTGATGTCGCCATTCTCGTCGAACCGAAGCGTCCCCAAAACGGTGTCGAACTCGTTTTCTCTCAGAGAGGCAATTACGACATCCAGCTCGAGCGTTCCGGCTTTTTCCACCGCTTGCGCCCAAACCTCGACAGCGGCGTAAGCATATAGCGTATACCCATCCGGCTCGATGCCGCCATTTCGGAACTCTTCGACCAGAGCCGCATTTTTGGAATCGTAGCGGGGGTCCGGAAAAAAGGTAAACATGGTTCCCTCACCGGCATCGCCAGTGATCAGCCAATAATCCGCAGTTGAAAGGGAGTCGCCGGATACGAACTGAAGGTCATCACCTTGGTCCCTGGCTTCACGCAGGATAAGACCCGCTTCGGCAGGATACCCGCCGACGAAAAGAATATCAGTTTCAGCAGCCCGAATACGATCAACGAGGGGGGAATAGTTAACCTCCCCTGTTGCAAAACCTTCGAACATCACCTCGGTCAAGCCGAGCTCATTGATGCGTTTTTTGGTCTCTTCGGCAAGTCCTTGGCCGTAAGCCCCGCCATCGTGCAAAATGGATATTCGTTTCTCTGGCCAATGTTTGGCCATGTAGTCGCCGACCACTGCGCCTTGCCGGTCGTCCCGACCGCAAATACGAAATATTCCAGGCCCGCCTTCATCAGTTAACTTGGTGTTTGTAGCAGAAGGCGAAATCATCAATATTCCCGCTTCGTCATAGATTTTCGACGCCGGTATCGACGCGCCGGAGGACCAATGGCCGACGACGAAGACAACATCATCACTCACGAATTTTTTGGCAACAGCGACAGCCTGATCTGGGTCTGCCGCATCGTCTCCAAGAACAAGCCGAACCTGTTCTCCCAAAACCCCGCCGTTTTCATTTATTTTCCGAAGCGCAAAGTCGACACCTATTCGGTACTGTTCTCCACCCCACGCATACTGCCCGGAAAGAGGAGCTCCTGTACCGATACGGATTTCCGCGTTCGCAGGGACGACAAGCGCTAGGGTCGACATGCCAAAAGCGGCAACGAGAGTGTGAAACAATTGCATCTTGTCCCTCCCAATCCAGCTACCTCGGCACTCTGCCAGTGCCCGTTGGTAGGCTAGGTCACTATACAATTTTGTGGCCTTACCAACAACTGATTGGTAAGAGAGGAGTAAATGTGCTATTTATTTCAATAAGTTACTCTTCGGAGATCTATTTTAGCATGTGCGATCCATGAGGGTCTCAATTATAGGGCAAGCAGTATTAGTTCATGTTAAGGCGCTAGTCCGCTTTACATCGAATGAGGACGTACGACGAGTGTTTGCCAACGTCGGCTTTTAGCGCACAGTGTGACTTCGACCCACCGCATATTTCGCGGACGCAGCGAACGGCAGGAATACGGGCTGCAACCGCAGCATTCGTGCCATGTGCTGGATGGCGGCTCTGGGCCGCCAACGAAAGCGGCCCGTAGTATTCAGATTTCAATTGCCTCTGCTATGGCAAGTGCATCCTCAAGCTCAACACCGTACCGATTTCAAATCCGAGAAAGTCGCTGACTGCGAAAATGTAGGGCGACCAAAAGGTGGCGCGCCAACCGTGTTCCTAAAGAGGACGGGGTAAGTCTCGATACAGACCTCTCTCTCCATTGTGTCCCGCCTCAATTATCCGTTCAGGTATCGAAATCGCGCATATAATCCGCAAAGGTCAATTCACTCCCGGACTCTGTCCATTTCTACAGTTCGCAGAAATGGCCGCCTAACCCGTCGGCACAAAAGCGGGATTCCGAACAACCGCAAACTTTGCAACGGAACCGATCCCTGGCTGCGACGTATAAAAATTGCAAGCGAAATTGAACAAATGCGAGTGCTCTTAATTCGATCAGAGCCGGTAACCGCTGGTCGTTATCGAGTGTCGGCCAGCGATTTGGCCTTTTCGTACTCTTCCAATAACGGCTGCATCATTTTCGGATCGTAAATCACCCTTTCCAGCCACCATCTGAGTGGAAAGGTCTCACCTTCGGCGATCATGGCTGAGAGGCCTTGAAGGATTTTCATTTCCTCGTCGAATTGCCCGAGCGCAGCATTGCCTGCTGCCTGATAAACCATCATGTGTGGGCCAAACGGTCCACCGAGATCCAGGTTCTCTTGCAGCGTGTTCACGCTCTCCTGGTATTGTCCGGCATGGAATAGTGAAACACCTAGTATATTTCTGTAGGGCCGCCGGACATTGAGAGGGTCCAGGCTCAGAGACCGATTCAACGGCGTGATTGCCTGATCCGGTTTCCCCGCATACAACAGGAACATTCCCAAATAGGCCTGAGCCAGACTAGAACTCGGCTCTTTTTCTACCGCGTGCTCTCCGAATTCGATTGCCGGTTGAGGATTACCTTTCAATATTTCAAGAATGCCCAACGACAAAAGCGCACGAACGTTTGCCGGGTCCATTTCCAACGCGATATCGGCGTGTTGTTTTATCACATCGCGCATTTCATCCGTGTTCGGAGCCAGTCCAAACCAAGTACGGTGAGATTCCGCAAACGCTAGTCCCGCATGCCCGTGTGGCGCATCCGGTTCCAGCCGCACCACACGCTGCAACAAGGCTTGTGCAGCGTCGAACCTCGATGGGTCGCTTGGTGGGTGAATGATGTCCAGCGCCTGCTGATACAGGATTCTGGCATCCCGGCGCGTCCAGCGCGCATCCTCAATCCGCGAAGTCAATTCCGGAAAAAGTTCGATAGAGAACGTTGCGCTGATCTCTCGCGAAATTTCCGTCTGCGTAACGAACCGGTCCGTTGTTTTGTAGTCGAACCGCTTGGCCCAGATTTCGCTTCGGCTGTCCACATCGACAAGACCGATGTTGAGCCGATAGCCATCTGTCATGGACTGTAGGCTCCCTCGCAAAACATGTGTCGCACCCAGTTTTCGTCCCTCGTCAATCAGATCGATGGATGTGTCGGATAACCCAGCGGTCGACGCGTACGAGATCACGCGCAATCCCTGCACCCGTGCCAAGTCGGTTGTGATATCTTCCGCAATCCCCCTAGCCGCCACGGAAGTCACCGCACTGTTTCCCAAAGGATTGAAGGGCATTACGGCAACGACTGGCAGATCTCCCCACAATTCAGTGCCCGTCGTTGCCCGATCTGTAAACGGGTTCTCGGTTCTGAAACTTTGAAACAGCAAATATCCACTGATTGCGATTAAGAGTGTTAACAGAGAAAGCAAAAGCCAGTTTGGGGCTCGCAAGTCTGGCTTTCCGGACACGATGTTCCGTTCCGGTGCATTTGCAGGTGCCGGGGACGCATCCCGGAATTCAAACGAAGGCACGTATGAACCTTTGGGAACGGTGATCACCAATGAGTCGTTGCGTCCATCCGTGAGATAATAATGCTCCAGTTCACGTCGCAACCGGCGCGCCTCCAAACGCACAACTGGATCAGATGTCGCGTCGAAATCCTCGGGGCGACCCAGGACAGAAACGCCAATCGAGTACCCCTTCAACCGATCGGCACGTCCGGCCAGTGTTTCTTCAACGATGTATTTGAGGAACGCCCTGCGACGATCATTTGCGCCAAACTGAGAGCTTTCGAACATACGGGCGAGCTGCTCGATTATTGCCACCTTCTCCTGAGACGGCGTTGACTTCCGCTCGGAAATCTCGCTTTCCAATGTAGCATATGTTGGTTTTTTTCGGTCCATCCACTCTATTCAGACAGTATCCGGTTAAGTCGAGTTCCGTCCAGCATTACATTCAAACTACAGCATTTTTAATGTTTATTACACGTTCCGAACATGTTCTCTACTGCGGTCTGTTGGTCTCAGCTGATAGTCTGTTGTCTCCGGGGTGTGTCTGAACAGATGTAACACTGGAAAGATTTTCTCACTGACGGCCAATGGCTTTTTGCGGGGGGGAGCAAGTGACAGACTTTCTTGCTGCCGGATGTTCGGAACTGGTGAAACAATCGCCCAACGATGAATTCACAATCGTGTCTTTGACGCGGAGCGATCCAAAATTCCAGGCCATTTGCCGTGATTTCGGCGAGGCGCTGACAGCGCTCCACAGTTTTGAAGCCCAGCGAGAACGCGGGCAGGCCCGAGCGGTCGAGTTTCAACAGATCTGCGAGGATCTGAGGCTCGAATTGATGGAATACGTCAACCGGGCCACGGCCGGATCCAAGGCACAGGGTCATCAATGATGCAACATGGTGATCGCCTAAACTGGCAGCTTGCCCGACACCGTGGCCTGAATTCACGCACGCAAGGAGACGGGAATGACAAAACAAACTTGCAAATCGCTTCTCGTAGCATTTCCAATCGTGATCGGCCTCATGTCCGCCGTTCACGCACAGGACGGTGGCAACGAAGAATGCAAAGCGCTGTTCGTGCACAATGCCGGTTCTGTGTCGATGACCGGTGACACGATTACCATGGAAAATGTCAGCCCGAACATCACGTTCTTTTGCGACCGGCCGGTCCGATATGCGGGTGTGCTGAGCATACAGGGCTTTCTGGACATGGTGTCCGAAGGCGACGACAGCTTTGCCGTGGACCCGCCCAACGCTTTACTGACCATAGTTGCGGACGGCGAGCAGCCCGTCGACGTTGTCGTGGAATTGTCGCAACGCCCAGAGAGCGGGTCGGGAACAATGACGTATCCCGGCGTCAAGGTGATCTCGGGCAAAATTCCGCAAACCACAGGTCCGGGCACGTTGTTTATTGATCATTTCGGTCGTCCAATGTCCCCCGGTTCGGTGGCGGGCGTGCACCGTCGTCACGAGCGTCGCGAAGTTCGTCATTGTAACGCCGACAATCTCGATAACCCGAACGATCTTTGCAACTGCGGACCCGGCCTCGTGTGCAACTAAACCGCGATGAAAATTCAGGACTTTTAAAAGGCAACTGACATCAAGGAAACCGAGTTCGCAGCCCAAACGAAAAATAACGGAAATTATGGAGGAAGTGATGTTTTCAATTCTTGGCAACTACCAGCGGAAGCTGGTCCTAGGAACGACTTTCGCATTTGCAGCCAGCGCCGCGTTGTGTACCGCCGCCTGGTCTCAGTCTTATGAGGAAAATCTTGCTGCGGGTGCCGCGGAAACGGAACAGAACTATCTGAACGTTCCCTTCGTAAAACCCGAAAATTTCCAAACACCCTATACGAGTCCGGCCTACTGGCCGACCAACTTCCCACGTGGGCCGATTGACCGGTCGCCAGCGGATTCCTCAACCAAAGTGATCACGCTTGGAACCGGCGACCCGCCTCCCAATCCCTACCGTTTTGGTCCTGCTCACGCAGTGATCATAAACGGTTTTCCATATTTCGTAGATGCTGGCGAAGGCTGGTTCAGGTCACTCGGAAAGGCCGTCCTTTCCCAGGGATCAATGGATCTGGCAACCGTTTTTGATCTTCAGAACATCAAGTACATGTTCCTGACCCATCTGCACGAAGATCACACGGTGGGGTTGCCATCGTTTATTTCAGGTCCGTTTAAGTTTGGCCCCGGCCCCGACAAGAAGATATATGGACCCGCGGGCGTTGACGAGATGATTGCCAATATCAACGCCGCTTGGCGGCTCGACAGGAACGAAATGTTCCAGGGCTCGACAACCCAGAAAGCCGACGGGGCAACTGCAATTGGCGTGCCGGTCTGGCCATCGACAGATCCGAAAGGACGGTTAATCTACGAGGACGACAACGTTACGGTCGAAGCATTCCCGACAGAGCACGGTTTTCTTCATCATACCTACGCTTATCGGTTCACGTCCAAGTCGGACGGGCGCGTAATCGCTTTTGGAGGCGACGGGCACTATTCTGAAGGTCTTGTCAACGCGGCAAAAGACGCTGACGTTCTGGTCATTGAAAGCATAACGAGAAAGAACATCATGTTCGTGGTCTGGGGTGGCGACACGGAAGACGAAAAAGTGAAGATCATTGGTGCCTATCACATGTTTCCAGAGGACATGAAAAAAGTTCAGGACGACAGTGGCGTCAAACAGATCGTCATGACGCACGTCCAAAACTACAATGACCCCGAGCATTTTGACCGTCTGAGTGTCTTGAAGGAAATGCAGGATGCAGGCGTCACGAACATCCTCATGGCCGAAGACGGCGACATCTACTGAACGGACGGCCAGTCTAAGGGAAAGCCCTGCCGGGCTTTTCCGCTAATAGTACCGAAGTGAAACCTTTGATCACAGACGTGATCGGATCTGTTGCAAACTTTTGGCCATTGACCTTCGTGGCGTTAGCGCCTGTGTGGCGAACGGCATTATCCAGTAAAAGGCAGGTCTATGATTTCTTTCTAAGGTGCGCAGTATCCGAAGGATGTGATCCTGTTCGCGGTCTTCTTTTACGTCCGCTACGGTGTTTCCTATCGAGACCTGGAAGAAATCATGGCCGAGCGGCATTTCTGTCGATCACGCTACGTTGAACCGGTGGCTTACACGATATTCCGACGCGATCGCTGAAACAGCGCGCCGTCAAAAAGCGCAATGTGATCGTTCGTGGAGAATGGACGAAAATTACATCAAAGTTAAAGGCGCGTGGGTTTACCTCTATCGAGCTGTCGACAAAAACGGCAAGACCCTTAATTTCATGCTTTCACGACGTCGAAACAAACCAGCCGCCACCAAGTTTTTCGCTAGGATGTTGGAGGCAAATGGATTGCCGAGGAAAATTGTGATCGACAAAAGCGAGCCAACACCGCCGGCATCCAGGCCATCAACAAAAAATGCTCAAAGGCTTTGGCTGCCCGATCCCATTTGAGAAGGTGAGGCGGAAACACTTGAACAATATCGTGGAACAGGACCACCGTTTCATCAAGAGACGCACGCGGCCATTGCTGGGGTTCAAGGCCTTCGCTTCAGCGGTGGCAACACTCAACGGAATCGAAGTATCGCACATGATCCGCAAGGGCCAACTCACGCCCGGACTCTGTCCATTTCAGCAGTTCGCTGAGCTCGCCACCTGACTCACAAGCGATTGCTGAAACAACTCAACGAGCCCAAATCTTTGCAACAAAACCTGCTATGCTCGCTGCTGTTCACCTATTGATGACGCGACCATTGGTGGCCGTATCTATTGCGATGCGTCGTGATCCTATCACAGGAGAAAGGCTACGCATGGCATTCCCTGATCAGCGCAATTTATTGGATCAACTGGTTCACCTTTCATGCAGTTCGCCGAGCCCGGCGAAAGATGATCCCAGAATTCAGAAGGCCTATTTCCCAGCACGAAAATCCGACTACACAACGAAACCCGATTTTCTGGCGGCGGCGAAAAAAGCAATCGAACAACTCGGTGTAAATGCAGACCGTGCGGAGTTGCTCCGATGTGCGGATCGCACCCTCGAGAAAAGCCGCCGCTAGCTTGTGGATATCCGAGAATTAAGGGCACAAATTCGGGTCAAATGTCTCAGACATGCATCTGCGTCCAGTAATTAAGGGCACAGTGACAATATCGAAAACGCGGTGCAAGGACTTCTCCATGCAAATGGCTTTGAGAACCTTCCTCGACTCTTTGAAAAACCGGCAGAAACGTTGCGGTGGTACTTGTGGCCTGGCAAAGTGATGACCGCAGGTACAATTCTGAAGGTTCTCACATTTGACTGCGATCGTTTGCGCGCCGAGACCAAAGACTTAAAGGGAGCAGCCAAACGTGTCAAAGCCCGGTGCAATGTACTCTATACCTACCTTTCCAGTAATCTTAACGCACTGGTGGATTATGGTCATCGGCATCGAAACGGCCTTGCGAGCGCGTCATCTCGTGTGGAAGGTTGCGTCGATGACATCAGAAACGCTCGAATGGGCAAAAGGCGACGCATGAGATGGTCCCCGCCAGGTGCACATCGTGTTGCTCTTACGAGGACCGCTGTACTGGACGGTAGGTTGACTATTTCAAAGCACGCCGCATAGCCACCAAGTTTTGCCAGCTCACAAGGTGACTTGGTCCTGCCTCAGGACAAAGGGGAATAGCCAAAACTCAGCGACGTCGGCATGCGCGCTATACACGATCCCAGAAATTTGGTTTGAGGCCCGCAGTTGGCCAGCGAACCGAAATGAGTTGACCACGTCCGGACAGCGTAATGAAGGCGGTTCGCATATCCCGACCACCGAAACAGATGTTGGTCGTGTATGGATCGGGTAGATCTATCCGCCTGACCAACGTGCCGTCTGGCTGCACTGACGTTATCCCTCCGGTGCGGAGGCAGGCCACCGAGATGGTTCCGTTTTCCTCAACCGCCAGAGAGTCGTAGCGTTGAAAGCCTGGTAGCCCGCAGACGAGCCGACCACCAGTTGGAGATTGCCAATCCCCTTTCTCAAGCTGGCGGTCGGCAGCAACAGGACGGGCCCAAACCCGGCCTGTCGCGGTTTCTGCCACATATAGTTCGTCTTCGGTTGGTGAGAGACCGATGCCGTTGGGGCCCAAAAGAGGGAAGGCCATCTGCTCGGCCTTGTCACCTGTCACCCGAATGACGGCGCCAAGGTCCATATGACGCTCATATTTTTTTCCGTGATCCGTGAACCAGAAACCGCCGCTTCGATCGAACACAATGTCATTTGGACCGGTCAGAGAGATCCCGTCGACCACATCGAGCAGGCGTTCGGTCTTGCCAGTGGTTGGATCGACGCGTTCGATCCAGCCCGACGTAAAGTTCGGGGCAGGGCCCAGCGGGCGCAAAATGCCATTGGTGCGGCATTGCCAAGTTGTCTGCGCGTTGTGAACAGGTTACGCGTTACGCATGAAGATACCGCCCAAAATGCCGCGCCTGAAGGGCTTTCG
>NZ_JBWVBF010000013.1:0-33336 GCF_057221115.1 Ruegeria sp. HKCCD6426 | reverse complement strand
TCCCCATCACAATCATTCCGTCTTTTGAAACAATCTGACTGCCGGGCTGAACGTGAATCGATTTGATCTCCACATGGCGTTTAACGTGGATTTCAATTTCCGTGTTCGTTGCTTGGATGATCAGCACAGACCAGAGACTTTGACGCAATCTGTCACGAAGTTTGCGTCAAAACCGTCGCTTTTATTTACGATCCTTCTACATGTGGATTACGCGCCCATAGGCGTCGAGCACGCTTTCGTGCATCATTTCGGACAGCGTCGGGTGCGGGAAGACGGTATTCATCAGGTCTTCTTCCGTGGTTTCCAACTGGCGACCCACGACGTAGCCCTGGATCAGTTCGGTTACTTCGGCGCCGATCATGTGGGCACCCAGCAACTCACCGGTCTTGGCGTCGAAGACTGTTTTGATCAGACCTTCCGGCTCACCCAGAGCAATCGCCTTGCCGTTGCCGATAAACGGGAAGCGGCCAACTTTGATGTCGTATCCCAGTTCCTTGGCCTTTGCTTCGGTATATCCAACCGACGCGACCTGCGGTTGGCAATAGGTGCAACCCGCGATGCTTTCCGGTTTGATCGGATGCGCGTGCTGGCCGGCGATCAGGTCGGTGACCATGACGCCTTCGTGGCTGGCTTTGTGCGCCAGCCAAGGCGCGCCCGCGATGTCGCCGATGGCGTAGAGCCCCTCGACACCGGTACGGCAAAATTCATCCGTCACGACATGGGTCCGGTCGATCTTCACGCCCAAAGCCTCAAGCCCCAGGTTTTCAACATTGCCTATGATACCCACGGCAGAAATCACTGTGTCGAAATCGTGTTTCTCGACCTTACCTTTGACCTCGATATGGGCCGTGACCTTGCCCTTGGCGCGGTCTAGCTGCTTGACCATCGCCTCTTCCATGATGGTCATGCCCTGCTTGGTGAAGGCTTTCTTGGCCAGCGCGCTGATCTCGGCGTCTTCGAACGGCAGCACGCGGTCCATCACCTCGACCACAGTCGTGTCGACGCCCAGCGTGTTGTAGAAACTGGCGAATTCGATACCGATCGCGCCCGATCCGATGACCAAAAGTTTCTTCGGCATCCGAGGCGGTTGCAGCGCGTGCTTATAAGTCCACACCAGATCACCATCTGCTTCGAGCCCCGGCAGTTCGCGCGCCCGTGCACCGGTGGCCAGAACGATGTTCTTGGCGGTTAGTTCTTCGGTGCCCTTGTCGGTTTTGACGGTGACCTTCCCTTTGGCAGGGATCGTCGCATCACCCATCACAACGGTTACTTTGTTTTTCTTCAACAGGTGGCCGATGCCGCCGGACAGCTGCCCTGCAACGCCCCGAGAGCGCTTTACAACCGCATCCAGATCGTAACCGATCTTGTCCGCCTTCAGTCCGAAATCCTTGGCGCGTTCCATCAGGTGAAACACTTCAGACGAGCGCAGCAGCGCCTTGGTCGGGATACAGCCCCAGTTCAGGCAGATGCCCCCTAGATGCTCGCGTTCGACAACGGCCGTTTTCAGACCCAGCTGCGCCGCGCGGATAGCCGCAACATAGCCGCCCGGACCGGCGCCGATTACGATCAGATCATAGGAATTAGGCGCCATCTTTGACTCCGTGAGGTCTAGGATTGAGCCGCCTAAACAGCCGTATCCAAGTCGTTAGTTGAAAGATTTCAGTTTGCTATGTCGAGCGTGACTTTTACCGCCTGTGTCGGCTCTTTCCCCAACTCATACGCCTCAGCCGCCTGATCCAGATTGAACACATGAGTCTGGATTGGTGACAGGTCCAGCCCCGTACGACCGAGGAACCGAATGGCTCCGGGCCAGACGCCCGGCGATCCGATGCAGCCGTTTACTTTCAGGTCCTTGATCTGGATGAGGCCGAGCTCTACAGAAAATTTCTGACCGATATTGATACCGACCATGGACACCCGTCCCTCCGGGCGCGCGTAGTCAAACACATTGGCGAGCGACGACGCGTGGCCTGCGGCCTCAATCACCAGATCGGCCCCGCCATTGGTCAATTCCTGCACTGCCTCAACAGGGTTCCGGTCGGTCGGGTCGACCGCCGCATCCGCGCCGAGTTTCAACGCCGTCTCGCGTCGCAGCGGGATCGGGTCGACAACGATCACGCGCGCGCCCATGCCAATCGCCGCGGCCGCTGAAACCAAACCGATTGTACCACCACCAGAAACGACGACGGTTTCGCTGGCGTTTGTGCCGCCTCCGCGCAAGACCGCATAGTAACCGCATGTGAATGGTTCGATCAGAGCGCCCTTGGCATCGTCGACCTCGTCCGGCAATTTGTGCAGCCACTCGGGTCGGGCCGTGAAATACTCCCGATCCGCGCCGTTCATCGAAAATCCGAAATGGTGAATGCGTTCTGGGGTATTGATCACGCATTCGCCAACTACGCGGTCACCCGGCGCAAACCCAGTTACGTTTTTTCCTACTTCAACAACCTCGCCGACCCACTCATGGCCCGGAACAACGGGATAGCTGATCGGAATGATGTATTGCCCAGCCAACAACTCATAGTCCGAGTGGCAAATGCCGACCTTTCGCGTTTTGACCAGAACCGTGTTGGCGTCAATCTCGGGAACGGGTTGAGATGAGACGACAAGCTTTTTGGGTTCTTCGAATACAAGTGCTTTCATCGTTGAATTCGTCATGCGATTTTCTCGATCATTCCACTTTGGGCCGATTTGAAAACGCTCTCGAGCAGCGCGATGTTGTTGACCAGATGGCCAGATGTAATTGGGTAGGAACCTTTACCTTCGACCGCGTGGGCAAAGGCGATCAGGTTGAACTTCACTGCTTCCGCTGTTGGGATTTCCTCGACCGTAATGGGCGCATCCACCAGTCCTTTGGTGACGACCCATCCGTCCGGTGCCTCGACATGAGCCTTATCGCGGATTTCGACCCAGCCCTTTGATCCGTAGACCGCAAATCGCGAGGCGAATGGATTCGCCAGAGAGGCCGAGACATAAGACGTACCGCCATTTTTGAATTTTACGAAGGCCGCCACGGTGTCGCCCTGCGGCAGATCGGTAGAGAGGTTTTCGCAATGGCACAGAACGCTTTCCGCCTCACCGAGCAGTCGCACCGACAAGTCCAGCAGGTGAATACCGGTAGCGGTCATTCCGCCAGCTGGGGCCTGATCGGCCTTGAGGCGCCAGTTGTCGCGATCAAGTGACACGAATTTGTCGTGGCTGAAATTGGCCTCGATCTGATGGACACGCCCCAGATCTCCTGAATCTGCCATGGCAAGCAGTTCGGCCATGGCCGGTTCGAACCTACGTTCATGACCCATGCCCAAAACCAAGCCCGCTTCCTCGCATAAGCGCACGGCTTTTTCAGCGCCTGCTTTCGTGAGGGCCAGCGGCTTTTCACAAAAGATGTGTTTTCCGGCAGCAACCGCCTGTTCGATCTGCTGTTCATGCAGAGAATGCGGAGTCGCCAGAACGACCGCCTCAACCTCTGGATCGTTGAGAGCATCCGCGTATTCCGTCGTGACAAACAGCCCCTTTTCGCGCGCGAATCCTTTCACCGCACTGAGGTTTGGTTCTACCGCACGCACAACCTCAATCTCATCCGGCGCGGCTTGCAGGACAGAAACCATTTTCTGCCCCCACCAACCCAGTCCGATCATGGCGATTTTGACGGTCATGTTATTTCCTTTCCAATCGGAGCCGGGATGATCCGGTTTTTCACAAGCGCCTCAAAAACGTCAAAGAACGAACGGGCACTGTTTTGATGAGAACAAAACCCGGCCTGACGGCTATTGCGCATGTCGTTGAAGCATTCGATCTCGCGACCCAGATCAGCGTCCGTGTGCCACCATGAGGCCAGCTTCGACGCAGAATGATCCCGCAGTGCGTGCTTGCTCACGATCCGGGTCCAAATTTCACCTGCGTCTTCCATTTGGATTTTCAACGGCGTGACCTGCTTAGGTGCGCCTGCATCCTTGAGCCCGAACCAGCCTGCGATCTGGCCCCATATCCACTCCCATCGGAACAGATCCCCGTTCACTACGTTGAAGGCGGTGTTTGCGGCGACCGGCGTTGTCGCGGACCATTCCGGGTGTTGAGCCAGTAAGCGGGCATCAGTGATGTCTGCTACGGAAGGGTATTGTGCCTTCGATCCGGGGAATAGAAACGGCCGCCCTGTTTCTGCGCAGATGGACGCGTAAACGGCCAGCGTAACGGCCACGTTCAGCGCGTTGCGGACCATCGCCCAGTTCACCCGACAGTTTTCGGCCTCCGTTTCCCGCCTTGACCATGTGCAGAAAAAGACATGGGTGACATCGGTAAGTTTAGACAGCAGCGCCACACTGGTTGTTTCGTCCGTCAGAACTACGGCGAGGGGCATGTCGATGCCAGGCACGTCCTTTCCCCTGCGGGACAAACCGTAGACATACCAACTTCCGGATTGGCTCAGGCGAGCAGCCAGATGGCTACCGGACAGGCCGGTAGCGCCTATGATCAGGGCTGTCCGGGTCATGTTTCAACGAGTATCTTGAGGTGTTCACCGCCTGGGTCCAACAGGGCCTCGAACCCCTTGTCGACCACGTCATCTGCATCGATCCGACCAGTGATCACTTTTTCCACGGGCAGTTTTCCCGCGGCGATCAATCCCGCGAGACGCGGCCAGACATAAGTTGGATAGCACCACGTCGCTTCGACACTGATATCCTTGAGCGCCCAAAGCATCGCATCAATGCTGGCGGGTTTCATGTGAAGCCCCACCTGAACAACCTTGCCACCCCTGCGCACTGCGCCGACGCATGTGTTCAGCGATACCTCCAGACCAACACATTCCAGCGCGACATCTACGCCGACATGGTCCTCGGTCAGATCTCTGGCGACATCGCCCGCCTTTTCGGTTGCCGGATCGACAACGACAACAGCTGGGTCGATCTTTTGGATGATCCGCCGCCGGTTTGGGTTCGGTTCAGAGACGATGATCAGGCTTGCTCCGGCAGCGCGGGCGCAGATCACCGTCAACGCTCCGATCGGTCCGGCGCCCGAAATCAACACGGTCGATCCCGCGCCGATCTGGCCACGATCAACCCCATACATTGCGACCGCAGCTGGCTCGATCATGGCGGCTTGATCATCAGACACCGCATCCGGCACAGGCTGTGCGCAATAGCCCGGCAGCACCGCCTGTTCGGCCATGCCACCCCAGGCCCAACTGAGGCCGACACATGCCATTTTGTCACTCAGATGGTATTGTCCACGCCGTCCGAAATAGTCGTCCCGAGGCGAAATCAAGGGCTGAGCTGAAATCCTGTCGCCGGGTTTCACGTGGCTGACATTGCTACCGACCGCTTCGACCACCGCGACGAATTCGTGGCCCAGAATCTGAGGGTTCGTGGCCCCTGTAAACACATGCGGCGTTTCCGGGGTCACGATGGGGCCTGCGATGTATTCGTGCAAATCGGTTCCACAAATCCCGCAGGCCCCTGGTCGCACCAGCACTTCGTCAGCGGCCAGATTGCTGTCGGGCGCGGGCACCTCTTCTACGCGGATATCCTTGGCGTTATGAAAGCGGACGGCACGCATATCTTGTCTCCTTATTGCGCTGTATAGCCGCCATCAACGGCCAGGCTTGCTCCTGTAACAAAGCGGGCCTCGTCTGAGGCGAGGAACAAAACACAGTTGGCCACATCAACCGGCTCTCCCAGACAGAGTGGATGAAGCTTGCCCATCATGTCGAGGTAAGCTTGTTTGCCTTCGGGATAGCTTTCTGCCGCCTGCATAAAGATTTCGGTCATGGTCGAGCCGGGATGCACAGTGTTCACCCGGATGCCATGGCGCGCGTAACACATCGCGTCGGTTTTGGTCATCGACAGGATTGCGCCTTTGGTGGCGTGATACGGTGGCAAGTCGTCGTTGCCGATCAGACCGTAGATCGACGAGAAATTGACGATTGCGCCCTTCTTTTGCTCCATCATCGGCCGAACGCCGTACTTGGTGCACAGGAACGAGCCTTTGACGTTCACATCAAAGACCTTGTCCCATTCTTCGGCTTCGACCTCATGGGCAAACTTGTTCACGCCGGTGATCGCCGCGCAGTTCACCAAAATGTCGAGACGGCCGTGCTTGCCAATCACCCCATCAATTGCCGATTGCACGTTCTCTTCGTTAGTCACATCAACCTTGATGAAATCGACATCCAACCCCCTGCCCTGTAGTTTTTCAGAATGGGCCAGCCCGGCTTCTTCGATCACGTCAAAGATCGTGACCTTCGCGCCTTCTTCAGCCAGTCGCGTTACCGTGGCTCCACCGATCCCGCGTGAACCGCCGGTAACGATGGCGATCTGGTCTTGTGTACGTCCCATTGTCTTTGTCCTTCTATTCAGATCAGAACCATGCCGCCGTCGATCATGACGGTTTGCCCGGTCATGTAGTCAGAGGCTGAGGAGGCCAGGAAGGTCGTCGTTCCCACGATATCGGCTGGAATCGCAGCATGACCCAACAGAATGGATTCCGAGAACCCGTCGATCGCTTCGTTTTCTTTTTCGGTGACGCCCCGTTCGATGAACTCGCGGTCCAGCTGTTCCCACAGTTCGGTCTTGACGACCCCGGGTCCAAATGCATTCACCGTAATTTTGTGCTCGGCCAAAGCGCGCGCAGCAGCCTGAGTGAGCGCGGCAACCGCGAATTTCGAGGCACAGTAGTGAGCAAAGAGCGGATAGCCCTGTTTCGCGGCAATCGATGCCGTATTGATGATCTTGCCCGGCGTACGCTGCGCGATGAATTGCCGGGCCGCTTCCTGCGTACCGATCAACACACCCTTGCCGTTCACATCCATGATGCGCTGCCAGTCGTCCTCAACGATTTCCATGAACGGACAGGTCTGGCTGATCCCGGCATTGTTGAAGATGACGTCAAGCTTGCCGAATGCCGCCACTGCTGCGCCGATCATCGCGCGGGTGGATGCCCGGTCGGCTACATTGACGCCGACACCTATGGCCCCATGACCAATCTTGGCGGCCACCTCTTTCGCGGCGTCTTCGTTCAGATCCGCAACGCAAACCTGCGCGCCTTTCTCAGCCAGATCTTTTGCGATTCCGGCTCCTATTCCACGGCCCGCGCCGGTCACGATGATCGATTTACCTGTAACGTCGTTACCCATGTCTTCCTCCTGGCGCTTCAAGCGCCGCGTTTGACGTAGAAGGCGGCCGCGATGACGATCACGATGCCTTTGATGATGATCTGAAACTGAACCGGCATTCCGAACAGCAGAACTGCGTTGAACACGACGATCAGGATTGCGGCGCCAACCAGGCCACCCAGAATGCTGCCGCGTCCGCCAGACAGGGCAATGCCTCCCATGACGGCTGCCACGATGGAGTCCAGCTCGAACCCGCGGCCAACCCAGTTGTCCACGATGCCGACGAACCCTGACAGGACCAGTCCGGCAATGGCAGCAAGGCCACCCGAAATAACATAGCAGATGATGGTGACCCGATCCGCGTTGATTCCGACCAGTTGCGCGACCTTGGGGTTGCCGCCGGTGATATAGACCTGCCGACCAAAGGCCGCCTTATGTAGCACGACCGAGAAGATGACGGCGAGGATCGCCAGAATGACCACGTTGTACGGCAGACCATAGAAGGTCTCGGCACCAATGATCCGGAAGAAATGCGGTACATTCCCGGATGGTGCGCCTTGCGTGTAGGCAAAACGTAACCCTTGCAAAACGATCATGGTCGCAAGCGTGGCAAGAAACGGGGATACGTCGCGCTTGGTAACCAACAGGCCATTGATCAAGCCGGTGCACAGCCCGATACCCAATGCGATCAGGATAATGGGTATGACATCCCCGGGCTGGCCGTTGAAGGCCGTGGCAACAACGGCTGCTGTCGCCATGATAGAGGCCACTGACAGGTCCAGACCGCGCACAAGGATCACAAAAGCCTGACCAATCACGACGATACCAAGCGGCGCCGCTTGCAAAAGCATGTTCGAGATGTTGTTGCCCGACAGAAAGGCCGGAGACACGATGCCCGACACTACGATCAGGGCGACAAGCGCCAGATGTATACCATAGCGGGCACCAAGCTCCTTTATTGCCTTGGATTTCTGGTTTGTGGTCGACATTTCAGCGTTCACGGCTTGTTGCATCACACAGCCCTCTTTTTCTCGACATAAACGGACACGGCCAGAATGATGATCAGACCTTGGATGATAAGCTGATAGTGCGTGGAAATATCCATGAAATTCAGCAGGTTATTCAAAAGCGAGATCAGATAGACCCCGAACAGAGTCCCGATGACACCACCGCGACCTCCGGTCAGAAGGGTGCCTCCGACCACCACCGGAGTGATCGACGCAAGCGTGTAGTTTTGCCCGGTGTAGACATTGCCTACCCCGAACCGACCAACAAGGTAGATCGCAGTCAGTGCGCAACAGAAGCCGGAAAACGCATATACAAAGACAAGCACGCGCTTGCGTGGAAGACCCATCAAGCGGGCACCGGCCTCATCGTCGCCAACGGCATAGATAAACCGGCCAAACGGTACATACCGAAGGAACAGAGCCACCAGAATGAACAGGACAATCGTGAAAACCGCACCTACCGGAAGCCCGGCAACCCGTCCGTAGGCGACAAAGTCAAATTCTAAGGGAACCGAACCTGCCGGTCCCAGAGTATACAGCAGCGTAACCCCTTGCAGCAGTGCACCCATGCCGAGGGTGACGATCAGCGGATGTACCTTCAGCCAGATAACAGTCAGGCCGTTCAGGCTTCCGATAGCTACGCCCAATACCATGATGCCCAGACACACCGGAAGCACTCGCGTCGCTTCGCCGTCAATCGTGCCGGACAGGAGCACGCTCAGCAGGCTGATCATCGAGCCAACCGACAGATCGATCCCTGCTGTCAGCACCGCCATTGTCTGCCCAAGGCTGACCAATGCCAGCCCGGTTGACTGTTCAAACACGTTCAACAGGTTCGATGCAGAGCTGAATCTGCCGGAAATGAATGCGCCAAACAGGAACAACAGAACCAAAAGGCCAATGACAACCAGCAATCCGGACTGCCGTTTGGTGAAAAAGTTGTAAGAGCGATAAGCAAGTTCCGTCATGTTTCGTCCTCCCTCACGCTGCTTCCTGCTGGGTTGCCAGCTGCATGATTGCTTCCTCTGAGAGCGCGTCTTTCGACAACTCACCGGTGACGACGCCTTCGCGCATCACAACGACCCGGTCCGACATTCCGACAACTTCGGGCAGCTCGGATGAGATCATCAGGATCGCGATCCCCTTGGCCGCCAGTTCCCGCATAATCCGGTAGATTTCGGTTTTCGCACCGACATCAACGCCCCGAGTGGGCTCATCCAGAATCAGAACTTTGGAGCATGTACGCGCCCAACGCGCGACGATGACCTTTTGCTGGTTGCCGCCTGACATGGTTGCAACCGGGTTGCGTGGTCCGCGGCAGGCAATCTGATATTCCCCAATTTCCTGCTCCGCGATCTTGAACTCTTTGGCGAAGTTGATGAGACCGGATTGTGTGACCGAGCCCAAATCCGAGGCCGTCACATTTGCAGCAACATCCAGTTGCATCGCCAACCCCTGCCCCTTGCGGTCTTCAGTAACGAGACCGATACCCTTTTTAATCGCCAGAGCGGGTTTCATTTGAGAGTAGGTCTCGCCGTCGATCTCAACGGTCCCGGACTTGAGAGGCAGGCCACCGAAGATGCCCATCGCCAACTCCGTACGCCCGGCACCGACCATTCCAGCCAAGGCGGTGATCTCGCCAGCTCTCAGTTCGATGTTGGCATTATGGACCCGCCCATTCACCGAAATGTTCTGAGCACGCAGAACAACGTCACCGGCAGGTGCATCGTATTCCTTGATAGGGAACAGTTCGGACATATCACGGCCAACCATCAAGGCGATCAATTGGTCCCGGTCAATCTCGCCGATATCCTTACCGGCCACGTACTGACCGTCTTTCAGAACCGTGACCCTGTCGCAGATCTCAAAGATCTCTTCCAATCGGTGCGAAATGTAGATGATGGCCACGCCATCCGCTTTTAAAGCCTCGAGACGTTTGAACAGCAACTCGACCTCGTGGCCCGAGATCACGGCAGTTGGTTCGTCCAGGATAAGCAGTTTGACCTTGTGAACCATTGCTTTGGCAATTTCGACCATCTGTTGGTCAGCGACGGTCAGTTCGGACACAAGCTGGTCGGGGTCGATGTCAACGCCGAGGCGCTGCAAAAGCTCACGCGCGTCCCGGCGTGTTTGCGCATAATCAATCAGACCCAGTCCATTTCGACGTTCATTTCCCAAAAAGATGTTCTCGGCGACCGAGAGATGCGGGAACAGGACAAATTCTTGGTAGATGACATGAATGCCCGCCTCTTTGGCATCGCCCGGCGCTGTCCAGTGAATGATTTCGCCGTCAAACTCGATCTGACCTTCATCGGGCTGGTAAACGCCGGCAATCGTTTTGGTTAGCGTCGACTTACCGGCTCCGTTTTCACCGAGCAGCCCGTGGATCTCACCGGCGCGGACATCAAGATCGACCTGATCCAGAGCTTTTACGCCTGGGAATGATTTGGATATAGAAGTGAGTGTCAGCATGTCTGGCCTCAGCTGTGGGTTGGGCAGGGTCCTACAGGACCCCGCCCGGTTTGAGTGGTGACGGCTTACTTGGGATAGTCGACGGTGTAGGTCGTCGGATCGTAGTCCTGACCCATACCGCCGGTAACCAGCATGTCCGGAGCGCCGTTCGGCACGACAAGGTCGGTCAGGCGCAGGTTGGTCTGAATGGAAGGCGTATTGTGGCCTTCGGAAACTGCAATCTGAGCGTTGATTTCATAGATGCAAGGCACCGGTGCACCGGCCAGAACGTCCAGTGCGACGCCAACCGAAATTCCGCCCATCGCCGGAGGATAGCCGACCTCAAGCATCGGGATGCCGTGTTCGATCGCCATTTGCAGCGGCCCGTTCACATCCGCCGTAGTATGCGGAGGAATATTCTCGGGTTCCCACCCGGCTTCGAGAAACGCCTCGACCGAGCCCGGCGTCTGCAGACCGTGGGCAGACCACACGGCATCAATGTCTTCACCGTATTTGGCTATCATGCCCTGCATGACCTGCTTGCCCTTCACTGGCGACCAGTCGGAATAAACGGTTTCCAGAATATTGATGCCGGGGTACTGCGCGAACACTTCACGCGCAGGTTTTTCGCGGTTTTCCGAAGGGCTGGATCCGGCCTGACCGGCCAGCATCACGACATTCCCTTCACCATCCAGCTTTTCCACGATCCACTGTGCAAAGAGCCGCCCCATCATCGCGTCTGAAGCGGTTACGAAGGTCACGAAATTGTCTGAGGCGATCCGGCGGTCCATCATGACCACAGGAATTCCGCGCTGCATTGCACGAGAAACGGCGGGGTCCAGGGCCTGTTGGGTATTTGCGGAAACAATCAGCAGATCCACACCGCGCGAAATCAGGTCCTGAATATCCGCGACCTGTTTTGCATCGTCATGACCGGCATCTGTGATGATCAGCTTTTCGATCTGGTCCCGATGCTCTGCAGCGGCGGTCATAACCGAATGCTGCATGACAACACGCCAGCTGTCCCCAAGCCCGGCGTTCGAGAACCCGATCGTGTAGGGTCCTTCCTTTTCGTATTGCGAGGTGTCGTTGAAACAGACCTCGACGTCCGGGTTGTACAGATATGTTCGCGGTGCGCCGGTATAGACGTCCGACGCTACTGCGGTTGCAGCGATTGAAGTCACAGCCATTGTGGCTGCAATTTTTAGGGTTTTCATTGGGTTCTCCTCCAACTTCAGACGTGCCGGACCGCAATTTTGAGATCCTCCCCCATTCCGCTTTGCCCCAACCTCGGTGGCTCTCAGAATCGGCACACGGGTGTATGAAAAAAGTTTACGATTTGGCAGGAAACAGATGGTCCCGAAGTTATCCGTTATGGATATTGCAGGTGATGTCGTCAGGCGGCGCGACACCTGTCATGGCGCCTTTCCAACCATTGTCAGTTACTAAAATAATAAAGCCGCATCGCGCCGGGGAGCAGGTGCGATGCGGCGTACCCGACATCGAAGGCCAAATGTTGCCTTCAGGCCGGGATCAAAGAATACATTAGGCGAGTATCGTCAACGGCGCGTCGACATAACGTTTGAAAGCTGCAAGAAGCTCTGCGCCAACTGCACCGTCCACCATTCGATGGTCGACGGACAGAGACACCGTCATCACGGTTGCAACCTCGACCCGTTCGCCGCGAACAACAGGGCGGCGCGTGCCTGCGCCAACAGCAAGGATCGTTCCCTGCGGAGGATTGATTACAGCATCAAACGAATCCACACCAAACATACCCAGATTGGATACCGAAGTTGTCCCGCCCTGGAACTCTTCCGGCGTTAGAGTGCGTGCCCGGGCCCGTGCGGCAAGGTCCTTCATTTCCGTCGAAATGGCTGAGATGCTTTTTCCCTGGGCGTCCCGAATGATCGGCGTGATCAACCCGCCGTCGATCGCGACCGCAACGGCGACGTCAACGGCCCGGTGACGCAACAGATTGCCGTCTGCCCAGGTCACATTGGCATCCGGTACTTCTGCCAGAGCCAGAGCAAGCGCCTTTATAACCAGATCGTTGACCGAAATCTTAAAGGACGGGGTTTCCTCTACTTTCGGTGCTGCCGCATTGAGTTGCGACCGCAGCGCCAACAACGCATCCAGTTCAACGTCCGCCCGCAAGTAGAAATGGGGAACGGTTTGCTTGGCCTCGGTCAATCGCCGTGCGATCGTTCGGCGCATAGAGTCCAGTTCGATAACGTCATAGCTGACTTCAGGATATAGTTCCGAAACCTGCGCTGTTTCAGACGTGGCTGGTTCTTTCCGAGGTGGTGCTTGTTTAGGTTGCTTTAACGCATTCTCGACATCCAGCCGAACGATCCGCCCCTTGGGGCCTGTGCCTGAGACACTCGAAAGATCCAGCCCACCTTCTGCGGCGATCCGTTTCGCCAGAGGTGACGCAAAAACCCGGCTATTTGATTGAACCGCCTCAGATACAATGTTTGGATTTGGTTCTGGGGCGTCAGGCAAACTGACAATTTCAGCCTGCGGTTCAAGCTTATTTTGACTTGGGAGTTCTATGCCAGATACGTCTTCGCCGTCTTCGGCGATTATGGCTATCAGTGTATTGATAGCCACGTTTTCAGTCCCTGCGGGCACCAGGATTTTCGCAACGGTCCCAGCATCTGCCGCTTCGAACTCCATCGTCGCCTTATCGGTTTCGATTTCGGCCAGTATGTCACCCGGGCTCACTTGCTCCCCTTCGGAAACAAGCCAGGAGGCGATCGTACCTTCCTCCATAGTGGGGGAAAGAGCTGGCATTGTGATTTCAATGGGCATGGTTTTACCTGTTCATTCGGAAGGGATTACCGGGATCCAAAGACGCCGGTCGGTGGTCAATTCATACCCTTTGCCATCGGGGAAACTCAAAAGTTCCAGTTGCATCCCCCAGGGTGCAAGAAAGTAAACCCAGGTCTGCCCCGCTGATGGTCCTTGATGGCGCAACACTGGTTCGCCCAGTATTTCGACATCGTGGTCGCGCAACCAATTCACCGCCCCGTGGAAGTCATCCGTGTAAAAGGCCAGATGGTGCCCGCCGACGTCACTGTTTTTCGGTTGGGCCTTCCGTTGGTCCGGTGCCTCGTATTCAAAGATCTCAAAATTTGGCCCGTGCCCACATCGAAAGAAACGCAGTTTCTTCATCACTGTACGGGGGTGGACGTTCAACTGACGAGACATCCAATCGTCATCGAACTGAAACGGACCGAGGTCGTAAAATACCTCGCACCCCAACACGTCGACGAAAAAACGAGTCGCCTGTTCAAGATCGGGCACGGTGAAGCCGACATGCTCGACTCCGCGTAGCCCCGGCATCCTGTTTGGTTTGTCACCAGCCATGTCAGACCCCGACCAAGGCCCCGCGGCCAGTATCGATCATCATCTGTTTCAGCCTGACTTCGACCTCGGGGGCCATCGCAAAGGCGGCCCGCTCCAGTACCTTTGACACACTGGGAGAGCTTTCGCCGCCGTGCACCCGCTGAACCGGTTGATCGAGATGGTCAAAGAACCGGCGCTGCAATTCGTCAGTCAGCATAGCACCATAGGAAACGGTCAGCGGACTTTGCTCGACAACCACCACATTGTTGGTTTTGCGGATGCTTTCACCGATGGTCTCCCAATCGATGCCAGCACGGTCCAAAGAGCGTAAGTCGATGATCTCGGCATCCAGCCCAAGTGCCTCGGCCGCCTTGCGGGATTCTTCAACCATTGCTGAATAAGTCAGGATGGTCATCGCACTGCCTTCCCGTACCACCTTGGCCTTTCCAAGCGGAATGAAATAGTCATAGTCCTCGACCGGCCCGGGCATCTTTTGCGTGTACAAACCCACATGTTCGATCATCAGAACAGGGTCGTCGCAGGCCAAAGCACTGTTCATCAACCCTACGTAGTCGAACGCGGTCGACGGCGCGACGATGCGCCAGCCCGGCCACTGCGCAAACAATCCAGCCGGATCCATAGAGTGCTGCGATCCGTATCCAGTTCCGATCGAAATCTTGGTGCGGAACACGATTGGCATCGCGGTATCGCCGCCAAACATATGCCGCGCCTTGCCAATCTGGTTGAACAGCTGATCCGCTGCGACCAGCGCAAAATCGGGATACATCAATTCGACAACCGGACGGTATTTGCCTGACATCGCTACGCCACCGGCCAACCCGCTGAATCCTGCCTCGGCTATGGGGGTTGGAATGATCCGGTCCGGATATTTTTCGGAAAGTCCCTTTGTGGCACCATTGGTCCCGCCCTTCAGGCGATGAATGTCCTCGCCCAGACAAAAGATGCGGTCATCTTCGGCCATGCGCCGGTTCATCACTTCGGCAACGGCATCCACATATCTGACAGGTGCCAACGTACCCGAGAATTCTTCTTGTTCTTCGAAGCGTTTGCCGTCCAGTTCACTCAAATCTCCGCGCAATCCTGCGTCGCGCATTGCGGTGTCTGGCCACAGAGCTTCGATGACAGTGCGTTTGTTGCCTTCCTCAACCGTCAGCGCCGAGGCCGCCAATTGCATCGCGGACTTGGCACGCGTGGCCAACGTGGCATCGCCGTCATCGTCCAGCCATCCGCGTGTTTTCAAACCGTCCAGCATCACCAAAAGTGGATCGCGTTTGCGCCATGTGATTTCGTCTTCTTTGCTGCGGTACCCGAAGGCGCTGGCTGGAACGCCGCCGCCGTGATGGAAAAAGCGATAGAGCACGGCTTCGATAACCGTCGGCCCTTTGCCCGAACGCATGATATCCAAAGCGCGTTCGGTCGCGACGCGCACCGCGACCGGGTCCATGCCATCAACCCGGAAAGACGGGATGCCGAAAGCCAGGCCGCGAGATGAGACTCGCGTTTCGCGCGTTTCTTCTTCGACCGTGGTCGCCACGGCGAACCCATTGTTTTCAATGAAAAAGCAAACAGGCAAATCCCAAAGCGCCGCCAGATTCATTGCCTCAGGGACCGAACCGATATGTGCGCTGCCCTCGCCGAAATAGGAAAACACCGCTTCGTCAGTGCCGCTGCGTTTTTTGATCCACGCGGCCCCGGTTGCAAATGGCACGCCACCGCCAACAATGGCGTTGGTGCCCAAGGCGCCCGCCTCTTCCCAGCGCAAATGCATCGAGCCACCACGGCCTTTGCAATAGCCCTGCGCCAGCCCCATGATTTCGGCCAGGGATTTCTGCAGCAATTGCAGAACTTCGCCCGACAAATCGGTCGTCAGCGGATCGACGTGACCGGGATCAAGATATGCCAAAGCCTTAGCGACAAACTGGTGATGGCCTCGATGGGACCCGGTGACCTGATCTCCGGGTTTCAAGGGTGAGATCGATCCAATCGCGCCTCCCTCTTGCCCGATCGAGCTGTGTGCCGGGCCATGGATCAACCCCTGTGCATCCATTTCCAGCACCATCTCTTCGAACGCGCGCACGAGATGCAAATGGTTGTGCATTTTGATCGCTTCGGCTTTGCCAAGCTTGTCCCAGTCGGCTTCGGTGGCGGTGATATCCACCCAGTCGGCCATTGGCTTGATTTTCGTTGTTCTCGGCATTGTGCTCTACTCCGCAGGCAAAGGTCAGGCGTTCAGCCCGCCCATGCACAGGTATTTCGTCTCGACAAATTCCTCGATTCCGTAGTGGGCGCCTTCCCGTCCCACGCCGCTTTCCTTGATCCCGCCAAACGGCGCGACCTCGGTCGAGATGATGCCTTCGTTGATCCCGACCATGCCGTATTCAAGCGCCTCGGCAACGCGCCAGATCCGGCCGATATCACGGGAATAGAAATAGGCGGCCAGGCCAAATTCGGTGTCGTTGGCCAGCCTGATTGCCTCTTCTTCGCTGTCGAATGTGAATATCGGTGCCAGCGGCCCAAAAGTTTCTTCCCGCGCGACGGCCATATCCGTCGTGACACCGGTCAAGACTGTCGGCTGAAAGAAAGAGCCACCCAACGTGTGGCGCCCGCCGCCTGCGGCGACCGAAGCCCCTTTCGAGCACGCATCGGCAATGTGTTCTTCGACTTTTTCGACCGCCGACAGATCAATTAATGGCCCTTGCTGAGCGCCATCGGAGAATCCGTCCCCAACAACCAGTTCGTTCACACGCGCCACCAGTCTTTCGACAAACGCGTCGTGTACGCCGCGCTGCACAAGTATGCGATTGGTGCAAACACAGGTCTGCCCCGTGTTTCGGTATTTCGACGCAATAGCGCCGTCCACAGCGGCGTCGATATCCGCGTCATCAAACACGATGAACGGCGCGTTGCCGCCCAGCTCCATCGAGACTTTCTTCACGGTATCGGCGCTTTGACGCATGAGCACCTTTCCGATGCCGGTCGACCCTGTAAACGTCACCTTTTGGACAGTCGGATTGGCCGTCAGCTCGCCGCCGATCGCGCGTGCTGATCCTGTTACGACGTTCAGCACGCCATCCGGTACGCCAGCATCTTGCGCAAGTGCAGCAATCGCCAAGGCAGAAAACGGTGTGGCGGAAGCGGGCTTGACGACACAGGTACAGCCTGCGGCCAATGCCGGCCCGACTTTGCGCGTGATCATGGCAATGGGAAAGTTCCATGGTGTAATGGCCGCAACAACCCCAACCGGTTGTTTCACAACAACAATACGCCGATCGCTCCAAGGACTTGGGATGACTTCGCCGTATATGCGCTTACCCTCTTCGGCGAACCATTCGATAAAACTGGCACCATAAGCCACTTCTCCCCGCGACTCGGCCAGCGGTTTGCCCTGCTCCGCTGTCATGATCGCTGCGAGATCTTCTGTATGCTCAATAATCAGTTGGTACCAGCGACGTAGGATTGCGGCGCGATCCTTGGCCGTGCGGCCCTTCCAATCCGCCAAGCCCGATTGAGCCGAAGCGATCGCCTCACGCGTTTCCTCGGCCCCGAAATTCGGCACCGCGCCCAGAACTGCACCGGTTGACGGGTTGTCTACGGAAACAACTCCACCAGTCCCCGCGGGTCGCCATTGACCGCCGATCAGACAAGTGTGCTTCATGAGGTCCGGGTTCAGAGTCATGCCGCCGTCTCCGTGCCCTTGCGAAGGGTTGCGCCTGCGCGTTGCGTGGCCAGTTCGACGTATTTGAAAAAGTCCGTTTCGCCGTCACCATCGGCGATCAGTTCGCTCCAACCTTCGCGGACCTGTGCGGCCAGCGGCATTGGAACGGCAGATTGACGGCTGGCCTCCAGTATCAGATCGAAATCTTTGGCCATCTGCGTGACCTCGAACGCGGGCGAGTAATCCCTCGCTTTCAACGCATCCAGCTTGTAGCTAACCAATGGCGACGCAATGGCGCTTGCGCCTATCACATCCAGCATGGTTGCCCGATCGAGCCCGTTTTTCAGCCCAAGCGCCAAGGCTTCGCCCATCATGGCAGCAGTGAATCCCACCATCATGTTGATCGACAGCTTCAGAACCCGTGCCTGCTCGTGGCTTCCGACATAGAACTGGCATGTACTCATCGCCTTCAGGACGTCGAGGCAGTCGTCAAAGGCACCCTTCGTTCCCGACGCCATAACGGTCAGAGTCCCAGCTTCGGCAAGAGTAACCGACCCGGAAACCGGGGCTCGAAGATATCGCACGCCGTAGCCGACCGCCGCGTCGGCAATGTCTTGCGATACGGACGGGGATACCGTGCTCATATCAACTAGAATGGTTCCTGAGCGCATCTCTTTCAGAGCGCCTTTGTCGCCCAAGAGAACTTGGCGCAAGGCATAGTCGTCCGACAGCATGGTAAACAGGATATCCGACTGAGCGGCCAACACACTGGCCTTGGGTGCCAACGCCGCGCCCGCGTCGAGAACGCGTTTGCCCTTGTCAGGGCTTCTGTTGAACACGGTCACATTGGCACCGGCCCGGCACAAGTTGATCGCCATCGGAGCGCCCATTTTACCGAGCCCGATCCAGCCTATTCTCGTTGTCATATTTGCCTCTCGGGCCCTAGACCCAATCCCGGGTTCAGGGTTTCGTCAGGAGTTAGTCTTCCCAGGTTTTGCCGAAACGCGGCTGCGTCGTGTTTTCGGCCTGCGGGAAAACGCGGTGATTGTTGAAATGAGATTCGCTGTGGCGAATACCCGGCAGCATGTCGTGCCCGGACCAATATTGGCGGCCACAAACCAAGAGCTCTTCGGCCGGGAATTTCGAGATGACTTCAACCCCGTCCTTGGTGACTACCATTTCCTCTTCGATACGGGCCGCATGGTGGCTGCCTTTGGCGGGCCAGAAAGTTTCAAGCGCGAAGACCATACCTTCCTGAATAACCTCCGGATGGTCGATCGAGACCAGACGGCTGATAACCGGTCGTTCCCAGATTCCCAGTCCAAGCCCGTGGCCGTACTGCAATCCGAACGCGGCTTCTTCGTTGGGGAACCCGAACTCTTCGGCTTTTGGCCAGACCTTTGCGACTTCGCCGGTGGACACACCGGGTTTGATCATTGCGATCGCCTGATCGAGGTAATCGCGGCATCGCTTATAGGCATCCTGCATTTCACGGCTTGCACTACCCACCGCGAAGGTCCGGTAGTAACAGGTCCGATATCCCATGTAGCTGTGCAGAATATCGAAGTAAGCCGGGTCACCCGGGCGTAGCGCCCGGTCCGAGAAGACATGCGGGTGTGGGCTGCATCGCTCGCCCGAAATCGCATTCACGCCTTCGACGTATTCTGATCCGTTGTTATAGAGGAAGTTCGACGCAATCCCGACCAGTTCGTTTTCGCGAACACCGGGGCGGATGGCGCGGTAAATTTCCTCGTAGGTGAAATCCACCATGGCCGAGGCGTGGGTCAGCAGGCTGATCTCATCCCGCGTCTTGATAACGCGTGCATCCTGCATAAGCCATTGGCAATCGACGACTTTCACGCCACGTTCCTGCAGCGCGAACATGATGGGGGGTTCAACAAGGTCGATCCCAAGCGGTTCGTTCTTCAAGCCATGTATTTCCAGCTCGCGAACAATCTTGTCAGCGGTTTCCTCAGCCCGACCCATGTTTGGCGTCATAGCGCCCCGCAACAAGGGGATACCCGCGCGGGACCGCTCTTCCCCGCCCATCCAGTCGCAATGCAACGCATGGTGCTTTGCAGCCGATCCGAAGTCCCACAGGATCGGTTCTCCGCCGCGCGGCAGCAGCGTCCAGCGGGACACCTTGTCCTGTGCCCAAGTGCCGATATGGGTGCCTGTGATGTAGCGCACATTGGTCATGTCAAAACACAACAAGGCACCCATGTCCGACTGCTCGAGTTTCTCTTTGACGCGGGCCAGGCGTTCAGTCCGCAACCGGTCAAAGTTGATGCGGTTTTCCCAATCCACGGCCATGGTGCCATAGGTCTCAATCGCCATTTCGCGCCTCTCTCTCACTATCTTTCATGATGGGGTCACAGGTCAGAAACCAAGACCCACTGTTGGGCGAATGACCCCCGGATTCTCAGGGATCGTTTTCTATGATTCCCAATATTGCAGAGGGGCTGTGGGCGATGTGCTGTGATGATATCCAATTTCGATATTCGGCAGGCCGTGACAGAAGAAGGTGCATCCAATTTTCTAAAAACGCTTGAAAAACATCGAATTCGCGGTGCCATGTGAAAATAGAAGTCGACCATAAACTTTAATCTATCCGATAGGGATTTCGGTCGGGGCAAAGCACCGGCGACTTCAGCAAAGCTTGCTGCCTATACATTTCAATCGTGGTCGGGTCCAACGACCGGATCACCTACGATTTCGGGGACCACATAATTTCGTCTGATGTGGCTTCATATGCCAGTCCATCCTGATAGCTGACAAGTTCAAGTTGCATGCCCCAGGGCGCCAGAAAATACACCCAGGTTAGCCCTTTGCTCGGACCTTCCTCCATAAAACTCGGTTTTCCTTGGAACCGCACGCCATGAGATTTGAGATAGGCAACCGCCGCGTCCATATCCTCAACATAAAAAGCAAGATGATGCCCGCCATGATCGCTGTTTTTCGGCAACTTTTCCCTTTGATCGGGCGACGAATATTCAAAGATCTCAAAAGCAGGCCCGTTTCGGCATTTCAGCATGCGGAGGGATTCGATGACGGCACGCGGATGGACGTTCAGATGCTCAGTCATCCAGTCGTCATGCGCCACAAAAGGCCCGACCTCGAAAAGTTCAACGCACCCGATCACATCTACGAAGAACCTAGTTGCCTCTTCGATATCCGGAACAGTAAAGCCAATATGGTCACTTCCTGCGAGGCCGGGAATTCCTTTGCTCATGTCACTGCCTTTCCCCTAAACGGTTTCCGTCTCAGCAGGGATTGGAGCCGCATCTGCGATCAGCCCCTCGTGCTTCAATTCCGCCCAGAGATCGTTGGGTACGTCCGCTTTCAGAGCGGCTATATTCTGTTCGAACCGTTCGGGGCGTCCGGCCCCGACGGGGATGCTGGATACGATAGGATGTGCCGCTGAAAACTGGATTGCGGCGGTCGAAAGTGGCACGTCGTGCCGGTCACAGACGGCCTTCAGCGCTTGCGCCCGCTTCAACCAGTATTCGCCGGTCTCATGATCCGCAGGTGCGCGCACGCCGTGGTCCAGGACGTTGGCGCGCCAGTTGTCATCCAGCGGCACATAGTCGAACGACGCGCCCTCAACCGGAGTATTCAGGACACCGGAATTGTACACGCCGCCGATCAGAATGGTCGTGCCACGCTTTTCGCAGATCGGGAACAACTCAGTCAGCGCCGAATGATCCAAGAGCGTGTATCGACCCGCCAGTAGAAACACGTCCATATCCGCCTCAGCCGCCATCCGCGCCAACGCCGGGTTCTGGTTCATACCCGCCCCGATGGCAGACACCGTTCCCTCGGATCTCAGTTGGTCGAGCGCCTTGTAACACCCGCCAAGGGCTTCATCGAGATGGTCATCGGCGTCATGGATCAATAACATGTCGAACCTGCCCAGCCCGGTGCGTTCAAGGCTGTGTTCAACCGAACGCATGACGCCATCATACGAAAAATCAAAATGGTAATTCCGGGGCGGAGCGCCCTTCCAGAACTCGTCATCGCCCGTTGGTTCGCTGTTGTCGGGATCGTCTTCGACGATACGACCGACCTTTGTCGAAATCACAAACGACTCTTTGGGCTTGTAGGCCAGGTAGCGCCCCAGCCGTTCTTCGGACATGCCCATGCCGTACATTGGCGCCGTATCAAACGTACGCAAACCGGCATCCCACGCGGCATCGAGAACCTTCACGGCGTCCTCTTCCGGCAGGCAACGCGGCCAACCGCCAATCTGGACGGTCCCCAGGCCAAGGAGGTTGGTCTTGAGCTTCGTGCGTCCGATCTGGCGCAATTCTGTAGGGTCAAATGGCATGGCGTTGTCCTCCTCAATAAAGAAAGGGCGAGCCTCAAAGGCTCGCCCGAAATGAATTTATTTGGGGTAGTCGGCGCTGAACGTCGTGGGATCGTAGTCCGGGCCCAAGCCTGTCGACAGGATCAGATCATTGGGCCTGTCAAGCCGGGCATAGTCTTCCATCCAGATGTCGGCCTTGACGGAGTGGGTCTCATCACCTTCGGTAATCGAAATCTGTGCGTTCACTTCGTATTGCTTGGGAACTGGTTTGCCGGCCAGCACATCCAACGCCACATTGACGGATGCGCCACCCATAGCCGGCGGATAGTCAAAGTTGATGGCCTTGACGTCATGCTCGACCGCCTGCTTCACACAGCCGTTGAGATCTGAACAGGTGATCGGGGGAATGCTGCCATCCTCCCACCCGGCTTCGACAAACGCCTCTAACGCGCCCGAGCCTTGCAAGCCGCTGTCAGACCAGACGCCGTGGATGTCCTTGCCATATTTCTGGATCAGCGCGGCCATGACCTGCTTGCCCTTGGCCGGGCTCCAGTCGGTGTATTGAAGGTCGATCACATTGATATCAGGGAATTCAGCGAACACCTGTTTGGCAACCGCGATCCGGATTTCTGCCGGGCTGGCCCCCGCGATGCCGCCCAGCATAACGACATTGCCTTTGCCGCCAAGTGTTTCAGCCATCCATTGGGCCTCGAACCGGCCAAGCGCATGGTCTGAGGCAGTTACGAACGAGATGAAGTTGTCAGAGGTCACACGGCGATCGACCATAACCACCGGCACACCGCTGCGCATTGCGCGGGTCACAACGGGGTCCAATGCTTCGGATTGGGCTGCCGAAACGATCAGGATATCGACATCACGTTGCAGCAGATCCTGAATGTCGGACACTTGCTTTGAGGGATCATCGTTTGCGTCGGTGATGATCAGTTTCTCGATCAGATCTCTGTTATCTGCCGCGGCTTGCTGGATCGAATGCAGCATCCCGACCCGCCAGATATTTGAAATCGAAGCATTCGAGAAACCGACTACATAGGGCGGTTCCTTGGCGTATTCCGACGTATCCACATACTCGATGTCCCGGTTCGACCACAGCAGTGTGCGGGGTTTACCTGCATACCCCGAACTGTCCTCGGCAATGGCTGTGTTTGCGGCAGGCAAACTCATCAAAAGTGCCAAGGATGCCGTGGCGAGCGTCTTCAAGGGCGAATGCGATTTCATAGTGTCTCCTCCTGAGTGGTCACGGCGGCCGAACAAGGCTTTCGTGAAGCTGCAAATATTGTTGGAGACGTTTGTTGAGACCGGGCAACAAAGATATCCGCATGGGATTTTCTCTCTCGGAAACGATGGGAAACCGCGACTTCCGAAGGACTTGCTGCACCTGCACTGAACTTGCCTGAAATGGATATCTTTACCGCCCGCCCGATTGGCTTCGACCGATATCAAGTGTTCAGCTGAAGGAGAGACAATGACTCGCATCGTGATTCTGGGCGGCGGTTTCGCAGGTTTATTTGCCGCGAAATCACTTGTGAAACACCTGGGAAAGTTCGCTGAAATCGAACTGATCAGCGACCAGAATTTCTTCGTGTTTCAACCACTGCTACCTGAGGTTGCCGCTGGTTCAATCACTGCGGCACATGCCATTTCCTCGCTCCGCGGGCTGTTGAAACACGTCAAGACAAGGAAAGCGCGGGTTCATTCCATCGATTTCAACGCAAAGACCGTGACCGTGTTTCAGGGTGTCCAAAGACGCCCGACACAAGTGGCATATGATCAGCTTGTCATAGCCCTGGGGCAATCTACCGACCTTTCCCGAACACCCGGTCTATCGGACCACGCGCTTGCGATGAAAACGCTGGCAGATGCCAGCAGATTGCGGGCGCATGTCATCGAGAAACTGGAGCACGCCGACATCACGCAACTGCCCGAAGTCAAGCAGGAGGCCCTTACTTTCTGCGTCATCGGCGGCGGGTTTTCCGGAGTTGAAACCGTAGGCGAGATCAAAGAACTGATTGACCGGTCTTTGAAATATTACCCCTCTATCGATCCATCCGAGGTTCGAGTCATTTTGCTGGAATATGCAGACAATATCCTCAACGAACTGCCCCCGCGTCTGCGCCAATACGCGGCCCAAAAGCTGGCCTCGCGTGGCATCGAGGTCCACACGTCAACCGGTGTTGCCAGTGCAACCGGTACGGCAATCGTAACAACAAACGATGACGTCATCGGCACACGGACGGTTATTGCTACCATAGGCAATGCACCATCTGGTGTCGTTCGCGGAATGAACGCCCGATGCGAACGCGGCAAGATAGTAGTTGATCGTTCGCTCGCGGTTGCAGGCGTTTCGGATGTCTGGGCCCTCGGTGATTGCGCATTGGTTCCGTTGGTCGAAGAGGCGAGCGCTCCGAAGGAATTTGCACCGCCTACGGCCCAGTTTGCAGTACGTGAGGCACGGACAGTGGCGGAAAACATCCGCAGAAAACTGGCTGGGCAGCAGCCACGTCCGTTCAGCTACAAATCAAAGGGGGCAATGGCGTCTTTGGGCGGCAAACGGGGCGTTGCCGAAGTGATGGGCCTGACGCTGACGGGGTTTCCCGCATGGCTGTTATGGCGCGGCTTCTACTTGTCCTTTTTACCTGGGGCATCTGCAAAACTGAAAGTCTTTCTGAACTGGGTATTGGACGGTCTGATGCCTCGAAGCATTGTTCAGGATGTTAAGCCCGAGAACAGCCATACCCAAATTGCTCACTACCGAGCCGGAGATCGCATTTTCGAAGCGGGAAATCGGGCAGACGGGTTTTATACAATTATCAGTGGCCGGGTCGAAGTTCGCATGAAGGATGCCAACACCGGCGAATTGAACACCCGAGAAATCGCAGCAGGCGGGCATTTCGGCGAAAGGCTGATACTTGGTGAAAGCCGGCGCGCAGGGACTGTCCGCGCCCTTGATGCTACCGAAGTTCTGGTGATGGATCGACAGGAGTTCCTCAAGCTGGCTTCGGCTTTCCCGGCGTTTCAGGACTATTTCCAGGCTTATTTCAAAGATACTTACGGCATTGACTGGACACCAACGGGTCAAGCTCAATAACGTCCGTTCTCCTGCATGGCGCGATCAACTTCATTCTGGGCCATCGCTAACGCCTCTTTGTCGGACAATGCGCCAGACAGTGCATCATGTATCCGCACTCCAAGTATGCTTTCGATTGTACGATATTCGGGAACCGGAGGACGCTGCCAGGTACACAGCATTCCCCGTTGCGACAACCGGTCGACGAACCGAACAATGGGCGAAGCCGCGGCGGCCTCTGGATCTGCGGCAACCGAGAACCGAGGCGCAACCGGCAAACCATTCGTGACGTGCCGCTTCATCGCCTCTGGTGAGGCCATCCAGGCAATTGCCTCAAATGCCAGCTTAGCGCGCGATTTTGGCAGGTTGGCCGGTATGCCTAACAGAAAGCCCCCGGTCGGATTCGCACTCATACCCATTGGACCTTTGGGCTGAGGAATAAGCTCAGAGCGTTTTTTGACCATGGAGCCGATATCATAATCAAACCGCGCCGCCCGCATGGTCCAGCAATAGGCCATGGCGACCTCACCTTCCAGAAACGCTTCGATCCGGCGGTTCCAGTCCATGTTCAGGATATCAGGTGGCGATATTTCGACCAGACGGTGCATGTAATCCAGCACGATCTGCCCTTCTTCGCTATCGATCTTCGGACGGAGGCTGTTGCTGGCGAGATCGGCCCAATTGTGATACCGCCGCGCACGCGGGATGTTCAGAATTGGTGCACCGCAACAGCCCATGAGGATCATGAAACTTGAGGCGATCGGCATCCCTCTCGCGGCGTTCCAGGCGACACCAAAGAAACCGCGGGATGGGTCCTGCAATTGCCGGCCCGTTTCGATCACCTGATCGAATGTTCTGGGATGAGGCAGTTCATGTTCGGAAAACAAATCCTTTCGCACGGCCATCGCTTCGATCGTCACGTAAATCGGAACACCGTATTGCCGGCTGCCCCAGGTGCCTGACGCCCAAACCGCCGGGTGGAAATCCATCACGCGGATATTGGTTTCATCGATGAACTCGTCCAGTGGCATCAGCATGCCTTTTTCGGCAAACTCACCCAGCCAGGGCATATTCAGCGTCACCACATCAAATTCAGATTTGGGCAGGAACTCATGCAGGCGTTCGTGCAGGTCGGGTAGAAAGTGCAACGAAAAACTCTTTCTGGACCCCAGATTGTTTCGATAGTCTGCCCACATGTTACGCATGGCCGAGAAGTAATTATCGTTGTGCAACAAGAACTTCAGCTCCTGATCGCTCTCTGCCAGTTGAGATTGCAAGGGCGGTGGAGGCAAAATGTCCCGCGCAAAATCTGCGCCGCCAAAATAGAACTCATCCGCATTTTCCACGCCAGTTAACCCAACTGTTTCCGCCAGCAAGGATTTGACTTTGGTGATATAGTCGACAAATGCCGAATACATCTCAGGGCTGGGCTGCAGGTAAAAGGATTTGCCTGTTGTCGAGCGCGCGACCTTTACGATCTGCCCATCCTCAATCATGGCATGAATGCGCCGCTGAGCCGTTCCATAAGGCACTTCTGCCGCATCGATGAGCATTGAAATCGTGACCGGTTCACCCTTTAGGTAAGACGTCACCAAGAAAGATGTCAGGTTCCACGACGGATCCCCAGGCCCACCCCGTACCAATTCATTGAACGGGGCTCTGGTTCGCGAGAGGAACCTGATGATCCTTATGACTTCATGGTCAGTGATATCCGATTTGAGATTAGAGATAGGCACCGCGACTCTCCAAAAAAAAGCGCCAGCAATGCGCCGGCGCCAAGTCCAGGGAGGGTTTTCAGCTGCACAACGCGTTGCCGTTCAGAACATAATATCAAAGTTCTGACGAATTGGATGCAATGAATATCCAAATTGGATTTTCTTGCTTACAATGTGATGCGCAGACTGTGCCGCGGATGAACCGCAAATTGATGTGAAATGCGTTTGTCCATCGGCTTACTTTACGAATGCCAAACGGGACCGATCGAGCGTCAATGTTACAGCGATGATGACGCTCAGCCCAGTCACTATGGTCTGCCAGTAGTGGTGAACACCAATGACGTTAAGACCGTTCTTAAGCACCGCGAGGACGAGAACACCAAGAATGGTGCGATGAACACCCAGATGCCCGCGTTGGGAATACGCTTGGTCATTTTCCCTGATGACAGCCAGATGAACTCTGGAACTCTGGAACTCTGGAACTCTGGAACTCTGGAACTCTGGAACTCTGAATACGATGTTAGCGCCGTCGGATAAACCAGTCCTAAACCCAAAACGACGTCGTTGCGAACGGCAAGAAACTCGACTGTGCAATAAATCGGAACCCCATATTGCTGGTTCTTCCAGGTGCCAGTGGACCATACGGCCGGAAGGTAATCGAAAGAATTCAAGTTGCCCTCTGAAATGAAGTCGACCAGACTAAATGATCGCGTCACGCTCAACGAACTCCCTGAGCCAGCGCATGTTGACCGCAACGATGTCAAAGGGCGCGTCCTGCTGCCGTACCGCGCTGTCGAGCGCGTTATTACATCTGCGGCAACTGCAACAGATCAAGGTCGCCTTTCGATGCAAGCTTAGTTCTGATATCGGACCACATGTGCCGAAATGATTGGAAATAATTGTCGTCGTGCAGAAGAAACCGAAGCCCCTTTTGCGGTCATTTCTTCGCTGGTGTGAAGCAGACTGGGTGGCATCAGATCGTTGATTGCCGCTGCGCCTCCAAAAAAATAGTCGTCCTGATCCTTATCCTTGGCCCTGAAGCCCACCGACGTTGAGATTACGCCCTTCACCGACCGAACATACCTTTCAAACTCTGAAAGAAGCTTTGATGTCGGCAAAAGATAATCGGATTTTGCACCCTGTGCTTTGGGCCTGCGCGTGATTAGACCCAAGGAATCCAACTCCTTTATCCGACGGTGGCCGGTCGTATAGGGCAGCCCGGAACTGGCGATGAGTTCGGTGGCCGTCATCGGTCGGTTCGTCAAATGCGCAACGACCAAATGCTACAGAAGATACAATGCCGAGTTCGGCTCAAAGCCCTGTACAGACCCTTCAAAACACTCCCCTAACTCTTTTACGAGCTTCAGAAGCCTTGCTGTTTCATGAGCATTCACGAGGCAACCGTTATTAGTCCAAATACAGTTTTCTTGCCTGCAGGAGCGTATCCAATCAGCCCGTTTTCAATCCCAAAGACTTATTCAAATTGGACATTCCGAATTTAGCAGATGGTCGGTCTGCGGCCATGTACTGTGTACCGCCGGATATCCTCATTGGATAACATTACCGCCCTGAATGCCTCCGGTTTCTGATTGCATGCCTCTGTCGAAACAACAGCTCGACACGGAGGAGGAAGCAATGAACCCAAGAAAAATGAACCGACGCACGCTGCTGAAACACAGTGTTGTAGCAAGCGGTGCAATTCTGGCTGCACCGGCACTTATGACCAAAACCGCATGGGGATCGGACGACAAGATAACGGTCATGAACACGTTCCCCACCCTTGCTAATGAGTACTGGCAAGGTTGGGACGCAGGCGCAAAACAGGCCTGCGCGCAAATGGGGCTGGACTATATCTCGCAGACCTACGCTGACTCGGTTGAAAAGCAGATTGCGCAGATCGAACAGGCACCGTCGCTAGGAGTCAACGCGGTAGTGACTTTTGCGCAGAACGCCGAAATCATGAAGGCGCTGGCGGCTGTAGCCTCAAATGTAGGCATCAGGATTGCCAATGCACATTCGACCGCCGCCTGGGTTCATCCGATGGATGCGCAGTTCCACGGAGCCTATCTGCTGTATAGCCAACCAGATAACATTCGGGGCACCGGGGCGATGGCACAGGCCTTGTTCGACCATATGGGGAACGAAGGTGACGTCATGTATGTAGCCGGTCTGCCGGGTAATTTCTCGGCTGACAGTCGCGCCGCTGGTGTGTATTCAGCGCTGGCCAATAATTCCGGCATCAACATGATCGCCGAACAGAATGGCGGCGAGAACCGGGTAGCAGCGCGGCCTGTGGTCGAAAACATGCTGACGGCCAACCCCAATGTCGGAGCAATCGTCTCTTACAACGCGGACACCGCAATTGCTGTGCTCGACGTTCTGCGCGAACGCGGGCTGACCGGCAAGATTGTCACCGGTGGAATTGATGCGACCGGCGAAATGCTGGTGCGCGTCCGCGATGATGCCAGCGCACTTGGCACGGTGTCGATTAATGCACCGTTTATGACCGGTTATTCGGTTGTTCGGTTGGTAGACGACCTTGAAGGTGTTGAAAGCGATCCGCTTGAGCGGATGCAGTATTTCGACTCGCTCTTCGTGGATACGCCCGAAGCAGCCTCAAAATACCTCGAACTGATGGACGTAACCAAGGAACTGCCTTTCGACTTCAAATCGATGTCGCGGGCGGCCAATGGGGACAACTGGACTATCCCCTGGGGCGTTGAAATCATCGACCCAACCGACTTCTGGAGCAAGATTGACAGCATGAACGCAACCAAGCCAAGCGACTTCGCGGTCCCTGCCGAGGTCCAGGCTTCGATTGACGCAGGCAATGTCGAAAAGCTCAACGCGATGTATCGTGATCACTTTGCACCGGGCGCCATCAGCCAGGTTGTGGATTTGACGCAGTCGAAAAAGACAGTTCTGCAGTCCTGATCATTCAGACACATCAGGCGGACCGGCCCCGGCCGGTCCCCTCTCCTGTCAGGAAATGCCGATGACCAATCCTCTAATCAAGCTGGAAAGCGTCACGAAGTCTTACCCAGGCGTTCGTGCCCTCGATTGCGTGAGCTTCGAGATCGGAGTTGGAGAAACACTGGGATTCGTTGGTGAAAACGGGGCCGGAAAAAGCACACTGATGGACATTCTGTCGGGGATTCAGCCCCCCTCTGACGGCAGATACCTTTTGCACGGAAAGCCAGTGGAGTTCTACACGCCGACACAGGCCACAAGCGCCGGAGTGTTCCGCGTTCATCAGGAACAGGCGCTAATCTCGGTCTATCCGGTTTGTCAGAACATGTTCCTCGGCCTCGAGCAGCATTTCGTGCGCCGTGGTGTCATGCAGTTTTCTGAAATGCGGGAACGCGCTGAACACGTTCTGAGAGAACTCGACGTCGATATCAATGCCTCTGCGATCACCGGCGCGTTAAACTTCGGCACGCGCCAGATCGTGGAAATTGCCCGCGTGATCGCGCAATCCGAGCTGCTTAAAATCAGGAATCCGTTGGTGCTTTTGGATGAGCCTACGGCCTCGATTTCAGGGCGCGAGCTTGATGTTTTTTATCGCATAGTTGATCTGCTGAAATCGAAATTCAAAGCCTCAATTCTATTTGTATCGCACCGCCTGGAAGAGGTGTTGCGGATTTCAGATCGCGTGCTCGTTCTAAAGGACGGAAAAGTCGTTGCGGACGATCTGACCAACCCGACCGAAGGCCAATTGCACAGGTTAATGGTGGGGCGGGAAAGGGTCGCAGACTTTTACTCGACCGACCGGCAGGTCGCTGCGTTTGGTGGTGTCGTCCTTAAGGTTACAAACTTCAGATCGGATCGTTTTCGGGACGTGTCCTTCGAATTGAGGTCGGGAGAAATTCTCGGCGTAGGAGGCTTGGTGCAATCCGGCAAAACCGAGCTGGGCCGCGCTATTTTCGGCGTCGAGACTTCAATAGGTTCGGTGGCAATCTGCGGCACCGAAGCCTCAGGTCTGCCCACGGATGCGCGTATTGCGCTAGGGTCCGGTTACATCCCTCTGAACCGGCATCTGGACGGCGTGATGCTGGGTCAGTCGATCGAGGCCAACATATTGCTGCCCTCGCTGCAGTCGTTCGAGTGGTTTGGCGCTCTCAATCGCAGGGCCATGCGCGCTGCGGGTCGCAGAGAAAGCAAACGGTTCCGCGTTAAAACGCCCGACACCGACACCTTGGTTAACAGCCTGAGCGGCGGCAACCAACAGAAGATCGTGCTGGCCAAGTGGTTGGCAAAAAATCCGAAAGTGCTTGTGGTCGACAACCCGACCCGCGGCGTCGATGCCGGGGCCAAAGAAGAAATCTATGGGTTTCTGCGCGATTTCGCCGATGCCGGAGGCGCAATTCTGATGATTTCCGACGACCTGGTTGAACTGATCGAAATGTCGAACAGCATCCTGTTTCTCGCCGAAGGCCGCCTTTCGAAGGCGGTGCCTGCGCCGAAAGAAAACAAGCCCAGTGAACACGACGTAATCCACATGATGTTCTGACCGCGCGCGCCGCGGCAGCCAAGGACCAAAGCTATGAAAAATTTCCGAAACATAGGCAGATTTACCCCGATCATCGCCGCTGTAGCCCTGATTGCTTTCTTTGGCATCATGCATGAGGCATTTCTGACCTGGCCCAACCTATGGAATATTGTGCGTCAGTCTTCGGTTCTGTTGGTCGCGGCCATGGGTACAACGTTCGTAATTCTCATCGGAGCAATTGATCTGAGTGTCGGAGCGATCATGACGCTGTCGGCGATCTCAACCATCTCCCTGATCCCGGTAATGGGAGAATCCGCCTTACTGGTCGGTCTGCTTGCCGGGGCCAGCTGCGGGGCATTCAACGGCATCCTGAATGCCGTCCTGAAATTACCCAGCTTTCTCGTTACCTTGGGATCGTTGTTTATTTTCGAAAGTATCGGCCTGATCATTTCCAGCGGCCGTCCTCTTCCCTGGTCCACCCCGATCTCAAGCGCGCTTGCAGGTGGCGTTGTGTGGGGAACCATACCCAAGATCGGCTTCTGGGCGATTGCGATCCTGCTTTTATGTGCCTTTGTCGCCCGGTACACCCGATTCGGGCAGTATATATACGCGGTCGGCGACAACGAGCGGACAGCGAGGATGTCGGGTATCAACACGGTACGCCTGAAAATACTGGTGTTCGTGGTTGCTGGGATTATCGCCGCGATTGCAGGTATCCTGCTTGGAATTCGCACCTTCTCGGCCTCGCCGGGAATGGGAGACAGCTTTCTTCTGGATACAATCGCTGCCGTGGTTCTGGGCGGGACGCTCCTATCTGGCGGAGTTGGTGGTCCGCTGCGCACGGTGTTCGGCGTGCTCGTGATCGTCGTGTTGGCCAACGGAATGACGTTGTTGCAAGTCGATCCCTTTTTCCAAGTAGGTATCCGCGGAGCGGTCGTAATCTTGGCGGTCTTGATCACCATGCAACGCGGTTCCGCAGATGAAGTTGTCAAGTAATCAATTACAGGCTCAAGCCTGTGCGAACGGAAAGTTCAATCATGTTACGGAGGTCAAAGTGGTAAAGAACCTGAACATATTTTCGCTTGAAGGTAGGATCGCAGTAGTCACCGGCGCGGCCCGCGGGATTGGCGAGGCGATCAGCCGCCAACTGGGTGAAATGGGTGCCCATGTCGTCATGGCCGACCTGCTTGATCTCGTCGACGAGACCGCATCAAAACTCGCTGACGAGGGGCTTTCGACCGAAGGTGAACGGATTGACGTGACCTCCAGTCAATCCGTGCAGGATCTGGCAGATCGTGTGAAGGCGAAACACGACCGTGTCGATATTGTCGTCGCAAATGCAGGTGTGGCCTATGAAAGCTCCACCGAAGATCACAGCGATGAAGACTGGCGCCGTGTGATGGCAATCAACCTGGACGGTGTGTTTTTCGTGGCCCGCGCTTTCGGAAATATCATGCTGGATCAGGGCAAAGGGTCGATCGTCGCGATCTCATCTATTGCAGGGGTGAAGGCGGTTCGCCCAGAGCTTCACATCGGATATGACGTCACCAAGGCCGGTGTCGCGCATTTTTGCAAAGTCGCCGGAGTCGAGTGGGCAGCGCGCGGTGTTCGGGTGAATGCTGTTGGGCCTGGCTATACCAACACTGAAATGCTTCAAAAGGTAGGGATCGAGCAGCCCGAGGTCATGGCGCGCTGGATCGACGACATTCCGATGAGCCGCCTCCTTGAACCTGCCGAGATCGCCCAAACGGTTGCCTTCCTCGCCTCAGACGCTGCAAGTGGGATCACCGGCCAGCTTCTGATGGCGGACGCCGGGTATTCTGCGGCTTAGCCAAATTTTTGTTTTCAACCGACACTGCTTAGCCCTCAAGGAAGGAGTAATCTCTTCGCCTAATAAAACTCGGCAACAGAACCGGAGCCGACGCCCCCTGCTGGCCTCAATCTGCCATTGCTGGTTTGCAAGCAACATGACTGGATGCATCTACACCTTCAGAACCAATTCTGCCGAGGGACCAGTGAAATATCGTATGTGATAGGAAGTATCCCCAGGAAATCGAGGATCGCGTCAACTTGACTGTTTACCGTTCGAATACTCGAAATGGCGGCGCATTCGGTTGAGCATTCAGCTTTGAGAAGCTCGGATTCACC
>NZ_JBWVBF010000012.1:0-35309 GCF_057221115.1 Ruegeria sp. HKCCD6426 | reverse complement strand
TCCCCATCACAATCATTCCGTCTTTTGAAACAATCTGACTGCCGGGCTGAACGTGTAGATGGACGCTACTTCCAAGCTTCTATCTCGCGAAAAACTTAAATTGGGCTCAAGCAAGCGGTTCGTTCTGAAGATTGAGAAGTGCGCAATGCAAATCAGAAACCTGCGAGAAAACATAACCCGGACTAACCGCTTGTAGCTGGGCAACGGGATAGTTACCCCAAGTTACAGCGGCACTTTCGACCCCCGCAGCTTTTGCCGCAAGAACATCATGTGGGCCGTCGCCCACATAAACTACTTTCCGATCACAGCGCCCGCTGATGGGCAAAGCCTTGAGAATTGGAGCTGGATGAGGTTTTCGTTCCGGCGTGTCTTCGGCGCCCACGATGAAGTCAAATACGGTCTTTTCTATGCCGCAGTGATCGAGATCGTTTTTGATCCGGGCATGAGCCTTGTTCGATACGATTCCAAGTATGCACGACTTCGCCAAATCCTCGAGCATAGCTTCAACGCCGGGAAATAGTTGAACCCCATCGGAACTGTAGCCGCGCTTATACGCTAATGTCAGCGCGGATGCGCTATTGGGATAGTGTTGAGAGAAGTATTCATTTGGACGTCTTCGGAGCAATTCGTGAATATGCTCGTCATCGGGGTTGATCGCATGGCCTTCGACTTTCCGGATTGCATCACGGAAAGCCCGAACAATTGCTGATCGGGTATCCAGCAGTGTCCCGTCAAGATCGAATAAGACGATCATCCGATCGAATAGCCCCCATCCACGGGCAGCAAAACCCCTGTTATATATCGCGCCTCATTCGACACCAGAAAACAAATGACCGCAGCGATGTCGTCCGGCTCCCCCCATTCGCCCATCGGGATGCGATCATTTATTTTCTTCGATCGCTCCGCATCGTTGAATGCTTTAGCCGCTAGTTTTGTTTTAATCCAACCCGGCGCGACTGCATTGACGCGTATGCCATCCTTGGCCCATGCGGTCGCCATCGAGCGGGTCAATGCCACAACTCCCGCCTTGCTCGCGGCATAGCCAGGGGACCCAGGTGAGCCAAAATAGCTCCACATGGACGCAATGTTGACGATCGAACCGCCGGCCTTTGACAACGCCATTTTAGCAGCGTTGGCACCATTCAGAACTCCGGTCAGATTGACATCAAGAACGGTAGAGAAGTGGTCCGCCTCCCATTCCCGTTGGTGTCGCAAGATGCCTGCGCAGTTAACAAGCGCAGAAATTTCATCAAAGTTTCTAAAGAAGGCCGCAGTTTCCTGCTCATCTGAAATGTCGAGTGTTTCGAAGCGGATATGATCCGGTAACTCTTCAGTTCGGTCCAGACCTACCGCGACAACATCGTGCCCGGCCTGGTGCAATGCCGCAGCCGTCGCCGCACCGATACCCGATCCTCCACCGGTCACAATCGCCGTTGCCATGCCGTATTCCTTTCCTTTTCAAACCGTTGCTTCAAGCCCGCCAAAACACAGGTATTTGAGCTCCAGATAGTCATCGATGCCGTATTTGGAGCCTTCGCGCCCGAGACCGGACTGTTTGATCCCCCCGAACGGGGCGACCTCGGTCGAGATGATGCCTTCGTTGATCCCCACCATGCCGGCCTCGATTTTCTCGGCCACACGCCAGACTCGTCCGATGTCGCGGGAATAGAAATAGGCGGCCAGCCCGAACTCGGTTGCATTGGCCAATCTGATGGCCTCGTCTTCGGTCTCGAAGCGGAAGAGCGGCGCCACCGGTCCGAATGTTTCTTCTTTGGCAACCAGCATGTCTGTGGTTACGCCGGTCATGACAGTTGGCTGATGGAAGTTTCCACCTTTCGGACCTGCCGCGCCCCCGGCAACAATCCGAGCGCCTTTGTCGGTTGCGTCCTGAATATGTTCCCGGACCTTTTCAACGGCTGCTGCATTGATCAATGGCCCCTGATCGAATTCACCCTCCAGTGCATCACCGACCGAGAGCTTTGAAACCGCGATTGCCAGTTTCTCGGCAAACTGATCGTAAACACCCGATTGTACCAGCAATCGGTTGGCACAAACGCAGGTTTGTCCGGTATTTCGGAATTTCGAAGCCAATGCCCCCTGAACGGCGGCGTCGAGATCGGCATCGTCAAAAACGATAAATGGCGCGTTGCCGCCAAGTTCCATCGACACTTTCTTCACCGTCTGCGCAGACTGCTCCAGAAGCACCCGTCCAATTTCGGTGGACCCGGTGAAGGTGAGCTTGGCGATTTTGGGGTTTGTCGCTAGTTCGGTTCCTACTGTGGATGCGTTGCGAGAAGTTACCACGCTAAATACGCCTTCCGGAATACCGGCCTCGTGCGCTAAATATTCCAATGCATAAGCGCTAAGCGGCGTCGCGCTGGCAGGCTTCAGCACCATTGTGCACCCGGATGCCAACGCAGGCGCAGCTTTTCGCGTGATCATGGCGTTTGGAAAATTCCAGGGTGTTATGGCGGCCACCACCCCGACAGGTTGTTTGATCGTGGCAATACGGTTGTTAGCTGCTGTAGCCGGGATCATGTCGCCATAAACCCGCTTTGCCTCTTCTCCGAACCATTCAATGAAAGATGCGCCATAGAGAACCTCGCCACGGCTTTCGGTGAGGGGCTTGCCCTGCTCTGCGCTCATGATCCGGGCCAGATCTTCCTGGTTTTCAATCACCAGATCGAACCAGCGGCGCAGGATCGCGGCGCGGGCCTTCGCCGTCAGCTCTTTCCATGTCGGCAGTGCCGCTTCGGCATTTGCAACGGCTTGTCTGATATGGTCGACAGAGACGTCCGGAACCCAGGCAATGATTTCACCAGTCGCTGGATTATCGACCGGACTTCCCTGGTTTTCAGCGACCAGCGACCTGCGCAGCAGCGTCGGGTTGTTGATCAGATTAAGAATTGAGGTCATCCGAGTTCATTCTCCGGTGTCTTTCTGAACAGGGTTTCGGTTGATTGCATCGCGTCGATCAACTGGTTGACAGAAACATCTGCCGGGAAGTTTCTGAGATGCCTAACCTTCGAGGTGGCTTGAGCGATCGCAGCATAGTCATCCTGCGAGACCGGGCGCCTGCACAGTTCCGACAACGTGAGCGGAAGCCCTACATGCCGCATCAGGTTCAGCCTGGCCGTTTCCATGCCAAATTCAGCCAGCATGTGTTGAACGCACAGGCCATAAGACACCTGAAAACCATGAGGCGCGTCTTTTGCGCCGGGAATCAGCGACAACCCGCGGGTCAGAGCATGTGCAATCGACAGGCCGCCATTTTCAAAACCAAGTCCGGCCATAAGGATCATGGCCTCGACCGAAGCATCGAATGCTGCGGTCACCTTGCCTGACCCGGCAACATCAAAAGCAGAAGCGCCATACGCAAGCAGCGTGTCTTCGCAGCATTTCGCAACGGCCAAGGCAACGCGTGGTGGTGTAGCGTTGAACATGTTGACGCCCTCGGCTCGCGCGCAGGCATGCGCCTCAGGGTACTTCGCCAATGCGTCGCCCAACCCTGCAGCGAACATATGTTTTGGGGCGCGCGCGAGTATCCCGGTGTCGACGATTACAGCATCGGGATTCCTTGGCAGATGACGCACTTCGACCAACTGATGAGCCTTGTCGTAGAGCACAAAGTTCTTGCTAGTCGGTGCGTCGTTAGAAGCAACGGTTGGAATGGTGATCAGCGAAGCTTTCACGATCTCGGCTAAGGCCTTACCGGTGTCGATAGCACGCCCGCCGCCACATGCTACGATGACATCGCCTGCGGCAGGTTCGTACTTCTTTGCCAGCTGAATTCCCGTATTCGGAAGAAGTGCACCGTTGAATTCCACAATTTCGAAGGTCATTTCAAAATCAATCAGACTTGCCTTCAGTTGATCGCCGATCAAATCCAGAACTAGCTTATCGGAAACGATGACAGCCCGGTGACCCAAATCGCAAACGAGCCGCCCAACCTGCCCGATGGCACCCAGCCCTTGAATGTAACGGGACGGCGAACCGAAAACGCGAAGATTTTTGTCAAACAGGGTGTCGGACATTGTTGTGATTCCAGTTGAAGCAAACACTGTTCATCAAACATGATATATGATATGTCTTTAGTCAAGCCATAGAACGGAGACGAAAATGAACATAGACGGCCGGACCCGGGTTATCGTGCATCTTGCCTATCCATCGACGCATCTCAGAACCCCATCTTTTTTTAATCCATTGATCGAGAAACAGGGGCGGAACGCCGTTCTTGTGCCTTGGCAGGTCAGCCGGGAAAACCTGCCGCAAGTCTGGGATGCGCTGAGATTGTGTGAAAGCCTGGCCGGGGTCATCGTCACAATCCCTCACAAAACCGATGTTGCGAGCCTGTGTGACGAGTTGGAAGGGGCCGCCCGTTTCCTGCAGGTGTCCAACGTTGCTCGGCGCACCGATGACGGAAGGTTCATTGGCCGGATGTATGATGGACCCGGTTACCTGCAGGGTCTGCTCAACGAAGGGCATGAGATGCAGGGGCGACGCGTTTTGCTGTTGGGTGCAGGCGGTGCGGCAACTGGTATCGCGCATTCGTTGGTCGAAGAGAAGGTTGAACACCTGACAATCGCCAACAGGACTCGATCAAAAGCCGAGGATCTTGCCGCAAAGCTGAACACGGAATTTGAAACCGACATCGTGTCAGCCGGCGAGGCAGTTGGCGGCGACCATGATGTGGTTATCAATGCCACTTCGGTTGGTCTGAAGGCGGACGATCCCCTGCCGATTGACCCGGACAGTATTCAAACCGACGCGCTGGTTGGCGAGGTTATCATGCAGCCGGATGTCACCGCTTTGCTGGAGGCCGTGCGTGCAAGGGGATGCACGATCCATAAGGGCAAACACATGATTACGGGACAGACCCAGTTGTTGGCCGATTTCCTTTTGGGACCGCTGGGTGCGGACTAATCATCCGTAGACAAAAGGCGCTTTCGGACATCGTCTGGATAGGGGACGGGAGCGCCGCTTAGAACGTCGAACAACACGATCGTACAAGAGGCCCGAAATACCACCTCTTCCTCTTGCAAAATCGTATACTCGACGTCCTGGCTGGTTCGGCCGATCCGTACCACCTGCCGTTCTACTGTGAGGACGTCATCAAGCGAAACCGGTGCCAGGTATTCCGCCTGCGATGCCACCATGATCTGAGATGGGCGATCAGGCGCCGGTTGTCCAAGACCGATCTCGACGGCTTGCCGGTTGCGCGCATCCTCGCACCATCGCCAGTAGGCGATATTGTTGGCGTGCCCAAGCCGGTCGATATCGGCCCATCGCACACGGGTTTCCATCGTGTAGATCATTCCCTGCGGCTGAGCCGCATCATCGGTCGATTTTCTGTTCACGACATTCTGCCGTCGCCTCAGAGGCGCACGACCCTGTTTCCCGGGTTTGGACCGCACTTAAGCCTGGCCAAAGCATCTGGCAGTGCGGCGAATTCAGCAATTTCAATAATCTGCGGATCAAAGTCACCCGTCAAGCAGCGCTCAGCGATAGAGCGCCCGGCGGCAACAAGATCAGCCCACTGAGCGTCGGTGCCGCAATTGTGCAGGCCGTTGAGGCCAACTTCGTGCAGGGATATCGTCGTGGTGAAGGCCGGAAGCGGCGCGGTTTCCTGACGGTCCTGAATACAGACAAGATGACCATTGGCAGCAATAACATTGGCCAGCTCCGCTGCATGGCTGCCGCTGACCATGTCTACGACGGCCCAGAACGGGTGGCTATCCTCGCCAATGCGCAATTGTGATTGCCAATCCGGAGAACGGTAATCGTGGCAAACTGCTGCCCCAAGACGCCTGACCCTATCATGCTGCGCCGAGGACGCCGCCGCATGAATGATCCATCCGCGGTCATCAGCCAATTGCAGGAATGCGCCTCCAACCGCTCCGCTTGCGCCTGTCAACAGGACCCGCGCGCCGGGCATTTGCGGCAGCTTTTCCAAAGCCTGGTACGCGGTCAGCGCCGGGCATGGCAGTGTCGCGGCAACTTCGAATGGGAGACTGGCGGGCAATGGAATAGCCGCCCGAGCGGGTATTGCGGTGCGCTCGGCGAAGCTGCCCTGGCGCACCAAATCGGTGTGATAGGCAACCGGCATTCCGACTGACAGGTGTCTCACCTCGGTTCCAACCTCTACGATCACGCCTGCGCCATCGACCCCGGGAACATGTGGCCATGTCCAGGCATCATGCCCCCATTCCACGAATTTCCAATCCACCGGATTCAACCCTATGGCACGGTTTTCGACTACGACATCGCGAGGGCCGCATTCCGGAGTGTCTATTTCGGCCAGATGGAGTGTGTCCGGCGTTCCAGTCTTGTCGTGAACGAAAGCTTTCATTGCTTACTCCGATCGCTTAGATCCAAATGAAAACCCCACCGCCATTAACAGCGATGGGGCAGGTTTGTCACTGAGCGTCTTTCTGTTCGACGCCAATGAACTCCCAGACCTCGCCGCCATTTTCCCAATAATGCATCGTGTAAGGCCGGAACGTGATGACATCGCCCGCGCTGAACTCATATCGGGATACCTCGTTTCCCTCGCCGTCGGTATTGACCAGCGAGCCAGAGCCGCGCACGACGTAGAGTACGTAATTACTATTGCCTTCGTGTTCCGCGATATAGCCGTATGGTTCAACTCGACCAAAGCGAACATTCACTGCGCTTTCGATCCCACCGATGGTTCCGTACAGAAACCGTTTGTTTGGCAATCCGCCGATGTCAGGAATTTCATCAACGCTTGTTGCGGGCATGGCCGTGACAATCGGGTGCCCGTCCGGCCCGTTTTCAATCAGCACATTGCGCGCTTGTGCGCTCATTGCAGCGGTCGCGAGCGCGATCGCCATCAGCCCGGTTTTGATCCAGGTGTTCATAGCCTTCCTCCTGTTGGCTGGTAGAATTTAGATTTTTGCGTCTCGGCTTCCGAGTCCTTGCAACAACACGGCGAGTATGATGATCGCACCCTTGATGATCTGCTGCGGATAGGCTGGAACCGACATCAAGTTCATGATGTTGCCGATGAGTCCGAGGATCAGAACGCCGATCACCGTGTTCGTCACACTACCTTTGCCTCCTGATAGCAACGCGCCACCGATCACACAGGCGGCGATCGCGTCAAGCTCCAGCGCCATGCCGGTGACAGGTGTTCCCACGGAGGTGCGCGAGGTCACAACGATCCCGGCAAGTGCGCTCAGACCACCACAGATCGTGTAGGCCAGAAACTTGTAGCGGGCGACGGGCAGGCCAGCGAGACGCACAGCTGTTTCGTTGCTGCCAGTGGCCACTGTCATACGTCCATAGCTGGTGCGCCGCAGGATCAGGATGAATACAACGATGATCACCGCGATCATCACTATAGGCCAGGGGATGCCCAGCCAGGGCAGCCCTTTCGAGCCAAAGGTCTTGAGGATCTGGGCGGTTGACAACTCGCGGTCAAATCGCACTGGCTGGCCATTGGTCAGCATGTAGGCCAACCCCCGCGCCATCGTCATCATCGCCAGAGTAACTACAAATGGCGCCATGTTGAACTTGGCGACCATGACACCGTTCATGGCCCCGAGAAGGGCGCCAGCCGATATCGCGAGCAGCACGCAGCAGATCAGGGCAATGGCACCTTCGAAAGGCATTGCCGGCATCAGCATGGCCACGGCCATGCCGCCGATGGCCGCCAAAGAGCCAACGGATAGATCGATCCCGCCGGTCAGTATGACCAACAGCATGCCAATCGAGGCCAGAAACAGTGGCACCAGTTGCCGCAACAGGTTGAATCCGTTCTGCACCGTCAGGAAATGCTCGGACAGCAAGGACGATGCGACGATCAGTGCCGCCAACATAATGAAGATGTTGTACTTGATCAGCAATCCGACGACGGACAGTTGACGGGGTTCCGAAGGCGCCTTAGCGCCAGTTGCTGTATTGGTTGTATCAGTGGACATTGTCTTGCCCCATTGCCAGTTCGATTATGTTCTCTTCCCGGATGGCGTCGCCTTCGAGCGTACCCGCCATCCGTCCGCCGCGCATGACCATCACCCGGTCACACATACCGATCAGTTCGATCATTTCCGAGGACACCACGACGATGGCCGCTCCCTGCTCGGCCAATTGGTTGATCACGCGGTAAATCTCGACCTTGGCGCCCACATCGACGCCGCGGGTCGGTTCGTCGAGAAGCAGCACGTCGCAATGCGCAACCAACCACTTCATCAGAGCTACCTTCTGTTGGTTTCCACCCGAAAGCGTCGAGACGTTCGCATCCTGGCTGGTTGCCTTAAGGCGCAATTCCTTCCAAAGCTCCTGAACTATGTTGCGCTCGCCTGTCTGGTTGATCCAACCGGTGACCGAGATGAAAGGATTGACCGGAGTCATCAGAGCGTTGTCGCGGATCGGGAGATCAAGCAGTACGCCCTGATGTTTGCGGTCCTCCGGCAGCAATCCGATGCGGTTCCGGACCCCCTCCCCGGCTGTGCGGTTGTGCACCTCCTGGCCGTGCAGGGTGACGGTTCCACCATCGCGTTTGTCTGCGCCAAAAATCGCCCGCAACGCTTCGGTTCGGCCTGCTCCGACAAGGCCACCGATACCCAGCACCTCACCCCGGCGCACCGAGAAGCTAACATCCGACACCATGCTGCCGGAGCTGAGACCACGCACCTCCAGCGCCGCGGCACCGATCTTTGCGTCACGCTCCGGAAAGAAATCGGTCAGCTCGCGCCCGATCATCAGATTTGTCAGGCTGTCATGGTCCAGAGTATTTGTGTCCCAGGTGCCGACCGTGCTGCCGTCTTTAAGGATCGTCACTCGGTTACACAGGTCGAAGATTTCATCCAGCCGGTGCGAGATATAAATCACGCAGACCCCTTGATCGCGCAGCTTTCGGACCAGGCGGAACAGTTTTTCCGTTTCGTGGTTGGTCAGAACGGCGGTTGGTTCGTCCAGCACCAAAATCTTGCATTCGTGCGACAGCGCTTTGCAGATTTCGACCACCTGCTGGTAGGCTACGGTAAGATCCGAAACCGTGCTGCGCGGATCGATGTCGGAAAAGCCCATCTCCTCCAGCAGTTCGGCGGCACGCCGGTTCAATTCGCGGTAATTAATGGAAAACTTCTCGCCAAGCTCGTGCATCAGGATGTTTTCGGCGACCGTCATATGGCTGGCGAGTGAAAATTCCTGGTAAATGATCGACACCCCGAGTTTCATGCCTTCGTGGGGTGAATGGATATTGGCACGGTCACCGTCGATCCGGATTTCTCCGCCCTCGTGATCATAGGCACCGGACAACACCTTCATCAAAGTGGATTTGCCAGCCCCGTTTTCGCCCATCAAGGCATGGACCTCGCCGCCCTGAGCAGAGAAAGACACATCAGAAAGCGCGTGGATACCACCGAAGCGTTTGGATATCCCGCTCATGCTAAGTCGTTCCATGTCCCCTCCTCTCTGGGTTCGTAGGCAAGGCCAGCCAATTTGGCCTTGCCTAATTAACTGTGGCTCAGTGTCGTATTTCTTCGATGGTGCGGAATTCAGGTACCTCGTATTTGAAAAACGGGTTGCTATCATCTTCGTCGATGAAGCCTGCAACGTTGTCCTTGGTCGCGATCTGCGGCGGCGTATAGTACGATCCCATCGGCAGGTTGTTTGCATCCCTACCGCCGTCGAAGATTTCGTGGATCAGCTTTAACACACCTTCTCCCGTGTGGGTTCCCGAGTTCAACGCCGTCACCATCATGTCGCCGGACTGAACGAGATCGAGCGCAACACGGAAGCCATCGGCAGCGGCCGCAACCTGAATGTCACCGCTACGGTTCTGGTTCTCGAGCGCACCTATGGCGCCAATTCCCATAAAATCGTTCCCAGCCAGGATCACATCAAGCGTGTCGCCATGCGCCGACAGAAAGTCCTCCGTCGCGTCCAACCCGCCCTCTTCGGTCCAGTGCGCCACACCTTGGGCCAAAACTGAAAAGTTGACAGCATCCGCGTGGAATGAGCCCTTCTTGTTCAGCTCCTGAAAGCGATTGAAGCCTTCCAGCATGGCGTCTTCTTTGGACCAGCCCAGGCCTAGCTGCTGGCTGCGCTCATAGATAAAACCGGAAATGAGACCGTTCACACGGCTTTCGGCGGTCGAGTTGCCAACGCGACCAATCAGTGTTGCGGCGTTGATCTGCTGGTCCTTGTCATATTGCTGCGCCACGTATTGGCCAGCGGTAAATCCATTGCCATAAGGGTTGAACAACACCGTAGTCACGATGGGTGATTCATCCGGAACGGTGCCCAGGGCAATCACTGGAATTCCCGCCTCGACCGAACGTTCGGCATCGATTGCTGCCGAAGCCAAATCCGTCGGGTCGACCACGATGACGTCAACGCCTCGGGCGATAAACGTGTCGAAATGCGCCGAAGTCTTGGCAGGGTCTCCATCTGCAACTTGGACGTCGAGTTCGTAACCGTATTCTTCTGCCTTCTCTTTCGCGACGTCAATCACGCCGACAAACCAGGGGTTGCCCAACGTGATCTCGGTCCACCCGATTTGGAGTTTATCTCCATACTGACCGGGCGCCTCTGGCAACGCTTTGTCGATGCCAGAGCGGTCGCTCATGTTCGGGTCGATCACGCCAGACAACGACGAGTGCGGCAGCAGCGTATAAATTTCATGCTTGTGCTGCGCCGATGCCGGTGCTGAGACCGACAGCATTGACGTCGTTGCAAGAGCTGCGATTGCAGTATTCCAGTGTTTCACAGATTTCCTCCCCTATAGAAAACACATTGGCGGTGAAAAGCCGGGGTTCACCCGACTTTTCGGTGAAACCGATATTCAGTTCCGCAGACCGTCGATCGTCTTGAAAGGCGGGATTTCGTAAACGTAGAACGGATTGTTCTTGTCGGGATCGATGAATTTGTCGACATTGGCCGGGGTCACCGTCTCAGGCGGCAGGAACGAACCCATCGGCATGTTGCTGGCATCGAACCCTTCATCGAAGATCTGGTGGATCAGTTCAATGGTCGCTTCGCCGACATGCGTGCCCGAGAACAGGCCAGTTGCCATCAGGTCACCCGATTTGACAAGATCCAGCGCAACGCGGAAACCGTCAGCCGATGCGGCCACATCAACCTTGCCGTTCAGACCCTGGTTATCCAATGCGTTCAGCGCACCAATGCCCATAAAGTCGTTGCCGGCCATGAACAGATCCAGGTTTTCGCCATGGGCGGTGAGAATGTCCTCGGCCGCGTTCAAGCCGCCCTCTTCGGTCCAATGTGCAACACCCTGTGCCAATATCGAAAACTTGAGCTCGTCCGACGAGAACGACCCTCCGGTATTGACTTCCTGGAAGGCGTTGAAACCGGCCAGCATCCCGTCTTCTTCGGACCAGTCCTTACCCATCTGAAGGCCACGCTCATAGACAAAGCCCGACACCATGCCATTGACGCGGCTTTCCGAGGTGGAGTTACCGACGCGTCCAATCAGGGTGGCGGCATTTACATGCTCGTCGGCGCTGTACTGCGTCGCCATGTAACGACCCGCCAGGAACCCGTTGATATAGGGGTTCCAGGTCACCGTGGTGACAATCGGGGATTCATCCGGGACGGTACCGATGGCAATCACCGGAATGCCCGCTTCGACCGCGCGTTCAGCATCTGCGGCCGCCGAGGCCAGATCGGTCGGGTCGATTACTATGACATCCACGCCTCGTGCGATAAACGTATCCACATGAGACGAGGTCTTGGCCGGATCGCCATCTGCCACCTGCACATCTAATTCATATCCGTATTCTTCGGCGGCCTTCTTTGCGTCGTCGATCAGGCCTACGAACCAGGGGTTGCCCAAGGTGATCTCTGTCCAGCCGATACTGAGCTTGTCACCGTATTGGCCGGGTGCTTCGGGCAATGCTTTTGCAATGCCCGCCCGACTGTCCATGTTCGGATCGATCAGACCTACAAGCGATGTCTGCGGCAGCAGAGTATAGATCTCATGTTTGTCTTCCGCTGATGCCAGCGTTGGCACCGCAAGCGTCGCACCGATTGTCACTGTCGCAAACAGTTTCTGGTAGTGTTTCATGGTTCCTCCTCCAAGGCGCGGCTTACCGCAGTTTAAACATCATATATGATGTATTATGACGTCAAGCAAAAATAAACACGTGTGTTAGCTGATAACACCTCGCACCACCGCTTCGATGCCAGCTTCGTCCAGTTGGTAATGCGCATAGAGATGTGTGGGCGGTGCGATCAGGGCATACTCGTCCCGAATCCCGTGGCGAACCAGACGAGCCGGGCTTCCGGCTTCCGCCAGCACTTCAGCAACAGCAGCACCCAGCCCGCCCAGCACATTGTGTTCCTCGATCGTAAGGATGACCTCCGACCGTTCAGCTGCTTCAAGTATTGCGTCCTTGTCGAGCGGCTTGATGGTCGGCATGTCCAATACACCAATTGACCGACCCTCATCTCTGAGCCGTTTGGCGACCTGTACAGAAGGGTGCACCGGCAAACCGCAACCGATGATCGTGACTTCCTTGCCTTTTGTATGCTCGATGGCCTTGCCAAAGATAAAGTCCTGTTTGGGGTCATAGAGATCGGGTTCGCGGCCGCGACCAGTGCGGAAATAGATCGGACGATCATGGTCGCCCGATGCGCGAATTGCGGCTTCGAACTGAGGGCCATCTGCTGGAGAAACCACCGTCAAATCCGCAATAGAGCGCATGGTTCCGATGTCCTCTGTTGCGTGGTGAGACGTGCCATAGAACCCCATCGAGATGCCGGTATGATGCCCGACCAGCCGAACTGGAAGCGCACAATAAGCAATGTCCATGCGGATCTGCTCGCAAGTCAGAAGACCGACAAACGAGGCGAAAGTCGCAACAAATGGCACCATGCCAGTTGTGGCCAGGCCGGCAGCCGCCGACACCATGTTCTGCTCCGATATACCGAACTGGACGTAGCGATCCGGGTATTTTGCCGAGAAGCGGTTCAATCCATTGGAATATTGCAGGTCGGCGGATCCGGCAATTACGTCATGTCCAGCATCAACCAGCGCGAACAAGCCATTCGAAAAGTGATCCAAACCAGGGTTCTTGGTGTTCAACTCGCGATATTGCCACGAATTCGGGGAAAGAGGCTTGTTCATATCAGATTACCTTGCTGAGTATTTCGTCACGCGCGGCTTCCGCGTCCGACGGATCCAAATACCCGAGATGCCATCCCGGCTCGGTCTCCATGTAAGACACGCCCTTGCCCTTCAGCGTCTTGGCGATCACACAGGCCGGTTTTGTTCGGGTCTTGTCGGATTTCAAACGCCGCAACAGCGGTGTGAGTGCTTCCAGATCGTGGCCGTCAACCTCGTGGACGTCCCAACCAAACGCGCGCCACTTTTCGTCCAGTGGTTCAATAGCCATGGTATCATCTACTTTGCCGTCCAGCTGATATCCGTTGCGGTCGACGATGGCGATAACATTGCTAAGTTCATGGTGGGCAGCGCAAAGAGCCGCCTCCCAAACCTGACCTTCCTGCATTTCACCGTCGCCCAGCATGACGAATGTGGTGAAATCCAGCCCCTTGGCACGTGCACCGAGGGCCATCCCGACACCGTTGGACAAAGCATGACCAATCGAACCGGATGAGAAGTCGATCCCAGGAACTTTTCGCATATCGGGGTGATCGCCCAGCGGATTACCCAGCCTGGTATACCCGTCCAGTGTTTCGGTATCGAGGTAACCCAAATCCGCCAGAATCGGGAAAAGCCCGACGGCGGCGTGCCCCTTGCCCATTAGAAACCGGTCACGCTCTGGCCACTTGGGGTCGGCAGCGTGAAGGTTCATGACATCATAATAAAGTGCCGCAAAGATCTCAGCCGCCGAGAACACCGAACTGTAGTGACCCACCTTGGCAATCTCGATCAAGCGAATGGTCTCCAGCCGTATGAATTGCGCGCGGTCACGCAGTTTTCCCAATTCCGTCGCAGTCAAAACAAGTTCGTTGTCCAGCATTTCTGTTTCCCTGACTTCCGAGACGTTCGAAAGATTTGGTTTGAAGTCGTTTTTAGTAAGCTATATGATATATGATACATTGGTCAAGGGAGGAAAGGATCAAACATGCCCCTAGACAGAACAACCATTTCTGAAATGCAAAAGACACTGCGCCCAAATGGTCGGGCTTTTATTGATGGAAAGTTCGTAAATGCACTGTCTGGAAAGACTTTTGATAACATCTCGCCACGTGATGGCGCGGTTATCAATCAGGTCGCAGCAACCGACTCCGAGGATGTCGATCTTGCGGTAAAGGCGGCGCGAAACGCGTTTGAAACTGGCGCCTGGTCAAGAATGTCACCGCGTGATCGCAAAAAGAAGATGTTGCGATTCGCCGAGCTTTTCGAAGCCAACATGGATGAGCTGGCGGTTTTGGAAACTATTGATATGGGCAAGCCTATTGCCGAAAGCCGCGATATAGACGTGAACGTTGTGCTGGAAACCTTGCAATGGTACGCGGAATGCCCTGACAAGATCTACGATGAAATAGCACCCACGGCAGACAATGCTCTTGCAATGATCACCCGTGAACCGGTCGGTGTTGTAGGGGCTGTTGTTCCCTGGAATTTCCCAATGCTCATGGCGTCGTGGAAATTTGCACCTGCACTGGCAACTGGCAACTCAGTCGTCCTTAAGCCGGCCGAGCAATCTCCTTTAACCGCGATCCGGATGGCCGAACTGGCTGCAGAAGCAGGCATTCCCGATGGGGTTTTCAACATTGTTCCCGGATTTGGTCCAACAGCGGGACGGGCATTGGGCCTGCATATGGATGTGGACTGCCTAGCGTTCACTGGCTCAGGTGTCGTTGGTAAGATGTTCCTCGAATATGCCGGTCAGTCGAATATGAAATCTGTCTGGCTGGAATGCGGTGGGAAAGGTCCGAACATAGTTCTGGATGATGCAGATCTCGAAAAGGCCGCGCAACGTGCTGCAACAGCAATCTGCTTCAACCAAGGAGAAGTCTGCGTCGCGCCTTCGCGCCTGATTGTCTCCGAAAAGATCCATGACGACTTTATGCAGACTGTCATCGAAACCGCCAAACAAATCGAACCAGGCGATCCTCTTGATCCCAGCACCAAACTTGGGGCGCTGGTAGAACAGGACCATCTCGCACGTGTCGAAGGATATGTCGAAAAGGGCAAGGAAGAAGGCGCTGAACTGGTTTTGGGCGGCGACCGACCGGACAGCGCCCTTGGCGGTTTTTACTTGAACCCGACAATCTTCACGAACGTGACCAACGACATGACAATCGCGCGCGAGGAAATCTTCGGGCCGGTCCTGTCAACCATTACTGTGAAATCCGATGAGGAAGCGGTAGCCGTCGCCAATGACACACCCTTTGGGTTGGGAGCAACGCTGTGGGGTCGCGACATTTCCCGTGTGCATGGTATTGCGCGATCACTTCGCGCCGGAACCGTTTGGGTCAACAATCACGATCACAGCGATATCACGGTGCCCTTCGGTGGTTACAAGCAATCGGGCAACGGCCGAGACAAGTCGCTTCACGCGCTGGACAAATATACCGAGCTTAAAACAACTTGGATTGAACTCTAACCTCAGGCTCGGGCGCTTTCGAGTGCCCGAGCTTCGATCCAGGCGACCATGTTCAAACCCAAAGATATGTCGTCCTGAATAGCTTTCTGAGCTTTCGCGCCGTCACGTTCTTTCAACGCCTCAAGCACATCGAAATGCCCGTGCCGACCACTGGTCAGGTCGCGCGAGGGTGCTTCCACATGGAATACTCGTAAGAGCGGTCCCATCAGGGTCCACATGTTTTCGACGGTCGCGTACAACATTGGCATTTCGGCTATTTCCATCAGCGCAAAATGGAATTCCCGGTTCAAGTAAGCCGCTTTCAACGGATTCGTCGCAGCAGACTCTTGAAAGGCTTTGTGCGTCTGTTCGAGTTTTGCGAGCTGTTTCGGTGTCACTTTCGTCGCGGCCACCTCGGCTGCTTTTCCCTCGAGCAACATCCGGATGGTCTGAATCTCGCGCAGCTGATCGGCAGAAATTTCTGGCACATAGATTGCCGTCGCCGCCTTCATCTCAAGCGCCCGCTCACTAACCAACCGGAATATAGTTTCACGTACCGGTGTAATCGAAACATCCAGCTCACTAGCCAGACCGCTTATTGTCAAACGCGCGCCCGGCTCGTATTTTCCATCCATCAAGGCCTTTCTGACTGCGGCATAGACCTGTTCAGACAAATTGCCCTTGTTCAGAGGTTGAAGATTCGACTTGCTCATGGTTCACCTCGCCTGTTCATATTTGATATATGATACAACTAACTGCAGATTCCACCAAAAAAAGGGCCGAAGAAAATCTTCGGCCAGTTTAGGGAGTTATCAGGCATTCGTGGGCGTTAGCGGCGGCGCTCTGCGAAGCAGATCCGCCGCTTTTTCACCAATCATGATAGCTGTTGCGTTCGTATTGCCTGAAATCAGGCTGGGCATGACCGAGTTATCAACAACCCGCAGATTGCGGACGCCATGCACTTTGAGCTCCGGGTCAACCACAGCCAGGTCATCTTTGCCCATCCGGCACGTTCCGACGGGGTGGTAAACAGTTTTACCTCGCTCTTTCACATAATTCGCAAGCTCATCTTCCTGCGTCATGTTCTTGCCGGGGAACGCTTCTTCTTTTTCCAGATACTTCGAAAAAGATGGCTGAGCCAGAATGTCCCGTGCCATGTTGAGTCCCTTTACCGATATTCTCAGGTCCTCCGGATCAGAAAAGTAGCGTGGATCCATGATCGGGTGATCCTTTGGATCAGCTGATTTCAGACGCAATTCTCCTCGACTCCGAGGCTTCACAACGCACGGGTTGATGGTGGCTCCTGCGCGAGAAATTGTTTCGCTGCCCATATCCAGGAAAACAATCGGAACAAAATGCATCTGCAAATTGGGCTCCGCCTCTATGTCGTCTACGTTTACGAAACAGCAGGCTTCGGTCACATTCGAGGCGACTGGCCCCGATTTAAACAGCATGTATTGCAGCCCGTTCTTGATCGAATTGAAAAAGGAATCTTGGCCGTAATACCCATGCTTGCCAGTGCAATACCGGACAGCTGGGTATTCCAGATGGTCCTGAAGGTTCTGACCCACACCATCCAAAGCAACATTGATCTGGATGCCATGAGACTTAAGTTCCTGTTCGGGCCCGATGCCTGACAACATCAAGATTTTAGGGCTTTGTACCGCACCGGCTGAAAGGATCACTTCCTTGGCAGCCCGTGCTACTTTCAGCTGGCCCCCTTGAACGTATTCGACGCCTACGGCCTTATCGCCTTCCAGGATGATCTTCGTCACAAGGCATCCGGTTTCAACGTCGATCAGGCCCTTTTTTCGCATTGGATGCACATAGCCAACGGCCGCACTGCAGCGGCGCACGTTGCGCGTTGTCGTCTGATTAAAGCCAACGCCACGCTGGCGTGCACCATTGAAATCGGGAGTGAACGGGATACCGGCTTCCTGACATGATCTCACAAACGCCCGCGTAATGTCGGTGATTTGGCGTAGGTCAGAAACTCCCAACGGACCCCCCACCCCATGGTAGTCATCGGACAAACGGTCGTTGTCTTCAGCACGCTTGAAGTAGGGCAAAACCTCCGAATAGGACCATCCTTCCGCGCCGTCTTCGGCCCAACCATCGTAGTCTGAACGCTGGCCGCGGATATAGATTGCCGCGTTCACTGAACCGCCACCGCCCAGCACGTTGCCTTGCGGCATGATCCGGGATTTTCCATCGAGGTTTTCCTGAGGCGCGGTTTCGTAGTGATACAGGTATTTGGTATCTAGAAGTTTGGTGAAACCCGCAGGAATGTGAATCAATGGGTTTTTGTCCCACCCACCAGCTTCGAGTATCAGCACCGAGCCGGCATTCTCCATAGCAAGCCGACCTGAAACCGCGCAGCCAGACGATCCCCCACCGACGACAACATAATCGTGCATGTCTTTCTCCTATTAATATATATGATATATGATACAGAGGATAAATTGTCAATCGGAGAGTCCTTGCTATTGCCGCCCCGCTGTTGTCGCATTATCTGTCGTGTGGTTGCTCATACCCGAAATTGGACGTAGGTGACATCGATGAATTCATCGCCCATCAGCTACAAAAGCTACGGTTTTCCACCTCAGATTATTACACACGCGGTGTGCCTTTATGTTCGCTTTAATTTGAGCCTGCGTGAAGTTGAAGAGATGCTGCTGCAGCGCGGGATCGACATCTTACGAGACGGTCCGGCGTTGGGTCATCAAGTTCGGACCGCTGGTCGCTCGAAACTTGCGGCAGCGACAGGACCGTTCAGGCGATGTCTGGCACCTCGATGAGGTCGTTGTGAGAATCTCCGGTCGCAAGTACTGGCTTTGGCGCGCGGTCGATCAACATGGCATCGTGCAGGAGGAAATACCCAACCAAAACGGGACAAACGGGCTGCAAAACGGCTGTTACGCCGCCTGATAAAGCGTCTTGGTTTCGTTCCCAAGCAGATCATCACGGACAAGCTGCGCTCATATGGCGCCGCCAAGCGGGAAATCGCGCCAAGTCTGGATCAATGGTCGCACAAGGGCCTCAATAATCACGCCGAAAACATCCATCTCCCATTCCGAAAGCGAGAACGGACGATGCAAGGCCACCGGTCTCCAGAAGGGTCGCATCTGTCCTGGCAGGCATAGAACTGGTCAACATGATCCGCAAAGGTCAATTCACGCCCGGATTCCGACCGTTTCAGCAATTCCCCAACTGGTAGGATAAACTGCTCACCAATTCCACTGATGCTCTGCGATCTAAAAACCTGCGACAGAACCGAACCAATGACATTCTCCTACTATCTAAGCGGTACCTCGACACGATGTGCAAAAAATATGCTTTTTGCACATTACTACAAGCCCCACACATTCCGGCCAATCTGCTACCGGTACACTCTACCGTCGCAGCATTTTCACGTTATTGTCCTGAGCCTTGCTCAACTGATTTAACTGCTAATTTCAGAAACCTTTTGCGCGATCTGGGTCATTATCTCTTCGACCATACCTCGGTCTAACTCCTGCCCGTTAATACGAATACGCACTGCATCCGCGGTAAATTCGGCACGAATATCACCGCCACCTGGCAAAGCTTGCGGTGGAATACGTTCAATTTGCTGTGGCCTGCCCCCCCTTGTTTTGTCTTTGGGGGTTCCTGGCGCAGCCGTTAAAGCACTCTCCAACAGCGCCCATTCAGCTTTGGCGTCAGAAACATCTGCCCGGGCAAGCGTCTCGCGTAGCGTCACTTGCGCACCGTCACGCAAAGCAGCAGCCAGTTTCAGACCAGCTTTTTCAGATAAACCAACCGGATACTGCAGGAGATCCCCCAGCGCCTCATGCACTATGGCAAAACTACGAACCTTGGACCGCTTGGCCTTGGAAGCCGCCGCAAACAGTGTATCCACTGCGGCCTCAACCGAGGGGAACACCCCCTGCCCTGCCGCTAATACGGCGACCCGACCCCGCTCATAGGGGCTTAGGTTCGAGCGCAGTTCGTTTTCTTCCACCATCGAAACATAAGCGCCCTGCCCTTTACCCGCATCGCGGACAAAAGCTGGGATTTCAGAAAATCGCGGATCAGCTTCAGCCAAACGCCGGAAAGCGTCCAATCGTCGAAACCCTGAAATCAGACCGTAGCCCTCATCCGTCTTCGCCACCTCGATAGGCGTGCGCAATCCATTGACACGAAGCGACTCCAACAGTTCGGCCATCGCTTCTTCATCTTCTACCATTCGGTCGCGACGAATGAAGTCGGCATCAATCTGGTCCAACGGCAGCATTTCGGCGATCAGCCCCGCATCTTGTGCATCGCGCCAGCGGGCAGCGTCGCCTTGATCCTTCGCCAACGCCACGCGATCCGTCACTGATGCCATGCCGTTTAGCGACGCGGCCTCGGCCGCCACCTGGGCAATTGGTGGCGTTGTCGAATTTGTTTCAAACGGGCTGATCGAGGGTTTCGCCGCGAAACCTGCTTCAAGCTGCTCCAGCTCCGTAGTGTCCGGAGCAGTCAATCTTCTGCGTTTAGCCATTTGCATCTCCTCCCATCTGAGCGTCCCGCCACCAACAGCCAATCAGGACTTCTTTGAATTCGGCGTAGGTGCGATCAAAGGTCTCCCTGCCCCGCACATAAGTATCGCGATTGAAGTCACGATAGTCGGCCTCATAGATTCCATTCACTTGCTCACCCGCCTGCCCCACCAGCGCGGTATAATCCTGCCTGTACGCGTTCATGAAGTCACCGAAGTACGCTTGGATTACATTGGCCATATCCGTTTGCTGGCTGGCATCGAATCGCGTGATGATAGCCCGCACAACATCCCACTCGAACTTGAGCTCAGGCAGTCCTGCCGCGCGTTGCGCCGCGTTCTCACCGTCTTCAATGCTCGCGAAGGTGGTATAGAGCATGTCAAAAAACCGACCGGTCGAGTCAAATTCCAGAAAGGATGCCCCCAGCGGAACCAGTAGAATGTCGGCCGCCGCCAATGCATTGATCGTTAGGTACCCAAGTGCAGGAGGCGTATCGAGAAAAACGATATCGTAATCGTTCAATACGCCTTCGTCTTCGAGGAAGTTCGTCAATCCATCCCATAACGGCCAACTTCGCAAGCCCATCCGCCAGACTGGAATTTGAAACTCTGCCCAATAAAGGTTCAACTGCGCTCCAATCAGATCAATATTGGGCCAGTGAGTTTTCTGGATCACGTCTCGCGGCGAAGTTCTAAGCGCTTCCTGCAGTGTTTCGTCCAGCGGAATTTCTGTTTGACTTGCGGCCGAACGTACCCTGTTTTCCTCTTGAACTGCTCTCGCGTAGTCTTTTGCTATCAGAGGGAAAACCGTTTGCCATTCATCCGCAACACGCCCTCCGAGAATCGACGTCATTGAACCTTGGCTATCGAGATCTATGACGAGCACTTTGTATCCGTCCAACGCCGCTGACATGGCCAGATGCGCGGCGGTAGACGTTTTACCGACTCCGCCCTTGAAGTTTGCTACTGCAACCACTTTGGCCGGCAGGTCGTTCGGGCGATAGGGCAGGTATTCCTTGGTGCTCACACCTTCCGCTGCAAAGTGCTGGCGCAACTTTAAGACTTCTTCCAGAGTGAACCACTTAGACCCCGCCTCCCCTTCGCCTTGCGGTAAATCAGGGTTCGCTTTGAGAACGCGACGCAAATGAGCCGGGGCAACTGGAATCAGGTACTTAGTAATCTCCCAGATCGAGAAGCGGCGTAGTCTTTTTTCACCGTCCGGCGCGTAACCGCGCCTAGCCAAATCCTCTCGGCCTTTTGAGCAGAAAGCGGCAGCTTTCGCGAATCGAGATGTCCCGATAGGATCAGGCAACTTCGTCGCCGCAATCTCGGGATCAAGATTCAGATAGGGGGGCAAGGGAGGTTGGTTGGATTTATTCACTGTCGATGCCTCAGATAATGTTCGCCTTACCAGCGTATATTTAGGAATGTAACGAACATTTGTCGGCAGCGCTATCCTCAATCGGTGTTTTTTCCACAGAACTAGGTACTAGGCTACGGTTTCGTGGCGAAACTAAAGGAAATTGAAGAAATAGGCACACTAAAGAGTTTATTATTTTTAGATTGTTTAGAAACTTTGCTTCCTTGATAATAATTAAAAACAACAACTTAGCGGCAATTGGGCACCCACATACAGTACCAAAGGTACCTGTTCTCAGGATGACAGGTGCCTGATTCCGGGGCCAATGGAACCTGATTCCGGGAAAACGGGCGCCGATTCTCGGGATGAGGCTAATAACCGGATTTCAGGCTCTAATGTGGGTTGGCGTCCCGGGTTTAGAGAGGCGCTCGACTCTGAATTCCAGGGTAGAAACCAAAGTTTCTGGGGATAACTTGATTTCGGTGAAGTTTAAGTACCCGTCTACAGGATCGCGGCCATCCTGTATTTGGGCACCCAAATGGGATTGATCGATAGGTACCTTTCATGCCACAACTTGGAAAACGAGCAGTCAGGCAGAATCATGCCCGATACCCAAATAGATATGGATCATCTCTCAGGTGCATTGCGCCGGGAAACTGTGAAAAAGAATGTCGCTGCCATCCACATCAGCGGCAAGCTGACGTTATTGCAACGCAAACTGTCCAACGTTCTTTTGCTTAATGCGTACGATGCGCTGACATCCGCGCCAACGCACACCATAGACGCGCGGACGCTGGCGATGATGGTCGGATACAATTCCAACGACTTTGATACTCTGCGAGCCAGTCTCAGAGCGTTGGCTGAAACTGTTGCCGAGTGGGACATGCTGGACGAACAAGGACGCCAGGAATGGGGAGTGTCGTCGCTGTTGAGTTTCGCCAAACTCAAGAACGGTGTCTGCGAATATGCCTATTCTCATGCATTGGCTCAAAAACTGTACGATCCCAAAATCTATGCCCTGATCAATGTACATATTCAGCGCAATTTCAGTTCCGGCCATGGTTTGGCGCTGTATGAAAACTGTTATCGTTTCGTGCGTACCGGATCGACTGGCTGGTGGGCGCTGGGTGTTTTTCGAAAACTGATGGGAGTGGAGGGCAGCGACTATTATGCGAGTTTCAAGCACCTCAATGCCAAGATCATCAAGCCAGCCGTAGCTGAAGTGAATAAGAGTTCGGACATTCTGATCGAACCTGAATTCCGCAAGAAAGGTCGCTCAGTGACGGATATCCGTTTTGTCATCAAACGTAATCCGCAAATGGCGATGTTTGAAATCGACGACAGTGACGGCGTCCGCAATTTGGATGTCTACAAGTCGTTGCGCGATCAGGGTGTGTCGGATCGGTTGGCGCGCCAATGGATTGCAGAGCATGGCGAGGAATATGTTCAACAAAAACTGGACTTTGTAGCGGGGCAGGGGGATGTGAAATCGACGGTTGGCTACCTGTCAGCCGCACTGCGCGACGACTATCAGACTCCTGGTAAAGAGACCGCACCAGAGCCGAGCCCGGATGCTCTTGCTGCGGCCCGGCAACGCGAGGCCGAGAAAGAGCAGGCGGACTTGGCCTTTGCGGAGCGTGCGGCCGAACGTGCAGAGCGCGCGCGCCGGTTGTCAATTGTGGAAGAATTGGTTTCGCGGCGAAACCCCACGCAACGAGACGCGGACAAACGATTGTTCATGTCAGGTTTGAGTGAAGAGCTTGACCGTGAACATTTTCGAGCTCATGGCTGGCGATCAGGATTGAACGCATCCGCGATTTTTGAGTTCTGGGAAGAGCTAGAGCCTGATGCGTTCCACTGACTAGGAGCCCCAGGCAACTGGTGGCAAAACGTCAGATGAACCGATGGCGCACTTCGGCTTCGGCAACATCGGCACTTTTGGCTGTTGTTGATTTGGTCGTCGCGACCTGAGTTGATAGATTTGCACCAGAATTAGCACCTATGCCTGCACAGATTGGGCCACCCGCACCTGTACGAGAAAGCAATAATCCGCACAATTATCCCAGCAAATCCGTTGCCGGATTCTCGGGAATTTCGACTTCATCATAGTATTTCTGTGCTTGTGCAACAGAGCGGTGCAGGGATAGGCGCATGACGGTCTGAAACGGGGCGCCGTAGCGTGCTACCTAGGTCAGGAAGCCCGAACGCAGCCCGTAAGGGGTAGCGAAATTTTGCGGAAGCACAACCAATGCAAGACGACGTTTGATGATCTGTTAAATCGCATCCGGGGACAGGCGGCGTTTCAGAACACGGTAGGCTTTTGAAATCGGGCGGAATAGCGGGGGCATCGCAGGTCCCGCCAACCTTGATCCAGTGCAGCAGCGTCAGCGCGGGGCGGCTCTTAAGCACCAAAAATGGCGTCTCTTCCTGCTGGGTTGTCATGGTCTTCAGTAGAGACATCCAGACCAACCCTACTTTTTCAAATTCTTTCAGCGACACATCTTCGCACATCAGATCAGAGATCTCCGACCGCCGTCATCCACCGTTGGCCCAGCCAAACATCAAGATCGCCCGGTCCCGGCAATCTCGGTGCGCGCCGCGGCAGATGGCCAACAGTTGCTGCAGCACATCACGCGCAATCGTATGGGCCGATTTCGGGGAAGGGGGCTAGGCGGCGCCTTGGCGCGGGCCTATTTTCACCTGCGGCGCGTCAAACAACAAGGGGAGGTTCTTCATCTCGTAGAAGGCCTGCCAGGAAGCGATGCGCCGGTCCAGGGATGCGGGGGCCGGGCAGGCGAGGGTTTCGCGCAGGCCTTTCCTAATAGGTGTCTTCGCGGTCTCTTCCTGTTCGGACCAGTCGGGCGCCTTATTGAACCGGGCGGATTCCCAAGCGGTGATGTAAAGCAGATCGCGCTCATGGGCGCGTAGCGTGTTTTCGGGCGTGCCTGGCACTTTGCGGTCAGTAAGCGTTGCTTGATCCGTCGTTGAGTGAGTAGGGGAGCGGGTGGGAAGATAAGGGGATGGCGGCTTCATGGGCAACATCCCGCGCGCATTTCTCGCCAAAATCATTCACAAGTGATAAGCGAAATTTATCGCGTATAATTGTGATTTGAAGATATCGCAAATGTAACGATCAAAATGGTCAATTTTTGCGCATAAGGCGGGTAGGGGGTTTGCAAAGCGTCGAAATCGGGAGGTCGTGAGGTTGGATCTGTTGCAAACTTTGACGGATCTGTCGCAAAGTTCTGACCATTGACCTTAGTGGCTTTAGCGCCTGTGTGGCGAACGGCATTATCCAGATTAAGGTTGGTCTATGATTTCTTTCAAATGAGCGCAGTATCCGAAGGATGTGATCCTGTTCGCGGTCTTCTTTTACGTCCGCTACGGTGTTTCCTATCGAGACCTGGAAGAAATCATGGCCGAGCGCGGCGTATCGGTAGATCACACAACGTTGAACCGGTGGGTGACACGGTATTCGAGCGCGATCGCTGAAACAGCGCGCCGTCGAAAGGCGCTATGTGATCGTCCAAGCGCCAAGACTTCAGAGTGCCCCGCTTAATCAATTGCGCGCGCGCTGCAATCAGCGACGAATATTTCACAACCCACCTGTTGAGTGTTGCGTGGTCAACTTGCACACCGCGCTCCGCCATGATCTCCTCGAGGTCTCGGTAAGACACCGTGTACCTCAGATAGAAGTAGACAGCGTACAAAACCGCTTCCTTCGCGAAGTGGCAGCCTTTCAATGAAATCATGTTGAAACCTATTAGTACCATCATCCCGCGAAACAAAGTCGGAACTCGCACTCTATCAACCTAACTCCAAAGTTTGCTGCTCAGCCGGCCTCTGTCTAAATCCGTGACGCCTTTAACACGGTGGCCTCACCTCAGACAGGGGGGTCAAAAGTTTGCGACAAAGCCCCTGTTCCGGCCTGAGGAACACGCAATTTAGGCCGATGGAGACCGCGCGCGACGATCCTGATACAATTGGGGCGGGAGGACACCGTGGATCAGGTTGTTTCCAATTGGCTAGCATCGCTCGGGCTTGAAAAGTACGGGGAAGTTTTTGCGTCGAATGAAATTGATTTTGAGGCTCTACATCATCTGACGGAAGACGACCTGCGAGAGATGGAAATTCCGATTGGTCCTCGCAAGAAGATTTTGCACGCGAAACCGCTCCTAATTACTTCAGGCCAGCCCGATGGCGCTGAATACGGATCAGCTGAAACTGCGGAACGGCGCCAACTGACCGTGCTGTTTTGTGATTTGGTCGGGTCGACGGCGCTATCGTCGCGGTTGGACGCAGAAGATATGCACGACGCTCTGACACGTTTTCACGAATGCATTGCCACCACGATTGCGCATCACGGCGGGTATGTCGCGAACTATCTCGGAGATGGTGTGTTGGCGTATTTCGGATGGCCACGCGCGTCGGAAGACCAGACCGCGCAAGGCGTTCGCGCCGCCTTGGCATCACTGGAGGAGGTGGCGGATATCCAACTCCCGATTGGTTTGCCCCTTACCGCAAGAGCTGGCATTGCAACAGGTGATGTTGTCATTGGCGACATCGAGAATGAAACATCGCACCAAAATGCTGCCATTTCTGGCGAGACGCCAAATCTGGCAGCACGCCTTCAAGCCATTGCAGTACCCGGACAATTGGTCGTTGATGAAACAACAGCCACAATTGTTTCGGGTCTGTTTACGCTGGCTGACCTCGGGCAAGTGGACCTGAAAGGCCTGCCGCAAAAAGTGCCCGCCCATCGGGTCGACCAAGAGGTGGTTCCGGAGAGCCGGTTTGATGCGTTTCAAACTGGTCAATCCGCGCCGTTCATTGGCAGGGCGGTCGAAATGGCTTTGTTGAGAGACCGATGGGACGTCGCTACCAGCGGGGAGGGACAAGTTGTTGTGCTGCGTGGTGAACCCGGCATTGGAAAAAGCCGTTTGAGCCAAAAACTTCTTCACGCGATTGAAGACGAGCAACATATCCGGCTGCGCTATCAATGTTCAGCGCACCATACTCATTCTGCGTTTTATCCCATTCTGCGCCAGCTGGAGCATGCGGCCAACATTGAGATGTCAGATTCCTCAGATGTAAAACTAGAGAAATTGGAAGGTTTATTCGAAGCTTCTGGGGACAAAAACACAAAGGCTGCCGCAGTGATCGCACAGGCGATGGGGTTGCCCGCAAATGGGTGCAAATCCCAGGCGATGTCCCCGGAACGTCAAAAGGCGGCGACCATTCGAGTGCTGTTAGATCAAATGATCGCATTGGCGGAGACTGCGCCGTTGCTATTCGTTGTGGAGGACGCGCACTGGATCGATCCAACAAGCCTCGGGGTGTTTGAGCGGATTGTGCATCTTGCCGAAGACCTCCCCGTCATGCTGCTGATGACTGCGCGCCCGGAATTTCGCACGCCTTGGCCTATTGAAGGGCACTGCTCCGAACTCACGCTCACCAAACTCCCAAAACGCCAGTGTGCTGATCTGATCCGGCGCCTCACCACGGCGCGCAGCGCGGACGGTGCAGTCATCGACACAATTGTTGCCCGGTCGGGGGGCATACCGCTTTTTGCCGAAGAATTGGCGCGGGTCGTGCGGACAAAAGCGTCTTCCGCACCCATGGACATTCCGGCCAATCTCAAGGCGCTGCTGACGGCGCGGTTGGACAGCGCAACGCCTGCAGCGCGAGAAATCGCCCATGTAGGCTCAATACTCGGGCGCGCATTCAATCGGCAGGCGGCAAAACCACTTTGCGATCTCACCGAGCAGGCTTTTGATTCCGCATTAAGAGAATTGATCGATCTTGGACTTGTTGCGGAGAAAGGTAGCGGTGAACGCGGCCTGCTGGCGTTCCGGCACGCTTTGATCGAAGAGGCGGCTTATGCAGCACAGCTCAAAAAAACGCGTCGTGCGTTGCATCAGCGATTTGCCGACTGGTTGATAAAGAATGATCTGGAGAAAGTGCGGGTCGAGCCGGAGGTCGTAGCGCATCATCTGGTCCAATCGGGGAACCCCTCCCAGGCATTGCCATACCTGCACGTCGCCGCGCGTCGCGCCAGCGGTCAATGTTCGTATTTGGAGGCCATCGCCCATCTGACGTCCGGCCTGGATATCATTGCGGCTTCAGAGGATCACAAGACCCGCGCAAAATGGGAAGTACCGTTGCTCACGGGGCTTGGCACCGCGCGTATGGCGTTGTGGGGCTATGCGGACAAAGAGGCGGGGAACCTGTTTTCGAAGGCATTGCAACTTTGCGGCGAAGATGCCGACAAGGATGTGCGCTTCAAAATTCTATGGAACCTTTGGCTGAACAGTCAGATGTCAGCAAGCTTGCCCAAAATCGACCGCATGATTCAGGCGATGTCAGGGGTTGTTGAAACTTCGCCGTCAGAGGAACACTATCTGCAATTCAACCACGCGGGATGGACGTCTAGTTTTTCGCGCGGAGACTTGTGCTCGGCGCGCGCCTATCTGGCCAAGGGGCTGCCGATTTATTCCCCGGAGAAACACCACCAATGTGCGCTGCATTATGCCGGGCATGATCCCGGCGTTTGTGGGCGAAGCCATTCATATTTCCTCCGGTGTCTGGAGGGTGACGTTGAGGGTGGGCGGGCCGACGCCAGAATCGCAATCGAACTGGCCGAGAGCCTTGGTCATGAAAATACTCTGACCACGACATACGCTTTTGCAGCGCTCGGAGGTTTCTTTGAACGCGATTATCGGAGCGCACACCAGCGATCACAGGATGCGCTGACCTTTGCAGAAAAATATGGGCCCTGGCATTTTGAAGTGATTGCCCGATGTGTTGAAGCTTGGGCCGCCGGTTGTTTGGAGCAAGATGACGACGCGCCCGGCACCATTGAAGAGCTTATCAAGGCTTCCATTGCGCGTGGTTCCGTGCTGCGTACGCCTTTCATGGAACTCATGCTGGCGGACCTGCTTCAGCAGAGAGGCGCTTGGAGTGAATCGGTTGCCGCAGCAGACCGCGCACTTAAGAAAATGCAGCAATATCATGCCGGAGCCCTGACTGCGGAGGCTCATCGCATGCGCGGCGTTGGGCTGGCGGGTCTAGGCCAGATTGTTCAGGCTGAGGCGTCTTTGAAATCGGCGCTGGACTTCTCAAACCAACAAGGGGCCAACCTCTTGAGCTTGCGCGCGGCTGTGTCGCTAACACGAATCCGCCAGAAAACTGAAGCAAAGCCCCCGCCCACAGAACTCGTAGCATCATGCCTAGCTAGAGTGAAAAACGCCGACGCTGCCATTGATGTTAGAGAAGCCACGGCATTATTGCAAAAAAGCTGAAGCATGATGCCGGAGCACGATCAAACACTCGTCTAATCGAGCTTATTGACTGGCATCGCCTTTCCCAATCATGCTCAAACAAGTTGGCAATCACACTAATTCCACTCGAACCCGCTGTCACGGTACCCTTAATTTTTGGACTGTATCATCAATTACCGGATTGTGCTCTTAAATCCCGTGCGGTGTGTGCTGTGGAAAAGCTGTGTTGCGGGCTGTCGTGAACAGGGCAATTGGCCCATTTATTCCTTCGACTTGTGAATGTGCGATCACTTCGCGGTGAAACTGTGCATCCATCCTGCGCAGATCTCCGAAGTAAAGCATGCCTTTTTGCCAAGCGATGCTGAGGTTCAGTGGGCGCAGCGTGTTCTAAACGCTGCTGACGGCGCTGCGATCGTCGATGGCGAAATGGTAGACGAGCCAGTGCGCATCCGAGCCCGCGCCATTCTGGCCGCGAAGTTTACCGATACGGAACAAGGAAACTGACTAAAACGCATCGGAAGTTTCGAAACAACTCGGGCCATCATAACGGGGATCGCCAGGTTGATTGTTAAGCACTGAGGATTGTGGTCGCACCGTTGGCAAAATGATTGCCGAGCAATGCATAAATAGTTAGCAATGGGGTTTCCTCGCTTATCACCTTCTGAATAACAGGGAGTGACTGGAGTAGGATGAATATTGAGGGGCGGCACTTGCCGGGCCGCCTCTCAACCCGTTACCGATATAGCTAAAGTTGCAGGTAGTTATTGATTGGACCCAGCCATCACCTGCTCCATGACGTTTTCAAGATTGAAGCTGCCCGGTGTTTGGCGCGGCGGGAATTCTTCAAAGCTTTTTAACCACTGACTTACGTAAGCCGACGCCGGGGCTATGACATACATGCGTTCGGCTGCCCAGCGGACATAGCCCATGGCGTTCTCTTCTTTCGCGCGTTCAAAGGGATCCATGCGCAGATTGGTAAGCGCTGGAAAACGCAGAACTTTGAAGGGCTCGGACCAGACGTCGAAGCCATGGGCTTCCTGCACGAGGAAATTGATCTTCCAATCTCCCCGGCGCAGGGCAGCTACGCTGCCATCATCCGTCCAGTAGAGAAATTCATTGCGGGGCCAGCCTGCCTCACCGCGCAATGCCGGACCAAGGTCATAACCGTCTAGATGGACTTTGTACTCCCGCTCGCCGATGGTCATACCTTCCAGAAGCTGGTTCTTGACCTCAGTCTGGCCTGCGGCTCCTGCGAGGGTGGCAAACATATCTGTGTGCGATCCGATCTCGTTAATGATCGTGCCCGGCTCGGTCACTTTGGGCCACCGGATCAAAGTGGGAACGCGGAACCCGCCTTCCCATTGAGTGTTCTTCTCACCGCGGAACATCGTTGTCCCGCCGTCAGGCCAGGTGAAAGTCTCGGCACCGTTGTCAGTGGAATACATAACGATTGTGTTGTCGGCGATGCCCAACTCATCAAGCTTGTCGAGCAATTGGCCCACGTGGCCGTCATGCTCGACCATGCCGTCGGCATAGATTCCGTACCCCGTGACCCCTTCGCTCTCGTCCTTGAGATGGGTGAATACATGCATCCGCGTGGAGTTCCACCAGACGAAGAATGGCTCATTTTTCTCGTGGGCCGTCTCCATGAAGTCGAGCGCCACTTCAAGTGTCTCTTCATCCACGGTTGCCATGCGCTCGCGTGTCAGCGGGCCAGTGTCGACAATCTCGCCGCCTGCTTCCGAACGGATCACCCCGCGCGGGCCGAAGACATCGACGAAACGCTGCCCGTCGGCCATGACCAGATCCCGTGGGTAGTCGATATTCTCAGGTTCTTCTTCGGCATTCAGGTGATAGAGATTTCCAAAGAAAACGTCGAACCCATGATTGGTGGGTAGATGCTCGTCGCGGTCGCCAAGATGGTTTTTGCCGAACTGACCCGTCACATAGCCCTGGGCGCCCAGCACCGTGGCGATTGTGGGATCCCGTTCGTCCATACCTTCGGGCGCGCCAGGTAAACCCACTTTGGTCAGGCCAGAACGTATCGGCGATTGACCGGTAACGAAAGCGGCCCGGCCGGCGGTGCAACTCTGTTCTCCATACCAATCGGTGAACATTGCACCTTGTGCCGCGAGACGGTCGATGTTGGGGGTTCGATATCCCATAATGCCGTTGTTGTAGGCACTGATGTTGAACTGGCCGATATCGTCTCCCCAAATCACCAGAATATTTGGCGGTTGATCCTGCGCGAACCCTGGCAGTGCCGAGGCAGAAAACGCAATGCTGGAAAAAACCACTGTGCGGAGAGAATTTACGCTTCTTGAAAATCTCATTTTTGGCTTCCCTGATAGATAAACTACCTTACTATGGTAGGCGTTGTTTGACCCGTGCGCTTACCATTTCCGGCCAAGTCGCTTCGGGCTGTGCAGGGTTCTGAGACACAAAACCTACGAGAGTCGACATGACGCGATTTGCATCTGTCCAGGCATCCGTGGCTGAGCCATTCTTTACTGCAGCGCCGTTGCACTTCACTTTTCTCGAACGGCTTGCGGAAGAAAGCGGCCTGCCTGGCTCGATAGTGTCCGAGCCAAGTGGGATCATATCGCTGCACGCCGCCGAGCGTTTTATGGTGAAGCTGGATAAATGCCTTATGCACCCGGTGTTTTTCATAGAGACACTGCGATTGGCGTCCCCGCCCAAAGATAATTCGGTAGCAAACATTGAATTGCCTTGTGCGTTAACTGGCCTTGAAGCCGTACAAAGCGTGGCAAGCCGCATCTCCTCCGTCTTGTATGGCGCGGGTTTTATTACAGAGCGGGATGGCCAGCGCATCTGGCTCTTGCGCACTGCGTCAACTACAGATTGGACAGATCGATGGCCTGTTCAGCAATACAATCTAGAAGTTGGACGGCAGGCGGTGGCCAGTGTTCTGGGTCGAACGCTGCAACCAGTAGCGCTGCGTCTTAATCATATCGTCGGTAGGGAAAAGTTGCCCGAGGATTTGCAAGACTTGCCGATTGAGTTGAGCAAGTCCACTATGGGCTTGGCCTTCGATTTGAAAGACTTGCAGCCGCGGAAGGGTAGTCTGTTTGTCAGTACATCAACGGAGAATAGCGAAAGCGACTTGCGGGAAGTTGGTTCGGTCGTTCTGCGTAGATGCGTCGAGAACTATCTGTCCACAACAGCGCCAGAAACGCTGTCGCACACGGTCTCAAAGGCATTTGGTTTAAGCGAGCGTTCTTATCGCCGTTACTTGCGCACTTTGGGTGTCAGCCATCGTCAGATTGTCTCGGACGCCCGTCTGTCGAAGGCAGAACGGATGCTCTCAGATTCCACTATTCCAATCACCGAGATCGCCTTCGAGCTTGGTTACGCCTATTCATCCGCTTTCACGCGGTTCTTTGCCCATCGCACCGGCACTACGCCACTAGAATATCGCAGACATATTTTGAGTTGATGAACTGCTCGTAATGGAGAGCGACAACAACAAGATGGAAAAAGGGCGACTTGGCACGTTCAACATGTTTTCAAAATCGAATAACGTTCGCTGGCGCGGCTTAAGAACTGGGAAGGGCCGCTTGAGGGCTACGACGCAAATCTTGCGCAACGTTGAATGATTTCAAGGCTTGAGCGGATTATCCGGCAATTCGTGCAAACTGCCGGGTTGTGTCGCAATCTTTTGGAAGCATCAGCGACGGCTGTATACTGGACACATTTATTCTGCAAACCCTTGAAGGTAATCATGAACTGTCCGCCGGATGGTAGACATGGCCGGCTCTGTCGCAAACTCTTTAGTCTGTCTGTCGATCTGATCGATGGTCTGGTATGGGATTGCCCAAAGCAGAGGGCGGCAGGTCGTGGCAATTTCATTCAAAGGCGCGCATTTTCCAAAGGACTTGATCTTGCACGCGGTGTTTTTCTATCTGCGATACGGTGTGTCATATCGCGATCTTGAAGAGATCATGGCCGAGCGTGGCGTATCGGTCGATCACGCGACATTGAACCGTTGGATCATCAAATTCGCGCCTCTGGTCGCGGAACGAGCACGTCGTCAGAAGCGGGACTGCGATCGATCTTGGCGAAAGGACGAAACATATATACGCGTCAAAGGGAAATGGGTCTATCTGGACCGCTCAGTCGACAAACATGGAAAGACCCTTGATTTCATGCTTTCCAAGCGCAGAAACAAAGCTGCGGCGACCAAGTTCTTTGCTCGCGCACTCGAAGTGAACGGGCTGGCATTCGACGTGAGCGAGGATCTGGTGGGCGGCTCGGCCTACGACGTCCATGGCGTGCCGCTGTCGGACGAGACGATGGCCAAGGCGCAGGAGGCAGACGCGGTTCTGCTGGGCGCGGTGGGTGGGCCGAAATACGGCGCCTGGACTTCAGCGTCAAACCCGAGCGTGGCCTGCTGCGCCTGCGCAAGGAGATGGATCTGTTCTCCAACCTGCGCCCGGCCCAGTGCTTCGACGCGCTGGCCGATTTCTCGTCGCTGAAAAAAAGACGTGGTCGCCGGGCTTGACATCATGATCGTGCGCGAACTGACCTCGGGAGTCTATTTCGGCGAGCCGCGCGGTATCTTCGAGGAAGGCAATAAACGCATCGGCATCAATACCCAGCGCTACACGGAATCCGAAATCGAACGCGTCGCCCGCTCGGCCTTCGAACTGGCGATGCGCCGGAACAAGAAGCTGTGCTCGATGGAAAAGGCCAACGTGATGGAATCGGGCATCCTCTGGCGCGAGGTGGTGACCCACGTCGGCAAGGATTATCCCGAAGTGCAGCTCAGCCACATGTATGCCGACAACGGTGCCATGCAGCTTGTGCGCGCGCCGAAGCAGTTCGACGTCATCCTGACCGACAACCTGTTCGGCGACCTGCTGTCGGATTGCGCCGCGATGCTAACCGGTTTCTTGGGAATGCTGCCCTCGGCCAGCCTCGGCGCGCCGATGGCCGATGGCCGCCCCAAGGCGCTCTATGAACCGGTTCATGGCTCGGCCCCCGACATTGCCGGCCAGGGCAAGGCAAATCCCATCGCCTGCATCCTGAGTTTCGCCATGGCGCTGCGCTACAGCTTCGATCAGGGCGCCGAGGCGGACCGCCTGGAAGCCGCGATCGAACAAGTTCTGGCCGACGGCGTGCGCACGGGCGACCTGCTGGCGGAAGAGGGCGTCAAGCCTGTTTCCACCGCGCAGATGGGCGACGCCATCGTGGCGGCGCTGGACGCAAGCCTCTGAAGGCATTCTGATGAGCGTAACAGGACCGCCTCAGGCTTCCGGCAGAAAGGCTTGCACGTTCTTCAGGCTGCGCAGCACGAAACTCGATCTCGTGTGGCGGATCCCGGGAACCCGGTAAAGCTTGCGACGAAGAAATTCCTCGTAACCGCGGGTGCCATTCACCGCGACCTTGATCAGATAATCGTACTCGCCCGTCGTCAGATGAACTTCCAGCACTTCGGGCATCCGTTCCATCGTGGTGCCGAAGGCTTCGAGGATGTCATCGTCGTGCCGGTCCAACACCACCTCGATCATCACGGTTTCGGATGCGCCGAGTTTTCCCTGATCGAGTATCGCGCGATAGCTGGTGATCACGCCCTCTTTCTCGAGCCGCCGCACCCGTTGCCAGCACGGACTCGGCGACAGGCCGATCTTTTGCGCGAGTTGCGTGTTTGAGATGCGCCCGTCTTCGGCGAGCGTCTGCAAGATTCTTCGGTCGAATTGGTCGAGAATTTCATTATTCACAGTAGACTCTTTCTAAGAAACAATATTTGACAAAAGAATAATTCGCAAAAATCTTTATGGCAAGATAATGAGAAAGAAAATTTTGGGGCATGTAGGATAAGACTCTGCCAACAGGAGGTGGAGAGAGATGAACAAACGGTTCTACTGTTCAGACCCTATGAATACCGCCTGCCGGGTCATGGATCTTGCGCGACGCATGGGGTTGGCCATTGAGGCTCTGCAGTTCGAAAAGAGGGGTGAAGAGTACTATGAACTGAAGTTCGAGATGACCGAACTGGAAACGCAGCGCGCGGCCAGTTTTGAGCAGCGGATCAGCCTTTTCGAAGACTGGCTACGGGAACCTGCGCATGTCTGACGAATGAGACCCGTACCTGCATGTTCCTGAACCGGCTCTGTTGCAAAGTTTTGACCATTGGCGGTCATGGATGTAGCGAGCGATTAGCTCTCTGTACTTCAAGGTCGAAGGTCTGGTCATGATTTCTTTCAAAGGCGCACAATATCCAAAGAGCGTTATTCTGTTCGCGGTGTTCTTCTATGTCCGCTACAGTGTTTCATACCGGGATTTGGAAGAGATCATGGCTGAGCGAGGCGTCGCAGTGAATCACACCACGCTCAGGCTCTGGGTTACTCGATATGCAGGCGCAATCGCTGAGGCGGCGCGTCGTCGCAAGGGACAGTGCCACCGCTCTTGGAGAATGGATGAAACGTATATCAAAGTGAAAAGCACGTGGGTCTATCTCTATCGCGCCGTAGATAAGCACGGCAAAACCCTGGATTTCATGTTGTCTGAGCGCCGGAATAAAGCCGCGGCGACGAAGATCTTCGCCCGCGCGCTTGAGGTGAACGGTCTACCGCGCAAGTTCG
>NZ_JBWVBF010000011.1:0-61575 GCF_057221115.1 Ruegeria sp. HKCCD6426 | reverse complement strand
AGTGTCGCGGGATGGAGCAGCCCGGTAGCTCGTCAGGCTCATAACCTGAAGGTCGTAGGTTCAAATCCTACTCCCGCAACCAGCGTCAGACTAACCAAACCAGCCCGTTCAGACGTAAGGGCTCTCTGTCGCCATTCTCTGCGAAGCGCTTCAACTGGTAGTAAGAGCCCTGAGCCGCCGTTGATCACACATTGGTTCTTTGTCCTTGCAGCAATTCGAAGACGACAAAATTGAGACGTTGGGATCGCTGGCCATGAAAGTCATGGTGGGTGGATTAAGCTGTGGTTCAATCCATAACCGCATGACGTTATTGCTCAGTTGACGAAATTCCCCGCCATTAGGCGGTTTTTTGCTTCTGGACCGCCGGCGGGTTGGAGAGAGGTTCGGCCGAACCTACATGTCAGGGAACAAGAGGCCATTACATAAGATTGAACGTAAGGAAACCGACATGAAGAAGACAACAGTAGCTTGCCTGCTTGGTGGCACATTGCTCTTGGCGGCATGTGGAGCCCCAACAACGCCGACTCAGGCTCAAGCACAAAGCGACGCTCGGTGTGCTGCTGGTGTTCTCGGGGGTGCAGCTCTTGGTGGTGTAGTTGGCAACCGCTTTGGAGGCGGAACTGGTAAGACCATGGCTACGGCAGCTGGTGCTGGACTCGGAATGTATGCGGGCCAATCGGCTTGCAACTGACGACAAAATACAGACAGCAAAAGAGAGACGCCAGAGCGCAGAGTGGAAATCCGCTCGGTGGCAAGCGGGCTGCGTTGCCAAGAGTCCGTAGGCCGTTGTTGCGGCCAAATTGAGATACCGTGTGTGGATTGGAGGCCAAAAGGCGAGGTACATGTACGGCTACTATACTGCTTTATAAACGTGCCATGCTTCTGGCAATCCTTTGAGTTCCCGGCGTCCAAGGCTTTCGAAGTCAAGTCCGGAACCAGCCACCAAGTCTTTTACCGTGCGCGACACGACGATGTCGCCTCCGCCGCCCAATTCGGCAATGCGTGCCGCAATGTTCACGGCAATTCCGCGTACATCATCCGATGAGACCTCAACTTCCCCGGTATGAACCCCAATGCGCACTTCGAGATCTAGCTTGGACACCGTGTCACTAATCGCCTTCGCGCAATGAATTGCCCGCCCAGGCCCGTCAAAAGTGGCAAGGAAACCATCACCGAGCGACTTCACTTCCTGACCGCGAAACTGCATGAGCTGGTCCCTGACGATGGCATCATGCTGCTCTAATGTTGCATGCCACACATCGTCACCAAGTCGCTGCGCCTGAGTAGTGGACCCAACAATGTCGGTAAAAACGACCGCTGCCAAAACCCGGTCGAAAACTGGCTTCGGTTTCAAGCCAGTTACAAAGGCTTCAATCTCTCCAAGTATCTGATCCCGCTCGTCCCCGAGGAAGGGAAAATGATCTCTCCCGGGGAACTCCACAATCTTGGCGCCGGGTATCAACTGCGCCAAGGTTCGACCGCCTTCGATATCGATCAACCCGTCTTCAGTCTTGTGAAGCACAAGTGTTGGAGCCTTTATCGAGGGAAGGATTTCCGTGATGTCTATCTGGCTGTTCAGCTTCATGATTTCAATGAGGTCGCGGGGCGATGCGCCAGTTCTTTCGTACTTTCCCCACCATTCCTGCAACGACGGATCGCTGCCGGTATCAGGGCAGAAGAGTGGAAGCGCAGCTCCGCTGCCCCAATGCTCTTCCGCGTATTCGAACAATTGGTTCAAAGCCTCTTGCGTTGGGAACCAAGACTTAAATTGAGCAAAAGCACCGTAGAGTATTAAACCCTCACAGCGTTTTGGCTGATATGCAGCGAAAACCGAGGCAAGCGAACCGCCTTCTGAGATGCCCATGACATAGGCTGTTTCCATTCCAACGGCGTCCATCACCGCGCGGATGTCGTCCATTCGCTTATCCATATCGGGTACGGCGACTCCTCGGTCAGACAGGCCGGTACCGCGTTTGTCGAACATCGCCACTTTGGAAAACTGCCCAACACGCTCAAGCCATTTCGCAAACTGAGGTTGCTCCCAATAGGTTTCGATCTGAGAAATGAAACCCGGCACCAGAACCAAGTTCTTGGATCCGTTGCCGTAAACTTGGTAGGCGATGTGCACGTCATCGCTCTTGGCGTATTGAGTCTTGGGTATCATGCCGGTATCTCCTCCGGGCAATTCCGTCGACAGTGTCAGGCTACGAGACCCGCAGACTTCAAGCAACATTCTGTTCAGCACCCGACTTTCTGTTATGTCTGCTTTGGTTGCGCCGAGCTGCCATTGTGAACATTCGACTATGTGCCTACAGCGAACGGTAACTCTGTGGCCACTCCGCCGGTCCCGCTCGTGCCGATAAGGCCAGTTTCAAAGAAACATCCGGCTAGGTATGTGCATCCACGTCTTTCCCTTGCCCTTGCCCGCAATATGTTGCACCACACACAGGTTCAAGCCCGCCGCGCGGGGCAAAGGATAAGGACAGGACGCATGGCTGACGGATCGATCGACATCAACGCAAAACCCACCGAAGATATCTCGGTCCGCGAGGTGTTCGGCATTGACAGCAACATGGCGGTCAAGGGCTTTGCAGAACGCAGTGACCGCGTACCGGTCATTGATCCGACCTACAAGTTCGATCCGGAAACGACACTGGCCATTCTGGCGGGCTTTACCCATAACCGCCGCGTCATGATCCAAGGCTATCACGGCACTGGCAAATCAACCCATATCGAACAGGTCGCCGCCCGTCTGAACTGGCCCGCCGTACGTGTGAACCTGGACAGCCATATCAGCCGGATCGACCTGATCGGCAAGGACGCGATCAAGCTGCGCGACGGCAAGCAGGTTACTGAATTCCACGAGGGCATCTTGCCCTGGGCTCTGCGCAACCCTGTTGCCATTGTGTTCGACGAATACGATGCGGGCCGCGCCGATGTGATGTTCGTCATCCAGCGTGTGCTGGAGCATGATGGTAAGCTGACCCTGCTGGACCAGAACGAGATCATCACGCCAAACCCGAACTTCCGCCTGTTCGCCACCGCAAACACCGTGGGTCTGGGCGACACCACCGGCCTCTATCACGGCACGCAACAGATCAACCAGGCACAGATGGACCGCTGGTCGCTGGTCTCGACGCTCAACTATCTGAGCCACGATGCCGAGACGATGATCGTTCTGTCGAAAGCGCCGCATTACAACACTGCAGAGGGCCGCAAAACCGTCAGCCAGATGGTCACCGTTGCCGACCTGACCCGGACCGCCTTCATGAACGGCGACCTGTCGACCGTCATGAGCCCGCGGACCGTGATCAACTGGGCGCAAAACGCTGAGATTTTCCGTGATGTGGGCTACGCCTTCCGCCTGTCCTTCCTGAACAAATGTGACGAGCTGGAACGTCAGACCGTGGCCGAGTTCTATCAGCGCTGCTTTGACGAAGAACTGCCGGAAAGCGCGGCGAGCGTGAGCTTGGGGTGAACGGCGTAAGTCATACGTCACTTACTGGGGCTGCTGGCGAGCATCTTGTGATGTCGCGTTTGTTATCGCGAGGGTTAATTGCTGCACTAGCACCGCAAGGCGTTCCCAACATGGATATCGTCGTGACTTCACCGGATGGGAAAACCCTTTGCGCGATTCAGGTTAAGTCCCGTTGGGAGAAGGGCGCGGACGGCGGCTGGCATATGGGCAAGAAACACGAAGACATACATGATCCCAAGATGTTTTACTGTTTCGTGGACCTTGGGAAAACGCCGAGTTCTACGGCAAGCGTTTTCGTTGTGCCTAGCAGAATTGTCGCCGATCTTTTGAGAATTGATCACGTCACTTGGCTAAACACCCCCGGTCGCAACGGCCAACCTCGAAAAAACAGTAATTTGAGGCGCTTCCGCCCGGATCATTCCAACGTTCTCGGTTCAGGCAGCGAATTTGTTGCGGGATGGCTAGAGAAATATCGCGAAGCATGGCATCTTTTGTGGGTTTCTGAAGGCCAGTACGACGGATTGGAAATAGAAGCATGAGTAAACCAAACGACAACCCTGCTGATCCGTTCAAGAAGGCTCTGGCCGAGGCCACCAAGGTGATGGCGGACGATCCTGAGCTGTCAGTGAGCTATACCGTCGATCCTTCAGGCTTGTCGGGCGAGTCGATGCGGCTGCCGCAGGTTTCGCGTCGGATGACCCGAGAAGAGGTTCTGTTAGCGCGGGGTACGGCGGATGCTCTGGCCTTGCAGCGCCGGTATCATGACGACGCGACACATAATCGCTATGCGCCTCCGGGCGATATGGCGCGGGATCTGTATGAGGCGATGGAGGTTGCGCGGTGCGAGGCGATGGGCGCGCGCGATATGCCCGGGACTGCCAGCAATATCGACGTGAAGATTGGCCATGAGGCGATCCGGCGCGGCTATGACCAGTGCAAGCAACCGGCTGAGGCACCTTTGTCAGTGGCCGCAGGCTATCTGATCCGGCATCTGGCGACCGGGCGCGATCTGCCACCTGCGGCTGAGAACGTCATGAACCTGTGGCGCGGGTTCATCGAAGAACAGGCCGGTGGCGTTCTGGAAAACCTCGATGAGGTGCTCTCGGATCAGGCTGAATTCGCCAAATTTGCGCGCCAAATGATCAAGGATCTGGGATACGGCGACCAGTTGGGTGACGACCCGGATGAGTTGGACGACGATCAGGAAGATCAGGCCGAGGACGACGCCGAAGAACAGCCCGATCCCGACAGCACCGGCCAGGATGATCAGGATGAACAGGACGCCGACGCGACGCCTGAGCAGACGCAGGAAGAACAGCAGGATCAATCTCAGGCTCAGGTCTCGATGGACGAGATGGCCGAAGATGAGATGGGCGATGAGGCCGAGATGCCCGAGGGTGAGGCCCCGATGGAGCCACCCGCCCCGCCGCCTGCATCCGAGGCAGATCCGGACTACAAGGTCTACCTGAACACCTACGACGAAGAGATCTCTGCCGAGGATCTGGCGGAACCCGCCGAATTGGAACGGCTGCGGGCCTATCTGGACCAGCAGCTGGAACCTCTGAAGGGCGCCGTCAGCCGTCTGGCAAACAAGCTGCAGCGCCGCTTGCAGGCGCAGCAGAACCGCAGTTGGGAGTTCGACCGCGAGGAAGGCATTCTGGATGCGGGACGCTTAGCGCGGGTGGTGGCGAACCCGACGACGCCGCTGAGCTTCAAGGTCGAGAAGGATACCGAGTTCCGTGACACGGTGGTAACATTGCTCCTCGACAATTCGGGCTCGATGCGGGGCCGCCCGATTTCCATCGCGGCGATTTGTGCGGACGTTCTGGCGCGGACGCTGGAACGCTGCAACGTCAAGGTCGAGATTCTGGGCTTTACCACGCGGGCGTGGAAAGGCGGGCAGGCTCGCGAGGCGTGGCTGAATGATGGCCGCCCTCAACAGCCCGGTCGTTTGAACGATCTGCGCCACATCATCTACAAAGGTGCCGATGCGCCCTGGCGGCGCGCGCGACCCAATCTGGGTCTGATGATGAAAGAAGGTCTGCTGAAGGAAAACATCGATGGCGAGGCGCTGGAATGGGCGCATCGGCGAATGCTGGCGCGGCGCGAGCAGCGTAAGATTCTGATGGTGATCTCGGATGGTGCGCCGGTTGATGATTCAACACTCAGCGTAAACCCAGCCAATTATCTGGAGAAACACCTGCGCGATGTGATTGCCATGGTCGAAAAGCGCAAAGTCGTGGAATTGCTGGCGATCGGCATCGGCCATGATGTGACACGTTACTACGACCGTGCTGTGACCATCACAGATGTTGAGCAACTTGCAGGCGCAATGACCGAGCAACTGGCGGCTCTGTTCGACAGCGACCCTCGCGCTCGGGCGCGCGTTATGGGGATGAAACGGGCCAGTTAGGAATGCTGGCCCTGACCTGCGGGGTGAAAGGCGAAGCTCGAAAGCCACCCGAGCACGATCGTCCTGATCCTGTTTCGTGGTTCCGTTCGAGGTCCGGCAGTCCTACATGTGTGTCGAACGGCCAAGTGTTTTAACAAAGCTGTATCAAAGGGCGGCATCATTGGGGATCTCCTGTCTGTTGCCTCTAATGTGGTGATGGGGTTACTCGGCTGCTTGAAGACCGTCCTGAGAAACTCTCGAGAAACCCTTGGGAAAGCCATTGAACCTTGTGGCTCCTGTCGAAACGGAGTGTATTCGGCCCATGCGCTATGAGTTTGCAGATTGTGTTCTGGACGTGGACCGTCACGTGCTACTGCGCGATGGTGAGGCTGTACCGGTCGAACCGCAGGTGTTTGACCTGTTGGAATTGCTGGCCGAAAGCCCCGGTAAGCTGGTGGCACGCGAAGAGATCATCGAACGGGTCTGGAAAGGCCGGTTTGTATCTGAATCGACGATCAGCGCCCGTATCGCAGCGGCCCGAAAAGCAGTTGGCGATGATGGCAAGACGCAACGGATTATCCGCACGATCGTGCGGCGTGGCCTGCAAATGGCGGCAAATGTCAGCCGTGATGCTAACCCTGCACCGGATCGTGACCGGCGAACTCAGCAATTAAAATATGCTCGGGGCAATGATGGTCAGGCAATAGCATTCGCGGTATCAGGGAACGGTCCTCAGGTTCTGAAGGTGGGCTCGATTGTTTATGATCTGGAAGCAGAATGGCGGTTGGCGTCAGAACGCACATACCTGAAAGCAATGGACGCAAAGTTCACGATGCTGCGCTACAACAAGCAGCACCTGCCCCGTTGGGACGATCTTTGCCGTGGCAACTACGACGGATTGGTAGAGGACATTCTGGCCGTTACTCAAGCCGCTGGCTTTGACCGCTTTGCCATTGTCTCGGAATTCGGTGGCGTTTTCTCGGCCCTTCAATTTGCCGCCCGATACCCGGAACGCGTGAGCAGACTGGCCATCGTCGGCGGCTGGGCCGAGGGCCGCGATCACCGGGACGGTGTGGCCGGACCGGATTCCATCCGAAACCTGATCATGGAAGGCTGGAAAGATCCGGGTAGTGGCTACGCTGTCGGCTCGGTGCTGAGCTATTTCCCTGAGGGCCCGCTTGAGACGGTGCGCGAGATTGTAGACGAGATGCAGGCGCTCTACTCCGTCGAGCAAAAGCTGTATCAGAGGGACATCGGGAACACGGCTTCGGTTCTACATCTGCTGCCGCAAGTGCAATGCCCAACATTGGTTCTGCACGGGCGCAACAGCTCGGTTCACCCACTTTCCGAGGCGCGAAAACTGGCGGCAGGTATTCCCGATGCGTCACTGCTGATTCTGGAAACAGCAAACCACATCCCACTGCCGGGAAACGACGTTTACGAGACTTACATCGAGGCGCTGCAAAGCTTCCTCAGTGCTTCGGACTAGCACTGCGTCAGGGTGCTGGACATTTGCCGTCGCAGGCCTCAGGTTCCACCGCACCGAGACAAGAATGAGGCCACCATGTTCCAGTCTTTCGAAGTAACTGCGCGCCCGGAACAGGGGCCGCCGCGACTTGCTGCACTGCGCCAGGAACTGGCGAGCGAAGGGCTGAACGGGTTTCTGGTTCCACGTGCGGACGCACACCAGGGTGAATACGTTGCACGGCGAGATGAACGGCTATCCTGGCTGACCGGGTTCACCGGCTCTGCCGGGTTTTGCGCCGTGTTGACCAATATCGCCGGGGTATTCATCGATGGGCGATATCGCACGCAGGTCAAGGCGCAGGTAGCCAGTGATTACACTCCGGTGCCATGGCCGGATGTCAGTCTGAGCACATGGTTGAAAGACCAATTGCCGGATGGCGGCAAGGTTGGGTTTGATCCATGGCTGCACGCGGCCGGCCAGATCTCCAGCGCGCAAAAAGACCTTCAGGGCAGCGGCATCGAACTGCTACGCAGCGACAATCTGGTAGACCGGATTTGGCAGGATCAACCCGATCCTCCCATGAATCCCACCAAGATACATCCCATTGAATTTGCCGGTGAAACCTCCGAAAGCAAGATTGACCGCTTGGCTGAAGACCTGCGCCAAGCCGGGCATTCGGCTGCGGTCATCACCTTACCGGATTCAATCATGTGGCTGTTGAACATTCGCGGATCGGACATTTCCTATAACCCTGTCGCGCACGGTTTCGCCGTCTTGCATTGTGACAGACGGGTAGACCTGTTCATGGCAGCTGCCAAACTGACAGAGCTGGGGGACCACCTGGGACCGCAGGTGACTCAGCACGAACCCGATGTTTTTCTGGGCGCACTCGATAGGCTTGAGGCCACAGTTCAGGTCGACCTCGGAACTGTGCCACAGATCGTTGCGGACACTCTGGGTGATCGGATGGTCGACGGGGGCGATCCTTGCGCCCTGCCCAAGGCCTGCAAGAATGCGGCAGAAATCGCAGGCAGTGCCGAGGCCCATCTGCGCGATGCAGTGGCTGTGGTCGAGTTGCTGCGCTGGCTGGACGCGCAAGCCCCCGGAACGCTGACCGAGACGCAAGTGGTCACCCGGCTAGAGGAATGCCGTCGCAAAGATAACGCGCTTCAGGATATCTCGTTCGACACGATTGCCGGTACTGGCCCTAACGGCGCCATCATGCATTATCGAGTGACCGAGGAAACCGACAGTCGGTTGAAAAACGGTCATCTGTTAGTTCTGGACAGCGGCGGGCAGTATCTTGACGGAACCACTGATATCACCCGGACAATTGCCATCGGGGATGCAGGGAACGAAGAAAAAGCCTGCTTCACGCGAGTTCTGAAAGGCATGATTGCCATGTCAATGCTGCGCTGGCCCGTGGGCCTTGCCGGGCGCGACATTGAATGTGTCGCGCGGGTGCCCCTGTGGCTGGCTGGCCAGGATTTCAATCACGGTGTGGGCCACGGTGTGGGCACCTATCTGAGCGTACACGAAGGTCCGCAGCGTCTGTCGCGGGTGAGCCATGTCCCACTTGAACCCGGCATGATCCTGTCGAATGAGCCGGGTTACTATCGGGAAGGAGCATTTGGTATTCGCCTTGAGAATCTGGTGGTGGTCGAAGAAGCCGCCGCTAAACCAGGTGGCGACGAAGAGCGTGCCATGCTGTGTTGGCGCACGTTGACCTATGTGCCCGTCGACCGGAGATTGATCGTGGTTGACATGCTGACCGCAGAGGAGCGCGCCTGGCTGAACGACTATCACCGCGACGTTGCGGAAAAACTGCGGCCAAGGCTGGGACCTGACGCCCAACTGTGGTTGGATGCCGCAACCGCCCCGGTGTGACATCGGGTTGTTACAAAAAGGGGGCACCAGACGGGACCCCAACACGACGAAGGAGACCGAGGGAATGACAGATCACATCACGATCCGCCCGATATCAGGCAAATGGACCGTCCGCTCGGGCGGAGCAATTCTGGGCGAAACCACCAACGCGTTGGAATTGCTTGAGGGTGATCTGGAACCTGTGATCTATTTCCCGCGTGCCGATGTCGCAATGGCCTTTCTGGACAGGACCGATAAGGTGACGCACTGCCCCCACAAGGGCAACGCGGCACATTTTTCGATCGTCAACAAGTCCTCGGTGACCGCCAATGCGGTCTGGAGTTATGAGGAACCGATCCCCTCGGTCGCCGAAATCAAGGAATATCTGGCCTTCTATCCAGATGATTCAGTGAAGGTCGAACAGCTGTAACCCATCCTGGCAACGCAAACTACGCCGTGATCACTGGCGCAGTTGGTCGAGCTGGGCCAGCAGTTCCGTACTGACAGAGACGCCGGTGTTTGTGGCGGCGGTTCGCTTTCCAAGCCTGCCATCTCCCGGTACACGGGCATCTCCATTGCCCTCGATCTCGGCACAAATCCTAGTGACGTAGTCACCAAATGCGGGGTTGCCAAATCGGGTTGGATCGATGGCAATCAGGGTTGCACCGCCTTTGATGTTCAATGCGCCGTGGGCTTCGCGATCGGTGTTGTCGACAGACAACGTGCCCCCCGCCAGCGCCGCGCCCAGAACCTCGATCAAAAAGGCGATGGCAGCGCCCTTGTGCTCGCCAAAGGGCAAAAGACTGCGTGTTTCAAGGATAGCATTGGGATCGGTACTCAGGGCGCCCGTCGTATCCAACCCACCTGCACGGGGCAGATCATGACCTTCGGCTGCCGCCATTTTGACATCCATAAACGCCACCACCGAAGACGCTTGATCCCATACGATCGGTTCCTTTCCGTCGCGCGGGCAGGCAAATGACATCGGGTTTGTACCAAATACCGGCCGGATCCCGCCCTGCGGCACCACCATCGACAACGAGTTCACGACACCCAGCGCAACCAACCCGGCCTGTGCCAAAGGTTCAGTGTCAAACCGCAGTGCTGCCAAATGGTGGCAATTGCTGCAGGTAAATGCGGCAATTCCATTTTCGCGCGCCACTGCGATCAGCTCGTTCCGAGCTTTCTCCGCGGCTATCTGGTAATAGCCGTTATCCCCGTCTCCATGCAGAACGCTTGGTGCCAGGCGTTTAATCGATGGGTTAGGCGATGGGTTGGCATATCCCGACGAAAAGCTTTGCGCGTAAACTGGCAACATGCGCAACCCATGGCTGCGCGGTCCGTCACGTTCGGACAACATCACAAGATTGGCTAATACGTCACTGCCGTGTTCGTCCATTCCCACCGACACCAGGACGGATTTGGCAATGGTTCTGACCTCGTCAAGTGAGAGTGTCTTTGTCGAGATGGCGGCCATATGCGTGATCCTGTTCTGTTTGAGCGCAAGTGTTCGCAATATTCACTTCTTTAGTTTTGATATTCCATCCGTTTTTTTCGACAAATTCGTCGAGGGTTCCTCGGATGTCGTGGTCCATGGGTGGTTGGACATAATTGTCGAGCATCCGCTGCGCCTCTTTCGTGCCGACCATCTCGGCGGTTTTCGAGCTGCCGGGTGTCCTGCACCCATTTCGAATAGCTTACTGCCGCAATTTAGAGGCAATTTTCTGGCGAAACCCAAAGGGACAAGGTTCCGCCTAGTTGCATGTGAGACGAGCGTTTTTTGAAAAACAAAAAATTCTGGTAGAGGTTCTCTCTATATACAAAGGGGCCATCATGAACTCATTGACCAGAATAACACGAGGGGTTGCCGTCGCGCTAAGGGACGGCAGAGTAAAGGGGCTACTTGCCTTTACGGTCGGTATGATCTTTTGGGCATCAGTCTTTTATCATTACGTTGAGGGGTGGTCCTGGCTCGATTCAGCTTACTTTTCTGTCGTGACGATATCGACTGTGGGGTTTGGCGATTTTTCACCCGAAACCGCAGCAGGTAAGATTTTCACAATGTTATATATCATCGTTGGCCTGGGTGTCTTCGTAACAGCGGCTACTACGATAGCAGACACGATCCTTTCTCAAGGCGATGATGACAAAGGCAAGTGACTGGCGTCTTTTCTACGCTTTTTCGAACCACCGATGATTAGTTTCTTGCGCAGCCTCGAGCGGCTTCGCGAATTCCTGTTGCAGCTACGGAACAGAAAAACGGCGGCCGCCCAAAAAAATGTACATATTATGTTTTTTGAATTAACCTTTTAAAAAACAACACTGTGGAGGGATGGAATGGAAAAGACCCAGGACGCAAGAATTGTTGATCTCGCAATACGGCTGCTTTTCCTTGGAATATTCCTTTACAGCGCGCTCGTCATGATCGCTCCGCTTGCTAGTGTCGTTATATGGGCGACCATACTCTGTGTAGCGCTGTATCCCCTATTTGACTGGCTTCAAAGCAAACTGGGCGGGCGCAAGTCGCTGGCCGCTACGATATTGGTTTTGCTGGGACTAGTACTCACCTTAGGGCCGATTGCCACTGCGGTATCAGGTGCGGCGGAACTCGGGTCGGAATTTGCCGCACAAGCAGATCGGGGGGAACTGAAAATCCCACCGGCGCCAGATAGTCTCAAGGAATTGCCCCTGATCGGATCCAGGATCGCCGACGTTTGGACGATGTTCGAACGGAATCTGGATGGCGCGCTTGCCAAGTACGGAACACAGATTCTTGAAATTACCAAATCGCTGTTCGGGAAAGTGCTGGGTATTGGAATTGGCCTTCTCGCACTTGCACTGTCTGTGTTGATTATGGGCGCATTATTTAGCCCAGGACCGCAATTGGTTGAGGGATTGCAAAGGTTTGCCAACCGCGTGTTTGCCCCTCGTGGTGGTGAGTTCATTACGCTGGCAGGCGCCACTATTCGTAACGTTACAAAGGGCGTGATTGGCGTTGCCGCAATACAGGCCGTCGTTGTGTGGCTGCTGCTGGTTGTGTTTGGAATCTCCTCTGCAGCAACGCTCGCCTTTGTTTGCCTGATTTTGTCCATTATCCAGATCGGGCCGGGTTTGGTTCTGTTGCCAGTAATCATCTATGCGTGGAGTTCCATGTCAGGTGGAGTGGCCCTGGTTTTCACCATCCTCGCAATACCCGTGACCATTATGGATAGCTTCTTGCGTCCTGTGTTCATCTCCAAGGGCTTGGAGACTCCTATGCTCGTGATCCTAATTGGCGTTCTCGGTGGCATGATGGCCTATGGATTGATCGGCATCTTCATGGGCCCTGTTCTGTTTGCCGTCTTCTACGAATTGTTCAAAGTCTGGATCGACGCGGCACCGGATACTGCGGACGTGGCCGAGGGTGCGGCGGAATGAGAAAGACGATATGGACCACACTGGCAATCATTCTCATCTTCCTTGTCTGGTATCTCATCGCCGATAGAAAAACGCCGTTTACAGGCAATGCGAGAGTAAAGGCCGTTGCAACCCAGATTGTTCCCCAAGTCACTGGGACCGTGACCGAGGTACTGGTAGAAAACGGTCAGGTCGTAACAGCCGGTGATGTTCTGGTTCGAATTGATCGCAGGCCATATGAGATCGAAAAAGCAAAAGCCGAAGCAGATCTAGAGGCGGCCACGCAAGAGGTGGGCGCATCTTCGGCAGAAGTAAGTGCCGCTCAGGCGAAATTGGCTCGTGCACAAAGCGATCTCGACACGATGCGTATTCAGACGGAGCGTGTTTTTGCGCTCGAGAAGAAAGGATTGGTCGCCGTCTCGCGTGCTGATGACGCCCGCGGGCAACTGGCAGAGTCCGAGGCAAATCTGGAAAACGCCAAGGCTGATCTGGAAAAGGCGAAGCAAAGGCTTGGCGATGAGGGTATTGAAAATCCAAAGATTCAGCGGGCGCTTGCGGCTTTGGCGGATGCGGAACTGAATCTTGAATGGACCGAGTTGCGAGCTCCGGCTACGGGTGTGATTTCCAACCTGTTAATTGCACCGGGAACTTATGCGCGTTCCGGTCAGGATCTTTTGACGTTTCTTGACGCGACAGATGTTTGGATCGAGGCCTATTTCACCGAGAACAATCTTGGCCGGGCTGCAGTGGGCTCTCCTGTCGATGTGGTACTGGACATGCACCCCGGTCAGATCATTCCGGGTGTAATCGAAAGTTTCAGTGCTGCCGTGTCTTTGAGCGGTGGGGACGAACCCGGCCAATTGGCTAGCCCGCCCAATACAAAAGGGTTCTTGCGCGAACCCGAGCGGTTCCCTGTGCGCATTGTGTTACCGGGCTACGAAGCTGGCAGCACCGAGGATGATCTACGCTTTCAGCTAAACGGGCAGGCAGATGTGATCATGTATCTCAGCGATAACTCACTGCTGAATCTGGTGGGCCGCACGTATATCCGTGTGGTGTCAATCCTGTCCTATGCGTACTGAAGATCGCCGTTCAGTTTTACGGCTCGCATTCGGAGTCTCGGGGGTTTTCGCGCTCGGGCTATTTCTTGGCTGGCCTCTGGCTGTCATCGGTGCCGTGTTTACGGCATTGTTCCTGCAGGCACCTATAGCCTTGCCATTGGGGGCATTTGGCAAGCTATTTGTGTTTTCCATCGGGTTGATGTTCATCTCGTTTCTGCTGTCATCGGTCTTTGCACCTTACCCGGTCGTATTTCTTTTCCTTGTTGCCATTGGAATAATCCTGTCGTTCATGTGGTCGGTCTCAGGGGCGGGGGTTTTGCCTGGTGTTATCGCGCTCATGGGCGCGTTGATGATCCCGAACCTGGTACTGCAATCGCAGGATCTGGCCTTGGTGCTAGTGTTCTGGATTCCGATGAACCTGTTCTTTGCAGGTGTTGTGTCCACGCTGATGTTTGTGCTTATCCCGGCCGAGCCACCAACCGAAGCGCAGAAAAAAGCCTCATCAGCGCAGGATTTTGACCCGCATCGCCGCATTGTCAGGATGTCTTTGGTTACGGTTCCATTTGCGTTAGCATTCTTTGTGTCTGGTGCATCGGCTCTGCTTGTTTTGTTTTTTGTGGCTCTTCTCAGCCAACAACTTGCGGCGATGCCAGCTGCGGGCAAGACCGTCGCCAAAGCCATGCTGACAGCAAATCTGTTGGGGGCAGCCGTCTCTATCATCTGCTACGAAATAAATATCATCGCGCCCGTTATTCTGACGCCTATCTTTCTGTGTTTTTTCTTTTGCCTGACACTTGGCGTTCTCGGAAAATCCGGCACCCCGCTGGCTGCTGCTGCAGGGTCGGCAATCACGACAGCGCTGATTGTATATGGCGGATCGATTTCACCCTTTTCGGATGAAGCTGACGTCAAAAGCATCACCCGCGTATTGCAAGTCGCCAGTGCGGCGATTTTTGTAATCGTCGCGTACATCGTGGTGGATGAGTTCTGGCCAGAGAGAAAGCGTCAAAGCGCCCGTTAAGTGTTCGCGATTTGACTAGCGCACCTTAGGCCAAGACCTATTGAAGTTGCAGGATGTCTGGCACACAAATCTTTCGCTTTGCCGGCATTTGATCGGCGCCGTCCGAACGTTTTAGTCGTTTTGGGCCATCCTTTACCTTGATTTTCGGTTTGGTCAGCGGCCCCTTCGCGGTGACCGGCCACGGGCTACGCGCGAGAGGATCGCCGATCTTTCGAGGTTGCAGATTGAGGTCCAGAACCTTGTTGTTCAGGTCGACACCGCCAAAGACAACGACTTGCACCTGATCCGTTTCCAGCGTGGTCTGTTTTGTTGAGATATTGCCATTGGATATGTGCAACGGCGCACGCAGGCAAACGATCGGAGCGACCTTTTGCTTTTCCTTGGAAAATACCCATGGCAGCAACCCAAGACCTGCCAGGTCCAAAAGCTGAGTTTCAATTGAGCCATTACGCAAGGAAACAGTGGCGTTCCCGCTCAGGGAACTGGCAAAATGTTTAACGGACTCGGTCCCGCCGGTAACATTGAAGTCGGCATAGATTGTTCCGCTCGCACCTTTTTGGAACTTCAAATTGTGAAGGACGTCGTCTAACTGCCATCCCCCTGCCTCACCGCTAAGCGTCAGCAGATGCGCATCGTTCGAAAGGTCCATGAGGCCATTCACATCAAAATGGGCGCCACCATATTCAAATTTCAGCGGCCCGGCTTTCAGTTCGCTTTCGTCCAGCGTCAGTTCGCTCTGCAGGCTGCTGACACCTTTGGCACCTTCGATATGACGCAGGTCAATGTCGATATCCATGTTCATGCCAGACAGAAGAATCGAACGTCCAATGGGTTTAAGCGTCACATCTCTGAGAGGGCTGGCTTCATCTTCTCCATTCGTCTCAGCTGTTTCTTCAGCATTGGGACCACCCAATTTTCTCAATTGCGCAACGGCCAATACGATGCTGCGAATTTGGTCGATCCTGATCAGATCGCTTTCGATTTTTCCTCGCAGCACGGGATCAGAGGTCGCATCGTCCAGATCGGCCGAGAGTTTCAGTCCCGAGTCGGCGACCGTAACGTTGGCATCGGCGTTCCAGTCAGTGCCCTGGCTGGTCAGTTTAATTTCGAACCCGGCATGCCCTGTGTCCACAGGCTCCAACGACAATGCTTGCAAAAGATCTGCGCCCGAAGGGACGTCGACATCAATTCCAAGATCCAGATTCTCGAATTTAAGCACGTTTTTGACGGAACCATGAACTTCCAGATTCCAAACTTCTGTTTCACTTGTTTGGCCATCCAGATTTGTAAGAGAAAGCTCATTGATGTCTCCATTCAGATGAAAATCACCCGAGAACTTTCCAAGCTTGTCACCCGGCCCCGAAAGCTCAGGTGAAATCAAGCTGCTTGCAGGAATGTCCAGCAGCCCTTCCGCTGAGACGCCTTGTAACTGCAGCGCGTCGTCAACTGAACCATTCAGTATGACGAATGGTTGCGATGGATTCCCGATCCGCAGATTGACATTCCCCACGCGCAAAGCACCATCCGACGTTCTGGACAACCCTGAAAACTTGACTGGTGGTGGTCCTTCCCCGGACGTGTCCAATGTGAAACCGTTGGTCTCTATCACCATTTGTCGTTGAGGAACCTGACCCGGCACGCTGTCCATGACCATATCAACCGCGACGAGTTTAAGGTCGTAGCGAGAGGCTGCAGGTGCTGGTTCGGCGTCCTCTGGGTACAGTCGAATTCGGGTCGTCAACGAAACATCGGCCGGCTTACCGAGTTCACCGAGTTGCCCCGTCAACTCGAGGCTTTGCCCTCCGTCCAGTTCAACTACTACGTTGAGGTCATCAAGTCGCGACACGCCATTTGCAGTCTTGAATGTTGCGCTTACGTCCCCTGATCCCTCCAAAACGCGGTTCAGTTTCAGAACATCCAGCAGCTGACCAAGCTCAGCAACTTTGATTGAGGTCTTAAGTTCCAATCCCGACGACGTTTTTACTTCGTTGGCGGCAATGGAAATTTGCTCGAATTCGATCGACAACTGGAAAGGTTCTTCGGTTGGAAAGGCCCCCTTCAACTCAAACTTTTCTCCGTTTAAGGAACCGGTCCCAACCACGGACGCACCTTCCGTCTCGCTTCTGCGGTTCAACACCAATTCAGGGAGGCGCATATCAAAGTCCAAGCCGTTTTGCGCGTTCTGATAAAGGACCGCTGCGTCGGCAAGTTCAATTCTTCGATCCGTAAGAATGTCAGAGATCGGACTTTGGGCCGAATTGTCAGATTTTCCGGCGTCAGCTTGGGGCGTGGCACTTAGCTGCCAAGAGGTAACACCATCTTCGGACGTAATAAGGTTTAGTCGAACACCTGCTATTGAGAAGTTACTCAGGGAAAGCTTACCTTTCCACAGGTCTTTCGCAGAAACTTCAAAGCCAAGCCTGTCAATTTGCGCAAGGTCAACGTCTGACATTAAAGTACTGGGCAGCGCTAATCCCGTTGCTGAAACGTCAAATGCGCGCCCGATCCCAATCCTCACATCACCATCAATAGATACTGATTGACCGAGTTCGTCCGAGAGAAGTTTTTCGACAAATGCAGTCCTCAAAGAAGAAAACACAGAAGACGACAGGAACAGCCATGCCGCGATAACTAGGACCAGCACGATCGCACCACAAATCAAACTACCCCTTACGATGTATCGCACTTTCGTCTCCTTCTCCGTCGAAGCCTTGCAGCGAAATGCAGACCTGCATCAAATTTTTAACCTTGCGAACAGTTTACTGTGGCTGTTTTGGTTCGCTCAACGCAAGCAGGAAAGAGGCGTTGGCTGACCCCAAAATTGAGAAACACGCTGTCGTCAGCGATCCCGCCTGAGCACAAGGATGCGATTTGCCGTCAAGTTCCCATTTGCAATCGCGTAAGTGCGTTGTTCAGATTTGCACCGCGACGCAGAAGCGGGACAATCAGTCCGGCGAGATACCAGCTTCAGCGCTTTCTTCAGGCACATCAAGACCCGCTCTTCGCAACCCTTCCATCAGCCCTTCGACCAGCTCTTTCGGCATGCCCCGCGCTTTGAACTGCGCGCGTGGGTCTTTCAGATCGTCCGGGAACTCTTCGTGAATTCGCTGCAGCAATTCTTCTGCTTTTTTCTGCTCGCCATTCATCGCGTAACTGGCCGTCAGCGTCGCCATACCCATATAGTTTCTAACGGGCCCCATGTTCAGCCTGATATTTCGGGCCTCTTCATAGTCCCCCTGAAGGTAGGCATGTAAATGCCAGGCATTGTCGTAACCGCGATGAAGCCTCGGGTTGAGAGCCTTTGCTTGGGAAATCCATTCCTTTCCTTCCTCGAACTCGCCGGCATAGGCCAGAAAAACACCGAGATCAGCGAGAATCCATGAATCGTTTGGGTTCAAGTCGATCGCCCGTTTGGCGAACTCTCGATACACATCCAGATCCTCGCCCAGCATCCTGCTGAGAATAGCAAGAGCATAGTAAGCGTCGGGGTTGTCCCGGTCAGCGTTAAGGGCATTGTTGGCCGCTTCGCTGGCCAGCCGGGCCCAGTCTGGCGGCGTGTCGTACGAACGTTTTTTGGCCTCAAGGTAATTGAATGCAAGCCGCGACCAACCCAATGAGTAGTCGGGTTCGGCTTTGACGGTCCTGTGGAGGCAATCCCGGGCCTTGCGGTGCGCCCCGAGGCTGAAAGACTGATAGTACCAATGAGCGACCAAATAGCATTCGTAAGCATCCAGGTTTTCCGGTGCTTTGTTGCGGATCTCTTGTTGAACGGCTGCATTAAACAAAGGTGCATCGCTTGACCCAATCTGCGCCGCGACCTTCCTCGCAATTTCAATCTGTATATCCAACACGTTCGCGAGGCTCAGATCCATGTCGAATGGGCCTGGTGGTGTCAGTTGGCGGCAGGTCTCTGCGTCTGTGAAGGTCGTTGTGACCCGCAATTGATCGACAGAGCGCCGCACGGTGCCAGTCAAAATGTAATCGGCGCCAAGCTCCTCGCGGATCTCTGTGCAGGACGGATCGTCGCCCAATGCAGCCGCAGACTCTGGGGCAATTAGGAAAAGGTTCGAGAACCTCGCCAACATCGCATTCAAGTCTCTGGTCAAACCCGCGGCAAAATACCGATCTTCCGGATCGTCACCGGCATTTTCGAAGGGAATGATCAATACCCTCGCTCCGGTCGGCAAATCCCTCTCGCTAGTCGAAAAAAACGTATAGAAAGCGGTTGTGACCAGAACCGCTGCCACACCAAAAAACGCAACAACTGTTCGTCGTGACTTTGCAAGCCTATTCGGTTTTCTCGCAAGGTCCGGTGGCCAAGTCCAAACCTCGACAGGTGTCGCAATATTCTTCAGCTTGTGGCTTCCAGAGTCTGCAAAATCGACATCTACTTTCCCGGCAACATGTTCAGCAACAGATTTAGAAATACAGATACCATCCGGTGGCGCGAACGCCTCTAGACGTGCCGCGACATTTACTCCGTCCCCCAAAAGATTGTCACCCTCCGCGATAACGTCTCCAAGATGGATACCAATGCGAAAGCGCATCCGCTTGTCGTCCGGAAGTTCACTGTTGCGGTTCTCGAATTCCTGTTGAATTTCCACCGCGCAGCGAACGGCTTCAACCGGGCTCGCGAACTCGGCAATCACACTGTCACCCGCGCTCCCAAATACTCGCCCATCATGGTGGGTAACCTGCGCGTCGATAAAGCTTCGATGGGACTTCAGAGTATCTAAGGTGCTTTCCTCGTTGGCACCCATCAGGCGCGAATATCCCACGACATCAGCGGCCAAAATTGCGGCAAGTCGGCGTTCCATGGGCACCTCTCCAAGTGGTATTTTAGTATGGGACTGACATTTTGCAAAACTCGACCTGATCAGTAGAAACGGCTCCGGCTTCTTGTCGGAATTGGCAGTACTCCTCAGGTCGCTCCGGGTTCATTCGAGGCACTATTGTCTGCCATCCGGGACCAAGCAGTCATTCGTATGTGACAAGAGAATCTCTAACGCCGTTGCCATCACCGAGATCATCTGGGCTGGGCTTCATAAGCGAGATCTTGAGTGACTTGGATTTGGTGAATGCGTCCTTCAACCGGACCGCAGTCCCTTAGTTGTCTTAAAAAGTTAGAGTTTCGCTTACCAAGACTCCCGCGACGGTGTCGCCAATTCTGTCCCGCAGAGTATGAGGCTGTTTACTGAGATGGATGCCTGTTTCGCGCCAAGTGCGGAAATGGTTTCAAACTGTAGGCATTAGTGCTGCACCAACCTAATGACGAAATAAGCTGCAATAAGCCGAAAGGTTTGGTACCCATATCGTGTTCGACACTACAGGGTTCCTGCTGTGCTCGCACAGCCGACATTGTAGTAGGGAGAGTTCAATGCCCGCAACTGCCCGCCGAGCACACGCTGCCGCGTATTCCATTCGGAAAGTCGAAGCGTTCTTTAAATCCTACCAGTCTGCCGTGAAGGAAACACCCGCGGTCGCTGATTTCACGTTTGGTAATCCGCACGAAATGCCTTTGCCTAACGTCGTTGATGCGCTGAAAACACATGCCGAACCTCAGAGTGTCGACTGGTTTGCGTATAAAACCAACGAAGCGGACCCGTGCGCGTTTCTTGCGGACGCGTTGTCGAAAGAACTGGGGCTGCCGTTCGAGCCAGAGGACATTGCGCTGACCAAAGGTGCCTTTGGCGCGATCAAGATGGCTTTCACGATGCTGCTTGAACCTGGCGATGAGTGCATCGTGCCGCTGCCGGGCTGGTTCTGCTATGGACCAATGCTGGCCGCGGCCGACGCCAAAGAAGTTCAGGTACCCCTGGACCCTGATAATTTTGACCTGGATCTGCACGCCATCGCCAGCGCCATAACACCACGTACCAGAATCGTGGTTGTTAACACACCTCACAATCCGACCGGCCGCATATACACGCGCTCAGATTTGCAACAGCTTGCTGATTTGCTTGAGGCTAAGTCCGCAGAGATCGGGCATCGCATTTGGATTTTATCAGACGAACCCTATCGTCGCATCCGATTTGATGGTCTTGGATTTACGACCCCGGCCGCGGTTTATCCGCATACGCTGATCGACTATTCTTATGGTAAAATTCTCCTCGCGCCCGGCTTGCGCCTTGGTTATCTTGCAATTTCCCCAACCTTGCCGGCAGCTGAACGCGAAGAGCTGCGCGCGCTGCGTTTCGCGGTGCAGATGGCGGATGGTTGGAATGTCCCGGATGCTCCGTTGATTTATGCACTGCCGGATCTGGAAAACGTATCTATCGATATCGCCGCGTTGGCACAGCGTCGCAAACGCATGCTTGGTGCTTTGGGGCAGTGGGGTTACAGGATGACACAGCCGGAGGGCACCTTTTACCTGTGGGGTCGGGCTCCGGGCGGCGACAGTGATGCCTTCGCTGAACACCTGCAAAAGAAGGGTGTCTATGTGATGCCTGGAACGGTATTCGACCGACCTACGGATTTTCGTATTTGTCTAACTGCCACTGACGAAATGATTGAAAACGCTCTACCCACATTTCAGGCGGCGGGGGATCAAATGCAGGATTAAAGACCGGCGTAAGGTCGAACTTTTGGTTTTCCGTTGAATGATTGTTTTCCGTGAGGTCAGGCTCTCACTGAAAGCACCTTGAACCCTATCCCCGAAACACCTTGGCAAACCTCGGGTGGATAACAAATGAGTGTTGAAAAGGGCTCGTTCCAGCCAAACTCTGCGGTGCGTTCAGGCTGGTGGTAAGATCCCAATCCGGTCGTCGCCGCAAAATGTGGGCACTACGTCTGCATTCGTCGGGTTCGACGAATAGTGGAAAAATCCATATTCGAATGACGAATTAGAGCTTTGTAACCTCCCGACTACCGACACTCACTTCGATAGACGGGAGGTGGACCCTGGGTTTGACGGGTCGCGACCCCAGCCGAGGTAATACATAAGCCGGGTCACATTCGTATACTTGAATCTTAAATGCATCAAATCAAGTATTTTCTGCGCGTAAAGTTTTATATTATCGCGCGATGCATATTTGTTTCTTCGCTTCGGACGGCTTCAGCAGATCGAGCGGTCGACAGACCTAGAGTACGTCCGCTTAACGAACCAAGCAGGAATTCTCTGTAATTCGGCGTCCAGGCCACTATTATAATCGCCCAACATTGCATCCGGCTAGTAGCTGCGCTATGCGCCGAACTTGAACTAGGCGATCCAAAACCAAGCTGGGTTTGTCAAGGAAGCTTGCCACCACTGTAAAGCCAGTCGACAGCGGCGATGTTGGGAAAGATCTGTTCACCGACCGAGCGAAGATGTCGGGAAATATCCTCGGTCATCCCTTCAGATTTTGCTTTTCCGACTTCACCCTGGCGTATCATCGCACCGGATTTGAGAATTGGTACTTTGCCGGCGGTGCCAGCCTCAAACTTGTTCTCGTGCTGCTTCATCCATTGGAATGACGTGTATTCCAGGATCGCAGGCCAATCTTCGGAGCGGGGCTCCACACCAATAAATTTCGCTATCTTTCGAATGGACTCTTCGTGCGCGCGTTTCATATCAGAAAAGTGAATAAACAAAACATTTGGCTCGTTTCTGAGAGGCCACCAAGCCGCCAAAAACCCGAAGAACGCCCCTTGCATTCCGTTAGCATCGACGATGTCCGAATAAAATGAAGGGAAGTCATCGCGGCACAATGCCTCTCTTGGGACCTCCCAAAGGTCGAACCATTCATCCGCATGTTTCTCGAGAAACGGGCGGAAAGAGACCACTGCTTCTTCCGGATTGCGGAAAACGACTATGTACTTCACGTCCTGATGCGAATTGGCGTTTATGAATGGCACGCCCGGAGGTGCAGAGTGTGTTTTAAATGCGCGGCGGTCGACGGGCATCGCGTTGACGCGATCCAGGACCTCTTGATGTGGCTGACCCGGGTAACCCAAGAACTCGATCCAAGGAACTTCTTCATAAATATCGCGAAAGTCTGCCACCCCGCCGTTGAGGATCTGAAAAACGATGTTCATCGTCCATGTCGTACCGCTTTTAATTGGTACGGAAACAACTATGTCGCCGTCGCGCCATTCAATCTTTTGCTGAATCTCAGGCACTATCCATGGAGGCCCACCAGGAGGGGCGTCACGTTCTGCGGTATCATCCATAACTTAACCTTCTCTTTTTGGAGTTCGGCTGGTCGATAGGTAATCGCTAGAATTATTCCTGTGCCATTCACGGCCGTCGCCTTTCTTGAAATCGGGCGAAGCAGGTGCCGCATGATTGCCCAGGTCATTCAATTCAGCAAGTTTTCTCTTCGACCATAAAGTATCATGGTCGCTGTATGGTATAGCCGGTTTGCTCTCAAACCGTTCTTTGCCTACCCCTCCTATAAGCTATTTTTCACGGCTCAATTCGAACATTTAATGTCCAAGTTTCCAGAAACTTTTGAACGCAGGTAAGTGGATTTTAACAACGATTGCACTCATGGTTGCTTCCGGGGCACCACGTCGACCGGAACATCGTTCAAGCGGATTATTACACTTCGGAACCGAGCGCGTATTGCCTAGGGCTTGAACTTGCCGATGATCAACGCTGCAATGATCAGAACAAGTGCAAGTATGTCATTCGCCTGCAACCGCTCTCCAAGGAACGCGATGCCGATGAACACGCCGACAAGGGTTATCAAATATCCGGTGAGGGCAGTAAAGGTCGGGCCGGTTCGACCAACCATGTAGATGAAGAGAACGTAAGCAATACCGCCGCAGAAAACGCCCAAGCCTAACAAAGCTGAAATGCTGTTCAAGCTTGGGCGCAAGTGCCATTGCGTGTTCAGTAACAGGACCAATACGACAAGCACTGCGGAAGCAATCATAAAGACGTTGCGCATTGCCAGAACCGGAGGAACACCAGATAGGCGTTTCATCATGATCAGGCTCAATGAAAAGCTCAACGCACCACCCAGTATCGCCAGTTCACCAATGATATCGTCCAGCCAACTTCCTTTGATGCTTGGAACGATCAGTACCAAAATGCCGACGAAGCCAACAATGACGCTAAATGCAGCGATCAGGCTCCAATGCTCGTCATCCACAAAAAATGGGGCTAGAATCAGGGTAAAGATCGGCACGGTCGCGAGAAGAATGGCTGCGATACTGCTGTCGACATGCTGCTGCCCCCAAGGGATCAGAAAGCAGGGCAGTATCGCCTCAGCGACCGCGATCGCGCAATAAAGCATCCAAGGTTGCCCACCGGCGCCTGAAGGGGATCGAACTGACCCTCCATGCATCAGCGCGGCAATGATCGTCAGCGTTACAAAGCCGATCACCACTCTTCCTGTTGCAACGATCAAAGGTGTGAAACTGCGAATAGCCAGTTCGTTCAACACAAACTGCGATCCCCAGATCAGGCTGATCCCGACCAACAAAACATAGTCGAGTGCGACAGGTCTGTTCATGCCACTTGCGCTTCCTTGAACAACTGGATCATCGTTGAAGCGTGAAATTGCCTGATCCTACCACAAAATACTGAATTGCCCCCTTGGGTATTAACATTGCAGAAATTGGGGTATTTTTTTCGGGCAGTTCCTGGAGGCGTTAGATGTACGAAGATCTCTTACCTCACACCTTGCCCACAGAGGCTGAGCGGCTCGATCGAATGGCGCACGCGCATGACCCGGATACTTTTTCAACCATTGATAGGCTGAACCTTCCCGCGAATGCGGACTGTCTGGATATTGGTACCGGGCGCGGCAGCGTCGCGATTTGGCTTGCCGAGACCTTCCCAGACGCCAACATAACCGCAAGCGATCTGGACCTATCATCCGTGAAGGAAAACACCTTACCCAATCTGTCGCTCAGAAAAATCGATCTGCGGAGCGAGGATCTCGGCTCAGGAGTGTATGATCTTGTCCACTGTCGCGCGGTGCTGTGCTTTCTGCCGACCCGTACAGAGGTTCTGTCTGGTATCTTGAGGTCGCTCAAACCAGGCGGTGCATTTGTTGCAACTGAAATGGATTTCGGTTGTATCGCTTCTGGTCCCAGCCGGTTTTGGGCGACATTCTGGACCGCATATCTGGAATTTGCGGAAGCTCAGGGATGGGAGCTTGGGTTTGGTGGCGCGCTTCCACGCATTCTTGACAAAACCGGCTTCACTGAAATCGACGCGCGGCACATTCAACCTATTCTGAATTTGTCTGGAAACACGGCAGGATCGGCAGAAGCACAGACATGGTCTTTGACACTGGCGACCTTGGCTCCTCAGTTGATCGGAGGCGGATTTATGTCAGAAACTATGGTGACTGAAGCGCTTTCAATCATTCGCAATCCGGATGCCTGGACTGCCGGGCCGGGCTTTATGGTCACCAGTGCGCGGCGGTCGGTCACTTAGTCCCCGAGTCTACTTACGGTGGTCAAGTTGGAAGTGTTATTGGACGTGAACTTATCTGGGTATGGGAGTCATTTACACATTGTTCAGAACGAGGCGCGTGGTGCTTGAACTCGACCCATTGACGTAAGCCGAACAAATTTGGCAAAGGGCCGTTCTACGAGGCTAGGCAATGTCCGCACAGCAGGCCTCTACACCCAGAGTTTCCTGCAAAGGGTAAGATGCTGAAGTGACGGTGTGGAACATATCGGACGAGTTTTCGTGTCAATGAACGACCGCCTGATCCAGGACTGTTCGAGATCGCAAATTACTCCTCCAACGCTGGATTGATACCCAGATTTGACGCGTACAAATGGGTCCGGCTTCAATTGTGCTTCCCCGAGATCTTCCCAATGCATCTGGAATTGTGGCAATGCTTTGTGAAGGAGCGGGACATCTGCGTTCCGCCAAGTCTTGATGATAGCCGAATTGTTTCAGCATCGAATAAACTAAGGCAATATTGCCCATTAGGCGCATCACTGACAAACGCGGGATCAGATTATGAAATCCACGACACCTGAAGATCGGTATAGGCTGGAAAGCCGCGCGATGAACGTAGGAATGGCAGGTAACCTGTTCATGGCGATGGCGGGGATCGTAGCCGCGTATTTGTCCCATTCTCAGGCCATTTTGGTGGACGGTCTGTTTTCGCTGATCGGCTTCACGGCGGCCTTATTCGGTAAACGCGTGTCGCGCAACGTACAGAAGAAACCCGATAAACTCCGCCCATTTGGATATGCCGGCGACGAAGCCCTGTTTACGACCTTTCGCTCCCTTTCACTTTTGGGACTGGTGGTGTTTGCGATCTCCAACGCGGTCCTGAGCATAGTGGGCTACCTGAACGGGGAAGCTCAGCCCGAATTGGTATTCGCTCCGATGGTGGGCTATTTCGTCATTATTGGCCTGACCTGTTTGCTTCTTTGGGCGTTCCACGCCCGGTCGTGGGTGAAAACTGGAAGGCAAAGTGACGTCCTCAGGTTGGAAAAGAAGGCAGCTGCCTTTGACGGTGTCATCACAGGGGCCGCAGCAGTCGGATTGCTGGGTATTCACTTCCTGAGGGATGGCATTCTGGCCCCGATCGCTCCTATTGGTGACTCGATCATCGTGCTTGTCTTGTGTTTAACCGTCATCGCGCAATATTTCAGGGATTTTATGTCAGGCCTGCGAGAGCTGGCTGGCGTCACTGCTGCGCCCCAGCACATTGCGGCCGTTCGCCGAGCAGTTCGGGATACGCTGCGGGCTGACGGTGGTTCGTTGATCGACCTGTCCGTTTCCAAACTGGGTCGCGGTTACACGGTCGTTGCGTATTATGACCCGCTTCGTCCGTGTTCGGCCGCAAATATTGACAACCTTACGTTACAGTTGCGTTCAGACCTTTCGACTGTGTTCGAAACGACCGATGTTATGGTGGTTGTGTCCCAGCATGGCCGCGTTCTGGAGCCAGCTTTAAGCGGCTAAGGCTAACAGCCAACAGGTTTTCAGTGAAAGACCCGCATCACAGTTGATTTTCGATTGGTAACCAACCGGAAACCCTGGCGATCAGCTTGGTTGGTTCCAGGTTGCCACCAAAGGCCGCATAAATGCTTGTGATCAACCTGTTTAGCCTGCAGCTTCTTTCCGGCTGGCGCAGGTTTGAGACAGGTCCAAAAGAAACCACCGCATTTGGTATAGCTGGAAAACCGGCTAAAGGTAGGGCACTCTTGAGGTTTACGCCCAGGTAGGAGGCCCCAGGATGCCCCAGTACAACGATATGTTCGAACTTTCAGTCGAGGATATAGACCTTATCGAAGTCTCTTTGCGGCGCGCCCTGACTTCGTTGTCTCACGAGTTGGCCAACGAAGATGAGGACGTAAAAGCGGAGAGGGAAGAGTCTCTACGTCGCATTCAAGACCTTCTGGGGCGGCTTCATGATCAGAAGATCTTTTACCGGCCAAGGAGCGGAGTATACGTGGGCGGCTAAAAAACTGGATGTCGAAGTTTAAGACCCATAAAACGACGTCTCTCTTCATCCAAAGTATGACGGTCAGTGACTCGAATCCTGCCTCACTGTATTAGCCCAAATTTGTCGTTAGCGCCTGCTAGATCCGACGTTGTAGGTTGAATTCCGGCACGGTGAGATTCTTAAACCCTTGATCCTCGGTTTCCTAACTACACGGGCGGACCTATCCAAAGGGGGAAGAACAAGGGCCTGAGTCTCTACTTCTGAGGAACCCAACCCGCTTGTTGCATAGCTTTCCCAAGTTCTATTCCGTATTCCGGGTCTGCAAACAGCCTCTGAAACAGAGTATCCACCCGGCTGTTGGGCCATTCTTCTGAAAGTTTGGTGGACAGCGCCATAGCTTCACTTTCATTGCCCATCATCTGGTAAGAAGCCATCAGGTATGCAACGGAAACTGGACCGACAGGCCCACCTTTCTGCATCGCATCCTCAATTGCAGCAACCGCGCCGTTGAAGTCCTGAAGGTGAAACTTTGCCGATCCCATCGCGTTTTGAAACACGTAACCTCGATCCAGGTTGATTTTTGACAGAGCATCTTCGCTGAGGGCCACGACTTGCTCGAATTCACCTGAATACAACAATATCAGTGACACGAACTCTAACACATGCACGTCATTGGGCGCTAAACGTCTGGCCCTATTTGAGAATTCTAATGCCTCGGCCCAATTGCCTTTGGCAAATTCCACCCAGGCTTTGGCTGATTGGCTCCATCCAGTTTCCGGCGCCAAATCCATGGCTATTTCGGCCTGCTCTGTGGCGTAACTCAGCATTTCTGCTGCCAAATCAGCGCTCGGTGTCATCAGAGAAATCGTAGCAGCCACTTGTGCAGCACCGGCATGGCCGCCAAAATAGCTTTCATCTTTGTCGATTGCCGCCTTGAATATCAGCAAGGCTGCGTCAAGTCGCGCCGGTTCTACCGCAGGGAAAATCAGGTCTCGACCGCCATTGGCGAGATTGACGGCCTGAAGCCGCATAGGTGAGGCATCGAATATGGCACCGCGTTCATCGCTGTTTAAATCGGCGACTGGCTTTTTGACCGCCACGTCCTGGTCGGTCGCCCGAAAACCGAAAGCTATTGCAATTCCGAAAAGCAGGAGCGCACCGACGAGCCCAAGTGCTATTGATCTCAATGCTTGAGACTTTGCTAAAGAGCGCTCTGAATCTCTTTTCTGAAGAATTATTTTGGGTGCATACCCACCCTTAGGAAGAGCAAAAACAATCTTCTCATTACGACCGTCCGCCAAGTAGTACTCTGCGAGTTTTCGTCGTAGCCGTCCGGCATCCACCCGCACAACATTCTCGCGTCGCGCCAATTCTGAGGATGTCCCTTCGTAAACATCTATTGCAATGGTCTTGGCGCGGATGTCGTCTGCACGGCCACTGAGTGTTTCATTAACGACGTAGTTCAGAAAGTCCCGCAATCTTTGCGAACCCGCAAAGGTTGATGATGTCGCCAATCGCTGAATTGCCGCGCGCACCTCGTTTTCGGCAGGAGGCATGCATTCATCCGAATGTTGCGAGTTATCTCGGGGAGGTTTCATGATTTCAGTAAGTTAGCCCCCTCATTTCACCGTATAATGCCCCAATATACCTTACAAGAAAAGAAACTTCGACGATCATGCAAGTCAGAGTCGCTTATCTGATGCGAGGGTTTGCAAAGTTGGAAGAACACGTCTTAGACAACCTGTTTCCCGACCACCGTTTAGCAATTGCAGAACTTCGAGCAGATGACCCCGAGTTCGATGAAATCTGTCAAGATTTTCTGCTTCTTGCCGACGAATACCAATCCATGACAAACGGGCCGGAAAGAGAAGCGGGTAAGTTGATTAACGACATTCGAGAAACACTGGACGGTCTTCAAAAAGAAATCACACGAGCGCTGATAAGCGCGGAAGAGCCATAAACAGAAATCTGGGGAGGGTTACCAATGAAATCATTGCTGAGGGTTACTTCTGCATTGTTATTGATTTCGAGTATGAGTCATGCTCAAGACGCGCCAATTATTCATGACGGAGAATTTCAGTTTCTTCGGGCGCAGTTCGGCGAGCGTTGGGATGCCCAGGATGCTGAGATCGACGCCAGGCTAAGTGAACTCCGGGAAGCCAATGGCGGTCAGCCTCCCAACTTCCTTTATATCCTGATCGACGATGTAAGCTTTGGGCAAATGGGCAACCGGACGATGAACTACGTCACCGGTTTTGATACGCCTAACATCAACAGCTTTGCCACCGAAGGCATGTCTCTGATGCGGATGTATACCGAGCCTTCCTGTACACCCACACGGACGGCGATGCTGACCGGTCGCCACCCGGTGCGCGCCGGCGTCGAAGAGGTCAAGGTTGCGCTGGTCGGAGAAGGCCTCGCCGCCGAGGAGGTCACGATTGCTGAAATTCTGAAGGAGGAAGGCTACAACACCGCGCATGTTGGCAAATGGCACCAAGGCGATATCGAGCAGTCCTACCCGCACAATCAAGGCTTTGACTGGGCCGCCTTTCCTTTGCATCAGCAAGTGCAGCTGAGCCTGATGACACGTGACGCGATGGTCGCCAACAACATGCTTGGCTTCCATCCATCCGGTCAGTCAAACCAGTTCCAATTGGACGAACGGTTCAAACCCTATGGTCTCGTAACCGGTGTGGAAGGTGAAGCCGGAGGACCGGCGCGTGAAGTAGACATGGCGCCAGGAGAAGAGTGGACACAAGCCAAATATGAAGAGATGAACCTGCGTTATCAGCGGCAGGCACTGGAACAATTAGAGCTTCTGGCCGCTCAGGACGAGGCGTTTTTTATGCAATACTGGCCTCTCTATCCTCTGAACTTCGCGTATCCCGATCAGGCTGTTTCACGGAACGGTGGCTTTCACGCTGACAAATTGCAGGTTCTCGATGGATGGATAGGGGACGTTCTGGCCAAGCTGGATGAAACCGGCAAAGCAGACAATACCATTGTGATGATCATGGCTGACAACGGTTTGATGTACCACTACGAAGGTACATCCGGTCTGAACCAGCTGATATATCGCGGCGGAAAGACCCAGCACTTGGAGGGCGGCGTACGTACGGATGCTTTCATCCGTTGGCCCGGCGTGATTGAACCCGGAAGCGCCGCAGGGGATATCGTCCATGTCTCGGACTTGTTCACAACCTTCGCCCGGATTGCAGGCGCAGCCGACCGCATTCCCCGAGACCGTGTCATTGACGGAATTGACCAGACCGCCTTACTGCTGGAAGGCGAGGGCAACTCTCGCCGAGACTATGTCTATGTGTACGAGGGGCCGGTTCTGCGGTCGGTCGTTAAGCAGGAATACAAGATGCATATGCCAGCCCCCGGTCAACCCGGCGCCGCCGCGCCCGTGTTCAATGTCTACCGCGACCCGCGCGAAAAGCACCCCCTCGTTGGCTACTCGTTGTGGTCAGGTGCTTCGTTCCAGGACATGGTAAAACGCCACCAAATAACCATTGCCAAACATCCGCATCTGCCGCTTGGAAAGGGTGTTCCGTATGAGGGGATCGAAAACCTTCGACCGGAAAGCGAACAGACCCGAGACGTTTTTTCAAGCTGGCAATAGACTAGAGATTCGGCGGCACATTTTGCCGCCGAACAACTACTAGTACCCATAAAACAGATACCCGCGCATTGCAGCCGTTTGTTGTGATCAATGCTGCGCTAGTGGGAAATGGCAGCTCTGTGACCCCGTTTGTCATGGATTGAATCGCGCTCTCACTATTGGAGCTGGGTTACCGAGGGTGCAACCGGTGAGAATTCACACCGCAACGAATTTTCAAGCGTTCGACCTGAACAGTCGGGCGCTTATATGTGTGTGCTATCTCTTCCAAAGCTTAAACACGTCGCCTTGGTCCGCAACGCGGACAATGCAGACATACTGTCCAGTGGATTGATAGCTCATTAGATTAGTTGAGCGACCGAGAAACTTGAAACTGTAAGCGAACAGAAAATACCGTGCTATACAGAGCAGTGAGCAACTTAGAATTAAGACGACAATTTTAGAGGTTTGGCGTTCTGTGAAGCGGTCATGCTTTTGTTGCTCTCGAGGCTTCGCAGAGGCCAAAAATAGTACAATGGAGAGAGCTATGAAGATTGCATTATCGGTGCTTTTTGTGCTGCTCGTGACGATAAGCGCAGTTGCACAAGATGATTGGAAAAGGCTGATTTCGCAAAGCGAAGTTGGGTTCAATGTAGAAGGTGCGAATAAAGTTGACGCGCCAAAGGCCCTTGAACTTATGGAGGCTGGCGAGACATTTGTAGATGTACGACGGTCCACCCAATTTAGCCTCGCTCACATACCCGGTGCGATTAATTTGGATGTTAATTCGGCATTGAATGAGAAAAGCCTGTCAGAGCACGTAACCAAAGACCAAATGGTTGTATTTTATTGTTCTGATGCTGAGTGTGACAGGTCGGTGCGGGCGAGTGCGATGGCCGTCTCTTGGGGCTATGAGGACGTAGTCTACTACGCCGATGGTTGGTCAGCTTGGATCGCAAACGGCTACCCGCGCAACTAAGCTTCATTCGCAAGTCAGCGGGATTACCGCCATAGGCTCAAACCGGTCATCTGACAGTTTCGATTGGGCATCGTGCCGGTTCAGATGGCATCAAGGTCGGCCTAGCGGACGTAGTGGACATTGTTCCGGAACGCCCCACCTTTTTGATTTCCAGCTTTTTTACTTTGATTGGAAGATGGCCTTCTATTGCCAAAAGCCCCTGTGCCCCTCGGCAACTTCATCCTCGATTTCAGAGTAGGGTCCACGGGTTTCAACGTGGCGCTGACCGACGCTGAAGACGGTCTCACAGGGCAAATCCAGTGTCAGGTTTTCCAGATTGTCACCGGTCAAGACGGCCAAACGCTTTTCGGTCATACCATAGACGACTGTTCCGATCCCCGCCCAATAGCAAGCTCCCGCGCACATGCAGCAAGGTTCTACCGAAGTATATAGTGTGCATTTTTCAAGGAATTCAGGATCATAAAGACGGCTCGCCTCTCGTGCGACGTTCAATTCGGCGTGGCCTAACCCCTTATAATCTTGATAGCTGTTGCCGGAGCGGATGAGGACCTCTCCGTTGGGATCAACCAGTGTCGCACCGAAAGGGTGATTGCCAGCCTGACGGCTTTCTTTTGCAATCCGGATTGTCTCGCGTAAATGCTGAATGTCGCGTTCTCTCATATCGGTCTCCTGCGGATTGACTATCACCAGCGAAGATTTCTATTCGTGCTGCAATGTCAGTATAACCGTACTTAGAATCGGGCCTCTATAGGCCGAGTGACTAAGTGTTCCCCTATGGGCTCAAAGCAGACGTCCGATCATTCACTCAGACACTCGAAGGGCACCTTGGGGCCAAGGTCGGCATTGTGCTGTAAGCAGCCTAGAGCACCTGTAGTTACCAGATCACTCGGCGATGTCCGGTTAAGGCTCTTATGTCCAATCTAGCAAGTTGTAGAACACGGCGTCGGCGGAACCGCTACACTGCTCAGCGAATCTTCCATTCCGGTCCAAGCGGCAGTCAGCTAGACCTACTTAAAGTTCCGGCTGTCCTTGATCTGATCCCAGGCCCAGACGACCTCTTGCAGCTGCTCTTCCTGAGATCGGTCGCCGCCGTTCATGTCTGGGTGCAGAACCTTGATCAGCTTTTTGTAGGCCTTGCGCACCTCGGCCTTGGTCCAGTTGTCCTTGGCTTCGAGGATTTCAACGGCGCGACGCTCGGTGGGAGGCAGACGACGGCCACCACCACCAGAGGTGCGACCGGGGTTCTTGGTGGCATTCGCCCCCAGAACCTGATGCGGGTCCTCTATGCCCAGCCGCGCCCAAGCGCGGGCTTCGGGGTCGCCCATAGGCTTGGTTTCGCGCTCCCACACCTTGTCCTTGGAGCGTTGCGCGTTCAGCTCGGCCTCGGTCGTGCCGTCGAAGAAGTTCCACTTCTGGTTATATTCGCGCACGTGTTGCTGGCAAAACCAGAAGAAATCATCAAGAACATCCGGGGCCTTGGGCGCGCGGAACTTGCCAGCCTCTTCACACCCGTCGTGATCGCAGATTCGTACCGACGTTTCCGACGCGCCCGACATACCCCGACGCCCGCGCGGATTCTTTTTCTTTGAGGTGGATACGGACATATCGAATCCGAAAGGGTCTGACTTTACCATGGGCCTGCTCCTGCAAACGCGTCTTTTCGACTCGGAGGAGGCAGTTTAACGTAAGGACCGGAGAGTAGAAGAGGGAAGCGGCAATATTTTTGCCGTCGAGCAAAAAAATGACCATAACCGAAGATATCCGTGCCCGCCTGCAGGCGGCGTTCAACCCGCGTGAGCTTGACGTGATCGACGACAGCGAAAGCCATCGCGGCCATGCGGGGTATCGCGACGGAGGAGAGAGCCATTTCAATGTGCGTATACGGGCAGCTGCATTTCAAGGGCAGTCCCGTGTTGCCCGTCACAGGGCCGTTCATGCCGCGCTCGGCGATATTGTGCCGCGTATTCACGCACTGGCACTGGATATCGGCGTTTAGCCCCGGCAACAGGCATCGCGAATGACCACGCATCAGGACGTACCCGAACGTTATCCCCGACGCCTGCTGGCAGCGGCCTTTGGAATCGGTGTCGCCTTGGTCGTCATCCTGTCGGTGTTTCTGTACATGTCGCGGGAAACCAGTAACCGTATCGGAGATATGCGTCAGGCCTGGCAAAGCTATTCGGTCGAGACGACGCCGCGGGGGTACTGGATTTCAGACATTCGTGAGTATTTCGGCTATGGCGGGCTGATCCACAACTTCAAGAATTATGTGCTGCGCCAGGATCCGTCCTACGGGCCGGTTCTGCGTCAGCAGTCGCGCAACCTGCTGGCGACGATAGCTGCTTATCGGGCTGCAAATCCCACCGTGGCTGAGCTTGAGGCACTGCACCTGATTGAGGGCGTGGCACATGAGTATATTGGCAATGTTCCCATTATCGAATCCGGCATCGCCTCTGGTTTTAATGCTGAGCAGATTGATGCGCTTGTAAGGGTTGATGATAGTGATGCGCTGACCGCGTTGGCCGCGCTGGAACAGCTATGGATCGCAGAACGGGACAAAAGCCTTTCAGGCATGGTGCGCGCATTCTCCGAAGGTGAGCGCCTGGTCCGCAATTTCTCGATTATTCTTGTGAGCCTTGTCGTGGTCGTGGGCATGATCGCAATCCTGACCACCTTGTTGATTGCCAACATATTGCGAACCAATCACCGCCTGAAAACCGAGCTTGAATTGCGCGAACAGGTTGAATTGGCAGAGCGTAAATTGGCGCGTGCGGTCGAACAAAGCCCGACCTCAATCATCATCACGGACACGGATCTCAGGATCGAATACGCCAATCGCAAGTTCTTTGACCTCAGCGGTTATGACACCGATGAGGTTTATGGCCACACGCCGCGCTTCTTGCAGTCCGGGCATTCAGGTAAGGAAGTCTATCGGGACCTCATGCGCAATCTGGAAAAAGGCCAAAGCTGGTACGGTGTGTTTCGCAACCTGCGCAAGGATGGTACGCACTATTGGGTTTCAACCGCGATTTTTCCGTTGGTGGGGCAGGACGGAACGATCACTCATTACATCGGCATCGGCGAAGACCTGACTGAAACCCGCCGTACCCATGAACAATTCGCGCAGGTTCAAAAGATGGAGGCGGTTGGCATCCTGGCCGGATCCGTGGCGCATGACTTCAACAATGTACTGATGAGCGTGACAGGTAATGCGGATTTGATCGAGCTGGATTCGGATGGCAACGAAGATATCCAAACCTCAGTCAATCAAATCCGCATCGCCGCGCGCCGCGCTCAGGCGTTGGTGCGAAAGATGCTCACCTTTGCCCGCCAGCGGCCGCGAAATCCCCGGCGTGGCGATATGGTGAAGGCCACGCAGGAGGCGCTTGATCTGATCCGTGTTTCGGCGCCGCCAAATGTCGAAACGCGTTTCGATGTCGAAGTGGACGAAGCGTTTTCCGAATTCGATGGCACCTTGTTTTTTCAAACTCTGCTGAACCTATGCCACAACGCATTCGAGGCGATGGACGATCAACCCGGTGAAGTGGTTTTGCGGATCGGTCTTGCAAACAAAGACGTACTGGATGATCTGCCGGACGAGGCTGTTGGCGTCATCCAACTTGACGTCAGTGATACTGGTCCCGGAATGCCCGAGGACTTGCAGGAAAAAGTGTTTCAACCCTTTTTCTCGACCAAACCTGTCGGCAAGGGGACCGGGTTGGGCCTGACAATCGTTCACAACAGTGTTGAGGAATGCCATGGTCGGGTCGAGTTACACTCGGAGCCTGGAAAAGGTACGCGCTTCAGTCTGTTCTATCCGCTGATGCCTGCCCTCAGTCATCAAGAACAGGCCGAGGTTACTGCCGTGGCTGGAGATGAACATGTGCTGCTCGTCGACGATGACGAGAACATCCTGTATGTCACACGCCGACTGCTGACCCGCTATGGGTACCAGGTCGAGGCTTATTCCGATCCACAAAAGGCACTGGAGGCATTCCGGAAATCACCGGAAGGCTATGACGTTCTGGTCACTGATCTGATGATGCCCGGACTTAGGGGTACGGGTCTGATCCAGGCCGCCCGGGCCCTGCGCGAGGATATGCCTGCGGTTCTGATCAGCAGCTACTTTGACGATGCCGAGATGACAGTAACCGGGGTTTCGCCAGTGATGGTACAGAAACCACTAGAAATTCAAAGTCTTGCGCGCATTATCCGGTCATTGGTTGCCTAGATTCCGTTACATTTCTTAACAAGTCTTCACAGACTTTAATCTGGGTCAAATCACCACGAAACAACTCCCCCTTATGGTTAATCCTGCCGGTCCCCGGCCAACCGGAGAGACCGGGCTAGCGATAAAAGGGGCTTTTAGATGATGACCAAAGCCAGAACATGGTTCTCGGCGCTATCGACAGTTTCGCTGCTGACGATCAGCGTTGTATTGCCGGTTCACCAGGCCCAGGCGGATGAGCCGGGCCCGGTTGAAGCCATAGAGTTCGACCCAGCCAAGGCGGCCCTTGGCAAGCGATTGTTTTTTGATCCACGCCTGTCGGGCGATACTGAACTGGCCTGTGCCAGCTGCCACCAACCTGAAAACGGCTTTACCGACGGGCAGGCCCTGTCGGACGCCTATGCGGGCAACTTGCATTTCCGCAACGTGCCGACGCTGATCAATAGCGCCAAGCGCGCGGCGTGGTTCCATGACGGGCGCATCGGCACCAACCTCAACGACGTGACCCGCGAAAGCATCACCGAGACCTATTCCATGAACATGGACATGCGCCTGATGCAGGAGCGCATCAAGCAGGACCCGGTCTACGTCGAAATGTTCGAAGCCGCCGGATTTGGTGAGCCCTCGAATGGCGGCGTGCGCAACGCGATACCGGAATATCTGAAAACGCTGATCTCGCGCGGGGCGCCGTTTGACACAGGTGAGATGTCCGAAGAGGCAATGGCCGGTTACGAACTGTTCAAGGTCAGCGGCTGTAATTCGTGCCACTCGGGCGAGAGGTTCACCGATGATCTGCCGCACAATATCGGCGTGGGCGACAACCCCGATATTTGGGCCGAACCGGAACGTCACATCACCTTTGTGACGATGATGAAGTTCCTCGGCGTCGCGAACTACATGAACCTGCGTGCCGATCCGGGCGCTTACATCCGCACCCATACCGCCGACACGTTCGGCACCTTCATGACCCCCACACTGCGTGAGCTGACCTATACCGCGCCGTATATGCACAACGGTACGCTGGCGACGCTCGAGGATGTTGTGGCCTTCTACAACGCCGGTGGCGGTGACGATGAAAACAAGGATCCACGTATCAAGCCGCTGAACCTTTCCGAGACCGAGCAAGCACAGCTGGTGGCCTTCCTCAAGGCGTTGTCAGGTGATCCGCTGACCGGCCCCGACTTCGTCGCCGAGGAAATCGATACGGACTATGCGCCGATCGAAAATTGGCAAGACGCGACAAACTGAGGAGTGGACCCATGAAAGACCTTTCGTCTTATCTCAAAGGCACAATCGCCACCGCTGCCCTGTTTGCCGCTCTCGGTTCACAGGCAATCGCCGCGGACAGCATGGAGATTGAGGCTGGCATCGGCGGGGCTGATCCCGACCCGGATGCGCCACTGGTGGCGCTGGGCGAGCCTCCAATCCCGCTGGACAACAAGCAGACCGACGCAAAAGTCGAACTCGGCAAGATGCTGTTCTTCGATGCGCGTCTGGGCGGCAACCCGTCGACACCGTGTTCGGCCTGTCACAGCCCCGACGTGGGTTGGGATGTCGAGGCTCCGATCTCGTTCGGCTACCCCGGCACGACCCACTGGCGCAATAGCCAGACCATCGTGAACTCGGCTTACTACGGCAAGCTGTTCTGGGCGGGCTCCTCCAAGAGCCTCGAGAGTCAGGCCAAATCCGCCGCGGGCGGTGCGGTTGCCGGTAACGGTGAAGCCGACATGATGGAGGCCCGTCTGGCCTTCGTTCCCGAATATGTCGAGCGTTTCAACGACGTGTTTGGCGATCAGTGGCCGCGCATCAGTAACGCGTGGCGCGCAATCGCTGCATTTGAACGCACTATCGTACAGACCGACACGCCCTTTGATAACTACCTGCGTGGGGATGATGCGGCGCTGTCCGAGGAACAGAAACGCGGACTGGAGTTGTTCACCGGCAAGGCGCAATGTTCCGAATGCCATAACGGCGCGTTGCTGTCGGATGAAAAATACTACAACACCGGCGTGCCCGCCTATGATGGTTGGCAGGATGACGGTCTGGCGCAAGTCACCTTCCGGTATGAGCTTTATTCCAAAGGCTCGACCGAAGAGATGTATCGCCACACTAAGGACGACCCTGGCTTCTATTTCCGCACCAAGGAAAAGACCGACAAGGGCAAGTTCCGTACGCCAAGCCTGCGCTACACCCTCTATACCGAACCATACATGCACAACGGCATGTTGGAGACGCTTGAGGATGTGGTCGAATTCTACAACCAGGGCGGCGGCGAGAACGAGTTCGCAGCCAACAAGACCCAGCTGATCCAACCCCTTGGCCTGAACGATCAGGAAAAGGCGGATCTGGTGGCCTTCCTGAAATCCCTGTCCGGCGAGGAAATCCTGATCGAGGAACCCGACCTGCCGGATTACCAGCCGCTTCCGGCGGTTGCAGCAGAGGAGTAAGCGTCATGACGGATCATAACGCAACCGGATGCAGCTGTTCGGGTGAGGCCAAGAAGGCCTGCACCGTGAACCGCCGCCAATTCCTGTTCGCCTCGGGTGCCACGACCTTTGCCGTGATGGTGGCGATGCCCACCCGCCACGGTCAGGCCGAACAGGTTCCCGCCCTTGTTTCCACCTATCCGCGCAAGCTGATCGGCAAACTGTCCGAGCTGGAACAGGATGTGCCGGTCGAATTCTACTACCCGGACGAGGGCGACTATTCGGACTCGATCCTGGTCAAGACCGGCGTGGAAAGCGGCGGCGGCATCGGTCCGCAAAAGGACGTGGTGGCGTTCAACCTGACGTGTACGCACCAGGGCGGTTCGATGTTTGACAGCTACAAGCCTGAGCATAAGGTGTTGGGCCCATGCCCGCTGCACCTGTCGACCTACGACGTGACACGGCACGGAATTCTTGTGTCCGGTCAGGCGTATCAGTCGCTGCCGCAGGTCCTTCTGGAACTCGATGGTGACGATATCTACGCCGTCGGCATGTTCGGCCTGATCTACGGCCGTTTCGACAATCTCATTGCATAAGGGGAGGGGAGACTGACAATGGCAACGCCGTATTACGTACCCGAAACCAACGTTCCGCTGCCGCCCAAGGGCGCCGAGGTCATCTCGACTGCTTGCGATTACTGCATCGTGGCGTGTGGTTACAAAGTCTACCGCTGGCCCGTGACGGCCAAATCGGGCGGTCCCGGCGCGGATGAAAACGCATTTGGTGAGGATTTCCCCGTTGCGCCTCTGGGTGCATGGGTGGCACCGAACCAGCACAATATCGTGCTGCACAAGGGCCAGCCGCACCACGTGGTGATCATCCCCGACAAGGACAATCAGACCGTCAATACTGATGGTGACAGCTCCTTGCGAGGTGGGTGTATCGCGCAGAAATGCTATAATCCGCAGACCCCCACACGCGACCGTCTGAAGACGCCGCTGATGCGGATTTATGGTACCTTGATGCCGGTTCCGTGGGATCTGGCGCTGGATGTGGCGGCTGAGGTGGGCAACCACGTCATCGCCAAGCACGGCACCAATGCCTATGGCGTGAAAACCTTCAGCTATCAGTATATCGAGAACACCTATGCGATCTCGAAATACGCGCTGCGCCATATCAACACCGCGAACTTCACCTTCCACGACACGCCGTCCGACGTGACCTCGACCCCCGGTTTCCGGGATGCGGGTTTCGACAATTTCGGCCCGTCGTATGAGGACTGGCGTGATGCGGAAACCCTTCTTGTCTGCGGCACCGACCCGTATGAGACCAAGACCATCCTCTATACTCAGTGGATGATGAAGGGCATGCAGAACGGTCAGAAGGAAATCTACCTGATCCCACGCCGGTCTGCCGGTGTGGCCCATGCCGAGAAGATGGGCGGTCTGCATATCGACGTTCTGCCCGGTACCGACCTTCTGGTCGTCAACGCCATTGCCCGTGTCATCGTGGAGAACGGCTGGGAAGACAGCGATTGGATCAAGAATTGGGTCAACAATAAATGGGAAAGCTCGTCGGGCTTTGGTCAGGGCACAAGGAATACGCCATGGCAGTGGCGCACAACCTGGGGCAAGTTCCAGACCAAAGGCTTCGAGGACTGGAAAGAGTGGCTGTTGTCACAGGACGAATTCGCGCCTGAAACCGCCGCGGCGATGGCTGAGATCGACGTGCAGAAGATCTATACTGCCGCTGAATGGCTTGCCAAACCCAAGGCAGACGGATCGCGCCCGAAAACTTCGGTCATGATCGAAAAAGGGTTCTACTGGTCTAACAACACCGGCAACACGCAGGCGATTTCCGCGCTGGGCATCATCTGTGGCTGTGGCGGTCGTCCGGGTCAGGTCATTGGTCGGGCCGGTGGTCACCAGAGGGGTGGCGTGAAGGGCGGGAAATACCCGCGCAACAAATCGCCCGAGAAACTGCCCGGTCGCCGTCGCCGTGCCATGGATACCGACCGGTATCTGATCGCAGGTCACACCCGTATGGCCCATGTGATCGGCACCACGTGGATTCAGTCCATGTGCGGTTCGCAACAGCTGGCCGACAAGTTCGAGGAACTGACCGTCCGCAATCCGAACCAGATCGCCTCTTTCGACAAGCAAGAGATGATCGACACGCTGAAGGCCCGCGCCGACAGCGGCGGCATGGTGGTGATCAACCAGGACATCTATCTGCAGGACCCGATCGGCAACCGCTACGCCGACATCGTGTTCCCCGCAGCGACCTGGGGTGAAGAGGATTTCCTGCGCGCAAACGGCGAACGCCGCCTGCGTCTGTATCAGAAGTTCTATGACGCACCGGGCGCGGCGAAGCCCGACTGGTGGATCATTGCGCAGCTTGCCACGCGGATGGGCTTTGACGGGTTCGACTGGCAGAACTCGAACGAGGTGGCAGAAGAGGCCGTGCGCTTTACCCGCGGGTCGCGCAAGGACTTCCATGCGGTACACCGTCTGGCCAAAGCCGAGGGCAAGACCCTGCATGCCAAGGTCCGTGAATTCGGCACCGATGGTGTGCAATGCCCGGTCATGCTGGATACCGATGGCGTCACGCTGATTGAAACAAAGCGTCTGCATGACACAACCCGTAAGCTGCCCGATACCGGCGCGGCGGGTAAGGATGTGTTCAACAAGAAGCTGACGCATTTCAACAGCCAGACCGGTAAGTGCAACATCCAGAAATCGCCCTGGGGCCTGTTCTCGGATTATTGGGAATGGCTGAAACCCAACAAGGAAGAAGGTGAGCTTTGGGCCACATCCGGCCGGATCAACGAGCGCTGGCAGTCGGGGTTCGACGACCGTCGCCGCCCCTATATCGTGCAGCGCTGGCCTGAAAACTGGGTTGAGATTCACCCCGACGATGCAGCCGAGCGTGGTATCGAAAGCGGCGACTATGTGATGGTCTACTCAGAGCGTGTTCCGGGCAACAAACACACGCTGCTGGGTGTCGAAGGCGACGACTTCCAGTTCTCGAAACTGATGGAGAACGGGCATATCGAGCTGACCAAGGCAGCGATTACCGCCGTGGCAATGGTCACGCCCGCCATCAAGAAAAGCGTTGTCTACATGGACTTCCTGCACATGCAGCAACCTGCGAACGCGCTTGAAGGCCGGATCGTCGACTGGATCAGCGGCAACTACAACTACAAGATGGGTGTTGCCAAGGTCCGCAAACTGGGGCCGAGCCCCTATAAGACCTCGTTCCGCACGATGTCCTTCGCGCCGCGCGACATCGCCTGATGACAGCATTCCGGGGGGCGGACGCCATGTCGGCCCCCGGGACGGGGTTCCACTGCAGAAGGGACCCTTGAACCGGCCCCCCCGGTTCACATGGAAGGCAGGCTTCGGTTGGGAAACCTGCCTTCCACTTTCACCCAACCTTCCCAACTGGAACATGGCAGATCAGATATGAACATTCACTCCGATACCGCCCTGCGCGATGAGGCCACCGGCCTGTTTTCCGAATACGCAAAATCCGAATATGACGTGATCCGATTGCGCGCCATTCAGGCGTTGACCGCGATTGGCGCCAAGCACAGCCCTGCACTGGTCGAGGCGCTGTTGGATGACGATGAAGATGTCCGTCAGGACGCAGCCCAAGCGCTGGGCGCGCTGGGCGTGAAAGAAGCAGCACCGCAATTGCTTGAGAACCTGATTCACGATCCGTGTGGAGAGGTGAAACTGGCTTGTGTGACCGCACTGGCCGAGTTGAAGGCCGAAGACGCCGCGCCCTACCTGCGTACTCTTGTCACTGGACGTGGGGAAGAGATTACTTGGGACGAGGACGAGCTGCATCAGGATGAATGGGACGATTGGCTTGACGCTCAAATTGCAGCGATCAAGGCGCTGGGCACCATGGGTGACGAGGCCGCGATTGAACCCATAGTTCTGGCCTTGATGGACGAGGATGGGCAGGAACTGGGCGATGTAGCGTGTGAGGCATTGGGCCAGATCGGCCAACCCTCGGTACCGACGCTGGGTGTGTTTGCCCAATCCTCGAACCGCCGACTGCGCCATCGTGCCATGCGAACGCTGGCTGCGATTGGCGGAGCTGAAGCTGAATCCATTCTGCGCAAAGCCCTGACCGACAAAGACGGTGCCATCCGTATGCTGGCATATGAAGCGCTGATGCCCGGTGATCCTGCCCTGATCGAGCAGGCTCTGACCGATGCAGTCGAAGAGATCCGCATCGCGGCACTGAAGCTCTCGGGTTTCTCGGAACCCGAACTGCTGGACCGCATGATGCGCGACCCCGGCGCCAAGGTGCAGTTGGCCCTGATCGACCGGTTGGAGCGGGATACGCCGATCGCCGATCAGCAGGACCTGCGATGGCAGGTGCTGAATTTCCTGGCTACCGGACAACAGCCAGAAGTCTCGGCGCAGGCTCTGGGCTTGCTGTCTGCCTTAGCGCCACAGCAAATCGCAGATCGCCTGAACGCGCTGTTCTCGGTTGATGGCGACGACCTAAAGGCCGAGCGCCTGCAATGGGCTGTCGTCGATGCACTGGCGACCTCGCCGCTGCGCGAAGCGGCAGAGTGGTTGCAACGCGCCTGCCGCTCGCCCTTCCGGTCGGTTCGGCTGAAAGCGGTGGCGTCGCTGGCCATGATCGTGACCGACGAAACACGCCCGCACGTGAACCAGCAACAGGGTCGCGAGTTGCTGTTGTCCTTTGCGCTGGCGCCGATGCCGGTTGCTGCTGAGGAAGAAGTCGAAGCAGAGGTTCCGCAAAACGATATAGCCGCGTTGGAAGAGGCAGGTCTTGATGTGTCGGAAGGAGGCGAAAATGGCCCGACTTCCAGCCTCGGCGCGATTCTTGGCCATGACGCCATAGCCGTGGAAATGACGCAGGAGGCGGAAGAGGACGAGACGCAGCCCCTTACCCCGCGCGAGCAGGCGCTGCTGGCCAAGGCAACCCGGCACCCCAAGCGCCGCCGTGTCGCGCTGGATGATGATGCCGAAGCGCTGGATCGGGAAACCCGCATGTCCGCGATCCGACTGTTGGGAGAGGTGAAGGGCATGCAGGTTATGCTCGCCCAGATCGCAAAGGACCCCGAGACCGAGATCGCACAGCAGGCCTTGTCGGCGCTGGGCGGTTCAGTCGCGCGTCATGGCGCAGAGCTGAGTGAAGATCAACTGGTCGACCTGATCACTCAGGGCCTCTCGCACACTGACTCGGGCCTGTCACTGCAGGCGCTCAAATTGCTACAGCAATCCGATCTGCCGCCTCAGGACACGCTGCGGGGTAAGCTGCGCGCAATGCTGAAAACCGGCGACACACCCTTCCGCATTGATGCCATGCATATCCTGACCGAATGGGACGGTACTGCGGACGCGGCGCGCAGCCTGTTGGATGACGTCTCGGCCCCAGTACGGCAGGCGGCGATGCGCCTGCTTTCACAGGTTGCACCCGATCAGGCCGGAGCGGCCATCGTGCATTTCCTGCTGGCCAATCCCGAGCAGCGAATCGTGACCTATGTCAATGACAGCACGCCCGCAGTGGTGTCCATTGGCCGCGAATTGTTGGCCGAACTGCGTGACCAAGACTGTCGCGCGCAATGGCCGGTGATGATCAGCGCTTTGGCCGATCTGTTGGGGAGACCCCATCGGGCGGTCTGAACCCGGAGGTACAGATGGAGTTTTCGCGCAGAGCCGTTGTGGCCATGACGCTTGCAGGATCGATGGCATTGGCGCCTGCGGCATGGGCTGAAGATGTGCCAGAGGTCGCCGTTGTGCATCAGATCATCGACTTGAACGCAGATACTCCGGCGCATGCATTCCGGTTCGAGCCGAAGATTTTACATGTCCCGGCGGATTCGACCGTCCGTTTCAAAGGCTCGACCGGGCGACATACCGTGACGTCGATCCTGCGCATGATCCCGGTTGGCGCGCGCGCCTTCGAGATCCGCGGCAAGCCTGAGATGGAACTGACATTCGAAAAAGAGGGTGTATATGGCATCCGGTGCCGCGTTCACGGCCGCCATGGTATGGTCATGCTGCTGATTGTCGGTGACCCCAGCTCTAATCTGGAAGAGGCGCGAGCCTACTTGCCCAAGCTGAGTGAGGCCGAGCGCAATGAGTTTGAAGAGTTGTTCGAGCAACTGGAGGCACAACATGGCTGATGGCTGCGGCTGTGATCGCCAAACCAATCTGTATCTTTCGGTTTCAGAAGCGCTGAAGCGGGGACTGGCTGTGTCCCAGCCAATTTCTGATTCCGAGACCCTGCCATTGGGACAGTCGATAGGCCGCGTTCTGGCCGAGGATTGCGTCAGCAAAGTGGACATGCCGGCCTTCGACAACTCGGCCATGGATGGTTATGCCGTTCGGCTGTCCGATTTGGGGGAAGGGCCACTTTACGACCTGAAAATCGGCGGGCGCGTGGCCGCAGGCGACAGCGGTGCGCATGCAGCACCCGAAGGTTCTGCGCTGCGTATCTTTACCGGCGCACCAGTTCCTGCCGATTTCGATGCGGTCCTGATGCAGGAGGATTGCGAGGTTACCGACGCCGGAATCCGGTTCAACCGCCGCCCCAAGACCGGTCAGCACATTCGCAGGGCGGGCGAAGACCTGAAGGCCGGTGCTCCGATACTTCGCCAGGGTTGTGAGATCGGTCCACGAGAGATTGCCGCGTTGGCCGCTGCCGGTTACGGTCAGGTCTCCGTCTATCGCAAGCTGCGGGTCACGATCTTTTCGACCGGTAGCGAGTTGCGCCAGCCCGGCGAAGCATTGGGGCCCGGGCAGATCTACAATTCGAACCGGTTTATGCTTTTGGCCCTGCTGGACAAACCGTGGATAGAGCTGACCGACAAAGGTCCTGTCGACGACGACCCTGCGTTGCTGGAGCAGGTATTGCGCGACGCCTGCGATACGTCCGATCTGATCATCACCACTGGTGGTGTTTCGGTTGGGGATGAGGATCACATGCCACGGCTGTTCAGCGAAATCGGCGGCGAGACGGATGTGATGAAAGTGGCGATGAAACCCGGCAAGCCAATTATGTTCGGGCGCCGTGGTGAGGCACTTTATGTTGGGCTGCCAGGCAATCCGGTGTCGGCTTATGTGACGTGGCAAATAATTGGATCGCAAATGATGGCCCGTCGCGCTGGTTTGCACCGAGTGGCCCAAATGCCGGAACAGGCCGTCCTGGCCGAACCCCTCCAACGGAACGCCGGGCGTCAGGAATATCGACCGGTCCGTATCGTGGGTTCGTCACCAGATGGCACTCCTCAGCTGCGCTTGATGGCTGCATCCTATAGCGGGCGCGTGGCTCTGCTGGCCGAGGCGGATGGTCTGGCCGTCATTCCGGCTGATACTGAAACTATGTGTGTGGGTCAGTCACTGAGCCTTTTGAGATTTTGATGGGCCGCACTGACTCTATACTTGGTGTGGTCCGTACCTTGCATGAGCCAGGGACCGGCGGTTACAAATGTTCCACGCCGGGCAAACCTGAGCGCTTGGAAACCTAGATGGTTAAAGAACACATCCTTGTGGTCGACGATGATCCGCAGATTACGTCGTTTTTGCAAAGATACCTCGAAAAGCAGGGGTGTCGGGTGACGTGCGCAGCAGACGGAAACGCGATGGATGCTGTTCTGGCGCAGGGGGAAGTGGACCTGATCCTGTTGGATATCGGCCTGCCCGGGCGTAATGGCTTTGACATCACGCGCGAGTTGCGGGTCAATTCGAGCATTCCGATTATCGTGTTGTCGGGCCGGGACGAGATATTTGACCGGGTCGTCGGACTTGAGTTCGGCGCGGACGACTACATCACCAAACCATTCGAAGCGCGCGAGGTTCTGGCACGCATCCGCACGGTCCTGCGCCGTGCGCGACCTGATGACAAACCCTTGCAGGGCGCTGACATGCCACTGATCGCTTTCGGTGATTGGGTTCTGAACGTCAACGAACGCACTCTGACGACCAAGGGTGGCATTGAGGCAACTCCTCTGACCACGACGGAATTCAACGTTCTGCACGCGTTCGTGACCAGCCCGCATATGGTCTTTTCCCGCGATCAGTTGCTGGATAAGGCGCGCGGTCGCGAAACCATCGTTGGAGACCGAACAATTGACGTGCATGTTTTGCGTCTACGCAAAAAGATCGAGCCCGATCCCGCTGCACCCACGTTTATCAAGACCATACACGGCATCGGCTATTGCTTTGCCGCCAACGTTCGAAAAATGGCAAACTAGCTGAGGTCTTTGAACATGTAGGTGGTGGGTTCCAGCCTGTCCTCGAACGGGTTGCGGCAGTAGTTCGGGATTTCTCCGGCAATCTGAAATCCAAGCGACTGGTACAGCGTGCGGGATGGATCAGAACTGCGCGTATCCAGTACCAGCAATGTTTTTCCCAGCTCTAATGCGCGCGCCTCAAGAACGCCCATCAGGGCACGGCCCAAACCCCGCCGTCGGGCTTCGGGGTGAACCAACAGTTTGGCCACATCGGCGCGATGGGGTTGGTTTGGCATCGCAGCCGGGACCAATTGCACGGTACCCTGAATACGCTCCTCATCATTTACAACGAACAGGTCTAACTTTCCTGCGCGCAGGTCAGGCCGAACCCGGTCCTGCCAATAGACGCGCGCGTCTTCGGGCGAATAGGGCAGAATGAAGCCGATACTGGCTCCGGCGTGAACACAGCAATGCAGGATACCGGTCAGGTCATCCACTGCGTTGTCAAAACAGGCATCGGTCAATCGCGTGATCATATCAACACCAGAAGATACCGCGCGCCGCGCATACGCCCGGTTTCAAATCGTGTGGGCCCGGACAAATGATATCGAAGGCAGTCGCCGCCACTTAGCGAGTGGTCGACCCCGTCGACTGTCAGGGTCAGCGCGCCGTCCAGTACGATCAGATGATGTTCCTGCCCGGGTTTTGGCGGCGTGTCATAGGAGATAACGGTTTCGGGCGGCAGGTGACCTTCCATTACCTCTCCACTCAGACCGGCAGCCGGGGGAGAGACTGACCGGCGAGTGAACCCGGTCTCGGGGTCGCTCCATTCCGGCTGGCGTTCAAACGGGACCTTTGGGTCAAAGCTGTCTTCAACCATCATTAGCAGACGGGACATGGGCAACCCGTAGGCAGCGCAGAGTCGACCCAGAGTTTCAGCGGTCGGGCTGACATCACCTTTCTCCATCCGCGACAGGGTCGCTCGGCTGATACCACTGTGATCAGCCAGTTGATCCAGCGACCAGCCGCGTCCCTGACGTAGTTCGTTCAGGCGGCTGGCGAGGCGGTTCGAAAGGTCATCTAGCATCGTTCAAATTTGGGAATAGTGTTCATATAAGAGAGCATTGATTAATTTTTAACGAATCGCAACAAGAAAAGGGCGCAGAAAATTCTGCGCCCTTCGACTGCCCGAATATATGGTGGAATTACTTCCAACCCACTTCGTTAAAGATTTTCTGCGCTTCAGGGATGTTCTTGGCGACCTCGGACAGGTTCACGTCATCTGCCTTGAACTCGCCCAGAGAAGCGACGTTCTCGGCGAGGGCGACACCTTCAACCGCGGGGAATTCGTCATTGCCGTTCGAAAAGTAAACCTGCGCCTGATCGCTGGCCAGATATTCCAGGAACTTGACGGCATTTTCGCGGTTGGGCGCGTTAGCCGCGACACCTGCGCCCGACAGGTTCATATGTGCACCTTCGGCGTCCTGGGCCGGAAATTGCACGCCGATCATGTCGATCTCGGCACTCAGGCCTTTGACGTCTTTGCGCAGAGCGCGCGCAAAGTAGTAGGAATTCGATACGGCAATCTCGCACTCGCCCGACACGATGCCGCGCAGCTGATCTGTGTCACCGCCTTGCGGTTCGCGCGCCATGTTGGACACAACACCTTCGGCCCATGTTTTGGCAGCCTCAGCGCCGTGGTTGGTGATGATCGAGGCCAGCAGGGTCTGGTTGTAGGTGTTGCTGGACGAACGAATGCAAACCAGACCTTTATATTCCGGCTTGGCCAGGTCCAGGTAGGTCGCGGGCGGGTTCGCTACTTCAGCTTTGTCGAAAAAGATGATGCGGGCGCGTTGCGAAAAGCCGAACCACTGGTTGTCTACATCTTGCAGGTTGGCGGGGATGCGTTCTTCCAGAACGGCGCTTTCCGCAGATTGCAGGATGCCTGCATTCTTGGCGCGCGCCAGACGAGAGGTGTCGACGGTCAGCAGAATGTCGGCGGGCGAGTTCGCGCCTTCGGCTTCCATGCGGGCAATCAGCTCATCGGCCTTGCCTTCGATACGGTTGATCGTGATGCCGGTGGCCTCTTCAAAATCGGAGTAGAGACGCTCATCCGTGTCGTAGTGGCGCGAGGAATACAGGTTCAGCTCGCCTTCGGCGGCGGCAGAAGTCGCGATCAGGGCCGTCAGGGCGGCGGCAATGCAGGAGGAGGATTTCAGCATGATGTTTCCCAAACTAAGAATTCGCACGGGTTGGAACCCGACTGATTTGGTCAATTAAACGATTCTCAGGTGGATGCAAGGAAATCCGACAAATTTAGTCGGCCAAATGGTCGCTGCTGCGACCCGGGAGTGATTTGAATATTCCCGCTTTCCCCTGAACTTGGCACTGGCGACTTCCAAGGGCCCTTAACAGAACAAGTCGATGTGCAGACGTTTTGTTCAATCAAAAGGGAAGGCCGGGTTAGGTTGCTTTGGTGACCGTTCACCCAAGTGCATAATGCGCCAATGCGTCGTGCCGGGCGCCTTCGGGACGTAGGGTGGATTGGTAAAGGGTGAAGCCGGTGACCAACATGTCCGGCAATGCAACTGTCATGCCGGTGCTCAGAACAGGCTGAATCGCACCGTGTTGCTCCGGCTTTAAACGAGCGATGGTTACGTGCGGGCGAAAACGCCGACGAGGCAGTACAATCCCGGCTCGCCGCGTTGCGGTCTGGACTTTTCGATGTAGGGCAATAAGCGAGGCGCACTCAGGTATCCCGACTGCCAGCACGCGCCCAATACACTCGATCCCTGAAAATGTGACGCTGAAGGGCGAGCCTGTAAGCGTCAGAAGCTCTTCATGTAAAGCTTCCAATGCCTCTGTGGGCTGATCATCCAGAAAAACCAGTGTCAGATGCAGGTTTTCAGGCGATACCGGCCGGCCGGCCGGCAACGCGCGCTGGAATGGTGCAAGAGCCGCTTTTGCCTCGTCGCTGAGTGAAATGGCAACGAAGGAACGCATGGAGCCCTCTTGTCTTGTTTCTTGGTTAATGTGCGCATCACGCTAACCGCTCCACCACGCAATGTCAGGTCTGAACCCAAACTGATATCCGCGTTTCATTGTGCGGATCAAAAGTTATGGTACAGAAATAACGAGTGCGGCTCGTATCTTTGAAATAAATTTATTCCAGCAGCCTGATGAACTCACGACTCGATGTTATTTCGCTTTAGGAGAAAAACTTGACCAAACATATAACTCTAAGGGACGGTAGAACGCTCGCATTCAGCACATACGGTGACCCAAATGGAACACCAGTGATTTTTAGCCATGGGTTTTCCGACTCTCACATACTTCGTCAACCCGACGACAATCTAACTGCTTCGCTTGGTGTGCGATGGATTGCAGCCGACGAACCCGGTGTCGGAGGGTCGAGTCCGAAGAAGGATCGGAGAATGGTCGATTGGGGCGCTGATATGGAGGATTTGGCTGACCATCTTGGCCTTGATACCTTCAATGTAGCGGGCCATTCCGGAGGCGGACCCCACGCTTTAGCGGTGGCATTTCACATGCCCGAACGTGTGCGCAAGGTAGTGCTCGCTTCTCCTGTGGCTCCATTCGATGAGCCCGGCGTTACCAAAATGCTAGTAATGAAGGACCTGAAGACTATCGCGAAACTGCGCCATCTGACCTTACTGATCCGCTGGGCAGAGCGTGTCGGTGCCAAAAGTGCATTGAAAGACATCCCTTCATATGTGGAGTCAGTAGCTGACCAAATGCCCAATGAGGCCAAAACAATACTCCGCAATCCTGAGCAACAAGCGTTGTTCGAAGAGAACTTTCGCCTTGGTTACCTGCAACAAGAGGAAGGCGTTTTCGAAATGACGATGGCTCTTTGGGACTGGGGCTTCTCGCCGAGTGATATCGCGCAACCCGTGGAAATTTTTTATGGTACTGCGGACGACATTATCTCACCGGAAATGCCACGACACCTATGCTCAGAGCTTCCCAACTGCACAGCGCATGAGTGGCCGGGCGCAGGACACTATGGGTTTGTGGATCGCGAGCGGTGGACCGAATTTGTCGGCGCGGTCGCTAGTCTATCTTAGCAAGCCAAAGGCAGATTTGTCCGCTAAGCGAATATCGCATATCTCCAGACGAAAAAAAACCGCGCCCAAAGGCGCGGTTCTTTCAAATCGGCACGTGCCGCTCTCAGCCCTGGCGAGCTTTGAACTTACGCTGCGTCTTGTTGATCACATAGACGCGGCCTTTGCGACGCACAACCCGGCAATCACGGTGCCGGTTCTTGAGCGAGCGGAGCGAGTTCTTGACCTTCATTGGTCTGTCTCCAATCTGCGGCGCCTTCATCAAGGACGTGGCCAGCGCCTGGGTTAGCGGGTGTCCCGGGTCAGACCCGAAACAGTGAAACGATGGTGGGCGGTACAAGGATCGAACTTGTGACCCCTTCGATGTCAACGAAGTGCTCTACCGCTGAGCTAACCGCCCACGAACCTTTGCGTTGTCCTGCCCCATAACGAAATGGGGCGCGGAACCCCGCGCCGGTAGCGGGGTCTATAAAAGGAGTCGTTTGGGGGATCAAGGGGTTTGGAAGAACTATTTTCCGGTCTATGTTGGTCTTGAGCAAGGAGAGACCATGTCGAACGCAGCCTACGCATTGGAAATGCCCGCAAACCGCAGTTCTTGCGTGGTGTTTTCTTCTCCTCACAGCGGTCGGCAGTATCCAGATTCTCTATTACAGCGCTCGGTGCTGAACCGCAGCATGATTCGTTCGTCAGAGGATGCGTTTGTAGATCAGTTGTTTTCCGCGGCTCCGGACTTTGGCGCGCCGATGCTGGCAGCGGCGATGCCGCGCGCGTATCTGGACCTCAATCGCAGCGCAGACGAGCTGGATCCGGCACTGATACAAGGTGCGAAGCGACAAGGCCACAATCCGCGTGTTGCCTCTGGATTGGGGGTTATTCCGCGAGTTGTGGCGAACGGACGTTCGATTTACCGCGGAAAGCTGACAATGGACGAGGCCCGCCTGCGCATCGATACCTATTGGCGGCCCTATCACGTGCGTTTGAAGTCACTTTTAGCCGAATCGCACGCAATGTTTGGGCAGGCGATTCTGATTGACTGTCATTCGATGCCGCATGAGGCAGTGTCGCTGGCAAGTAGCACGCAGCCCAAGCGGCCCGACATTGTTCTTGGCGACCGCTTCGGGGCATCGGCCTCAGGCGTGATCGTCGACCAGATCGAAGCGGCATTTACATCAGCTGGGCTGAAAGTTGCCCGCAACACTCCATTTGCCGGTGCTTACGTAACGCAGACCTACGGGCGGCCCGCGCGGTATCAGCATGCGGTCCAGATCGAGATAGATCGGGCGCTTTACATGAATGAAGACACGATAGAGCCGAGCGCGAATTTCCGGGAATTTCAGGAAACTCTGCGTCGGGTCATCTCAGACATAGCCTGCATCGGGCGGGAGCAACTGCCGCTGGCTGCCGAATAAGTTCACCGTAATGCGCGACCTTTGACGATAGCATCCGTCCCGAATTTGCGCCGGATTTCGTCTGTGGCCTGTTCAGCTTTGGACCGTTGCGCCGCGCCAGGGTCCAGCAAGTCGCCCGAAATATCGGCTTGTTCCTCGGAACACAGATCGGACAAACCGCAACCCAGCAGACGATATGGTCCCTGATCGCCCACTTGGTCGAACAATCCGCGCGCGGTGCGGTAAATCCGATCGGCAATCTGGGTGGCATCCCGCAGAGAAACACGCCGCGTAATGGTCTTATGGTTAGCCCGCTTCAGCTTGAGCGTTACGACTCGTCCGGCCAGGCCCTTTGCCTTGGCCCGGTCTGCGACCTTTTCGGACATGCGCCACAGATGTCCATCCAGAATGTCCAGATTGGCGGTGTCTTCGAAAAACGTTGTCTCGTTGCTGATCGACTTCATCGGTTCGTGTGCAGATACGCGCCGCTTGTCCTGGCCCCGTGCCAGATGCCAAAGCCGATAGCCCATCGCGCCGAATCGTGCTGTCAGCGCCTCCTGCTCCCAACGCAGAAGGTCCGAAAAAGCGCGAATGCCTGCGCGGTCCAGCGATTCTTGCGCCGCAGGCCCGATGCCCCAGATCAGGCGCACCGGCTTGTCGTACAGGAATTCTGCCGTTTCTGCCTTGCCTATAACCGAGAATCCGCGTGGTTTGTCGAGGTCTGAGGCGACTTTGGCCAGAAACTTGTTATGGCTCAGACCAATAGAGCCCGTCAGGCCCAGCTCGTCTTTCATCCGCTTAACCAGCCGTGCCAACATAAGCGCAGGCGGTGCGCCGTGAAGGCGCTGAGTGCCCGACAGGTCCATGAACGCCTCGTCCAGCGACAAGGGTTCCACGTCGGGGGTCAGTTCATCCATCATCGCGCGGATTTCCCGCGAAACCTCGGCATAAACCGACATACGTGGCTTGATTACCACTGCTTCCGGGCATCGTTTCAGAGCTTGGAACATCGGCATGGCGGATCGTACACCGCGAATGCGCGCCACATAACAGGCCGTCGATACAACGCCGCGTTTGCCACCCCCGATAATGACGGGCTTGTCTGCCAGATCAGGATTATCACGCTTTTCAACCGAGGCGTAGAACGCGTCGCAATCCATATGAGCAATGGTCAGGTCAAAGAGTTCCGGATGCAATTTCACACGGGGGCTGCCACAGGACGGGCAGCGTCGTTCGTCGGTCAGACGGGTCAGGCAATCTCGGCAAAGACCGGGCATCTGCGTCCTCACGCGTTCTGCGTTTGTACAGGAGGTTCCTTATAGCACCCTTTGCAAGTGATCAAAGGCCCACCGGTTTTTGAGGATGTCTGAAAAGAAGACCCCCCGCAATTCGGCGGGGGGAGGTAACGGACCTCAGGAAGAAGTGGCCCGTTGGGGAGTGTTTCACCCAAAGAATCGCGCGAATCCGTCGTTTTCGATAGGGCTTAGGCCCTTCGATTAAAACTCGCCTAAATAATGTGTGTTTTCGGGCACAGGGACGATTTGGCGCGGATTCTGTGAAAATTGACGCTAGGTCAACTGCTTGTCCGTCACATCTGACCGAAAATCTCGGTGATTCCGTCAGTTTGATCACTGAAGGGTCAAAGAATTTAACTCGGCAAGAACCGCCTCAGCCGCTGCTTTGGGGTCTTGGGCTTGGTAGATCGGGCGGCCTATGACGATGTGATCCGCCCCGTCTCCAATAGCGCTGGCCGGGGTGGCGACGCGTTTCTGATCTCCCAGAGCTGCTCCCGCCGGACGCACGCCAGGGGTGACGATCAACCGGCCTTCGGCTTGGGGCAGGGCGCGGATCAGGGCGGCCTCTTGCGGGCTGGCGATAACCCCATCTGCCCCGGCCTCTAGCGCTTTGGCCGCGCGTTCGACGACCAGGTCCTGCACGTCGCCTTCCTTCAGCAAGCTTGCATCCAGATCGTCGCGGTTCAGCGAGGTCAGGATTGTTACGGCCAAAATCTTCAAATCCTTACCTGAAGCGCCTTCTTTAGCTGCCCGTACGACGTGCGGATCACCATGGACCGTCAGGAAATCCAAATCGAACTGCGCCAGCCCTCGCACTGCGTTTTCCACCGTGTTGCCAATGTCGAACAGCTTCATGTCCAAGAAGATGCGCTTGCCGTGATCCTGTTTCAGCTCATTGGCCAACGCCAGACCGCCGCCCGTCAACATGCCAAGCCCAATCTTGTAAAACGACACGGAATCACCCAACCGTTCGGCCATGGCCAGACCTTGAAGGGCATTCGGGACATCTAGGGCAACAATCAGGCGGTCGTCAGACATTGGGGCGCTCCTTTTTGGCAAACGTCTGCGTCCTAACGGGTTGCGGCGCGTCTGTCCATGCAATGCGCGTTTCCTGTGCTAAAGTCGCGGCATTCTTCGAAAGGGACGGATAATGAAAAAGCTCTTTGTACTTTGTCTTGCATTGGCCGCATGTCAGGAAACACACTCGGAGACGGCGGCAGATGCCGTCACCGCTCCCAATGATGACCTGAGGTTTGTGGGCGGCTATCGAGCAACCGATGATGAGTGTCAATTGACCGGAGAAACAGCGTTCACCATTGATTTTCTGGATGACGCAGCTGACCTGGTTTCCTGCCCGACCGGTGGCGATGCGGCGCAGTCTTTGGTGGATATGTATGGCGCGCGCAAGGTTGCCGAGACGGGAGGTTACGGCGTCTACTCGGTCCCCCGCAGATAATCGTGGATTCCGAGCCTTAGCCTCTTGAAGCAGCGAAGATATTTCCCAGATTGAATGTGAGGCTCAGACCGACGCGTGCCGCCAAGCGGGTGCATCACATTCAGGGCGCTTAAGACGAAGGAGAAAATTATGGACTTGAACAAGTTCACCGAGCGGGCACGGGGATTCGTGCAAGCTGCGCAGACGATTGCGCTGCGTGAGGGGCACCAGAGGCTGGCACCCGAGCATATTTTGAAAGCATTGATGGATGATGATCAGGGGCTGGCCAGCAACCTGATCACCCGCGCGGGCGGCGCTCCGAACCGCGTGGTCGAGGCGCTGGATGCCGCGATGGGAAAGATTCCGAAGGTCAGCGGCGACGCGAGCCAGATTTACATGGATGGTCAGACTGCCAAGGTTCTGGACGAGGCCGAAAAGATCGCCACCAAGGCGGGCGACAGCTTTGTGCCGGTTGAACGCGTTCTGATGGCGCTGTGCATGGTGAAGTCCAAAGCCAAGGACGCTTTGGAGGCCGGTGCCGTATCTGCACAGAAACTGAATGAGGCGATCAACGACATCCGCAAGGGCCGCACCGCGGACACCGCGTCGGCGGAAGAAGGCTATGACGCGCTGAAGAAATACGCGCGCGACCTGACCGAGGCTGCGGCCGAGGGCAAGATCGACCCGATCATCGGGCGGGACGAGGAAATCCGCCGCTCGATGCAGGTTCTGTCACGCCGGACCAAGAACAACCCGGTTCTGATCGGGGAACCCGGCGTCGGTAAAACTGCGATTGCCGAGGGCATGGCCCTGCGCATCGTCAACGGTGACGTACCGGAATCGCTGAAAGACAAGAAGCTGCTTGCGCTCGACATGGGTGCGCTGATTGCCGGTGCGAAATATCGCGGTGAGTTTGAAGAACGTCTCAAGGCCGTTTTGACCGAAGTGACCGAGGCCGCCGGTGAGATCATCCTGTTCATCGACGAGATGCACACGCTGGTGGGCGCTGGTAAGTCCGACGGCGCGATGGATGCCGCCAACCTGATCAAGCCTGCGCTTGCCCGAGGTGAGTTGCATTGTATCGGTGCGACAACGCTGGACGAGTACCGTAAATACGTTGAAAAAGATGCGGCCCTTGCGCGCCGGTTCCAGCCAGTGATGGTCACGGAGCCGACGGTCGAGGATACGATCAGTATCCTGCGCGGTATCAAGGAAAAGTACGAATTGCACCACGGTGTGCGCATCTCGGATTCGGCGCTGGTCTCGGCGGCGACACTCTCGCATCGCTATATCACCGACCGCTTCCTGCCCGACAAAGCCATCGACCTTGTCGATGAGGCGGCGTCGCGGTTGCGGATGGAGGTGGATTCCAAGCCCGAAGAACTGGACCAGCTAGACCGCCAGATCCTCCAGATGCAGATTGAGGAAGAGGCGCTGAAGCTGGAAGACGATGCGGCATCGAAAGATCGTCTGGAAACCTTGCAAAAGGATCTGGCCGATTTGCAGGAGCAATCCGCCGAGATGACCGCCCAGTGGCAGGCCGAACGGGATAAGCTCGCGGGTGCGCGTGATCTGAAAGAACAGCTCGACAAAGCGCGTGCTGATCTGGAGATCGCCAAGCGCGAAGGCAACCTCGCCAAGGCCGGTGAGCTGTCTTATGGTGTCATCCCTGAACTTGAGAAAAAGCTGACCGAGGCTGAAAACGCCGAAAGCAACGCCATGATGGCCGAGGAAACGGTGCGTCCGGAACAGATCGCTTCGGTGGTCGAACGCTGGACCGGTATCCCGACCTCGAAAATGCTGGAAGGCGAGCGCGAGAAACTGCTGCGGATGGAAGACGATCTGCATTCCCGCGTGATCGGTCAGGATGCGGCGGTAACTGCCGTGGCTAACGCCGTGCGCCGGGCGCGCGCGGGCCTGAATGACGAAAACCGCCCGCTGGGCTCGTTCCTGTTCCTCGGGCCGACCGGCGTGGGTAAGACCGAACTGACCAAGGCCGTGGCGAATTTCCTGTTCGACGACGACAACGCGATGGTGCGCATCGATATGTCCGAGTTCATGGAGAAACACGCGGTCGCTCGACTGATCGGTGCCCCTCCTGGCTATGTCGGTTATGACGAAGGTGGTGTGCTGACCGAAGCTGTGCGGCGCAGGCCCTATCAGGTCGTGCTGTTTGACGAGGTCGAAAAGGCGCATCCGGATGTGTTCAACGTGCTGTTGCAAGTTCTGGACGATGGCGTGCTGACCGATGGTCAGGGCCGCACTGTGGACTTCAAACAAACGCTGATCATCCTGACGTCGAATCTTGGGAGCCAAGCACTCAGCCAGTTGCCCGATGGTGCTGACAGCGCGCAGGCGCGGCGCGATGTGATGGACGCGGTCCGGGCCCATTTCCGGCCCGAATTCCTGAACCGTCTGGACGAGACGATCATCTTTGATCGGCTCAAGCGGGCCGATATGGATGGCATCGTCGATATTCAGATGGCACGTCTGCAGAAACGTCTGGCCGCCCGTAAGATCGAGCTTGCTTTGGACGATGGCGCCAAGGAATGGTTGGCCAATGAAGGCTATGACCCGGTTTTTGGTGCCCGCCCGCTCAAGCGCGTGATCCAGCGCGCATTGCAGAACCCGCTGGCCGAAGCGCTGTTGGCCGGTGAGATCAAGGATGGCGAGACTGTTCCGGTGACCGCTGGAACGGATGGCCTGATCATTGGCGACCGGTTGGGAACGTCAGAGCGCCCACGCCCGGATGATGCCGTAGTGCATTGATAGCTTAGGTGTTCACGAAGAGATCCGCCGATTGGCGGGTCTCTTCTGCCGATGCTGCCTAGAGGTATAGCAGACGGCTTTGGCGGAGCAGGTCACTGAGTTTGTTTCCACCATTCCCCGGGCTTTTGTCTTTTGCCATGTGATTTGGCAACCCGCAGTGCAAGCTTCCGCGCTGGGCTGAGCGCCAGTTTCAACCACAGCCGGTTCCGTAGCGCGCCATAGTCCCGATTGAACGGGCAAACCCTCATGCAGATTGCGCAATCGGACGCAGTTTTAGCCCAGAAAGAAAAACACTTCTCGGCATCCGAGGTCCACTTGCGAACCCCCTTGATCGCCGAGATATTGGCCGTGTCCGTCGACGGCGGACCGTAGGGCAACGCTTTCACGGGGCACGCGTCAGCGCATTTGGTGCATATGTCACAGAAAGCGCGCACGCCCGATGGTTTGGGGGTGTCATGCGTCAGTGGCAGGTTTGTAAATATCTTTGAGAACCGCAGGCGCGGCCCGTATTCAGGTGTGATCACCATCTGGTTACGGGCGTATTCGCCCAAGCCCGCCTTTATTGCGTAAGGAATGACCAGAGCGGTGTCGTTCATCGACGCAACGGCTTCGTAGCCCAGATTGCGGATATACGCTGCCAGTTGCATGACGATTGCCGCCTCATGGCTGTACTCCCGCCCTGTGGCGGCGCCTGCCAGTGCCGACGGGTAGGTGGCAACCAATTCCTGATCCATTTCATGACCCAGCACGATAACAGAATTCAGCCCTTCCGGCAGATCGTGCGGTGCGTCAGACATGTCCCGCGTGTCTACACGCGCCGTATAGATCCATCGTTCATCCAGGTCAGTGATCCCACAGAGGTCAGCGCCGAAAAACTTTGCGATACGTTTGATCTCGGACGACATCCTTTCCGGATCGTCGATAGCCAGCGCATCCTTGGCCACTGGGGTATCCGGCTGGATCGATGCCTGAAACCCCTCTCGTTTTCCACTCTCTGCGCTGCGGTTCGAAACGACATCCGAAATTAGCCAGGCAGCATTGCGCAGTGCAAAATCTCGCAGTGCAAAACCTTCGCCTTTTCGCGGCGCTGCCTCCATCCGGTATGAGGCAAAGAACTTGTCCGTTGCCTTGGTCCTGATCCGTTCGTCCCAGAATGCTCGGGTGAATATATCATTCCGCTGGGTGAAACGTTCAAATTCGTCGGTGACTTCGATGCCGGCGTCTGCGTCGCTTTCCAATTTTGGAAGTGTGTTCTTGGGCCAAACCATTTGCGGACCATAGCGAGCCTTTTTTCAGAGGGCAATTACTTGAAATTTGGGCTATTGATCATGGTTGGCGAGCTGCCCATGATACAAATGGGCCCCAGATAGATACTGTGCGCAGCGCACAATTTGTCCCTGCAGACGCGTACAGAACAGAGTTCGCCGAATTCGTTACAATCACTTCGCTCAATCGTGACGCCTGTTTCCTTGGCTCTGTGCTATCAGACATTACCTCATTGCCGAGGTGAACTTTTTTCGGAGACCCAAATGGCGCATCGCTGGACCAATACACTGACACATGCCGACGTTACCCCAAGGGCGGCGTTTCTGAACCGGCGGCAAGTGATGGCCGGATTGGTCGGTGTCGGGCTGGCGGGATTGGCAAAACGTTCTGAAGCGCAGGAAGCTCTGGAGCCGAACACTTGGGAAGAGATCACCTCGTATAACAATTACTATGAGTTCGGGACGCGGAAGGATGATCCGGCAAAATATGCCCATACGCTGGTGACCGAACCCTGGAGCGTCAAGATCGACGGATTGGTCGACAAGCCCGGCGAGTATGACTTCAAGGACATCATGTCCGAGATGACGATCGAAGAGCGTATCTACCGGTTCCGCTGTGTAGAAGCGTGGTCGATGGTGATTCCGTGGAACGGGTTCGAATTGGCCGACCTTCTGAATATGGCAGGCGTTCAGGAAGGGGCAAGATATGTGGCATTTGAGACGGCCTATCGACCGGACGAAATGCCGGGTGTCCAATACCCGGTTCTGGAATGGCCCTATCGCGAAGGCCTGCGTTTGGATGAGGCGATGCATCCGCTGACAATTTTGGCGACCGGTATCTATGACCGCCCGATCCCGAACCAAAACGGTGCGCCGCTGCGGCTGGTTGTGCCGTGGAAATACGGCTTCAAGTCAATCAAGTCGATTGTGCGGATCACTCTGACAGAAGATGAGCCGCCCACCAGCTGGAACATGTCCAACCCCCGCGAGTACGGTTTCTACAGCAATGTGAACCCTGATGTGGATCATCCGCGCTGGTCGCAAGCCTCTGAACGGCAGATTGGCGGAGGTCTCTTCGCCAAGCGCATCCCGACACTGATGTATAACGGGTATGAACAGGAAGTCGCCGGGCTTTACGATGGTATGGATCTGACCGCGAATTATTGAAACTCCCGGCGGTTCGGGCCTTAAAACCCGAACCTGTTTGCCAGTGTGGGTGCCGGGGCCGCTAGCCCGTTGCTGCGGTTCTGCTGTGCGATGGCTTCCATACGGGAGACGAACTCTGCCCGGTGAGAGAGGAATTTCGGGATATAGAGAGGCTTTTGTTGAGCAAACGAAAGAACCAGCGCCGGACGTTTCTCGTGAACCCGGATGTCGACGAGATCAGACAGATTACGTTCCTGTTTGCTAGCATCAACGCCGTAGCACTCGATGAATGACCCGTCGTAGACGACCTTTTGGACAAAGAGCAACATGAACCAGGAATATCCGAAAAACAGACAGAGAGCGATAAGAGCTCCTTTGCGGATCAACGGGTCATGGACGCCGACTGAGTCCCACAGCGGGGACATATCGGTTGTCAGAAACAGGGCCAACGCAAGTATGGGGGCCAGAACACGCAATCCCCACGGTGGGCGCAATTCAGTTATCCCGTCCACCCGGTTCGGTGAAAACGAGTTGAACAGTGAAGAGATGAAGGACATTCCAACCTCTTCCAGGCTTTCGTCATTGGCGAAAACAGATGTGCGCCCCTTGCTGTTGCGCCAGCGGGCCAGCCCCCAGCTTACGATTATACCGACGCCAAAGCTCAACAAAACGGTTGTCATTAACTCATCGTGGGACACTGAAGTTACTCCGCGCAATTTTTTGTATGGTCAGGATTGGCGATTTTTGAATGTTGTCAGTGGTATAATGCCCCAGAAGTCAGGCAGAAATTTGGCAAGCAACCCTTTGAACTGGAGCTAATTTGGAATTGGTATCAGGAAAAATCATGGATCGGTTAAATCTAGTCATTCGACGGGTTCCAATCTGGGCGGTCTACGCGCTGGGCGCCCCCCCCGCGCCCTGGCTGTTCTTTCAGGCGCTGACCGGTGGCCTAGGCGTAGAGCCGATCGAGGCGCTGGAACACCGTTACGGGGAACTGGCGCTGCAGCTGTTGATTGTGGTGCTGGCGATTTCTCCGCTGCGGCGGTTCCTCGGGTTGAACCTGCTAAAGTTCCGCCGAGCGCTTGGCGTGCTGACATTTACCTATGCCGGTCTGCATCTGCTGGTGTGGCTGGTACTCGATGTGCAGGTGCCCGGCCAGATTTGGGCGGATATCGTCAAACGCCCTTACATAACGGTCGGCATGGCCGCGTTTGTCCTGATGCTGCCGCTGGCGGTGACGTCCAACAATCTGTCTGTGCGCAAGCTGGGGCCTCGTTGGCGCAGCCTGCAACGTCTTGTCTTCCCAGCGGCGATCCTGGGAGGGCTGCACTATGTCATGCTGGCCAAGGGCTTTCAGATTGAACCGCTGGTCTATTTGTCCCTGATTGTTGGCCTGTTGCTGCTTCGTATTCCGTTTTTGGGTCTGCTGACTCGGCCACATGAGGCCGATTCCGCCTGACTCGCCGCTGAGTCTGTGGGTAACTCTGTGTAAATGCCAAGATTCGGGGTGAAGCCTGTGCGGAAATACGTGATTGGCATCATTTCGATGCGAGCTAATTATCTGGTTTTATTTATAAAAGTTTGATTTTGCGGTTTTTTGCAAGTTTCTGGGTTTTTCTGCTTGCGGCTGGGATCGGTAAACCTTAGAACCCCCTTCACCGGCGCTGCTGAGGTGGTGCTGACACGCTGGCGAGACGGCGGGACG
>NZ_JBWVBF010000010.1:0-139178 GCF_057221115.1 Ruegeria sp. HKCCD6426 | reverse complement strand
AGTTTCGCTCAGCATTGTTCGGACGGTAGTCCTGTTGCTTAGAAACCCTGCGTAGCTGCAGACAACGGACATTGGAGATAGTGCCTCTAAAGTCAGCAAAGTCCGCGTTGCAGTCGTCTGATTAACGCTCCATCCCGATAGTAGTTCAATGTCCGCTTCGGGGAAGCTGCACCGCAGCGTTGCACACCTAAATGAGCGGCAGGATTGGGCCGACCCCTCTTACTCGGATCGGCCTCCTGTAACTTCGAGTGGGTTCAAGGAAGTCAATTTTCGGCAAGGCTGGCTGCCAACCTCATGAGTTGAACCGCTTCAGCCCGATAGCCAAAAGGATCATCCCCTTTTGCCTCGTTGGCCAACTCAATCGCGTCCTCATAAGACCAATCGCCTGTATAGTCGCTTCCGCGTAGCAGTTGCCCGAACCCTGCGATCGCGGTCGCAAACTCGGCATCTGACAATGGCGTCAAATCCATGGTGATCGGCGTTTCGATCAGTTGGCTGTTTACTGCTCCGGGGGCTTTATAGCGGATTGCAAGAAACCCTAACTCGTCGTTGCCATTATCCGACGCGCGGGCTTGATACCGCATCGGTGTGCTAAGCTGAGCTGGGGACCCCGTGGGCGTTACTTCGTAGAGGGCAGTCACGGTATGCCCTGCGCCGATGTCACCTGCATCGACCGCATCGTTGTTGAAATCCTCGCGACGTAGCGCACGCGTTTCATAACCGATCAGTCGATATTCCACGATTTTGGCCGGATTGAATTCGACTTGGATTTTGACGTCATCAGCGATCGAAAACAAAGCACCGGTCAGTTGGTCCACCAGAACCTTCTGCGCTTCGGCCAGCGTGTCGATATAAGCCGCTTGTCCATTGCCGCTCTGCGCCAATGCTTGCATTGTCGTATCTTGCAAGTTGCCGCGCCCGAAACCGAGAACAGAGAGGTAGATACTGCTGTCTCGCTTATCTGTTATGTATTTTTTCAAAGCATCCGGGTCGGACATCCCGACGTTAAAGTCACCGTCTGTTGCAAGGATCACGCGGGTGATTTCACCTTCTTCATTCATATCCTCGGCGGTTGAATAAGCCTGCTGCAAGCCGGCCTGACCTGCGGTTGAGCCGCCCGCGTCGAGCTGGTCGAGGGCGTTAAGGATCACTGCGCGTTCCGAAGCGTTGGTCGGGGCCAGAACCTGTCCGGCGCTGCCCGCATAGGTGACGATTGAGACCTGATCACTCGGGCGCAGCTGACCCAGCATCAGCCGGATAGACTGCTTGAGCAGCGGCAATTTGTTTGGCTGGTTCATTGAACCCGAAGTGTCAATCAAAAAAACGAGGTTTAATGGTGCGCGCTCTTCGACATCCGGCAAAGCTCCCTGAATACCGATATGGACCAGTCGGGTATCCGGGTTCCATGGCGTCGCACTGACCGACACCGTCGGCTGGAACGCGGCTTCGTGCGGAGCGGGATAGTCATACGGAAAGTAGTTGATCATCTCCTCGATCCGGACGGCATCAGGGTTGGGCATCTGGCCGTTCATCAACGAGTTGCGGATAACGGCATAGGACGCCGTATCTACATCAATCGAAAACGTTGAAACCGGTGATTCAGACGTAATCTGCAAGCGGTTCGGTGTTTCGTTGGCGTAGGTCTCCCTATCCACTTCGCTTGGCAATAACACTGTTTCAGCAAAGGACAAATCCCCACGTGTGCCCGCACGCGTTTCCATAAGCGGCGGTGTTGTGTGCCCGATTAGGCCAGCTGTTCCACGCGCACGCTGTTGGCTTTCTCCCATATCCGTTTTCTGATTAGGAACTGCGCTCAGTGCCGCGGCGTCTTCCGCGCCCGCACTCTTGGCGGGGGATTCGGATTTCGAAGAGAATTCAAAATTGTGAGGCGTGGCTTCGTCCTGTCTACTCGGCTCGGGCACCGACACATCTGGGTTTGGATATTTCAACCGCTCCACATCCGAGAAATTCACCACGGCAACCCCGAAGACGACGAATGCGGTTGTTGCGGTCAATGCTGCACGCGCGGTTAGGATATTCGACATTGCAAGTACTCCTGTCCAAAATCTCCGATTGGGGCGATTGGACATCTGACGCGCGTCATCGCGCGATCCTTGGAGATCAGTGAAGTTTTTCTGCGCTAATGCCAGATGATCTGCTTTCACCGCAGGATCAATGGATGGTGTGGCAGCGTTTAACATCTGCTTCAGATCTTCCAGATCATCCGTCATACCTGTTCCTCCGTTTGGCGCAAGGCGCGCAGGTGTTTTTTGGCCTCGGAAACCCTCCAGCTAACAGTGCCTTCGGACACACTGAGCACAGTCGCAACCTCCCGGTGGGTCATGTCGTCCAGCACCAGCACCAGTGTTTCGCGTAGATCCTCAGGCAATCCGGCCATTGCTGTTGTTAACCAATCGACCTGTTTTGCCGCGTCAGCGTCAGCGGCCTGTCTGTTATGCTCCCACTCCCCCCACCCCGACGCGGCCCTGGCGTGGCTCGCCATGCGGCGACGGCGATCATGGGCCGTGTTTACGGTGATCCGATAAAGCCAGGTGGTGAATTGCGCATCCCCCCTGAAACTGCGCAATTTTGTAGGTAAGGCGGCACAGATATCCTGGGTTAAGTCTTCCGCTTCGTGCTGCGAACCCGTAAGGCGAAACGCGAGGCGAAAAAGGCTATCGTAACACCTTGTCAACAATGCCGAAAACGCTTCTGCGTCGCCGCTAGCAGCAGCAATAGCCAGATCATTGTCGCTCGTATTCATTCGCATCACGTTCCTTTGACGGACGCCGTACGTCAATCCTTGGAATTAATTTCGAATTAAGATCGCGCTTCAGATTGATAACTTGCGCATTGCCAACTTGTTTGCGCGTTCTGAACTGGCTACCGCCCACGCATGAAGATACCGTTCAAAATGCCGTGCCTGAAGGGCTTTCGTTTCCCGCGAGAGGTCTTCGCCTATGCCGTCTGGGTCTACCATCGCTTTGCGCGTAGCACTGCGGATGTTGAAGATCTACTCGCGGAACGTGGCGTGACGGTTACGCAATGCTCTGCGTCGCAAACCAGAGGCGAATGCACTCAGCGAGCTGCCGGTAGAAATCTCTGTGGAAATCTCCGAGATAACACAGACAGATACAGAAAATTTGAGGGACAGTGACAGTGAAATTGAGGGGCACAAAGAGGACTCTTTGAATCCGAAAGTTAAGAAAGAAAAACTTTCTCAGTTTCAGGTTTCTCCAGGCCAAATGGCGCGCAATTTTCCACGGCTATGCTCAGAACTACGCTTTGCAAAAGATCAGAAGCACTGTGATCGGCTTATGGATGATATCGCAGAGTATCTACGGCTCGGCCAAACCTGGTATGCAATGAAATCAACGTTTGGCCCGGCTATTCGCTTCATTGTTCTCGGGTACATCTTTCAACGAGCTGAGAACATACAGTCTCCAGGGGCTTACCTGATTTCGTTGCTGGCTAAGATCGAAAAGGGAGAGCTGTCTCCAAAGGCAATGCTCTCGCGGACCTCCAATGCTACGTAAACTTGGGAAACAGGATGAGATTTACCGTCTTCAGATTACACATCCAATCGATGACCAGGTTGAAGAGTTTGAAAAAGGTGAGCAATAGGATTGACCTCTATAAATCACCCATCCATAAATAGTGAGTTATAGAAAGCGGGCTTATACCTCACGATGTGGAATTGGCAGGACCCTGACTGGCCGACTTTTCGTTACGACGCCGCAAGACTCGAACCATACGAGCAACAGTTCCTGTTGTCCTCAGGGGAAGTTCTTGGAGCGGTTCATCATGTGAACACGCCGGATCGAGACCAATTACGTATCGACCTGCTGAGTGAAGAAGCGATGAAAACCAGCGCGATCGAAGGTGAGATGCTGGACCGGCTCAGCGTGCAATCTTCCTTACGTCGGCATCTTGGACTGGCTCCCGACAGCTATCCATCCAAACCGCGCGAGCAGGGCGTTTCTGAAATGATGGTGGATGTTTATTCCAACTATTCTGAGCCGCTATCACATGGCACCCTGTTTCGGTGGCATGACATGCTTCTGTCCCATAACAGGCATCTGGAAACGATTGGAGCATACCGGAGCCACGAAGATGCGATGCAAATCGTCTCCGGCAGACTCGACCGCCCAACAGTGCATTTCGAAGCACCGCACTCACATCAGGTTCCGGCTGAAATGGACCAGTTCGTAACCTGGTTTAACCTGACTGCGCCAACTGGTCCCAAACCATTGCGGGCACTTATCCGGGCCGGTTTGAGCCATCTATATTTTGAGAGCATTCACCCTTTTGAAGACGGCAATGGCCGGTTGGGCAGGGCGCTTGCTGAAAAGTCCCTAGCGCAAAACATTGGTCAGCCAAGCCTGATTGCTCTTGCTTTCACGATCGAGCGAGAGCGGAAGGCATATTATGATCAGCTTGAACGCCATCAAAAGACGCTGGACGTGACACCATGGCTTATCTGGTTTGCCGAGACAGTCCTTACTGCACAGCAAGTGACGCTTGAGCGCGTCGGTTTCTTTATATCCAAGACGCATTTCTATGACCGGCATCGTAACCAATTTAATGCCCGGCAAAGCAAGGTAATCGCCCGTTTGTTCAAAGCTGGACCGGATGGGTTCAAAGGGGGATTGAGTGCAGAAAACTACATCTCGATCACGGGAACATCGCGTGCCACTGCGACACGGGATCTCCAGGATCTGGTAGAGAAGGGCGCTTTGATCCGAACGGGTGAACTCCGGTACACACGCTATTGGCTAAAGTTGGACCGGGAAGGGTAGGGGGTTAAAGTACAACACAAAGGGCGGGAAGAAGGCTTTCGCCGCAAGGGCGAGCGGATTGGTTCAGAAGGTCTGAAGCAGACATTCGTGAGGCGCTATTTATGAGCTCCCCTTCTGCATTGTCGCTAAGCCAATCCGAGTCAATTCCAAGCCTCGGTGAGGAACATAGTATTCTTCGCCATTCACTACAGACGTGAACCAAGCCCTAAGTTTCTCGGCAAGTGGCTTGGGGCAGGTTCCATTTTCAGAAGCTCAATACCACCTAAAGGTTTCTTTGACCGTCAGGTTGACATCAATGCACCTCAACGTGCATATACACGACATGAATAATTTTGCTAAACATACTTCCGCCAGCTTGGCCAATGAGGCAGCACAATCCTGTGCGTGCTTTCAAATCCGAAAACTCTCGCGAGCGATAACGCGATCCTATGACGCCGCCCTCACAGGCACGGGATTTAAGGCCACGCAATTCACGTTGCTGGCGGCAATCGTCAGGTCGAAGGAAGGCGAGTCCTTGAGTGATCTTGCTGATCATCTCGGCATGGACAGAAGCACATTTAGCCGAAATGCCGCCCCTTTGGCCAGACAGGGTTACGTCGAATACATTGATACGCTGAAGGGACGGAACCGGGCGGTAGCAGCTACAGATGCAGGGCGGGAGGCCTTCTTGAATGCAGCGCCCGCTTGGAATTCAGCTCAGAGTAAACTCCGCGAGAAGCTGGAAGAGGCTGGCATGACCGGCTTTCTTGAAGAGCTCAGCTGCGCTGCCAGTACATTGAAAATGTAAGCGCAGGAGAATGAGTGCATAACTCGGCATATTAACGTGTATATACACGACATTAGATTGAAACACTTACAACTCAGGAATTGCCACCAATAAAGTGAGACGGATAAATGCAAAACGCGCAAGCAATAACTTCAGTGGCCCAGAGCGCGGGTGCGTCCGCCTCAAACGGCAGACAGAAGCTTCAACCTGACTTGCTGGGCATAGCGCTACTCACGGCCCTGGCTGCGGTGGGGCAGTTTGCGTCCAACGTCTATACGCCCTCCCTTCCATTTGTCGCTTCGGAGATGAAAATTTCGACAGCGCAGGCGCAGAGTACCTTTGGTATTTTCCTGCTCGTTTACGCTTCGATGCAGCTGATATACGGACCTCTGGCAGATCGATTTGGTCGCAGGCCGGTGCTTTTGGCGGCATTCGGCCTGTTTCTTGTGGGCACCTTAGCCTGCGCGATGGCTGGCGATCTGAATGTTTTACTGGTCGGCCGATCCCTTCAGGCAGCCGGGGCTGCCGGAACCCTGATCGTGTCACGGGCAGTCACGCGGGACAGTTTCACCGGCGTTGAGCTTCAGCAAGTGATGGCGACCATAACGATAGCCTTTGCCCTTGTTCCAGGGCTTACTCCGCTGCTGGGGGGTATCGCGCAGGAGTTGGCGGGATGGAGAACGGCATTCTGGCTGACCCTTGCGCTTGGCGCGGTGGTGGCGGCAGTCGCGGCCCGGCATCTGCCGGAGACCAACGCGTCTGATCGGTTGCCGTTGCGGCCCACTACTATCCTCAGGAGTTACGGGATTGTTCTCTCTGACAGGACGGCCATGGCCTATGCCGTGAGCACAGGTCTTGTGTTCTCGGCCATGTCGACATTCTTTGCGGCCTCTCCAGCCCTGTTTATTGGGCACCTGGGTGTGGGTGCGGCGGAATACGGGTTGTATCCGCCCATTGCTGTCACCGGCTTCATTATTGGCGGCATCGTGACCAAAAGGCTGGCCGGGAGGGTCGGGCCGCGCAGGATCGCGGGCACCGGGCTGGTTCTGATGACCGTAGCGCTGGCCTTCATGTTTTTCCTGCCGCTGATGGGGCTTGTCCATAAACATCTGTTCAACGCAGCCATGATACTGAACGTCACGGGGCTGGGAGTCTTCCTGCCGTCCGCAATCTCGCAGGTTCTGGCACGTTTTCCTGAGCGGGCTGGCACAGCCTCGGCCATCCAGGGGTTCATACAAATGTCCGGCGGCGGTCTCGGTGTGTTTGTTGTTGGCTTTGTGCAGCCTGGGTTGCCGGTGCTGGCAATGCCACTTGTGATGCTCTTTTCCGTACTGCTGGCCGGGCTGGTTTTCCTTATTGCGGTTCCCGCTGAACAACAGGTCTGAGAGATGAGCAATGCAGTCACGACACCCCGCAATGCTAAGCCCAGGCTGCAGCAGGTGCCCTTTGCGCTCGCTGTGTTAAGAGTGTCCACCAGGGTTCTTTCTCGGCTTTCTCCGGAGCTGGCCTCAAAGTGGCTAAAAAAGATCTTCGTAACCCCTCGGCGTCATCCGCAGCCAACCCGGGAATTGGCGTGGATGAAAGGTGCAAGGGAGAGCTGGCTGAATGTCACTGGCGCGGGCAGGTTGCCGCTCTATGAGTGGGGCGACGGTCCGGTTATTCTGCTGGTCCATGGTCTTTCCGGACGGGCCAGCCAAATGGGAGCCTTCGTCCGACCGCTCGCCGAACGCGGCTATCGCGTGGTTGCCTTTGATGCACCGGCCCACGGCCGCGCGCCTGGCAGAACGGCTACCTTGCCGCAGATAGCCGAGGCCGTCCGGCAAGTTGCCCTCCACCAGGGACCACTGCAGTGGGTTGTCGCCCATTCAAACGGCGCCGCAGCAGTATCCATAGCCCTTTCCCTTGGAATGACTGCGCGTAAAGCTGTCTATTTATCCCCTCCAGAAGACCTGAGCGGGTATCTGGACAGGCTGGCCGCATTCCTGGGATTCAGTCCCAAAACGGCCGTGGTGACCCGAATGCGGCTGGAGCAGTCTTCCGGCTTTCGCTTTGAGGCTGCGCGCGGCCAGACCTTGGCGCCGGACATGACCATTCCGGCTCTCATCTTTCATGACCAAAACGATCGGATGGTGCCTTGCAATGAAGGCCGCCAAATTGCGCAGCTATGGCCCGGAGCCCGGTTTGAAGAGACCCGCGGTTTGGGGCACACGCGAATCCTGCGGTCGCCGCAGGTTCTGGAAATGGCAGTAAACTTTTTGTCGGAAGATGCTGACTGAGCGATAGATCCGCCCAGGTGCCCGATGCTCTTGTCCTAAGCCTCCGGCAGAAGGCGCAAACCCTGTGTGATTACCGTACGGATGCTGTCAAAGCTCTCGCCTGCACGGGCAAGCGAGGTCACTGCCAGGGCCTGCGCCGAGAAAAAGGCTGCCAGATCCTTTTCTTGCTCCCCCGAAGCTATCTGGCCCAGTGTTTTTGCCGCTTTCAGGCGGGCCAGAAACGCATCTTCGCGCTGAGCGTTGGCTGCTCGGGCGGTTTCCTGAAGCCCGCCCGGCAGGCTGGCTATGTCGACCAAGCTCAGTGCAATCAGACATCCCTTCGGGCCGCCCGGATTGGCCGCCGTTGAGGCGATGCGCTCAAGGAAGCCTCCAATAGCCGCCTTGAGTGGCAGATCTTCGTTGGCGACTTCTGCCAGCATTGGGGCTGCAACCTCGCGCGCATAAAGCTCCAGCGCCTTTGCATAGAGCGTTTCCTTGTCGCCGAAATTCGCATAAAGCCCCGGCTTGGCCATACCGCTGGCTGCGACCAGATCGCTTAGGGACGTACCCGCGTATCCATTTTCCCAGAATGTTTTCAGTACGTTGTCCAGAACGTCCTCCGGGTTTGTGGTTCTTGGTCTGCCTCTTGGCATCGCGCGCGTTCCTTGTATGCAATGAATAAAATACCCAACGGTACATTATTTCCCTTGACGCCTGTTGGCAAGTCGCTCTATTAAAATACCAATCGGTATTTAAATCAATGTGAACACAGGAAAGGATGCCCAGATGGAAATTTTCAAGAACGCAACCGCGCTGGTGACCGGAGCAAACCGTGGCATGGGCCGCGCTTACGTCGAAGCGCTTCTGGAAGCAGGTGCCGCAAAGGTTTACGCGGCCGCGCGCGACACGGCATCCGTTGCGGATCTGGCTGCCAACCATCATGGGCGGGTCGTTCCGGTTGAACTGGACGTGACCCGGCCGGAAACCCTGTCTGCAGCGGCAGAGCAGGCACGTGACGTAACGCTGGTGGTAAACAATGCAGGCGTGGCCACGTTCCAGCGCCTGATCGGGGCCGCTTCGACAGAGGCAGCCCGACAGGAAATGGAAGTCAACTACTTCGGTGCCTTGAACGTGGTGCGCGCATTCGCACCGGTGCTCAAGGCCAATGGCGGCGGAACCATCATTAACATGGCCTCCATCGCCGGGCTGGTGAACTTCCCGGTCTTCGGCTCCTACAGTGCCTCAAAAGCGGCAGTCCACTCGATGATTCAAGGCGTAAGGGGCGAGCTGACGACTGACGGGATCACGGTTACCGGCGTCTATCCCGGCCCGGTCGACACCGATATGGGGGCGAACATCCCGATGGACAAAGCCTCAGCCGCGGATGTGGTCCGGGCTGTACTTGAAGCCGTGGCCGCGGGAGAGGAGGACATCTTTCCTGATGGCACCTCCTCGGAATTGAAGCAGGGGCTGGCCGCAAATCCCAAGGGCATCGAAAAGCATCTCGCCGCCATGGTGGGAGCAAGCCAATGAGCAGCGCATCAGAAATCCAGGCCTTCACTGCCATCGGCCACGGTGGCTCCTTCTTCACGGCCAGTGATGGTAGCCGACTCTATGTCTACCGTTCCGGAAACGGCAAGACACCGATGCTGTTCCTGCACACGCTGCGTACTCAGGCCGAGTATCACCACAAGCTGATTGCTGCTTTTGAGGACGATTATGACTGCATCGCCATCGACTGGCCCGGGCATGGCCGGTCCTCGAAAGAGGCAGACCGCACCTATGACGCGGAGTACATGATCGGCCAGATCATCAGCTACATCGAAACGGTGGATCTGGCTGGTATTATTGTCGTTGGCGAATCCATCGGCGCGACGGCGGCCCTCGCTCTGGCGGCGCGTATTCCAGAGCGCATTGCTTCCGCCTATGCATCAAACCCGTTTGACGCGGGGCTGATAATCGGCAAGCCGGCGGGCCGGGCCGTGTCCTGGTTGGGTGCGCGGGTGCCTGCAGTCACAAGGGACGAGCTGCGCCCGATCACTAAATATGTGATCGGCGGCGGCTTCGAAGATCGCTCCCTACTGGAGGATCGCTTCGTCGACCTGATCAGCGAAAACGCCAAGCGCAATCCGGCCTTCGGACAGGTTTTCCACTCGGTTCTGGCGCACCAGAAAAGCTGGCACCGGATTCGCGAAAAAGACTATCCGAAGATCCCGGTATCCATTCCGGTGACCCTGCTTTACAGCGATAAGGATTGGTCCGCGCACTGGGTGAGGCGTGAAAACGAAAACCGTCTGGGCGGCCGCCTGAAAGTTGTTCGTATATCGGGACCGGGGCTTTTTTCCTTTCTTGAAAGCCCCTCCCATGTGAGCGGCGCAATCCGGGCCGGCGAAGCCGCCTGACCGGGTCGCCCCGGTCGTCGCCGTCATCTGAACATAAAACTCCAGCTCCGGCATCCCGGCGGGCTTCCGCCGGGAAACGGGGTTGCCTTGCCATCCAAAGAGTTGCCGACATGAAGAAACGATACCTCGCGCTCCCCCTCGCTGCAGCCCTTGCTGCAGCCGGAATTACCCTCACCGGCGCGCCACCCGATGAAAGCCTGCTGGTTGCCCCGCTTGCCGCTCAGACTGAACCGGCGGAACAGATCGTAGAAACTCCCATCGGCGCGTACCTGACCCGCTCTGAAGGCTTTGAAAGCTTCGGTCCCTCCTGGGAGGACCGCAGTTTTCACCCAGACATTACCTATCTGGAAACGGTTCTGTCATACGGGCACAACACAGATCCGCGGAATCTCTTCCTGCTGGTGAACGCCTACCTGGCCGCTAACCAGCAGGCGTTCGGCATTGCTTTTTTCGAGCGTCTATTAGGCCGCTACGGCGACCGGATGACACCGGATCTGCGCGCCCATCATCTTGCTGCCTATGCCATCCTGCGCGCCACCTATGCGGAGCAAATTCCGCTGCTCAGCCGCCCAGGCTGGATGACAGAGACATTCGCCGCGCTGGAAGAAGCTAAAGCGCTTACCGAAGGCAACGATGCCTTTGTGCGCTGGTCCTCGGGGATCATCTACACGCAGGTGCCCTGGTTTTTCTTCAAGGACGAGTTGGCCATGGCAGATCTCACCTGGCTGGCCGAGCGCCCCGAAAAAGAGCCGCTGCCGGGCTTCTACCGCGAGGTTTACCGCCACCTGTCCCTTCTGCACAGCCGGGCAGGCAATTCGGCGGCGGCGGATTCCTATTCGCAGAAAGCCGGATTTGGTGAGGCCGAGCCGGACATGCTGTTCATGAACTGGTTCACTGTGGATGCCGAAAATGGCACCCAGATGGCGGCCTACAGACATCTTCAGGAGGTGATCCCCGGCCGCATCTTCGCCCTCTACGGTTTCGGGTTCTCGGATGTATACTTCGTGCTCTCCGCCGATGGCACGCAGCTAATCGCGGTTGACGCCGGCACGCATCCCGACTCATTGCGCGATGCCCACGAGATGCTGCAAGAGTACCTGCCGGAGCTGCCGCCGGTGGACACCCTGATCGTGACCCACGCCCATTGGGACCATATCGGGGGCCATCAGTACCTGCGTGAGGCGAACCCCAGCCTCGTGGTTTACGGGCGCAACAATTTCCATGGCACGTTGGAACGGGTGCAGCAGAAGCACAGCTATAGCCAGTTCCGCGGCCCCGGGTTCAGCAACGCGCAGATCGAAGATTACCGGCCGGACGTCGCTGTGAATCGCGTACAGAAGATCACGATTGGCGGCTCTTCGATAGAGCTGATCCCGCAGTCGGGCGGGGAAACCGAAGATGCGCTTCTGGTGCATTTCCCGGACCTTGGTACCGTGTTTGCTGGGGATGTTCTGATGCCCTATTACGGGGAGCCCTGGATTGAAGAGGGCGATATCGACGGTGCACTCGCCACCATTGATTCAATCCTCGCCCGCAATCCTTCGTATGTCCTGCACGGGCACCAGCCGTTGACCGTCGCCTACACGCCTGAAAGCCTGCCAACCTTCCGCACGGCGCTGGAATGGCTGGCCGGGACCGCCCGCGCGTATGTTGCAAACGGCTACAGTGCTCAGGATATCATCCGGCTCAACCTCATTCCGCCAGAGTTCTCTGACGATGCCATCGCATATCTTCCCTATCTGGTTGCCCGCGACCACGTAATAGCTCGGATTGCCGACCAGATGACCGGTATCTGGCGTGAAGATCGGACCGGGACAGATCCTGAAGGGGTCTACAATCTGACCAATGCTGAATACGGGCGGCTCTTCGACCTCTATTTGCGGATGGAGGCCGAGGAAGTCGGCGAAGCCCTTAAGCGCATGGTCGCGGCGGGCGACAACGGTCTTGCACTGAAAATGGCCACGGCCGCTATATCCCGCTACGGGGAAGCTCCGGAACTCAACGGACCAGCAAGAGATGCCGCCGACAGGCTACGCGCCTCCGCCCAGTTTTTTGACCCGTTCAGGATGACGGTCTTTTCCGAAATGACCGGCCGCAGCCTATCTTTGATGCCGGAGCCGAGCGCAAAGTGAATTAGTTAGGACTCCTTTGGCTCAACCTCCCCGCCAGTCCGAAAATAGAGACAGTGGGGAGGCACACGATAGCCGAGTTCCGGAAGGAGAAGACCAACCTGCGCTGCGCCACGGGCCCTTTGCGGGCACAAGCGCAGCACCAATATATGTTGTTGAGTGTCCGGTAAGGGCCGTTCCACACCTGAGCGAGGTGGGGCAGTCGAAAAGATTTTGCGATTGCTCCGACGTCAGCAGAGAGCCTCTATCACCCATACGTTCTCGGCCAAGAAGCAACGATAAGACTGAATAGATTTCAAGTTTCCTTGGAAGCCTGCCGTTTGCCGAACGCTTTGGCTATGTCCTCTCGGTTTTCCTGAGCCCAGCCGTGCATGAGGGCAATTGGCTCAACCATCTTTTCCCCCAATGACGTCAATGAATACTCCACATGCGGCGGGACCACATCATAGACCGTGCGTTGCACTACACCCCAGTCTTCGAGATTGCGCAGGGTTTGCGTCAGCATCTTTTTTGAGATGCCCTGCAACCGTCCTGCTAACTTTCCGGGGCGTTGGGGGCCAAGAGAAAGCGTATAAATCAAACCTGGAACCCACTTCTCCGACAGTAGTTCAAACAACTGACGCGTGGAGCATTTCAGGTCGTATTCTTCTTTGCTGATCGGCTGCATTCCATTTTTCCCATGGTTACCTCGAGGTGCCTACTTGATGTTTTGTAACCAATGTTCAGCTTGTGTGCCAGAGATACACCGGTCTTCAAAGGATTAAACCATGCCCGCCTACATGCTGACATTCCTCCGCGTCGAAGATGCAGAAACACACGCCCGAGACTATCTTCCGGAGGCGCACGCGATTTTGCTCAAATATGGCGGTAAACCTCTTGCTGTTACTGAGGATTTAGAAGTGATCGAGGGAAAACTGCCCAAGGGACGCCTGATCTTGATGGAATTTCCCAGCAAAGAGGCCGCCAAAGACTACTATCTTGGACCAGAACACCGTCCATACAAGGAAATACTGGACAGGGTTGCATCCTGTGATTTAGCCGTTTTCGAAGGTGTAACAGCGCCAAACTAAACCGTCATTGGGCGTTCCACTGCTTCTACAGCGTACGCCTGCATTGTTGCGCTTTGCGTTAATTCGCTCTGCAGCAGATCTCGCAGGCGCAGCGAACGGCAGTTTTGACGGAGCGCAACGCAGCAACCGCGTGTGGCAGCCAAAGGCCGGTTTGGGCCGTCGCTGTTTGTGGAGGACCAGCTCAGTATAAGGATTCCGCAAAGCACCCGATGTCTGCGGAGAGCCCAACTTGTACCTTGGATTTTTTAGCTACGCACGCTCGCAGCACGAATATCGCTGCACGTGCTTGGTTCGTGCTGCTGCGAGGCGGCGGAAACACCTGCCATTCGTTCTTGGCGCAGCGAAGTTAAAGGCGGTAACCTACTGGTCGTAAACAAAGCACCTTTTCGCTGCGTCTGCGCTAGTGGCAGTGTCTGGGCCCACAAAGGTCAACTGCTCAAACTCTTGCTGGGTCCAGTACGTCAAATTTCTCCGACCTTATGATTGCCTATCCATGCCCGCTGATCCCAAGCGCCAATCTGTTCGATCAACCATTTCATAACAGGTCTACTTGCGGATGCATTACATGTAACAAGATCAACCGGATAAAGTATGGAGTTCTGGGCGAACCCATAATCAAGAACCACCAATTGACCGCCTAAAACTTCTTCCTCAACGGTTAGCACAGGTAGTTCAGCCCATCCTAACCCACTTAGTATCATCGCTTTTTTCGCGGTCGAATTACTAGACACCCAAATATTGGGGCTAAATTGCCTGTCGCTCAAATTTGGTCGTTTTATTGCTTGGTCAACGATTTGGCGATGACCGGCCAGTTGAGATCGGCTTACACGGATGTCTATGGAACGAAATTTTCAGATTTCGAATACACACTGATTGCTCGCAATATCATCCCTCAATGATGATTGACTCTCAAATTTGAAATAGTTGCAAGGCTGCGATTGGATTATACGGAATCGAATGTATTCGTTAGAGGCGAACTTTGCCCCCGTAGCGAAAGTCCGGTTCGGTGATCCACGGGCTCAGGTCACCAGGTGCCCTTCAACTGTCAAGAGTTTGCAACAGAGCCCGATGCGGAACTATTCTAAAAGGACCAAAACTGGCTTTAAATGCAATTGCCCCGCGCAGTCTCTACGCGGGGCGCTTCAATCTCTGATATTTGACCTAGTTCCCAGCCGAAACCGAACCGATCGACCAGAACATCGTCTCGCCTGAGGCGTCGTCGACGCCGTCATTGTCGGTCATCACAAACGCCTCGCCAGAGGGCAGGATGGCCAGACCTTCGATCTTGTCCAGGACGTAACCGCCGGTCGAGGTCAGGTCGGGCAGCAGGTCGCGGACCTCTTGCTTGCTGACCACGGGCAGGTCTCCACCTAGCGGGGCCGGGGTCATCTCGGACAACGGGATGCGGTAGATTTTCTTGGTCACTGCGCGGTGGTCGTGCTGGTTGTCGCGTTCGATGACATAGATATGGTCACCGAAGGCCACGATTTCTGACAGGCCAACCCAGCCTCTCTCCGGATCGGCTTTGGGATAGTGCACGGCACCCCATTCCTTGGTTTCCAGATTGTAGGCGACCAATTTCACATGGTTCTTGGGATCGTCCTTCCATTCGCGCTGAACGGCCATCCACAGGGTGTCGCCAACCTTGGTGATGCCCTCAAAGCCAAATCGCTTCTCAACGGCCATCAGCTTCGGCGGCAGGCCGATTTCGCCCTTGCGGTCTTTGATCTTGCCTTCGGCAGAGACATGGTAGATCGCATGCGGGATGACACGGTCGGTGCGGCCTTCGGAAGCGACGTAGAAGCCACCCTTGCCGTCCAGCGTGATGCCTTCCAGGTCCAGCTTCTGAGCTGCGTTACCGTCTTGACGGTGAATTCGGATCACGTCGACGATGCGAGCGGGCTGCTGGCTAGGGTCGATCTTGAAGATCGAGGGCTGGAAGCCGTAGAAGCTGTCATTGACCGCGTAGATCATGCCGTCTTCGTCGGCGACCAGACCGGAGAGCGCTCCCCACCCGATCAGCTCATCAGTGCCTTCCGAGGTCAGATGCGGATAGTTGGCGCGGGCGTCTTGATATTCGAAGATACTGACATGCGCACGCGGGCCGCCATCTTCGATCAGGTCTTTTTCGTTGGCCGAGATCAGCAGGTTGCGCTCTGGGATGGCAACGTAACCTTCCGGGCCAACGCCCGAGGGCAGCAGCTGTTTCAGTACAGGGTTCGCCGGATCGGTGGCATCATAGACACCAACGACTGAGGCGCGTTCGGCCCCAACAAAGATCATTGGCGTGCCGCCAAAGGTTGCTGCGGTCACGCTTTCAGGTTCAACGCCTTTGCTGTCAGAGCGTTTGTCGGGATAGTGGCCGATCTGGATAATCGCCTTCTCGAAATCGGTGCCGTTTTCGTAAACGACGGTACCGTCCTTGCGGAAAATGGTCCAGCCACGCGATCCGCCCTCATAGTCGCCTTCGTTGGCGGTGGCAAAGTGGTTGTCGTCGATCCATTTCACCGCGTCCGGCTCGCGCAGACGGCCCGGCTGGCTTTCGGTGAAGATCAGCGCGCCGCGCTCGTCGGTGGCGTCGATGCCTTCCAGATCCACGCTGCCGGCCGAGAAATGGCTGATCACGGTGCCGTTCTTATCAACAACGGCGATGTGGTTGTTTTCCTGCAGGGTGACGACAGTTTCGCCCAGGCTGTTGATGTCCACGAATTCCGGCTCAGGGTCAGTGGGCGCTACCTCGGCCAGACCTGTCAGCGACGCCATTTTCATGCCCGTACAATCCAGCGCGCCGCCTTTCAGCGGCACCAGCGCCAACGACCCTGCGGGCAGCTGCGGGATGATGCCGTCATTCAGGTCTTCGTCGCGCTCGTTTTCGATCGCAACGGCGACAAAGCTGCCATCGGGGGCGATGGCGACGCTGTCCGGCTGGCCGCCCAGATCACAGGCGCCAGTTTCCGTCTGGCCGGCGATGTCGACCGAAATCAGCTTGCCCGAGGGGGCGGTATAGCTTTCCGACGTGTTCACACCCACAAAGGCCGTCGCGCCGACGATGCCTACGGATGTCGGCTCACCGCCTACCTCCATCGCGCCCAGAGGCGCAGGTTTCGCGGGGTTGGTGATGTCGACCATGCCGATCACACCCAGCGGGCTGTCGGTGTAAACCAACGTCATGCCATCCGCGGTCGCCGCAATTATCTCGGGCGAGGTCTCACGGGTGGTATCCGCCCCCTCGGCCATATTCTTGACGACCGGGAAAGACGCAATTCGGTTGAAATTCATTTCTGCCACAGCCTGACCGGTTGTCAGGGCAAGGGCAGATGTCAGGCAGGCAAAGCGCAATGACATCGTTTGGTATCCTCTCTCACTTGGATGAGAGAGGCATGGCCGTGGTTCATTGCGGTTTTGTGACGGTTCGGATTCAGTTTGATGACAACCGCAAAAAGGTAGGTCACCGTCGTATACGCTGGCGAATTCAAACCCAATCAGATCTAAGGTTGTGTCGCAAGTTTTCGGCATCTTTATCCGAGACGAGATTCTCGTGTTGGCAGCGTCTTAAATTTCGACATGAGCCAACCGTGACAATCTCGTTCAAACGCGCGCACTTCCTGTCTCTGTGTCCTTGTTTCCCGGACGGAGTTTCCTGTGGATAAGTCGCGTGGGGATGATCTAGCCTATTAAATTAGAGAAGTCCGTATTGCGAACTTTTGACAGTTGACGGCCTCCTGGTTAGACGGCATCGCACCTGCAGCGAATGTCCGGAAAGAGGGCCGAAGTCGCAGAAATCAAACCATGTACGCAAGGTCGGCATTGGGCCGGTGAAGACGGAGAGGTGCCGTCGGATAAGACTGCGTGTCCCGCTACCAGCCCCTCAGATCATTAGATGCGATTGATGAGACGGCGCGGCTAACATGTCCAAAGACACTAGGCCCGGAGGGGCTTTGATGACGTCGACAATCCGGTTCACCATTGTTGAACAGGTAACAACGCGTGTCGGCACGTTGTCGTTCCGCAGGTGCAAGTCGGGCTCGCCGTAGACCCGCCAGGTGTTGCCGTCGGTTTCACCTTCCTGGTGAATGCGGCCTTCCATTCTGAACTCAAACTGAGGCCCTTCCTCGGCCGTGACTTTCTTCGTGTCTATGGTTCCGATTAGAGAGCCGACCGCGACTTCAGTCCCAAGCGCGCGGCAAGCGACCGGGGCATCGGCCACGATTGGCAATACGGTCGAGTTAATATCTGCAACCGACAGCGCCAATCGCGCCGCCATTGCCTCCAGCGTTTGCCGCGCTACGAATTCGGGCCATCCATTGTCAGCCACGTGCTGCTCGAATTGATCGCGCGGCATGCCGATGCATATATGTCGCGCAACCTCGGGTCCGTAGTCGTCGACATTCCAAACAGAGTGTCCTTCGACTCGGTCTATCCTGTGCGATGCGCCCAAAAGAGTGGTAATCAGGTTTGACCAGAAAACATCCTGTGCGCCGGATGCGTCGAGCGTAACACCGTTTGCCTTGGCCAACGCGTCAAGCTCCCGTGCTAGTTTCGGCGCACTTGTCCAAGGGAAGATGGTTTCCTCCTCGATGGAGACAACATTCACTCCGTTCTCCAGGCACGCCGCGAATTGCCGTTGCATGGTCTCTAGGTAACTCCCGACGCAGACGATGGCGATGTCGGCGCCGCGGGCCAGAACTGCTTTTGCGTCTGCCTCAACCTTGACACCGAGTGATGTTCCAAGGCTTGCAACATCCCCCAGATCTCGGCCAATCTTGCTTTCGCTGCGTCCGATCGCTCCGATGATATCTACGCCACGTTCCACAAGAAGCCGGGTAACGACCGAGCCCATCTCTCCGACACCGTAGACGATCGCCCGCACGGGCCGTGCTCCCTTGGCAGCAATCATCAGTCGCCAGCAACCTGGCGTTCATAATCGGCGCTGTCATACCAGCCTAACGACTTGATCACCCTAAGATCGTTGTCCAGATCCCATTCTTCCCAACCAGAGAACTTCACATGGTTGCCTGTGCCTTTGTGGTGTCCCTCGAAGGTCCATGCGTAGACCATATGGTGATCGGCAACTAAAACACTGTCGAGCTTGAGGGTGAGATCGGGAAAGTCGGCCATAAAACCCTCAGCCATTTCGGCGATTTCGGCTTGGCTTGTCATCGGGTCGCCGCGGTTCATACCCATGGTCGTGTTATTTGCGTAGCGGCTTGCCACGGCCCCTGGATTTCGTTCGGTCCAGGCGTCGCAATGCGTTTTCGCCATTCTTTGAGCAGTCTCAAAATCAGGTATCAAAATGTCCCCCAGGAAGCAGCAATTGCGTTTCAGCGACGTTAGCGCATGGAAACCAATTTCATCAAGGCGACGGGAAATGCCACTGTGGTCACACAAGTACGAGAGGTTTGCAGGACTAAAGCACGTTTTCATCCCTGCTTGCCAGCGGTATTCGGGTTTAATCAGCGTCAGGTAGTCAGCGAATGTCGCGCCAAAGTACTCGTCCTCAATCTTGGTAACCGCGACATCACCGGTCAAGTCAACATTCCCGCCGTTACAGTGGCAGCGATTTCATTCAACACGACGTCGAGCCCAGAAGTCAGACAATCTGTTGTGTTCGATTTCATACTGCCAGTAGCGAGGAACTACGCAGTAGCGACCCCTTTTCCGGATCGCGCCTCCTGCTGCAGCCACTTTCGTACAACACTGACGGCGCGCCGTCTTCCTGCGCGCTGGTTGGTGGCGAGGTAATATCCGCCAAACGGAATTTCTACATCGCTGAGGCACACCAATGCACCCGTCTCAACTTCTGTTTGACATAGGTGCTTGTCCATCAGACAGCCCCTAAGCCGGCCACGGCTGATTGGATTGACAGTATTGCTCCAAGTGGATGAGGCAGATCAAGAGCAGGGAGCTCTTTCAAACCAGATTTCGAGAACCATTCTGGCCAAAGACGGAAGGTTGCCTCTTCAATCAATGGGCTAGATGCCAGAACCTTAAGGTCGACCTCAGAACTTATTTTTGGCGCAAAGTGTGGCGCGGCATAAGCTCTGACCAGAGATGGGAACAACAGGTCGTACCCTTCGTCTGGGTGGGCGCGCAGATATCTCAAGCCCAGATCGAAATCGTGCGCCTCTATGTCCATGACCTCAGTTGTGATCGAAAGGCGTAAGTCTATCTCTGGATGCGCGGCTTTCAGTCGTGGTAACCGTGGCACCAGCCATTTTTGCGCGACGGCGCTCTCTGTCGTCATGGTAACAACACCTTTGGGCGCAGAAGTCAGAGCGTCAGTTGCGATGGCAATTTGGTCAAGAGCAGGTGTGATCTGTCCCAAGTAGATTTGTCCCTGTTCGGAGAGGGCAACGCCAGATTTTTGCGTCCGAAACAGATGCACGTTAAGCCGCTTTTCCAACCCGCGAATGTGACGGGAAATTGCGGAGTGCGATACGTTCAATTCCTCCGCTGCACGGGTAAAGCTACCCAACCTCCCAGCAGTCTCAAAGGCACGCAGCGGATTTAGGGGAGGTAAGTTTCTTGGCATGATCGATTGTGACTTTTTGGAACAATTAATGTCAAAAAACGGCGTTTGTGGGATACCAAATTTTTTATGAATGTAGGTGCATATCTAAAACAGGAGGGATCCATGAAATATGCCGATTTTCGTGATTTTGAATCACATCGTGAAGTCCCAGTCCCTGGTGTCAAAAGTTCGTACGCCTGGCGTGAAAAAGTCAAAGGGTCGCTTCGTTCGCTTCTTGCGATGCGAATTGATCCTACGAGAATGAGCAAAGTTGAACGGCAAGATTCCGGAATCTCCGAAGCCGAGATTGATTGGCATAACGCCTTACACGGACCTTTGATTAAGTAAGTCAGACAGGCAAACCAGCTTTATGCAGACCGGTCGCCAAAACTTCGAAATCGTCTCGACGCCGCCACATGGATTCATAACCGCGCGCAAGAGTGGGGAGATTATCGTCGGTCACTTCGATGCCTCGACTCCCAAATTCGTCATGGCGTTCCGCAATAAATTCCTGCAACGCGGCTGCCGCCTCAGATTGCCGGCCAAGGTGCGCGTAAGAAGCTGCGACGAATGCCGCAGCTAACGAGTTGAGCCGAGCCTCTCCCATCAAAAAGCTGATTGTTTGCTCGTAGTTTCCGCAAAAGAATTCTATCTGCCCCATGATCCAATCGATGGACGGGGGATGCAACGGATCTAGCCGCATCGCTTCCGATACGACTTCTCTCGCCTTCTTGTGCCTCCCCAGCAACAGAAAAGCATAACCGCACCACGCCATGGACTCCGCTTCGTTTTCGATCTGCGACAGCGTCTTTTCGAACTGGGCATCTGCTTCGTCCCAGAGACCTGCGCAGAGATAAGCAAAACCCAGTTGGTCTTGAATGTAGACGTCCCGGTTGTCCAGTGCGGCACCCTTTCGGGCGATATGCAGGATGTGATCAGAAGCGTCAGAGTCTGCCAATCCCAGCCAAAGATCGATAACATAGGTGTCTGAGAGGTACATGTAAGACCGAGCGATGGACGGATCGAGCGCAATGGCCCGTTCCAGCAGAGCTCGTGCTTTGGCCGTATCCCTGGCATTTAGGCCATCTCGAAGAGCTTTGCTTCGTAGCATCAACTCATAGGCCTTCATCTCATCTGCTGGTTTTTGCGATGATCGGTCGACAACGTTGTGTTGAACACGTCCCGGAAGGACCGCAACGATGTTGCGGGCCACCTCATCCTGAACGGACAGGATGTCTTCCAACTCGCGATCATATCGTTCTGACCATAGCTGCGAGCCCGTACTAGCTTCCGCGAGCTGTACAGAAATCCTTACCCGACTACCGGCCTTTCGAACGCTGCCTACTACGAGATAATCGGCTCCCAATTCTGCTGCTATCTCTGCCGGATCGGCTTCCTGTGTTCTGAAACGGAAAGATGCATTTCTGGAGACAACCTGAAGAGTACGAAATCGAGACAACCCAGTGATAATGTCTTCCGCGACGCCATCGCTGAAGAATGCCTGCTCCGGTTCGTCACTCAAACTGTGCAAAGGTAAGACTGCGATGGTAGCTTTGCAGGGTGTAGCTGCTGGCTTCGCGTCAGGCTGTACTTGCTTCGCTCCTCCAATGCGCCAGGCCCTAACAGGCTCAGCGATGTTTTTGATGGTATGTGTGCCTGCGTCCTCCCACACGACCGAAATGCGGTTGCCAACCACGCGATAGACAGCGTCCGAGACGAGCACACCTCCTGGCGGGGCAAGTTGCTCTAAACGCGAGGCAAGGTTAACACCAGAGCCGAAGACATCATCCTCTTGCATGAGGATGTCACCAAGATTGATGCCAATGCGGAAAAGCAACGGGTCTGGCTCTACCAAGGGTGCTTGTTGCCATTCAACGGCGCAAGAAACCGCGTCTGCAGCACTATTGAAGCTAGCCAAAAGGCCATCACCCATAAGTTTGACAATCCGTCCGTGGTGACGATTGATCAGAGGTGCAACTGTACCATCTATGTGAGCGGACAATGCAGCAAGCGTGCCAGCTTCGTCTCGCTCCATGCGACGAGTATAGCCGACCATATCGGCGACCAGAATTGCTGCAAGCTGTCGCTCCAAATTTGCCTCCCTTGCTCTGCATAACGATTGGTGTGGTATTAGGCCATCCGTAACTGAATGGTCACATCTATTGAGCGGAGGCTTTGTGCTCGTTGTGACAGTTCTTCTGGCGCCCGCTTTCGAAGTCGCAGAGTATGTCCGCAAAGCGGGCTGCGACCGCAGCATTCTGGCCAGTTGATGGATGTCTCCTTTGGGCCGCGTTCACCGGTTCAACCCAGCTGCGCGCAAACCCTGTTGATAGCGTTCGCGATCTTCCAATCGTGCGAAGGGATGTGTGCGCTCTGCCAACTGAAGAGAGGCGCCGGGGTCGAGACGCTTTAGGTCGAGAACAGCCTGCCTCGCCTCATCCAGCTTGCCGCAAATGGCATTGTTCACGGCAAGATCAAGATAAGAGCTGCCGCGGTTTGGCTGGACCCGGATTGACGCCTCGGCCCACGCGATGGCTTCTTCGTGCCGACCTGCCACAAATCCACATAGCGAGCGAATGGAGTACCACAAAGCCATCAAAGGATCGCGCGGGCTGAGCCTGATCGCAGCCATGATGTTATCGAGCGCTTCCTTGCCGTCGCCCAGATAAACCTGAGATCTGGCAAGCAAAGCGTAGGCATGGGGGTCGTTGGGGTTGAGGGCTATGGCGTCCTGCAACATCCTCACGGCGTCTTGATGATGGCCTGAAAACAAATCCGCCGCACCAAGTAGGGCCATCGCATACGCGTCGCGGCCGTTCATCGAAACCGCCCGTTGCGCCAGACTTACCGCCTCGGCCTTGGAAGCGTCAGGATCATCACTCCAGCCGTTCACGCATTGCATCAGATGCGTAAATGACAAATCCGCCATCCCGAATGAGCTTTGCGGGTCCAACTCGACGGCTTTCATGAGCAGGTTCTGGGCTTCGGCTACGTCTGCTTTTGTGAACTGCGAGATATGCCAATGGGCGCGCGCAGACATTTCCCAGGCATCCATCCGCGGGACCACCTTGCGCCTTGCGCGTTGCATTTCTGCAGTCAGGTATTCAGGTGCGACTGCGCCCACAATTTTCTGCGTGATCTCGTCCTGCAGATCGAAGATGTCTCCAATCACGCCGTCAAATCGATCGGTCCAGACGTAATGGTTTGCAATGGCGTCGATCAGTTTTACCGAAACGCGAACCCTATTGCCGACCCTTCGAACGCTGCCCTCAAGAACGTATTGCACGCCCAGATCGCGAGCGATTTGCTCTGTTCCGATGACGCGACCCCGGTAGGAAAAGCTCGTATTTCGAGAGATCACGAAGAACCAGTGAAACCGGGACAGCGCGGAAATCACATCTTCGGCGATACCTTCGGCAAAAAAGGTCTGATCCGCGTTTTGGGGCACGTTGTCAAAGGCCAAAACCGCAATCGAAGGTCGTTCCGGCACCTCCAAAAGGTAGCTCTGGATGGCTGATGCAGACATTCCCCAACCATAGGCGACCAAAGGCTCTGCGATGTTTTTGAGTTTCTGAGAACCGAGACAGGTGAAGTGATCCGAAAGCCTGGCATCAAGGCTGCGCCGCGCAGTTTCCGAAATCACCAGTGAACCTGGCTCAGCCAGATTCTGAAGGCGTGCGGCCACGTTGACGCCGTCGCCATAGACGTCTTCATCGGCAAAACTCACATCGCCACTGTGCAATCCCATCCTCAATGTGATCCGGGGATCGTCGGTCAGTGTGTTTTGGACAGCCATCGCGCACTCGATACCATTGACCACGCTGGGAAATTCAACCAGCCAGCCGTCCCCCATGCTTTTTATCACCCTGCCGTGATGCGCACCGACTGCCGGAGTAAGAATGTCGTTCCGAAAACGGCGCAGCGCGGTTAATGTGGCAGCTTCATCCTCCCCCATGAGTTTGGAATAGTTTGCCACATCCGCAGCCAGAATAGCGGTCAGCCGTCGTTCAGAGGCATTCGACATGGATGAAGCATAGCCGAAGGGCGGCGTAGAAGAAACTTCAGTAGTTTTGGATAAAGCGTTAATGCCTCCGCTCCAATTTCGGCTGAGAACGCCAAGGGTTCATTGACAGCGGCTGAAGATCGGGACCACTTCGCGCAACCGATCATATTTGTTGTTTAAGTATGTTTTCATCTATGGTGAGCGCACGCGATCTTTGGACCGGGGGGCTGCCAAATGACAACGCACACAGGTTACCTGCTGATTGCCGACATTACTGGATACACTCAGTTTCTGACATCTTCGGAAATGGATCATGCCAATCCCATTCTGCAATCCCTTCTTAGCGTTCTGCTTGAGCAGGTTGGAGACCCGCTGCATTTCTGGAAAACCGAAGGCGATGCCGTTCTGGCTTATACGACACGACAGGATTTCCCGTCGGGAGAGACATTTCTGACCATTTGCGAAAATCTCTACAACGCGTTCACCCTCAGACGGCAGGATATAATCGCCAACACGACATGTCCGTGCCGGGCATGCGCCAATGTTGGCGGTCTGGACCTCAAGATCATCGCCCATCACGGTCAGTTCGATGAAATGCAACTGGGGCCGACCAAAGACATCTCCGGTGCCGATGTCATTCTTGTTCACAGGTTGACCAAGACGGAAGTTGCCGAGCGCACCGGCATTCACAGCTACGCCTTGTTTAGCGAAGCGGCCGCAGAAGCCATGGATATTAGCGATATAATGAAGCCGTTTTCCCAGGAAATAGAACATTTTGGTGAAGTCGGAATGAAGGTCTACGATCTGGCGAAATCATGGGAAAAGATGCGCGCTGATCGCCAGCGCGATTTTCTCGAAGAAGAAGATGGCGTGTGGACGCTGCGATACCATTTCGATGCGCCCATGGGCCTCGTGTGGGAGGCCCTTGTCGCTCCTGAACACAAGCTGAAATGGATGAACAGCGTCAGCGACATCAAGATGGAGAACCCTTTGGGACGTCTTGGCCCGGGGTCAGGCTATCATTGCGCGCATGAAATGGCCCAGTTCTTTTATCGGGTCACGGATTGGGAACCCTTTGAGTATTTCTCGACGCGCATTCTGGACCCTGCGCGCCCCGATGTCAGCTTTCCCGAGACCTACCATCTGACAGAAACAGATAAGGGTACCGAACTGCGCTACACAATGGGTATGGCAACGGAAGCAGATGGCACGCGTTCGGAAATTTCCGAACAGGAATGTTCCGCGTTTTTAGCGGAATTCTGGGCGGAGTCTTTTGCGGACATGAATGAGCAACTCAGCCAATCCAAATAGCACCGTACGGCTTAACGTCGGGCGACAGATCTGACTGGTAGATGATCCCAGCGCTGCCTGATCAAAGGAGTAGGCTATGAAAAGCTACACTCCAGCAGTTGTGCTGAGCACACAGTGGTGACGTCATCGCGGCACGCAAGCCAAGTTCGATGGATGCGACCTGCCAGCACAAATCAGTAGATTTGACCGTTAAGCCATCGCCGACACTCTATGCGTCGAAGTTCCAGATGTCGCGCTGTACTTTCCAGCCGTCGTCGCCTTTTCGGAAGTAGAGAACGTACTTCCCAGAAAGTTTTTGCCCTCCCATCGAGCCGGTCAGGGTTCCCATAGTAACGGCACAATCTCCGCCGATATGGGCGTCGGTCAGATTGGCCACAACATTACTCAGGCCGCCGTCAATTGCTGCCTGCCAATATTCCCGAATGGCTGTATGACCTGTCATTATCGGCGCACCCGGCGGCATGGCCGCGCCATCTTCAGCATAGGGTGCTGTCGCCTTACTTGCGTCCTTTGCATTGATCCCCTGGATGATAGCCGCGTCGAGTGCTTTTACAGTATCAATATCCGACATTGTTTACTCCCGAGTTTTTTGCTGGTGCCCTCAGGCTATCACAGGAGCTCGGGTTGATGTTCATCTCTGGTGTTCAACCTTGGGTGCCGCATCGCCGCAAGTCTGGACCGAGGACTTAGTGGCTATCTGTTGTCCTCAGTTGGGAGAGCATTGGGCAGGATATGTTTCCGCTATCGCAGTTAGCAGTAAGTTCATTCAACGCCGCTTCCAGAACTGTCAACTCCTTGATCTTACGACGCACATTGGAGACATGACGCTCTGCCATCTCCTTCACGGTTTGGCAGTCTGCACCACTGCTTTCTGACAGGTTGAGCAGCGTCTTCGCGTCTGCAAGTGGGAATCCTAAATCCCGGCACTTTCTCAAAAACCGCAACCTTCCAACATCACGTTGTGAGTAGAGACGGCGATTGTTGGAGCCGCGCTCGGGTTTTGGCACAACTCCTTCGCGTTCATAATAGCGGATGGTTTCAATACCGACTCCACTTTGCCGGGAAGCCTCTCCAATCGCAATCATATGAAATTGTCCTGCTTGATCCTGTAGTGGCTACAGGATTTATACACCGCTTGGGTCATCACTGCAAAGCCGTGCCGTGAAGACCAGTGGAGAAGAAGGATGCAGAAATACCTTGGCCTCAGTTATTTAGGATCGGTTTCAGCACTTGGCGTGGCGACCTGCTGTGTTCTACCCATGGCCATGATGTTGCTCGGGTTGGGCGGCAGTTGGCTGGCAATATTCGGGAAAATCGCGACGGTAAGTTTTTATGTGCTGACAATATCGACTGCGCTGGTCGCGTTGTCTTGGTCGGTATCGCTTCGACGCGGATCAATTGGGCGGCTGAAATGGTGGTTTGCCGGAAGCACAGCAATGACCGGACTGGCATGGGTCATCGTGTTCAATGAGGCTCGGATCAACAATTATCTGATTATGCAGATGTGAGACTATGACAGAACATACCGTGGTGCTTGAAAGCACATTGACTTGTCCCAAATGCGGACATGCCGAGACAGAGGAAATGCCGACAAACGCCTGCCAGTGGTTCTATAAGTGCAAGGCGTGCGAGACAGTATTGAAGCCGCTCGAGGGCGACGGCTGTGTGTACTGCTCCTATGCCACCGTTCCGTGCCCGCCAATTCAGATAGGCGATAGTTGTTGCGGTTGAGTTAAATGGCAGGTTTGCTGCGCGATGTGTGAGTTCATCAGCTTCAAAATCTCGCACCGGCGGCGTATGTCCGAATAGCGGGCTGCACTTGCAAAAAACTATTGGCACGTTCAGTGACAAATATGGGCCACCATTGATTACCCATTCTTCAGCGATGGCCCAGATGCTGCGCCGTCTCGGACGGCAGGTGCGAGCCCGAAGAAGATGATAAAATATCAAAAACTAATGCCGATCTGGCGCCATTTCCGGACATTCAGTTCCTGTTCCTGAACTACGTTGCTCGGAACAAATTCGTTGTCTACCATATGTATTGATGCACGAAATTGGGATCTTTGTGACTATGTCTATTCAGTCAGGCTATCTGCTCATCGCCGATATCACTGGTTACACTGAATACTTGACCCGGTCAGAGTTGGAACACGCCAACCCGATCATCCATTCTTTGCTGGAGGCAATTGTGATGGAATTGAAGGACCCAATGAAGTTGCGGGGCCTCGAGGGTGATGCCGTTCTCGCTTATTCGAGTGGGCCATTCCCTTCTGGCGAAACTTTCCTCAATATATGTGAAAGCCTTTATCGGGCGTTCGCCGAACGCCGTCGGAACATTGTGCAAAACACGACTTGCCCCTGCAACGCATGTCGCAACGTAGCCGATCTCGATCTAAAGGTCCTTGCGCATCACGGGAATTTTGAAGAACTGTCGATCGGACCGATGAAGGATATTTCCGGTGCTGACGTCATACTCGTGCATCGTATGGCGAAGACCGATGTGAAGGAGGATACTGGTATCCTCAGCTACGCCCTGTTCTCGGAAGACGCGTTCCGGGCAATGGGTATCGAGTCTGACCTCATGCAATACAGCGCTCAGTTCGAGCACTTTGGCGACGTGCCGATGCGGGTCTACGACCTTGCTGCGGCCTGGCAACGATACCGAGAAGTCGCCGGACCCGTCCGCGTTACCGACGAGGATGCTGTGTTCACAACCCGGCACACACTAAACGCGCCACCGGTAGTGGTATGGGAAATGCTCACAGATCCGCGGCTCAAGATGCGCTGGATGATGTTGAAAGACGCCTATCGGGAAGGGGATGCGTCGCGCACTTCGGTCGGCATTCGTTTGCACTGCATTCATGAAGCCGCTCACTTTCAGATGCTGATCGTCGACTGGCATCCATTCGATTATGTGACTGATATTCTACACAATTCGTCTATTGAGGGTCTTACTAATTTGGAGACCTATGAGTTAATCCCTGTAGATGAAGGCACCGAGATCGTGTTTCGAATGGGGCGGCTTACTGATGCCGAGGGAATACACCATCCCGAGGAGGAAACTGCGGTGATCGAATTATTCGAGAATTTTTATCCTGTGGCTTTCGGTATTCTCGACGAGATGGCATTGGAGGCTCGTCAAATGAGTCAGGAACAGTAAAGATGGGTTTATAGGGGCGACACCGCCGCTAAATTGGCTGAGGGCATCATACGATGCATCGAAGAACGTGGGACCGTTACGATCGGGGTTGTTCGCTTCAAGCCAGAATGGGCTTGGAGCCTTTTGGATGGCCGCAATGGCTTTCACGCGAACCTCGCGGCAATGAGCAGCCACTTCCGCTTTGTTAGGCAGACCGTGATTTCGAGTTACCTTCGGCTTTGCTCCTGCAGCGAATGGCGGCAATGCGGGCTGCGGCCGCAGCATTGCGACCTGCTGCTGGATGTCGGCAATGGGCCGTTCCGTACGAGGGAGAGTGATGCGGAGGAACGGGTTTTCGCGGCGGATCGGGACGTTTTAAACCACGCACGGAGCGTACTATCGGATCGACGACCAGCGATCTGATAGTACGACGTGCTTCACGCCTGCCATTAGCGGCGCTAGTCTCCGGTTCAAACATGTTGAAAGGAACCGCCCAATGTTCTTCTTCTCTAAACTCTTTGGCGGCGGCGAAAAGTCTGAACCGGAGCCGGTCTCTTACAAAGGGTTCGAAATCTTCCCCGACCTGATGCCTGAAGGTGGCAAATACCGGCTTTTGGCACGTATCGAAAAGACTATCGACGGAGATCGCAAGACCCATTCGGTGATCCGGGCAGATGTCTTTGACAGCCGGGACCAAGCCGAGAGCTTCAGCATCGCAAAGGCGAAGCAGGTGATTGACGAGCAGGGCGAACGCCTTTTCGGCTCAGATAACCGGTAGCTTGAAGCCCGCTCTGCGATCAGTGGTTACCATCTGATTGGCTTCTTGCGAGCCGCCGCTGTGCGGCCTCTAAGCTACAAGTCTTGTGTCCCTTCCTGCGACAAAGGGCCGTTTTCCGATTGGCGTACTAGCTAACCAAGTGAAACACCCGGCCGGCGAATGTCACGTATCCACCTAATTGGTTTTCTCGAAAATGGCGGAAGTGAGGGTGCGACGGCAGGTAATGTCGATATCGGAATCCATTCAGGATCAGAATCCTTTCTCGGGAATTGATTTCGCAATGTCATTGGACAGTATGGCTGAATTGACCGACAATCACGTTATGGAGCTGACGGCAACCAGACCTGTCCACCTGATCCATGTGGATCCAGACGTCAACATGGCGCGGTTCTATGGGATAGAGTTACAGCCAACGTTGTTTGAGGAAGTGTCCATCCTTCGTACCTGGGGGCGTATTGGCTCAAACGGGCAAGCCATGATGGTGACGTATGATAACGAAGCCCAGGCCAATGAAGCGCTCCAAAAACTCGAAGGGCAAAAGCGCCGACGAGGCTACGTCCCGGTCGGTGAGTGACTTCGGGTTGCAATCTGTTTCCGTAGCAAATCCCGAGCCTGTCGGCTCGTGACCGGGGCCCTTGGTTCCAGCCGGCATGCCGGCTTCCACCCAGATCACCCCAGCATGATCTCCCTGTCCCAGTAGCCCCTGGACCGTCTCTTGCGAGCCGGGGCAGGGGCTTTGGGTCATAGTCGGTCCATGCCGTGGTGATCTGCCTATTCGGGTGACGATCCCTTTTGCGTCTCCGCAGGATCGAAGATCCTTTGGCCTTTTTTTGGTGGGTCAGGCGGGATTTGGACATGCCAAACGCCGCCTTCCGGCAGGGGAAAGGCGCGGCCTGCCGCTTCCGCCACTTCGCGACCGTCTTGGGGCTGATGCTAAGCTCTCGGCTCAGCTCTGCGGTCGCTGTATCGCTGCTCGGATAGCGTGCATGGTCGTGGCGCTGCCATGACGAACTTGTCCCATAGTGCTTCCTTCCATTCCCTCGAATGGATCGCACCATAAAACCCTGGGATCAAACACCTAACGCTGCGTATTTAATCTACGCGGGCATTGCTCATTGAAAGAGACAGCAGAGCGATAACGTCGAAGCCTACCTGCCTGTTAATCCAGATCCAAAGTTTGCGACGCAACCCTGAGTTTGAAACCGAACCTTCAATGACATCAATAGAGCCGCCGGTTTCACAACGCAGTTCTGAACAACTCTGTCAGGTTTTCTTCGGTCAGTTCGATGGGATTACCGCCGCAAGACGGGTCGATGATCGCGCCCTTGACCAGTTCGGGGATTGCAGCTTCGGTGACGCTCAGATCAGAGAGCTTTAGTGGGATACCCATGCTGTCGTTGAGTTCCTGCACGAACGTGCGAAAGCCGTCGAACCCGCCGTCGATGCCCAGATAGGCCGCAGCCGATTGGAACCGGTCCGCGATGGCCGGCGCGTTGAACTCCAGCACTGTGGGCATGCACACCGCATTGGTGGTGCCATGATGGGTGTTGAAGTGCGCACCTACGGGGTGGCTCATGGCGTGTATCGCGCCGAGGCCTTTCTGGAAGGCGGTCGCGCCCATCGCCGCGGCGCTCATCATCTGGGCGCGGGCCTCGATGTCCGTACCGTCGGCATAGGCGCGCGGCAGATACTCTTGGACCAGCCGCATTCCTTCCAAGGCGATACCCTGGCTCATCGGGTGGTAATGCGGGCTGGAGAAGGCTTCGACGCAATGGGCGAACGCGTCCAGACCAGTACCTGCGGTGATGAACTTCGGCATACCCACGGTCAGTTCCGGGTCGCAGATCACCACCGTGGGCAGCACCTTGGGATGAAAGATGATCTTTTTGGCGTGTGTTTCGGAATTGGTGATGACGCTGGCGCGGCCCACTTCGGACCCGGTCCCGGCGGTTGTTGGCACCGCGATGATCGGCGCGATGGCATCGGCATCGGCGCGGGTCCACCAGTCGCCGATATCCTCAAAATCCCAGACCGAGCGCGTCTGACCGGCCATGAAGGCCACCATCTTGCCCAGATCCAGCCCCGAGCCGCCGCCGAAGGCAATCACACCGTCATGACCGCCAGCGTTATAAGCCGCAACACCGGCATCGAGGTTCTTCTCATTGGGGTTCGGGTCCACATCAGCGAACAGGCCGCGGCCCAGACCGGCGGCCTCGAGGATATCCAGCGTCGCCGTGGTAATCGGCAGATCGGCCAGCCCCTTGTCAGTGACCAGCAGGGGCTTTTTCATCCCCGCCGCCGCGCAGGCCTCGGGCAGCTCTTTGATGCGGCCGGCACCAAACTTGATTGCGGTCGGATAAGACCAGTTTCCAACAAGGCTCATGTTGTCACCTTTTTCAGATGGTAGGATTTAGGACGGGTCAGGTTGTGATAGCCGATGACGGACAGACCGCCGCCGCGCCCGGTATTCTTGCATCCGGTCCAGCACAGCCCCGGGTCCAGATAATCGGCGCGGTTCATGAACACGGTGCCGGTCTCGATCGCATCACCCACTCGCGCCGCACGATCCACATCGCGGGTCCAGAGCGAGGCAGTCAGGCCAAACTCGCTGTCATTCATCAGTGCTATAGCCTCGTCATCCGAAGACACTTTCATGATGCCCACGACGGGGCCAAAGCTCTCGTCCCGCATCACCCGCATATCGTGGGTCAAGTTGGTCAGGACTTGCGGTGTCAGGTAGGCGCCGCCATCATCTTCGGCGAAAGTATCGATGTGCGCCACCGCTCCGGCTTCAATCGCCTCGGCGATCTGCGCCCGCACTTCATTGGCAAAACGCACATTTGCCATCGGGCCAATCGTTGTCTCCGCTTCCAACGGGTTGCCCAGCTTGTATCCCTCCACGATCTCGACCGCCTTGGCGACAAAGTCGTCAAAGAGGCTTTCATGCACGTAAATCCGCTCGATCCCGCAACAACACTGGCCCGCGTTGAACATCGCTCCGTCGATCAGCGTTTCGACCGCCGCGTCCAGGTCGGCATCCTCCATCACATAGCCGGGATCTTTGCCGCCCAATTCGGTACCTACACCGGTGAAGGTGCCCGCCGCGGCACGTTCCATCGCCTGACCACCGCCGACAGAGCCGGTAAAATTCACAAAGTTGAACGCCTTGCCCGCGATCAGATCATTGGTCACGTCATGGCTCAGAAAGACGTTCTGGAACACATCCTCGGGCACACCCGCCGCATGGAAAGCCTGCGCCATGCGCTCACCCACCAGCAGGGTCTGCGTGGCATGTTTCAGGATCACCGTATTGCCCGCGATCAGCGCCGGGGCCACCGTGTTGATCGCCGTCATATAGGGATAGTTCCAGGGTGCCACCACAAAGACCACCCCATGCGGAATACGCTTGATATAGCGTTTGAACGTCTCGTCCTCACCCACCTCAATATCGGCCAGCGACGTTTCCGCAATCTCGGCCATATGGCTCGCGCGCTCGTTGAAGCCGCCGAACTCACCGCCATAACGCACCGGTCGGCCCATCATATGCGCCAGTTCCGGTACAATCTCGTCGTTCATCGCTCCCACGGCGGCCACACCCGCCATCACGAGATCGATACGCTCTTGCAACGGTCGCGCTGCCCAGCCCGCCTGCGCCGCCCGCGCACGCTCCGCAACCTCAAATGCCGCCGCGCGCGACAGTGTTTCGCGTTCTGCATAAACCGATCCGTCAATCGGTGAGATGCATTTCAGTGTCTGGCTCATGCCATCAACTCCACATTGAGGGCGTCCGCGCCCTGCTTCCTCTTTCCAAAAGTAACCGGGGGTGTGAGAGGCCGACCTCGCACGCTGTCCGTTATGCCCGCTCGAACCCGCGGGCCACTTCCCAATCTGTCACTACACGCTCGAACTCTTCGATCTCGACCTCGGCCGCACGGGCATAGTGATCGACCACTTCATCCCCCATGGCCGCCCGCAACATGGCCGAGCCAAGCAGCGCATCGCGTGCCGCGCGCAGGTTGCCCGGAATCATGCCGCTCTCGCCCTGATAGACATCGCCGGTGGTGGGCGGCTGCAACTCCAACCCCTCTTCAATGCCCGCGATCCCCGCCGCCAGCATCCCAGCCATCGCCAGGTAAGGGTTCATGTCGGAACCTGGTATGCGGCACTCGACCCGAACCGCCTTGGTGCCATCGCCGCACAACCGGTATCCAGCGGTGCGATTGTCCACCGACCAGATGATCCGCGTCGGCGCGAAGGTGCCTTTCATGAAGCGCTTGTAGCTGTTGATGTAAGGCGCCATGAAAGCGGTGTAATCGGGGGCGTATTTCAGCAAACCGGCCATGTAGCTTTTCATCAGTGCCGACATGCCCAGCTCGTCATTCGCGTCATAGAATGCAGGCTTGCCATCGGCCCATAGTGACTGATGCACATGGGACGAGCTGCCCACCTTGTCATGGTGCCATTTCGGCAGGAATGTCGCGGCATGGCCGTGCTGCCATGCAATCTCCTTGATCGCGTTTTTGGCGATCGAGTGATACTCGGCGGTGTCCATCGCCGCGGCGTATTTGATGTTGAGCTCTTCCTGCCCGGTCTCGGCCTCGCCCTTGGAGTTCTCGACCGGAATCCCCGCATTCCACAGATGGTTGCGGATTGGGCGCATCACATGCTCTTCCTTGGTGGTCTGCAGGATGTGATAGTCTTCGTTATACCCCGAGATCGGCTCCAGATCGCGGAACCCCTCCTTGCGGATCGCATCGAAGCTTTTCTCAAACAGGAAAAACTCCAGCTCGGTCGCGGTCATCGCGTCATAGCCCATCGCCTTCAGGCGGCCCACCTGTTTCTTCAGGATCGAACGCGGCGCATGGGGCACTTCCTCATGCGTGTGATGATCCAGCACATCACACATCACCATCACCGTGCCCTCGAGCCAAGGAACCGGGCGCAATGTGTCCAGATCAGGTTTCATAACATAGTCGCCATAACCCCGTTCCCAACTGGTCGAGGCATACCCATCAGGCGTCGCCATCTCCAGATCCGTCGCCAGCAGATAGTTGCAGCAATGCGTCTCTTCCCACGCTCCCGCCACAAAATGACCCGCATGAAACCGCTTGCCCATCAAACGACCCTGCATGTCAACCATGCAGACCAATACAGTGTCGATATCACCTGCATCGACCTTGGCCTTCAGATCGGCCAATTTAGCGTTCTTGCCCATCGTAGTCACCCTTTGTTGCCCCGAGTTATCCCGGTCTCGGTTTCCCCTGTTCACCGTCAATCTTCGGCCGCTTCTTTTTCCATTTCCATAACCAGACGCGTCTCCAGAACCTGTCCGCTCCGGTAAAGTATCGGATAAGCTATTGCGGCCACATGCCCGTGCAAATCACGCATCGAACGCAATGTTTCCAAGTGCAGATCGCTGGATTGGAAGCTCTCTGTCTGACCACGCTCCAGCCGTTTGAGGTGGGCCTTGCGGCTATCGCGGGACAACCGTTTGACCTCGGCCTTGTCCAGAACCAACCGGCGGGCACAGTCCATATCGTCGACTAGAAGCACATGGCGCGCCAGAGAGAAGCTCTCGAGTATCGTGCCATGAAGATCTTTCAGCTCTTTCCAGCCCTGCGCTGAAAACTCCGTACGATCCGTGTGTTTGATCTGTGCCGTGCGCGTCATGCGGTTCGACACCACGTCACCCGCGGCTTCAAGGCGGATGGCGTATTCCACCAGCCCGCGGGCGGTCTTGATCTGCGCCTTGCTCATGTTCTGCCTTGGCATCCGTGCGACAAACCGGCGGATCTCGGTCAGTTGCGCGTTGACCCTTTCATCCTGCTGCCAAAGGGCCGAGATCGCATCGCTGTCGTCCTGTTCATAGATATCCAAAACCGGGCGGAACATTCGCTCGACCTGCGTAACCATCTGCAGCAGTTCGTGGCGCACGGATGACATCGCCACGCTGGCACCGGATGCGCTGGGATCGCCAAGCGGGCTGAGAGCGCCCGAAAACTGATCCAGCGGGTTTTTTTCGGTCTCCGGCTCAGGCAGGATCACCGACATTGGCTTTTCCATCCACGAGACAAATCCAGTGGCCAGCAAAAAGACCGCAAGGTTAAATCCGATATGTGACAGGATCAGGGACTGCCCTGCACTGGCCACCATCAACGCCTGTTCCGCGCCAGATACATTGACAACAATCAGCAATACCAAGGCTGCGCTGCCGCGCAGAAAGAGGTTGGCCAGCGGTATGCGCCGGGCCGAAATCGTCATATCCCGCGTCAACCAGATCGGGATAAAGGCCGAACCCAGATTGGCCCCCAGCACCAATGACAGACCAGCCGCGAATGGTATCGCTCCGATCTGTACAAGCGTGACACACATCAGAATGGTGGCGACCGAACTGTGCATGACAAATGCCAGAACCGCGCCAACAATAAAGGCGCTGAAGTAGTCACTTTCGAGATACCCAGCAATTGCGGGCAAAAAGGCGCTTTCACGGATAGGTTCAACGGCGTCTCGAAGAAACTGCAGCGAGATTAGGATGAACGCGACACCCACGATGATCCGCCCCATCAGACGTACATTCGCACGGTCCGATTTGAGATACAGCCAGCCCCCCAACCCCAGCAACATGGGTTGCAACCAACCCAGATCGTATGACAGGACCTGAATAACCAGAGCCGAGCCGAGATCAGCCCCCAAAACACCTGCAAGAGCCATGCCAAAGCTGACCATTCCTGCAGCGGCAAACCCGGTCAGCAATACTGCGACTGCAGCCGAACTTTGCAGGATCGTGGCCAGAACCATCCCTGCACCACCTGCGACAAAGCTGTTAGAGTGCTGCGTCAGGATTGATTGAAACAAGGCACCGAACCGCCGCTCGATCCCGGTACGCACCAAACGCACGGCAAAGAGCAGCAACATGGTCGCTGCAAAGATTTCAATCAAAAAGCTTGCGATGGCCATCTACTTACACCTCGATAACCCGCGAAACGCCGAAAAACGTCCGGGTTTTGTTTTTTGCTTTCTGAAAGATTAACAGCATACGAGGTGTTGGTTCCTGTTGTCCAATCCCGACGCAAGTTCGTAGTCTTGCGTCGGGATCTTATGTTATTAGCCGTAGCGGTAGGGCCGTCCGGCCTGTTGCATGACTTCGTTGTATTTTTTGAAGATTTCGACCACTTTCGCCTTCGTTGGGCTTTCGGCGGCGATCTCGTCCCAGAATTTCACAGCAGCCTGTTCGACCTGTGCCCATTCTTCATCCGGGATTGTCGTCAGCTGCATCTTGTCCCCATTGACACGCAGGCTGGCTTCGCCACCCCAATACCACCACTGGCGATAGTAATGCGACTGATCACAGCAGACCTTGAAGAGGGTTTGCAGATCTTCAGGCAGCTCGTTCCAGCGGTCCATATTGGCAAAGAAATGCCCGGCCCAAGCACCCGAAACGTTGTTAGTAAGGAAGTAGTTGGTCACATCCGCCCAGCCGACGGTGTAATCCTCGGTGATGCCGGACCAAGCGATACCATCCAGCTCTCCGGTTTGTACGGCGACCTCGATATCTTCCCACGGCAGAGTGACAGGAACCACTCCGAACTGGCTGAGGAACCGGCCCGCAGTTGGGAAGGTGAAGATGCGTTTGCCCTTAAGGTCGGCCAGCGAGTTGATCGGGTCCTTGGTGGCGAAGTGGCAGGGATCCCAGGCCCCCGCGCTGATATGTTTGACGCCAACCTTGGAGTATTCCTCATCCCAGATCTCGTTCAGGCCGTATTGGTTGAACAGCACCGGTACATCCAACGAATAGCGCGACGCAAATGGGAAGTAGCCGCCGAAAACGGTAACTTCGGTCGGAGAGGCCATCGAGTCATCGTCCGACTGAACCGCGTCGATCGTCCCCTTCTGCATGGCGCGGAACAGCTCTCCGGTGGGTACAAGCTGGTCGGCGTAAAACAGCTCGATCTGCATACGATCGCCAGCGATCTGGTTGAACATTTTGATGGCTGGATCAATCACGTGTTCGGCCAGTGCCGGGCCTGCATAGGTTTGCATACGCCACGTGATCGTGTTTTGCGCCAATGCTGGCGTCGCCAGCGGTGCAGCTGCAACGCCGACCCCTGCCGTTTTCAAAAACTTACGTCTTGTTGTCATGTCTAATTCCTCTCCGTTAAAGTTTGCGTGCCCGTTTGGTGGGCCTTCTTATTAGTTTCCATAGATATAACCGGGCAGCCAAAGGGCGATTTCCGGGAAAACCATGATAATCACCAGGGCCAGGACCATCACTGCTACAAAGGGAAAGATCGAACGATAGATGTCCCGCAGACTGATTTCCGGTGGCGCCATCGCTCGCATCAGGAACAGGTTATAGCCGAAAGGCGGCGTCATATACGCGATCTGTGTGGTGATTGTGTAAAGCACGCCGTACCAGATCAAATCAAAGCCCAGTGCGCCAACCAATGGCACATAAAGCGGGGCCACGATGACCAGCATCGCCGTGTCATCAAGGAACGTGCCCATAACGATGAAGCTGAGTTGCATCAGGATCAAAATCATCCATGGCGACAGGCCCAGCTGTTCGGTGAACAGATTGTCGATGGCCTTTACCGCACCCAACCCGTCAAATACGGCTCCGAAACCGAGTGCGGCCAGAATGATCCACATGAACATGCAGGATATCGCCAGCGTCTGCTTGGTGCAGTCCTCGAAAATCTTCCACGTCATCCGGCGTTTGATGACCGAGACAACCAATGCAGTCAGCGCGCCAATGGCCGAGCTTTCCACCAGCGAAGTCCACCCGTTCACGAATGGCACCATCATTGCGGCGAAGATGATCAATGGCAGCGCCCCTGCGCCCAGCAACCTGATTTTCTCGGCTCGGGGGACTTCGTGCGCGTCTTCCATTGCGGGGCCAAGCTGTGGCTGAATGCGGCAACGTATCCAGATGTACAGAATAAACAACGCTGCCATCAGCAGTCCGGGCAGAATGCCGGCCAACCAGAGCTGCCCAACCGGCTGGCGTGCGATCATGGCATACAGAACCAGAACCACCGAAGGCGGAACCAGAATTCCCAAACTGGACCCCGCCTGAATGACGCCGGTTACCATGGTTTTGTCGTAGCCGCGTCGTAGCAACTCGGGCAAAGCAATCGTTGCACCGATGGCCATCCCGGCAACGCTGAGGCCGTTCATGGCAGAAACCAGAACCATCAACCCGATGGTGCCAATCGCCAGACCGCCATTTACCGGCCCCATCCAGACATGGAACATCCGATAAAGGTCATCGGCCAGACGGCTTTCGCTGAGGACATAACCCATGAAAATGAACATCGGCAGCGTTAGCAGCGGGTACCATTTCATCAGCTTCATCGCTGCCGAGAACGTGATATCCTGCCCACCCGTTCCCCAAAGTGCCAGCGCGGCAATCGTGGCCACAGCTCCGATCGCGCCAAAGACACGCTGTCCCGTGAACAGCATCAGCATCATCAATGCGAACATGAAGATGGCAATATATTCCTGGCTCATGCCCGACGGACCCCGATTTCTTGCCCGTTGATCCGGGCTATGTCTTTGAAAAATTCTGAAATCGCCTGCAGCAACATCAGGAAGAAGCCGAAAACCATGATCGCCTTGATCGGCCAGATGTACGGCCGCCACGCCGTCGATGAGCGTTCAAGCCGGCCAATTTCTTCGCTGCCCGTCAGAAGCCCGGTAAAATACGAAACCGGTTCATCGCCCCAATAACCCAGACTATAAGCAGTTGAGCCCAGCCCTCCGTAGAACAGCACGCCAAGATACAGGATCAGAAGAAGCACCGTGAAGGCATCAAACCACGCTTTCCGGCGGGGGCTCCAGTTATGATAGAACAGGTCCATGCGAACATTCGAACCCAACTGGATCGAATACGGCCCGCCAATGATATAATAGGTCACCATCGCGAACTGTGCCATTTCCAGCGTCCAGAGTGATGGCAGGAAGAAGGTCTTTGAGATCGAAGACCATAGAAGGATACCCATCATCACGAACAGGCCCCACATCATGGCCCGACCAATCCGGTAGTTGATTGCGTCCACGACATGTACGTATCCGGCCATCATCCTGATCATGCGAGCCCCCTTTCGTGGAGTGCCGCCAAAGTTCTTTCGATCCAGGGCGCCAGCCAATCAGCCATCGTCTGTTGCTGCTCGGGCGTTTGGACCAGGTCATTCCGGATTTCGATCATCACGTTCAGCAAGCCGTTGGGAAAGGCCTGTACATCCAATGTATGAGCAACCCCGTCCGCAGCCGAGTAGGGTTCGTTCAGACGTGTGACAAAGGGCAATTGAGCTGGCGCCATGGTCAGCATCGTTTCGGCAAAACGGCCGTCAGTGCCGTGCAGCAATCCCAGTTCGACACTGCGATTTTGGCCACGATAAACCGGGGTGAAACTGTGTACTGTGACCATAAGGTCCAGCGTTTCGTGGTGCATAGCGATTTCGTTCGACAAAGCCGCCGCAAATGGGGTGTAAACTTGCTCGATCCGCTCTGCCCGCTCATCGGCCGTCAGTTCAGCGTTCGCAGGGATCGATATATTCTCACTGCGCGCCGGCATGGCGTCCAAAGCTTCCGGAGGGCGGTTGCAGTCATAAACCAACCGCGACACGCCGCCAAAAATCAGTGACGCCGACATCTGGTCTGCAATCGCTTTGGCCACCGGCAACGCGCCCGGGTCCCAAGCAATATGGCTTTGCAACGCGTCGCGGCTTAAACCCATGTCGCCCAAAAAACCCGGAATCCGGTTTGAGGCATGTTCGCAAACCACAAGCACCGAAGGCCCGCCGCCGGCCTGCGCCTTGTGAACAACCGGCCCAAAGTCAAGTTTGCTGTCTTGTGATTCCATGTGGGAAAATCTCCACACTCACCATTCACCTGTCAATATTTTTCCTGTACAAAATTCAACAGGCTTGAATGAGACGTAAAAATTTACACAACTTCAGACTGCAACTGAGGGAGAGACTCTGTGCGAGTGACCGAAAAACTCCTGTCGCATCGGGACAAGATGACACCATCGGAACGGCAACTGGTAAATGTGCTGCTGGACGATTACCCGATGGCGGGTCTGGGCAGCATCACCGAACTGGCCAGTGTGGCCTCGGTCTCGACAACTACGGTTGCGCGCATGTTGCAGAAAACGGGGTTTGAGGGCTATCCGCAATTCCAGTCGGCGGTGCGTGGCGAAGTCAAAGAGATGATCTCGGGGCCCGAAGCCAAACGCGATGTCTGGCAAAATGACCTGCCGGAAGAACACATCCTGAACCGCTACTCCCGTCAGGCGCTGGTCAACCAAAGGCGTTCAATAGACGAGGTGGACCCGGAAGAGTTTGACAGTTTCTGCCGTCTGCTGTGCGACCCGAAACGACGTATTTTCATTACCGGAGGGCGCATAACCGGGACACTCGCCCGTTATCTGTACCTGCATATGCAGATGATCCGTCCGGATGTGAAACTGTTATCCGACGCCGCATCCTGGACACATGACCTGCTGGAGGTAAGGGAGGGCGACGTTCTCGTCGCACTGGATGTCCGTCGTTATGAAAACACCACTCTCCTGATCGGTCAGTTGTGCCATGAACGAAAGGCTGAAGTGGTACTTCTGACCGACCAATGGCGATCCCCTATTCACCGGCTTGCGAAACATACTTTCGCGGCGCGCATAGCTGTGCCTTCCGCATGGGATTCAATGGCTTCGCTAATGGTTCTGCTGGAATGTGTTATCGCCGAATTGCAGGAACGCCTTTGGGACAGCGTCAAAGACCGCACAGATGAGCTGGAACAGGCTTTTGACCGGACCAAATTGTTTCGCAAGTTTGGCCAAAGCTCAGGGTCTTGAAGCTTTCAGACACTACAACTGCGCGTGAGCACTGTTGCCAGTCTGCGCGCAAGACGTACACTCGGACCCATGTCATTTATTGCCGAGAACCAATTGCCGCTGCTGATCGCTTTCTTTCTGATCGGCATGATTGGTACGGGATTCCTGTTCCGCAAACCCGCCGGGCACCGGGCCTGGAAACTGGCCGACCTGGTTTGGGTTGTGCTGGGCGGTGTCGGCGCCTTGGTTGCGGTGCTGGCGGGGCTTTATACCTCCGACAGCTCAAGACTAGATCGCCAGATCGATGTGGCCTATGCCGCGACGCTGGCATTCGACCGTGACGCTGCTCGGTTCCGGCTGCGCTTTTGTGATCCGGCTTTTGATCCCGATACCGCCGTCTTGTGCGAAAAAGTTGAATTCCTTTCTGCCTCGACGGCAAGCAACGCAGACCTGCCATTGTTTATTGCCGTAACGAACGAAGTCGCGCCCCTACAGGGCCTGCATTTCTTATTCGGACGGCAGGCAAAAGACGAAATGGAACAGGCCCGCGGCATGGCTGCCAAGGCCGATGCTTTTGATATAGAACAGTTCCTTGTCTTTACGTCGCTGGACGATGCCACGCAGGTCGCGATCGACAATATGCGCCGTAAAGTGCCCGCCATCGCCGGGGATTACCTGATCATTGCCCAAAGTTATGACGATCTGATCGAGCAGGTGGGAAAGCTCAAGAACGAGTGGGAATACCTTCAGGCCAACGCGCATATTCTGGTTCTTCAGATCATCGCGTTGTGCCTTGTCAGCTTTGCCGCACCTTTCCGTTTGGGTAAGTCGATTGTCGAACTACGCAGCGCTTTCAGCGCCGGTAAGCCTGTGCCAGCCGTTCAGGATCAGCTCCAAAATAATACCGTGTCAGAGTCCAAAGATTCCGCACCCCCTGCCGGACCCAACCCTGATGGATATAGCGCTCCGCACTCGTGACCGCATCTGCCTTCAAGAGCGCTGCACGCGGTAACGCGCGGATCAACGCGACATCTTCCATTAGTGGCTGATCCGGGTAGCCCCCTACCGACAGATAGTCTGATCGCCGAACCAGCAACCCTTGGTCACCGTAGGGTAAACCAAACAGCCTACTGCGCAGATTGGCCCACCCGGCCACCCAAGTGGGACCAAATCCATTGGCGCGAAAACGAAGCCGAAAAGCAGCCGGAGAGCTGAGGTGCAGGTGAGCGGCAACCGCAGCGCTCCATTCTGGCTGCAATTCCGTGTCTGCGTGCAGGATCAACATCCAGTCCCCTTTGGCCACAGCGCAACCTCGCCGCAGTTGCCCTCCGCGTGAAGGCGGACCCGTCACAACCTCGGCACCTGCATCCTCGGCAATCTCCAGCGTCGCATCATCCGAACCGCCATCAGAAACAATCAGTTCGCGGATCAACCCGGCGTGAAGCCCTTCCATAAGCGATTGCAGGGTTTTCGGCAGGTCCGCGCCTGCATTCAGGGTCGGAATTACAACACTGATCGGAGCAGACACGTCTGTTACCCTCTGGTCATGGCGACGGTAACTCCTATATCACGGAGCCAGACCAAATGACGAGGACCAACCCATGCCCAAACGCCGCATCCTGCGCCTGACCGGGACGGACACGGACAGCTTTCTGCAGGGGTTGATCACCAATGACGTTCAGCTTTTGGATAGTGGGCTGGTCTATGCCGCTCTATTAACGCCGCAGGGCAAGTATCTGGCAGATTTCTTTCTAAAGCGGGACGGAAGTGAGGTCCTTTTGGACGTGGCCGACGATTTGGCCGATGGTTTGGCGAAACGTCTGTCGATGTACAAGCTGCGCGCGGATGTGGACATTGAAGACACCGATCTGAATCTGCAACGCGGTACGGGCAGCACACCAGACGGCGCCTTGCCCGACCCCCGGCATCCTGAAATGGGATGGAGGACCTATTCATCTGACCAAGAAAGCGATGACGGGACGGATTGGGACGCCATCCGCGTGCGCCACTGCATCCCGGAAACCGGGATTGAACTGACACCCGACAGCTACATTCTGGAATCGGGGTTCGAGGCACTGAATGGTCTGGACTTCAAAAAAGGATGCTACGTCGGGCAGGAAGTTACCGCCCGCATGAAGCACAAGACCGAATTGCGCAAAGGTCTTCGCACGGTCGAGATTTCCGGGTCGGCTCCTATTGGGACAGAAATCCTGTCCGGGGGGAAACCGGTAGGGACGTTATTCACGCAATCCCATGGAAAAGCGATTGCTTATTTGCGCCTCGATCGCGCAAGTGGTGATATGCAAGCAGGTGGCGCGACACTGCGCCTGCCGGGTTGAGACTTGTTGCCCGGGTGGCACGTCTTGTTCCCTTGAATTCTCAACGCATTTGAACCAGCCGGTTAGCACGCTATCACTGGGAACGGTGGATATTTAGGGAACACGAGCATGCTTCGCCTCTACACGGCGATCTGGCGCGCCAGCGCCGGGCGGCAAATCATACTCATACTGCTATCACTGGCCGTTGCAGCCCTTGCCGCTGTACCGCTGGAGTTTCAGCGCGACATCATCAACCACCTGACATCAGACGACGTTGGAACCGATCGGCTCGTGAAGCTGGGTGCGGGAATGCTCGCTGTGATCCTGCTGAGTCTCGTGTTGAAATGGGTGCTGGGATACCGAGCAGGAACACTGGGAGAGGATCTGATCCGCATGATCCGCCAGCGCCTATTGGCCCGTACGACGGATCTGAACGACGAAGGTCAACCGTTCCGAAAAGGCACAATGACCACCGCGATTTCCGCCGAGGCGGAAGAGCTGGGCAAGTTTGCAGGTGGTGCCTTTTCCGATCCTGTTGTGCAGATCGGAACCTTGATCAGTGTAATTGGCTACATTTCCTCGACCCAGCCTGGATTGGGTCTGATCGCGTTTTCGATGATTGTCCCTCAGATCATCGTTGTGTTGGTTTCACAACGTAGGGTGAACGTATTTGTGGCGGAGCGTGTCCGAATATTGCGCAACTCAACCGACCGCCTGACAACCGAGGATATCGAAGCTGCCGCGCGGGATATAGACGCGCTCTTCGACGATATTTACGAGACGCGCCGTCAGATGTTCATCTGGAAACTCTCGGCCAAATTCCTTCTTAGCGTAATTAACGGTGCCGGGACTGTCGGCATTTTGATGCTGGGTGGATGGCTGGTTCTAAACGGTAAAACCGATGTTGGCACTGTAGTCGCAGCCACCACCGGCCTGACCCGCATTCAGGGTCCTACTGCCTTTCTGATCGCCTTTTACCGGCAAGTCAGCGCCAATCGCATAAAATTCGAACTGATGCTTGAACTGTTTGGTCCCGACCCTGCGCGCTATCGGCAGCTAAAGCGCAAGCCGGAATAAAAAAGACCGCGGCAGCCTGCGCTGCGCGGTCTTTGGGGACTTCTGCGCCTGAGATTATGCGCGCTCGGAATACTCCATGGTCTCGGTGTTGACGATGATCAATTCATCCTGCCCGACAAAGGGTGGCACCATCACTTTGACGCCGTTATCCAAAATCGCGGGCTTGAACGAATTCGCCGCTGTCTGACCTTTGACCACCGGCTCGGTCTCGACGATCTTGCAGGTCACTTTCTGCGGCAGCGTCGCATTCAGCGCCTCGCTTTCGTGAAATTCGACGACGATGGTCATGCCATCCTGCAAAAACGGGCGACGATCACCCAGAATATCCGCCGGCAGCTCGATCTGTTCATAGGTTTCGGCATCCATGAACACCAACATTCCGTCGGATTCGTACAGGAATTGCTGATCTTTTTGCTCCAGCCGTACGCGTTCGACTTTGTCCGCCGAACGGAACCTTTCGTTCAGTTTGGACCCGTTCCGCAGGTTGCGCAGCTCGACCTGAGCAAATGCGCCGCCTTTTCCGGGCTTTACATGGTCTACCTTGACCGCTGCCCAAAGCCCGTCGTTATGCTCAAGCACATTGCCAGGGCGAATTTCATTCCCATTTATCTTGGGCATTACATAAATCCTTCACAAACGGTTGATGCGTCAGTTGTCGCCCCTATATCTGGCGGGACCACACCTGACAAGACAACGACACCTAGTGCTGCACTTGCAGCAAGCTATGCAAATGACGCAACGCAACTATGCATTTTAGGTGTATCCGAATCATAACTAATAGGTCATAAGGACCGTCACGCCGAAAATTGCAAGAGCAAGAAAAACAAGGAAGACGAGATGAGAGATTTCGTTGACGGCACTGCCTTTAACAATGAGCAAGGCAATCGTGCTCGGAAACTTTTTGCGGCCGTTGTGTTGGCTGCGCTGGATGATGCCATCGCCGACGACAAGAAGTACGGCAATGGCCCGGAACAGATCGCCCGTTGGGCACGGTCGCGTGATGGTCGCGAAGTACTGTCATGCGCAGGTATCGACCCGAATGAGCGGGTCGTTGGCGGTTTGATGGAGTTCGTTGGTCGCGGCGTGCGTACCTCGGTGGCTCTGTCGCGTGAGGAAAGTGAGCGTCGCAATGCCGCTCAGCAAGCGGAAGCCGCCTGATTCAAGGCGACGTTCTTTGGAAAAAACGCGCTCCTGGGATCGGAGCGCGTTTTTCTTTTGGCCGGTCAAGTTTCAGAAGAACAACACCCACTGCCGCGCCACCCAGAACTCGGCCGCGAGCAGGGCGGCAAAGAATACCTTGGCCCAATCTGCGATACCGCGCCGCCATAAGATTATGAATTATGCCACGCAAGCCAAGACGCCCAACAAGGCAACCCAAGGCGCATAGTGAGCACTGTCCCAGTAGCTGACCGGGCTGTGAAAAACCCAGTCACTGAACGGCCAGACTTGCGGCCGACCATCACTTGCATGCAACGGAAAGCCCATCGCCAGATGCAGCAGCCCTGCCCCCGCGCCTGCGATCAAGGTGCGACATGCGCATAACCACCCAAATCCAAGCGCAAGCCCCCACAGAAAAAAAGAGTTGTCGACTGCAAAAACTGTCTGCCAGGCCGGTGAATAGAGTTCGTCAAAAACCACCTTGTCTGGGGTTCCCTGGATGAAAATGGTTACACTCGCTATCAAATAAAGGGACAGATCAGGCAGCAACGCCCCGAACAAAGCCGCAGCCAATACACGACCTCTGGCCGGGCGGGCAAAGACGGCGGCACCGATCAAAAGATGCGCGGGCGTATTCATCAGGGGCTTTTCCTTTACGCGCAAATCGGGTCATCTGCGCGTCAACATAGGAGACAGGCCATGGTTCGGTCCATCATGATTCAGGGCACCGGCAGCAATGTCGGAAAATCGGTTTTGGTGGCCGGGCTTGCACGCGCCTACACGCGACGTGGCTTACGCGTTGCACCGTTCAAACCGCAAAACATGTCGAATAATGCCGCCGTCACGAAAAACGGAGGTGAAATCGGGCGTGCCCAAGCCTTGCAGGCACGCGCGGCAAATCGCCCGTCTCATACGGACATGAACCCGATACTACTAAAGCCGGAAACTGACACCGGCGCGCAGATCATCGTGCAAGGGCAGCGCGCAGGCACGATGAAGGCTGGCGACTATCGCAAGGACAAATCCAAGCTGCTGGGTGCGGCACTCGAGAGCTTTGACAGGCTCTGCGCTGATGCCGATCTGGTGTTGATCGAGGGTGCCGGCAGCCCGGCTGAGACCAACCTGCGAAAAGGCGACATCGCCAATATGGGTTTTGCTTGCGCTGCCGGCGTACCCGTTGTGCTGGTTGGTGACATTCACCGGGGCGGCGTGATCGCCCAGATTGTCGGCACGCAAGCCGTGCTGGATGTAAATGACCTCGAGATGATACGGGGCTTTGCAGTCAATCGGTTCAAGGGCGATGTGTCGTTGTTCGATGAGGGGCGCGACGATATCGCAACGCGGACGGGCTGGCCTTGTATTGGTGTGGTGCCCTGGTTTCAGGATGCTTGGAGGCTGCCCGCAGAGGACATGATGGATATCCGTTCTCATAGCGGAGGAACTTGCAAGGTTGTCGTTCCACAGCTCGAACGGATGGCCAATTTCGATGATCTCGACCCACTGTCAGCCGAGCCCGGCGTTGCGGTCGAAATCGTTCCGGCCGGGCGCGCCCTGCCCGGTGACGCCGATCTGGTTCTCTTGCCAGGCAGCAAATCGACAATCGGTGATCTTGCCTATTTTCGTGCACAAGGTTGGGATGTGGATTTGTACGCTCATGTACGTCGAGGGGGCCACGTGCTGGGGCTGTGCGGCGGTTATCAGATGCTGGGCAAGACAATCTCGGACCCAGACGGCGTCGACGGGAACCCGGGATTGGTCGAAGGTCTCGGCCTGCTAGACGTTGAAACGGTCATGGCAGGTGAAAAACAGGTTACTCTTCGCGCGGCCACGGCCCTGCCCGGAGGCGAGCCCGTCAGCGGCTATGAAATCCATATGGGACGCACCGAGGGTACCGATTGCGCTCGTGCATGGTTGCAGGTCGAAGGCCGCCCTGAAGGCGCGGCTAGCGCAAATGGGCGCATACGAGGTAGTTATCTGCACGGGATTTTCACGTCGGACGCGTTTCGCGCCAGCTATCTGTCAATTCTGGGCGTCACGTCGGAAATCGCCTACGAAGACGGCATCGATCAGGTTTTGGACTCACTGGCTGATCATCTGGAGCAGAACTTGGATCTGGATCTTTTGCTATCGCTGGCCCAAACGCCCAATCGGGCGTGAGGTTCATTCCAGCTTTTGAGCCACCATTGCCCGGTAGATTTCGCGCCGAACCATCTTGCGCAGGTTCCGGGTGATCCGTTCACCCAAAGCGCCTTGCAACTCTTCCCGCACGACTTGCGCTATGAATTCGCGCAGCGCGTCTTCGTCCGGGAATTCGGCGGAAGGCTGCGCACCCTCCCCTTCGGAAGGCTGAGGCATAGCGTTTTCTGAATGACGAATGAACGTCGCAGGTGTCGCCGCACCTGTGGAATCAGCGCTTTCTTGTGACTCTGATTCCGGCTTGTCAAAGCCTCCATGAACGGACCAGTTCACGGACCGTGTCCGGGTGCCTGAATAAGCATCATTGCTTTCGCCGTCGGGTTCCCACTGATCTTCGGTTCGGGCTATAGCCGCTTCCAGCGCTTCGATCTTTGCGCTGAGACTGCCCGCCAAGTCTCGTTTGGCACTACCGACCTCCGGTTCAACTTCTTCATCCTGTGGGACGGGTTGTACGTTTTTCGCGGCCTTGCTGGGCGATACAGTGCTCTCGGCCTGAATAGCGTCGCAGGGCTCAAGACGCATGGGCTCTATAGGGCTTTCTGGTGCGTTTGCCGCACCGAGCTGCCGCGCGGAATCAGCACTATCCTCGCGTCTCAGCTTTAACGGTGAGGGTTTATCCCCGAGCAATGGCTCGTCACCGACACGCAAGGCATCGGTCAGAACCAGTCTGCCGGGTTTTGGCGCCGGTGGCGTCGGAATAAAAATAAACTCCGATTCTTCACGCCCATCTTCGTTGACCAAACGTTTGATCGAAGACAGAACGTCCTCAGCATCTGTATTGACGAGACTATCTGACATTTTTTTCTACCGCTCTCAGCCTTGGCACAAGTGTAGCCAATCCTGTCAAAGCTAACAACCGGTAGTAATGCTACTTAGTCGCGACGCAAGGCCTTGAGCACCCGATCCAGATCGCGGCTCTGCTTGCTGACCTGGGACGGAGCCTTTTTAACAAGGTTGTAATACAGTGTCGGGTCATAGATTTGCACCGCAAGCCCCAGACGTTCCGCTGTCAACAATCCTTGCGCCTGCAACAGTTCATAGGCCGCCCGAGACCGCTCGGTCCGCGATGCCACTTCGGCCAACTGTGCATCCAGCAAATCCTGCTGAGCATTCAGAACATCCAGCGTGGTTCGTGCACCCAAAGTCGCTTCTTCCCGAATACCGTCAAAGGCGACCTGCGACGCCCGAACCCGTTCCGTCGAAGCCCTCAGGCTGGCGGTGGCGGCTTGGTAAGCGGCATAACGATCGGCCACCCCTTGAGTTATATTCTTCTGAACATTCAAAAGATTTGCGCGGGATGCATCGCGTGTTGCCATTGCTCGACGCACTGCGGCGGCCAGGCCACCGCCCGAATAAATCGGCTGGTTGAAGTTCAACGAGATCCGCGCGTCGTTAATGTAGTCATCATTGTCGTAGCTTTCGGTGATCCCGGCATCAGCATTCAGACTGACATTGGGGCCCAGATTCGCACGCTGTTGCTGAACGACCAAATCCAGCGCTCGCACCTGATGTTGCGCCGAAAGAATGGCGGGGTGATTGCGCTGCGCTAAGCTGACGGCTTCGCCCTCGGATCGCGGAAGGTTGGGTAAGCTGGGCTGACCTGCGGTCCGCCCCGGTGTTTTGCCGACCGCATTTACATATTCTGCCTGTGCGATACTCAGATTACCGCGTGCCACAGCCAAATCCGCTTGCGAGCTGGCCAGCTGGGCTTCGGACAACGCCACGTCTGTACGTGTGACTTCGCCAACTTCAAACCGATCCTGAGAAGCCCGGAGTTCCTCCGCGGATACATCCACGTTGTTCAGCCGGATTGCCACGGTTTCTTCCTGCAGCAGCACACCCAAGTAGGCATTTGCCGCACGGATCAGAACCTGTTGTTCGATATCAAGCAGGGTTTGGCGGGTGGACAGCACAGTTTCCTGCGCCGATTGCTTGCCAAGGACCGAAAAACCACCGTCATAAATCAGTTGGCTGAGCGTAAGGCCGGAAAAGAAGTTCGTTGGCCTGGTTGTTGAAACAACGGTGCCAACTCTCCTCTTGTTGTAATTATCGCTGACCTGAACGGTCCAGTTTATGATCGGGCGCAATGCAGAAAGCGCAATTGCCACATCTTCGTCAGCAGCTCGCAAAAGCGCGCGGTTCTGTTCAAGCAAGCCGCTTGTGTTGTACGCTCCAATGAAAGCATCGGTCAGATTATCGGCCCAAACAGGCCTCCCGGGCAAAACGCTAATCGCCAATCCGGCTGCCATCACAAAGGCTTTGGCCAGCTTACCTCGTGCTGTCCCACGCATCTCAAACCCTCTCAAATTTATTTTTTTACTGCCTCACAGGCACTTTGCGCCCTTACTTTCAAGTAATCAAGGCGCCAAAAAAATCTAATACGGTACTATAGCGAAAATGCACACTCGGCGCAAAATGCAGGCAAGACCGGAGCGCTGGCGTTAAATGAATAGCGCCAGGTGACGCGCCCGCCTGATTTGCGACCAACTCGAACGGTTCCCAACTCGCCCTCCATAAACAGGCATGCGATCCTTCCGTGTTCTTTCAACTGATCCAGCAAGGTGTCGGGCAGACGCTCGACCCCGCCCTGAATCATTATCACATCATAAGGTCCATGCTCGGCGGCGCCCTGATCCAGCGGACCGGTGTGAATGATGGCGTTGTCTACGTCCGATTCCATCAGGACAGTCTGCGCCTCTGACGCCAGGGAATCGTCGTCTTCAACCCCAACCACCAGCTGCGCCATACGGGCTGCAACAGCGGTCGAATACCCAAAGGCCGGAGCGATATCCAACACCATTTCATCGCCGGAGATGTTCAGCACATCCAGCATTTTTGCCAGGGTCCGCGGTTCCAGCAGGCAGCGGCCCTCGCCTAATTCCATCAGGTCTCCGGCATAAGCTGCTTCGCGCTGTGTATCCGGCACAAATTTCTCTCGCTCAACGGATAGCATCGCATCGATTATGGGGAATTTTGTCACGTCCGAGGGACGAATTTGCGTATCAACCATCGTAAGGCGCCGAGCTGCGAAATCTGTCATATGATCGCTCTTCCATATTCCCAAGTCTGACGAGCTTGTGCCACATCCAATTCCCTGCGGCAACGGGCCATGAACTGAATCATGCCGCGGCAAAACTGTGCAGTCGATTTCACCGGCGGAAACACTTGGCAGAACCACTTGGCCATGATGGTTTTGCAACCTACCCTCTGGACGTTCTTTGCGAAAGCTGTTAGAACGCCTATCACACCACGTTAAGTAATTGATTTTACTTGAAAAGGCGAGTTGGCGGAGTGGTGACGCAGCGGATTGCAAATCCGTGTACACCGGTTCGATTCCGGTACTCGCCTCCATTTCATTTCAAGCAGTTACCACAATGTTTCGGTCCGAGTTGAAGTAACGATGGGGCCGCTATGGGGCCCGGTTCTAGATTTTCATTAAAAAACTGGTTGTACCGGGCGGTTTTGTCGGACCTTCAACTCCTAAATGACAGGAGACAAGACGGATAAGACGAGAAGCAAATTAAACTCAGAGATGCGCGGCGCAACTGTTGTCTAATTGCGGCCGCAGCAGCGTTAAAACTTCAAGCCCCACCCGACTTAAAATGCTCTGTGTCGCTCTGAAAGGCATCGAGATCGATGTCAAGAAGGCGAATTGTTTTGGCGTTTGTCATTGCCTGCTCTTTTTGAAGTGTTGATCAAGCCAACGACCTAGAAGCTGGCCCGCATTTATTGATCACTGCTTAACTTACGGTCAGCTACAGCGGCCTGCTCTGTTCTGCCTGCAGATGTCTTGGCATTGTAGAATCTCCGAATATCGTCATACGTTGCCGAAATGATGAATAAGGCACCAGATTTCAAATCCTCTCTATGGGATGCAGCTAATACCCTTAGAGGCTCGGCCGTCGATAGAACAGATTGGAAAGGCTACATTCTTCCGCTCCTTTTCTTCAAACGTATTTCTGACGTTTGGGATGAGGAGACAGCCGAAGCACAGGAGATTTACGGCGAGGCCGATCCTTCGCTGTTCCCCGAAATACACCGCTTTGTCGTTCCCGAAGGGTGTCATTGGAACGATGTTCGTGAAACGGCGACGAATGTCGGGGCCGCGCTTCATCGCGCGATGCAGGAGATCGAGCGGGCCAACCCCGACACGCTATTCCGCGTTTTCGGCACCGCCGACTGGGGCAACAAGGAAAAGTTCTCGGACGAGCTGCTAAAAGACCTGATTGAGGGCTTTTCCGATGTTGGGCTCGGCAACAAGGAAGTGAGTACGGATGTCCTCGGCGATGCTTATGAATACCTGATCGGCAAGTTCGCCGACGTGACCCGTCGCAACAAGGCCGGCGAATTCTACACTCCGCGCAGCGTCGTGCGGATGATGGTAGAGATTCTAGAACCCCAGGAATGTGAGAGCATCTACGACCCCGCCTGCGGAACAGGTGGCATGCTGCTGGGCGCGATCGAGCACGTCATGCGCAATGGCGGCGACCCGCGAACCTTCTACGGTAAGATTTACGGCCAAGAGAAGAACCTCACCACCTCCGCTATCGCGCGCATGAACCTAGTCCTGCACGGGATCGAGGATTTCCAGATCGCCCGCGAGGACACGCTCCGCAGTCCCGCCTTCACCGACCCGAGCACGAGCGGCATCGCCACCTTCGATTGCGTTATCGCGAACCCCCCGTTCTCGCTGAAGGAATGGGGGCGCGAGCTTTGGGAGGCTGATCCGTGGGGCCGGGCCCAATACGGCATTCCGCCAGAAAGCTACGGCGACTATGCTTTCGTCCAGCACATGATCGCATCCATGGCGCCAGCCGGGAACAGCCGGATGGCCGTTGTCCTGCCGCAGGGCGCGCTGTTCCGGAAGTCGGCCGAGGGGACCATCCGTCAGGCCCTGCTCGAAAACGACATGATCGAGGCCGTCATCGGTCTGGCCCCGAACCTGTTCTATGGCACCCAACTAGCCGGCTGCGTGGTCGTACTCCGGCGCAAAAAGCCGACCGAGCGCAAGAACAAGGTCTTGATCATCGACGCGTCGGGCCTGTTCCGTAAAGGCCGCGCGCAGAATTTCCTCGACCAGGAGCATAGTGACCAGATCGTCGCGTGGTATCGCGCCTTCGAAGATGTCGAGGATCGCGCCAAGGTCGCCACCATCGACGAGATCAAGAAGGAAGGCTGGACGCTCAACATCTCCCGCTACGTGCTGCCGCCCATCGGCGAGGACGTCCCCCCACTGCCCGAGGCCGTCGAGGCCTTTAAGACCGCCCTTGCCGACGCGCAAACGTCCGAGGAACACTTGCGCAAGGTGCTGACTGAGGGAGGCTGGATCTGATGTTCTTGACTTCGGACACATTTGTGGAACGACAAAAGAGAATTCGCTCATTCGATAGTAATGACGTCTTCATCGGGGTGCTTCTGGCAACAATGGATTTCGAATGGACCCTCCGCAGAGCGATCATTGCGTTGGGTTACCATAAAAACACAACAATACGACAGCAGGAGCTGAGATACTGTTCCGGACTAACTGCATATAAGAAAGCCTGGAATCGGCAAGTGAAACCAAGGTTTGGGAAATCTTTGCCAGATCTGGTTCCAGATTGGGCTTTTCTAAGAGATCAAGCGTTCCCGCTGCGCCACAAATTGATACACGGCATAAGCGCGACCACTGGCGTACATTACGCACAGACGCGGCGAGACTGTTTGCTGGATGCGTCGAGTGCCGTAGTCAACTTCTCAGCCCAAAACGGTGTCGATCTGTATACGCGATTGCCTGTTCGCAGAAAGGACTTGGTGCTGACCCCATGACCGACCACCTCTCCCAGCGCGAGCTCGAAAGCTACCTTTGGGGCGCGGCGACGCTACTCCGCGGCCTCGTCGATGCCAGCGACTACAAGCAGTACATCTTCCCGCTGATGTTCTTCAAACGCCTCTCCGACGTCTGGGACGAGGATTACCAGGAGGCGCTCGACGACACCGGCGACGAGGGCTACGCGACCGACACGGCGAACGACCGCTTCGTCATCCCCGAGGGCGCGCACTGGAACGACGTGCGCAGTGCGCCGAAGGATGTCGGGCGGGCGCTGCTCTCGGCCTTCCTGGCCATCGAGGCGGCCAACCCCGAGCGGCTGCAAGGTGTCTTCGGCAACGCGCCTTGGACGGACAAGGGCCAGATGCCTGACGCCACGCTCAAGAACTTGATCGAACACTTCTCCAAGCACGATCTGACGCTCGCCGCCGTCCCCGAGGACGAGCTTGGCAACGGCTACGAATACCTGATCAAAAAATTCGCCGACGACAGCGGCCACACCGCGCAGGAGTTCTACACCAACCGCACGCTCGTCCACCTCATGGCGCAGATGCTCGAGCCGAAGTCGGGCGAGAGCATCTACGACCCGACCTGCGGCACCGGCGGCATGCTGATCTCCTGCCTGGCCGAGGTGAAGCGGCGCGGCGGCGAGACGCGCAGCATGGGCCTTTACGGGCAGGAGCTCATCACCATCACCGCCGCCATTGCCCGGATGAACCTCGTCATCCACGGCGTGTCGGACTTCCAGATTTCCAGCGGCAACACGCTGGCCGCCCCCGCCTTTGCGGAAGGTGACGCGCTGCGCACCTTCGACGTGGTCCTCGCCAATCCGCCGTACTCCATCAAAAAGTGGAACCGCGGCGCGTGGGAGAAAGATGTCTGGGGGCGCAATTTCCTCGGCACCCCGCCGCAGGGGCGCGCGGACTATGCCTTCTTCCAGCACATCCTGCAAAGCATGGACCCCGAGACCGGGCGCTGCGCGATCTTGTTCCCGCATGGCGTGCTCTTCCGCAATGAAGAGGCTGAGATGCGGCGCAAGCTGATCGAGGCCGATCTGGTGGAATGCGTGCTCGGGCTCGGGCCAGGGCTGTTCTACAACTCGCCGATGGAGGCCTGCGTCATCATCTGCCGCAGCCGCAAACCGGCCGAGCGGCAGGGTCGCATCCTGTTCATCGACGCGGTGGCCGAGATTGCACGCGAGCGGGCGCAGAGCTTTCTGCGTGACGCGCATCAGGACCGCATCTTCGCGACCTATCAGGCTTTCGCGGACGAAGCCGGTTTTGCCGCTGTGGTCAGCAATGCCGATGTGCTCGCGGCAGAGGGTAACCTGTCCATCGCACGCTATGTGAAAAAGCCAAAGGCGGAGGTCGCCGCAGAGGACGCCGTGTCGCTGGCCTTGGCCTGGGGCAATTTCGATGCCGAGGGGCGAGAGTTTTGGACCGGCATGGATGCATTGGTCGACATGCTCGATGGGCTTGCCCCGGCGGAGGACGCCGATGCTTGAGCAGGTGATCTCCAACAAGGCCGGCTGGGCGCGCGTGGCGTTCGGCGATGTTGTGCGGTTGTCAAAAACGCGCGCGAAAGCCCCGGAAGCTGAAGGTTATGAGCGTGTTGTCGGGCTCGAACACATCGATACCGGCGATCTACGCATTCGCCGTTGGGCCGACATTGCGGACGGGACGACCTTCACATCCGTTTTCAAGCCCGGACAGGTCCTGTTCGGGAAACGGCGCGCGTATCAGCGCAAGGTTGCCGTGGCGGATTTTGCAGGCGTCTGCTCGGGCGACATCTATGTGCTTGAGCCATCTAGCGATGCACTGATGCCGGAGCTGCTGCCATTTATCTGCCAGACTGATGCATTCTTCGATCACGCCGTCGGCACGTCTGCGGGCTCGCTTTCCCCGCGCACGAACTGGAAAAGCCTCGCTGATTTCGAGTTCCTACTGCCACCAATCCAGGAACAAGCGCGTTTAGTAGAAACGTTAGGCGCCGCTGAAGAACTGCTGTCGCGGCTGTTTGACCTCGAGAAAGCTACCAACACGGCGCGTCTTTCCATCTACCTCAACTATTTCCTCACTGACCGCACGACCAAAGCCAAGGCTCGTGTCGGTGATGTTGCAACTGTCCGAAACGGCACTACGCCAAGCCGAAAAAATCCTGACTTCTGGGAAGGTGATGTTCCGTGGCTTCCGACTGGTAAAGTCAACGAACGCTACATAGCCGAACCTGACGAATTCATCACACAACTGGCGTTAGCAAAATGCTCGCTGCGGTTAATTCCCGCCAAGTCAACATTGGTAGCGATGATTGGCCAAGGTAAAACTCGAGGCAAATCTGCCTTCCTTGAAATTGAGTCCACGATCAATCAGAATTTTGCCGCCGTAACGCCCGGTCCGGAAATTCTTCCGGAGTTTCTGTTCTATCAATTGGACGCCTGCTATGAGCCGCTGCGACATTGGAGCCATGGCTCAAACCAACACGCATTGAACACAAAGCTTGTCTCCGAGTTTCCAATTTGGCTTCCAGACAAAGCGACACAACTCGAGATCACAAATGCCGTGTTGCAGCTGGAAACCGAGGTACGGCGAGCCTCCGAACGGCGCGAAGAATTCCGAAGCGTCTTCAATCGCATTGCAACCCAAGCATTTCTTGAGGGCTGATCGTGTCATTCAACGAAGCCAACACCGTAGAAGCCTTCATCCGTGACCGCCTCGCGGGCAGCACCGGTTCATCCACCGCCGCCCCTGGCCTCGCCCGGCAGGGTGGCGCAATCTCAGGCCTCGGCTGGCATTTCGTCGGCCCCGCCGACCTTCCGCGCCAGTCGCAGGAGGCGCTGGTCGAGCCCTATCTGCACGACGCCCTGATCCGCCTGAACCCCGACATCGCCGCCAACCCGTCCCGCGTGGACGATGTGCTCTACCGCCTGCGCGCCATTGTCATGAGCGCGCGCTCGGACGGGCTGGTGAAGGCGAACGAGGAATTCGCTGCCTGGATGCTCGGCGAACGCTCCATGCCCTTCGGCGCGGATGGCCAGCACGTCACCATCCGGCTGATCGACTTCGACGACATCGAGAACAACAGCTTTGTCGTCACCCAGCAGTTCACCTTCCGCGCCGGCAAGACCGAGAAACGCCCAGACCTGATGCTGCTGGTCAACGGCCTGCCGCTCGTCCTGATTGAGGCCAAGACGCCGGTCCGCTCCAGCCAAAGTTGGCTTGATGGCGCGTTGCAGGTCCATGACGATTACGAGCAGAACGTTCCAGAGCTGTTCGTGCCGAACGTCTTCTCGGTCGCCACCGAGGGGAAGGAATACCGCTACGGCTCTGTCCGCATGCCCGTCGATCTCTGGGGTCCTTGGCGCACCGATGACGATGTTCTGCAATCGATGGGAGAGGTTGAGAAGGCCGTTACCGACATGTTGCGCCCGGCCATGGTGCTGGACCTGCTCGCCAACTTCACCGCCTTCGCCACGCAGAAGGGCAAGCAACGCATCAAGATCATCGCCCGCTACCAGCAGGTCGAAGGCGTCAACAAGATCGTCGAACGCGTCGTCGCCGGACAGGTGCGCAAGGGTCTGATTTGGCACTTTCAGGGCTCCGGCAAATCGCTTTTGATGCTGTTCGCCTCCAAGAAGCTGCGTCTGCACCCGGCGCTGAAGAACCCGACAGTGCTGGTGGTCGTCGACCGCATCGACCTCGACAGTCAGATCGCCGGCACCTTCTATGCCGCCGACATGGCCAACCTGGTGCGCACCGACAGCCGCAAGGAGCTGTCCGACCTGCTGGCCAAGGACGTGCGCAAGGTAGTCATCACCACGATCCACAAGTTTGCCGAGGCGGACGGCGTGCTGAATGACCGTGACAACATCATCGTCATGGTCGATGAGGCGCACCGGACGCAGGAAGGCGACCTCGGCCGCAAGATGCGCGAGGCGCTGCCGAACGCATTCCTGTTCGGATTGACGGGGACTCCCATCAACCGCGCCAATCGCAACACCTTCTATGCCTTCGGTTCGGAGATCGACGAGAACGGCTACATGAGCCGCTACGGGCTAAACGACTCGATCCGCGACGGTGCTACCAAGGAGCTGCATTTCGAGCCGCGGTTGGTGGATCTGCACATCGATCAGCAGGCGATCGAAGCAGCCTATGCCGAGCTGACCGAGGGGCTGACGGACGAGGACAAGGACAAGCTCGGCCGCGCCGCTGCCAAGATGTCGATCCTGGTGAAAGCGCCGGAGCGCATCAGCGCGATCTGCGCTGACATCGCGCAGCAATTCCAGGCGAAGGTGCAGCCGAACGGTTTCGGCGCGCAGTTGGTTACATTCGACCGTGAGAGCTGCCTCCTTTACAAGAACGAACTCGACAAACACCTGCCGCCGGAGACCTCCGATATCGTCATATCGGTGAATAGCGGTGAGCCTGAATACGCAGACTACAAACGCGACCGGGATGCCGAGGAAAAGCTGCTCGACCGCTTCCGGGACCCAAAAGACCCGCTTAAGATCATCATCGTCACATCGAAGCTGCTGACCGGCTTCGACGCGCCGATCCTGCAAACGATGTACCTGGACAAGCCGCTTCGTGACCACACGCTGCTACAGGCGATCTGCCGGACGAACCGCCCTTATAGCGAGCAGAAGACGCACGGTTTGATCGTCGACTACCTCGGGATCTTCGACGACGTCGCACAGGCATTGAAGTTCGATGAGAAGGGCGTCCAAAAGGCCGTCTCCGACATCGCCGAACTGGCCGCGATGCTTCCGTCCGCGATCCAGAAGTGCCTCGAGTACTTTGCCGGCGTAGACCGCACTCTCATCGGTTATGAGGGGCTCATTGCAGCACAGGACTGCTTGCCGAATGACGAGCGCCGTGACGCCTTCGCATCGGACTTCAGCGTGCTGAGCCGCATCTGGGAGGCGCTCTCGCCGGACCCAGTGTTGACGCCCCACGAGAAGGACTATCGCTGGCTGGCGCAGGTCTACGAGTCGCTCAAACCGTCTACCGGCACGGGTCGATTGTTATGGCACCGGCTCGGCGCAAAGACTATCGAGTTGATCCACGAGAACGTCCACGTCGATGCAGTGCGGGACGATCTCGACAAGCTAGTGATGGATGCAGAACTGCTCGAGGCTGTTCTTGGCAACCCGGACCCCGAGAAGAAAGCCAAGGAGATCTCAGTCAAGCTGACAGGCCGATTAAGAAAGCACGCCGGGAACCCGAACTACAAAGCGCTGGCCGAGCGTCTGGAAGACCTGAAGAACCGGCACCAGCAGGGCCTGCTGCTCAGCATCGACTTTCTGAAAGAGCTGCTCGCGCTCGCCAAGGACGTCGTGATGATGGAGCGCGAGACCCCGTTCAAAGACGAGATGGACCGCGGCAAGGCAGCGCTCACCGAACTCTTCGAGGAGGCGAAGACCGGAGAAACGCCGATCATGGTAAAGCGAGTCGTGGACGACATCGACGAGATCGTCCGGGCCGTGCGCTTTGATGGTTGGCAGGCCACCCATGCAGGCGAGCGTGAGGTGAAGAAGGCGCTCAGGCAGACCCTCTTCAAGTACAAGCTCCACCAGGACGCAGAGATGTTTGAGCGTGCTTACGGCTACATCCGAGAGTATTATTGAGCAGTATCAATCTATGAAATCAAACTGGGTTGCGCGACAGCAGCAACTGTATGGCTGTTGAGTGTCGCGATGCTCGCCTTACCACAGCAACGCTGGAACCTATGGTCCGCAGCCTCCTACAAAGGTTATGGTGCCAGAGTGTCGAGCTCTTTCGGCCTAGAGGATATCCGGAGAAGGCCCTGAGATATCAGAAGAAGATGTGATGGAATCATATGACGACCTGCTTTCCAGCATAGGGCTGGACACAATACAGGCGAATGAGCAACGACCGATAACCTAATGTTTTCTCACACGAAAAAGAACGTCAATTCGCCCATAAATAAAGTAATTGCACTCTCTTTTCTTGTTAGAGATGTTTTCTGAATAGTTAAAACTCAGAGCAAAGAATGCAGTTGACATCCAAGAAGGTCGGTATCATATGATACCAGAGAACATCTCAGCGAACGAGCATTTTGGAATGGCAGTGCCTGACGAAATACGCAAGCAACTCGCCAGACTATGCCGTTCGACCCGGACACGGACGGAAACTTGGACGAGAAAGAGGCCAAACCGATGGTCGCCGGAAACCATTTGCGTACCGGGCACAATTGACGCGTTTACCAACGCGGGAGCTTGGGAGTTCATTGCTCAATGCCTAGATGACGGCGTTGATGTCGAAGTTATGACGCTGGAAAAGCCGCCTGGAAAAACGGGGTATGTGATGCTTGTTCCGGGAAACCACAATGAAAGCATCTACATCAAGCTGGAGATCGCAGAAAACAAGGTATTTGGTCGTAGCTTTCACGTAAGTGAGAAAAGGAACTACTGATATGGATAATGCACTTAATGGACCTGCAATACCCACTCAGGTTTGTGAGATTTGCGGCGCAGATGGCGCTGCGATTTCCATGGTAGATCATGAATTTGACTATAGAGTCGGGGATAGACTGGTAACCTTGAATGTACGCGTACCAGTGGTCGAATGCGATTCTTGTGATGACGGATACTTTGCAGAAGGCGCCGAAACAATAAAGCACGAGGCTGTCTGTAATTATCTGGGAAGGCTCACACCCAAGGAGATATCAGGACTGCGCGAACAACTGGGTATGTCGCAAGCTCAATTTGCGAGGCACACAGGAATTGGCGTCGCGTCAATCAAACGCTGGGAAACTGGCATAGTGATTCAGGGGCAAGCCTTTGACAACCAACTTCGGGCCCTAATGGAAGACTTGGTTGTCAGGAATGCTCAGTCTTGGACCTCGGTCTTCCGCACAGAGATTTCTGAAGCAACACGCCAGAGAGCACGCAGCTTTTCCCTAAGACCAAGCCACAGTAGAAAACTCGAGGCCGCATAATGTACATCGTAACATTCTACTCCTACAAAGGGGGAGTCGGTAGAACATTGGCTCTGGTCAACATTGCCGCGATGCTTGCTGAATCTGGTAGAAAAGTGCTCGCGGTTGACTTTGATCTAGAAGCCCCCAGCCTGCCTAGTTTTGATATATTTCAGAATGCCCAGAACTCGCAAGGGTTGGTGGACTACGTTTCGTCGTATCGCAACACTGGTATCGCTCCGAACTGTGAAGAGTTCATCGTTGAATGTGATGTCAAAAATAACCCGATTTGGGTGATGCCAGCAGGACGCCATTCTGATGACAGCTATACAGAAGACTTAAATTCCATTGACTGGAGCACCCTGTACGAAAAGCAAGACGGCTATCTCTTCTTTGAAGACATGAAGCAACAGTGGGCACAATACAAAGGACATGGATTTGACTACGTCCTCATTGATAGCAGGACCGGACACACTGATGTTGGAGGTATTTGCACGCGCCATCTACCTGATGCCGTGAGTATTATGTTTTTGCCAAATGATTCCAATATCACAGGCCTAACTCCAATTGTGAAAAGCATTCGCGATGAAAACCATCGTAGGCACTCAAAAATTGACCTGCACATTACTCCCACGAACGTTCCAGACTTGGACGACGAGAAAGGAATACTGGCGGAACTACTTCATGATGCCTCGGAAAAACTGAACAAAAGCCAAGAATTCTCAACCACAATTCACCACTATCAAAGTCTTGATATTCTCTCAAAGAGCCCTTTTTCGATTGCTCGACCAAATTCCAAACTATCGCGGGAGCTGGATGAACTGCGACTTAAGATCGTTGGCAGAAATTTAGCAGATCGAGAAGGAGCTCTTTACACTCTTAGCTTAGTTCCTTCCGAACTAGATACTGCAAGGCAACAAGGAAATGTAGAGAAACGCGAACGACTGCATGAACAAACACGCAATATTTTGTTCCTTCACCCTAATGACGGGGAAGTAGGATTTTTGGCAGCTCAAGCATTCGACGCTCTTGGCGATCAGTCCGAAGAGATCGAAGCGCTCAGCATTGCTATTGATTGTGGCCACGAGGTTGATAGGGCGCTCCTGATCCGAGGAGTAAAATCCCTATCATCCTCCGATAGCACTAGGGACTCTTTAGCTGACTTGGTAGCGGTATTGCGGTCAAAGACGGCAACTGTCTTCGAACTCATTCCTGCAATTCAAGTTTTGAAAGAGCTTTCTGACGAATGGTTGGCAGCTGTAGCGGTCGCCCTAGATCGTCCAGACGAGCAATTCGCCATATTGCTGTCAGTTGTTTCGAATCTAATGTCGTGGCGCGAAGCGACACCACTTTGTGCCCAGCGACTTTTGGCGCTGTCCAACTTCAGCGGAATGCCGACCGATCAGAGAACACAAGTTCGCAACTACGCTGTTTTGTGCTTAGTCGCCTCTGGGCAATTCCATCAAGCACTTGAGTATATTGATAAGTTCTCCACCTCTGACCCATCCGAATACGTGGTTGAGAACCTGTTTAATCGCGCTATGGCAACGTGGGCTATTGACGGAGAACCGCCCATTGAACTCTTGCAAAACATTATCGAGCGAGCAGAATCTCACAACTCAAACCTGTCTGTTAATGCAAGACAATGTCTAGGCTTGGCTCAAATGGCACTGGGCGCACATGACGAAGCCATAGAGCAAATTTCAATTGCAGAACAACTGCTTAAACCTGGAGAAACTGCATTTAGCTGCTGGACTTACTTAAATACGCCAAGTGAGGAGCTCACCCAACAGCTACAAGAAATGAGGACGCTTGCGAACGAAGGAAGCAAGGTCACCCCACCCTTCATGCGGGTCGAAGAAAACCACTTAGAATAAATCAACCTTCTAGCTCCGCCACTTGCGGTGATTGTTACTAGACAAGTAACCCAATCGTAACTAGGTTCCGTTAGAACGACGAAACACTTCTTGGAGTACTGAGATGATCTTTCATCCTGGTTCAGACGAGTAATATTGTCGAACTTTTTTGAAGCTTAAGTAAGAGGCGCTGCAAATTGTAGCGCCTCTTTGTTTATCAAATAGAGAGAGTTGGAGCTCCCGCAGCGCACGCCCTGCCGTACATGGTGGAAGCGGAACTCTAAGACAGCGGTAGATTGCGGGTTTCGCTTAAGCTAGGACTACTCGGCCAGAATGCGATTGCGGATTTCCATTACCTTTGGTCGAAACGCGCGCCAAAAGATCTCGTGCCACCGCTTGCCATCGGGGCTCTGGCACCATGAACTGAGAAGCTCTTCATGCGTATGTCCGCGCGCGTTGGGTCGGCGCTGCTCGTCAGGCGTATCAGAGAGATAGGCCTCGATGACGTAGTCGTCGCGCCTGATTTCTTCCTCGGAATCAAACACCGCCGGGTCAGGTGCTTCTGCCGTCTCCGGGTCCGGCAACGGCTCGGGTTCTTTGCCGTCAGCGATTAGGTAATTGTTCTTGATTTCCTTAATGCGCGTAAGCAGTTCAAATGATCTTCGCGGGTCCGTTTTTTTTGCCCATGCCCGGCGTTCTTGTCGTTCGACCGCAGCAAGATAGTGTTCTCGCGGGATTGCTAGCCGCTTCTTCAGTCTTGCCAAGCGCGTGCTTGGATTTTCACGCACCGATCAACTCCAATCGTTTCTGCATTTCATCAAGTTCCTGATGTAATCCTTCCGTCTCTATGGCTTTCCTAGCCGCCTCGACAGTGCGCAGAAGGGTTTCTGCCTCGTCTGTCGTAATCTTGCCGGATGCTACAGCGGAAAGGACCGTATTCACCGCCTTCAGAAGGTCTTCCGGTTGTTCAATCTTCGGCATTGTCACTTGAAAGGGACGGCACTTCCGCGGCGGGAGAATGCGGTCGAGACAAAGTCGTATAGCGGTCATGTCACCCGCCGTTGCCAACTCGATGGCTTTCTTTGTGATCGCGCTAGCCTCACCATCCATCAACGCTTCCGCCGCCAGCGTGGCCTTGTTGCGCGCACCTTTGGGCCGGCCTTTAGGATTGCCGCTTTTGCCCTTCGAAAACTCTCCGCTATTTGGAGGCTTCGCCTGTTTCTGATCTGTATTTTCAGTCGCTTTGTTCATATCGGTGTCGAGCAAGATAAGGGTCAGCCAAGCTTACCCAAAATTGAACTTGAGTTCAAATTTTAGAACCCAGGGTTAACAATATCTGTCTTTATGCCCTTCCTCTCTTGTCGGGCGGCCAACTTTACCATTCCTAGGAACAAGAGCTAACGGCACACGGCGCCTGGCCGAAATCCTTCCATGACAATTATGCCTTTGGGATTGCGTGCTCATTGTGTTCGACGCTTCCATCGTCCCTTTGGGGCCAAGGCATCTCACTGTGGATCTCTGAGCCATGGTGCATTTGTCCGAATTCGCACGGGAGGGGCGAGGGGGCTGGGGGAGTGGGGTGGGTCAGGGAGTGGCTTGCCCCTCCCCCTTTCTCCCTGAAAAATTCAGGCGGAAAACCCGCCGCCTCACTCGAGGCGGACTGGGTATTGCTGTTTCCTTTATTTTTTCAGAGATAGCCTTTCCCCTATTACGGGGCGAGTTGTCCAATTTCCGGCACCAAAATGGGTGCAGACTACGGGCAAGTCGTCTTTTTACTGGGTGCAAAGTGACCCCAGGGCTAGGAACATTTCATGACCTCGATACTCGCCAGAATGTTTTTTTCATCCGGTGTAGGTACAGCCTCCATATCTTCATGAAAGACCCGAATAGCCTTCTTGTGTCGACCACCGCGCCGGTAATGCGCAGATTGGAGGATGCCTGCCTTCTCCAGCCGCTGTATATGCCTTTCGATCGTTTTTCGGTCCACACCGAACTCGTCTGCCATTCTAGCGATATTGATTACAGACCAGCGGTAACCATCGATATACAGTCGGGAATTGCGCCACCATCTGTCGAGGTTCATTAACACCATACCTCCGCCAAGGCTCCCGGCTGCTTGGCAGTAGGTATATGAGTGGTGAGAAATCCCTTCCGGATCCTTGGACTTGCTCTGCAGGAGGTATTTGGATACCATTTCTGAGCCTCGGTATCTTGCTCGATGCTGGGACCAATCAAAAGATGAACCCTCGAGAATGACCTCTCGGGGGTTCCGCGTATCAGCCTGTTAGTCAGACTTTAGCTTCTTGACCTTCTCGACATGCGCGTTGATGAAATGCCAGGCTTCGAGACTATCGATCAGGCGGTAGTATGCTTGACCCGGACCGATGTATTCGACCCTGCAACCTTCAACTAGCCCGTGTTTCCGGAGCCATAGAAGGTTGCTCTCGACAGCGCCGGTGGACATGCCCAGCGCAAGCGCCATCGCCTTGATACCTGGGGTCTTCCAGTCGTGGTTCCCAATCCCAGCCATAACCGCCTCTGGTACGTCGGCGGAGGGGTATTGGAAAAGATATTCCACTATCATGGCTCGGCGGCCAAAAGGGTTAGGGCGAGATGACAACTTCTTTGTCGATGGATCAAAGGCTGCATGATCTATATGGATCACCGGAAGCGCCACGCTGGGCTTTTTCCCGTTTTCTTGTTCCTTGTTTCCCATCAACGTTGGCCGCTTTCTTCGGCACTGCCCGCCATGTCGCAAGTCTCAAGGTCTTTGACGCATGCGGTCTCGATCCTGAGCAACCGCGGACCTACCCGACGCCCACGCAAGGTTCCATCGTGAAGCCAGCGCCGTACGGTAGCAACCGAGACCCTCAACCGAATGGCCGCTTCTTGAACCGTAAGTGTCTTTGTTTCTTTCATTTTAGGCTACTCCCTGCAATGATGTGAGACATCTTTTAGTAATATAAAACTATTACATGAGCATATTTTATGTTGCAAGTATTGTGCTCACGCCTATGATCGCTATGAGTGATCTGAAGCAATGTAGGTGTGAAGATGGGCCCCATGGGCGATCGCAAACTGGTTTTGCAGCGCATATCACGGTCAGTTGGTGAGGATGCGCGAGAACGCGCGGCCTTCTGGCATTTCGCGCAACTAGGTCTCGAGGATGACGAACCGGCGAATGAGACGGTTGCGAAACTAGCACTCTCAGAGCTAGTTGGTGAGGACGTGGACCGTCAAAAGGGCCTGCAAGTTCGGACTTTGATATCAGCCAGCTGTAAGATTTGGTTTGTCTTCTTCAAAGCATCCCTCAAATCACCGAACCCATCGGAGTGGTGGCCTGAGCGCACTGATCTACCAACTATTTCCGAAATTCCTAGCCTCATACCTAGTAAAGTACGGATGGAACTCGACACAACGGGCGTCTGGAGATTGGTTGCAAAAGATCGGATCGGACGCATTATCACCGATGGAGTTGACCAGGCGATTGCCGGGTTGCCGATACGGCGCTGTGCTTTCTGCAGTGAGATCTTCGCTCCGGCACGTCGAGACTCAAAATATTGCCGATCCGCCTGTCGCTCTTCCCACGCAACTGCTCGCCATCGTGCTGCAAAAAACAAGGCGACAGACAGGTGAGTGGACACGTCGAACGCTATGTCACGCCCAAAGGTAAAAAACGCTTCCGAGCGTCCATCAAGTCTACAACTCGAACTGGGGAACGCCAACGAGCATCAAAGTCCTTCGACAGCATTTCTGAGGCCAAGACTTGGCTAGCGGAGCAGGTCCATTTTGGCTCGCATGGCGGCAATCTCGGCAAAGGCACTCTCGGTAAATTTCTTAGAGAGTGGCTCTGTGCTAGGGAACAGTCCGGTAGTATCCGACCCAACACTCTCTCAGGCTACCGAAGTAAAATTGCGACAGCGATCCGTTCAATTGGACACGTCAGGCTCTCTGCATTGGCTGCAGAAGACATAGAGGCTTGGCTGGCCGATTTGCGCCAAAGAGGGCTTTCCGGATCAACAATTTCCCAGAGCCGCGCAATAATGCACAAGGCAATCGGTGATGCTGTACGGCGTAGGTACCTTCCATTCAACGTGGTTGACGCCGTCGAAACACCCAGTGCTCCTGCACGTCCGCGCCCCAAAGTGGACTCCATCGAAGATGCGAAACGGTTCCTTGAGGCAATGGACGCAACGAATGATGGCCCGCTTTTCCGCCTAATGGCGCATACGGGTATGCGCCGCAGCGAAGTGGGAGGATTGACATGGGGTGCTGTGGATCTTTCTCTTGGTCGTCTCTATGTCCGGCAAACGCTCATTCGGCAATCAGAGGGCGGAAGATCCGTCTGGATCTTCTGTGAGCCGAAGTCGCGTTCCTCACGGCGAACCATCCCACTGCCACCACAGGCGATCGCACTACTCCGGACTTGTCAACAACAGGTGAAGGAAAGTCGGCTCGCTGCCGGCTCAGCTTGGACAGACAACGACCTGGTTTTCTGTACACCATATGGAGAACCGTTTAATCTCGATGCTTTGTCCGCGCGCGCTCGCAGAATGCGCGAGAAGCTTGGCTTGCCTAAAGGTGTTCAAGGAGTGCATGGGCTGAGGCACCTTTTTGGGACAACGCAACATCATGTCGCAAGGACGGACATTAAGACTCTGCAAACGTTGATGGGTCATTCCCGTTCGACTACAACTCTCGATCTCTACGTTGCGGAAGATCAAGAAGCAGCTGCTGAGGCTGCTCGCAAGGCCGGCGAACTCTTTGGCTAAACTGTGTCGACCGATGGGGCCGCCACGGGGCCACAAAAAGATCGGCGAGTACACTTGTGCGCTTTCTGGGCGGATATAAAAGTTGTAAACCACTGATGATGAGCGATAATCACGTTTCTGATTGACGTGATTTGGCGCTACGATTGCTACTACTTGGATTGCAAATCCGTGTACACCGGTTCGATTCCGGTACTCGCCTCCACTACTTTTCAATGGGTTAGAAGCATTGGCAATTTCTGCCGAAGCGCATTTTACAATCCATTTTACAATTCCGTTCACGCATTGCTCTCTTTGGCCTCACTTAGAAGCGTCAAAACGTCATCAGTTTCACCCGGCGAAACCTGCGCGTAACGCTCAACCATTACCGCAGCAGTGCGTAGAGACCACCCCATGCATCCTGCAATCTGTGAGAGCGATAGACCTGCCGCAAAAGCCTCGTGGCTGCCGCACCACGGGCGTCGTAAAGCCGCAGGTCATATGCCGTCATTGATGCGCACCGTTACAGCGCTCGCAACCGCGCCATTTTCGCATTCAGCTTCTTTGCTGGCCTGCGCGCGTGTGAGATTGCAGGATTGAAGGTTAGTGATGTTTTTGATGGCAACGGTGAACCTCGTGACACAGTTTTTCTTGCGGCGGCACAAACCAAGGGTGATGAAGCTGGCACCGTTCTCGTCAGCAAAAGGCTGGGCAAAGCTCTTACTGTCTACGCAAACACCTATCTACGCCACGTTAGCAAACCTGACGCTCCATTGTTCTTCAGTGCAAAGCGTGGCAGGTTCAGCCCTCAGACGATTGTGAACCTGTTTGCCAAATTTTGCGCGGCAGGCATTAAGGGCGCTAGCTCGCATAGCGGACGCAGGCAGTTTTTGACGGAACTTACGGACAAGGGAGTGAATGTGCGGGTATCCCTCCTGAATCAACCTGCTCAGATTGTGCGGCCGCTACATTCAATACAACGGCCCACATATGTTGGTCTATGGATTACCGGCATCCGGGCAGAGCATTACACGGTTAATAAGTCACCCTGTTATTCGGGATTACCTCATACCCTGGCTCTTCGGGTTCATCATCCAGCATCTCAGGCGGGAAACCAGGTGCGCGTACGTCCAAACCAGTAACTTCTTCCAATCGTTTGATGATGTTGGGCGACAGTTCCCGTTCACCAAACCGCGCTATTCCATCCTCGAATATCTTGATCATTACCGGATTAATTTCCAACGGCACCCCAGCGCGGTCCGCGACGTCCTGAAATAGGCCAATATCTTTTTTCACAAGGTCCATAGTAAAGGAAATATCGCGCGAACCGTTCAGGATGACCTGGCTTTCCGTTTCGTGCACGAAAGAGGTTCCCGAGGAAATCTTGATCGCCTCATATGTCGTACTCAGGTCCATCCCCGCGGCCTTGGCCGTGACCAGCGCTTCGGCGCAGGTGATGAGGTTGGCAGTGGCCAGATAGTTGGTAAGCACCTTCAGAACTGAGGCCGAACCGAGGTCTCCCGTATGCAGGATGCGCCGACCCATCGTTGTCAGAAATGGCAAAATTTGCTCGAACGTATCGCGATCACAACCCGCGAAGATCGATATATTGCCGGTTGCTGCCCTGTGACACCCTCCAGAAACGGGGCAGTCAACCGCCGCACCGCCACGCGCGATCACTTGGGCACCCAGACGTTTGACTTCGGCTTCGTCGGTTGTGGACATTTCCATCCAGATTTTGCCCAGACCGACTTCGGGTAGCATCTCTTGCATGACCGCATCAGATGCGGCTGGAGAAGGCAGGCAGGTGATGACGGCATCACAGTCGCGCATCAACTGGGCTGGTCCGTCTGCGGCCTTCGCCCCATTGGCTACAGCACCTGAAACCAGATCCGAGTTCAGGTCATGCACCGTGAGATCGACCCCGTTGCGCAGCAGTGAACCCGAGAGCTTACCACCCACATTCCCCAAGCCGATAAAACCAACTTTCATTTATAAGTACTCCCCATTCGAGTTCAGCAGTTCATGGCACCACATCCATCCACGGCGCGTCATGCCGCCCAGCGACGCCGTCACGTCGCTTTTTACCCCCTTATGCACAAGATGCACGCGACTCGCTTGACAAGGCGCCCGCCCGTACCGCATGTCGCTTCCGTTGGTGTCCATTTTATGGATGAAAAGGGAATGCGTCAGCGGTCTACCGTCAAACGCAGCCGCCCCCGCGACCGTGACCGGAGAGGGTGCCCAATGCCACTGGCCTGCAGGCCGGGAAGGCGGGACATCCGACAGGGTAATCACCCTGACATCTGCAAGCCGGGAGACCTGCCAACACCCGAAGTAGAAACCGGACGGGGTGTTCCGGTGTCGGGTCCATGTCGAGACACGTGGCCCGCATGAGACCCCGTCCCCCACGAGAGGTTTGGGTGGATGAGAGACTTGAACGAGACCGCATCAGTCGAACTGCTGGTCTGCACAACCTGTCGACGCGGTGAGCCGGTCGAAGAGGACGCACAGCGACCCGGAGCGCTGTTGCACAAGGCTCTGGCTGGTGTCGAGTGGCCCGAGGGCATCACTTTGAAACCTGTCGAGTGTCTGTCGAACTGCGACCAGGGCTGCTCGATCGTCTTGCGCGGTGGGCCCGCGCGCTGGACTTTTGTCTATGAAAACCTGAACGAAGCCAACGATGTCGAAATCATCGTCGAAGGCGCAACCAAATACCTGGCCACTGAAGATGGTCTGGTGAAGTGGCGCGAACGTCCTGAACATTTCCGCAAGAACTGTGCGGCCCGTATTCCCCCGATTGGAGCCTGATGAATGAGCAACCTCGAAAAACTCCCCGTCACCGTTATCACCGGCTTTCTGGGCTCGGGTAAAACCACTCTGATCCGCCACCTGATGCAGAACCCGCAAGGCAAGCGTCTGGCAGTGGTGGTCAATGAGTTCGGCGACGTTGGCGTCGACGGCGACATCCTGAAATCCTGCGCTATCCCGGACTGCCCGGCGGAAAACATAATGGAACTGGCCAACGGCTGCATTTGCTGTACCGTGGCCGACGATTTCATTCCAACCATCGAGGCCTTGATGGCACTGGAGCCGCGCCCCGATCATATCCTGATCGAAACCTCTGGGCTGGCGCTGCCTAAACCGCTGCTGAAAGCGTTCGACTGGCCCGATATCCGCTCGAAAATTACCGTGGATGGTGTAATCGCCCTGGCCGATGCCGAAGCTGTTGCAGCCGGTCGCTTTGCGCCGAATGTCGAAGCTGTAGACGCCCAGCGCTTGGCCGACGACTCGATCGATCACGAAACACCCCTCTCCGAAGTGTTCGAGGATCAGATTTCCTGCGCAGATATCATTCTGCTGACAAAACCAGATCTTGCGGGCCCCGAAGGCGTAGCCAAAGCCAAAGAGATCATTGCCGCCGAGGCCCCTCGCCCTCTGCCGGTTGTCGAGGTTGCCGAAGGTGCCGTGGATGTCCGGGTTGTACTGGGGCTTGAGGCGGCCGCCGAGGATGACATGGACGCTCGTCCGTCGCATCACGACGATCATGATGACCATGAACACGACGATTTCGAAAGCATCGTGGTTGAACTGCCCGAACAGACCGATCCCGCCAATCTGGTTGCCAATATCGAGCGTCTCGCCAATGAACTGAACATCCTACGCGTCAAAGGTTACGCTGCTGTTTCCGGCAAACCTATGCGCCTGCTGATTCAGGCTGTTGGCGCCCGCGTTCGCCACCAGTATGACCGCCCCTGGAAAACGGGTGAAGAGCGTCGCTCGCGTCTGGTGGTGATTGCCGAGCATGACGACATCAACGAGGTCGCGATTCGCGATATCCTTGTCGGTGTCACCGAAGCTGCTGAGTAAAAGAAAATGCACGTCGTCTTCCGCGAAAGCCACGGGCTAGAAGAGACAGAAACCCCAACCGACCTGGGTCAGAGCCCGGCGGATCTGGTGGTTTTGTCCTTTTCCGACAGCGACCTCGGTGCTTTCGCGGCAGGCTGGCATCGCGGCGGGGGACCTGATGGTCGGATGCCGACGATGCGGTTGGCCAACCTGACAGCGTTGAAGCACCCCTTGTCTGTCGACACCTATGTCGAGCACACGCTTGAAGGCGCCAGGGGTATCCTGATCCGTCTCATCGGCGGTGTCCCCTATTGGGCATACGGCTTACAGCAAGTTCTGGCGCTAGCGCAGGCCAAAGGCATTGCTCTGGCCGTGCTACCAGCCGACGGGCGCGAGGATACACGGCTGGACGAGTATTCCACCTTGCCTGTCTCGACCCTACGAAGACTTGCGCACCTGTGTGACACAGGAGGAGAAGTTGCGGCACAAGCGGCGCTTGCGCAGTTGGCGTTGGCGGCTGGGCTTTACGCCGGACCGGTGATGGGCGCAAAAACCTTGCCCGATTGCGGCGCGTGGTGCCCGGATCGCGGGGTAATTCCAGTGGAAACCGCGTTTACGGGTAACGCCAAATGCGTCTTGGTTACATTCTATCGCGCCTACCTGACGTCGGCCGACACCGCTCCCGTTGCCGCCCTGATACGGTGCCTGCGTGCACGTGGCTTCGAGGCGATCGGGCTTTTCGCTCCTTCACTAAAAGCTCCGGCAGCTGCCGGCTGGCTGCGCGAACAGGTCGTCGAATTGGCCCCATCGGCGATCATCAACGCCACCTCTTTTTCAGGCAAAGGCGCGTCGGGCACCTCTCCGTTGGACGCTGCCAATGTTCCGGTGTTTCAGGTTGCGCTGGCCACCTCTCGCCGCAAGGCATGGATCGAGGCAGAACGCGGTCTGTCACCTGCCGATCTGGCCATGCATGTAGTGCTGCCCGAAGTGGACGGGCGGATCTCAGCAGGCATCGCCTCGTTCAAGGAACCGGGAAAGCGCGATCCGCACCTGGAATATTCTCGCTTTGCCCATCGGGCCGAGCCAGAGCGGATCGAGGCCATCGTCGATCGCGTTTCCGGCTGGCTGAAGTTGTCAGACACGCCCAATTCACAGAAAACACCAGCCTTGGTGCTGTCCACATACCCCGGTAAAGACTGGCAGATGGCGCATGCGGTTGGTCTGGATGCACTGGCATCTGCCGAAGCGATATTGTCTGACCTTCAAGGCGCAGGCTACGACACTGCCCCCGCTGAACCTATTGCCGCTACGTTGTTGGACGCGCAGATTTCATGGCCATTGGACCACTACCTTTCGGCCCTATCGGGTTTACCTGCACAGCTGCGCGCGGATCTCGAAACGGTCTGGGGAAAGCCTGAGGACGACCCATCCTTTGCAGAAGGCGCAATTCATTTTACCGCCCTTCGTCGCGGTAAGGCCCTTGTGGCCTTGCAACCCGAACGCGGCATACCCGAGCTGCGCGATGACGACTACCATGACCTGTCGCGCACCCCGCGCCACAGCTATGTCGCGTTCTATCTGTGGCTACGCCAAGGCCTCGGCGCAGATGCGCTGATCCACATCGGTGCGCACGGAACGCTGGAATGGCTGCCGGGAAAATCGGTTGCCTTGTCATCTGAGTGCTGGCCCGAAGCACTGATCCGCGACCTGCCGGTAATATATCCCTTTATCGTCAATGATCCCGGAGAGGCCGCGCAGGCCAAACGCCGGATCGGGGCCGTTACGCTGGGCCACATCCCGCCTCCGATGAAGGAAAGCGGCACTCCGGATCGCATGGTGCGGCTGGAATCTCTGCTCGATGAATTCTCGAACGCCGACGGGCTGGATCCCAAGCGCCGCGACCGGTTGCAAGCCGATATCCGGGACGAGGCGCAGGCCATCGGGCTGGAAAACGATCTGGGTCTTGATCAAGCCACCAGCACCGCCGAGGCGATCACTCGCATCGACCGCTTTGTTTGCGATATCAAGGAAAGCCAGTTCGGTGACGGGCTGCATATCTTTGGTCGCGTGCCCGAAGCGAAAAGTAATTTCAATGCTACGCCGTCTGCGCATGCCGAACGCGCCGCGCTGCTGGACGCTCTGGCTGGACAGCGGATCGAGGCAGGTCCGTCAGGCTCGCCTCATCGTGGGCGGGCTGATGTGCTGCCGACCGGGCGCAACCTTTTTACGACCGACCCGCGGTCAGTGCCAACTCGCGCAGCATATACGCAGGGTGTGAAGCTAGCCGAAGAACTGGTCAGGCGGCACCTACAGGAAGAAGGCGATTACCCGAAGGGTCTGATCGTCGATCTCTGGGGCTCGGCCACCATGCGTACGGCAGGTGAAGAGTTCGCTATGGCTTTGCATCTGCTCGGCGTGAAACCCGTTTGGGACAAAGGATCGGAACGGGTTTCAGGTATCGAAGTTCTGCCGATCACCGATCTGGACCGCCCGCGCCTGGATGTGACCCTGCGCGTCTCAGGTCTGTTTCGGGATGTGTTCCCGACGCTGTCGGCACTTTTTGGTCAGGCAGTGCGCGCACTGTCCGAACGCGACGAGGCGCCCGACTGGAATCCATATGCGGGACATGCCCCTGCGGCCCGAGTCTATGGTCCGGCACCAGGCAGTTATGGTCTGAGTATGACCCACCTATCCGAGACCTACACGGACGAGGCCCGCGCCCAGGCCGGACAAGCGTGGCTGGATGCCAGTTCCTTTGCGCTGGAAGGTGAACATATCGCACAGGACGTTGAAGGCATCACGCAACGCGTCAGCGACGCCGACAGCTTTGTGCACCTGCAAGACTTGACCGAGACAGATCTTCTGCTCGCCAACGACTACGCCACCCATGAGGCCGGGTTTGCGGCGGCCAAAAAGATTACCGGCGGCGCCGCGCAGCTTTATCACCTCGACAACACGAACCCGGAAAACCCTCGTGCGCGCACCTTGCCAGAAGAAATCAGCCGCGTAGTCCATGCTCGGGCTGCCAACCCCGACTGGATCGCCGGAATGCAACGTCACGGATTCCGTGGCGCCGCCGAGATAGCGGCAACGCTGGATCACATGGCCTCATTTGCACATCTGTCAGGCACTGTTGCACCGCATTTGTTCGATCTCTACCACGATGCAACGCTGGGAGATGCCGAAGTGGATGCCTTCCTGCAGGAGGCTAATCCGCAAGCCTATCAAGCCATGCAGGATCGGTTTCGGGCTCTGCTCGATGCCGGTTTGTGGAACACGCGCCGTAACTCGATACGGGCAGATCTGGAGGGATTGGGATGAGCGCTCCGATCGTAAAAGGCTGGTGCCCTGGTGCACATCGACCAATGATGTCGGGCGACGGCCTGGTCGTACGAGTGCGACCCAGACTAGCGCGGCTGGACGCGGATCAAGCGTTGGGTCTGTGCGATCTGGCCCTTCGGTTTGGCAACGGGACCATCGATCTGACGAATCGCGCCAACTTGCAACTGCGTGGCGTTCAGGAATCTGACCATGGGCCTCTGCTTAAAGAACTGGCTGCCCTGAACCTGCTGGACTCTGAGCCCGGCATCGAAGTACGGCGCAACATTCTGGTCTCTCCTCTGTATCAAGCGGGTGATTTGACCACGCGGCTGGCTCAGGAACTGACTGACCGCCTGGAGGAATTGCCCAGCCTACCCGCCAAGTTTGGTTTTGCCATCGACACCGGCCCGGCACGGTTGTTGGTATCAGATTCGGCAGATATCCGGCTGGAGCTTGGCGCGGATGGGCTAATTCTTCGGGCAGACGGATCCGGGACCGGACGCCGCGTGACCGAAGCCGAAGCTATCGACCGCCTGATCGATCTGGCCGGTTGGTTCGCCGGAAATTTCACGCCCGACACCCGCCGTATGGCGCGACTGGTGGCAGAGCTGAGCCTGCCGCAAGACTGGCAGGGCAGCGACCCCGGCCCAGTCGGAGAGCGTATCGAGCCGGGCGATCATTCCCTAGGCACGCTTTATGGCGCACCTTTTGGTCAATTGCCCGCCCTGCAACTGAAAGATCTGTTTGAAAAATCGAGTGCTTCCGCTTTGCGGGTCTCCCCTTGGCGGTTGATCCTGCTGGAGGGCGGCGCGACGGTTCCGACCTTGGACTTTGTTACCGATAGTGCAGACGCACTGATGACCACGGATGCCTGCCCCGGCGCGCCTTTCTGCCCGCAGGCGCAGGTGACAACACGCGAAATTGCCCGCAGTTTGGCGCCGCGCGTATCTGGCAGCCTGCACGTGTCTGGCTGCGCCAAGGGCTGCGCCCGGACGCGCCCGGCGGATGTAACTTTGGTTGGCAATTCCGGACGATTTGATCTTGTCAAACAAGGCCGCGCAGGGGATGAGCCCAGCCAGCGCGGGCTGACCCCCGAAACACTTTTGACCATGGACCTGACCTGATGCCCTATGAATACGAAACTGATGGCGCGGCGATCTACAAAGAAAGCTTTGCCACGATCCGGTCCGAGGCCGATCTGGCCCGCTTTGAAGCTGATGAGGAACAGGTCGCCGTCCGCATGGTCCATGCCGCCGGGATGGTCGGGCTGGAGGAATTCGTGCATTTCTCGCCCGGCTTCGTCTCGACTGCCCGTACCGCCCTGGAAAACGGCGCGCCGATTCTGTGTGACGCGCGCATGGTCAGCGAAGGCGTCACCCGTTTTCGCCTGCCTGCGGACAACGAAGTGATTTGCACCCTGCATGATGAACGCGTTCGCCCTCTGGCGGCCGAAATGAGCAACACCCGATCCGCCGCCGCGCTGGAGCTATGGCGGCCCAAGCTGGAAGGCGCGTTGGTCGCAATCGGCAATGCACCCACAGCTCTGTTCCACCTGCTGAACATGCTGGAAGACCCTGAATGCCCGCGTCCGGCGGCCATCATCGGCTGCCCGGTAGGTTTCGTTGGCGCGGTGGAATCCAAGGACGCCTTGTGGGAGGCTCAGCCCGTGCCGTCTTGCATCGTAAAGGGCCGTCTCGGCGGCAGCGCCATCACTGTCGCCGCCGTCAACGCCATTGCGAGCCGTGCGGAATGAGCGCGGGCAAGATATATGGTCTGGGCCTCGGTCCCGGCGACCCGGATTTGATGAGCGTTCGGGCAGATCGACTGTTGCGAAATGCACGCCACGTCGCGTTCTTCCGCAAACCTGGCCGCAGCGGGCAGGCGCGAAAGATCGTAAACGGCATGATCCCCAGCGAAGCAGTGGAATTCCCTATGGAATACCCCGTAACCACGGAAATCCCCGTGACCGACCCGCGCTACAATGAACTGCTCGCCGCATTCTATGAGGATTGCTCCGCGCATCTAAAAGCACTGGCGGACAGCGGAGAAGACGTTGTTGTTCTTTGTGAGGGAGATCCGTTTTTCTACGGGTCTTTTATGCACCTTTACAGTCGCTTGCGCGATGAAGTTGATGTCAATGTTGTACCTGCCATCACCGGGATGTCTGGGGCCTGGACTGCGACGGGCGACCCAATCACCTGGGGCGATGACGTTCTGACGGTGCTGGTTGGCACCTTGCCTGAAGACACTTTGGCAGAACGTATGGCTCAGACTGACGCTCTTGTGGTGATGAAGATCGGGCGCAACATCGACAAGGTGAAGCGTGCCCTGAAAACGGCGGGCCTCTATGATCGCGCGTGGATTGTGGAATACGCACAGATGCCAAACCAAACCGTGACGAAACTGTCCGAGGCATGCGAGAAAGTGACACCGTATTTCTCAATTATCATCGTGCATGGTCAGGGACGTCGTCCATGAGCGGCTGGGTCAAGATCGCTGGCCTTGGGCCGGGCAACGAAGACTTGGTGACGCCAGAGGTTTCGACGGCGCTGGCTGAAGCAACGGATGTGGTGGGGTACATTCCCTACGTTGCACGTGTGGCAGAGCGCGAGGGGTTGACCTTGCACGCCAGCGATAACCGCGTCGAGATCGACCGGTCTCAACACGCGTTGCAGATGGCTGCCGAAGGTAAGCGCGTGGTCGTGGTTTCTTCGGGTGACCCAGGTGTTTTCGCCATGGCGGCGGCGGTGTTTGAAGCCCTGGAAAACGGCCCTACAGAGTGGCGCGATATTCAGATCGACGTTCTGCCGGGGATCACCGCGATGCTGGCCGCATCCGCTCGCGCCGGAGCCCCTCTGGGACATGATTTCTGCGCCATCAACCTTAGCGACAACCTCAAACCGTGGTCTCTGATCGAAAAGCGCCTACGTCTGGCAGCTCAGGCCGATTTCTCGATGGCCTTCTACAATCCTCGGTCGAAGTCTCGGCCGGAAGGGTTTGTAAAGACGCTGGAAATCCTGCGTGAGGAATGCGAACCCGAACGCCTGATCCTGTTCGCCCGCGCCGTCTCGCGCGCTGATGAGGCGATCCGCATTTCGACTCTGACCGAGGCGACACCGGACATGGCAGACATGCAGACTGTGGTGATCGTCGGATCTTCGCGCACACGCGTGATTGAACGGAACAACACCCCGATTGTTTACACGCCGAGGTTTACTCCGGAATGAGCCAGCCAGTCCAGAACCTGCGTCACACTCGACAGTTCCGTCCGCTCCGGCAGGACGGGGCGGTCGATCATCAACACTGGCACACCCAGCGCCCGCGCGGCGTCCAGCTTGGCCCGCGCGCCTGTGCCGCCCGCATTCTTGGACACAACAAGTTCGGTCCTGTGGCGTTCCATCAGCGCCCGGTCACCTTCCACTGTGAACGGACCGCGCGAAACGACCACGTCGCAGTCCGGCAGAGGCAACTCTCCCGGCTCGTCCACCAGCCGAAGCAAGTAGTTGTGTTGGGGTTGAGCGGCGAAATCCTCAAGGTGCATCCGACCAACAGCCAGAAAGACACGCTGCGTGTGACCCGACAGGGCATCGACCGCGTCCGTGATATCGGGAACGTGGTGCCAACGATCCCCGGCCTGAGGGATCCAGGCGGGGCGCGTCAGCGCCGCCATTGGTGTATTCGTCAGGCTGCACGCTACATCCGCGTTTCGGCTCATCTGCGCCGCAAAGGGGTGGGTTGCATCAACCACGTGGCTGATACCATTTTCGCGGATGTATTGCACCAACCCTTCTGCACCCCCAAAGCCGCCGATACGCATCGGCAAGGGTTGTGGGCGCGGGCTGTCTACACGACCGGCGTAAGAGTAGGTGGCTGTAATACCCTGTTCTGCGACAGTTTTGGCCAATGCGTTGGCCTCGGTCGTACCACCAAGGATCAGGAGGTTGGACATGCGTGAGGCTCCGTGGCTGACCGTTCTGGGACTGGGCGAAGATGGACTGGATGGCCTGTCGCCCGCAAGCCGTCAAGTGCTGGACAACGCCGAAGTTGTCATGGGACCGCCACGACATCTGTCGTTGATCCCTGAAACCAGCGCAGAACGCATTGAATGGCCGGTTCCGTTCGCCAATGGCTTACCGATCCTGAACGATCTGCGTGGGCGCCGCACAGTCGTTCTCGCCTCGGGTGATCCCTTTTGGTTTGGTGCCGGATCGGTTATCGCGCGCAATTTCGAAGCCGGAGAATGGACCGCCCTGCCCGGCCAGTCGACCTTTTCGCTGGCAGCTGCCCGGCTGGGCTGGCCGCTGGAGAGCACGTTGACCTTTGGCTTGCACGCCGCGCCTTTGACTCGCCTGCGACCTCATCTTTCCACTGGACTACATGCCATTCTGCTGCTGCGAGACGGCAAGGCAGTTGCCGAGCTAGCTTCCTACCTGACTGAGACCGGCTTTGCAGACAGTAAGCTTCACGTCATGCAAGCTCTGGGCGGGCCGCGTGAAAACACTCAGATTGTGTCGCTGACCGAGGCGCTGATGGGGACGTTTGACCATCCGGTTTGCGTCGGGCTTGAGGTCACGGGTCCTGGTCGCGCTTTCCCAAAGGCCTCGGGCAAGCCGGACGACATCTTCGAAACGGATGGACAGATCACCAAACGCCCGATCCGCGCACTAACATTGTCGGCTCTGGCGCCGCAAAGAGGTGAGCGTCTCTGGGATATCGGTGGCGGCACTGGATCGATCAGCATCGAATGGCTGATGTGTGATCCGACGCTGACCGCCACCACGATTGAACCGCGCGCGGACCGCGCGGAGCGTATCCGGCGCAATGCGGACTCTCTGGGGCAGGACCGGCTGGACGTGGTGCACGGCACTGCGCCTGAAGGCTTGGTTGGTCTACCCCGGCCGGACGTAGTTTTCATCGGCGGTGGATTAAGTACCCAACTCCTGAGCTGGCTGCACGAAAATCTGCCTCCCGGCACCCGTCTGGTCGCCAACGCCGTTACATTGGAAAGCGAATCTCTGCTTTCAGAGTGGCACGCGAAACTGGGCGGGGACATGCTGCGTATCGAACTGGCGCAAGCAGGCCCCCTTGGTCCCCGGCGTGGCTGGAAATCCGCATATCCGGTGGTGCAATGGAGCGCGACACTATGATCGTGGCCGGTATCGGATTTTCCTCCGCCGCAACTGCGGACAGCCTGCGTGCCGCATTCAATCTGGCGTCCGTTGGTCAACACATTGAAGCACTGGCAACAGCCGCAGACAAAAAGGGACACCCGGCGCTTGCCGAATTCGCCGAGACCGCTCGCCTGCCCCTGCACTTCGTTCAAACCAACGATCTAACCGGGCAGCGTACCCTCACCTGCTCGCCCCGTAGCCGCGCCACATATGGCACTGGCAGTGTGGCCGAAGCATCCGCCCTTGCCGCCGCCGGACCCGGTGCGCGGCTGATCTCTCCCAGACAAATCTCGGACGACCGGCTTGCCACTTGCGCCGTCGCCATCGGAGGACAATCATGACCGTTCATTTCATCGGCGCCGGACCGGGCGCTGCCGACCTTCTGACCCTGCGCGGACGGGATATCATCGCCTCTTGTCCGGTATGCCTGTATGCCGGGTCTCTGGTGCCAGAGGAAATTCTGGACCACTGCCCCGAAGGCGCAAAGATCGTGAATACGGCACCTATGGACTTGGATCAGATCATGGCCGAAATCGAAGCCGCGCACAAAGCGGGTCAGGATGTGGCGCGGCTGCATTCAGGTGACCTGTCTGTCTGGTCGGCGATGGGCGAACAGATCCGCCGCCTGAAAGAGATGGGCATACCAGTCAGCGTCACCCCCGGCGTGCCGTCGTTCGCCGCTGCAGCCGCCGCACTTGGCACAGAACTGACCTTGCCTGGTTTGGCGCAGTCGGTGATCCTGACCCGGACACCGGGTCGCGCCTCGTCAATGCCTGAAGGCGAGACTTTGGAGAATTTCGCACGGACCGGGGCAACTTTGGCCATCCACCTTTCGATCGGCAATCTGGACAAGGTAATCGCTGACCTGACCCCAGCCTATGGCGCAGACTGCCCGGTGGCCGTTGTTTACCGTGCCAGCTGGCCGGATGAGCAGATCATTCGCGCGACGCTGGAGACGCTAAAAGACGGATTGGACGAGAGCATTTCGCGCACCGCGCTGATCTTGGTAGGCCCAGCGCTGGCCGGTGAAGGGTTTGACGAAAGCTGCCTGTACTCCAAAACCTACGACCGCCGTTACCGCCCGCAAAGCGCCGACAGCCCGTGGTCGAGCTGGAGCCATGGCGATGACTAACCCTCCGGGCTTATTAATCTCCGCGCCCTCGTCGGGCACCGGAAAAACCACCGTTATGCTGGGATTGCTACGGGCGCTGGCTGAGGACGGCATGACCGTGCAACCCTTCAAAAGCGGACCGGATTACATTGATCCCGCCTTTCACAGGGCGGCAGCGGGGCGGGCCTCGTTCAATCTGGACAGCTGGGCAATGAATGAGCCCTTGCTGAGTGCGATTTCGACCCAAGCCGAAGGGGCAGACATCGTCATCGCAGAAGGTTCGATGGGCCTGTTTGACGGCGTTGCCAAGCTCGGAGAGTTGGGCCACGGGTCCAGCGCCGAGACTGCATTGCGCATGGGCTGGCCGGTGGTTCTGGTGCTGGATGTGGGCGGTCAGGCGCAATCTGCAGCGGCAACAGCGCTGGGGTTCCGCATGTATAACCCAGACCTGCCGTTTGCCGGTGTGATCCTGAACCGCTGTGCAAGCCCAAGGCATGAACGCCTGACCCGGCTGGGCATGGAACGTGCTGGCATGCCGGTTCTGGGCGTTCTGCCCCGGCGCGGCGACTTGACCCTGCCCGAAAGGCATCTGGGGCTTATCCAAGCGGTCGAGCATCCAGATCTGGAAAATGCGATCGCCGGATACGCCGCTTTTTTGCGCGAACACGTAGATCTTGAGGCGATCAAGGGTGCGGCTTCCTCAGGCCCAATTGGGCCATCGTCTGCCGCGCTGCCGCGCCCTCCGGCTCAGCGAATTGCCCTGGCGCGGGATGCGGCGTTTTCCTTTACCTACCCGCACCTTCTGGAAGGTTGGCGTGCCGCAGGGGCAGAGATCCTGCCATTTTCCCCTTTGGCTGACCAAGCACCTGCCGAAGATGCAGATCTGGTCTGGCTACCTGGCGGTTACCCGGAACTGCATGCGGGAACTTTGGCGGCTGCCAACAGGTTCCTGACCGGCCTGCGAAAGCACGCTGAAACACGGCCCGTACACGGTGAGTGCGGTGGATATATGGCGTTGGGCGAGGTCCTGATTGACAAGGAAGGGACCGCACACCAGATGGCTGGCCTGTTGGGGTTGGTGACTTCGTATGAAAAGCGCAAGTTCAACCTTGGTTATCGTCGGGCGGAACTGCTGGCGCCGATGCCGGGTTTTGCGGCCGGAACAGCGATGCGCGGTCATGAGTTTCATTATTCGTCGATTGTTGAGCAGCCGGACGCGCCGCTTGCACGCGTTTTTGATGCCGAAGGGGCAGAAGGCCCGCAGACGGGCTCGCAACGAGGCAACGTCACCGGCACGTTTTTTCACTTGATCGCAGAGGCATCGGCATGAGCGGCTTCGTCTCATTCATCGGCTCGGGTCCCGGCGATCCGGAGTTGCTTACACTCAAAGCCGTGGACCGGATGCAAAAAGCCGATGCGGTATTGTTCGACGACCTGAGCAGCGGCCCAATCCTGACCCATGCACGCGCGGACGCCGATCTGGTGGGCGTGGGCAAACGCGCTGGCCGTCCTTCGCCCAAGCAGGACCATGTCAGCCGTTTGCTCGTGGAATATGCACAAACCGGACAGCATGTGGTGCGCCTCAAATCCGGTGATGGCGGCATGTTCGGGCGTTTGGAAGAAGAACTTGTCGCGCTGCGCGACGCCGGGATCGAATATGAGATCATTCCCGGTATTCCCTCGGCAGTTGCCGCAGCTGCCGCGGCAGGCATTCCCCTAACCCGTCGCATGACCGCGCGGCGTGTGCAGTTTGTCACCGGCCATGATGTCAGCGGCAAGTTACCAAAAGACCTCAACCTTCCAGCATTGGCTGATTCCGGCGCGACTACCGTTGTTTTCATGGGCAAGCGTACTTTTCCGCTGCTGGTCGAAGCTCTGCATGCGCACGGTCTGTCGTTGGACACGCCTGCTCTTATGGCCGAGTCGGTCTCGACCCCTGATCAGGCGTTGCACCGTTCCACAATCGGCGCCCTGTCAGAGAAGCTGGCAACAGAAATCGGAACCGCCCCTGCTCTGATCCTGTATGGACCGCTGGCTGAGTTCGGCGATGATTGAACTGAACCTCGTCGGCGTTGGTACCGGAAATCCCGATCACGTGACCTATCAGGGCGCGCAGGCGATTCGAGCGGCTGATCTGATTCTGATCCCCCGTAAAGGTGATGACAAAGCCGATCTGGCCGGAATTCGCGAGCAAATCATCGCGCATGTGGCAGACACGCAACCAAAGATTGCCTATTTTGACATCCCTCAACGGCGGGCCGAAGACGGATACCTGCGCGGAGTGGATGAATGGCATGACGCCATCGCGCGGCGATGGAGTGAAGTGATTGACGCCCATCCCGAAGCGCACACCGTTGCGTTATTGATTTGGGGCGATCCTTCGCTCTACGACAGCTCGCTTCGGATTGCCTCGCGGCTGAACCCGCAGCCGAAAACGCGTGTGATTCCAGGCATAACGGCATTGCAAGCGCTGACGGCCGCCCACGCAATACCGATCAACGACATCGGCGCGCCCTATGTCGTGACGACCGGACGCCGATTGCGCGACGAAGGCTGGCCCAAGGCGGCGTCAACCGTAGCGGTTATGTTGGACGGCGAGTGCTCCTTTCAAAGCCTCGAGATGGCGGAATACTTCATTTGGTGGGGGGCTTACGTGGGAATGAAAGAGGAAATCCTGATCCACGGCCCTTTGAATGATGTATGTGAAGAGATTCTGGCCAGTCGCGCTCGGCACAGGGCTGCGCATGGCTGGATCATGGATATCTATTTGCTGAAAAAGCGCGAGAACTGACCGAAAACGTCGCAATTGGTCATTGCGTGCACGGGCTTATCGCGGCTAAATGAAAACGTCTGGTCCTGCCGGAGTCATCCGGATGCTAAGAGGGAATTTGGTGCGGCCTGCGCGCAGGTCAAATCCAAAGCCGCCCCCGCGACTGTAAGCGGTGAGCCCTGTTCAACCAGCCACTCCCGATCTTGGGGGGAAGGCGAACAGAGGCACTGACCCGCGAGCCAGGAGACCTGCCAGGCGAACGTAGAAACACCGGCCGTCGGGTGCGGCGGCATTGGAGGACAAGAAATGACAACACAAACTCAAACGGCATCAGTCGCACGCACAGGTGTACTCTCGGCTCTGTTCGCTGTTGCGCTGGGTCTGGGCATCATCACCCTGACCGGCCACGTTCAGGCGGCTGCGCTGCATGACGCGGCACATGACGTACGCCACGCAACCGGCTTCCCCTGCCACTGAGACAATGTTCAGTCGCATTCTGACCAGCGCGTTGTTCGCTGGTGCTGCAGCGGGGCTGATTGCCGCCTTGCTGCAGCTTGCGTTTGTGCAACCTGTTCTGTTGCACGCCGAACTGTATGAATCAGGAGAGCTGGTGCATTTCGGGGCCGAGGCAGTGTCTGCCCATCCCGAATTGCCGGGCATGTTCTCGGACCTGACCCGCGACGCGCTGAGCGTGATCTTCACCATGCTGACCTATACCGGTTATGCGCTCGTGCTGATTGCCGTGATGTCGGTGACAGAAGGTCTGGGACATAAAATCGATGGCCGAACTGGAGTGCTTTGGGGCCTCGCGGGTTTCATAGCCTTCCATATGGCACCTGGCTTTACACTGGCACCGGAAGTTCCCGGTGTTGCGGCTGCCGACGTCTATGCCCGCCAAGTCTGGTGGTTCGCGACAGTGGCTGCAGCCAGCGTTGCCATGTGGCTGATCGCCTTTGGAGGCAATCTCATCAGTTACGTGGTCGCGGCCGCTCTGCTGATGGCCCCGCATGTGATCGGTGCACCGGAACCTGATGTCTTCACCGGTCCTGTGCCAACGGAAATCGGTGCCCTGTTTGCAGCCCGTGCCTTTGGTATAGGTTTGGTCGCGTGGGTTCTTGTTGGTTCTTTCGCCGGGTACTTTTGGCAGAAAGAATCTAAGCACGCTGAAGCGAACGCTTGATCAGCCTCAAATAATGCCCGTCGGGACAATCCCGGCGGGCTTTTGTTTTTCAAGGATAAGAAATGTCCCGCTCACTCGCTCTGTTTGCAATTGGTCTGGTCTTTGGCGGAGGCGCAGGTTTTGTACTGGCCGCGGCCAATGGCGTCACTTTCGACGGCCATGACCATTCCGATCCTTCTCAACACGGCGGCGGCCAAGCCGAAGCGATGGCCCACGACCATTCCACTGCTGTTAATCTGCCAGCCGGCCCGAACGCACCCGGTCTGGAGATCGCGGTGATCCAGGACCCCATGGCAGGATGGAACTTGCACGTCATGCCTCAGAACTTCCGGTTCTCGCCGGAAAACGCATCGGCGGCTGACAAAGACGGTGAAGGTCACGCTCACGTTTATATCAATGGCGAAAAACTGGCGCGGCTATACGGCAACTGGATGCATATCTCTGATCTGCCAAAGGGAGAAGTCGAGGTATCGGTTTCGTTGAACGCCAACAGCCACAGCCCGCTGATGGTTGATAACGTGCCGGTCAGTACGGCAGTTACGGTTCAGGTCGACTAAAACGCCGGAATGCGTGCACGCAGACACATTCGAAGGCGTCCGCATGGTCGGGCGTCGTCAATCCAGCCGGACGGGCTGTTCAAAATCGTCTGACATGTCGCCGCGATGTCTTCTGCATCCGCAACGACATCAATTCCTGTAAAAACGTATGAGGCGATCCCTTGCCCCTGCAATGCCAGAGCCGTTGGCGTTTCGCAGCCACTGAAGCAGGCATGGGCACTGATCTGGACCCGATCCTCCAGGCCTGACTTGGTCAGTGCCGCTTGTACGGCCTGACGTTCGGCACCGCGATCGCGCGTGCCGGCGCAGCTTTCACAGATCAGTAAACGAATCTTGTTCAACTCGGCCTCACATCGATGCATCTGCGCGTTTTTGCGTGTTTCGGTTCTGCGGTGCAAGCCTCGGCCGCGCTTTCACGCACAAGAATGTGAGTGCGCCACACAGCAAATTCTGGCAACAATCGCGCACCCGAACCATAGGAGGCGCAGCGATGAAAGCACTCATACCCGTCTTTTTCATGCTGGCCTTGCCCGCCTTGGCCCAAGAGCCTTTGGCCGGGTGGGCCGTCTATCCGACCGAAAAAACCTATGAACAGTTGGTGGACGACACCAAGACTGCTGTGAAGGAAAACGGCCTGATCGTTGTCACGCAGGCTGGTCCCACCAAGGCAGCAGCGGCCCGTGGCATCACCATACCGGGCAACCGTGTGATCGGTGCTTTCAACAATGATTACGCTGTACGCGTTTTGGAAATCTCCACCGCTGCGATGATCGAAGCTCCAATCCGGTTCTACGTGACCGAGAATGAGGACGGAAACGCCACCCTGTCTTACAAAACGCCCAGCTTTGTCTTTGCACCCTATGCGGCAGAAGGCGGGCAGGCTCTGGCCGAAATTGCCAACGAGCTGGACGCCAAGTTTCAGGCCGTGGCCGAATCCGCAGTCAAATAGTCACACTGGCGTGAACCACCTTGCGTCCGGGGGCGTCCTCCGCAATCTGCTTGCCAATAAACACTTCGGAGCATGACTGATGCAGGATCCTTCTCCCCGCGCCGCGGATCTTCTAGCCCAAAGGTTGTACGAGGCCGGTTGCCGCCATGCATTCGGTATGCCCGGCGGCGAAGTATTGACACTGGTGGATGCGCTGGAGACGGCAGGCATTACCTTTCATCTGACCAAACATGAAAACGCCGCAGGTTTCATGGCCGAGGCCGTACATCACCGTGACGGTGCACCAGCCATTCTTGTCGCGACGCTGGGCCCCGGTGCGATGAACGGAATCAACGTAGTCGCGAACGCCTTGCAAGACCGTGTGCCAATGATCGTGCTGACCGGTTGTGTCGATGCACATGAGGCGCTGACCTATACCCATCAGGTGATGGACCATTCTCAGGTCTATCGCTCGATCACCAAGGGTACATACCTGCTTACCGCCGAAGGTGCCGACGTAGTCGCGGACAAAGCGGTATCTCTGGCAACACAACCGCGCCCCGGCCCGGTGCATGTCGATGTGCCGATCTCGGTTGCAGATGTCCGTGTGACTGGCGTGAAACGGCGCAGGTTGGCCAAGGTTGCTCCTGTTTCTCCCGAAGGAGAATGTCTGGAAAGGGCCCGCCGCTGGGTTGCCGAGGCCGAACGCCCAATAGCAATTCTGGGTCTGGACATTCTGTACGACGACTCACGCTGCCTGGTGCGGGCATTTCTGGAACATTTCGGCATACCGTTTGTCACGACCTACAAGGCCAAGGGCGTTATTCCCGAGGATCACCCGCTTTGTCTGGGCGGTGCAGGGTTGTCGCCGCTGGCTGACAAGCATCTGGTTCCTCTGATCGAACAAGCCGATCTGGTTTTGTGTCTGGGCTATGACCCGATCGAGATGCGCCCCGGCTGGCGCGAGATCTGGGATCCCGAGGAAAAACGCGTCATCGATATCTCTGCCGTGGTCAATGACCACTACATGCATCAGGCGGGGTTGCATCTGGTCGCAGACACCAGCGCAACGCTGGAGGCCATTGCCAAAGGAAATCCGGCCCGCGAAACATGGTCTGGTGGCGAACCTGCGGAAGTCAAAGCAGCGCTGGTCAAAGCCTTTCCGACCGACGAAGACTGGGGCCCTGCCGCCGTTATTGCGGAAACACGAGCCGCCCTGCCCGCTGATACGCTGGCGACAGCGGACAGCGGCGCGCACCGTATCCTGCTGAGCCAGATGTGGGAATGTTCCGAAGAACGCGGATTGATCCAGTCTTCGGCCCTCTGCACCATGGGTTGTGCAATACCGATGGCGATAGGTCTTAAACTGGCGGAACCCGAGCGCCCCGTGATCAGCTTTTCCGGCGATGCCGGATTTCTGATGGTGGCTGGTGAGCTCTCAACGGCCGCCGAAATGGGCGGCAACCCGATCTTTCTGGTCTTTGTGGATGCCAGCCTTGCGCTAATCGAATTGAAACAGCGCCAGCGCCAGATGGGGAATCGTGGTGTTGATTTCGACCGTCACGATTTTTCCGCCATGGGTCGCGCGTTCGGCGGAAATGGACATACAGTGCGCAACCGCGCAGAACTGCGCACCGCACTGAATGAGGCCATGAAAGCCGACAAGTTCACAGTTATCGCAGCAGAGATCGACCGCGGAGGCTACGATGGCCGCATCTGAAGGCCCCCTGAAGGGCGTCAAGGTTCTGGACCTTAGTCGCATTCTAGCCGGACCCACCTGCACTCAGTTGCTTGGGGATCTGGGTGCAAGCGTCATCAAGATCGAAAACCCCGCCACCGGGGGCGACGACACGCGGCAATGGGGACCGCCCTATGCCGAGGACGCGGACGGCAACCGTTCGGACCTGAGCGCTTACTTCATGTCCTCGAACCGCAACAAGAAATCGGTCGCCGTCGATATCGCCACACCCGAAGGCCAGGCCGAAATCCGGCGGCTGGCGTCACATGCGGATATTCTGATCGAAAACTTCAAACCCGGCGGTCTGGCCAAATATGGGCTGGATTATCCATCCCTGTCGCAGGAGCTTCCGAGCTTGGTCTATTGCTCGATCTCGGGTTACGGCCAGACCGGACCAAACGCTTCTAAGCCAGGCTACGACCTTATGGCTCAAGGCTATGGTGGGGTCATGTCCCTTACGGGCGACCCCAAAGGACCGCCAATGAAAGTCGGCGTCGGCATTGCAGACGTCATGTGCGGAATGTACGCATGTGTCGGGATTTTGGCTGCCCTGCGGCACCGCGATTTGACTGGCGAAGGCCAGCAGATTGATCTTGCCCTCGTGGACGCTCAGGTTGCTTGGCTGATCAATGAGGGCGTGAACTATCTGACATCGGGCAATGTCCCACAGAGGCGCGGCAACGGTCACCCGAATATCGTGCCATACGACGTTTATGAAACCTCCGACGGGCATGTGATATTGGCGGTCGGAAATGACAGCCAGTTCCGAAGGTTCTGCGGGTTCATTGAAAAACCCGATCTCGCCAACGACCCCCGTTTTGCAACCAACCCCGCCCGGCTTGAAAACCGGGATGCGTTAAACGCCGTCCTGCGTCCGGCAGTTCAGTCCCTTGCGACCAGCAAGGTCATCGAAGGGCTTGAAGCGCTGAAAGTGCCAGTTGGTCCGGTGCAAACTTTGGATCAGGTATTTGAAACGGATCAGGTGGCCGCGCGGCAGATGAAAATCACCATGCAAGCTGCGCCGGGCGCAGTGCAATTGATCGGAAATCCCCTGAACCTATCCCGCACACCTGTAACATATCGCAGTGCCCCGCCGACCTTTGGTGCGGATACTGAGGCCGTCTTGAACGCCGAAAACCCCTTTGAGGATTGAAACACTCCGCAGGTTTAAGCGGCATGTTGCTGAAACATGCCCTTGAATCGGCGGTTTTTTTCGCGTTTTCCACACACAGCTTTTCACCAATTCGAGAGCAGGGTCGATACTGTTACGACCCGCTGACACACTCTGCTACATCGAACAGTGTAGAATTTTGCAACCGGATTGGACCCAAGCATGAAACAAGACGTTTTTGGACAGATGAATACCCTGAGCCAGCCGACAAGTGTCGAAGCCTGGAATGGTGTTCTGCTTGGGTTCATGGCGCATGCCGCAGTTACTCCGCAGCATCTTGGCAAAGTGCTCGAGCTTGAGCCCCAGTTCGCACTGGGTCATGCGGTCAAGGGCTTGTTCTTTGTTCTGCTGGGGCGGCGCGAGATACTGCCGGTTGCCGTCGAGGCTCTGGCTGCCGCCAACACGGCCATGGAACAACAGCCGGTGTCTGAGCGCGAGCGTTTGTATGTCGACGCTCTGGCGATCTGGCTGGCAGGTCACCCCTCGCAATCTGTTCAGAAATTCGAAGAGATCCTGCGCAAGCATCCGCAAGACACATTGGCAATGAAGTTGAGCCACGCGGCGCGCTTTGTCCTGGGCGATGCGCAAGGTATGCGCCGGTCGCTGGAACGGGTCATGCCCGCCTATGAACCGGACCACCCGGGCCGCGGATACCTTCTGGGTTGCCATTCCTTTGCGTTGGAAGAAACAGGCGCCTACGAGAAGGCCGAGATCGCTGGTCGCCAGGCTCTGTGGATGGTGTCCGATGATGCCTGGGGTCTGCACGCAGTCGCGCATGTGCACGAGATGACCGGCAATGCTCAACTGGGCCTCGATTGGCTGGCCGGGCGCGAGGACGCCTGGGCGCATTGCAACAACTTCCGCTATCACGTCTGGTGGCACAAAGCCCTGATGCATCTGGATCTGGGGCAGGTCGATCATGTGATGAACCTGTACGACGAGTATATTCGCAAGGATAAGACCGACGACTACCGCGATATCTCGAACGCAACTTCACTGTTGTCGCGGCTGGAGCTTGAAGGTTTTGACGTCGGCAACCGTTGGGAAGAACTGGCGGACCTCAGTGCCGCGCGGACCGAAGATGGCTGCCTGATCTTTGCCGACCTGCATTACCTGCTGGCCTTGACTGGTGACAATCGCAACGAGGCGACAGCCAGGATGCTGAGCCGAATTCACAAGGACGCATCGCAAGCCGACAATGACACGACGCGCCGCATGGCCGACCCGGGTGTCGCGGCCGCGATGGGGCTTGAAGCCTTTGGCGACGGTCAGTATGGGCTTGCATTTGACCACCTTGCAAGTGCCCGTGGTACAATGCAGCTGGCTGGTGGCAGCCACGCCCAACGTGATGTATTCGAGCGCATCACAATTGATTCCGGCCTGCGTGCCGGTCGCCTGGATGAAGTCGAGCGCATTCTGGATGACCGTCGCGCCAAACGCGCCGGAGGCGAAGACAATTACGCACTTGCGCGCCGTGCATTGATCGAAGCGGCCCGCGACAGTGGCGACGCACAAAGCGTCCCCGCCGAATAACAAAAAAGACAAAAAACCAAGAAGGACAGAAACTGTATGGCGACTGCATCGCCCGCTTCTGATTTTGCACCTGTTGCGGCCTCGGCCGCAGCGGCTGCCGGCACGCGCGATCCGCGGCTGGATTTTTATCGCGGCATCGCGATGTTCATCATCCTGATCGCCCATATACCAAACGACCCATGGGCCAAATGGATTCCCGCGAGGTTTGGTTATTCCGACGCGACAGAGATATTCGTTTTCTGTTCGGGCATGGCCTCAGCCATAGCCTTTGGCGGAGCATTCATGCGCAAAGGATGGTTGATGGGCACGGCGCGTGTCTCATTCCGGATCTGGCAGGTCTACTGGGCGCATATCTGTCTGTTTTTCTTTGTCGCCATGACTATGGCTGCGCTGAATCAGTCCGGTGGATTTGAAAAAAACTACATCTCGTCCCTGAACCTACAGCACTTCTTCAATGACCCAGCCTCGCAGATAGTGGGGCTTTTTACGCTGACCTACGTGCCGAACTACTTTGACATCCTTCCGATGTATCTGGTGGTGCTGGCGATGATGCCCCTGTTCATGGCTCTGTACCGGATCAACTTCTGGGCTATGGCCGGGGCATCTGTAGCAATCTGGCTTGTTGCACAAACCGGGGTTCTGGCATTGCCCGCTGAACCCTGGTCAGACCGACAGTGGTTCTTTAATCCCTTCGGCTGGCAGTTGCTGTTCTTCACCGGCTTCGCGCTTATGCGCGGCTGGATTCCTGCCCCTCCGGTTTCAAAAACCCTGATCTGGGCCGCAGCGCTGTTCCTGCTCCTGTCCGCGCCCTTCGGGTCGTGGAAAGTTTTCCTGTGGGTCAATTCTGTTTGGCCAGATCTTGGTGCCCTGATCCGCAAGGCCTGGCCGCTGACAGAGGAACTGCGTGGCAAGACCGAGTTTGGCCTGCTCCGCTATCTCCACTTCCTGTCGCTGGCTTATCTGGGTTGGGTCGCTGCTGGTGAGCATGGTCAACGCCTGATCGCCACAGGCCACACTCTGGGTGCGCGGGTTTGGCAATGGCTGCTGGCCGTGATCTCCAAGGTCGGGCAGCAATCGCTGGCTGTGTTCGTGTTTTCCATGGCCGCAGCACGACTTATCGGCGTCGGACTGGACCTGAGTGGGCGGGATGTTGCCAGTGTTTTTGCCGCCAACATGATTGGCTTTGCCATGATCATCGGCGTGGCCTATCTGGCCGCCTGGTTCAAGTCACATCCTTGGAAGACGAAAAAATGAATTTTACGCGCCGCGCATTTCTGGCCTCGTCAACGGCTTTGGCTTTCGCCCCGTCCGCGTATGCCACGGGTGGCGAGGTGCCCTTTGACCGCAACGACGTGATTGCACTGGCCCGCGATCTGGCCAACCACCCTTACGCCGAGCGTGAGATGGTGCCGCAGGAATGGCAGGACCTGACCTATGAACAGTACCGCTCGATCCGGTTCCGGTTGGACCGTGCGCTGTGGTATGAAACCGATACACCGTTCAATGTCGATTTCTTCACGCCCGGGCTTTATTTTCCGCGCACCGTTAAGGTTTCGACAATCGAAGACGGTATGGCCACTCCGGTCGCCTTCGACCTGACCATGTTCGACAAATCCGAGGACGTACCGCATCTGCCCATCGACGACACGCTGGGCTTTTCCGGGCTACGTCTGCGCACCGAGATGCACCGTCCCGGCAAGACCGATGAATTCTGCGTTTGGCAAGGTGCCAGCTATTTCCGCGCGATTGGCTTGCATGAGGTTTACGGCCTGTCCGCACGTGGTCTGGCCTTGAAAACCGGCGACCCGGATGGCGAGGAATTCCCCGAATTCATCCGGTTCTGGCTGGAGCGTCCCAAACCCGGTCAGCGCGATATGGTGGTTCACGCCCTGATGGACAGCCCCAGTGTAACTGGTGCGTATCGGTTCAATGTCACCGCAGGTGCCGATTGTGTAATGGACATCGAGGCTACGCTATTCCCGCGAGAAGAGCTGACCCACGTGGGCATCGCACCCGGCACGTCGATGTTCCTGTTCGATCAGACCAATCACAGTCGATTTGACGATTTCCGACCTGCAGTGCATGACAGCGACGGACTTCTTATCCGCAACGGTGCGGGAGAGGTGATCTGGCGTCCTCTGGCGAATCCGACGCGTCTGCAAATTTCCTCGTTCGTGGACATGAACCCGCGTGGGTTCGGCCTGATGCAGCGCAAGCGTGAATTCTCGGACTATGCCGATCTCGAGGCTAAGTACCACAAACGTCCGGGACTGTGGGTTGAACCCAACGGCGATTGGGGCAAAGGTTCCGTGACACTGGTCGAGATTCCCGCCGATCAGGAGATTTACGACAACATCGTCGCCTATTGGCGCCCGGCCGAGCCGTATGCCGCTGGCCAGCAGCTCGATATGTCCTATCGCCTGATTTGGGGGGAAGAACCCCAGCGGACGCCGATGCCGCGCGTAATCAATACCGCAATGGGTGAAAACACCTTTGGCGAAGGTCGTCTAGCCGTCGTCGATTTCGAAGCCAGCGAGCTGTTCGACGATCCCGAAACGATGACGATCTTTGTTGACTCGCCCCATGCCGAAACATCGGACGGAGTCCTGCAGCACAACCCGGATACAGGTGGCTTGCGGTTGGCGTTTTCGTTTGAGCCCGGCGACCGCAATCACGTCGAACTGCGGGCGCAGTTGCTGAAAGATAAGCAGCCGGCCTCTGAGGTCTGGCTTTACAGATGGACCGCATGAGCCACGATCTTCATATCATGCCACCTGAGGCACCTCTGGCGATGCCGGCACAGGATTTCAGTACTGATTTCCGCGATGCACAGGTACCTATTGGCGGAAGCAAGCCTTCTGCAGGGTTTTGGCGCGCACTGGCCTTCTCACCCGCCATGGCGGCGACCATAGCGTTGCTTTGGATAATGACAGATTGGTTCGGAGCACAGGGGATCAATCTGATTGAGGGGATACTGCTGGCGCTGATCTCGTTCAATTTCTTCTGGATATCGTTTACCGTCTGCACCGTTCTGTTAGGCATGGTATCGCTTTCCCGTCAGGACCAACCTAAAAGCCAGACCAGACCCCAACCTCTGCGGGTGGCCTTGCTGATGCCGGTGTATAACGAAGTTCCGTGGTTCGTTCTGGGCAATGCTCGCACCATGCTGGAAGACTTGCGCGCGCGTGGCGGGCAGCATCACTACGCCATGTTTATCTTATCCGACACACGTGACCCGGAAATCGCAGCACAGGAACAAGCCAGCGTCGAGGCGCTGCGCACCACTCTGGCGCCCGGGCTTGAGCTGTATTATCGCCGCCGTGAACAGAATACCGACCGCAAAGTGGGTAACATTGCCGACTGGGTTTGCCGTTGGGGCGCCGATTGGGACGCGATGTTGGTTTTGGACGCCGACAGCCTGATGACTGGTCGCGCCATTTACCGTCTGACGGACTCGCTGGCGCGTGATCCCGGCGCGGGACTGATCCAAAGCTATCCGCAACTGATCGGTGCGCAATCGGTGTTCGCCCGAATGCAGCAATTCGCCAATGGCGTTTACGGTATAGCATTTGCCGAAGGCCTGGCGCGCTGGTGCGGGCAGGAAGGCAACTATTGGGGTCACAACGCTATTATTCGTACCAGCGCCTTCGCGTCCTGCGCGGGCCTGCCTAAACTGCGTTCGATCAGTGGTCAGGACAAACTGATCATGAGCCACGACTTCGTCGAGGCGGGTCTTCTACGCCGCGCGGGATGGGGAGTTCGGTTCCTGCCGCGCATTCGTGGCTCATACGAAGAAACACCTCCGACCCTGATCGACCATGCCATGAGGGATCGCCGTTGGTGTCAGGGCAACCTGCAGCACCTCAAACTGCTGGGCTCGACCGGGTTCCGCGCCGTGTCACGATTTCACATGTTCCACGGAGCGGTCGGGTACCTGATGTCGCCGCTGTGGTTTGCTTTGTTAGTGATGTGGGCACTTATCGGTCAGGGCAAGGATGCGTCCGTTCTGCACTATTTCAGCCCGGACAATCCACTGTTCCCGCAATGGCCGGAAATGTCCGAAACGCGCCATGTTCTGATCATTCTGGTTATGTACGCAATGCTTCTGGCCCCCAAGGTTCTAGGCGTTGCGGCACTGCCACTCAGCGGTGTGCGCTACTCAGATTTCGGCGGCTGGTGGCGGTTTCTGACTTCATTCCTGTCCGAAGTCGTCCTGTCCGTTCTCTACGCTCCCATTCTGATGGTGCAGCAAATGATTGCCGTCTTCCGCACTGCGCTGGGCATTCAAAAGGGTTGGTCACCGCAGGCCCGCGACGGTGGCACTTATGGATTGCGGACTCTGATCCTGTGTCACGCGTTGGAGACCGTCAGCGGAATCGCATTGAGCATCGGCATTCTGGCCGGGCTGGTGTCTGTCTGGCTGGCCCCGATCGCCATCAGTCTGGCGTTAGCGATTCCTCTGTCCGCGCTCAGCGGAGTATCAGCCGGAGCGGCGCGCCGGATGGTCGGCATGCGCGAGGATTTCAGGGAACCCGCAATAACCCGCTCGGCCCGCCGTTACAGAGATGAATTGAAACGGCTGGTCGAAGGCAAAGGCACAATGACCCCGGCAGAGTGATTAGCTGCCGGGCAACCCTTCGTACCAGTCAACCATCATGTCCGCCCAGCCCTTGGGTACGCCATGGCCACCGGGAAACAGGGCAAACTCCAACGCACTGCCTTCTGCGCATCGTGTCCATTTGCGGCGCATGAAGTCACCCGTAGTTGCAAATGCATCGGGTTTGGTGTCAGGGCATTCGTTGGCCACCCGCCAGATTTCGAGCCCTGAAAAAATGTCACCTTGATGAAACCGGCCTCCGCCCAGAATGCGCCCTTCCAACGGGACGACATTGTCAGTCCAGCCGTGAGTATGAAACAGTCGCACTGGTCCTTCACAGGTTGCGGGATGCGGTCGCCAGAACCCACCGGACACAGGTGCATAGGCTGAAAATGCATCGGGCTCTGCACAAGCCAGGTAGTTCACCATGAAACCGCCTGCCGAAAACCCACCCAGGATCACCCGGTTATTGTCGATACCAAAACGCTCGGCCGCATCGTCGACCACTTCGGTTAAAAAGGCGGTCTCGTCCCGCCCTTCCCACCCGGGATAAAAATTCCAACTCTTTCGACCGTTGCGCAACGCGCCTTCTGGCGCCATCACCGCATAGCCTCGCTCCAGCAACGGATCGACCATATTGCGGTTCTTCATCGTCCCAGAGCCGCTGCCGCCGTACCCGTGCAGGAACACGACCAGGGGTGGGTTGTCCACATCGGGCAGTTCGATCTGATAGGACCCCGAGGGCGTTTCGCACAGCCCCTCGTCTGTGTCACAGGCGGCATAAGCAGGTTGGGCAGCCAACGCAAAACCCAGGGCGAGCCAATATTTCACTGTCATCATTCGTTCCCTGTGTAACGGTCGACAGGTAATCCTGCGCGCACCCAACCCGGTCCGACGGCTGAGCCAAGCATACCTTCGGGCACATCAATTATGTTGGAAAACCCGGCCTCGGTTAGTTGATTGCTCAGCCGCGCTGACCGAACACCGCGGGCGCAGATCAGCGCCACTGGGGCGGCCTTGTTATCGTTCACCAGTTGCGTCAACGCCTGCACGAAATCCGCGCGACGCATATCCAGCGGCATGGCAGCGTCACCGACACCAGTCGCGCGCCATTCGCGCGGTGTTCGGATGTCGACGAGAAGGATGCTTCCAGACAGGGCCTGAGCGTGAGCGTCTGACACACTCAGCTGACCGCCGGCATAATCCTGAGGAATCAGGCGGTATTCGCGGATGGCAAATCCAGCGGCTACGACGGAACCACCGCCCAATATGACCCACCTCCGAGTTCGGTACGTTTTGTCCGCCACGCCGCTTTCTCCAAGTTCGCCAGCTGCTTTTACCACAGCCAAAAGGCCGATACCGCGTCAAATTTGGAGCAGCAGGTAAAGTTCGCGTCATTATCACGCAGGGGAAACATATGTGATAGGTGCATTGGGAGGTCGTTGGAAACCTTGCAATTGTTGAGCAGTCATTAAATTATCGCTACGAGTTCTATCGCAATGACCGCCAATTCCGGAGTATCGCTGTTGTCCCTATTCCTTATCGCGGCCCTTCCTTTCCTCGGAGCTGTCTTTCCCGCCCTGCTGATCCGCGCAGGACGCAACGCAGCCGCCTCGGCCGCAGGGTTGACCGCCTTCCTGGCGCTGGCCGGGCTGCTGATCCACATTCCCGCCGTAATGCGTGGCGAGGTGGTGACTGCCCGCTTTGACTGGATCCCCGGGCTTGGGCTGAACGCCAATTTCATGCTGGACGGGTTGGGGTTCCTGTTTGCGCTGCTTATCCTCGGCATTGGCCTGCTGATTATCCTCTATGCGCGGTTCTATTTGTCGCGCGAAGACCCAATGGGGCAGTTCTATACCTATTTGCTGCTGTTTCAGGGCGCGATGGTCGGTATTGTGCTATCCGACAACATCCTACTTCTTATTGTTTTTTGGGAGCTTACATCGCTAAGTTCATTCCTTCTGATCGGCTATTGGAAGCACCTGCCCGAGGGTCGCCAAGGTGCTCGAATGGCGCTTGCCGTGACCGGATCAGGCGGGTTGGCAATGATCGCCGGGATGCTGATCCTGGGCAATATCGTGGGGTCCTATGACCTGAGCGTCATTTTACAGAACAAGGAACTCATTCAGGACTCGCCCTACTACCTCCCGGCGCTGATCCTGATTCTGCTAGGGTGCTTTACCAAATCCGCACAGTTCCCGTTCCATTTTTGGCTGCCGCACGCGATGGCAGCGCCGACACCGGTTTCGGCTTACTTGCACTCAGCTACGATGGTGAAAGCCGGTCTGTTCCTGATGGCACGCATGTGGCCGGTTCTGGCAGGTACGGAGGCGTGGTTTTATATCGTGGCCACGACCGGTCTGGTGACCATGCTGATCGGCGCAGTGATTGCGCTGTTCAAGGATGACCTGAAGGCACTTTTGGCGTTTTCCACCGTTTCGCATTTGGGATTGGTGACAATGCTGCTGGGCTTTGGCACCCAGATTGCGGCCGTTGCCGCTGTTTTCCACATCATCAACCACGCAACATTTAAAGCCGCATTGTTCATGACCGCCGGTATCGTCGATCACGAGACCGGCACGCGCGATGTCAAACGTCTGGGTGGGCTGCGCCATCTGATGCCAATCACATTCACGATCGGTACGATTGCGGCCCTGTCGATGGCAGGCCTGCCACCTCTGAACGGCTTCCTATCCAAGGAAATGATGCTGGAAGAAACCGTTCACACCACATGGCTGCATTCACAATACCTGGTGCCCGGCCTGGCCTTGCTGGCTGCAGTGTTCTCGGCCGCGTATTCGTTCCGGTTTGTCGGGCATGTCTTCCTCGGACCGCAGCGTGACGACTACCCCGCGCACCCGCATGATCCGCCGGTAGGCCTATGGCTGGCCCCCGCGTTTCTGGTGGTTCTGGTCGTCCTGATCGGACTGTATTCTGCCGCAATTGTCGGGCCCCTGGTTGCGGTCGTCTCAAGTGCGGTGATCGGTGGTGAGAAGCTCCCCTACTACTCGCTCAAACTATGGCATGGATTTACGCCCGCGCTTTATATGTCGGTCGTTGCAACACTCGGTGGTCTTTTCTTGCTTTCGCTGCATCGTCGGGGTGATCAAATCTGGAACGCCCTGCCCCGCCCCGAGGCTAAAACTATCTTTGACGCGGTGATCGGTGCGATGACTCGGGTCAGCCGTTGGATCACGGACGAATTGCATAACGGCGTCATCAGCCGCTATGCGATCATCTTGATCACATTCACGGTTGGGTTGGGGTATTATGCCTACGCCACCGGCACCATCGGCCTTGAAACGCGGGTGCCGTTGCCGGCGCCGATCATTCCCATCATCGGATGGATTTGCCTTGTCGGCGCGACCCTGGCGATCATGTGGTTCCACCGCAACCGCCTGTTGTCGCTGGTGCTGATCGGAGTTGTCGGCCTGATCGTCTCGATGGCGTTCAACTACCTGTCCGCGCCGGATCTGGCACTGACACAGATTTCGGTCGAAGTGGTAACGATGATCCTGTTGCTGCTCTCGCTCAACTTCCTTCCAACCGAAACACCGTGGGACAGCACGGCGCCCCGACGTTGGCGGGATGCTGCGATCTCGGTCGTGGCGGGCTTGGGCGCAGGTGGTTTGATCTATGCTCTGATGTTGCGCGATTTCGCCTTTCCAACGATCTCGGACTTTCATCTGGCGAATTCGTACAAAGGCGGTGGTGGCACCAATGTCGTCAACGTGATCCTCGTGGATTTCCGGGGATTTGATACTTTTGGCGAAATCATCGTTCTGGGCATCGCCGCGCTGATCATCTTTGCCCTGACCGAGGCAGTGTTGGGCACCAATGTCCGCAGCTACTTGCTGAACCGCAAACCGCACTGGCCGCAATCAGGTGACTCGCATCCGCTCATGATGGTGGTCGCAACGCGAGTAATGATGCCGATTGCACTGATGGTCGGGGCCTATATATTCTTCCGCGGGCACAACCAGCCCGGAGGCGGCTTCATCGCCGGTCTCATAGTCGCCATTGCCTATCTGATGCAATACATGGCCAGCGGATACACATGGGCAATCGAGCGACAACGTTTCTACTATCACGGCACCATCGGCTGGGGTGTTCTTATTGCCGCTGCCACCGGTCTGGGCGCGTGGTTCAACGAACGGCCCTTCCTGACCAGCGATTTCGGCTACATCAACTGGCCGCCACTGGAAGAATTCGAATGGGCCACGGCCATGTTGTTCGACACAGGCGTGTTTCTTGCTGTTCTAGGCGCGGTGATGCTGGCGCTCGACAGCCTGTCGCGTTTTGCCTGGCAACCGGGCATGGCGCAAGAACATCCGATGGATATCAACCCGTTGCGGGATGATCCGCCGGAAGAAGAACAAGAGAAGGAGCAGGCCTGATGGAAGCGCTCGTAGCCTCTGCCGTTGGCGTTTTGACCGCTGCCGGGATTTTCCTGATCCTGCGCCGTCGGACGTTCCCCGTCATTCTGGGCCTGTCCCTGATCACTTATGCCGTTAACGTCTTTCTGTTCGCAACAGGACGGTTGGCGCTGAACGCGCCAGCAGTCCTGAACAAGTACGAAGATGTCCCTTACACAGACCCGTTGCCGCAGGCGCTAGTGCTGACGGCCATCGTGATCTCGTTCGGGATGACGGCTGTGATCGTGATGATCGCGCTCAGCGCCTATCTGTCCTCAAAGGATGACCATATCGACATGACCGCACAGGACAGCGTGGACGCGCCGGGAGAAGACGCATGAACCACTGGATCGTTGCGCCGATCGTCCTGCCCGCGATCCTGGCCCCCTTTATCATCATGGTACTTCGTTACCATCTGGACCTGCAGCGTATCTTCTCGGTGGCCGGGGTTATCGGCCTACTGGGTATTGCGCTGACCATCACCGCCCAGGCTTCGGGCGGAGACATCCAGGTTTATGAGCTCGGAAACTGGCCTGCCCCCTTCGGCATCGTATTGGTGCTGGATCGAATGTCGGCGATGATGGTGCTGCTGACCGCGCTGCTTGCGCTGCCCATTGTCTTATATTCCATTGCTTCGGGATGGGATGACCGGGGCAAACATTTCCACGCGCTGTTCCATTTCCAGCTGATGGGCGTTTGCGGTGCGTTCCTGACGGGGGACGCCTTCAACCTTTTCGTTTTCTTCGAAGTTTTGTTGATCGCCTCTTACGGTTTGATGACCCATGGCGGCGGATCAGTACGACTGAAGGCCGGGGTGCAATATGTCGCCTATAACCTGATCGGATCGACCCTGTTCCTGTTTGCCTTGGGCACGATTTACGGCGTGACCGGGACTTTGAACATGGCCGATCTGGCCGTACGCGTCGCAGAGATACCGCCAGAAGATACCGCGCTGCTGCGTGTCGGTGCCGTCCTGTTGTTACTTGTCTTCTGCATCAAAGCTGCTGTCTTGCCTTTGCATTTCTGGCTGCCGGCCAGCTATGCCAACGCGCCGCTGCCCGTGGCCGCGCTGTTCGCCATTATGACCAAGGTGGGCGCCTATTCGATCCTGCGGGTTTATACTCTTGCTTTCGGACCGGACGTTGCAGCGACTGAAGGTCTGATCGGCGACTGGCTGCAACCTGCCGCCTTGCTGACGTTGGCCGTCGGAACAATTGGTATCCTGGGTACACGGCATATCGCGCGGATGGTGGCCTTTTGCGCCATTGCATCTATGGGCACCTTGCTAATCGCGATCTCATTGTTCGACGAAACGGCAACGGCAGCCGCACTCTATTACATCTTCCATTCAACGTTGGCGACGGCGTTGCTTTTCCTTGTGGCCGACATGGTGATGGAGCGTCAGGGCGGTGCAATCGCGGCCAAACCACCCATGCCGCAGAGCGGACTTATCGCCTCGCTGTTCTTTGTGGGCGCAATTGCAATGGCAGGGATGCCGCCATTGTCGGGTTTCGTCGGAAAACTGCTCGTACTTGATGCCGCGCGGAACGCCCCAGACGCCAATGTGATCTGGGCGGTGATCCTGATCGGGTCATTCGTCACGATCGTTGGTCTTGCCCGTGCTGGCTCGCTGATCTTCTGGAAAAGCTATGACACGGTAAACGGCCCTCAGACCGAGACCGAAGAAGAGGTCGAGCAATCTGCCGCACCTGAACCGCAGCCGGGGCTCGCCTTTACCGCAGTCTTTGGTGCTGTTTTAGGCCTCGTCCTGCTTACACTCTTTGCTGGACCGGCTTTGGAGTATACCAGCAAAACTGCGCATCAACTGTTCACGCCGGATGATTACATCTCGGCCGTATTGGGAAGGGAAGAGTAATGAAGCTGCTGCGCCGAGTTTTTCCACACCCTCACCTGACGGTCCTATTGACGCTGGTCTGGATGCTGCTGGCGAACGAGCCTTCGCTGAATTCGCTGGTATTCGGGCTGATCCTTGGAATCATCATCCCGTTCATCACGCAACCCTACTGGCCGGATCGCCCGATACTGCGAAACTGGCCAATGATCGTGGAATACATGCTGGTGGTGCTCTGGGATATCGTGATGGCCAACATCACGGTCGCCCGGATCATCCTGTTCAAACGCGACGCGGACCGCCAACCGAACTGGATCTGTGTCCCGCTGGAGCTGCGTACACCCGAGGCTATCACCGTCCTTGCCGGAACCATCACCATGACGCCTGGCACGGTTAGTTGTGATCTGTCGGCCCAGGGTCACAACCTGCTGGTTCATTGTCTGGACGCGCCTGACCCCGACAGCGTCCGCGACCAGATCAAAAGCCGATACGAGCGTCGCTTGAAGGAGATATTCGAATGATCACCTATGCTGTTTACTTCGCTTTCGCCTGTTTCGGTGCCGCAATCATGATGTGCCTGTGGCGGATTATCACCGCCGAAGGCGTCGGCACCCGTGTGCTTGCGCTGGACACCATGGTCATCAATACCATCGCCCTGATGATCCTCTATGGGCTGGCAATCGGGTCCGAGATTTTCTTCGAAGCCGCCATGATCATCGCCATGCTCGGGTTTGTTTCAACTGTGGCCTACGCACGCTTCATGCTGCGCGGCAACATTATCGAGTGAGGGCGGAATGACGGTCATCTTCGAACTGCTTATCACAGTCTTTCTCGTTGTCTCGGGAATCTTCGGATTTGTGGGCTCGTTTGGCATGATAAAGCTGAAAGACCCAATGTCGCGCCTGCACGCACCCACCAAGGCGACCACGCTAGGGGTGGGCGGCGTTCTGTTAGCCTCTATCGGCCATTCGGTTTTGATCGAAAACCACTTGTCGCTGCACGAGCTGTTGATCACCCTTTTCCTGTTCCTGACGGCCCCTATCACGGCGCTGTTCATTGCAAAGTGGCACATACATCGCCATGAAAAGCCTGAGAATCTGCCGGATGCGGGTGAGGATGAGCTTTGGGCCACCCACGCGGTCGAGCAGGTCGAAGACGTCCCGGACCACAGCACGAACTGAGAATTATGCATACACCTCCGCTGCCCCTGACCCGCGATCTGGTTCTGATCGGCGGCGGTCATACTCACGCCCTCCTATTGCGGAAATGGGGGATGAATCCCTTGCCCGGCGCGCGTGTGACTGTGATCAACCCCGGCCCTACAGCGCCCTATTCCGGAATGCTGCCAGGATTTGTCGCGGGGCACTACGAACGTTCGGACCTTGATATTGATCTGGTCCGGTTGGCACGGTTTGCCGGTGCGCGCGTTGTACTTGGTCCGGTGGCCGGGATCGACACCGGGGAACGCGTGGTCCAAGTACCGGGGCACCCGCCAGTGGCGTTCGATGTTGCTTCGGTCAATATCGGGATCACGTCTGACATGCCTGCCCTGCCGGGTTTCTCGGAACACGCGATTCCCGCCAAGCCCCTTGGACCCTTCGCGGCCCGATGGGCGACATATTTGAACGGAAGCGGTCCGGCTGCTGTTGCGGTAATAGGTGGTGGGGTCGCCGGTGTCGAACTGGTCATGGCCATGGCTCATGCTTTGCGCGCCAGAAACCGAGCAGCGCAGGTTACGTTGATCGACAATGCATCAGCCCTGACAGCCACCGGCCCAAAAGCGGCGGCCTCTATAAGGCGGGCCATGGATGCCCTGGGCATCGATGTAATCGAAAACGTGGGGATCACGCAGATCACGTCGGATCATTTAGAGCTGGATGATGGCCGCTGTGTTGCAGCAAAGTTTGTCACGGGCGCCGCTGGCGCACGCGCCTATGACTGGATCGCAAAAACCGGGTTGGACCTGCAAGACGGCTACATCCGGGTCAATGGGTTTCTGCAATCCAGCGATCCGGCGATCTTTGCAGCCGGGGATTGCGCGCATCTAACAAAGAACCCGCGCCCCAAAGCAGGTGTCTATGCGGTGCGAGAAGCACCAGTACTGTTCAACAACCTCCGCGCCGCCCTGGGTGCAGGAAGCTTGCGGCGTTACAAACCCCAGAAGGATTACCTGAAACTGATCTCACTGGGTGAAAAGTCCGCACTGGCCGAACGGTTGGGAACTTCTTTCAGCGGCCCCTTGATGTGGAAATGGAAGGACCACATTGATCAGAAGTTCATGAACAAATTTCGACAATTGCCGCAGATGAAAACGCCACCTGCCCCGCGTCTGCACGCCGCCGGGCTGATCGAGGCGTTGGGTGACAAACCCATGTGTGGCGGATGCGGGGCCAAGATCGGGCGCGAGGCACTCCGTACTGCATTGCAGGCGCTTCCGCCCCCGGTCCGGACGGATGTCACCCCCCTGCCCGGAGATGATGCCGCACTGCTGCGGACGGGTGAGGTAAGGCAGGTTATGACCTCGGACCATTTGCGCAGCTTCATGCACGATCCAGTGCTTATGACACACATCGCCGCTGTTCATGCACTGGGGGATATTTGGGCAATGGGCGCCGCTCCGCAGGCTGCAACTGCCACAGTCATCTTGCCTCGAATGTCGGCGGACTTACAGCATCGAACTATGTCTGGGATCATGGCGACGGCAAACATGGTCATGCGTGAAGCAGGAGCGGAAATCGTCGGCGGCCACAGTTCGATGGGCGACGAGATGACCATCGGCTTTACCCTGACCGGCCTGTGCCACTGTGATCCGATTACCCTGACTGGCGGCCAACCGGGCGACACGCTAATCCTGACCAAGCCTTTGGGCAGCGGTGTATTAATGGCCGCGGAAATGGCAGGCCAAGCCGAAGGCGCATGGATAGTGGATGCTTTCCGTCACATGGTCCAACCTCAAGCCGAGGCCGCCCATATTCTGGCCAAAGCCCATGCGATGACCGACGTGACCGGGTTTGGACTGGCGGGTCACCTGAATGGCATGTGCGAAGCCTCAGGGTGCGGTGCCAAACTCGATCTTGATGCCGTACCGATAATGACTGGCGCGCAGGTGCTTAATGACCGTGGATACAGGTCCACAATTTTCACCGCCAACCGTTCAATCACGCCGGAACTGCCAATCGGCGGTAAAGCCGATTTGTTGTTTGATCCGCAAACCGCTGGGGGATTGCTGGCCGCCGTACCTGCCAATCAAGCGGCAAAGCTGTGTTCCGGCCTCCAAAACGCTGGCTATCCGGCCGCCATCATCGGGAGCCTTACAGACTCGCCTGGGCTGCGTCTTCAGAATTGATCCAGAACCTGTCCGATCTGATCAGCTACTTCTGACAGTCCGGGGGCGTCCAGGGTCGTGGCCTCGATTTTCGCCAGCACATCCGCGTTCTGTGTCCTGCGCGATTTGGTATAGGCCGGATCGTAATGGTCCTGCATCAACGCCTGCGTCAAACTTTGTTTATCCCCGGCATCGATCAGAGCCAGCCAGCCGTCTACCACGTCATGGCCACGGTGGAACCGGAGCGGCGACAAGCGGTCACGGAGCCGCTCGGCATCTGACAGGATGTCGTCGTAGGCCTCCACCAAGTAACGTGCGCGGACCTCAATCGGTGCGCAAATCCGGATCCTAGGTGCCGCACGTAATGCGGCCCAAACGCTCGGTGGTAGATTCAGATTTCCGATCTTGGAGGATTCGGCCTCGACGATTACCGGGCAGGTCGGCTCCAATTGGCACAGGGCAGCGGCCAGCGCTGACTCGAACGCTTTCTGACTGGGCTGCCCGCCCGGCATTTCCCCCAACAGCGAACCACGATGGTTGGCCAGCGCCTCAAGGTCCAGAACCTGAACGCCGCGCTGGTGCAAAAGGGCCAGCAATTCGGTCTTGGCTGTGCCTGTATACCCATCAACTGCAATCAAACGGTGCGGCAATGGATCGTCATACATGTATCGGTTCACGAGACGGCGGTAAGTCCGGTATCCACCCTCAACCACGTCGGCTCGCCAACCGATCTGATGCAACATCCAAGTGAATGAGCCAGAACGCTGACCGCCACGCCAGCAGTATACCAAGGGACGCCAGTCGCCCTCGTGGTGGCTTAGGCTGTTTTCGATGTGGTTGGCAGCGTTGCGAAACACTAGTGCAGCCCCCAGCTTGCGCGCCAGAAACGGGCTTTCCTGAACGTATATGGTGCCGACCCGCGCACGTTCTTCATTGTCCAGCACAGGCAGATTGATCGCGCCCGGCAAGTGATCCTCGGCATATTCCGCCGGGCTACGCACGTCGATCACTGTGTCGAATGAATGCGCGTAAAGCTCAGGCAAGTTGGAGAATTTCAGAACCATACCCGTGATCTAATCTGCATAGAAGTGAATGGAAAGCCGGTTGGGGCTCAGTCTGGCGATACTGGATCAATCAACTCTGGTCCGCTGGCCCGATTGGAATTCACATCCCGCCCGACACGGTGAAACGTCAGTACATCGTCGGGGCCGGGCCGCATCAAGCGCGCCGCCCCTTTGCCTGCCTCTCCCAGCCACAATGGCCAGTCCTCTGGTTCGAGTATCAGCGGCATGCGGTGATGGATCGTTCGGAGATGGGAATTGGCAGGCGTGGTCACGATTGCGCATGTACCCTGCCGCGCGGTTTCCGGCCCCCAGTCCTGCCATACCCCTGCAAACGCAATCGAGGCTCCGTCGCGTCTGTGGATGTACCACGGCAGCCGCTGTTCATCCTCGGTCTTGGTCCATTCGTAAAACCCGGTCGCCGCTATCAGACATCGACGTTCGCGGCACGCTGCCCGAAAGGCGGGTTTTTCCGCAAGCGTTTCTGCACGCGCATTGATAAGAAGTGGTCCGGCATTTTCCGCCTTGTACCAGTGCGGTAGGAACCCCCAGCGCAGAGAATCCAGCTTGCGCCCATTTTGATCCGAACGGACAACGTGGACCTGATTGGTCGGACAAACATTGTAATTCGGCACGTCAGGCAACGCATTGGCTGGGCGGGCGGCAAACAGCTGCGCCATCGCGTCATTCGGAAGAGTTATTGCAAACCGTCCGCACATCGGTAATGAACTTTCGACAATTGTTTCACACAGGCACAGGGTTCCACGCGGTCATATGGCACAACAAACAGCGACTTCCCTCAAGAGCAAAGCCCTCGGCGATCTGGATGCAGGCAAACTACCGCAGGCGCTGAAGAAAGCCCAGTTGGGTGTCAAAAAGTTCCCCAAGGATTCGGATTACCACGCCATCGCTGGTTTCGTCCTGACAGAGATGAAACGCTACAAACAGTCCATTCCGCATTTCGTCGAAGCCGCACGTATGAAACCGGATGATCCGCAATTTGTGGAAAACCTGGCCAACGCCCTGATGCAGACTGCCCAGATTCCACGTGCGCTGGCTTATGCCGAACAAAAACTGGAACAGTTTCCGGACAATAAGGAACTGGTCCGCGTCATCGACGAAATTCAGCTGAAAGGGCATAACTGGCGCATGATCATTGATTATGCGACGCAAAAGCTGGAGAGCGACCCAGACAACGCCAAGTTGCTGTCATCACGCAGCCGCGCCTATGCATCTATCGGGTTTGTCGAACGCAGTTCCAAGGACATTTCGCGCGCTTATGAACTGGAACCAGAAAGTACTGGTATCGCATTCAGAAAAGCGATTGATTTGCATCAGTCGGGTGACAAGAAGGGAAGTGCCGATATTCTTCAGAGCATTCTGGAAAGGGAACCTCTTCATCCTGCCACATTGTTGCAAATGTCCGACATGGCGCCTTCTGATAAGTTGGATGACCTAATGGATGCCATTGATGAGGCAATTTCCAAAAGTGACCATGTCAACTCTGTTCTGGAATTTGCCAAGGCGCAGCTGATCTCCAAGCGCGATGGCCTAGAGGCCGCAATGCCACTATTCAACATTGCCAATACATCGCAGCATGAAACAAACCCCTATGACTTTGGAGCGGAAGAGAGGAACCTTCAGAAGGTCTGCGACCTGTTCCCGGACGGTTCGTCAGCTGTTACATCCGGTCTATCCGAAGAGCCGTCGCCAGTTTTCGTAATTGGCCAACCTCGCTCAGGCACCACTTTGATGGAAATGATGCTGAGTTCAGCGCCTAATATCGCAGGGTGCGGTGAATTGAAGATTGGCGCAGATCTGTCGCACCACTTTGTCGAAGAAGAGAAGACATTCGACGCAGCTGCTGCCAAGGAATTCGCGCGGGAATTCAGAGAGCTTATGCCGCCGATCCCTGAAAGCTCAACGGCATTTGTCGACAAAATGCCCCACAACTACCAAAGGGTTGGATTCCTATTGACGGCATTCCCGAATGCCAAAGTGATCAACATGATGCGCGATCCGCGCGATGTCGGTTTGTCGAAATGGATCAGGCGGTTCCCGGCTCCGGGTTTGCGCTACGCGTCGAACCTGGAGGCGATCGCGCATTCTGCCAATATGTACCGTAAATACATGGCGCATTGGGATCGGGTGTTTGGCGACCGTATTCTGACTGTCCCCTACGAAGAACTGGTCGCAGACCCTGATACATACAGCCGTAAGGTTGCCGAATTCTGTGGAATTGCGTGGCACGAGCGGATGCTGCGTCCGGAAGAAAACACCAAGCAGGTTCTAACAGCGAGCATCGATCAGGTGCGCAACAAAATCTCCACCAAATCCATCGGTGGATGGCGCAAAGTTGCAGATCAAATCCAACCGATGCTGAACGGTTTCGACGCAGAACTCTGGCCGGAATACGATTTCAGCTGACAACCAAAACGAAAAAAGGCCGCCTTGGAAAGGCGGCCTATGCTATTGTGTCCAAGCTATTATTTCTGCTTGATCCGCCCATCCAGGTAAGGCTGGTAAGGCGCATTTTCTGCCAGATACTCCGCTGTTACATCCGCCAGATCGGGACCGAAGTCATAGGCGTTCTTGTCGTCGCCCGAGAACATCTTGTAGCCGTCCCCGCCATTGCGAACGTAATTGTTGGTCACAACCAGGTATGTGGCGGCTGGGTCAATAGGCTCGAACCCATCGCCGCTGGCCACCATTATCTCGCTGACGCGGCCTTCGTTCGGTGCTACCGAAGGATCCCAGACAAAGGTCATGCCTGCGACCTGCGGGAACCGGCCTTTGACTTCTTCGACCTGACTGACACCATTTTCCAGCGCTTCAATGACGCCTTGACCGCTGATCTCGAAGGTTGAAAGTGTGTTCTGGAATGGCAGAACCGTTAGAACTTCCCCCATAGTCACGTCGCCCGGGTCAATCGAAGCACGCAAGCCACCCGAGTTGGCAATGGCAATCTGAACGCCCTGATCGGCAACACGTGCCAGCATGGCGTCTGCTACCAGATTGCCCATCTGGCATTCCTGAATCCGGCAAATCGCACGGTCGCCTTCAATCGAGTCCGCCGCGCTGGCAACCACTTTGTTGCGGATTTCCTCGAGTGGCTGCGCCAGCTCAGCGATACGGTCCAGCGCTCCTTGGTCCTCGGCCACGGAATTGTCCATGATCAGAGGTTCACCTGATGCCTCAACGACATTGCCGTCATCATCAAAAGTTACGTTCAGTTCGCCGAGGAACTTACCATAGGCATAGGCTTGCACGATTTGCACGCCGTTGACGACCGTGGGATACGGGCCCGCAGCCTTGTCCGACTCGTTCGACAGATAGGTATTGGAATGGCCACCGACGATCACGTCTACTCCGGTCGTCTCTTGCGCAACGCGCTGGTCGACGCCATAGCCAGAGTGGCTGAGTACGACGATCTTGTTCACGCCCTCACCGGTCAGCTTATCCACTTCGGCCTGGACTGCTGGAGCCGGGTCCGAGAAAGTGATGTTTGGACCGGGCGACGCCAGATCATGGGTGTCTTCGGGTGTCAGACCGATCAGGCCAATCTTTTCACCGCCTACTTCAATCACTGTGGATTTCTTGATCTTGTCAGTCAGCAGCTCTTCGTCGGTGATGTCGGCGTTCGACATCAGCACCGGAAAATCAACCGAGTCGATAAAGCCGCGCAGAACTTCCGGACCGTCGTCGAATTCGTGGTTGCCCACGGTCATCGCGTCATAGCCCAGCTTGTTCATGAACTCTGCCGCAACCTTGCCCTTATAGTAGGTATAGAACAGCGACCCCTGGAACTGATCCCCGCCATCCACCAGTATCGAGTTTTCAGCCCGACCGCGTGCCTCTTCCACCGCGGTCACCAGACGAGCCGAGCCACCAAAACACTTGCCCTCGGCGTTATCTTCATCGCCACAGCCACTGTCGTATTTGTTGATCGGCTCAAAGCGGGAATGAAAATCATTGGTGTGCAGTATGGTCAGCTTGTATTCAGCGGCGGCCATGCCCGCAGTCAGGCCCAAGACGGCAACAGACGTCAGAAAACGGGTAAACATATGAGACTCCCTATTATTGATTGAGCAGATCGTGCGCCGAGGACAGCAAAGAGTCAAAGGGGGAAATCCGGCTTGATTCTACCCGCAGCGCGAGGCATCACGACCCCATGTTGATCTATAAGATTTTCCGGGCCGACGAATGGGCCACCCTGCAGGCCGAAGGTGCTACCGACGGCGCGCCAATTGATGTTTCAGACGGCTATGTCCATTTCTCGACTGCAGAACAGGCCGCTGAAACCGCAGCCAAACATTTCTCCGGGGTTGAAGGACTAACCCTTCTGGCTTGTGACGCGAATGCAATGGGTGACGATTTGAAATGGGAAGTGTCACGTGGCGGCGCGTTGTTTCCGCATCTCTATCGCCAACTACGGATGTCGGATGTGATCTGGTCACGCGCCCTTCCCTTTGATGGCGCCGCACATAAGTTCCCGAAGGAGATGGAATGACTGCTTTCGTCGATCCGGAACGGTCCCAATTCGAAGCATTCAAAGCACTGGACCGGGACCATCCGATCGAGATGCTGAACCTTGTCCGGTTTCGCGAATTCGCCGTGTACCCTGAAGGCCACGAGCTGGCTGACGTAAGGCTGAGCGGTGCCGAAGCCTATCACCGCTATGGGGCCGAAACGTCTCCGATAATCTCCCGCTTGGGCGCATCGATCCTATGGCGCGGAACGTATCAGACCATGCTGATCGGGCCTGAAAACGAAGAGTGGGATGAAGTCTTTATTGCACGCTACCCCACCGCCCACGCTTTTCTAAAGATGGTGACTGACGCCGATTACCAAAAGGCAGTTGTTCACAGGCAGGCTGCGGTTCAAACCTCACGGCTGATCCGCTGCTCCCCCGAAACAAGTGGAACCACATTCGGATGAAACTAACTGAGAAACTGGGGCTTGCTGCCCTTCACAAACTGGACCCGGAAGCTGCCCACGGGCTTTCGATCAAAGCGTTGAAAGCTGGGCTTGCGCCCACACCCGGGCCGGTGACGTCTTCGCGGCTAAGAACTAATGTTGCCGGGCTTGACCTACCCAACCCCGTGGGATTGGCTGCCGGGTTTGACAAGAATGGCGAAGTTCTTGGTCCTCTGTCGCGCGCCGGGTTTGGATTTATCGAGGTTGGCGCTGTCACCCCGCGCCCGCAACCGGGAAACCCTAAACCACGCCTGTTCCGTCTGTCCGAAGACAAGGCCGCCATCAACCGGTTCGGTTTTAACAATGAAGGGATGGAGGTTATGGCCTCGCGTCTGGCCAATCGCCCTAAAGACGCGGTGATCGGTCTGAACCTTGGTGCAAACAAGGACAGCGACGACCGGCCCGGGGATTTCGCCAAAGTGCTGGCCCATTGCGCTCAGTATCTGGATTTCGCCACGGTCAACGTCTCGTCTCCCAACACCGAAAGGCTGCGCGATCTGCAAGGCAAAGACGCGCTTGGCGCGCTGCTAGCCGGAGTAATCGAAACGCGCAACGGTTTGCCTCGCCCATTGCCGGTTTTCCTGAAAATTGCACCGGACCTAACCGAATCCGAGCTTCAGGATATAGCCGAAGTCGCCCGTGAAAGCGGTGTGGACGCTGTGATCGCTACAAACACAACCCTGTCACGGGATGGGTTGCAAAGCGTTCACAAGGATCAGGCAGGTGGCCTGTCAGGGGCGCCTCTGTTCGAAAAGTCCACGCGCGTTCTCGCGCAGCTCAGCCAAGTGATGGGCGATGACGTACCCCTGATTGGTGTAGGCGGGATCAGCACCGCCAAGCAGGCCTATGCCAAAATCTGCGCCGGGGCCTCGGCCGTTCAGTTCTACACTGCCATGGTTTATGGCGGTATATCTTTGGCCGCCGAGATTGCCGAAGGTCTGGACCAGTTGCTGGCCCGTGACGGCTTCGACACGGTCGCGCAGGCTGTGGGCAGCAAACGTGAGGAATGGTTATGATCGAATACTGGCACAATCCCCGCTGCTCCAAATCCCGGGCGGGGCTTGCGTTGCTAAAGGAAAAAGGTGCGCAGGTGAACGTGCGCAAATACCTTGAAGACGCGCCGTCTGCTGATGAGCTGCGTGCTGCGCTGGCGCTTTTGGACCGCTCGGCCATCGAAATGATGCGCACCGGAGAAAAGCGGTTCAAAGAGCTGGGCCTGACCAAAACGACAAGCGAAGAAGACCTGATAAGCGCCATGTCTGAAAACCCGATCCTGATCGAGCGTCCTTTGGCTATTTCCGGAAATAAGGCTGCGATAGGTCGCCCGCCCGAGACATTGCTGGATCTTCTCTAGGCGACCTGCGCTTCGAGCCGAGGATAGCGCCAGCCCATGGTCACGCCGCGCGTAATGTTCAGAACCATCAGCGCGGCCCAAAGCCCGTGATTGCCGAATGTCGGCACCAGAATGAACAGCGCGACCACATAAATCGCAACCGACTGGATCATGGCGTTGCGCATGGCCCGGGTCCAGGTCGCGCCGATGTAAATCCCGTCGAACATCCAGCTGGCCACACCAATCGCTGGCGCAATTGCAGCCCAGAACAGGTACTCGCGCCCTGCCGCGCGGACCTCGGGCGATGTCGACATCACATCGATCAGCGCAGGTCCGGTCAGAAAGAACACGAGGCCCAGCGCGAAGGCTCCGCCAACGCCCCATTGCGAGGCCATTATTGACGCTCGACGCACTTTATGGCGGTCCCGGGCGCCAACTGCTCCGCCCACCAGCGCCTCGGCCGAAAACGCGAACCCATCCAGTGCGAAAGCAGTAATCTCAAGAAACTGTAGCAACACCTGATTGGCCGCAAGATTCACATCTCCCAGATCCGAACCTACGAACAGAAAAGTGGTGAAAGCACCGGTCAGCAGGACCGAACGCACCATGATGTCCCCATTGACCTGCATCATCCGACGCAACCGAGCGGCGTCGAAAATGCGTGGCCAGTCTTTCCACTGGTTTCCAGAAAACGCCTCTCGACACAGCCAAAGTCCCAGTGCCAACCCGGTCCATTCAGCGATCAGCGTCGCGATGGCAACGCCTTCGACGCCCCAACCAAGCCCCAGGACGAACCATAAATCCAACAGGATGTTCAGGCCGTTCATCCAAACCTGCAGGACAAATACGCCACGCGTCTTTTCAATCGCAATCAACCATCCGGTTACGGCATAAAGCGCAATCGTTGCCGGGGCGCCCCAAATGCGGATCTCCAGATAATCCCGCGTCAGCGCCTCGACCTCAGGGCTGGCTGGAGACAGCGCAAAGGCCCCCCAGAACAAACCGACCTGTGTGAGCACAAACACCATCCCGGCTGCAGTCCCCAACAGCAGGCCACGCATCAACAGTGCACCGGTTTCTGCAGTATCCCCTGCCCCGCGCGCCTGAGCCGCGAGCCCGGTTGTACCCATACGCAAAAAGCCGAAGATCCAGTAGATCGCCGACAGGATCACCGCCCCCATGCCAACGGCGCCAATTGGAGCCGCCTGCCCCAGCTGGCCGACCACGCCGGTATCCACCGCGCCGAGGATGGGCACTGTCGCGTTGGACAACACGATCGGCAGCGCAATTTTCAGAACGCGCCGATGCGTTATTGGCGCTGCCGAGCCCTGCACGGTTACTCTTTAATCGCCGGGGCTTGCGGCAACAGGAAATGACCGGTCCCCTGCGCGAATAGTTTCGCGTGATTATCCTGCCAGGCTTCGACCCGGACTGAAGCATAACGTCGGCCCGACCGATTGATAAACGCACGCGCATAAGCATCGCGCGGCAAGCCTGATCGTAGGTAGTCGACAGTAAAGTCAATTGTCTTGGGAAACCGAATATTCACATCAGTCAAAATGTCGTCGGCCCCGATTTCTCCACTTTCGATGCGCGGGAACATGTTCTCCCAGCTCAACGTGATTACGGCTGTCACCTCAAGAAACGCGGCTGTAACACCGCCGTGCAGTGCGGGCAGGAACGGATTACCTATCAGTTTTTCATCGAAATTAAGAACACCGGTCAGCTCATCCCCGCGACGGTCAAAGCTGATGTTCAGGAACCGGATATATGGCACACCTTTGACCAGCGCCGTCAGCGCCGCGTCACGGCGTTGTTTGACCACCTGCATGGGTTCAGGACGAGGACGCGCCATTTATACGCCCTCCACCGTGAATGCGCCGGAGGCCGTGGCCACCGGACGACCTGAATCCTCGTCAGTGGCCGTCGCCCGTACGAAAGCGACATTGCGAGTAATGTGATAGCAGGTGGCGCTGGTATGTATGCTCTGCCCCGGCGTTGCCGCCCGCATGTAGTCGATCCGCAGATCAATTGTGGCCGTACCTCCCGGCGCCGATGGATGGCTCATCACTGCCGCTCCGCAACACGTATCCAACATGGTCGAAACAGCCCCCCCATGTATCACCCCCGTTCTGGGATCACCGATCAGTTGTTCGTTGTAGGGCATGGAAAGTTCCGCCTCGCCCTCTCCGATGTAGGTCAGCTCAAGCCCCAGCGCCTTCGCATGCGGAATCGCTTCGATGAATTGCCGCGCCAGTACTGTCTTGTCGACCATGGGGTGGATCCTGTCCTCTTGCCTGCCCCTTTATGAGACTGCTTCTGCGTAAAGGGCAAGCCCACCTGTTGCGCTTGCCGCACCGACGCCCTAGGTTGCTGCCGAGGAGATCAGGAATGTCCGGCAACCGTTTGTCATTCAAAGAGATGTGCGCCGAGTTCGATGTAACCCCGCGCACGCTGCGTTACTACGAATATATCGAATTGCTGCAGCCCGACCGCGAAGGTCGGTCTCGGTTTTATGGCCCGCGGGAATGCGCGCGCATGAAACTGATCCTTCGAGGCCGGAAATTCGGATTCCAGCTGGAAGAGATTCGTCAGTGGCTTTTGATCTATGAAGATCAGGGCAATCAGGCGCAGATGGCTGCCTTTATCGAAATGGCCGACCGACAGATGGAGGAGTTGCGCCAGCAGCGCCAGCAATTGGACGAGGCGATGGACGCACTGCAGCAATTGCGAAACCAAACAATGGACCTGCTTGAATAGACTTCCCCGAGGGGCCAACCAAGGCCGCGTCTGCCCTATTTCTCAGGAATTATGTTATCGGGATTAGTCGCTCCGACCCTTTACGTAGGGTAAGAAAATTGCGTTTTACGCGACTTACGCGTTCGGATGTTACGTCAACCAATTTGTGACGCAGCGTCCGCATTACGTAAACGTCAATTGTATGTTGTAAAACGCTCATCGACTGCGCAACTCAATCAGTATGACGCAAGTGATGAGAGTTTGAACCATGACCGAAGATCTGATGACCATCCGCGAAATGTGCGAGTCCTATGACGTCACGCCGCGCACCTTGCGGTTTTACGAGGCCAAGGAGCTTTTGTTTCCGATCCGTGAGGGGCAAAAACGCCTGTTCACCAAACGGGACCGTGCACGCCTGAAACTGATCCTGCGCGGCAAGCGGTTTGGTTTCAGCCTCGAAGAAATCCGCCAGCTTCTGGATCTTTACCACGTGGGGGACCAGCAACTAACCCAGATGTCCCGCACCTTTGAGATCGCGTGCGAGCGTTTGGCAGATATGGAGGCCCGTCGCGAGGAACTGACACAGGCGATTGACGATCTGAAAGAGCAGTTGCGCTGGGGCGAAAAGGTCATTGCCTCGATGAAACAGGAAAAGAAGGCGGCCGAGTAAGATCGCACGCCCGTCCGGACATATGAAAAAAGGGAGATTCACATGCCCGTCTATAACGCGCCGACCAAAGATATGCAGTTCATTCTGCACGATGTACTGAAAGTCTCGGAATCGGATATTCCAGGGTACAGCGAGCTTGAAACCGAATTCACAGGCGCGGTTCTGGAAGAAGCGGGCAAGGTTGCCACCAACGTCCTGCATCCACTGAACGTGGTTGGAGACACCGAAGGCTGCCGTTTGGAAAACGGCGTGGTCTATACCCCCACCGGTTTCAAAGATGCTTTCGAGCAGATGAAAGAAGGCGGCTGGACCGGTCTGGATATGCCCGAAGAATATGGCGGTCAGAACATGCCCTACGTTCTGGGCACTGCCGTGGGCGAGATGTTCTCGGCTTCCAATCAGGCATTCACCATGTATCAGGGCCTGACCCATGGCGCGGCCTCGGCCATTCTGGCGCATGGAACCGACGAGCAGAAAAATACCTATCTTCCCAACATGGTCAGCTGCGAATGGACCGGCACCATGAACCTGACCGAGCCGCATTGCGGTACGGATCTGGGATTGATGCGCACCAAGGCGGAACCGCAAGGCAATGGCGGCTACAAGATTTCCGGTCAGAAGATCTTTATTTCGTCCGGAGATCACGACATGGCCGACAACATCATCCATCTGGTGCTGGCCAAAATCCCCGGTGGCCCTGAAGGCATCAAGGGTGTCTCGCTGTTCATCGTGCCCAAGTTCATCGTCAACGAAGACGGCTCGCTGGGTGAACGCAACGGCGTCTCGGTCGGAAAGATCGAAGAGAAGATGGGCATCCACGGCAATTCGACATGCGTCATGAACTATGACGAAGCCACCGGCTGGCTGCTGGGAGAAGAGCACAAGGGCATGCGCGCCATGTTCACCATGATGAACGAAGCGCGTCTGGGTGTCGGCATGCAGGGTCTGGCTCAAGCCGAAGCTGCATTTCAAAACGCATTGGAATACGCCAAGGACCGACTGCAGGGTCGTGATGTGACTGGAGTGAAGAACCCGGATGGCCCCGCCGACCCGCTGATCGTGCACCCGGATATCCGCCGCAACCTGATGGACCAGAAAAGCTTCACCGAAGGCGCACGCGCGTTCATCCTGTGGGGCGCATCGATGATCGACAAGGCGCACCGTTCGGGTGACAAGGATGCGGATGGTCTCATCTCGCTGCTGACCCCGGTCATCAAGGGTTTCCTGACGGACGAAGGCTATGACATGACCGTTCAGGCGCAGCAGGTTTATGGCGGTCACGGATACATCGAAGAATGGGGTATGTCTCAATATACCCGCGATGCCCGTATCGCGATGATCTACGAAGGTGCAAACGGCGTTCAGGCGCTGGATCTGGTGGGGCGCAAACTGGCGCAGGACGGCGGTAAGCACGTTATGGCGTTCTTCGAGATGGTCAAATCCTTCTGCAAAGAGAATGGCGGGCAGAACGAAGCCTATGACAAGGCCTTCATCGAACCATTGAAAACCGCATCCAAGGATCTGCAGGCTGCTGGAATGTACTTCATGCAGGAAGGCATGAAGAACCCCAACAACGCGCTGTCCGGGTCTTATGACTTCATGCACATGTTCGGCCATGTCTGCCTGGGCCTGATGTGGGCACAGATGGCCAAGGCTGCACAGGAAGCACTGGACGGCGGGGCATCGGACAAAGACTTCTATGAAACCAAGATCAATACTGGCCGCTTCTACATGGCGCGCCGTCTGCCTGCCACGGGCATGCATCTGGCGCGCATTCAAACCGGCGCGGACACAGTAATGGTACTGGACGCGGCGAATTTCTGAACTCACTCTGGTTCCGGGCTACATCGCCCGGAACCAGTTCACCGGAGGACCTAAATGCCAAAGCGCTTTCGCCTGACACGCCGCTTTCCCGTCGCGATGACCGAAGACGGGTATCGAAAACTCAAGGGTTTCGCGCGCGAGGCTGGCTTGGATGAAGGCGAAGCACTGTCCTTTCTGTTCGAAAATTTCAACAGCGTCATAGATGAGGAGAACCTGACCCACCGGCTACGCATCTTCAATTCCGAACTTGAGGCGCGAAAGCGCTAACCAATACTGCCATTCCTGAATTGGGACGGCGTGTTTTCAGCAAGACGAACCCCACAATGATGACCGTGGCTGGCAACGGTCCAGATGGTTCGGTTTGCTCGAAATACGCGGAATTCAGCATCTGCAATCTGCGCCTTGGGAGGGGCAATCGCATGACCATCAAACTTCATTGTTTCGGAGAAAGCGGGAACTCATACAAAGGCGCACTTGCCTTGGAGATGTCCGGTTTGGAGTGGGAGCCGGTATTTGTCGATTTCTTCAATGGTGTGACCCGCACCCCTGAGTACCGCGCTGAAGTTAACGAAATGGGCGAAGCGCCCGTACTGGTTGACGGTGATTTCCGCACCAGTCAATCTGGTGCAATTCAGGCATATGTTACAGAAAAATCGGGGAAGTTCGGCGGCAAGACCCACGAAGAAAACTATGACATCCTGCGGTGGGTGCTATGGGACAACCATAAGCTCAGTTCGATGGCTGGATTGACTCGTTTCCTGATCAATTTCCTCCCCGAAAAACATCGCAATCCTGACGTCATCGCCTTCAACCAAGGGCGCTTGAAGGCGGCGTATCAGGTGCTGAACAACCATCTGGACGGCCGCGAATGGATCGTCGGCGACGGCATAACCAACGCTGATATCAGCTGCTGTGGCTATCTCTATTATCCCGAACCATTCGGCTTTGACCGTTCCGATTGGCCCCACATCGACGCCTGGCTGCAACGCATGTCCGAGCAGCCCGGCTGGAAACACCCCTATGACCTGATGCCCGGCAAACCGTCGGACCGCGCCTGAGGAGACCCCTATGACCGAAGCATATATCTATGACGCCCTGCGCACTCCGCGCGGCAAGGGCCGCAAGGATGGCAGCCTGCACGAGGTAACCTCGGTGCGTCTGTCTGCATTGACCCTGAACGCGATGAAAGAGCGGAACAACCTCGAAGGCCACGCCGTGGAAGACGTGATCTGGGGGAACGTCACGCAAGTGATGGAGCAAGGCGGCTGTCTGGCTCGCTCGGCCGTTCTAGCCTCGGATCTGGATGAATCGATCCCCGGTCTGGCGATCAACCGTTTCTGTGCGTCGGGCATGGAAGCCGTGAACCTGGCCGCAAATCAGGTCAAAGGCGGAGCGGGCGAGGCCTACATCGCTGGTGGCGTCGAAATGATGGGCCGCGTGGCCATGGGCAGCGACGGTGCGGCGATTGCCGTCGACCCCTCGCTGGCGATGGACACTTATTTCGTGCCGCAGGGCATCTCGGCCGACATTATTGCGACCGAATACGGATTCTCCCGTGATGACGCAGACGCTCTGGCGGTTGAATCGCAAAAACGCGCCGCGGAAGCATGGGCAGACAACCGGTTCGAAAAATCGGTCATCACCGTCAAGGACCAGAACGGCCTGACCATTCTGGACCGCGACGAATACATGCGCCCCGGCACCGACATGCAAAGCCTTGGCGCGCTGAACCCGTCCTTTGCGATGATGGGTGAACAAATGCCGGGTTTCGACAAGGTGGCGATGCTGAAATACCCGCATCTTGAGCGCGTGAACCACATCCACCACGCCGGCAACAGCTCGGGCATCGTGGATGGAGCGGCGGCGGTCCTGATCGGCAACAAGGAATTCGGTGAGAAACACGGCATTAAGCCCCGCGCGCGCATCAAGGCAACCGCCAAGATCGGCACCGACCCGACCATCATGCTGACCGGCCCGGTTCCGGTGACCGAAAAGATTCTGGCCGACAACGGCATGAAGATCAGCGATCTGGACCTGTTCGAAGTGAACGAAGCCTTCGCCTCGGTCGTTCTGCGGTTCCAACAGGCGTTCGACGTCGATCCCGGACTGGTAAACGTCAACGGCGGCTCGATCGCGATGGGTCACCCGCTGGGCGCGACCGGTGCGATGATCATCGGCACATTGCTGGACGAGCTGGAGCGTCAAGACAAAGAAACCGGTTTGGCCACACTCTGCATCGCATCCGGAATGGGCGCGGCAACGATTATCGAGCGCGTCTGATGCCTAAGATCGATCTTTCTCAAATCCCGTTTCAAAACGGCTCGGGCTATCCCGGTAAACTCGCAAGGGTCGGTGACGACCGCTATGTGCAACGCATTGGCGATCCGAACGGCCTGACTCAGTTTGGAGTCAATATCGTGCGGCTGGAGCCAAACGGCCTGTCGTCTCTACGCCACTACCATATGGAGCAGGACGAATTTGCGATCATGTTAAGTGGCACCTGCACGCTGATCGATGATGATGGCGAGCATGAGATGTTGCCCGGCGATTGCGCCGCTTGGCCTGCGGGTGAGGCCAACGGCCACCACCTTGTGAACAAGACCAATGCGCCAGCGAGTTTTCTTGTGGTGGGCACACGGACCCCAACCGAGACTGCGTATTACAGCGACTTAGACATGATGGTGAAGGATGATGAGAATGGATTCGCCTTCACCCGCAAAGACGGCAGCCCGCTGACGGCTGACCAGATTGGAGAAGACGAATGACCGAGTTTACTCTGACCAAAGACGCCGATGGCGTTGGCATTATCAGCTGGGACGTCCCGGGCAAAACCATGAACGTGATGTCGTTTGACGGACTGGCGCAGCTGAGTGACCTGATTGATCAGGCGCTGGCTGATGATGAAGTCAAAGGGATTGTCATCACCTCGGGTAAGGAAGGGTCTTTTGCCGGCGGCATGGACCTGAACCTGCTGGCCGTGATGAAGGAGCAGGCGGGCGACAACCCGGCCAAAGGTTTGTTCGAGGGCACGATGCAAATGCACGCCCTGCTGCGCAAGATCGAGATGGCGGGTATGGACCCCAAGACCAAGAAGGGTGGCAAGCCGATTGCCACAGCCCTGCCCGGTACTGCCGCCGGCATTGGGATGGAACTGCCGCTGTCCACGCACCGGATCTTTGCCGCTGAAAACCCCAAGGCAAAGTATGGCCTGCCCGAGATCATGGTCGGCATCTTCCCCGGCGCAGGGGGTACTACCCGCATGGTGCGCAAGGTTGGTCCGCTCGCGGCGGCTCCGCTGCTGTTGGAAGGCAAGATGCTGGACGTCAAGAAAGCCAAGGGCGCGGGATACATCGACGATATCGCCGCTGATCCGGTTGCCGCAGCCAAAGAATGGGTGCTGAACGCCACGGATGCCGACATCGTTAAACCTTGGGACGCCAAAGGCTACAAGATGCCCGGAGGCGCGCCCTATCATCCAGCTGGCTTCATGAACTTCGTCGGTGCCTCGGCGATGGTGAACGGCAAGACCCAAGGCGCCTTCCCGGCGGCCAAGGCTCTACTGAGCGCGGTTTACGAAGGCGCGCTGGTTGATTTTGACACTGCGCTGAAGATCGAAGCGCGCTGGTTTACCTCTGTATTGATGAATCCATCTTCTGGAGCCATGATCCGTTCGCTGTTCCTGAACAAGGAAGCGCTGGAAAAAGGCGCGGTGCGCCCTGCAGGGGTGCCGGATCAGTCAGTCAAGAAGATCGGCGTTCTGGGTGCAGGTATGATGGGTGCGGGTATCGCGCTGGTGTCTGCTCAGGCTGGCATGGAAGTCGTGCTGGTCGACCGCGATCAGGAAGCGGCGGACAAGGGCAAAGCCTATACCGAAACCTATCTGGACAAGGGTATGAAGCGCGGCAAGGTCACGGCCGAGAAAAAAGAGGCCATGCTGCGCCGCATCACTGCGACCCCGGATTTGGACCATCTGAAAGGCTGCGACCTGATCATCGAAGCCGTGTTTGAAGACATGGGCGTCAAGGCCGAGATGACCAAAAAGGTCGAGGCGATCATACCCGAGGACTGCATCTTTGCCTCGAACACATCGACCCTACCGATCTCGGATCTGGCCAAAGCGAGCGTGCGCCCGGACCAATTCATCGGCATCCATTTCTTCTCACCGGTCGAGAAGATGTTCCTAGTCGAGATCATCAAAGGTAAGGAAACCGGTGATCGCGCTGTGGCCAAGGCGCTGGACTATGTCCGCCAAATCCGCAAAACGCCAATCGTGGTCAACGATGCGCGCTTTTTCTACGCAAACCGCTGCATCATTCCGTACATCAATGAAGGTGCGCGGATGGTCACAGAAGGTGTCAGCCCCGTGCTGATCGACAACGCCGCGCGTCAGCTGGGATTCCCGGTTGGACCTATCCAACTCACAGACGAAACCTCGATCGATCTGGGCGCCAAGATCGCCCGTGCCACCAAGGCAGCGATGGGTGATGCCTATCCGGAAAGTCCCTCGGATGATCTGATCTTCTGGATGGAGGAACAGGGCCGCCTGGGACGCAAAGCGAATGCCGGCTTCTTCGACTATGATGAGAAGGGCAAACGCGTCGAATACTGGAAAGGGCTGCAGGAAAAATACCCGCTGGCCGAGGACCAGCCTAACCTGATCGAAGTGCAGGAACGCCTGATGTTCGCACAGGTGCTGGAAGCCGTCCGAGCACTGGAGGAAGGTGTTCTCGAAGACATCCGCGAAGGCGACGTGGGCGCTATCCTGGGCTGGGGCTTTGCGCCGTGGTCAGGTGGCCCACTCAGCTGGCTGGACATCCTCGGCACACCATACGCAGCTGAACGGTGCGATCAATTGGCTGAGAAATTTGGCGATCGTTTTGCCTGCCCTGCGTTGCTACGCGAAATGGCCGACAAAGGTCAGAGCTTCTACGGTCGCTTCGATACCTCTGCGAAAGCAGCCTGAATTATTGGTGCGGGCACATGTATTCATGTGCCCCCGTCATTTTACTGGTGGGTCAACATCATCCACTCGGGTCGCAGAAATAGTACTGGCGGCGGAGGCCGTCCGGGGCGCCCGGGACGCCGTCGCCCCTTCAAAGGCTTTATCGGAAAGATCGGTTCTTCGGGAACAGGAACAGGCAGCGCGCCCAACGGATTAGCAAGAGCGGAAATGCTTCCCGTGTCGGCAATAGCATCAATTATTGATGTGGCGATCTCACCATCTACTACCGGATAGATCTTTTGGTTGGTCCCGGCCCGCGTCCCAAATCTCGCGGCAGCGCAATAGGCTTGCAGACCTCCCTCGATATAGATCACTTCGTCTTCGTCGAAAAACAGCGTGCTGACTTCGAAACCTGCCCCCGGTGCCCGGGACCTGAGCCGGCAGATACCGCTCAGCAACCTTGCTGAAACAACTGAAACACCGACCTGGGACGGATCAATCTTTTTATGATCCACTGCCATCCCCTGTTCCGGCATCAACCAGACAACGCGACCATTATATGCCGCGCGCGACGGTACCTGAACCGGCAGGTTCTCGGGACGTGTTTCACCTGCGGGAATGGTAATCAAATCAGTTGAGATTCGGCGCACCTCTTTGAAACCATTATCAAGTGTACGCACCAGATCACTGACTTTAAGACGCTCTACCCTCTTCCAGCCACTGGTCGTCGCGATTTTGGTGCCATGCACAAGACCACCTCTACGCGCAGTAACAGCATTACGCTGAATAGTTGGCTCAACACTGGCCGAGCGATCAGAAAAACTTGAAATACTCACTACTTCTAACACGTGCCTCACCCCCTTATGGCACAAACAAAACGATCCAAAAGAGCTATCATGGAAAACAAGCGACCGACTTAGTTTTGCCACATTTTGTCCAAATTGAGGCAATGCAGGGACCTTTTTAGCCCTTTAATCCAAACAACAGCAATCTAAAGGCTGGATTTAGCTCAAAATTGGAAACTATCGCCAACAACGAAATGATGCAGCCATATTCCGAATATCTGAAGGTCTTCGACGCTGGCTTGCGCAACCGTTTTCTGGTCCGTCGGGATTACCACGACTGGTAATCGAAATAATGCTCCGCCGGGTTTTGATGCGGTTTCGGACCAGAGCTTCAGAGGCTGAACAACGGTTCGGCGTCCAGATCAATGGTTAATCCACAACACTGATCACTCACTGTGCACGTGTCATTCTTCTTCTCTCGCTGATCCAAAAAACATCTGCGATTTCCTAGCGGTGTTCGAGAAAATTTCATGGTCGCTACCCAATCAGTTGGTCACGAGGCTTCCAGTTCCACGGGTGAACGCCCTGCCCGCCACCCCAGCAATGCACCAGCGACTGCGATTAATCCAATACCGGCGACCTGCATAATGCCAATCGTCTGACCCAAGGCCACCCAAGCGAAGAGTGGGCCAAATATCATCACTGAATACTCAAAGACCGCAACATAGGATGGCTCCCCAACTTGATAGGCCTTGATCAACATGAATACAGCGATAGTCGAACCAAATGCCTGAATGAAAATCCAAGGCAAAGCTGGTTGCATGGCCCAAACCCAGCCACGGGTGACAAATCCGTCTGCCCCATCAAGAGTTGCAACAGGCAGAACAGTAAAAAATGCCAATCCAATTGCACCGGCCAGACCAAGCGTAACAGACATGCTGGCCAGCAAAGCGGTAGTGCTTTCTTCTGAACAATGGCTGCGTGTGATAATCGCGCCAAAGGCGTAGAAAAACCCACCTGCAACCGGAAGCAATGTTAGGAAATCAAAATCAGCCGGGTTTGGTTGCAGCACAAACAAAATGCCCATGAATCCGATCATCACGGCAGCTATCCGCCACGGGCCAATAGTTTGCTTCATCCCCAATGCGGAAATCAACAAAACAAAAATCGGCGATGTGAACAGCCCCGCCAATGCCTGCGCGATTGGCATTAAGGCCAAAGAAGAAAAATAGAACAGCATGGCCGTCGTGATCAAAACACTGCGTAACACGACAGGGCCCAGACGCTTCGGGCGCAACCCTCCTAGCCCCAAGAGAGACAATCCAATGATCAGAGGCAACATTAGCAATGCCCGGCTGAGGTGGAACTGCCATAGGCCGATAGTATCGGCCAGCAGGATCACAACATTGTCGATCACGCCGATGATCGCCATGGCACCGACCATCAGCATCGACGCCAGTACTGGAGAAGTGGTTTTAACTGACTGCAATCTGCACCTCGGTTGAAATCTGAGTCTCGGCTGCTCTGACCTTCCGCGCTATCCAGCACAAATCCGAATTGCGACGCAACTGGTTTGCGCCTTTCGATTTCACCATGCTATGCTTCGGAAAACAAAAAAGTGAGCAGACCTCATCCAGATGACGGCCCTAAAACAGTACCAGCGGATCGAAGCTACCGGTCTGTGGCGCCCCTCGCCCGAGGAACAGCGGCGCGAGGTTGTGGTGTCTATTGGTGAGGCTACGCTGACCATTTCGGATTTCAACGACCGGGCGTTAACGCATTGGTCGCTGGCTGCACTGGAACGGCAGAATCCCGGTGCTTACCCGGCGCTTTTCAATCCCGATGGCGACCCCGGCGAAACACTGGAACTGGCGCAGTCCGAGACGACAATGCTCGAGGCCATCGACCGTCTGCAACGCGCCATCGACCGCGCGCGTCCACACCCTGGGCGGCTGCGATGGTTGTCGGTCGCTGGGGTCGTGTTGGCCGTGCTGGCCGTTCTGCTGCTATGGTTGCCGATTGCGCTTCAGCGCCACGTAGTTTCCGTGGTGCCTGACATAAAACGGCAGGAGATCGGCGCGACGATTTTGCAGCGTATCGAACGGGTTTCGGGACAGGCCTGTTCGTCCCGAGACGCTCAGACATCTCTGGACCAATTGGCGAGACGCACAGGCGTTCGTCAGATTGTCATTCTTCCGGCTGGTGTACCGGACAGCCTCAGCCTGCCGGGTGGTACAGTTCTGCTGAACCGCGCACTGATCGAGGACCACGAAGATCCGGCGGTCGCGGCTGGTTACATCATTGCGGCCCGTGCACGCGCAGAACTAAAGGACCCTCTGGATGATCTGCTGGATCGGACCGGTCCAACAGCAGCGTTTCGTTTACTGACAACCGGTGAGCTCACTGCCGACAACGTGGATGCATATACCGAACTGGTTCTCACTGAACCCCGCCCGGAAATCAACGATGACGATCTGCTGGCTGTCTTTGCCCAAGCCGCCCTGCCCACGACGCCCTACGCCTATGCGCGCGACATAACCGGTGAGACGGTTCTGGGGCTGATCGAGGCCGACCCGATGGCAGGCCGGACTTTGGAGCAAGTTCTGCCGGACCGCGACTGGGTCCGGCTGCAAAACATCTGCGGCGAATAATTCGACTACTTGGTACCAAACATCCGGTCGCCTGCATCGCCCAATCCCGGCATAATATAGCCCTTGGAATTCAGCTCTCGATCCAGCGCTGCGGTGACGATCTTGACGTCCGGGTGGGCCTCCTTCATTCGCGCAACCCCTTCGGGCGCGGCCAGCAGGCAAAGGAAGCGGATATCGGTCGCACCGGCCTCTTTCAGCAGATCGATCGCCGCCGCCGAGCTGTTGCCAGTCGCCAGCATCGGGTCTACGGCGATGACCAAACGATCCTTCAACCCTTCGGGAGCCTTGAAATAGTACTGCACGGGTTTCAGCGTTTCTTCATCGCGATAAAGGCCGACAAAGCCTACGCGCGCCGAGGGGATCAGCTCCAGAACGCCATCCAGCATCCCGTTGCCCGCACGCAGGATCGAGACCAGTGCCAGTTTCTTACCCGCAAGAATAGGCGCGTCCATTTCTTCCATTGGCGTTTCGATATGGCGCGTGGTCAGTTTCAGCTCGCGCGTGACCTCATAGGCCAGCAGAAGCGTGATCTCGCGCAGCAGCTGACGGAACACGGCGGTTGAGGTGCCCTTGTCCCGCATGAGCGTCAGCTTGTGCTGCACCAACGGGTGATCAACGACGGTCAGATGTTCGCTCATGATTTCTCCAGTCTTTTCTTGACCCGCTCGCGGGTATCTTCATCGCAAAAGGCCGCATTCAGGGCAGTTTCGTTCAGCGCAGCAAAATCCTCGGCTTCCCAACCGAAGGCTTGGTTCAGCATCTCATATTCGCGCCGCATTGTAGTATGGAAAAACGGCGGGTCATCGGTGGACACGGTGACTTTGACACCTGCGTCCCGAAGTTGGGCAATAGGATGCGAGCTGAAGTCAGGGAACAGGCCCAGAACCACATTCGAACCCGGACAAACCTCAAGCGTGACGCCCCGGTCCTTCAGTTCGTACAGCAGATCCGGGTCTTCGATGGCCCGAACGCCATGACCGACCCGTTCCACGCCCAGATCGCGTACTGCGTCGCGGACGCTTTCGGGTCCACCGAATTCTCCGGCATGTGTAGTCAGGCGCAGCCCCGCCTCGCGCGCGCAATCAAAGGCCCATTTGTAATCGCCCTGCGTACCAACGGATTCGTTTCCCCCCATGCCAAAGCCGGTGATCCAGTCGCCAGCGGTTTCAGCGGCACAATAAGCGCTGCGTTTGGCTTGCTCCGCCCCGAAATGGCGCACACAAGTGACAACGCCTCGCAGCGTAATGTCGAATTCGCGCTCGGCTTGGTCGGCGGCATCACGGATCGCGCTTAGATAGTCTTGCCAGGCCTGCAGGTCACCACCCCCGCAGAAATCGGGACTGAGGAAGGTTTCGGTATAAACCACTCCATTTGCAGCACTTTCTTCGAGGATTGCCAACGTCAGGCGACGAAAATCCTCGGGCGATTTCAACACCTCGCAGGCAGCCTCATAAACGCTGAGGAAATGCGTAAAGTCGCGGAAATCATACGACCCGTCTGGCTTGAAAATACCGCTCAGGTCAATGCGCTTTTCGTGCGCCAGCTGCCGAATAAAGGCAGGTGGAGCAGCGCCCTCATGGTGCAGGTGCAATTCGATCTTCGGTAGGTCAGCGACGGTCATAGGAAGGTCCTTCCCGACCCTTGGGCCGGAATATTCAGGTGATGCGCGATGCTGGCAGCGACGTCGGCGAAATCGACCTGGCCGATCTGGCCCGAAACTTGACCAGCGATCAATACCGGTGCCTGTTCACGCGTATGGTCGGTACCGGTCCAACTTGGATCATTGCCGTGATCTGCGGTCAGCAACAGCAAATCGTCCGGGCGCAACTTTTGCAGGATCGAACCAATCTCATGGTCAAACCACTCCAACGCGCGGGCATAGCCGCTGATATCGCGCCGATGGCCATAAAGGCTGTCGAACTCGACAAAATTTGCAAAGGTCAGGCTGCCGTCTTCGGCCTCATCTACAAGGTCGGACAGGTGGTTCATCAGCTCGGCGTCCGATCCCTTGCGCAAGGTATCGATCCCCTGCATCGAAAAGATGTCGCCGATCTTGCCAACAGCGTGAACCCGACGCCCCGCATCCTGCACCCAGTTGGTCAGAACCGGCGCAGGCGGGAGAATTGCAAAGTCTTTGCGGTTTGTGGTTCGTGTGAAACCCGCCTCGGGCGAGCCGACGAAGGGGCGGGCGATGACACGACCCACCTTCATCTCGTGCAGACGCGGCGCTAGGGTACGGCACATTTCCAACAGCCGGTCCAGACCAAAGCTCTCTTCATGCGCGGCAATCTGGAAAACGCTGTCAGCAGAGGTATAGCAGATCGGTCGACCAGTTCGCATGTGGTCGGCACCCAGCTCGGCGATGATAGCCGTACCCGATGCATGGCAATCTCCCAGGATTCCATCCGTCCCTGCAGCCTCGGCCGCAGCACGGCTTAGATCAGCGGGAAAGGTCGGAACGGTTTCCGGGAAATAGTGCCAATTCCACGGCACAGGCAATCCAGCCAGCTCCCAATGGCCTGAGGGGGTATCCTTGCCTGGTGAATGCTCACGCGCGCAGCCCCATAGGCCTGTCGGGTCAGCCTCGAGGCCAGGAGTCGTGGCGCCTGACGCCAAACGAGTGGCGGCCCCTAGCCCTAATGAATCAAGGTGCGGTACATGCATGGGACCAGAGCGCCCGTCTTCCGCGCGCCCCTCAGCGCAGGCTTGCGCAATATGCGCTAACGTGTTCGCGCCCTCGTCCGGTATTTGGCCGTTGAAGAACTTATCCGCATCCGGAGCGCCACCGATGCCGACCGAATCCATCACCACCAAAAATGCGCGGCTCATGCAGTGATCCTTTCGTGAACGAGATCTGGCATGGCGTCGGCCTTTTTACCGATGGTCACTGCCCGCAAGACTGTCGTCGCCGCATGGCGCGCAGCTTCCTCGCGGGCGGCGTGGACAACGGCCAACGGTGCGCCCTTAACAACGCGTTCTCCCAGCCGTACGATATCTGACAGGCCAACAGCCGGGTCAATCTCATCGCTTTCGACCTGCCGCCCGCCCCCCAGCGAGACTACGGCGAGGCCCAGCGCCTCACCATCGATTGCTGTGACGTACCCATCCTGAGGTGCAGGCACTTCCTGAATGACGTTCGCCTCGGGCAGAAAGCGTTCCCACGTGTCGACGAAATGAACTGGCCCTCCGACTGCCGCCATCATGCGACCAAAGCGCTCTGCTGCGCGACCGTCGCGAATGATACCTGCAATCCGTGAATATCCCTCCTCGAATGAATCGCACATGCCGGCATCGACCAGCAGTGTACCTCCGAGTTCGGCAGAGACTTCAGCAAGAGGCGACACGCCCCCGCCTGTCAGAACCTTCATCACCTCGGCCACTTCCAACGCATTACCCAGAGCAGAAGCCAGAGGCTGGTTCATATCGGTGATCACGGCCGAGGTCCGGCACCCGGCAGCATTGGCCGTCTCGGTCAACGCCTGCGCCAGCTTTCGGGCCTCTTCATGTGATTTCATGAACGCGCCGCTGCCAACCTTGACGTCCAGAACCAGAGCATCCGGACTGGCCGCAAGTTTCTTGGATAGGATCGACGCGGTGATCAGGTCGAGGCTTTCCACCGTCGCCGTTACATCGCGCACCGCGTAGAGGCGTTTGTCAGCAGGTGCGATCTGGCCCGTTGCACCGACGATAGCCGCCCCGGTTTCTTTCAGAATTTGCGTCAGGCGGCTCTGCCCGATCTGCGTCGTCACGCCGGGAATAGCCTCAAGTTTGTCGAGCGTTCCGCCCGTGTGCCCCAATCCACGCCCAGAAATCATCGGAACGTAGGCCCCACACTCAGCCAGCGCTGGGGCAAGTACAAGACTGACGCAATCTCCGACACCGCCGGTCGAGTGCTTGTCGATTACCGGGCCGCCCATATCCCAGGACAAAACTTCACCGCTGTCGCGCATGGCAACGGTCAGATCGGCCCGTCCCGTGGCGCCGAGGCTGCCCATGCATACGGCCATGGCAAACGCCCCGGCCTGCGCATCGCTGACTCCACCGTCCGCCAACCCCTGCGCGAACCAAATCAACTCATCGCGATTGGGAACTTCGTGCCGACGCAGTTTGGAAATAATCGAGCGCGCATCCATAGGTTCACGCGCCCTCCATATGCGAGGCGTCGAACGCGCCCGGCAATAACTGACCAATTGTCGTCTTAAACTCCGCGCCGTCCTTTGTCGCAAGCGTTACCGGAACATCACCTTTGCCGAACTCGGCCAACTTTTGTCGACATCCGCCGCAAGGCGGCACCGGCTGCGGGCTAGAGGCGACCACGTAAACTTCTACCAAGTCCTGTTCACCGGCGGCAACCATGGCGGCAATCGCTCCGGCCTCGGCGCAAGTTCCCTCGGGGTAAGCCACGTTTTCGACGTTGCAGCCCGAATAAACCACCCCAGACGCAGACCGGATCGCCGCTCCGACCTTGAAGTTCGAGTAGGGCGCATAGGCGTTTTCGCGGACAGACAAGGCAGCATCTTTAAGAGGCATGGCGATTCCCCAATTTTTGATCATCTGGTCAGAATGACATACCCTAAATGAAAGCAGGCGGGGAATTGAAGCCCCACCTGACCTTTTTCCACAGCGATTTTCAGCCTAACCTAGGGTCGTGTTGAAGGTTCCGGGCAGAGTGACCTCGAGCAGTTCAACGTCATCTGACGGATCAGAAAGCCGCGTCCACATTCCAGGCGGAATGACAAAGGCATCGCCTTGTTCCAATCGATAGGGCTCGCGGCCTTCACCCTCGAGCGTCACCTCACCATTCATCACAAAGGTAAAGTGAATATCCGTGTCGTGGGTAGCCCAGACCGGGTCACCCTGCCCCCGGCGCACCACCTGAACACCCGCGACTCCTTTTGTATTCTCGGCAATCGTCGTGTCCCGGCAAATGTAACCCGGCAGACGGAACGGCATCCACTCGGCATCCTTGGCCTGATTGTAAACAAACCGCTGACCCTGCCATTCGCGATCCGGCCGCAGATGCGGAGTCGGCAATTCCATATCGTGGTCAATCTCCGTGACGTGCTCGGCCGGGACACCAATCTCGATCACTTGCACATTGTCAGACGCTTCCAGCACACGATGCCTGATTTCCGGCGGCTGGATGAAACAGTCGCCAGCAGTCAAACGCATCTTTTCGCCTTGATCCTCGTAAACCACATCGACCCAGCCATGGATGCAGAAGATCAGCTGAAACCCGACTTTGTGAAAATGCACCATGTCGGGCACGGGTCCACCGTCCGGAATACGGATATGGCTGGCGATAATCGAACCACCCAGACGATCCGGCACCAGATCACGATAGTGCATCCCGGCGCGCCCAATAATCCATGGTGCCTGATCCTTGAGCCTGCGTACTACGAACGAGTGAACCGTCTCAGGCATCACCAGCGGCGGATGACGCTCTTCGATTTCGATGCGCGTGCCATTTGGCGCCACCAGGCTTCTTTTACCGTCGGCAAAACTGTTCGGATCCTCGGTGAGAATGCGTAACGTACCGGGCGCTTCGGGCGCGTCCTTTTCGACACGCAACCGCAAACCGTGGCCGGAAAACACGGCAACCCGCGGATCATCCGCCGGATAAATCATGTCCATCCGCATACCCAGCACCTTGGTATAAAAGGGAATGTCATCGCGCAATTCGTTTGTGGGAATACGAAACTCGGCTATGGTGTCGGTCATGCTGTTCTCCTCTGCGCCGGACAGTGGGGGTCGGTTTGGGAATTTGCAAGACACAGCCGAGCGTCGATCAATTCCAATTCAAGGTTTCCCCGGCGTCAAAACTAGTTTAACACTAAACTAAATTGCAAAACGGGAAGTCCAACGATGTCCGATACACCCAGCCTGCGACAGGCCGCGCTTGACTATCACGCCTATCCAAAGCCCGGAAAGCTTGAAATCAAGGCTACCAAACCGATGGCTAACGGTCGCGATCTGGCACGGGCCTATTCGCCGGGTGTGGCAGAGGCCAGCATTGAAATCAAAGATAATGCGGACAACGCCGAAAAATATACGTCGCGTGGGAATCTGGTGGCTGTGGTTTCCAACGGAACGGCGGTACTGGGTCTTGGCAATATTGGCGCGCTGGCCTCCAAGCCAGTGATGGAAGGCAAGGCCGTCCTGTTCAAGAAGTTTGCCGGCATCGACTGTTTTGACATTGAGGTTGACCAACCCGATCCGGAAAAGCTGGCTGATATCGTCTGTGCATTGGAACCGACCTTTGGCGCGATTAACCTTGAAGACATCAAGGCACCGGATTGTTTTGTCGTTGAAAAACTGTGCCGCGAGCGGATGAATATCCCCGTCTTTCATGATGACCAGCACGGCACCGCCATTGTTGTCGGTGCAGCTGCCAAGAATGCCCTACACGTGGCTGGAAAGAAATTCGAGGACATCAAGATCGTCTCGACCGGGGGGGGCGCTGCGGGGATCGCCTGCCTGAGTATGTTGGTCAAACTGGGCGTCAAACGAGAGAACATCTGGCTGTGTGATATTCACGGGCTGGTCTACCAAGGCCGGGCCGAGGACATGAATCCGCACAAGGATCAGTTCGCACAAAAAACCGACCTGCGTACACTGGATGATGTGATGGACGGCGCGGATCTGTTTCTTGGGCTCAGCGGCCCCAATGTGCTGAAACCCGAAATGGTCAAGAAAATGGCCAAGACACCAATCATTTTTGCGCTGGCCAACCCCACTCCGGAAATCCTGCCGCAGGCCGCACGCGAGGTCGCACCAGACGCAATTATCGCGACCGGACGCAGCGATTTTCCCAATCAGGTCAACAACGTTCTGTGTTTTCCTTTCATTTTCCGGGGTGCGCTGGACGTTGGCGCGACAGAAATCAACGACGAAATGCAGATCGCCTGCGTAGACGGAATTGCCGAGATGGCCCGCGCTACGACCAGCGCCGAGGCGGCCGCTGCCTACAAGGGTGAACAACTGACATTCGGCCCCGATTACCTGATCCCCAAACCCTTTGATCCGCGTCTTGTCGGAGTGGTGTCCTCCTCTGTGGCAAAGGCCGCGATGAACAGCGGCGTGGCGAAACGGCCCATCGATGATATCGAAGCCTATAAGGAAAAACTGAACCAGACCGTCTTCAAATCCGCCTTACTGATGCGGCCTGTCTTTGAAGCTGCCGCAGCCGCGTCTCGACGGATCGTCTTTGCCGAGGGTGAGGACGAGCGCGTGCTTCGTGCGGCGCAGGCCATTCTGGAAGAAACAACCGAAACACCGATCTTGATCGGACGTCCGGACGTGATCAGCGCTCGCTGCGAAAGGTTGGGACTGACTGTACGTCCTGGTCAGGATTTCCAAATCGTAAACCCGGAAAATGACCCGCGTTATTACGACTATTGGAATTCGTATCACGAGATCATGCAGCGGCGCGGCGTGACACCTGATCTGGCCAAGGCCATTATGCGCACGAACTCGACCGCAATTGGCGCAATCATGGTGCAACGTGGCGAAGCGGACAGCCTGATTTGTGGCACGTTTGGCGAATACCGCTGGCATTTGAATTATGTCGAACAGGTCTTGGGTAATGGCGACATGTACCCGCATGGCGCGATGTCACTTATGATCCTCGAAGACGGCCCGCTGTTCATCGCTGATACACATGTGCGCCAACTACCGACGCCAGAAGAATTGGCTGAAAGCACCATCGGAGCCGCACGACATGTGAGACGGTTCGGGATCGAGCCTAAGATCGCGTTCTGCTCGCAATCGCAATTCGGCAACCAGGCCGAAGGGTCCGGGAAACGTCTGCGTGCAGCGATTGAAATTCTGGACGCCAGACAGCAGGATTTTGTCTATGAAGGGGAAATGAACCTGGACGTCGCGCTGGACCCTGTACTGCGCGACCGCATTTTTCCAAACTCGCGACTACAGGGCGCCGCGAATGTCCTGATCTTCGCGCATGCGGACGCGGCCAGCGGTGTTCGCAACATTCTGAAGATGAAGGCCGACGGCCTGGAGGTTGGGCCGATTTTGATGGGTATGGGCAATAGGGCTCATATCGTGACACCGTCGATCACGGCTCGCGGGCTACTGAATATGGCAGCTATTGCTGGAACACCTGTCACGCACTACGCGTAAGCTTGGCTGATACTCCACGTGGCATTGTCGCGGCTGAAAATCGGGACCAGTGTGATTCTGGGGGCGCTATCAGCTTTGCATCCCAGAGTTTGCACATTTGCAAAATGCGAGGGAAACCCGAACCAGATCGACTAAAATTAACCTATTTGCAAAAATTTGCAGCCGTTTTCGTAACATTCTGCAAAGATTTTGCGAAAAACTGACGCGCCTTCTATCGCACAGCTTGTCCACTGAGTCGGGGATGCTTAACACAATGCCCGAGGATATCAGGAGGAGGACGCCATGACGTATCAGGACGTTTATGAGAGTTGGAAATCCGATCCCGAGGCGTTCTGGATGGAAGCCGCGAAGGGGATCGACTGGGTTCAAAAGCCCACGAAAGCGCTGTTTGATGACAATGCGCCGCTCTACGAATGGTTCTGCGACGCCAAGGTAAACACCTGCTGGAACGCAGTCGACCGCCATGTGAAAAACGGGCGAGGCGAACAGACAGCGATAATCTACGACAGCCCGATCACGCACACCAAACGGGAAATCTCATATGTCGAGCTCCGCAACCGCGTGGCAAATCTGGCAGGCGCGTTGCGTGCGAAGGGTGTCGAAAAGGGCGACAGGGTTATCATTTATATGCCGATGATCCCCGAAGCCCTGGAGGCAATGCTGGCCTGTGCACGGCTCGGGGCGGTGCACTCGGTCGTATTCGGTGGCTTCGCCAGTAACGAGCTTGCGGTACGGATCGACGACGCGAAACCCAAGGCGATTATCGCCGCGTCTTGCGGAATGGAGCCCGGCCGTGTGGTGCATTACAAACCCCTGCTTGACGGCGCTATCGACATGGCCAGCCACAAGCCCGAGTTTTGTGTGATCTTCCAGCGCGAGCAAGAGGTAGCCCAGCTGGTCGAAGGGCGCGACTATAACTGGCACGGTTTCCAGTACGGGGTAGAGCCTGCGGAATGCGTCCCGGTTGATGGCAATGATCCTGCCTATATCCTCTACACCTCGGGCACGACCGGCGCACCAAAAGGCGTTGTACGCCCGACTGCTGGGCATCTGGTAGCCCTGAACTGGTCGATGAAGAACATCTATAATGTCGATCCGGGTGACGTCTTCTGGGCGGCCTCAGACGTGGGCTGGGTCGTGGGACACTCTTACATTTGCTATGCCCCGCTGATCCACGGCAACGCCACAATCGTGTTCGAGGGCAAGCCGGTTGGCACTCCGGATGCCGGAACCTTCTGGCGCGTGATATCCGAACACAAGGTCAAAAGCTTCTTCACTGCTCCTACGGCCATTCGTGCTGTCAAACGTGAAGACCCCAAGGGCGAGTTACTGGCGAACTACGATCTGTCTTGCCTGGGCGCCCTGTTCCTGGCCGGCGAACGGGCGGACCCGGACACAATCACCTGGGCGCAGGCGGCACTGAACGTGCCGGTAATCGACCACTGGTGGCAGACCGAAACCGGGTGGGCCATTGCCGGAAACCCGATGGGGATCGAGGAATTGCCGGTCAAGCTGGGCTCGCCCGCAAAACCAATGCCCGGATACGACGTGCAGATTCTGGACGAAGGCGGCCATCCGATGAAGCCGGGCGAACTGGGTGCAATCGCGGTCAAGCTACCTCTGCCGCCCGGTACTTTGCCGACCCTTTGGAACGCAGAAGATCGATTCAAAAAATCCTATCTGGAACACTTCCCAGGATATTACGAAACTGGCGATGCGGGCATGATCGACGAGGATGGATACCTCTACATCATGGCGCGCACCGATGACGTGATCAACGTGGCTGGTCACCGGCTGTCCACCGGCGGGATGGAAGAGGTTCTGGCAGCCCACCCGGACGTGGCAGAATGCGCGGTGATCGGAGTATCTGATCAGCTGAAGGGTCAAATGCCGGTTGGGTTCCTGTGCCTGAACTCTGGTGCCGAGCGCCAGCACGGCGAAGTCGTGCAGGAAGTCGTAAAGCTGGTGCGCGAGAAGATTGGCCCGGTCGCAGCCTTCAAACTCGCGGTCGTAGTGGATCGGCTGCCCAAGACCCGCTCAGGCAAGATCCTGCGCGGCACGATGGTGTCGATTGCCGATGGCAAGGACTACAAAATGCCGGCCACAATCGACGATCCGGTCATTCTGGACGAGATCACCTCGGCCCTGCAAACCATCGGCTACGCACAATAAACACGGAAGGGCGGCCACGCCGCCCTACTCTCTTGTTTTTCTTGCAACCCGTCACAGTCCCCCTAGTGTCGTGCCAAAGCAGTGAGGGCACATGACACATACCGACTTCTGGCGTCTGAGCGCCACAGAGCTGACGGCACTGACACGCACCGGAGAGCTGAGCGCTGAAAACGCCGTTCACAGCGCTCTGGACCGGATGGATCAGGCAAATCCCGGCCTGAACGCGGTGGTTGAAGACCTGCGTACCGAAGCGCTGGAACGCGCCCGGCATCTGGATCGGACCCGTGCAAGTGGAAAACCAGCAGGTCCCCTGCACGGGGTTCCCGTAACCATCAAGGTGAACGTTGACCAGAAAGGTCACGCCACGACCAATGGGGTGATAGCCTTGAAAGAGGCCGTCGCGCCGGATGATGCTCCGGTCGTGACCAATCTGCTAAACGCAGGCGCTGTGGTGATCGGGCGCACCAACACCCCGGAGTTTTCTTTCCGCGCTGATACCGACAATCCCCTGCACGGACGCACGTATAACCCCTGGGGCCGGCATATCTCGCCCGGTGGTTCGTCCGGCGGCGCGGGGGCAGCGGTGATGACGGGCATCGGAGCGTTGGGTCATGGCAATGACATCGGCGGCAGCCTGCGCTTTCCTGCTGCGGCCAACGGAGCGGTGACGATCAAACCTGGTCTTGGTCGCGTCCCTGCGTGGAACCCCGGACAAAAGGCCGAACGGGGATTACTGGCGCAGTCCATGTCGGTTCAAGGGTTGATCACACGCTCGGCCGCGGATTTGCACCTGTCCATGCCCAGTCTGATCGCCTCCGATCCGCGTGATCCTTTCCATGTTCCGATGCCGTGGCGCGGAGAGGAATTGGAAGGCCCGATCAGGGTGGCGTTTACCAAAAACACTTTCGGATACGCTCTGCACCCGGAAGTCGAAAAAGCCCTCGATACAGCGCGGGACGCGCTGGTCGATGCCGGTTACCTAGTGGAAGAAATCGATCCGCCTGATGTATTCGAGTGTGGCCGCAACGGCTATCGCGCTTTGATGGGCGAGGTTCTGACCCTGATGAAAGGCGACATCGAGGCCGCCGGGTCTGAAACGATCCGCAATGTATTTGAGGTCTACTTTCAGGAATTCCCACCTATCGTTGAAGCCGATCTGCTTCGCATGATGGCAAAACGCAGCCACTACGCCCGCGAGTGGTCACTGTTTCTGCAGAATTACCCCTTGGTGCTTTCGCCTTTCCTACCCCAGCCCTTTTTCAAACCTGACCGGGACACCGAAGGGGTTGAAGGCGTACACGAAGTTCTTGGCTGCGCCGTCTATTCTTATGCGATGAACTTTCTTGGGTTACCCGCGGCATGCGTCCCTGCCGGGTTGGCGGAACTACCGCTGGGGCCTCAACCAATCAACGTGCAAATCGCAGCACAGCGCTGGCGCGAAGATTTGGCAGTGGACGCCGCCGTTGCAATCGAAGCGCGAGTCGGACAAATGGCGCCGATCCTGTGGGATAAGATGGCAGCGGAAGCGTGAGCCGGCAGCTCACCCCCCCCACAAAAAATAGACCCCGGGTTTTTGTGCCCGGGGTCCGCATACTAAAATATGCCCGGATTTCTGATGACGAGCGTAGCACCACCCACCCTCGCCAGCGCGTAAACTGCGCAATCGTTCGAAAACACCGTTGGATGGCCACTCACTTCCATCCTGGCGTGTTCTCCGGGCAAGTTCACGGTAACAAACGGCTTCTACCCTGCATGTGAACTGGTTCACACAATGTGCTCGAATGTGCGATCTGAGAGAATTTTTATGTGAATTGCTCAGATATTAGGCGTTCTTCCAACCCATGACCCGGATCGAACAGAATGCGATGCTGCACTGCTGGCTCCGATCTAATTTCGACCCAGTCAATATCGGGAATTGAGATCGAGTCGGCATCCGCCATGACCGGACGCTTGTCCGCCTCAATGACATCAAATCTCACCTGAGCCGTCTTGGGCAGCAATGCCCCTCGCCAACGCCGCGGTCGAAATGCAGCAATGGCTGTCAGGGCCAGAACGTCAGAGCCAATTGGCAATATCGGACCATGCGCGGAATAGTTGTAAGCCGTTGACCCCGCCGGCGTGGACAAAAGCGCCCCATCACAGACCAGTTCGTCCAAACGCTCGCGGCCATCGACCGAGATTTTCAGGCGTGCGGCCTGTGGGCCGGCGCGCAGCAGAGAAACCTCGTTGATTGCCAGCGCCTCATGCAGCTTCCCCGATTGATCCATCGCTGTCATGATCAGAGGGTTGATTACCTCTTCCTCGGCCTCCGCCAACCGGGTCATCAGGTCGGTGTCGGAAAACTCATTCATCAAAAAACCGATTGTGCCGCGGTTCATGCCATAAACCGGAGTGTTCAGATGCTGGGTATTATGCAACGTGCGCAACATGAACCCATCTCCACCAAGGGCAACCACAACATCTGCGTCCCGGGGCGCCACATTCCCATAGCGCGCCACCAGCACGTCCCGCGCGGATTGCGCCACTTGGACGTCGCTGGCAAGAAAGGCGATTCTCTTAGTCATGATTTGTGGTTTCCGGTGCTGCACATTTGGTTCCGAAACAAACACACCTTTCCGCATTACGCCAGACTTGACGCCATAGCGGGCCATTTCGTCGCTTTACAGTCTTTTTAGAGTACCCGGTTTCCGATAGGAAATCCGCCAACGATACCCCAGCCATTCGGAGCCCCCATGAACGCCAACCTTCGTGACACCGGTTTTTTCACCCAGTCCCTCTCGGACCGTGACCCTGAGCTGTTTGGCTCGATCACATCGGAACTGGGCCGCCAGCGCGACGAGATCGAACTGATCGCGTCCGAGAACATCGTCTCTGCCGCCGTGATGGAGGCGCAGGGTTCCGTGATGACCAACAAATACGCCGAAGGCTATCCGGGCCGTCGCTACTATGGCGGTTGCCAGTTCGTTGATATCGCCGAGAACCTGGCCATCGACCGCGCCAAGCAGCTGTTTGGCTGCAACTTCGCCAACGTACAGCCGAACTCGGGCAGCCAGGCCAACCAGGGCGTGTTTCAGGCGCTGATCAAACCCGGTGACACCATTCTGGGCATGAGCCTGGATGCCGGCGGCCACCTGACCCACGGCGCGCGCCCGAACCAGTCGGGCAAGTGGTTCAACGCGGTGCAATACGGCGTGCGCCAGCAGGACAACATGCTGGATTACGATCAGGTCGAGGCGCTGGCGAAGGAACATAACCCCAAGCTGATCATCGCCGGTG
>NZ_JBWVBF010000009.1:0-180633 GCF_057221115.1 Ruegeria sp. HKCCD6426 | reverse complement strand
CCAAGTTCGAAGCCGAAGCCTACATCCTGACCAAGGAAGAAGGCGGTCGTCACACTCCGTTCTTCGCGAACTACCGTCCGCAGTTCTACTTCCGGACCACTGACGTGACCGGCACCGTGACCTTGGCAGCTGGCACCGAGATGGTTATGCCCGGCGACAACGTCGGCTTCACCGTCGAGCTGATCGCCCCGATCGCGATGGAAGACGGCCTGCGTTTCGCCATCCGCGAAGGCGGCCGCACCGTCGGCGCCGGCGTCGTGTCGAAAATCATCGAGTAATCGGTAGGCCGGGCTTCAGCCCGGCACATCGGTGAGACGAACGAAGGCCGCTCCACATGGGGCGGCCTTTTTCTGTATCTCTGAAATACCTGGTCACTCCCCGATGTCGCAACTTTAGGTGCAATTTCGCACCTCCTATTGACGACCAAGGTTGTAGATACTCATTCTCGTCGCAGCGGGTCACAGGTAAAATCACAGGTATTGCATTGGAACTACTGGTCGGTTTTGCGCTTTTCACTGGCGTGGTACTAATTGGCTTAACGACTTGGGCATTCGTAATAACAAGGATTAAGGTAGCCCCGAGGGTTTTGCGTTTCCGCTGGTTGAGGTCATTGACGCTTCGCGAGCGTAGGTACCTCAGCGAGTTTGATAGTATTTTACGCAGCAAACCAAAGCGCTCGGATCAACTTAATCCTTGGTCCGAGTATTGGTCTCGCCGATTGAAAGCAGAACATCGAATAATGAAGGATGCTTGGAAACGTGCTGAGGCGCGGAAAAATCCGCCGGTTCAGATGGTATTTGCCAAACGCCCGGAAAGTGGCGAGTTGTTTAGGGCTGTGCACAAAGCTGCCCACGAAAACACAGAATTAAACCCCTATTATACGTGGTCGGAGGCTGAGAATATTGCCCAAGCTGGCAGTAATATCGAGATTCCCTTTGGGCCGCATGCTGAAGGTGTAGGTTGGACACTTGCCAATTGGGGCCTCGGCGACTTCGACCGCCTTGCTGACGTTGTTCAAAGATTGGGGGATGATGAACTTGCTGAGACGATACGTCGAGCCAGACAACTAGATTTCGACAACGAAGGAGCGCCCGAAGACGATTTGCCATTCGATCACCCAGAAGTGCGGGCTTGGGAAGAAAAAGTGCGCCAACTGGAGGATGACTTCGAGCGGATTAGAGGTGTCGAAAGGTATCAGGCGCTAGTAAACGCCTACCTAGATCAAAACTATCCGTGGGCGAGCAGGTAGTGTTCTAACGCGGCAACTACGTTCCGCTTATGAGCGTCTGCATTCGCGGTTTCCATTTCCCCCTTGCCAAACCCCACCAACCCCACTAATACGCGCGAGTTCTCACTAAGAACATCAAGGCGGGGTGATTCCCGCCTTTTGGGTTCGATGAGGGTTGGCGATGCGCGTCTGTCCTCCTCTCAACCTCAACGCCTGATAAAAGGCTGTATCTATGCAAAGCCAAAACATCCGTATTCGGCTGAAGGCATTTGACTATCGCGTTCTGGATGCCAGCACGCAAGAGATCGTCAACACTGCCAAGCGGACCGGCGCGAACGTGCGCGGCCCGATCCCGCTGCCGAACAAGATTGAGAAGTTCACGGTTCTCCGTGGCCCTCACGTTGACAAGAAATCCCGCGACCAGTTCGAGATCCGTACGCACAAGCGTCTCTTGGACATCGTTGATCCGACCCCCCAGACCGTTGACGCGCTGATGAAGCTCGACCTCGCTGCTGGTGTGGACGTCGAGATCAAGCTGCAGTCGTAAGATCGGAGGGTATAGATTATGCGCTCTGGTATTATCGCAAAAAAAGTTGGCATGACCCGCCTGTTCATGGAAGACGGCAAGCAGATCCCTGTGACCGTTCTTCACCTGGACAACCTGCAGGTTGTTGCACAGCGTACCGCTGACAAAGACGGCTACACCGCCGTTCAGCTGGGCGCCGGTGCTGCCAAGGCAAAACGCACCTCGAAGGCCATGCGCGGTCACTATGCCGCTGCCAAGGTCGAGCCCAAGCGTAAGCTGGCCGAGTTCCGCGTCTCCGAAGATGGCCTGATCGATGTGGGCGCCGAGATTTCGGCAGAACACTTCCTGGAAGGTCAGAAGGTTGACGTTTCGGGCACCTCGATCGGTAAAGGCTTTGCCGGTGCGATGAAGCGTTGGAACTTCGGCGGTCTGCGCGCCTCGCACGGTGTTTCGATCAGCCACCGTTCGCACGGTTCGACCGGTCAGTGTCAGGACCCGGGCAAGGTTTTCAAAGGCAAGAAGATGGCCGGTCACATGGGTGCTGCCCGTGTCACCACCCAGAACCTGGAAGTCGTCAAAACCGACGCCGACCGTGGTCTGGTCTTCATCAAAGGCGCCGTTCCCGGACCGAAATCGGGCTGGGTCACCGTCAAGGACGCCGTGAAGAAGAAAGCACCGGAAGGCCTGCCTTTCCCGGCTGCTGTGAAATCGGCTGCAACCGAAGCACCTGCGGAAGAAGCTCCCGCGGAAGGTGGTGAAGCATGAAACTTGATGTAATCAAACTGGACGGCGGCAAAGCCGGCGACATCGAGCTGAACGCCGATCTGTTCGGTCTCGAGCCGCGTGCGGACATCCTGCACCGTGTGGTCCGTTGGCAGCGCAACAACGCGCAGGCTGGCACTCACAAGGTGAAGACCCGCTCGGAAACCAGCTACTCGACCAAGAAGATCTATCGCCAGAAGGGCACCGGTGGCGCACGCCATGGTGACCGCAACGCGCCGATCTTTCGTGGTGGTGGCATCTACAAAGGTCCGGTCGTGCGTTCGCATGGTCATGACCTGCCGAAGAAGTTCCGCAAGCTTGGCCTGCGCCACGCTCTGTCGGCAAAAGCCAAGGCAGGTGAACTGGTCGTGATCGAAGACGCCGCATCCGAGGGCAAGACTGCCGCTCTGGCCAAACAGGTTGCAAACCTGGGCTGGAAACGCGCTCTGGTCATCGACGGTGCCACCGTGAACGAAGGTTTCGCCCGTGCAGCCGCAAACATCGAAGGTCTGGATATCCTGCCGTCGATGGGCGCAAACGTCTATGACATCCTCAAGCGTGACACTCTGGTGATCACCAAGGCGGGTGTCGAAGCACTGGAGGCTCGTCTGAAATGAGCGCGAAGGCAGAACACTACGACGTGATCCGCAAGCCGATCATCACTGAAAAGTCGACCATGGCGTCTGAAAACGGCGCGGTTGTCTTTGAAGTGGCGATCGACAGCAACAAGCCGCAGATCAAAGAGGCCGTTGAGGCGCTGTTTGGTGTCAAGGTCAAAGCGGTGAACACCACCGTGACCAAAGGCAAGGTCAAGCGGTTCCGCGGCCAGTTGGGCAAGCGGAAAGACGTCAAGAAAGCATATGTAACCCTGGAAGAGGGTAACACCATCGACGTGAGCACCGGTCTCTGATCGGAACTGTCTTTGGAAAGAAATGAAAGCCCCCGCGGATGCGGGGGCTTTTGTCTTTTTGGGGTTAGATCCCTATTGAAGAATGCGTTCAAACATTGCCCTGAAATCAGACCTGAGCCCGGACAGTATGTGAGTGATTTTCTGACCCGGTAACTAGCCCTTTGGTGTGTACCAAATGGGTGATGAGTACGCTCTTTCCTGGTGGGTAAGTTGCGCTTCCTCGGGAAGATCGATGCCAAATCTAACCTTGTCATACAGCACCCAGCGCGGTGTCGGAATTTCAAGCACGCGCACGTAATAAAACGCGCGTTCAGCGGGGTCGAAATCAGGGTCGGCCCAAACTGTAAGCAACTCTGACGAACCTATACTGTTCATCCAGCTCGCCGTTTCCAGATCCACGGTATTCCCGACTTCGGGAAGCTTCCCATTACCGTCTGGTTCTCGGTCATCCGACCACGCGACGTCATAGACTTTCTCGTGAAGGGCTCCTTCCGCGTCCATCCAGCCCTTGATAACCTGAACGCGGTCAAGGTTCGCTCCGATCGGGTCACGTAATGCGGCAATAAGGAAACTGGGTGCGCCATCGCCCTCACGTTCGCGTAGATCGCTGCCCATCGGAACACCCTTGGTGTAGCCGACATCAGCGAGCCAGCGGGTCCGAAGATCTTCATCCGTGAACTCCCAGCCTCCAAAGAACCTGAGACCAATCCTTGGCCCTGTTGTTGCATAGGTTTCCCGCCGCTTGAACGCATCGAAAATAGCCGAGCGCGTGTTTTCGGTTGCCCAAACCGCCGTATAACCCGATGCGACGAGGGTGTGGCCTTCAAACGCGCCCAGCTCACTTTCGACAAACGGGTGCTGCACTCGGGTAGGGGAGGGTTCGACGCTCACGCTCTTGCCAAAATAGTTGTCTTCTTCAGCCGTCGCCAGCGAAGTGTGACTGTCGGTCGCGCCGCCCATTCCGAATTTGTAGGGGTTAACGCCAAATTTGGCTTCGAGTGCCAGCCCGAGTTTCAATGCTTCACGGGCATATTCACCGGCCAGCATCTCGTCCGTTTTCAACTCTGTAATATCGAGGTTGCCGACATCCCAGTTCTCATAATCGGCGAACTCGTCATCCGGGCTGAGGAAGGGGTGCGCTTCGCCGTCGCCCTTGATCTGTGTGACCTCATAGTGAGGCTCCCATTTGGCGCGGTTCTGGACGTATTCTTCGTCGACTTTACCACCGTGATAAGTTTCCTCGGTCGGGAACATCCATCCGTTCGAGAGGTTTCCGTTATGCGCAAAAGCCACGGCCCGCCCGCCGGTTTCCTCCTGATACCGTTCCAACCATTCGTAAAGAATTTTTGGGTCGGTATCTCCGTGGGGAGGCTGAGTTACAGGTGGTACGAATTTCAGGGCGCGAATGGGCCCGTCACGCAACATGACATTGCGGTGCAAATTGAAGCCTTTGGGGACAGACGTCCATTCAAAACCGATCATAGCCGAGAAGCTACCTGGATCATTGTGGCGCTCGGCGGCCATGACAATGTCTTCCCAAGTAAACGCAAAGGCATCGGCGCCCGGGCTGTACGATTCCAGTAGAACTTCCGGAAGGGTTCCCTGTGAAAAGTTGCCGATTATGTCGAATGCAGCCTTTCCGGCAGCTTCTCCGCCAGCCTTATATCCCTCGTACCATTCAAGTCCCTTGGGGTCTGCCAGAATACCTGGCTTTCCGGCCTGCAAATCCGGAGCAAAGCCCATCAAATCCGTATGGTCAGTCAGCACCATCCAATCCAATGGACGTGCCAGCCTCACCGGTTGACCGGAAGAAGAAACAACCTGTTCACCTTTTGCAAACCGCCAAGCCTCATCCGGCAGCAACGTATTTCCAAATGCACCGGCATCCAATGAAAGGCCGGTGTGCAAATGCGTGTCGCCCCAAAGCGGACGTTCAGGAAAGTTTCGGTCGGCATAGGGTGAAAACGGAGGTTCTGCGAATGTCCCCTCGGCAGCTGCTTCGCTGGGCGTACCGTCTGCCAGGGAAACTGTGGGGACAAAGGTGGCCAGAGTGGTCGATAGAAGAAATCTTAGCATTCGAAACTCCTGTTTTGAACGGGCATCTGTGCCAAACTCGGTTCGATATGTTCTAAAGGTCTTGTCGTGGATTGGGCGATTATGCAGAGATGGAATGAAAAAGTAAAATATTCGAATATGAATTTGTTATGTGATTTCCCACTCATGTCCTTTGATCAAGATGTTTGGGATTGCGTGCCCGCAATAGTTTGGCCTTTGCTATCAACAGGTCAGTTTACACGTCTGAGACCAAGAATCAGGGAAGTGGCTTTGCGCCCTGCGGGGCAATCGGAATGCCGAACAGAAAGCACAAGTGAGGCTGGACGAGAGTAACACAATCGAGATGTCCATCGGTCTTGGACCGCGACCTTATTTAGCCAAACATACAAAATCCCCACAAAAGCCGATTTATCTTTTGCGTTGGCACCAAAAATTGAGCGCGAAACGTCGTGTCGGTTCCAGAATTCACTTGCTATGCCGGGGTAGTAGTCTATCCGGTCTCATACAAACAAAAGACATAGCAGGCGCATGACCAAACCTTCTCTCTCCGCCCGGGAAAAACCGGGAGTGATCGCTGCTCGTGATTGGGTTACGACGCTTGCCAAGTATCGTGAACCGAACCAGTTGCGCAGCGCGTTCGAGCTTGCCGTCAGCATAGTCCCCTTTATTGCGCTGTGGGCACTGTCCTGGATGTCTTTGTCGGTCAGCTATTGGTTGGCGTTTGCGATTTCAGTCCTCAATGCGGCCTTTCTGCTCCGTCTGTTTGCCATCCAGCATGATTGTGGGCACGGCGCGTTCTTTAAAAACAGGGCTGTCAGTGATTGGGTCGGTCGGGTGATCGGCGTGCTGACGCTGACACCTTATGATGTTTGGCGTCGCACGCATTCCACGCATCACAACAGCTCGGGTAATCTGGACAAGCGGGGCATGGGCGATGTCCACACCCTGACAGTGTCTGAATACCAATCGCAGACTCCCTGGAACCGGTTTTGGTACCGGGTGTACCGTCATCCGATCACCTTGTTCGGCTTTGGTCCCAGCTATTTGTTCCTGCTTCAAAACCGCCTTCCGCTTGGCTTGACGGGCAGCTTGAAATTCTGGGTTAGCGCGATGGGGACGAACATTGCCATCGCGACAGCGTTGTTGATCGTCTACTATTTTGGTGGCCTGATGCCGGTGCTGTTGATCTTCCTGCCCTCAACCCTGATCGCCGCGACGGCGGGCGTATGGCTGTTCTATGTGCAGCATCAGTTCGAGGATACGCACTGGGATTCCGATGAGGACTGGCAACTGCACGAGGCGGCCCTGCACGGAAGTTCGCATTACATCCTGCCATCCGTGTTGCAGTGGTTCAGTGCCAATATTGGAATCCACCACGTGCACCACCTGTACAGCCGGATTCCGTTCTACCGGCTGACCGAGGTGCTGCGGGATCATGACGAGCTGGCAAACAGCAACCGGATGACCATCCGTGAGAGCTTCGCCAATGCGCGGCTGCACCTGTGGGACGAAAAGCACCGTCGTCTGTTGTCATTTGCCGAAGCCCGCGCGCTGTATGGGTGAGGTTCCGCATTGAGCCCAAAGTGTTCTTCACAAGTCCGAACCCACGCCGCAAAGCTGTTCTAAAACACCAACTTGGTAACACCGCTTTCTTGACTAAGGGCTAAGCATTCGACACGACTAACGGGAACACAACAGGATCACACAATACAAAAACCAACTACATTGAAAAAGAATAATTTCCTATATTACACAACAGGCGGATGGTTAGTTCTAACTGTCATGGCAGGAGTTTACTTTCTGTTTCAGGCAACGTTACCTTCTGCAGACGTCGCAAGCGTTTCGCGGCCTACTGTATACACTATGGACGTGGAAAGCTTTGAACCCGGCCAGTCTGAAACGTTCCGGCTTGACGAAGTTCCAGTGGTCATTTGGCGACGAGATTTTGAGCAGAAAGTTCAGGCGCTTGAGCTCCTTGGTGTCGAATTCAACGGAAATGCGAGCCTTCTCGAGGAAGTTCGGGCTAACGACGAGATAGAAATCGAACCCGACCGCGTTTTGAGGTTTGAGTGGTTTGTCGTGAGCCCAATCAACATTGGCGGATACGGGTGCATCGTACTACCGGATGCGGGAGACTTGGGTGGTTTCTACGACCCATGCCAAGATGTTCATTTTGATCTTTGGGGGAGGGTCGAAAAAGGACCAACTGAAGTGGACCTTCAGGTTTTGCCATGGCGTATTTCTGACGATAGTAGTGCAATAATTGTCGATGTCAGCAATGCGCCACGGCTTGAATAGTAGCGCAGCAAACCGACTCCAGTGCAAGGGCAGCTTTGTCCGCATTGCGGTCGTTGCTTAGGGCGTATGATGCGAATAGGGTCACTTCCATGAAACACGTCCCCAAAGAAACTACCGATGACGCTCTTATTCAAGAGTTCCTGGATAAGGGAGGCAAAGTTAGCATTGGAAAACCAAACCTCAGCCAGCTGAATTGGGTCTTAGCAACAACGTCTGTAACAATAAGTTGACTAAGGAAGAGAAGGCCGCTCGTGACAAAAAGTGAATGTGCAGGGATGATGCTTTAGTTCGCGCTGTTGGGCGCCGAAACGTGTACGCGCGGGCTCTCTGACAAGTCTATTAGAATATATGCCGTAGCCTATAGACACCCACCCCCAACACTGTTACATGCACCCAATCTTACGGCCTCGGATTCGTTCCGGGGCTTCTGATATTTGTAACCGGGGACCTTCGGGGCCCTATACCCTTGGCACCTACGGGGGCCTATCACATAGCAGGGAAATCCCCTGCACTTGCTAAACGGAAGACAGAAAGCATGGCACTCAAGTCGTACAAGCCGACGACGCCGGGCCAGCGCGGGCTGGTGCTGATCGACCGTTCGGAGCTTTGGAAAGGACGTCCGGTCAAGTCTCTCACTGAGGGTTTGACCAAATCGGGCGGCCGGAACAACACCGGACGGATCACTTCACGCCGCCGCGGCGGTGGCGCAAAGCGTCTCTACCGGATCGTTGACTTCAAACGGAACAAATTTGATGTCGCGGCAACCGTCGAGCGGATCGAATATGACCCGAACCGGACCGCATTCATCGCACTGGTAAAATACGAAGACGGCGAGCAGGCATATATCCTTGCTCCGCAGCGTCTGGCTGTTGGTGACAAAGTCGTGGCATCCGCCAAGGCCGACATCAAGCCGGGCAACGCAATGCCGTTCTCGGGCATGCCAATCGGTACCATCGTCCACAACATCGAGATGAAGCCTGGCAAAGGCGGTCAGATCGCACGTGCGGCTGGTACTTACGCTCAGTTCGTTGGTCGCGATGGCGGCTACGCTCAGATCCGTCTGAGCTCGGGCGAGCTGCGCATGGTCCGTCAGGAATGCATGGCCACCGTTGGTGCCGTGTCCAACCCCGACAACTCGAACCAGAACCTCGGTAAAGCCGGTCGTATGCGCCACAAAGGCGTGCGTCCGTCGGTTCGTGGTGTTGCAATGAACCCGATCGATCACCCGCACGGTGGTGGTGAAGGTCGTACCTCGGGTGGCCGTACGCCGGTTACACCGTGGGGTAAGGACACCAAGGGTAAGCGTACCCGCAACAAGAACAAAGCGTCCCAGAAGCTGATCATCCGCTCGCGGCACGCCAAGAAGAAGGGACGTTAATCTATGTCTCGCTCTGTTTGGAAGGGTCCTTTCGTCGATGCTTACGTGCTGAAAAAAGCCGAAGCAGCGCGCGAGTCGGGCCGCAACGAAGTCATCAAGATCTGGTCGCGTCGTTCCACCATTCTGCCCCAGTTCGTGGGTCTGACCTTTGGTGTGTACAACGGCCATAAGCATATCCCCGTCAACGTCTCGGAAGACATGATCGGTCAGAAGTTCGGTGAATACTCGCCGACTCGGACTTATTACGGTCACGCCGCAGACAAAAAAGCGAAGCGGAAGTAAGTCATGGGCAAGGAAAAGAACCCCCGCCGCGTGGCCGAAAACGAAGCAATGGCGAAAACGCGCATGCTCCGTACCAGCCCGCAGAAACTGAACCTGGTTGCGCAGATGATCCGCGGCAAGAAAGTTGAGAAGGCTCTGACCGACCTGACTTTCTCGAACAAGCGTGTCGCGCAGGACGTCAAGAAGTGCCTGCAGTCCGCAATCGCCAACGCCGAGAACAACCACAACCTGGACGTCGACGAGCTGATCGTCGCCGAAGCCTGGGTTGGCAAGAACCTGATCATGAAGCGCGGTCGCCCGCGGGCCCGTGGTCGGTTCGGCAAGATTCTGAAGCCGTTCTCGGAGATCACCATCAAGGTGCGTCAAGTTGAGGAGCAAGCCTAATGGGTCATAAAGTCAATCCGATCGGCATGCGCCTGCAGGTCAACCGCACCTGGGACAGCCGCTGGTACGCAGATACCAAGGACTACGGTGATCTTCTGCTGGAAGATCTGAAGATCCGTGAGTTCATCAACAAAGAGTGCAAGCAGGCCGGCATCGCCCGTGTGATCATCGAACGTCCTCACAAAAAGTGCCGCGTTACGATCCACACAGCACGTCCGGGTGTCATCATCGGCAAGAAAGGCGCGGACATTGAAGTTCTGCGCAAGAAAATCGCCCTGATGACTGACAGCGAACTGCACCTGAACATCGTCGAAGTGCGCAAGCCCGAGCTTGACGCGCAGCTGGTTGCCGAGTCCATCGCTCAGCAGCTGGAGCGTCGGGTTTCGTTCCGTCGCGCGATGAAGCGGTCTGTTCAGAACGCCATGCGCATGGGCTCTCTGGGTATCCGGGTGAACGTCGCTGGCCGTCTGGGCGGCGCTGAGATCGCACGGACCGAGTGGTACCGCGAAGGCCGCGTGCCTTTGCACACCCTGCGTGCCGACATCGATTACGCACATGCCGAAGCGATGACCCCCTACGGGATCATCGGGATCAAGGTCTGGATCTTCAAAGGTGAGATCATGGAGCACGATCCGCAGGCACGTGACCGTAAAGCACAGGAACTCCAGGACGGCCCTGCACCTCGTGGTGCTGGTGGCGGTCGTCGCTAAGGAGGGAAAGATATGCTTCAACCAAAGCGTACTAAATTCCGCAAGATGCACAAAGGCCGGATCAAGGGTGAAGCCAAGGGCGGCTCTGATCTGAACTTTGGCACCTACGGTCTGAAAGCACTGCAGCCCGAGCGCGTCACTGCGCGTCAGATCGAAGCTGCACGTCGTGCCATGACCCGTCACATGAAACGTCAAGGTCGCGTTTGGATTCGGATCTTCCCGGATACTCCAGTGACCTCGAAGCCTACCGAAGTCCGTATGGGTAAAGGTAAAGGCTCCGTTGACTTCTGGGCAGCGAAAGTGAAGCCCGGACGCGTGATGTTCGAGATTGATGGCGTCAATGACGACATCGCCCGCGAGGCCCTGCGCCTGGCCGCGATGAAGCTGCCGATCAAAACCCGCGTCGTGGTTCGCGAAGACTGGTAAACGTTTGGGGGTGACCCCGTTCGCCAAAAGAAAAGCCCCCGCCGGGAAACCGGCGGGGGTTTTGTTTAAGCGGCGCTGCCCCCGGCGCGGCAGGCCGCGACTCGCAAAAAGTCCCCTCTCGCCTCGGACACAAGGCTGAGATAAGAGAGCACCATGTCACAGATTGAATCACTCTTTGTTACCCGGCTCTATCGCTCAGCTTTGTCCGAGTTCGATCCCAAGATCGACGCGGAGGAACTGGAAAGCTCATGCCTTGTCATCGCCGAGGACGATGAGGCCGGTCAGGACTGGTGCGAACAGAATGGCTATCCCGGTTATACCAGTTATGCCTCGCTGACCGATCTGCCCTGGCGGTTCCCGATCTTTGCCGATCTGGTCAAAGTGCTGGATCAGCATGTGGCCGCCTTTGCCGAGGACCTCGAGTTCGACCTTGATGATCGGCAACTGAAGCTCGAAGATTTGTGGATCAACATTCTGCCAGAAGGCGGAATGCATGCCAGCCACCTTCACCCGCACAGTGTAATCTCTGGTACAACCTATGTGGCTATGCCCGAAGGCGCCAGCGCGCTGAAACTGGAAGATCCCCGCTCAGCCCGCATGATGGCCGCGCCGGTGCGCCGGAAAGAGGCGCGGCGCGAGTTGCAGCCGTTCATCTATATGAAGCCCAAGGTGGGGGATGTCCTGCTGTGGGAAAGCTGGCTGCGCCACGAAGTGCCGATGAACATGGCAGAAGACGAGCGGATTAGTGTCAGCTTTAACTATCGCTGGGACTGACACGGTCGCCTTTGCGATCACGATTCAAGACTTTACGCGAATATTCCTTGCAATGTGCCGGAACATCAACGATGTGAGGCACGCTTTCGTTTTTCTTTTTCGACCACTGTCTTCCGGTTCTTCGGCGTTCAGTCTTTCGATCCAGACCGACAACGCCGAGCTGTCGCAATTCCGCGGGCAGCATTTCTTAGGAGACTATGGATATGGCCAATGGCACCGTAAAATGGTTCAACTCGACTAAAGGTTTTGGCTTCATCGCACCGGAGACCGGTGGCAAAGACGTGTTTGTACACATCTCTGCTGTCGAGCGCTCGGGTCTGACCGGCCTGGCCGACGACCAGAAAGTAACATTCGACATTGAGCCCGGCCGTGACGGTCGCGAGTCGGCTGTGAATATCGCTCTGGCGTAAGTCACTCAGACTTAGACAGTTGAAGACGCGGTCTCGTGCAAACGAGGCCGCGTTTTGCGTTTTCAAATAAAATCCAAAGAACTCCGGACAGTGTTACGACACTCCTCTGGCTGAATTTGTCAAATCTCAATCTGAGGGAATCTGAAGCCAACTCATATCCAATACTGTATTCCTTGTGGATCAAGGAGGTATTCAGCATGAAAGAAGCAGAAAGGGTGGTTCGCCAATTCCATGAAAGTTGGGGCATGCGGGATCCTGATCGTGGCGCGGAAGTGATCGCCGAAGATTGCCAGTTCGAAGATGTTGCTCGCGAAGAAAAGCAACTTGGCAAGCAGGCATATAAAGAGGATTACGAGCGTTGGCGAATGGCATTCCCAGATGGAGAATGCATCGTGGATAATGTGATTGTCAGCGAATGCGGTGAATGGGCAATCGTAGAGTTCCACAATACCGGAACCCACACCGGTGTTCTGCACTCGAGCGTCGGAGTTTTCGAACCAACCGGAAAGCGATACGAAGTTCGCTACTGCTCAGTAATGCGCGTGATAGGTGGCATGGTTGTTGAGGGGCGAGACTATTACGACAGCGCCACTATCGCACGGCATCTAGGCTTGGTGAAGTAACCAACGAGTAGCGTGTTGGGGTAGGCGGAAGATTCCTAAACTTTCCCTTGCCACCCACCCCCGAACCCCTTATAGAGCGGCATCTTGCGTTCCCCCGGCTGAGTCGGGGGATTCGTATGTCTATCATTCATCCACCAGGTCAAAGGTGACCCTGTAAGGGGCCTTCTGGTGTTTTGAGCAAAGGAAAAAGGCGATGAACGCCCAAGAACTGCGTGACAAGACCCCGGACCAGCTCCGCGAGGAACTGGCCAACCTGAAGAAAGAAAGCTTTAACCTGCGCTTTCAACAGGCAACCGGTCAGCTGGAAAGCACCGCCGGCATCAAAGCGGCCCGCCGCAACGCTGCCCGCGTCAAAACCATTCTGAACGAAAAGGCCGCTGCTGCGGCATCCGAGGAGTAATCAGATGCCCAAGCGTATCCTGTCCGGCACCGTAACCAGCGACGCAAACGAACAGACCGTAACCGTTTCGGTTGAACGGCGCTTCAAGCACCCGCTGCTGCACAAAACCGTTCGTAAGTCCAAGAAATACCGGGCTCATGACGAAAAGAACGCCTTCAAGGTCGGCGATACAGTCCGCATCATCGAATGCGCGCCGAAATCGAAGACGAAACGTTGGGAAGTTCTGGAAGCGTAAGCTTCCGGGATTTTTCATTTGTCGAAACCCTGGGGGATTTAACGAGACCAGCCCCCACAGGTCGGGAGAAACCACATGATCCAGATGCAGACCAATCTGGATGTCGCTGACAACTCCGGCGCACGCCGAGTTCAGTGCATCAAGGTTCTGGGTGGTTCCAAGCGTAAATACGCCTCCGTCGGCGACATCATTGTCGTCTCGGTGAAGGAAGCCATCCCACGCGGCCGCGTGAAGAAAGGTGACGTCCGCAAGGCCGTCGTCGTGCGCACCGCAAAAGAAGTCCGTCGTGAAGACGGCACCGCGATCCGGTTCGATCGCAACGCCGCCGTCATCCTGAACAACAACAATGAGCCGATCGGTACCCGTATCTTTGGCCCCGTGGTTCGCGAACTGCGCGGCAAGAACTTCATGAAGATCATCTCGCTCGCTCCGGAGGTGCTGTAATCATGGCTGCTAAACTCCGCAAAGGCGACAAGGTCGTCGTGCTGGCCGGCAAGGACAAGGGCAAAGAGGGAACTATCACCTCGGTTGACCCGAAAGCCGGTAAAGCTGTTGTTGATGGCGTGAATATCGCTATCCGTCACACGCGCCAGACCCAGAACTCGCAAGGTGGTCGCCTGCCTCAGGCAAACCCGATCGAGCTGTCGAACCTGGCTCTGCTGGACAAAAACGGCAAAGCAACCCGCGTTGGCTTCCGCATGGAAGGTGACAAGAAGGTGCGTTTCGCCAAGACCACGGGGGACGTGATCGATGCTTGATAACGCAACCTATACCCCGCGTCTGAAAGCTCAGTACGCTGAAACCATCCGTGCCGCTCTGAAAGAAGAGTTCGGCTACAAGAACGACATGCAGCTGCCAAAGCTGGAAAAAATCGTTCTGAACATCGGTTGTGGTGCAGAAGCTGTCAAAGACTCGAAGAAAGCCAAAGCAGCCGTCGAGGATCTGACTGCGATTGCTGGTCAGAAGGCTGTTGCAACGCTGGCGAAAAAGTCGATCGCGGGCTTCCGCGTCCGTGAAGACATGCCGCTGGGTGCGAAGGTAACCCTGCGCGGTGACCGGATGTACGAATTCCTGGATCGTCTGATCACCATCGCGATGCCGCGTATTCGTGACTTCCGCGGTGTGAAGCCGTCTTTTGATGGTCGTGGCAACTTTGCCATGGGCATGAAAGAGCACATCGTGTTCCCGGAAATCGACTTCGACAAGGTCGACGAGGTCTGGGGCCTGGATATCGTAATCACCACCACAGCGAAAACCGACGCTGAAGGTAAGGCATTGTTGAAAGCGTTCAACATGCCCTTCAACGCCTAAGCGCCGGGAGGATTGAGACATGGCTAAAAAAGCAATGATCGAACGCGAGAAGAAGCGCGAACGCCTGGTGGCCAAATATGCCGCAAAGCGTGCCGAGCTGAAAGAAATCGCGAATGACGAAAGCAAGCCGATGGAAGAGCGTTTCAAAGCGCGTCTGAAACTGGCGAAACTGCCGCGCAACAGCTCGGCAACCCGTCTTCACAACCGCTGCCAGCTCACCGGCCGTCCTCATGCTTACTACCGTAAGCTGAAGGTCAGCCGTATTGCGCTGCGCGAGCTGGGTTCTGCTGGTCAGATCCCCGGCATGGTGAAATCGAGCTGGTAAGGGAGAGACAGATATGAACGATCCTATCGGCGATATGCTCACCCGTATCCGCAACGCGCAAATGCGTGGCAAGTCCACCGTTTCCACTCCGGCTTCCAAGCTGCGTGGTTGGGTTCTGGACGTGCTGGCGGACGAAGGTTACATCCGTGGCTACGAGGCGACGACCGGTGAAAACGGTCATCCGGCCATCGAAATCAGCCTGAAATACTACGAAGGCACTCCTGTTATTCGCGAACTGAAGCGGGTCTCGAAACCCGGTCGCCGCGTGTACATGGGCGTCAATGACATCCCGCAGGTCCGTCAGGGTCTGGGCGTGTCGATTGTCAGCACTCCGAAAGGTGTGATGTCGGACCAGAACGCTCGCTCCAACAATGTTGGCGGCGAAGTGCTCTGCACCGTCTTCTAAGGAGGTCTGTCAATGTCTCGTATTGGTAAAAAACCGGTCGAGCTGCCCAGTGGCGTCACTGCTACTGTGTCTGGCCAGACCATCGAAGTCAAAGGCCCGAAAGGGACCCGCAGCTTCAACGCCACCGACGATGTGACACTCGCTGTCGAAGACAACGTAGTCACCATCACACCCCGTGGCATGTCCAAGCGTGCGCGCCAGCAGTGGGGCATGAGCCGCACTATGGTCGCCAATCTGATTGAAGGCGTGACCAACGGCTTCAAAAAAGAGCTGGAGATCCAGGGTGTTGGTTACCGGGCTCAGATGCAGGGCAACACCCTGAAGCTGAACCTGGGCTACAGCCACGATGTTGATTTCACTGCCCCGGAAGGTGTCACCATCACCGCACCTAAGCAGACCGAGATCGTTGTGGAAGGTATCGACCAGCAGCAGGTGGGCGAAGTCGCGGCCAAAATCCGTGAATGGCGCCGTCCCGAGCCCTATAAGGGCAAAGGCATCCGCTACAAGGGCGAATTCATCTTCCGCAAAGAAGGCAAGAAGAAGTAAGGACGCAAACAATGGCAAACAGCAAAAGAACCCTGTTTCTGAAGCGCCGCCTGCGCGTTCGGAACAAACTTCGCAAGGTCAACGCGGGTCGTCCTCGTCTGTCCGTACACCGTTCGAACAAGAACATCTCTGTTCAGCTGATCGACGACGTGCGTGGCGTGACCCTGGCCTCGGCCTCGAGCCTGGAAAAAGATCTGGGTATCGTTGGCAAGAACAACGTCGAAGCGGCCACCAAAGTGGGCGCGGCTATCGCCGAGCGTGCCAAGAAGGCAGGCGTCGAAGAGGCCTATTTCGATCGTGGCGGCTTCCTGTTCCACGGCAAGGTGAAGGCTCTGGCCGACGCTGCGCGTGAAGGTGGTCTGAAGATCTAAGACTTGAGGGCGGTTTTCGAACCGCCCCGATGATCCGGGGGCCTCGGCAACAGTCGGGGCTCACTTGGATTGAACAAACGGCGTCGATAGCGCCACTTAAGAAAGGGATGCCAAAATGGCAGAACGTGATAACCGCCGGGGCCGTGGTCGTGACCGCGACGAAACTCCGGAATTCGCAGATCGTCTGGTTGCGATCAACCGTGTGTCGAAAACCGTAAAAGGTGGTAAGCGCTTTGGCTTCGCCGCTCTGGTGGTCGTCGGCGATCAGAAAGGCCGCGTCGGCTTTGGCAAGGGTAAAGCGAAAGAAGTACCCGAGGCCATCCGTAAGGCGACCGAACAAGCCAAGCGTCAGATGATCCGCGTGCAACTGCGCGAAGGTCGGACCCTGCACCACGATATCGAAGGCCGTCACGGCGCCGGTAAAGTGGTTATGCGTACCGCACCTGAAGGTACTGGTATCATCGCCGGTGGTCCGATGCGTGCCGTGTTCGAAATGCTGGGCGTCAAGGACGTTGTGTCCAAGTCGCTGGGCTCGCAGAACCCGTACAACATGATCCGCGCAACCATCAACGGCCTGACCAAAGAGCAGAGCCCGCGTTCGGTTGCACAGCGTCGTGGCAAAAAGGTTGCTGACATCCTGCCCAAGCGGGACGAAGCCCCAGCTGCTGCTGAAGCAGAAGCATAAGGAGAGCGACCCATGGCAAAAACGATCGTCGTCAAGCAGATCGGTTCCCCGATCCGTCGTCCCGCCGAACAGCGCGCAACCCTGATCGGTCTGGGCCTGAACAAGATGCACAAAACCCGTGAGCTGGAGGATACTCCCTCGGTCCGCGGCATGGTCAACAAGATCCCGCATCTGGTTGAGATTATCGAAGAACGCGGCTAAGCGCGAATTCTTTGAAAGAAAAGAAGCGCCTCCGATCCAGTCGGGGGCGTTTTTGTTGCGACCGCAGTTTTGCGCATTGTCAGCTCAGAAACAACGGAATGCTATTCGATGAAACTTCTTTGCGCCTTAATAGCTTCTTCTTTTGAGGGCCACGTCCCGTCCACCTATTGTCTTGAACAGCCGGTTCCTGTTCGTTGTATACGAGTAATTGGAGTACGCTTTTCCGTATGCCATTTATGCCATACCCTTTCCTCTGCCGCATAAAGATTCTTGTCATGTTTGCGACGACTGGCGTTGCAAGCGAGATGTCGCGTCGCGGCATCTCGGATGTCAGAGGACGACTATGACTATCGATCGTTCAGTCTCTACAGACTCGGGGCTAATTCAGCTTACCACCGAGCCGCCGCTCTCGGTGTCCTACCTTCCGGGCCAGGGTGACACTCTGGTGATAAGTCTTGCAGGCGTGGGCAGCAAGCGCGGTGAGCAACCGCCGTTAGAGTTCTTCGAAATGGCGTCCCAAAACAGGACACACCACGTTCTTTTTGTATCCGACGCCTCACGCAGTTGGCTGAATGGCCCCGGCTTGGCCGAGAGAATAGTAAGAGTGATCGAAGAGACTGCCCATAGGATAAATGCAAGGCAAATAGTAGCTCTGGGAAATTCCATGGGCGGCACGATGGCACTGCTTTTGGCCCAGATTACACGGATCGACATTGTGGTTGCCATTGTGCCGCAGTTTTCCGCTCATCCGCAACGTGTGCCCGAGGAAACCCGCTGGATGTTCTTTCGGAAAAAGATCACCCACTGGCCCTTCGAAGCTGTCGAAAAACTTCCCACCACTACCACGCAAACCGTCATTCTGCACGGCGGAACGCCTGACGAACGAGTGCATCTCGACCAATTCCCACGCGATCAAAAAGCGGCGCATTTCGTCTTTCCCGAGATAGGGCACCGGCTCGCTTCGCAGTTACACTGTCAAAAAAAGCTCAGCCCAATCATTGAATATGCGATTGCCGGCAAGATGATGAAGCTCCGCCGCGCCGTAGAAGGGGCCGGAGGCATTCCGCGCGATGTAATTGACGCGATACATCAGCAATAAAGGCCATCCGAGTAAAAGCAGACTTTGGGAATCGGACACCTTGCTGATGTCGATATTGCGCCCGTGAGGCAAAGGTCCGGGCAACCCCGCATCGCGTCCGTTAGTTAAATGTCGCATCTTGCACTGTGTTCGCTCTGCCATTCGCCAAACGCATACCGGCTAGACTAAAACTTGCGTTGTTAGCGATACCGCCTAGGCCTATCTCAGCCTTGTCCAAACAAGGAACAAACAAGTGACATCGGGGAATACGCCCCGACATTCGAAAGGAATAGAGATATGGCACACACAGCAACACTGACACATGGCGGCTTCAACCTGACCGCCCGTATTGCAAACCTGATCGAGCGCGTGAAAGAAAACCGCGCCCGGGCGAGCGAATACAACCGCACTTACGCCGAGCTTCAGCGTCTGTCCAAACGCGAGCTGGACGATATCGGGCTTCGCCGCTGCGACATCGCGGACATTGCGCGTCAGCACGCATATTGCTCGTAAATCAGCGCAGCTGATATCCGAACAGTGAGGCGCCGTTTGGCGCCTCTTTTGTATCCTGCATTCTGATCATGAGATGACTGTCGCTAGGTCGGAAGTCACAACAAACCTTGCAACCGATGTCGCAAAGCTGTATCGGGCTCCGGTGGCATTGTGTCCACGAGAATCAAAACCAAGAAATGCCGTGTCTGACCCATCACGCTTCGGGGTCATTTCCGGCGAAGGAGAAGCGATATGAAACTGCACGAATTGCGCGACAATCCTGGCGCCACACCGAAACGCACCCGCGTTGGCCGTGGTCCGGGTTCCGGCAAAGGTAAAATGGGTGGCCGTGGTATCAAGGGTCAGAAATCCCGTTCGGGTGTGGCCATCAACGGTTACGAAGGCGGCCAGATGCCGCTGTACCAACGTCTGCCCAAGCGTGGCTTCAACAAGCCGAACCGCAAGGAATTCGCCGTCATTAACCTGGGCCTGATCCAGAAGTTCGTCGATGCCGGCAAGCTGGACGCCAAGGCTGCGATCACTGAGGACGCACTGGTTGCATCCGGTCTGGTCCGTCGCAAGCTGGATGGTGTCCGCATCCTGGCAAAGGGTGAAATCAGCGCCAAGGTGAACCTGGAGGTCACCGGTGCTTCGAAAGCTGCCGTTGAGGCAGTTGAAAAAGCGGGCGGTTCACTGAAAGTCACAAAAGCTGCTGCGGCAGAGTAAGCGCTTGTGAGCGGGCAAAGACCCGCTTACATAGACTTCAGAGTTTTCCAAGACGCCGTCCGAGCCGGAAAACGGTTCCGGGCGGCGTTTGCATAAGAGAGACCGATTTATGGTATCAGCAGCAGAACAAATGGCAGCCAACACTAGCTGGGCTGCTTTGGGCAAAGCCACCGATCTGCGCAACCGCATCCTGTTCACGCTGGGTTTGTTGATCGTCTACCGTCTGGGCACATTTATTCCGGTGCCGGGGATCGATGGTGCGGCCTTGCGCGAATTCATGGAGCAGGCGGGGCAGGGCATCGGCGGCATGGTTTCGATGTTCACCGGCGGAGCGCTGGGAAGAATGGGTATCTTTGCCCTTGGCATCATGCCCTATATTTCGGCCTCGATCATCGTACAGCTGCTGACGTCGATGGTTCCCGCGCTCGAACAACTCAAAAAAGAGGGCGAGCAGGGGCGCAAGAAAATCAACCAATACACCCGCTTCGGGACTGTGGCTCTGGCCACTGTTCAGGCCTATGGTCTGGCGGTGTCCTTGGAATCGGGCGATCTGGCGACCGATCCTGGCCTCTATTTCCGTATGTCGACCATGATCACTCTGGTCGGTGGTACTATGTTCCTGATGTGGCTGGGTGAACAGATCACCGCGCGCGGCATCGGCAATGGTATCTCGCTGATCATTTTTGTTGGTATCATCGCCGAGGTTCCCGCTGCACTGGCGCAGTTCTTTGCTTCTGGTCGTTCCGGGGCAATCAGCCCGGCTGTGATCGTTGGCGTGATCCTTATGGTGATCGCAGTGATCACTTTCGTGGTCTTCATGGAACGCGCGCTGCGCAAGATCCATATCCAATACCCTCGTCGTCAGGCCGGTATGAAGATTTATGAAGGTGGTTCCAGCCATCTGCCGGTTAAAGTTAACCCCGCGGGCGTTATCCCGGCGATCTTTGCAAGCTCGCTGCTACTGTTGCCTGTGACGATATCGACCTTCTCGTCAGGCGCGACCAACGGTCCGATCATGTCCTGGCTGCTGGCCAATTTCGGCCCGGGACAGCCGCTGTATCTGCTGTTCTTCGCCTCGATGATCGTTTTCTTCGCCTATTTTTACACCTTCAACGTTTCGTTCAAGCCGGACGATGTCGCGGACAACCTGAAGAAGCAGAATGGTTTTGTGCCCGGGATCCGTCCCGGCAAGAAGACCGCCGAGTATCTGGAGTATGTGGTCAACCGCGTTCTGGTTCTGGGTTCGGCTTATCTGGCGGCGGTCTGTCTGCTGCCTGAGATCCTGCGGGGTCAGTTCGCCATCCCGTTCTATTTCGGCGGCACCTCGGTTCTGATTATCGTCTCTGTGACCATGGACACGATCCAACAAGTCCAGAGCCACCTGCTGGCGCATCAATACGAAGGGCTTATTGAAAAGTCCCAGCTGCGCGGCAAAGGCAAGAAACGTGGCAGAAAGGGAGCTGCTCGTCGATGAACATCATTCTTCTTGGCCCCCCGGGGGCCGGCAAAGGTACGCAGGCGCGGCACCTCGTTGAAACACGCGGCATGGTGCAACTGAGCACCGGTGACATGCTGCGCGAAGCCAAAACCTCGGGCACGGAAATGGGCAAGAAGGTTGCCGCGATCATGGATGCCGGAAAACTGGTGACCGACGAGATCGTGATTGGTTTGATCGAAGAGAAACTAACCACCGAAACAGGAGCAGGGTTCATTTTTGACGGGTTCCCGCGTACTTTGGCTCAGGCGGATGCGCTGGCTGCACTGCTTGCTAAACTAGGTCAGTCACTGCACACCGTGATCGAAATGCGTGTGGACGATGACGCGTTGGTCGACCGTATCACTGCGCGTTCGACCTGCTCGGGCTGTGGCGAGGTTTATAACGACAAGACTAAACCGATTCCTGCGGATGGTATTTGCACCAATTGCGGTCAGAGGACAGAGTTCACCCGTCGGGCAGATGACAACGAAGATAGCTTGCGCACACGTCTGATGGAATACTACAAAAAGACGTCTCCTCTGATCGGCTACTACTATGCCAAGGGTGATCTGCGTCCCGTCAATGGGCTTGCCGACATCAAGGAAGTTACGGCTTCGATCGAGGCTATTCTCGGCTAAATTGTATATGGGCTTGACGGCACGGTCAAAAGCCCATATCGACCCACATCCCTTTGGGAATCACTACCGCGTACGGGATTCGTTCCGCGCGCATTTACTACCTCGTACAAATACTGGGCCCGCTGGCGTCACTGCCAAGGTCAAGTGTTGTGAAAAAAGGTTCCGGAGCTACGGAACCGCAACAAAAAGGAAAGTGACACGTGGCACGTATTGCCGGCGTAAACATCCCGACTGCAAAGCGGGTACCTATCGCCCTCACATATATCACCGGTATCGGCAACACCTCGGCTAAAGCGATCTGCGAAGCCGTGGGCATTGAAGCGCACCGTCGCGTCAATGAACTGTCGGATGCCGAAGTTCTGGCCATCCGCGAGCACATCGACGCAAACTTCACCGTTGAAGGTGACCTGCGTCGTGAAGTTCAGATGAACGTTAAGCGCCTGATGGACCTGGGCTGCTACCGCGGTCTGCGTCACCGCCGCAACCTGCCGGTTCGCGGTCAGCGTACCCACACCAATGCTCGTACCCGCAAAGGCCCCGCAAAGGCCATTGCCGGTAAGAAGAAATAAGGGAGGGTCTGACTGATGGCACGTGATAAGACTCGCGTTAAGCGCAAAGAGCGCAAGAACATCGCATCGGGCGTCGCCCATGTGAACTCGACCTTCAACAACACCAAGATCCTGATCTCGGACGTGCAGGGCAACGCCATCGCATGGTCGTCCGCCGGTACCATGGGCTTCAAGGGTTCGCGGAAATCGACTCCCTACGCCGCTCAGATGGCTGCAGAAGACGCAGGCAAGAAGGCTCAGGATCACGGCGTCAAGACGCTGGAAGTCGAAGTTCAGGGCCCCGGTTCAGGTCGTGAATCGGCTCTGCGTGCGCTGGCTGCAGTGGGCTTCAACATCACGTCGATCCGTGATGTGACACCGATTGCTCACAACGGCTGCCGTCCGCCGAAGCGTCGCCGCGTCTAAGCGATTTTGAATTGAGCTGGGGCCAGTGTTTTTGCACGGCCCCAGCACGTCATTTTAAACCTCGGGCGTCTGCACCTTGTTGGTCATGGGGCGCGGACAGGAATGGAGGGATTACATGATCCATAAGAATTGGGCTGAATTGATCAAGCCGACCCAGCTGGATGGTAAGCCGGGCAACGATCCCGCACGTCAGGCGACTCTGGTTGCCGAACCGCTGGAGCGTGGTTTTGGTTTGACTCTGGGCAACGCGCTACGCCGCGTTCTGATGAGCTCGCTGCAAGGCGCAGCCATCACCAGCGTTCAGATCGACAACGTCCTGCACGAGTTCAGCTCGGTCGCGGGCGTGCGTGAAGACGTCACCGACATCATCCTGAACCTCAAGCAGGTTGCCCTGCGCATGGAAGTCGAAGGCCCAAAGCGCCTGTCGATCAATGCCAAAGGTCCCGCAGTTGTCACCGCCGGTGACATTAGCGAAAGCGCCGGCATCGAGGTTCTGAACCGCGATCACGTCATCTGCCACCTGGACGATGGCGCCGACCTGTTCATGGAACTGACCGTCAACACCGGCAAGGGCTATGTCTCGGCTGAGAAGAACAAGCCAGAAGACGCACCCATCGGCCTGATCCCGATCGACGCGATCTATTCGCCGGTCAAGAAGGTTGCCTATGACGTTCAGCCGACCCGTGAAGGTCAGGTTCTGGACTATGACAAGCTGACCCTGAAGATCGACACCGACGGTTCGATCACGCCGGAAGACGCGCTGGCCTTCGCCGCACGTATCCTGCAGGATCAGCTGTCGATCTTCGTCAACTTCGACGAGCCGGAATCGGCTGGCCGCCAGGACGAAGATGATGGTCTGGAGTTCAACCCGCTGCTGCTGAAGAAAGTGGACGAGCTGGAACTGTCGGTCCGTTCGGCAAACTGCCTGAAGAACGACAACATCGTTTACATCGGCGATCTGATCCAGAAGACCGAAGCCGAGATGCTGCGCACCCCGAACTTCGGCCGCAAGTCGCTGAACGAGATCAAGGAAGTGCTGTCCGGCATGGGTCTGCACCTCGGCATGGATGTCGAGGACTGGCCGCCCGACAACATCGAAGATCTGGCCAAGAAATTTGAAGACGCGTTCTAAGCGCGTCTTCCCCAATGCCCGGTCTGCCGGGGACAATAGGGCACTTCCGCCCCAAGGAGAGCCGGTGACACGCATCGCCGGCCAGACAAAGCAAAACGCGAAAGAAGGAACTAGAAAATGCGTCACGCACGTGGTTACCGCCGCCTGAACCGTACTCATGAGCACCGTAAGGCTCTGTTCGCGAACATGGCTGGCTCGCTCATCGAACATGAGCAGATCAAAACAACTCTGCCCAAGGCAAAAGAACTGCGCCCGATCGTTGAAAAACTGATCACGCTCGGCAAGCGCGGCGACCTGCACGCCCGCCGTCAGGCCGCATCGCAGCTGAAAGAAGACAAAGACGTCGCCAAGCTGTTCGAAATTCTGGGCCCCCGCTACGCTGAGCGTCAGGGCGGTTATGTCCGTATCCTGAAAGCTGGTTTCCGTTACGGTGACATGGCTCCGATGGCGATCATCGAATTCGTTGACCGTGATCTGGACGCCAAAGGCGCGGCGGACAAAGCCCGCGTTGCCGCCGAAGAGGCCGCAGACGAAGAATAAGAAAGCCCGGCTTTCTGAATTTGGCCCCCGCGTTTCAGACACGGGGGCTTTTTTGACTCTGAAAGGCGTCATATTTGGATCATTCGCGCTGATCCAAGGAAATGAAACCCCCACTGTCCCGTGCCACGCTGTAAGATAAGCATGGAGGAGACGATGGCGATACTATCTGAGATACCTAATGAACTCACGGGACCATCAGTTTGGTCTGGAAGCGAGATGGTTATGCGGCAAGACGATTGGATTTTCGATCTGACGCCGGACTGTGTAGCCGACCTTGAGCAGGCTGCCCGCCACTACCTTAGCCTGGATCGGGATATCGGTGAAATTACAAAGGCCGATTTCCCGCTGCAACGGCTGGATAGCCACCTGGCGCGGTTGCGCGAAACATTGATCAACGGGGTCGGTTTCGAGGTGATCAGGGGCCTGCCGGTGCAGACATACACTCAGGAAATGGCGGCGGCGATCTTTTGCGGAGTGGGCACCCATCTTGGGTCGGCGCGCTCGCAGAATGCTCAGGGGCACATACTGGGGCATGTTCGCGATACCGGCGCAGATGCGAGTGATCCCAATACCCGGATCTATCAAACCCATGAGCGGCAGACCTTTCATACCGACAGCGCGGGTATCGTAAGTTTGCTGTGCTTGCGAGAGGCGAAGCAAGGCGGCGACTCCCTGCTTGTCAGCGCTGAAACCATCTACAACAGGATGCGAGTAGAATGTCCGGACTTGCTGGAGCGTTTGTTCGACCCAATCGCGACCGACCGCCGTGGCGAGGTGCCGGAAGGGATGCAACCTTTCATGACCATCCCGCCTTTCTGCTGGTATGATGGCAAGCTGACAGTGTTCTACCAGCGGCAATATATCGACAGCGCGCAAAGGTTTCCCGAGGCCATGCGGCTGACGCCGGACCACGTCGCGGCATTGGACCGTTTCGACGCACTGGCCAATGACCCCGACCTCTACCTTTCGATGCGATTGCAACCGGGTGACATGCAGTTTGTCTACAACCATTCTCAATTGCACGACAGAACCGCGTTTACTGACTGGCCCGACCCGGCAGAGAGACGCCATTTGCTGCGCTTGTGGTTATCGCCCGTGGGAGACCGAAAGTTGCCAGAAGTGTTTAAACAACGCTACGGCACAATTGATGTGGGCAATCGGGGGGGATCATAACCAAAGGCACTCGGCTGCACGCACCTCTCGATTAATCACTACGCCTCATTCACCACGAGCTTGCATTACGTTTCCTGTGGACGCATATCCAACTGAGCTTTGCAAGTTGAGGTATCAATGTTTCGCGCGACACTTATCGCTCTTTCTTTTGCATGCGCCACAGTAGCCTCTGCTGAGACCCGTGTGCCGGAATCTCAGGTCGAGATTTCTCTGGGTTTCGCACCAGTCGTAAAACAGGCTGCTCCGGCGGTCGTAAACATTTACGCCAAGATCGTTCGACAGGGTCGGGCAAATACTTTGTTCTCCGATCCGTTCTTTCAGGATTTCTTTGGCAGAGGATTTGGGGCTCCTCGACCGAGAGTTCAGAACTCGCTGGGTTCCGGTGTGATCCTGTCTGACGATGGCTATATCGTGTCCAACTATCACGTCGTCGGCGCCGCGACTGAAATCCAGATTGTCACTACAGATCGGCGTGAGTTCTCCGCGAAGGTGGTTCTGGGCGACAGGGAAAGCGACATTGCGATTCTCCGGCTGGATGAGGCTCAGGATCTGCCCTTCCTGCAACTTCGCGACTCGGATCAGGTTGAAGTTGGTGAGCTGGCTTTGGCCATCGGTAACCCGTTTGGTGTAGGGCAGACGGTGTCTTCGGGCATTATCTCGGGATTGGCGCGCACCGGAACGGCGACTGGAAATGCCCGGGGTTATTTCATCCAGACCGACGCGGCCATCAACCCCGGAAATTCCGGTGGCGCGCTTATCGACGTGAATGGGCAGCTGATCGGGATAAACACCTCGATCCTGACGCGTTCGGGGGGATCGAACGGCATCGGTTTTGCCATTCCAGCCAATCTGGTCGCCGAGTACCTGCAGCAAGCACGGGCTGGAAACGAAAGGTTCGTCAGCCCATGGGCCGGAATGGCAGGGCAGCATATGAGTGCGGACATTGCAGAATCCCTTGGTTTGACGCTGCCGGAAGGGGTCGTGATTTCGGATCTGCACGCGCTTAGTCCGTTAGGTGAGGCAGGGCTGAAAGTTGGCGACGTGGTCACTCATGTCGACGGGAAAGAAGTAAACTCACCGGCCGAGATGAAATTCCGCATGTCTATCGCCGGGGTTGGCGGAACGTCTGTCCTGACACGCCTGCGTGGTGATGCGCGATCCGAGGTTGAGGTCGCGCTGATCCCGGCGCCTGAATCGCCCGCCGCTGAAGAGACGGAATTGGATGCCAGCACTGTCCTGCCCGAATTGGTCGTCGCGCGGATAAACCCGGCTTTGATAACGCGGCTGGGGCTGGGTCTGTCGCAGACAGGTGTCGTCGTGGTCGAGCCCGGCCCCTACGGCGCGCGAGCCGGGTTGCGAACCGGCGATTTGGTGAAGGCCATCAATAGTAAAACAGTCGAGCGACCCGGGGATATAGTGGACGCCCTGACTGAACCGGGTCGACGGGTTCAGATTGAGTTGGAGCGCGACGGACAAGCGGTATCTCTGCGGTTCCGTTTGTAACGATATGAGCGACTTGTTCGATACCGGCGACAGCGCCCCAGCAGTTGCGCCACATCGCCCATTGGCCGACCGATTGCGCCCACAAACGCTTGCTGAAGTCATCGGGCAGGAACAGGTCCTGGGTTCCGAGGCGCCATTGGGGGTGATGCTGGCGGCGGGTAGCCTGTCCAGCCTGATCTTCTGGGGGCCTCCGGGTGTGGGCAAAACCACTATTGCGCGGTTGCTGGCCCGGGAAACCGACCTTCATTTCGTTCAGATCAGCGCGATATTCACTGGCGTACCCGATCTTAAGAAGGTGTTTGAGGCCGCGAAAATCCGCCGTCAGAATGGGCAGGGCACGTTGCTGTTCGTTGACGAGATTCACCGCTTCAACAAAGCTCAGCAGGACGGTTTTTTACCTCATATGGAGGATGGTACTATCCTTCTGGTGGGCGCCACGACCGAAAACCCCTCCTTTGAACTCAACGCCGCTGTCCTTAGCCGTGCTCAGGTGCTGGTGTTGGAGCGACTGAACCTGACCGATTTGGAACGATTGACCCAGCGCGCCGAAAAGGAGTTGGGCAATGCACTGCCTTTGACGGGCCAGGCGCGCGAGGCGCTTCAGGAAATGGCTGACGGTGATGGGCGCGCGTTGCTGAACCTGATCGAGCAGGTCTCAGCGTGGAATGTCAAAGCACCACTGGACCCGGACGCGCTGGCCAAGCGGCTCATGCGGCGCGCGGCGAAATACGACAAGTCCGGGGATGAGCACTACAATCTGATTTCAGCCCTGCACAAATCGGTACGCGGATCCGATCCGGATGCCGCGCTGTACTGGTTCGCCCGGATGCTGACCGGAGGAGAGGATCCAAGGTACCTGGCCCGCCGAATTACCCGGATGGCCGTTGAAGATATCGGGCTCGCCGATCCTCAGGCGCAGTCGATCTGCCTGCACGCCTGGGAAACCTACGAGAGGCTTGGATCACCAGAGGGTGAGCTGGCGCTGGCGCAGGCGGTGGTGTATCTCGCATTGGCGCCCAAGTCGAATGGGGCTTACATCGGTTACAAGGCGGCTATGCGGTTGGCAAAACAGTCCGGCAGCGCGCCTCCGCCAAAGCATATCCTGAACGCGCCGACCTCTTTGATGAAAGACCAGGGATACGGCACAGGCTATGCGTATGACCATGATGCCGAGGACGGGTTTTCCGGCCAGAACTACTTTCCCGAGGACATGGAGCGCCCCGAACTCTATCAACCGGTCGAACGCGGGTTCGAGCGTGAGCTGAAAAAGCGACTGGACTATTTTGCCAAGCTACGGGCACAGCGGAACACTTAATTGCGCTGACTTGACTCTTCGACCGATGCGGGCGACAGACGCGCATGTTTTCAAAAGAGCTGAAACTGACACAATCCGGGCGCTCAAGCCGCGCGGTGCAAGGGGCAATCGCATGAGTGGTGTACAGATGATCACAGTGGCAGAAGGCGACGGTGACCAGCGGCTAGATCGCTGGGTGCGCCGCCTGTTTCCCCATGTCGGCCAAAGCCGCATCGAAAAGATGTGCCGCAAGGGTGAATTGCGCGTCGATGGCGGCCGGGTCAAAGCCTCGACCCGGCTGGAGGTCGGGCAATCCGTGCGCGTCCCACCATTGCCGGATGCTGATCACAAGCCCGTTGAGGTTAAACGGACCATCTCGGATGCAGATACCAGGCTGATCCAGTCCTGCGTGATCTATCGCGACGATCACATTCTGGCTCTGAACAAACCACACGGCCTGCCTGTGCAGGGCGGCAGCGGGCAAACCCGACATGTTGACAGCTTGTCCGAGGCCTTGCGCTTTGGCTTTGACGAGAACCCGCGCCTTGTGCACCGGCTGGACAAGGACACTTCGGGCGTGTTGGTTATGGCTCGCACCCGTGAAGCGGCCAAGGGGCTGACAGCGGCCTTTCGGCATCGCAACACGCGCAAGATCTACTGGGCTTTGGTTGCAGGTGTGCCGACACCCTACTTGGGCGAAATCAAAACCGGGTTGGTCAAGGCCCCGGGCCATGGCAAGCACGGCGAAGGCGAAAAGATGATTCCCGTGCACATGAGCGAGGTCGACGACACTCCGGGGGCGAAACGCGCGCACACACTGTACGCGACGCTGTACCGGGTCGCGGGCAGAGCTGCCTGGGTTGCCATGGAGCCAGTCACTGGGCGAACGCACCAGTTGCGCGCACATATGGCGGCTATTGGCCATCCGATCATCGGGGATGGCAAATACGGCGGCTCGGGTCAGGAAAATCTGGGCGATGGCTGGGGTGCGCAGCTGGGCGGGGTTATCAGCAAAAAGCTGCACCTGCATGCGCGGCGGTTGTCCTTTGAACACCCGGTGACCCGCAAGCCTGTGTCCATTACCGCGCCTTTGCCGGAACATATGAAAGACAGCTGGGACACACTGGGATGGACCGAAGATCTGGCCACCGACGACCCGTTTGAGGAGCTGCGATGAGCGCATCTTTGCGCCTGGTCCTGTTCGACGTTGATGGTACCCTGGTTGATAGCCAGGGCAGTATTATTTCCGCCATGAACGCCTGCTTTGACGCGCTTTCCCTGCCAGCGCCAGATCGTGATGCAACACTTTCGATTGTGGGGTTGTCGCTGCCGCAAGCGATGGAGCGTTTGGCACCGAAACAATCCGCCTTGGTTCAAGCCCAGCTGGTTGACGGTTATAAACAGGCTTATCATGCGCAGCGACTGGAACAGGGGGCGGCCAGTTCGCCGCTCTATCCCGGCGCGCGGGACATTATTGAAACCCTGCACGCCACGCCAGAAATCCTGCTTGGCGTCGCGACGGGTAAATCCCAACGCGGATTAGATGGTCTGCTACAGGTCCATGGGTTGGAGCGATACTTCGTCACCCGGCAGGTTGCGGATCACCACCCGTCCAAACCGCATCCGTCAATGATCGAGGCCGCAATAGCCGAAACAGGAGTTTCCCCGGCAGATGCAGTCATGATCGGCGATACCAGTTTTGACATGGACATGGCCGCGGCGGCAGGGGTTGCTGGCATAGGCGTCAGCTGGGGGTATCACGACCGCTCGGCTCTGCACCGGGCTGCCTGCGTGATCGATACATTCGAAAAACTGCCAGATGCACTGGCCGAACTCTGGAACAAATGACATGAGCGACTGGAAACCAAAACGCTTCTGGACATCTAGTGCGGTCGTTGAGGCCGACGGGGGCTATACAGTCGAGCTGGACGGCCGCAGGGTCAAGACACCAGCCAAATCTGCTCTGACGCTGCCGACCCTGGCCATGGCCGAAGCAGTTGCTGCCGAATGGAAAGCACAGGAAAACGAGGTGGATCCGACCACCATGCCTTTTACGCGGTCCGCAAACGCGGCCATCGACAAGGTGTGTCACCAGCATGCGGAAGTTGCGGACATGTTGGCGGATTACGGCGATTCAGACTTGCTGTGCTATCGCGCGACGCATCCGCAAACCCTGCAGAAAAGGCAGGCCGAGCAATGGGACCCGGCTTTGGACTGGGCTGCCGAAGCACTTGGTGCGCGTTTGTTTTCGGTCGCTGGTGTTCTGCACCGACCGCAACCAGAAGACGCAGTCCAAAACCTGCGATCCCAAGTTCACGCTCTGAATGCGTTTCAGCTTGCCGCATTTCATGATCTCGTTAGCTTGTCGGGCTCGTTGATACTGGGTTTTGCGGCGGCCCGAGACTGGCGAAACCCTGACGAGATCTGGGCCATCTCCCGCTTGGACGAAAACTGGCAGATCGACCAATGGGGCCATGATGACGAGGCGCACTCGGCTGCCGAAATCAAGAAAGCTGCCTTTCTCCATGCCAAAAAGTTCTTTGATCTCTCGGTTTGAGCCTTCGGAATCTGATTTTTCGGCGTGAAATCCGAAGCCTATGCGGTTGACCCATCGATTTCCCTGATCCAGCACTTGACGTTTGTTTATGAATACGCCCAAACTTGGGCCACTAAAGGGGAGAGACCTTTTGGGTAACCTTTCTGGCGCGCGTGTGCCGGATCGAACCGTTCCTTCAGGGATGGAAAATCAGGAAGAGGTAAAAATGAAAAAATCCGTAATCTTGGGCGCGGCAACGATTGCCGGTCTGGCTGCAGGTGCAGCTGCAGCGGGGACCGTTGACGACGTCAAGGCGCGCGGTAAGCTAAACTGCGGTGTGACCACCGGTCTGGTTGGCTTTGCAGCGCCCGACGCAAATGGCGAATGGCAAGGTTTCGACGTTGCCGTATGCCGCGCCGTTGCCGCAGCCGTTCTGGGTGACGCAAGCGCTGTTGAATTTGTTCCGACCACTGGTAAGACCCGCTTTACCGCGCTGGCTTCCGGTGAGATCGACATGCTGGCCCGTAACACAACCTGGACATTCAGCCGCGATGTCGACCTGAAGTTCGAATTCGTTGGTGTGAACTACTATGACGGCCAAGGCTTCATGGTTCCCAAGGCACTGGGCGTAAGCTCGGCCAAGGAACTGGACGGTGCAACCGTTTGTATCCAAACCGGCACAACCACCGAGTTGAACCTGGCGGATTTCTTCCGCTCGAACAACATCAGCTATGAGCCGGTTCCGATCGAAACCAACGCCGAAGCGCAGCAGCAGTATCTGGCTGGCGCATGTGACGTGTACACCACCGACGCATCGGGCCTGGCCGCAACCCGCGCCACGTTCGAAAACCCCGGTGACCACGTCCTGCTGCCCGAAATCATCTCGAAAGAGCCGCTGGGCCCGCTGGTCCGTCACGGCGATCACGAGTGGGGCGACGTTGTCCGCTGGACCCTGAACGCGCTGATCTCGGCGGAAGAGCTGGGTATCACCTCGGCCAATATCGACGAGCTGAGCTCGGGCGCGGGTGACAACCCGGAAGTGAACCGTCTGCTGGGTACCGAAGGTACGCTGGGCGAGATGCTGGGTCTGGACGCTGAATGGGCTGCACGGGCGGTTAAAGCTGGTGGTAACTATGGCGAAGTGTTTGCCAAGAACATCGGTGAAGAAACCCCGATCGGTCTGGCACGCGGCCTGAACGCTCAGTGGACCGATGGCGGTCTGCTGTACTCGCCGCCGTTCCGCTAAAATCCACGGGAAAGGGCGCAGGGCAACCTGCGCCCTTTTTCAAACAATAAGAAACACTCCCGAATAGATTGAGCAGTGATCAACTCTGCCGGCAGAAAATCGGGATGTCACGGGGATATACATAGGTCATGACGACTCTCACTGACCCGCCGAAGGAGCAGTTCCGGCTGTCCATGCTCCTTTACGATACGCGGTACCGATCAGCGACCATTCAGGTCATTGCATTGATCGGTTTCATGCTTTTGGCAGCCTGGATCATTTCCAACACAATTCAAAACCTTGAAGCACTGGGCAAACCGGTTGAGTTTGGTTTTTTTGGGGAACCGGCAAGCTATGACATTAACCAGCGGCTTCTGGAATACACCTCCCGCGATAGCCATTTACGGGCCGCGTTTATCGGATTGCTGAACACGCTGGTTGTCGCGGTTCTGGGTTGTATCACCGCGACGATTGTCGGTGTATTCGTCGGCGTTTTGCGGCTTTCCAACAACTGGTTGATCGCGCGGCTCATGACAGTTTATGTCGAGATGTTCCGCAACGTGCCAGTCTTGCTCTGGATTGTTCTGGCAATGGCCATTCTGATCGAAGGCTTGCCAGCACCCAACGCGTTCCGAGGCGATAACCCAACAGCAACGATGGATTTGTTCAACTCCGTCGCTGTCACCAACCGCGGTGTTTATATCCCGGAATTCCTGTTCTCGCGGAGCTTGGGCGATATCCACCTATTTGGCGCGTCAAGCATACGTTTCGATGTCTCGCTGGATCTGGTCGCATTCTTGGTCGTGTTGGCAGGCAGCATTTTTGCAATGCGGAAGGTTTCCGCCTATGCCGCTGCAAAACAAGAAGCGACCGGTGACCGCCCGACCATTTGGTATATCCAGCTGGGCATTTTGTTCGTGCCGATGTTCATCCTGATGGCCGCTCTCGGGTTCCATCTGGGATACCCCGAGTTGAAAGGGTTTAACTTCCGAGGCGGCACCCATATGCGCAACTCGCTGATCGCGCTGTGGCTGGCCCTGTCGCTCTATACGGCGGCCTTCATCGCCGAGATCGTGCGCGCCGGTATTATGGCTATCTCGAAAGGTCAGACCGAAGCCGCATCCGCGCTGGGACTGCGCCCGGGCCGTACCATGCGTCTGGTGATCCTGCCGCAGGCGCTGCGGGTGATCATCCCTCCGATGATCTCGAACTATCTGAACCTGACCAAGAACTCGTCGCTGGCGATCGCGGTCGGATATATGGACATCACGGGTACGCTGGGCGGCATCACCATGAACCAGACCGGCCGCGAGCTGGAATGTGTTCTACTGTTGATGCTGGTCTATCTGTCCATCTCGCTGAGCATTTCGGCGGTGATGAACTGGTACAACAAACGTGTCAAACTGGTGGAGCGGTAATATGGCTGATGTTTCATTTGTCCGCACGGAAATGCTTCCGGAACAGGCACCGCCTGCCTCGGAAGTTGGTGCAATCGGCTGGGTTCGGCACAACCTGTTTTCAAGCTGGCTCAACTCGATCCTGACGGTCGTTTCGCTTTACGCGATTTGGTACGTGCTGTCCGGGGTTCTGCCATGGACGTTCCAATCCGTTTGGAACGCCAATTCACTGACAGAGTGTCGTGAGATCATGATGGCGACTTGGGGCTCTACCCATGGTCATGCTTGCTGGGCCGTCATCAACGACCGCTGGCTGCAATTGCTGTTCGGCTTTTACCCCAGCCATCTGTACTGGCGCCCGATCCTTGCACTGGTCTTGTTGTTGGTCGCGCTGGCTCCGGTTCTGTACTCGGATCGCGTTCCGACCAAGATGCTGATCATTACCGCGATTTACCCGTTCCTGATGCCGTTCCTGATGTGGGGCGGAACCATCTGGGGCCCAATCTCGGCGGCGCTTGGATTTGTTCTCGGTTGGGTGGCCTACACAATCCTCAGCAAGCAACTGAGCGAGTTGATCGGGATGATCGGTGCCGCGGTGGCTGCAGTGATCTGGTGGCTGGTGCTGTCCGGCTATTTCACCGGTGCAATGGACGCGATCCTGCCTATTGGCATCGAAGCCGTGGAGAGCCGTCAATTCGGTGGCTTTATGCTGGCGATCCTCCTGGGCGTTGTGGCCATCGGTGTCTCGCTGCCAATCGGCATCGTTCTGGCGCTGGGCCGTCAGTCCGACTTGCTGATCGTCAAATACATGTGCGTGGGCTTTATCGAGTTCATCCGTGGCGTGCCGCTGATCACACTGTTGTTTGTGGCGTCGCTGCTGCTGAACCTGTTCCTGCCGCCGGGTACCAATTTTGACATCATTCTGCGAGTGATGATCATGATGACCCTGTTCTCGGCCGCCTATATGGCCGAGGTGATCCGGGGTGGTCTGGCTGCCCTGCCACGGGGTCAGTACGAAGGTGCCGACAGTTTGGGCCTGAACTACTGGCAAGCACAGCGACTGATCATCATGCCGCAAGCCCTGAAAATCTCAATTCCGGGCATCGTGAGCACATTCATCGGGATCTTCAAGGATACGGTTCTGGTGTCGATCATTGGGTTGTTCGACGTTCTTGGCCTAGCCAACGCTATCCGCGCCGACACTGCCTGGAACGGCATCTACTGGGAACTGTTCGCCTTTATCGGCGCACTATTCTTCATCGTCTGCTTCTCCATGTCCCGTTATTCCATGTATCTGGAGCGCAAGCTTCAGACCGGCCACCATTAAGGAGTTCAACGCATGTCTCAACTTGCCGTAGAACGCGAAATCGACCGTTCCAAGATGCAGGTGAGCGACGAAGTCGCCATCGAAATCACGAACATGAACAAGTGGTACGGGGCTTTCCACGTGCTGCGCGATATCAATCTGACCGTCAATCAGGGCGAGCGGATCGTGATCGCGGGGCCGTCGGGGTCGGGTAAATCCACCCTGATCCGCTGCCTGAATGCGCTGGAAGAACACCAGCAGGGCACGATCATCGTGGACGGGACCGAGCTGTCGAATGACCTCAAGAACATCGACAAGATCCGGTCCGAGGTTGGCATGGTGTTCCAGCACTTCAACCTGTTCCCACACCTGACCATTCTGGAAAACTGTACGCTGGCCCCGATCTGGGTGCGCAAGACGCCCAAGAAAGAGGCTGAAGAAACGGCGATGCACTTCCTTGAAAAAGTGAAGATTCCTGAGCAGGCGCTGAAATACCCCGGCCAGTTGTCTGGTGGGCAGCAGCAGCGTGTGGCGATTGCCCGCTCTCTCTGTATGCGTCCGCGGATCATGTTGTTCGATGAACCGACCTCGGCGCTTGACCCGGAGATGATCAAAGAAGTGCTCGACACCATGATCGAGCTGGCTGAAGAGGGCATGACCATGCTCTGCGTGACGCACGAGATGGGCTTTGCCCGCCAGGTCGCGAACCGCGTGATCTTTATGGATGCAGGCCAGATCGTGGAACAGAACGAACCGGAAGAGTTCTTCAACAACCCGCAAAGCGAGCGGACCAAGTTGTTCCTCAGCCAGATTCTTGGGCACTGACGCAAGAACGTTTTCAGGTATTAACAGAAAAGGCGGGGATTACCCCGCCTTTTTTATTCCAGCAATTCGCGTGGAATAACAAAACCCCTTACCTTGCCGCTGTGCCACTGTACTTCGTCCCAGCTCGGTACGTCGAAGCGGCATACGGTGGTCGCACAGGTCGGATAGTCGAAAAACCTCGGATGATCTGGCGCATTTTTCACGATGCGTCCCGCAAAGTTGGCGATACCTGGATTGTGGCCTAGCATCAGCACCGTGGCACCCTGCGCCGTCTGCAGAGTTTTCAGCATTTGCGCCGGGTCCGCGTGATACAGGTCCCGCGTAAACGTGATTTCGGTCGCGCTTAGCTCCATCCTCTCCCAAGTTTCACGTGTTCGGGTTGAACTTGAGCTGAGCACGTCATCGGGCAACCAATTGTGCCCCTGCAACCAACTGCCAATCGCCGCAGCAGATTTTCGACCGCGGGTGTTCAGAGGGCGATCATGATCCTTTAGACCGGGGTGGTTCCAGCTTGATTTAGCGTGGCGGGTCAGGATCAGTGTACGTGTCATGAGCGGTGAAAAGCCTTCATGTGGTGGGCGGACTGCTCGGGCTGCCGTTCAGCGCCGCCGCTGATTGGGCAGGCCAGCCTTGCTGCGCAACCATCTGTCATGCAGCTTTGTCCGGCGTCGGTGTCAAGAAAGCTGTGGCAGGCATCGACGTCGTAAAAACTCACCGCATTCAACGCACCGACGGGGCAGGCCGTTGTGCAGGGCGCTGGGCAGTCAGTACAGGGCGAAACGCTGCTTGCCGCCGGAATGTCAAACTCAGAGCTGAAATGCAGCGCTCCACGGTACGAGATCATCATACCGACTGTTTCGTGCACTAACGCGCCAACGGGGCTTTGGAATGTACGCTCGGATTTCAGCGCCCAGTCGATGAACGGTGTGTAGGGTGGGCCCCCGAAGGGAAAGTGCGCCGTTGCCCCCAGCGCGGCGGCCATGTCTCCCACGACACGGGACGACCAGCGGTCCACGGGGTCTGCCAATCCATCGTTCCACTCGGGTGAGGTTTGGAAAACTGGCCAGAAAGCCTCGGCTGTGCCCAACAGGATCAATGTGCCGCCGTCCAGCTGCTTGGCACCGCTGTTCCTTGGGTGTTGGGCTCCCATCACGATGAGCCCAGTTTTTTGGGCTGCCGTTTCAACGTCCTGGTACGTCACTTTCGCCGGAACGGAAGGGTCAGGCTCCATCCTAGTTGGGTTGGTCGATCGTCCTGCCATTCCAGTCCCACACTCATCTTATCGTGCCCGCCACCGGGTTGCGCCACATAGGTTCCCATTAATTGGTCCCAGATGGACAGAGCAAAGCCATAGTTGCTGTCATGTTCTTTCCTGAGAACCGAATGGTGCACCCGATGCATATCGGGCGTCACAAGAACCCTACGCAACACGGCGTCCACGGCAAGAGGCAGTTTCAGGTTCGAGTGATTGAACAGGGCGGTTCCGTTCAGCAGAATTTCGAACAGGACCACGGCAAATGCACTGGGCCCGAGAACGTAAATCAACCCGATCTTTAGAAGCATGGACAGTGCGATTTCAATGGGATGGAACCTAATGGCGGTGGTGACATCCATATCTCGGTCCGCGTGGTGTACTCTGTGCAAACGCCAAAGTATCGGTACTTTGTGGGTCACAAGATGCTGAAACCAAATTGCGAAATCGAGGACCAGAACGCTTAGAGTGACTTCCAGCCAAGTTGGCCAGTTGAGCCGGTTGAACAAACCCACCCCGTTTTGGGATGCGTCGAGCGCGGCCCCGACAGCCAACAGTGGAAACCCGATTGCCAATGCTCTGAGCAGTACAGCGTTCAGGACCGTAATCGACAGGTTGGTCAACCAGCGCCGCTTCCGTCCGCAGTTTCGTGGCCTGCGGGGCGCCAGTGCCTCAGCGCCTGCAAAGATTACGAAGAGTCCCAAGAACACGCCCAGACGAATGATGGCTTCATTTTCCATACATTCACATTCAGGCATGTTAAAGTTGGGTGCAAGGCCACCCGGATCACTAAAGCGTCAATCGGGTCGGATCAGAGACCCGGCGCCGTGCTCGGTAAACAGCTCAAGCAATACAGCGTTCGGCGCACGCCCATCGAGGATAACAACAGCACGAACGCCGTTGTGCAAGGCGTCCAGCGCTGTTTCGGTCTTAGGGATCATACCACCCGCAATCGTGCCGTCGCGCGTCATCTCGCGGATCTGACCGGCTTTCAACTCGGTCACCACATCTCCGGCTGCATTCTTGACGCCCGAGACATCGGTGAGCAGCAACAGGCGATCCGCTTTCAAAGCCGAGGCAATCGCACCGGCTGCAGTATCGCCATTGACGTTGAAGGTCTCACCGCTCCGGCCTGCGCCGAGTGGAGCGATCACCGGGATTACGTCATGTGCGAACAGATCATGGAGAATTTTGGGGTTCATCTCGGATGGGGTTCCGACAAAGCCCAGCGAAGCATCCGTTTGCTCGCAGGTCATCAGATGGGCGTCCTTGCCGGACAGCCCCACGGCCATACCACCCTGCGCGTTGATCGCGTGAACGATACGCTTGTTCACTAGACCCGAGAGCACCATTTCGACCACTTCCACAGTAGCCTTATCGGTGACGCGTTTGCCATTGACGAATTCAGACTGAATATCCAGTTTGCCCAGCATTGCGTTGATCATCGGACCGCCGCCATGCACGATGACCGGGTTCACCCCGACCTGCCGCATCAAGACGACGTCCCGGGCAAAGCTCTCCATCGCTTCATCGCTGCCCATGGCGTGCCCGCCCAGCTTGATAACGACAATAGCCCCGTCATAGCGCTGCAGATAGGGCAGGGCGCTGTTGAGTGTGGCTGCGGTGGCGATCCAGTCCCGGTTCATGTCTCGTGTCTTCATGGCTAAGGTCCCTTTGACGTTCCGTGTTAGGACCTTTGAGGTGCGCTGCCAAGGGCGAAGCTATTCCAGATGCGCGATGATCGAGCGCAGGGTCGGAATTCCGTCATTTTTCTCGGAGGAAGTCAGCACGATTTCAGGGAAGGCTGCAGGGTGTTTGGACAACGCGCCCCTCACCTGAGTCAGCACTTTTTCCCGATCATGGGCCTTGACCTTGTCAGCCTTCGTCATGACGCATTGAAACGTCACCGCGCTGGTATCCAGCAACTTCATGATCTCATTATCGACCGGTTTCACACCGTGGCGAGAGTCGATCAGGACAAAGGCCCGGCGCAGGGTCTGGCGGCCACTCAGATACTGCTTCAGTAACCTCTGCCATTTCTCCACCACCTTCACAGGTGCATTGGCATAGCCATAGCCCGGCAGATCAACCAGATAGAGTTCCGGTCCTTGAGTAAAGAAATTGATCTCTTGCGTGCGTCCAGGCGTGTTTGATGCGCGTGCAAGCCCCTTGGTGCCGGTCAGAGCGTTGATCAGACTGGATTTGCCCACGTTCGAGCGGCCTGCGAAGCAAACTTCCAGCCGGTCCGGGGCAGGGAGGCCGTTCATAGCGACGACGCCTTTGACAAACTCGGACGGGCCGGCAAACAGTTTGCGCCCGCGCTCCAGCGCGAACTCGTCCTGGTTGTCTGCAAGTGGAAACGGTAGAGTCGTCATAGTAGTTGCACCGTGTCGCCCAAGCCGATTGAGCCGCCCTGAAGAACCTCAGTATAAACGCCAAAGTCCTGATGACCCCAGCTGTTCAAAGCACCCAGTGTATCTGCGTCGCGCTCCCCGGTTTCAGGGTTGGCCGTGGTGGCCAGGCAGCGGGTGATACGTTCGCGTACCCGGAATACGGCCTTGCCGATCCGAATGTCGCGACCGAGCCAGTCAAATTCATCCCACAGGGGTAGCCCGTCAAACCAGATGTTGCCTCGCCAGCGGATTGTTGAAAGTTCCTGACCCAACTTCTGCTCGACCGCACGATGCGACGCCATGTTGCAGAGACTGATCGACGGGAAATCGCTGTCAGTCATACCACGTCCCGGTACCCGGATGATGCGTGCCGAAGCAGCCCGGTCTTCCGGCATCAATGGCTTAACCCATTCCAGAAAAGCCTCCTGCTCCGTATCCGGCGCAAAGCTGAGGTCGGGGCGTTGAGGATGGCTGAGAGTGATCCGATCACCCTGCAACCGAGCCGAAATTGCCATCAGCTGCGGCGCTTTCGCGCCCCGGCTGAAATTGGCGCAAGGCGCCCAATCCGAACCGTCGACCTTGGATGCTTCGTGGGCAATGGCCCAAACGCGATCCCCGGGCATGGTCTGCCCGGGGCTCACGGTTACATCCTTCAGGGTTTCTCGCCCATGGCTTTTGATCGGATGCCGCCACAGGCTGGTGACTTGTCCGTTCATTTGCCGCCCGTCTTAGGGGTCCGCTTGAAGCCGGACTTGATATTGCCAAATACGTCTGGCTTGTAGCCCTGACTTCGCATGATCAGGTACTGCTGAGTAAACGTGATCGTGTTGTTTGCGATCCAGTAGACCACCAGGCCGCTTGCAAAACTGCCAAGCATGAACATGAACACCCACGGCATCCAGGCAAAGATCATCGCCTGCGTCGGGTCGGTTGGCGCCGGGTTCAGCTTTTGCTGCAGCCACATCGAAATACCCAGAAGCAGTGGCAAAATACCAAGGAAGATGGTTGCCATCAGCGTACCTGGCTCGGGGCCGGCCCAAGGCATCCACCCAAAAAAGTTCATGATCGAGGTTGGATCCGGCGCGCTGAGGTCCCGGAACGGGCCGAACCAGGGGGCTTGGCGCAGTTCGATGGTGACGAAGATCACCTTATACAGCGAAAAGAAGATCGGGATTTGCATCAGGATCGGCAAACAGCCAGCGGCCGGGTTCACTTTTTCCTTCTTGTAGAGCTCCATCATGCCCTGCTGCATTTTCTGCCGATCGTCGCCTGCAGCCTCCTTCAGGGCCTCCATCTGTGGTTGGAGTTCTTTCATCTTGGCCATTGAGACATAGGATTTGAAGGCCAGCGGGAACAGGATAGCCTTGATGATCAGCGTCAGGCCGATGATCGACCAGCCCATGTTGCCAATCAGAGCATTGATATTGTGCAGCAGCCAGAAGATTGGCTTGGTCAGGAAGAAGAACCAACCCCAATCGATGCTGTCTATGAATTTCTGCACGCCTTCCGCCTGGTATTCCCGAATGGCTCCCCATTCTTTCGCACCAGCGAACAGGCGAGTTGTCACTTCAGCCGATTTACCCGGGGCTACTTTGAGAGTCGGCAGCACCGTCTCGGTCTGGTAAATTTTACGGCGTGCATCGTATTTGGCAGCGGCCTTGAAGGCTGAGCCGGGGTCCGGGATCAGCGTCGTCATCCAGTAGTGATCGGTAAATCCGATCCAACCGTTTTCTTTGACCTGGTAGACTTCGGCTTGTGCACGTTCGCCCGGATCGATGTCGAAATCGCGCACATCGCCATAGTCAACTTCGGTCAAGGTGCCGTCGGCCATGCCGATGACGCCCTCATGCAGGATGAAAAAGTTCTTAAGGTCCGGCAGGTCGCCATCTTCGCCAATGCCGTGGCGCGCCAGAATCCCATAAGGTGCCATTCCGACCTCGGCCTGGGTCGCGTTTTCAACCGACTGGGTGACCGAGAACATGTAGTCTTCATCTACCGAAATCGTCCGGCGGAAAGTCAGACCATTACCATTGTCCCAGGCCAACGTGACCGGGCTGTCTACTTTCAGTGTGTCGCCCTGATCCAAGGTCCAAAGAGTGTTGGGCCCCGGTACGTCCGTTCCCGAAAGCCCGGCACCCGGCGCCCAGCCATAAAGCGCGTAATAAGCCGATTCCGATCCGACAGGAGACAATAACTCGACGATCGGCGCGCCTTCCTCGATCGAGGTTTTGTAGTCTTTCAGAAACAGCTCGTCGATGCGGCCGCCCGACAGCGACAAACTTCCAGACAGACGCGGAGTGTCGATCTGAACCCGTGGTGCCGATGTCTCAGGTAGTGCGTCTTCGGTGGTGGCCGTCGCTTCGCCTACAGTACCGGTGTCAACGGCACTGGGTGTCTGAACCTCGTCGGTGTCAGCGGCGCTAATTTCTGTTTGCTCGGGCGTCACTGTCGTTTCCGGAGGCGGAAACAGCACGAACCATACCAGGATCACCAGAAAGCTGAGCGCGGTTGCGAGGATGAGATTCTTGTTCTGATCGTCCATCTGGGACAGCCACCTTGAGCATTGAAAGACACCCGGTGGGTTCAACAGAGTGCAGCCCCAAAGGTCAAGCGGAATCGCCCTTCGAATTTCCACTACGCGGCGATCTGCGTGGCAATTTCAGGATTTCCGCCCTATTTGGCGACGGATTTCTGGAACTCCGCTTGCTTTGGCCCGATAGGCGACAATCCAGTCCAGTGTCTTTTCAATTGGCATCGGCCTGCCAATTCCGAAGCCTTGTACATGATTGCTTCCCAATTGGGCCATTAAGGCGTGTTCGCCGGGCGTTTCGACACCTTCTGCAAGTGTTTCAACGTTCAGCCGCTCGGCCATGGTCAAGATAGCGCTGACAAGTTGCTGCTGGCCGGGATCTTGATCGGCCTTGGCGACAAATGTTCGGTCAATTTTTATACGTGAGACGACAAAGCGTTTTATTGAGGCAATGGAAGCATGGCCGGTCCCAAAGTCATCGAGGTCAATATAACACCCCATAGCAGCCATCCCTGTCACGTTGCGCGTAATGACATCATCGGGCCGACGGGAGAACACGGTTTCGAGAATCTCGACCGCCAGTCGATCCGGCGTCAGGTCGAACTGATCCAATTCCCACTTGAGACGGTCGAGAAGACCGGGGTCTCGCAGTTCGTCCGAAGAGAAATTCACTCCGACCCGCGGCACGTGGATCCCGGCATTGCCCCAGGTATTGAGGGCTTTGAAGGCATGATGGCGTATGACCTGACCCAAGCGATCCATCAACTCCGCCTGCTCGGCAAACGGCAGAAACACTTGTGGTCCCATGATCCCCTTGGTCGGGTGTTCCCACCGGGCCAGAGCCTCAAATCCGGTGATCTCGCCCGTATCCGTGGAAATTTGCGGCTGAAACCACGGACGAAGCTCGCCATTATCCAGTGCAGTTTCGAATTCCTTGCGCAGATTGGCCCGTACCAACGATCTGCGGTGTGTTTCCGTCGAATAGGCGCGAATGGTGGATGGCCCGTTTCGTTGCGCCTCGGTTAGGGATGCGACTGTGGCATCCATCCATTCCTCTGCATTGACGCCCGGCACGTTGGATTGCAGGCAGAACCCGATCGAACAGGACACATAAACACTTGTGCCATTCAGCAGGACGGGTTCTTCAATCGCGCTCTGAATTCGGCCTGACATCTGGATACACGCTTCCAAATCAAGTTGTGAAGAGGGGCGAAGCCCGATCAGAAACCGGTTTGAGGTCAGCTGAGTGAAAATATCGTGACTTCGGATCACTGAAAGAACGCGGTCACTGAACTGTTGTGCGACATGATCGGCCGCTGTCTGCCCGTGAAGGTCGAGTAGGCCTGAAAAATTGTCCAGCGCAATGGCAATACAGGCGGCGTTGTCACCTGAGTTTTGCGACGCTTGGTGGATGCCTTGCAATTCTGACCGGAAGATGTCCCGCGCCACGGCACCGCTTGGGCGGCCTCCGGCGTCGGCCAGAATGTGAGTCTTACCGCTCATCGTGCCTGCAACAGCAATGGCCAGAGGCATACCAAGCGCAACGCTGACCAAGGCCAGCTCACCGCCAAACCAGAATGCGGCAAGACAAATAGCGGGCACAAAGGCCAGAGCCTGTGGGCCATTTACGACAGCAAGCAGTGTTTCGCGAAGTCGTTCAAAGGACGAGTTTCTGGACATTAGTTTCTACGGCCTTCGGCTTGGGCGGGGATCGCTCAAACCGACCGTAGGAAACCAATCTGAGTCAGTCGTTAACGCAGTAGTGGAATTTCTTCCGAATTTTCGTCTTTTTGAATCGGATCAAGCGCAAGGCCTGCAAAATCAAACAGCTTGGGGTCCAACAGATGCGAAGGCCGCGCGTTGGTCAGCGCCCGGAACATGACCTGCCGCCGTCCAGGAGCGTTTCTTTCCCACTGATCGAGAATCTGTTTGACCTGCTGACGCTGAAGCCCGTCCTGACTGCCGCACAAGTCACAGGGAATAATGGGATAGTCCATCGCCTTGGCAAACTTTTCACAGTCTGCCTCGGCCACATGGGCGAGCGGGCGAAAAACGAACAGGTCACTTTCTTCGTTAACCAGTTTCGGCGGCATCGTGGCCAAGCGCCCGCCGTGGAAGAGGTTCATGAAGAAGGTCTCGAGAATGTCGTCGCGGTGATGGCCCAGAACCACGGCCGAGCAGCCTTCCTCGCGGGCGATACGGTACAGGTTTCCCCGGCGAAGGCGAGAACACAAGGCGCAATAGGTGCGACCCTGTGGGACCTTATCCATCACAACGGAATAGGTGTCCTGATACTCGATTCGATGCGGCACACCCATGCGTTCCAGAAACTCTGGCAGGACTGTCGCTGGAAATCCGGGTTGCCCCTGATCCAGGTTGCAGGCCAGCAGGTCGACGGGCAACAGACCGCGCCATTTAAGTTCATAGAGAACGGCCAGCAGGGTATAGCTGTCCTTGCCGCCCGACAGGCAGACCAGCCAGCGCGGCGGCTTGGCGTCTTTATCATGCGCGTTTGCGTCCACCATCCCATAGTGTTCAATTGCCTCACGCGTTTGTCGAACGATGCGTTTGCGCAATTTTTTGAACTCGGTGGTCGAAGGCGCACCGGCGAACAGGGGGTGGATATCGTCGGTTTCGTCGAACATGGGCAGGCCCTACAGCGTTTGGGTCAATCGGGCAAGATCAGGTCATTCATCCGGAACCGGATCATAACCATCGCCGCCCCAGGGGTGACAGCGCCCGATACGGCGGGCGGTGAGCCATGCGCCCTTTAGCGCCCCGTGCTTTTCCAAAGCTTCCAGCGCATAGGCTGAACAGGTCGGCTGGTAGCGGCAATTGAAGCCAACCCAAGGGCTGAAGACTAGCCGGTACACCCGGACGGGCAGGGCGAGTATTTTGGCCAAAAGGGTCATTTGCTGCTGCTATGCAATTTGCGCAGGGCATAGCGCAGGTCGTCTTTCAGCGCGTCGAATGGTCGTGCAGCCGTCATGTCCGCGCGACCGATCAGCACGTAATCCCAGCCGTCGCGCCCATGTGTGAGCAGAACGGCTCGCGCAGTCTCGCGCAGGCGTCGCTTGGCCCGGTTGCGGGCGACAGCGTTACCAACCTTTTTGGAGCACGTGAACCCTACGCGAATCCCGCAGGCCTCATCCGGGGCCCGCTTTCGGGCCTGCACCATCATCGACGCTGTCCCTTGTCTGCGCGCGCGCGCAGCTTTCAGGAAATCAGACCGATTCTTCAGAACTTTCAGGGTATCAGGCGCACAAACGGACGCCGCCGGGGGCATATCCCCGGGGTGGTTCTTACCATCCACAGGGGCCTCCGGCGGCGTCATGTTCATAACCTGATCGGTGAGCGGTTTACGCGCTCAGCGATTTGCGGCCGCGGGCGCGGCGAGCATTCAGGATCTTGCGGCCGGCCTTGGTGGCCATGCGCGCGCGGAAACCGTGGCGGCGTTTGCGAACCAGGTTCGAAGGCTGATAGGTGCGTTTCATCGCTCCGTCTCCAATCTTTGGCGGTCGGGTGCAGCGCGGATTCGCCTGCCCGTGGTGTTCGAAGCCCGTCCTCTACTGGTAAGCGCAGACTAAGTCAAACCCTCTGAACCCGGTTTTCGCTCCTTTTGCAACAAATCTGTAACCTGACCTACAAAAAGGTTTCAAAAACCGGGTTTAGCGCCGGAAACACTCACATTCGCTGCCATAATCTTCAAGGCCCCGTGATGCCTCTGTTGCCGAACCGCCGCAAAGCGCATGTTGGGGGCAGAATGAATGAACACAAGCCTGAAAGTCGAATGAGCGAAACGTCTCAGATGCAGCGCGGCGGATTTGCGCGTCACGTACCCCTTCTTGTGATTCTGATCGTTGCGGCGGTCGGTTTCTTTACACTTGGGGACTACCTGACGTTTGAGACCTTGCGAGACAATCGAGAGGCTCTGCTGGCCTGGCGCGACGGGAATTACTGGGCAATGGCCGTGGCATTTGTTGCGATCTACATCGTGATCGTGGCGTTTTCGTTGCCGGGGGCTGCCGTGGCCTCCATGACCGGCGGGTTTCTGTTCGGATTGCTGGCCGGGACCGTATTCAACGTTGTCGCGGCCACGGTTGGCGCGTCTGCCATTTTCCTGGCTGCGCGCTGGGGGTTGGGCGAATCCTTGACGGCCAAGCTGGAGGCGTCGGAAGGGACGGTCAAAAAGCTAAAAGACGGCCTGCGGGAGAACGAGATTTCCGTTCTTTTCCTTCTGCGACTGGTTCCGGTGGTACCGTTCTTCGTTGCAAACCTGATACCCGCCTTGGTCGGAGTAAAGTTCCGCAACTTCCTGTTGACAACCGCGTTGGGAATTATTCCGGGCGGGATTGTGTATACATGGATCGGCGTCGGTCTTGGCGGAGTATTCGATCGAGGTGGTACACCGGATGTTTCGTTGCTGTGGGAGCCCTTTGTGATTGGTCCGATCCTCGGCTTGTGTGCTCTGGCGGCATTGCCGATTGTCATAAAAACTCTGCGGGGCCAAAAGGGCGCATAAATTATGAAAGAGTTGAAAACCGATATCCTGGTGATCGGGGCCGGGTCAGGCGGCCTGTCCGTCGCCGCAGGGGCCAGCCAGATGGGAGCGGATGTCATCCTGTTGGAGGGGCACAAGATGGGCGGCGACTGCCTGAATTTCGGCTGTGTTCCGTCCAAAGCTCTGATCGCTAGTGGCAAGGCGGCCTATGCGCAGTCCCATGCATCCATTTATGGCGTGGCGAATGCCGATGCTAAGGTGGATTACGCCGCTGCCAAGGATCATGTGCATAATGTAATCGCGCAGATCGAACCGATGGACAGTCAGGAGCGGTTCGAGGGCTTCGGCGTCAATGTCATCCGGGAATACGGATCGTTCGTGTCACCGACGCAGGTCAAAGCAGGGGAAAACCTGATCACAGCGCGTCGGATCGTCGTGGCTACCGGGTCGTCGCCATTGGTGCCACCACTGCCGGGTTTGGATCAGGTTCCCTATTACACCAACGAGACTATCTTCGATCTGCGCGACAAACCCGAGCATCTTCTGATCATTGGCGGTGGCCCCATCGGCATGGAGATGGCGCAAGCCCACGCGCGGCTGGGCTGCAAAGTGACTGTCATTGAAGGTATGAAAGCTCTGGGCAAAGACGATCCTGATGCAGCGGCCGTCGTGCTGGAGGCATTGAGGAGCGAAGGTATCGACATCCACGAAGATGCAATGGTGGCCCAAATTAGAGGTGAAGCGGGCGCAATCGATGTCGCAACGGAAAATGGCCAGGTATTCTCGGGCACTCATTTGCTGGTGGCTGTGGGGCGCACCGCCAACGTAGACAATCTGAACCTTGAGGCGGCGGGCATCGAACAGACTCGCACTGGCATCAAGACCGACGATAGCCTGCGTACCTCAAACCGCCGGGTCTATGCGATTGGAGACGTTGCGAGTGGGATGCAATTCACACATGTTGCCGGATATCAGGCTGGGATTATCATCCGGTCAGCGCTGTTTGGCCTGCCGTCCAAAGCCAAAACGGCGCATATCCCCTGGGCAACTTATACGGATCCGGAATTGGCGCAGGTTGGACTGACCGAGGCCCAGGCCCGAGATCAGCTGGGCGACAGAATGGAAATTGCCCGGTTTGATTACCACCACAATGACCGCGCTGTGGCGGAACGGAAGACGAAAGGTTTCATTAAGGTCATGGTCGTAAAGGGGCGACCCGTGGGAGCCACAATCGTAGGTCATCAGGCGGGCGAACTGATCAACTTGTGGTCGCTGGCCTTGGCCAATAACCTAAAGATGGCTCAGATCGCTGCGATGGTATCGCCCTATCCGACGTTCGGAGAGCTTAACAAACGTGTGGCGGGTGGCTATTTCTCGCCAAGGCTGTTTGAGAATCAAACGGTTAAACGAGTGGTCAGGTTTGTCCAACGCTGGATCCCCTGACCGGGAAAGGAGCGCCAATTGAACTCGCTGTCCGGCCGGTTCCTGATCCTGACAACGGTCTTCGTGATGTTGGCCGAAGTCCTGATCTTTGTGCCGTCGATTGCGCGCTTTCGCGAGGACTTCCTGCTGAATCGGCTGGAGCGCGCGCAGATCGCCTCGCTGGCGTTGCTGGCTGATGATATGCTGGCCGATGATCTTGAAGCTGAGCTGCTGGCCAACGCGGGTGTCTATAACGTGGTGCTGCGGCGCGACGAGATTCGGCAGCTCATGCTGTCCTCGCCAATTCCGGATCGGATTGCGAAGACTTACGACCTTAGGGATGCCAGCGCTTGGGTTTTGATCCGCGACGCAACTTCGCGCCTGTTTACACCCGGGAATGAGGTCATTCGTGTAATCGGTGCGCCGGTCAAGGATGCCGGTCTATTGATCGAGGTTACAATGGACAGCGATCCGCTGCGTATGGCGATGACCGACTATGGGTTGCGCATCCTCGGCCTGTCCTTTGTAATCTCGATCATAACAGCATCTTTCCTGTTTCTGGCGGTGCGCGTCGTTCTCGTACGCCCGATCAAAAGCGTTGTGGGATATATGCAGCGCTATGCCAGCGCGCCCGAAGACGCGCGGGGGATCATTTCACCGAATTCCAAGATTACGGAACTGCGCGAGGCCGAAGAGGCGTTGCAGATGCTGCAAACCGATTTGACGCAGGCTTTGAAACAGCGTGAAAGGTTGGCCCAGCTAGGCGGCGCGGTTGCCAAGGTCAGTCACGATTTGCGGAATATCCTGACTTCGGCCCAATTGTTTACCGACCGGATCGAGGCCAGTGACGATCCACTGGTGCGGCGGATGGCCCCAAAGCTGGTCAACTCGATCACGCGGGCTGTCTCGCTGTGTGAAAGTACATTGGCATTCGGCCGCGCCGAAGAGCCGGCGCCAACACTAACCATGGTGCCTCTATACGATGTGGCTGAGGACGTGGTCGCAAGCGAGAAGCTCGCTATCGCTGATGCTTGCGTGGAAATTGTAAGTGACGTGCCTCAGGACCTTGTGGCCCGGGCTGATCCTGAACAGCTGTTCCGTGTCATCCTAAACCTCGTCCGTAACGCCCGGCAGGCATTGGTCGCATCGGGCAAGCCGGGCAAAGTCTCAGTCTCCGCGCATGAAACGGAGACGGATTGGTTCATCGAAATCAGCGACACTGGCCCTGGGTTGCCCCCCAAAGCGCGCGAAAACCTATTTACACCGTTTCAGGGTGGCGTGCGCAAAGGTGGGTCAGGTCTGGGGCTGGCGATTTCGCAGGAATTGGTGCGTGGACATGGCGGCGATCTGATTTTGAAAGACACCGGCCCGCATGGAACGACCTTTGAAATAAGGCTCCCGCGAGGAGACGGGACTTTTTGAAGATTTTTTGCAGAATCAGCTTGCACGCACCCGGACCTGGGTCTACATAGCGCCTCACCAACGCGGACCGATAGCTCAGCTGGATAGAGTACTTGACTACGAATCAAGGGGTCGGGGGTTCGAATCCTCCTCGGTCCGCCACTAATTCAAAAAACGCGCGCAAACTCAATGAGTTGCGCGCGTTTTTGTCTAATTGGGCATGCCGGTTAGACAGCTTTTCCTCATTGGTAATGTTTGCGGCAGGACATCGCTCGGCTGGAAGCCGGTAATTTTTCTCTTTCATGTGTGCATCCCGCATCAGTTTTTACCGATGATCCAGATCTGCTCCCTGACCGATAAATCTGATCATCGTAGTCAAAGCTACAGAAATTTGCCGGTTTCCAGAACGGAGGGAGTAGCGCTTTTTTGCGGTCAACGCCTCGGATGTACCGCTCGATTTCCGCCAAAGATTCGTGCCCGCTCCAAGCCGCGATTTCTTTGCTTCCGGCACCGTTTTCCGCGTGCAAGACCATACGGCTCTTGCGCAAGCCATGTGAGGTTTTGCCTGTTAACCCAGCCTTTCGTGCAGCATTCGCGAACCATTGAGATGCGCCTTTTCAATGAAGGTCCTTGCTGACGGTATGACACTCGAGTCGAGGTGAAACACTATAAACGAAGAAACTGAATTTGGGTCCGATCCAGAGTGCTGCTCGAAACGAACATATGCGCTCATACGTTTTGAACAGAACGCAACAATAAAACTGCTCACTATCATGCCTGCCTACAGAGTGAAGTGCACATCGGCGTTGCTGTGGTCGAAGTGATCAGTGAGATATCAAAACCGGGGTACTGGACCGATCAAGGATCGTACGCCCAGTTCCACCGTGCACCAGCCCACTGCGTAAACGGGCGGTCCCACGGCTACCAATAGCCAAGATATCGGCCTGGGTTTCGCGGCAGTAATTCAGGATTCGGCTGGCGGTCGCCCCCTCGGGTTTCAACGCAGTCACACTAAATTTTTGGCAGTGGTGCGAAAGGTGTTCTTTCAGCTCTTTCAAAGGAGATGCGTTTTCGCTCGCCTGAGTTACGCTCACCACATCCAATTGGTCGATGAATGGCATCAGGTGCAGCAGATCGCACAGAGCTCGTGTCGCTGTCAGCCCGCCGTCCCAGGCAGCAACCACTCTTTTGAGCGGCCCTTTTGCATTCCAGCTCTGCGGTACGACAATAAGCGGTCGCCCGGACCGTGTTACGATATGCTCCGACCGAACATGGGTTCCGGATTCTTCAGTTGTTTCAGAGTACTTCCCAACAATCAAAAGATCATGCAGGCGGGAATGTGAGGCAAGCTTGTCTGAAACGTCCCCCGACTCCACGCGCCAACTCACTGTTCTGGACGCACCGATTTGCTGGTCAAGCGCCTCTTTGGCTTTGATGGGTGCTTCCTCATTAGCACGCTGCACTTGTTTCATAAGCCGTTCGGGCATCCAAGACAGGATCTGATTTTCTTCCATCACCGGCGGCGTCACGTGAATTGCGGTGATCTTTGCACCTGCCTGGTCAGCCAGTGACAAACCAAAGTTGAGAACGGTTTTTGATGTACTGCCATTGCTGTATGCAACGAGAATATCTTTGAGCGGCATGACTTGCCCCTTTACCCAGTAGATTTCGTATAAGAAGGCCCCGCGCCTGTCTGCGCGGGGCCTCAGGCTGCTTACAATATCCCCATCAAGGTGCGCGGCAGGTACAGTGCGATGTCGGGAATGTAAGTAACAAGCAGCACCACAGGCAGGTGACCAATCAACATGAATTTCAGCGTGGGTTTGATGTATTGGTCAATTGTCTGACCCCCTATCGCCCCGGACATGAAGAGGAGTGGGGCACAGGGTGGCGTGACATTGCCCAAACCGAGGTTGGTGCCGACAATGGCCGCAAAGTGGATCGGGTGGATACCAATCTCATTGGTCACAGGCAGCAGAACAATCGCCGCCAAAACAGCACCAGCCGTATCGTCAACCAGCATGCCCAGCATTAGCAGCAACAGGTTGATCATCAACAGAATGACCATCTTGTTGTCCGAGATCGAAAGCATGAAGTCTGCGATATCTTTCGGGATGTTCTCCTGCACCATTGCGCGGCTCATGATAAACAGGAAAAACAGCATCATCATGATGGCCCCAGTGTTGCGCGAGCCTTCGACAAGCGCATCCGTAGTCGTGCGCATATTCAGGCCCTTGTAGATTATGAACCCGACAGGGAGCGTGTAGATCAGGGCAACAGCGGCAGCTTCGGTTGGTGTAAAAATTCCACCATAGATTCCCCCCAGCATGATCCCCGGCATGAGCAAGGCCCAAAATGCACCTTTGGTTGCGCGGAAGATCTTTCCCGCGCGCTGCGGAAGTGAAACCTTGGGCTCGACCTCAAGATCCTTGAACCTGCGCGCCTGAAATCCGTTCATGATCACATAGATCGCCATGATCAGCACACCAGGGATGATGGTGGACAGGAAACAGGCGGCGACTGATAGACCACTCGTAATTGCGAACAGGATCATCGCGACACTCGGAGGGATCAGAATAGCCAGAACTGAGGAACAGGCGACGAGCGAAATGGCGTATGAGCGCGGGTACCCCGCCTCGACCATACGTGGGATCATCATCGATCCGATGGCCGCAATCGCAGAAGACCCGCTTCCGGCAATTGCGCCAAACAAGGCACAGGTCACGATGGTGACAGCACCAAGCCCACCTTTGATCGAGCCAACAAACGAGTTCACAAATCTAACCAGTTGATCCGAAATGCCACTGGCCCCCATCAACGAGCCAGCGATCACGAAGAGCGGCAAAGCCAGCAGCGCAAAGCTGCTTTCCTGTTGGTACGCATAGGGAATGAGGAAGGCGATGTCTCGCCCGGTGATCAGAACAATTACCAACGATGCCAGCCCGAATACAAACGCAACCGGAACCTCAAGCATCAGCAGGACGACAATCAGTATGAGTGCCACAGAAACCGCGAGCATCAGGATTCTCCCATCACGTTTTGTTCGTTAAAATCTCGGATTTTCATGGCATCGCGCATGGTTTGAAGCAGGAAAAACAGCGACATTACGGCAAAACCAAACACCATGCTTGCGACCCAGATTGATCGTGGCCACTGCAGGTAAGTGCTTTTTCGTCCTCGTTCGAATGTGAACCAGCCGTATTGAGCGGCGTAGTACAGCGCGACCAACGTTACGCCCAGGCAGATCAAAGACGTCATCAGACGCACATAGTTTTTCTTCTTTTCGCTCTTAACGACCAGATGCAACGCGCCGCCGCATATATGCGCGCGCGTGCCTGTAACGTAACTGGCGCTCACAAAGTACAGCCAAATTCCCAGCAAAATAGAGGCTTCTTCGATCGCCAAGAATGGGTTGGACATTCCGTACCGCATGATCACGGTGACAAACATCAGTATGGCAAGTGAAAGCGCAAAGAAGATCATTGCTGATTTGAGGATCAACAAGAACCCCCGTTCAAACGCGGTTATTCCCGTAGTTTCGGGTGTCATTTGTTCCCCCCGTTACATGGATTGTTCTGAAAAAAAACTGCCCGGCAATTTGCCGGGCAGTCGGGAGGAGGCATCGTTAGTTGATGCCGGCCGCAGACTTCAGGGCTGCGGTTGTCTCCGGGCCTACGATTTGTTCGAGGAAAGGCCATTCCTGCTCGTAGACAATCTTTTTCACGGCTTCGAGCTGCTCGGGTGAGAACTCAACGACATCAATTCCTGCACCACGAATGTCTTCCAGCGTTTTGTCACTGATGTTCTGGGCCTCGTCCCAGGCCCATCCAACGGCTGTGTCTACCGCGCCTTGGATTTCACTGCGGTCTTCGTCAGACAAACCATCCCACCAGCTTTTATTGACCAGCCAGTAGGCGTGCTCGAAATAGTCCTTGCTGTAGACGTATGCTTCCAACACGTCGCGCATCTGCCAGATTTCCGGCGGTGGACCAAAAGTACGACCGTCCACGGTGCCCAGCTGCAGGGCGGTATACAATTCGGAGAATGGCATCGGAACCGGGCTAAAGCCCAGCAGTTCATAGCGTTTGATGGCGATTTCCAGGCCAGGCACACGAACTTTGATGCCATTGCCTTCTTCCGGCAGGTTCAGCGGTACTTCGCCCACACCTTTGCGGATCGCGTAGCCCCCAAAGTCGACCGGCAGCACGCCGACGAGTTTCATATCGAGGTCAGCCAGGATTTCGTCGTAAACCGGGATAAGTGCGCCGCCAGGCCCATAGAGCTCGCGGGCTTGCTCCCAGCTGTCGACAATGTACCCAGCTGCGAAAATGTTCAGGCGCGGATCGAATTCTGTTGCCGCGAAGGTCATGGTCATTGGGACCGCACCTTGCATGGACTGCTCAAACAAAGACGTCCAGTCGCCGAGGTCTCCACCTGGGTGATACTCGACCTCGTATCCTTCCCCCAGGGCTTCCATGAACTTCTCGGAAGTCGGATGGAAGATGTGCTCAGGCGGCATTGGGTGTGCCAAGGTGAACCGCTCGTCTGCTTGCGCCGGGTTAATGGCCGACAGCATCGTTCCCGTAGCAAACACGGTTGCTACGGCAAACTTAGAAAAATGATTGAAGTTCATAACTCCTCCCAAGTTCTGTTGTCTCAACCGCCCACCACATGCAGGAGGTCCGACAGTGCATAATTTGTCCGACCTTGAGGCGATCCTGACAAACTGGAAGATTTTGGTCTTGGCAAAGAAAATTTATGCCTAACGCCCAATGGTAGTATCTCAATGGGTGGCGTGATGGGAAGAAGTGCACGTGGAAAGTACTAACTTTTTTCCTATTAACAAGCGATTGAGTAAAACTGGGCAGGTGAATCGAGTTGCTGTCGATTGCAGGAGATTGACAAAATAATATTTATGCCGAAGCTGGTAGTTCGATAAAGGCCGAAGACCCATTCCTAAGTCTGGAAAACGACCAAATGGAAGTAACTTTCACTGAATTTAGCTCTACGTAACTTGGAAGAAGAGAGTATGCCCAGCTTGCCCCCGATTTATTCGCTGCGCGCGTTTGAGGCAGCAGCGCGCCTAAACAGTTTCAAGAAGGCGGCAGACGAATTGAACTTAACGTCAGCGGCGATAGCTCATCAGGTCAAAAACCTTGAGCAAGGTTTGGGCGTTGAAATGTTCCAACGGCATTCACGAGGGGTTGAGCTTAACGAAGCTGGACAAAAGTACCTCGAAATCGCTCAATCGTTGCTTGGTGACTTCAAACGAAAGACGCAAATATTCAAGGCGCAGTATGAGGCACAACCGATGCGAATTGGAGCTTTGCATGTTGTTTCTGAAAGGCTGGTATTGCCGCTTGTCCAAAGGTTTCTGAACCATTTTCCGGACGTCAAAGCCGAACTCATCGCAGATTTGATAGAACCAGACTTCCGAACCGGCAATCTTGATATCATGATTTGGCATGGTGAGACGCCTCCTGACGAGTTCGTCACAATGCGCTTTTTGTCCGAAAGGTTGACGCCAGTTTGCTCACCCGAATTGCTGCGCGAATACCCCGATGGGATGACACTTGATGACCTTCTTAGTGTGCCAGCACTGTATGATCTCTACTGGGACGAGGACTGGAACTATTGGCTGTCAGAAGTTGGTGGCCCTGAGCTTAAGAATTCTCTCGGTTTTTCGTTGTACTCCGCATTGATACAAACCGCCATCGACGGGGGCGGAGTCGCGATCGGTCATACAGGTTTGTTGGACAAAGAGATTTCTTCTGGACGGTTAGTAAAACCCTTCGAGCAGGAGATAGAGGCTCCGAAAAGCTATTTCGTCCTAACATCCGAAGAAAACCTCAATAAACCGAATGTACGAGTTTTTTGGGATTGGGTTAGATCAGAAAAGGAGAAAGTTGCTAAGCAATGAGGTGGGGTGGTGATACCAACTTTTCCGACCAATTTTCTACGGCGCTAATATGAGCTTGTAACGCTAATCGACTTGAGCGTTGGCTATGCTGTGTTTGTATGCAATTCGTCCAGGAGGAGAGTTAATACCTTCTCAAAGGCAGGCGACCTGCGAAATGACGAAGTGTACTTGGCTACAAGTTTCCGAGGAAGCTTCAGTGAGCCTTCGAAAGGGCGAACGAGGGCTCCACTTTCCAAGAGTTCGCGCACCAGCAATTCGTGCGCCATCAATACTCCCCCGCCATGGCGGGTTTCCTCCAAGGCTACGGAAAATAGAGAATGGGTCGTTCCTGATTGAACCACGGAGTTGCCTTCCGGCTGGCTGTTCAACCAAAATTGCCAATCATCTGTCCAGGATTCGTCAATCAAAAGGGTCTCATTCGAAAGATCAGTGATTGAATGCAGACGTGCCGCAACCGCAGGAGCGCATACGGGAAAAATGATATCTTCCGAGATGGGAATTTCGTTTTCTCTCAACACCGTACCGCTATAAAAGAGTGTCAAATCAAACGGCTCCCGAGCGAGGTTTGGTGGGGCTTCAAGTGCAACCACTGAAACGGAAATCTCCGGAGCGACAAGGCGTAGTTTCCCGAGCCGAGGAGCCAACCAAAGTTGCGCAACCGATGGCAAGGCGGCAACTTTGACTTTCAACGGTTGTGCAGTTGCACGCAACTCTTGCACGACGTCGCCAAGCTGATCGAATGCTTTGCTAAATCCGGGTAAGAGTTTTTCTGCCAAAGGCGTGAGAGTTATGCCTCGCGCGTTCCTGACAAACAACTGAGCCCCGGCCCAAGCCTCGAGCGATTTGACGTGCTGAGTGATTGCACCTGGAGTAACGGATAGCTCGTCTGCAGCCGCAGCAAAGCTCCTCAATCGGGCAGCGGCTTCAAATGCGCGCAGGGCATTCAGGTGCGGTCCTTTTGGGCGGCGGGGAGAAAGTGACATTGGTTTAGCCTTAGTTTTTCTGCGCCAAAAAAATAGCAATACTGATTTGCTTTGGCCAGACAAACTGCGGATTTTTATTCAATCGAAACCCCTCTGGAGGAAATCCAATGTCGCAACATTTTTCGACCCCCATCGTGGTGACCGATCCTGTTGTTGCAGAAGCGCTGGTTAACGAAAAACAGCGTCAGCAAGATCAGATCGAACTGATCGCTTCAGAAAACATCGTCAGCCGTGCGGTTCTGGATGTCCTCGGACACGAGATGACCAACAAGACACTGGAAGGCTATCCCGGAAACCGCTTTCATGGCGGTGGACAGTTTGTCGACATCGTCGAGCAGGCTGCAATTGATCGTGCGAAAGAGCTGTTCGGCTGCGACTATGCTAACGTTCAACCTCATTCGGGCAGCCAGGCCAATCTGGCGGTCTTCTTCTTGCTGCTCAAGCCGGGCGACAAGGTTTTGTCGCTGGATCTGGCGGCCGGTGGCCATCTGAGCCACGGACTGAAAGCCAACCTGTCCGGACGCTGGTTCGAACCGCACCACTATGGTGTTGATGCTGAAACCGAAGTTATCGATTACGACGCGCTTGAGGATCTGGCTAAAGAAATCCAGCCCAAACTGCTCATTACTGGTGGTTCCGCCTACCCACGTGAGATCGACTTTGATCGCATGGGTCAGATCGCCAAAAATGTAGGCGCTTTTTTCCATGTGGATATGGCGCACATTGCAGGCCTCGTCGCAGCAGGTGTGCACCCGTCACCTTTCCCTTACGCCGACATCGTTACCTGTACAACCACCAAAACACTGCGTGGTCCTCGCGGAGGGCTGATCCTCACCAATAACGAGGAGTGGTTCAAAAAGCTGCAATCGGCCGTTTTCCCGGGCGTACAAGGTTCGATTCACAGTCAAGTACTCGCGGCTAAAGCGGTTTGCCTCGCCGAAGCGTTAACTGATGAGTTCAAAGAATACGGTGTGCAGGTCAAGGCCAACGCAGCCAAACTTGCGGATACTCTACAGGGCCGTGGGCTGCGCATTGTGTCGGGCGGTACCGATACTCATTTGGTGCTGGTTGACCTTAGCCCTAAAGGCATCACCGGCAAACGCGCTGAAGTTGTCTTGGAAAAGGCCAACATCACTGCAAATAAGAACGCAATTCCAAATGACAGTCCGCGTCCGCCCGAATGGGTTGGGTTGCGGTTGGGAGTGAGTGCGGCCACCACTCGCGGCATGAAAGAGACCGAGTTTGAAGAACTTGGTAACTTGATTGCAGACCTCATTGAGGCAGAAGCCGCCGGCGACACCGATGGAACGGTCTCGCGCTGCAAAGCCACCGTTGCGGATTTGTGCGCGACTTTTCCCACTTACGTCGGTTGATGCACTCCCAGGTGGTCTGAAGTTCGGACCACACACCTGCCCCGTCGCATACTCCCTTGCGATGGGGCAATTCCCTCAATCTCTAATGTGTGAAATTTCGGGGCCTAAATCGTCATGGAATATAGCTTGAAATCACGACTTCTATCAGGAGACCCCGTGCTGTGGGTCAATTCCAACAGAATATCGTTTCAGGACGTTCCAAACGACGTTGCTCATCCCCAAAAGGTGGCAGAAGCGGTCGCCAATTGGAAACGATTTGCTCCGTTACTTGAAAACTGCTTTCCGGAGTTGAAAACCAGCAGGGGTATTTTGGCATCTGATTTGGTAGAGTTAACAGCACAAGATTGCGAATTTGGGTTCTCGAAAGGTCGGTATTTTCTCAAAACTGACAACAACTTGCCTGTGGCAGGTTCGATAAAGGCTCGAGGCGGAATCTATGAGGTATGTCAGTACGCATTATCGCTGGCGCTCAAACTGAATTTGATGTCGCCCTGTGATCCGATTGAGCATCTCGCTAACGACACTATCAAGTCTGTTTTCGGCAAATACACTATTGCTGTTGGCTCGACTGGAAACCTTGGACTTAGCATTGGTGTTGTCGCGCGCGCGCTTGGGTTTCGTGCCGTTGTTCACATGTCTTCGGATGCGAAACCATGGAAGGTTGCGCGGCTGCGGAACTACGATGTGCAAGTTGTACAACACAAAGCCGACTATGGTACCGCGGTTTCCGAAGCCCGCGCCGAAGCAGACAATGACCCCAATACCTATTTTGTTGATGATGAGAGATCCGAATTACTCTTCTACGGTTATTCTGCGGCAGCGTCAGAGCTGCGTGAACAGTTAGAGAGTAAATGTATTCGGATAGATCGAAACACGCCTTTGTTTCTCTATCTTCCTTGTGGGATCGGAGGGGCACCAGGCGGCATAGCCTACGGGGTCGCACAGGAATTTGGGTTACACGCCCACAGCTTTTTCGCCGAACCTGCTCAGTCCCCTTGCGCTTTGGTTCAACTAGCGTCGGGTTTAGAAAAGCCTGTATCCGTCTATGACATCGGCCTGACAAACAAGACTGAAGCTGATGGAATGGCTGTTGCCGAAGTCAGCCGGTTTGTGGCGCACGTTATGCGGCCATTGCTGAGCGGTGTATACACGGTGCGCGATAGTGACCTTTTCCGCTGGTTGAGGGTTGCGTGGGAAAAAACCGGGCAAAAACTGGAACCATCTGCTGCAGCTGGTCTGGGCGGCCCCGCAATTGTTCTGGGCTCTGATGAAGGTCAGAAATACCTGAAAGAAAACTGTTTAAGCCCAGTGATGTGTAACGCAGTTCACGTGATTTGGGCGACTGGCGGCAGCTTGGTGCCGGACCAGGAATTCTCCAAGTTTCTATACAAGGCAGATACGCCTCTGGAAAACTCTCTCAACGATCCCTGAGCCAAACACCTATCCGAGGTACGCTATGTTGCATCAGACCGAGATCATTGCCGACCCAAATGATTATTGGGGAGAGCACAGCGGCAGCGCCAAAGACATGGTCTTTGTCGTTCAGGACTGCAACTCCATGTATGCCGTGAAAGCATGTTTAGAGCTGCTTAAACTCACGAATAGGTTTGCATCAGAAAAGAAGTACCGAATAGAAGTTGTTCGCAGCGTGGAGAGTGCGTTTTCCTTGCGTTCCAACCTGTCAACGCGAACAGTCATTTTGTTTGGCGGTCTAAGCAAACCCTGGCTGCCAAGTGAAATCGGCACACGGTTATTGAGAACCCACTTACCTTGCACAGATCGCATCGGGCTCGTTGGAGGTGCGGTCTTGCTTGCGGCTCAGGTGCCTTTCCTTCGAAACTACAGCTTCTGTATCCACGCCAAATTTTTTGAGGCGGCTGATGAAGAGGCAATACAGATAGCGCCGGAAGATGTGCCAGCCTTCCGCCATGGCAAGGTGCATTCCGCGACCGGTGAACTTGCGGCGTTGCGCATGATCGGATCTATGGTCGCTGATGACTGCGGTGAGTTTCTCGCGCAGCAAGTTCTGAGCCACATCGGTCTGACTTTATTTTCCTACGCGAACCGATCGGAAACAGAAAACTACTACCTTCGACTTGCGAAAGGAAACTCAACCCTTTGCCGCGCCATCGCGTTGATGAAACAAACCGTGGAAGAACCGCTTTGCTTTGAAAGCCTTTCGCACTCATTGGAGGCGTCACCCCGCCAGGTTCAGCGCAAGTTTCAAAGGTTTTTTGGGGAAACGCCGACATCCGTCTATCTGAACATACGTTTGGAGCGCGCTTACCACCTCCTCAAATTCACAGACCTGTCGATCGAAGAAGTATCGATCGCAACAGGTTTCACGTCGCGATCGAGCTTCAACCTGCGATTTCGGAGGAGGTACGAAACAACACCAATTCGTTGTCGGGCAAGCAGATACAGATAGTGGGGCTCGTATCCTCACAGAAAAAATCTCGCAGCGGACTGACGACACCCAACTTCCCAATCACGGATAATAAAATGATAGAACGTTTTGAAACCAGCCAACGCATGAGCAAAGTCGTAAAGCACAACGGGGTGCTATATCTCTGCGGTCAGGTCGGAAGTGGTGACACGGTGGCAGAACAGACAAAAGATTGTCTGTCTCGCGTTGACGCTCTTCTTGAAAAATACGGCTCATCCCGCAAGCACATGCTGCAAGCCATTGTCTGGTTAGCTGACATGGCCGACTTCAATGAAATGAATGACGTATGGGATGCGTGGGTTCCAGCGGGTCATGCGCCGGCTCGGGCCTGCGGCGAGGCCAAACTTGCGCGTCCGCAGCTCCGCGTCGAAGTGATCGTCACTGCTGTTGAAGCAGAGTAATTCAGCCAATTCGGGTCAGTGAAAGCTCAAGCGAATGAAAGTCATCGTACTCGGTGCGGGTGTCATCGGCGTCACCACAGCATATTATCTGGCAAAGCAGGGCGTTGATGTCACGGTCATTGACCGGCAGCGGGAAGCCGGTCTTGAAACAAGCTTTGCAAATGCTGGTGAGCTTTCATACGGAATGTCCTCCCCATGGGCCGCGCCGGGAATTCCCAAGAAAGCCATGAAATGGTTGGTCATGCGGCACCGGCCTTTGACAATCTGGCCCTTGCTCAGCCCGTCTATGTGGGCATGGGGATTGCAGATGCTGCGCAATAGCAACGAGGAATCCTATCGCATCAACAAAAGCCGCATGGTGCGGGTGTCGAGCTATAGCAGAGACGCGCTGACGGATCTGTTGAAAGACGTTCCAATCGATTTCGACCAGCGAAACCTCGGAACACTGCAACTGTTCCGGACCAAAAAACAGCTTGAGGCGTCAAAGGTTGATCAGGACGTACTTCGCGAATTTGACTCACCATTTGAAGTTCTGGATCGCGATGCCTGTATCGCCGCAGAACCGGGCTTGGCCAATGTCGCGGAGAAATTTGTAGGCGGTCTGCAGTTAACATCCGACCGCACCGGCGATTGCCGGAAATTCACCGCAGCCCTTGCGGCCGAAGCCGAGAAAATGGGTGCCAAGTTTCGGTACAATGAAACGATCAAGGGCTTCGAAACCCGAAACGATCAGATTTCATCCGTTCTGACCGAGAAGGACTCGTTTGAGGGTGATGGATTTGTCTGCTGCCTCGGCCCCTATTCCGCCGTCTTGCTGAAAGAACTGGACATTCATCTGCCGATCTATCCGGTGAAAGGCTATTCCATAACTCTGCCAGTGAAAGACTCGGCCGCAGCGCCGCAATCCACCATCATGGATGAGACCTATAAGGTCGCGTTGACACGGCTTGGCGACCGCATTCGCGTTGCTGGTCAGGCGGAAATCATCGGGTTCAACAAAAAGCTGGGCAAACACGCGACCGATGCGGTGCGCTATGTCGTCAATGATCTTTTCCCCGATGGCGGCGATCAGACAAAAATTGAAAATTGGACCGGGCTGCGTCCAATGACTCCGGACGGAACACCCGTATTGGGGCGCACTGAGTTCAAAAACCTTTTTCTGAACACTGGGCACGGAACTCTTGGATGGACAATGGCCTGTGGATCAAGTCGCGCGGTTGCGGACTTGGTCGTTGAACGCCAGCCTGACATTTCGTTCGAGGGGCTTGAGGCAAACCGATATGCATGAAATTGTCCTGAACTTTTTCCCCAGAGTTTCATCAGGCAACGGCAGTTGAAGATGGAAAGGAAACGGCGGCTGCTTGGAGTTTTGGTTGTTGCAGTCAGTGTCGCGGCAGCCAATTACTTCTACTACCGAGACAATTACCCGACCGCTTTCTTTTGCAAGTTCGGCCATTTGGCGGGCCTGCAGTTTGAGAAGGGGGAGTGCGAAAGGCACTCACCGTCTCGCTGAGTTGAAACCGGATCCAGTGTTTCCGCAACCTTGAGATCTGTCGACCAATTGCAGTGTAAATTTCGACTGCCGGTCAACTTGAACGCCAATAAATCAGCGACGGGTAACAGTGCCTAACTTACGAAACATATCCAACAGCGATCCGCGGTGTCTTGGTGCTGCTATTCGTCGTCAGGCATTTTATTCTGAAGTTGCGTCAGCTGCGAGACGCTGATTATACGCAAACTTGACTGAAAAAGCCGTTCACTTCGGTGCTCTTAAACCCGTTCAAAGACAAAACCGTTCTTAGATAAATTTCGGTCGCCTGCACCATTTCTTCCAGCTCAACATATTCATCCGTACTGTGCGCCTGTGCCAGATCCCCTGGGCCACAGATGACACAAGGAAACCCAAGGTTGGGAGCGTCGGTGCCACCAGGAAACGCGGTGATCTCGGGGTCGGTTTTAAGTGTTGCTTTGGCTGCGCCCGAAATTGCCTCGACGAGAGGTGAGGTCAACGGCACGTCCAGCGCTCGGGCCAGCAGGGTTGGACCGATAACTTCAGCCTGGAAATCTGGAATAGTCTTGCTCAACTCGGCCAAACGGGCACGATAGTCATTCAGAATATCATCGATGTCCTCGCCGGGTAGGAAGCGGCGATCCACCTCCATTTCACACTGATCTGGAATCCCAGAGGCGAATGTTCCACCACGGATGACGTTCATTGAAAACCGACCGCTACCGCACAAAGGATGAGATGGTCCTTTTTCTTGAAGCTCTGCGTTTAACCCCGACAGATGTTGAATGACTGCGCCCATATGCTCGACAGCGTTGACACCTTTCTCTGGCCGCGACGAATGTGTAGCCACACCGCGGGTGTAAATCTTGGCACATAGCTGGCCTTTGTGTGTCGGACAAATCGCCAGCTTCGATGGTTCTCCGATAATTCCAAAGTCCGCACTGGGGCCATTTTCACCCATCTCGGCAGAACCGGTCAGCAAATGCTCTTCATCGACGATTCCGGCGATAATCAAATCGCCCGGCAACTTGATGTCGTTCTCGCGCAGCATGCTGACGACTTCGATATAGCAGGCAAATGCGGCTTTCATGTCGCAAGATCCACGGCCCTTGATCCGGCCATCTTTCAGCTCTGCGTCAAACGCCGCCTCGTAACCTTCCGTTCCGACCGTATCCATGTGAGCGGCAAGCATGATGGTCGGTCCGCCGCCGGTTCCCTTCAGCCGACCCCAAACGTTCGGGCGACCCGGTGCAACCTGGCGCCACCCCGTCTCCATGCCCAGAGTGCGAAATCTGGACAGCAGATCATCTGACATCTCTTGTTCGCGGAAACCTTCCTGGGCGGCTTCATCAAATGGATTAACGCTTCGAATTCTGACCAGTTCAATAAGCGTTTGGGCAAGACGATCCCTGTCTGGAGTCATTGTGTCCTCAGATTGCAGCGCGTGTCTTTCCAACACGCGGATTGATTCGACCGCCATCGGCAAGCGCTATGACCATCATGATTTCATCAGGCCGGGGGCTGTCGGGAACAGCAATGCTGATTGCATCAAAATGATCGAACGACCAGGCATCATCTTTGTGGCCCAGCGGCACGTCCAATACTGTGCCAGCGGTCGCAATCTTTGCCGCTGATGGGATCAGTGCGGCTCCGCCACCAATTGGATCGCGCATGGCCTTTCCCAGCTTTGGGTGCAACATGGCGTGACCATGCTCGATATCACCGTTCACGCCTACGATAGCAGCCTTACCGTAAGATACTGCGGCCCGCGGCAAGTGGGGCAGGGCGGCCTGAACCAACCTTTCCCCAAGCAAGCCCCCGAACTCGAAGAGTTGGCTTAGATCATCCTGGAACGTGCCGGCGAAAGGGTTTGAGATCACACCCGCTGCCGCCACGCGCGTGACTTCGTCTGCATTAGGTTTCCCAGCTTCAGAGACTACGGTTTCCGCGTAAACAGCCAGCTTGCGAATTTCCATCACATACCCTCCCATGCGCACATCAATAGATGCCGTACACTTCTTCTTCACCCTTCGCCTTAAGCTCACCGGATTTTACGGCTTCGACCACTTCACGAAGATCTTTCAAGAAGTCATCAGCGATTTCGTGGTGATGGCAAGACAGCATCAGCAGAATGGCATCCGGTTTGCTACCGATGTTGATCGCCCATCCGCGATCCATCAGCCCATCCGCAATGGCAAGAATGTTCAGCCCGTCCGCCTTGAAGGCAAAGTGCGGCCCTTGGGGTGTTCCCAGGATTTCCAGCTCATCGATCGCGTTGATCCCGTTGCAGAACGCTTCGCGACCTTTGATAACGTTGCCGGTCACGCGCAGGAAACCCTCGCGGCCAAGATAGTTGAACACGGCCCAGGCCGAAGCAATCGGACCCGAATTGCGCGAGCCAGCGGTGTTCTTCGAATAGTAATCGCCCGCGTTCCAATTCGCGACCTCGAAACCCTGCCAGTTGACTAATTCCGCATCACGCAGAACCAGGATCGAACACCCGCGATAGCTATACCCGTATTTGTGGAAGTCGGCCGACATCGAGGTCACACCGGGTACAGAGAAGTCAAAGTTCGGGACGTCGTAACCCAGGTCTTTTGCGAACGGCAGCATGAAGCCACCGATACATGCGTCGACATGCATCCACAAATCGTGTTCCTGGGCGATTGCCGCGATCTCTTCAATCGGGTCAACAACGCCCAGAGGGAATGGCGGACAGGAGCCCACCAACATGATCGTGTTTTTATTGATGGCCGCTTTCATGCCAGCCACGTCAGCCCTGTAGTCGGGGCTTTTGTCCATCTGGATGACCTCGATCCCAAGGAAATGGCTCAGCTTGTTGAAAACGGCATAGGCCGACTGCGGCACGATGATATTGGGTTCCGTAATCCCTTTAAGCTCACGCGCACGGTCGCGCGCAGTTTTAAGTGCCAAAATGATGGATTCCGATCCACCTGTCGTGATAGTTGCCGCTGCATTTTCAGGGGCATGAAACAGCTCTTTCACCATCTCAATCACTTCGGTTTCGTATTTCCGAACCGATGGATGCAACCCAGTCTGGTGAACGACGTTGTCGCCGATATGTTTCACGAAAGCGTCTTTGGCAACTTCCGCCACATCACTTCCGCCATAGTAGGAGGCCGTCAGGTTTTTGAGAGAGAACCAATCCCAATCTCCAACCCGCGCCGCGTCCATCGCGTCGAGGATATCCTTGGCAGGTTTGCCAATTTGCGGGAAACCAATTTGATTACGGTGTTGAGACATGCGCTGCCCTCTTGATGATGTATCCATGAGTGGCTCTATTTGGTTGGTAGTCGCCAGAATCGTCAAACCGGAAGATTTTGGTCTTGGCCAAGTTTTTTTCAGCTTGAAAGAACCCTACGTTTTTCTTGCTTATTGGGGTCTGCGACTAATCTCCTCTGGTTTGGTTTGACTATTGATAGGTGAACCGCCGCTGATCGGACTGCGCCATGGCTACGAGATATTGGGATTTCTATTTCATCGACCTGCTTAATCACATTGCTATGAAGTGCTCGCGTCGACTTTCAGCGGTGATTTTCGCTTCAATTCTCAATCCATCGTTTTCGAAGTTTACGGTGGAGCAATTCAGGTTAGGCAGTCAGCGCTTCCACCATGCCTTCAAGCGCGGACAACTTGAGAGAGCGAGGCAGGTGCCACGAGCTTTGATAGTGTGAGATGAGGTGTAACTTTTTCGAAGGGGCTTAAGAGGAGCTACTTGTTAAAATTACAAGAAGGCAGGATTTGTGCTTGACGCCAATTGGTGCTTGGAAGTTAGATATTTGGGTGATGTAAGTCATTGTGTTTATTTGCGCATTGAGTTTGTCCAAATCGACAATAAGATATTGAAAAATAACAAAAGTAGCAATCCTCCTCGGTCCGCCACTTGGTAAATCTGTGTCAGGCGACACATAGTTCTGCCAACAGCGACAGAACCTTGCCATTTTCGCCTTACTTCCTTCATCCAGCACCTAGACCGATTTCAATGATCCTGACTTCCCTTTTGGGAAAATCTGGGCTGATTTGCAGATCAGACGCCGAAGGCGCCTGTTCCTGCTGATCTGCCACGTGGCGAACGCGGATGGAGGCTCTTCCTGAATGAACATATCGGTTTGTGGCCGTAGATGTAGAAACAGCAAATCGACAACACAGCAGTATTTGCCAAGTAGGATTGGCAATGGTGTCACCTGACGGAGATGTTGAGACGATCGATAATCCCATGCAGGTTGACGTTTGGACTTTCGAAGCCTTGTTCAGGGTCGACTAGTATATGCGAATAGATCATAGGTGACGGATCCACGCCCATTTCAATGAGAAACTCCAGAGTTTCGCCCTGGCTCATTTGTATGTCCGAGACTGCAAACGACGGGCATGTACCGCGGTTGGTCGTAATAGTGCTGATGCATACCGACGATGCTTCGTGCAGAGACGATCCGGTTTTCACCGCCAGCGAAGATGTAAGGGCAGCTTGAGACGCAAAACCCACCAGCAAGCACGGCCGTGGGCAGACCGGCGTCGCGAATGCTGCGGCCGATGTCCTGGGCCTCGCCGACTATCCCTCCTGGGCTGTGCAGGGCAATCAGGTCTGGAGCCCAATGAAACCGCCAGCACTACGCATCGACGGCAAGAGGCGCAGCATGTAACTCCAAAAAAATTTCGACTGAAACAGCGATTGAATATGCAACCGCGGCAAAGAACGAGACCGAGCCACTGGCTTCAAGCAAGGACGAAACATCAAGATAGGTATAAATGCCAGACGCGATGGCCAGCACGCCGAGCGCCGCCGGTGTAAAAGTACCAAGCTACGCAAGATGCCCTTCGAGCTCCTTCGCCGTGCGGAGCCCTTTTGCTTCTTCTGCAGTCAGTCGTCCGTTTTTCTCTACCCTAACCGTCCCCATAGTTTCAAAACAACATGTGAGCTCAACGCGTTGCATCCGCTTCTTGTATCCGGCTAAAGGCTTATGATCTTGCGCCAAATCAAGTTTCCATGGCGGCAACGTACGCGCGCCGTGGATATTCCTGCCTTTTCCAAAACAGAGGTGACACATGGACAAAATCTTCACATTGATAAACGCTAAACCTGTCATTCCTGCTTTTGATCCTGCTGTCCAGCCGACCTCAAACTGACGATAACCCTTGACACTTGATGTCTATGCCAATGCAGCGAATGTCGGGAAAGCAGGCTGCGATTGCAGCATCGGAACCCTCGGTTCAACGGCAGGAAAGGGCCGTTCGCTAAACTTTGCAAATTCCGCCATCTGGGCTTCGGCGTCTCCGAGGCAAATTGCAAACCAGTATGACTCCGCGAACATCCATATTGTGATGGGGCGGCGATCTTGTTGGGACACTGATGGCGATTGGTTGAGAATATGCGCCTTTTAAACAGGGCTTTGCCCTCTGCGAGCAGAGCGCGCATTCACCCACGGATTCATCTGCAAAAGGACACACCTTATAGGCCAACCTGGCAAATACTGTTCCTATGCCACCGTGCCATGCCTGCCGATACAAATGGGCGACGGTTGTTGCGGACAGAGTGAGTGGCGGCGAGCCCGCTGAGTTGCCAAACGCCCGAACGAACCGAACGCTCAGGAGGGTAAGGCAGGTCGTCGATTGTGGTTGCTTGCGGTGCTTCAACTTGTGAAAAAGGAAAACACATATGCAGACTTCCCAGAAAATTGCCGCCGTGCTTTTGCTGGGATGCATAGGCGTTTCCTCATTTGCGCAAAGCACGTCATTCCCGGAAAAAAATGCGCTGAGACCGCAAACCACAAATGGTGTTCCCCATGTTCAAATCGGCATTGAGGTCAATTCCGAGATTACCGAAGAACTGCTGCGGCGGGTGGGAGAATTTCCCGGCGTCACATTGGGTGCGACACGGGTCTCATTGCCAGGTGCAACTGGGTTTCATTTGAACCGGGACGTCAAGTTAGCGCGACCCGAGGCTATTGTCGGTGGCCGAGAGTTCGCACATGTACATCCAGATGGAAGTTTGCACGCATCGCTAGACCCGAATATTGCCCGATCAGCCATACAGGCCGGCTGGGGGTATCGCCAAATTGTTGAATGTCCGCCGTGGAAGCCTCTATTTCTTTGGATCAGGCGGTCATTTCTACTGCGTAATCCGCCCACAGGCTGAAGGCGTCGGATCGGGTTTGGCGGTATTGAGCGGCGGAGAGTTTGTGGCGATGTGGACGAAAGATTAGATTGATCTGGCCATGGGCGGAGAGGAATCTCTGAGCTTGTCGGGGCGATTTGAAGCGTCCGGCAATCTTTTCGCGCTGCCGAGTTGGTCTGTGCGAAACTTCAATTGAGTTATTGAGACCCTTATGTGCTCGATGATCCGCGTCTGGCACCAAAGCCTTTATCGGTTTGATGTAACTGCACAATTTGTCGGTGATCACAACGCGAGGTTGACCGAACCGCGCAATTAGCCGGTTCAGAAAACGCTTTGCCGCTCTGGCACTTCGTCTCGGTTGAACAAGAATATCCAGCACGTTCCCGTCCGCATCGATGGCTCGCCAAAGCCTGTGTTTCACGCCGCGGATTGAAATAACGACTTCATCAAGATGCCATTTATCTCGCGGTACCGGTCAGTCGCGCCTGATGCAGGTAGCGAAATGCCGGTCGAAACGATTGACCCAGAGCCGGATTGCTTCCCTGCTTACAAAAACACCCCGCTCCGCAAGCAAGTCTTCGACGTCCGAGGTGCTGAGGTTGAAACGATGATAGGCCCAGACAGCGTATGCGATGATTTCATGAGGGAAGCGAAAGCCTTTCAAACGGGGCATGCAAGTCACTTTGCTCATCGGCAACCGCTATCGCAACAGTGGTGCTGAATCAATTTGGTGATACCCGTCATTATCTTGACGTAACATGCCTCAAATCTGAGATCGCAAACTACGCGATGATCTCTCATATTTCTGGGCTCTATTTGGACCAATCTCCAAACAAGCTAGGAATATGGGTCAATCTTCTCAGCAACCAGCGAGTAGCCTACTTCGGCGAGTTGCGTGCTGGTTGCTGCTGTTCCAAACGTACCGACAACCCAAACCGGTTCAAACATGGATCGGTATTCGTACGGAGTTTCGGTGGTGATGAAAATCAGCTGGTTCGGCGGCGGTGGTGGCACATGTATACAAGCCCCGACATATGGTACCAGAAGCGCCGACTTTATTACTCGGTCTTCAACATCGAGCGGAACAAGGTAGCCGGGGATTCGCACGAGCTTGCCGTTGTATTCTGTGGTCAACTCGGCGGCTGTCTCCTGATCAAAGGGGGTGTTCAATTCACCGTGTTGAACTATGCCTTGCTTGCGCAGCCTTTCCATCGTCGCTCCGCCTGAGCCTGGCACAAGGTCGTCCCAGCCCAATTCGATTGGAGTAGTTTCCGCATGTATCGGGGTCGACATGACAGATAGAAATCCTGCAATTGTTGCCGATTGATACAGGAAATTCCTGCGTGTCTGTGTCATTTGAATACTCCGGTATCCGGTTTTTTACTTTCGATAACGTCCAATGATCCGGCCAAATCATCTGCCAAAGCGACGTATTGGCTCACTACCAGAACATCCAGCGGTGACGCCAACGCCCCATTACGGACAAGGTCCGAAAGAGCGTCGCGTTGTGACCAAACTCCGCGGGCCCCAAACTGCCGCGCAATCGCAGGAGCAAGTTGCGGTGACTGGCGCAAAACCTCCGCGACCGCATCCGCAATTGCTTCACGCATCGACGGGCCGCCAACCTGGCTGTGCAAGGCCAACGCTTCCACCACCGCTTCCTTTGAGGACTCTGGCAATTCCGGGTTGGTCAGATATGTCTGCGCCAGCGAATTTACCTGATCCGTTCCTTCCAATTCGATCAAAGCCGTTGCGTAGGCGCCCGTCAGACTGTTTTCGAACCAAACAGTTTGCTCCAACCCAAACGCCAGTCGCTCGCGAACATCATCTCCACCGCCCAAGCCCAAAAGTAGAATTCGGATTGCTCGAAGGTCACGCTGCGCAGGGTTGTCGAAGTCAGACAGTATCTTGGCCGTTTCAATCCGAAGTTCATGGGAGACCAGGAATCCGTAATCTGCTCGGTCCAACTCTCGAAGTGCAAGCCGCCGGACACCGCTGTCTGGATGGTTGAGATAGGCGGTAAAGGTCTGTAACCTGCTCAGGTCGTCACCAAGTTCCCAATCGGGTAAATGCGTCATGACAGAATTAAGAACAGGGCGCATGTCGTCATCGATAAAGGCAACCCGCAGCCAAGGACCATATGTGCCCTCTCGCGCAAAAAGGACATGCGCGTTGGGATCGACCTGGAGCCGCCTTCGGCTAAGACTATCTACTAAATGAGGTAACTCTATGCCTTCAGCACTTCCTTCGAGGGTTGTGACCACATTGTATCGAAACGGATCGTCCGGATGTTGCCGCGCGAGCACGACTTGTTCGCTTTCGATCAATCGATCAACCATAGTTGGTTGCGGGACGTAGTTGTGAAATCCGCAGGCCCCGGCACCTGAGGCGGCTCCGGCCACAATTACGGAAATCAGTGCGGCTATTCGAGTCATGAGCCCAATTTAGCCGCTTTCGGACTCGTACCAAATCACATTTTTACGGTCATGCCATCTGCCAAGGACATATGGTAAGCCCGTATTGCTGGCAGGAGGCTAACCACGGCAGAAGCTACTACAACCGCGCCCAAAATCAGCAACTCACGAGGAGACAAAAAGGTGATTGGGATGAAAAGGCCAAACGCACTGTCCAACCAAGGCTGCAAAACGGCAAGCCCCAGATAGAGCAGCAACACACCCAGAGCAGTCCCCTGGCAGGCCATCAAGACAGCCTCGATCATCAGCAATCCCATCACCGCCATAGGGCCAGCGCCCATTGCTCGCAGAATAGCCATTTCCCTACGGCGTGCATTCAGTCCGGAAAGAACCATCACCGCCATTCCCAGCAATGCGGTCACGACAACCATCGCTGACACGCCGATCAACGCACGCTCCGCTATGCCTACAATGCCCCAAAGCTCTTGCAGAGCCACACCAGGGAGAATGGCAAGCAGAGGTTCTTCTGGATACTCGTTGATGGCGCGCTGAACCGTGAATATCTGAAGTTTGGAATTTACGCCCAGCATGGCGGCTGTAATCGCCTTTGGCTGCAGATCCATATTCCGGATCACATCGACTGGCGTTGGACTTCCAGGTTTTTGCCCACCGCTTTGCCAGTCAACGTGGATGGCTTCGATAGCCTCCAAGCCCACAATCACAGTGCGATCGACCGGAGTTCCAGTCTTCTCCAAAATGCCTGATATTCGAAAAGGCGTATCCTCGTGTTCGCTGAAAGACGCGATCCCGTGCGCGACAACAATTGGGTCGCCGACCGCATAACCCAACTGTAGGGCTACGTCTGCGCCGACGACGGCGTCGAACAAATCGTTCATTTGCTCGCCTTTGTCGAAAGCAAGTGCGCGGTCGCCTCGGTATCTGTAACGCTCGAAATAATCTGGCGTCGTTCCCATGACGCGAAATTGACGGTGACTGTCACCCAGAGAAATCGGCACCGACCAGGCGATTTCGGGCCGCGAGGCGATATCCTGATAACTTTCCCAAGTCACATTGTTGGTGGCATTGCCAATGCGAAAGACCGAATAAAGAAGCAACTGAACGCCGCCCGAACGCGCTCCCATAATCAGATCGGTGCCCGATATCGTATCCGCGAAACTTGCCCGCGCTCCGGTTCTCAGCTTCTCCACCCCAAGGAACAATACGACGGACAAAGCGATGGCAAAGACCGTCAACCCTACAGTCAGAGCTCGACTTTTCAACGACAGAAAGGCCAACCTGATCAGTGTCATGAAGCGGCCATCCTTCGGGTCGCCGCCACTTCTTCTAGCCGGACCACGCGATCAAATCTTCCCGCCAACCGTTCGTCATGACTGACCATAATCAGGGTGCTACCGCACTGAGACACTTGACCGAAAAGCAAACTCAGAAACTCGTCTTGCGATCCCGCGTCCAACGCCGAAGTCGGCTCGTCTGCAACGATAATTTCAGGATGGCCGATCATTGCCCGCGCCACCGCAACACGCTGCTGCTGCCCCACGGACAAGGCGGAGGCTGGCATACTTGAAATAAGTTCCCCCGGCAGACCCAAAGTCGAGCACAGGGTCGTGGCGTCCTCGCGTGGATGGGCACATCTCTGTCGCCGCTTGGGAGAGAACCGGAGGGGGACCAATATATTGTCCAGTGCGCTGGCATAGGGCAGCAGATTGAACATCTGGAAAATGACACCGATCTGGTCTGCCCGCACACGGTCTCGCTGAGACGAACTCAAAGACGTCAAATCACGTCCCGCAATCCGAACAACCCCTTTCTGCGGCAGCGACACGCCGCATATCAGGCTGAGAAGAGTGGATTTTCCGGCACCGCTTTCTCCTAACAGCAGGATTTTTTCCGCTGTCTCAACACGGAAGTTTTCCACGGACATAGAAAACGTATCTTTGGGCCAGGAGAACGCGACATCCTTCAGACAAACGGCGCAATCGGCAGGTTCCTCTGCATCGGCACCGTTCTTCATGGTCAGAACATGCCCTTCAAATCGAGTGCAGGTGCCTTCCGCTCCACTTCGTGGGCGCTTGCTCCCTTGTCGGTGACGATCTGAACATTCAGTTCGCGGGCGTTGGGGAAACGTTCGAAATAGGCGAATTCGATACGATCGATTTCTTGCGGTGCCGCGCAGGTCAGGGTGTACTCGGCCCGGAATTCCGTGTGCTCCGCGCCTACTTCTTCGGCGTGTTCCTCGGTGCCATGATCGTCTTCGGCATGCTCATCAAGATGATCGCCTATCAAGGAAACATTGGCCGCCGTTACAGAGCACCCAGCACTTTCAGAAAGGACGAACAACTCCAACGGACGCGCCAAATCTGAAACAGCGGTTTCCACCGCCGTGCGATCTTCGGCGCTGTGAGCATGGTGTTCAAATCCAACAATGTCGGCACCCGGTGCTTCCAGCGATATGGCGACTTCGGAGCCCGAAACCGCGATCCCTAAGGTTCCAGCACCATGTTCATGAGCCTCCAGTGAGCGCTGTCGTTCAGCGGATACAGACATGGGAAGACAGGCGGCAACAATAAGCAAGCGTTTCAACGTTCAAGCTCCCATACGTCTGAGATATTGAGGCAATGATCATAAACAAGCGAGCTAACCGGTGCATGTCAAGAAAAGAGGGCTGTGACTACCTTCGCCACAAAAGTCGATTATATTGACAACCTGCTTAATACGGAAGCGGACGTTGACCTTTGGGCGTCTAACGGAAGGTTTGTTGGGTGTCTCGGTTTTCGAAGCCGACAGCAGGGAAGGGGCGGTATGAAATCTCACACGATAATCACGAGTGAATGAACGGTCTGGGCAATCCGCTGTATTGCCGAATATTTCACGCTGCATCCGCGAGGGTTTTCTGCGGTAGTAATAGCCGCGCGGGCAAAAGGCGGCTCCGTTGCGCACAGTGTGACTTCGACCCACCGCATATTTCGCGGACGCAGCGAACGGCAGGAATACGGACTGCAATCGCAGCATTCGTGCATGTGCTGGATGGCGGCATTGGGCCGTCCGCTGTTCCCGAAACAACAAAGATGCTCAACCGCTCAACCGTTGTATTCTGACGCTTTGACAGGATTCAGCGCATCGCAATCGCGTGAAGAATTAATTGGACAAAACACCGGACAGTCGTTGCAATTGAGCCCATTGAAGCCTGGGAGGACGCTATGAACCGTATGACCGCAAAAGACTTTGATCAGGAACTTTTGGATCTCTACGATTTCTACGCGCACGGTAAGATCACGAAACGCGAGTTCCTTGATAAAGCGGGCAAGTTTGCCGTGGGCGGCGTCACGGGGATGGCACTGCTGAGCATGCTCAGTCCGAACTACGCGATGGCGTAACAAGTTTCGTTCAACGATCCAGATATTCTTGCCGATTACATCATGTATCCGTCGCCGAACGGGACAGGAGATGTTCGTGGGTACCTCGTACGCCTTCAAATGCTGAAGGCCGTTTGCCTGCCGTTTTGGTTATCCATGAGTATCGCGGGCTGAATCCGTATATCGAGGACTTAGCTCGACGCTTGGCCAAGGCTGGGTTCATGGCGCTCGCACCTGACGGGCTTACCTCGGACGGCGGATATTCCGGAAACGATGCGGATGGTCGTGAATTGCAGCGGACGGTCGATCGTACTGAGCTCATGAACGACTTCTTCGCTGGATTCGAGCACTTGCTGAACCGCGATGACAGCACTGGCAAAGTGGGTGCGGTCGGATTCTGCTATGGCGGTGGCGTTGTGGGCGCGATCTCGGTTGCCTATCCTGAGCTTGCCTCCGGCGTTCCATTTTATGGCCGTCAACCAGCATCAGCGGATGTGCCCAAGATCCAAGCGCCACTATTGGTGCAAAAGGGCGAGCTGGATGAGCGCATCAACGCGGGTTGGCCGGATTTTGAAGCTGCCCTCAAGGCGAACGACAAAACCTTTGAGTCCTACATCTACCAAGGAGCCAATCACGGGTTCCACAATGATAGCACGCCCAGATATGACGAAGCGCAAGCCGCCCTTGCGTGGGAGCGTACTTTGGGATGGTTCAACGCTTACTTGACGTAGGTAGCGTTTAGATGGTCCAGGTGAGGCGTTGGCTTGGAGCAAGTGCGTTTCTTGCGCTCGTAGGAAATTTCGCTCTTGCTCAGGAAGTTGAACTTGAGCTGGTTCTCTTGGCGGATGCTTCGGGTTCCATCAGCGAAGCTGAGATTGCATTCCAAAGGGACGGCTATGCACAAGCGATTACTGATCCCCGCGTGCTGTCGGCGATAGCAAACTCTGCCTATGGGGCCATAGCAGTGACCTATGTTGAATGGGCCGCAAACTCAGCTGTAGTCGTGGATTGGATGAAGACTGATGGCCCTGAGAGCGCGTCCGAATTTGCCACCGCGCTTGCTGGGACAGGCCGCAATGCCTTTGGTCGAAACGCCATCGCGCGGCTCTGCTCGATGGTAAACAGTTGATCGAGAACAATTCCTTTGATGGCTGGCGCAAAGTCATCGACTTCTCCGGAGATAGCCCAAATAACTTTTCTGGCCCACCTGTAGAAGTGGCTCGGCAAAAAGTGATCGCAGCAGGCATCACGATCAACGCGTTGCCCATCCTGTGCCGCTTTTGCGATACGCCTGTGCGATACCCGGACCTTGGTGCGATCTATGAAGACCTAATTATCGGTGGGTGCGGCGCATTTGTTGTGACCGCAGAGAGCGAAGTAGACCTGGCCCAGGCGATCCGGATCCGGCGTAAACTTATCCTAGAGATTTCCGGAGGCTTTCCAGGTACGAACCTGGCAAGGAAATGACTTCGTGTTCTCAATTCGTGGCCCTTGCGCGTTCAGTGAATGTTGGCAATGCGGGCTGCGACCGCAGCATTGGGCTCCCCAAGCGCAAGGCAGCTTTGGGCCGTCTGCTTAGTTAGTATTTAGCCAGGCTGGGGCATTGCTGCGGCTGCCCCGAAGTCTTTAATGAGCCCTCTTTGACCAATGCTGCGGTATGCCCGAATGGCTGTTTTACCTGTAGCGGCCTGATCTAAGGAAGGGTTTGGCTCATTCTGTTGGTTTAATAAACCGAAATTGCTTGAGCGAAGGTTCTGCACGCATCACATTTTTTCGTTGGCGTCTATTCAAGCTCAATCCTGTGAGCACCCATTAGACTAAGTTATTGCATCACGGTTGCAATGAACTCGCGCTCAAGTGGTATTGTCTTCGAGCGTGTCCCTATATTGCGATGGAGATTGGTTGGTCCAACGTTTGAAGGATCGCCGGAACGCTCTGCCGTCCGAGTACCCCAACAACTGTGCAATTGCATCGAAACTCAGGTCAGGATTGGCGAGAAGCCGTTTGGCGTTTGCTTCACGAACTTCCTCAAGCATTGCCCGTAGTTCTTTGCCGTGCTGGCTGACGAGTCTTTGCAGAGATCTCAGACTGAGGTGCAGGTTTTTTGCAAGAGCCGCGGCGCCATATTCTCCAACGGCGGCGTTCTCGCAAATTGCGTCATGTACTTTCTGCAGGTTCTGGATGCCCAGGTTGGAGAGGCCATTTTCCATATGTACACGCTCCAAATGCAAACGCGCGTATTCATACAAAGGTTTGCTGGAAAGACGGCTTGGCCTGTCCAGCGCGTCACGGGCGATCACCAGTGTATTTCTCGGTTGTTCAAACGTTACTTTTGTGCCGAAAAAATCTTCGTATAGCCCATGCTCCAGCAATGGCTTATGTGCAAATTGGACATCGGTAATTGCGTCGCCAAGGTCAAACCACTCGCACATTGTCCGATACAACAAGGCACAACCGAACTCTCCGGTTGCGCCGTTATCAAGCTCGTCCATCGGGTGATATATCCCGAGGCGAGCATGCGTTGGCGTCTCTTCGAGGGTCAGATGCAAGCGATCCGACAAAACAGATCGAAACTGAACCAGCATTTCCAATGCATCGCGGACCGTTGGAGCGAACTCGACCGCAGAGCTCACATAGCCAAAGATCGAAAATGGCGTAACCCTGGCCAGGTCCAGTGTAAACGGTTCACCCGGCAAAGAGGCCGCCATCATGTTCATAATCTTGGGGAAATCGTCTTCGTTAATCCTGGCATTCGGATTGAGAAATTGAGCCGGGTCTATGCCCAACTCTTCAACGATTTCGGTGACCGGAACTCCGCGCGAAATGGCATAGCCCACCATGTTGGCTGCAGCGGCAGCGATAGTCTTGTGGTTTAGCGGATTGTCTGCTTGCGGCACTTTGAGGGTCTCATTTTTTGAGCAGCACATGCGCTGCGTCGCGTTTTTTTGGATTAGTTGGGGGTCGTTGCCACGACAGGCCAAGGATCGTCTAGAGGCCGGTTTGCGGAATGACAATCATTTGAGCCGAAATTTGGCGCCGTGTGACCCTTCGGTCAACTCGTTCGCCCGAGAGTAACAAATTGGCGCAAACTGTCCGCGTGTTTGCGTGAACTGTCCTTGATACGAAGGGGTTTTGTAAGTCTTACTGCGCGTCAACTCCGAAACGAGTTCACTGAAAAAATAAACTCAAGGGTTGAGGGTGCAGTGCCAATTCAAGGCGAGAAAACGTCATATCCCAATTGTCAGGCGGACCCACAACCGGCGCAAAATGCCGAATTTGAGGCTGTTCAGTAAGCTCAAAATTTAAAAGGTCTTCTGTGAACAACTATAAAAGTAAGCTCGATCCAAAGGTCGTGGCACGTGGCGGGCGTCTTGTGAAATGGAAGGGAAGGGTCGCCAGTATTGCACCATCCCTGTTTCTGACATCAATGTCCCTCAGCATTCTGGATGCGGATTGGGTTGGCGCGGAAGAGATCACGGCGTCGCAAACATCGCAGGCCGTATTTGCCATTGACGAGGACAACAGCGTCACAGCGACAGGCGCGGTCACCGTAACTGCCGGGGCAGTGAGCACGACAGGCGCCGCCGCGCCTGCCGTAATGATCGACACCGACTATTCCAGTGTATTCACAAATGACGGTACGATTTCGATTGCAGGGGGGGCAGAGACAACCCTTTACGGTCTGTTTCTGAACGGCGCATTAGGGTCGACAGGCCAGATCGTGAACAACAGCACGATCACCGTTGACACAAGCAGATCGCCCTTTGCGCGGGCTTTTGGATTTCGATTTGACCAGTCGTTTGGCGGTCAGTTCACAAATTCCGGTACCGTAACTGCGTCTGCTACTTCCACGTCAGCGTACGTGCATGCCTTTGGTGCCTATTTCGATGAAGATGTTCTGGCGACCGGTTTCATCGAAAACACGGGTACTCTCGATGTGTCGGCAAGTGCCGAAACTCAGGCGTTGGCTGCCGGTTTCTTCTTCTTTGAAGAAATGTATGGCGATTTCCTGAATACAAACACGATTTCGGTCAGCGCGAATTCCGCTACTTCCCGGGGAACGGCCTATGGTGTCCGATACAGGCGGGCCGCATTGGGTAACTGGACGAACACGGGCGAAATTATCGCGCAGGCTGAAGGAGCCTCAGGCGCGTTTGCATATGGCGCTTATGTACCGGGACTTTTGACCGGAGATCTGACAAATGCAGGCACAATCACAGCAACTGCCACGGAAAACGTCAGTGAAGAAGCCAAGGCTTACGGTATATATGCCTATAGTGGTGTAACCGGGGACATTGTGAACAGCGGAATTATCGATGTCCGCGCCAACGGTTTCTCCTCGGCCACTGCTGCAGGCTACTTTGCGCTGGGTGTACTGACGGGAGATTTCACCAACTCCGGCACAATTAATGTGGTCGCGCAGGACCAAATTGCCAACGCGGAAGCTTTCGGGTTTTTCACTGGAAACAATGTCGACGGAAACCTCACGAATAGCGGCAACATCAATGTCCGTGGCGATGGGGCTACATCGGCATCCGCCATGGGCTTATATGTTGGGGATTATGTAGCCGGGACTGTCGAAAACAGCGGAACTATCACCGTGAGAGCGACCGATCAATCGAGGGCTGCATCCGCTTTTGGCCTGAATATCGATGGTGACCTCAGAGGAAAGGTGTCAAACAGTGGGGCTATTCAGGTCACTGCCATCTCTGAGGGGGATGGGCGTGCCGTCGGGATCTTAGCTGCTGCCGATCTTAAGGATGGCTTTGAAAATACCAACTCGATTAGCGTAGTCGCAAAATCAAAAGGTGGCCCTGCTACGGCCAATGGCCTTGAGGTCGATGGCGATGCCAGCGGGAACATAACGAACCGTGGAATTATCGGCGCGCAGGCCGATGGAGTGGGCTTTGCATCAGCCAGCGCGGTTAGAATTTCTGACAACTTGAACGGTGATTTCAACAACTCGCGTACGCTTAGTACCATAGCGCTCGGTCAAACCTCCGAAGCGGATGCATATGGTCTGCGTGTCGACGAAGACATGACCGGAAATATCACCAACAGCGGCACCGTATTGGCCTATGCTGATGGTGGATCATCCGCCACGGCAGCTGGTTTCAATATTCGCGGCAGCTTGGATGGCAGCGTCAATAATTCCGGCACAGTCTCAGTTGTTGCGAGAGCAGCATCCGCGGACGCCGATGCTTACGGTCTTTATGTACGACAAGGCGTGGACGGTGGTTTCACGAACAGCGGAACCTTAAGTGCAACTGCAGATGGGTTTTCGTCGGCAGAGGCATACGGGTTGTACATCTTACGCGGTTTTGACGGGAACTTCACAAATTCCGGAGTGATTCAAGTGTCGGCAGCTTCTCAGGCGGACGAAGCCTACGCTTACGGCCTGTATGCAGGCGGCAGCAGCATGGTTGGAGACATTTTGAACGAAGGTGCGATCCACGTCACCGCCAATGGGTTTACGGGTGTGTCCGCTGTCGGCATTCACGTGCCGAATGGGTTGAACGGAGATTTCACTAACTCCGGAACGCTCATCGTCAGCGGGAATGACCAATCGTCAAATGTGAATGCATACGGGCTCCAACTTGATCGTGGGATGACCGGAAACATTGAAAATAGCGGCACGATCGACATAACGGCGAACGCGGCAACCGATGCAGACGCAAGAGCCTTTTTCATCAAGGATAATTTGGATGGCAGTTTCACAAACTCCAACTTGATAACGGTCGACGCGACGGCGACAGGCAGCGAAGCCGAAGCATTTGGTCTTTATGTCGGCGATGAAATGAATGGCAACATCGCGAATAGCGGGGTCATTGATATTCAGGCCGATGGTTACTCTTCCGCAATCGCTGCGGGTATCAGTGCCTTTGACAGGCTGACGGGCGATTTCAGCAACTCGGGTACGATCACTGCGTCTGCCACGGCAGAGGACTCGGAAGCAGATGCTTATGGTCTATGGGCCGACCAAGGCATGACTGGCAATATCGTAAATCAGGGGTCAATTAGCGCTCAGGTGGACGGGTACACATCCTCGACCGCTGCAGGGGTTTTCATTTCTCGCGGTCTTGCAGGGAATTTCGATAACTCCGGCACGATTTCTGCCTCTGCAAATTCGGAGAGTTCTGAGGCCGTATCTTACGGGCTGTTTGTCTCGGACGGCATGACCGGAGATATCTCAAACAGTGGGACAATCGCAGCTCAGGGCACCGGGAGCGAGACAGCCGCCGTTCACGGTGTGTTTGTTGCAGGCGGCCTTGATGGAGCAGTGCAAAATTCCGGAACTGTTGACGTGTCCGCGCAGGGTACAAAGGGTGATGCGTTCGGAATCGGTTTTGCCATCGTCGATGGGGACGCCACCGGAAATGTCGACAATCTCGGCGCCATTTCCGTCTCGGCACGCGGCGGCGACGACGCAACGGCGGCAGGATTTTATTTTGACGACACCCTGATCGGCGATTTAAGGAATTCCGGCCTTATCGCCGTCACAGCCAATGCCGAAACAGACGACGCCGAAGCTTTTGGCGCTTATGTCGGCATCGACCTCGTTGGCAATGTGAATAATAGTGGAAGTATCACGGCCACGGCGTCCGGCGATGAGGATGTCACCGCAGGTGGAATTTACGTCGACAATGATCTTAGCGGAAGGTTCTCCAATTCGGGATCAATCGCTGCAGAAGCCGTTTCCAATGCCGACGATGCCGCAGCCAACGCGCTTTACGTCGGCAGCAATTTTGCAGGCGACGTAATCAATACAGGTTCCATGATTGCTCAGGCAACCGGGGCGCAAAGTGTAGAGGCAAACACAGTATACCTTCGTGGCGAAGTCAAAGGCGTTGTGTCCAATAGCGGATATGTAAACGCGACGGCCAGTTTGAACAATGCCACAAGCAGCGCCATGGCAACTGCGGCGGCGTTCAACATCGAGGATTTGCAAGGCGAATTTACCAACAGTGGAACAATTGCCGCGTCCACAACCGGTGCAGGTAAAGCAAATGCCTATGGGATATATATAAAAAACCGTGACGGGTTCGCTGGGGATACTTCGAACTCTGGCTCGATTTCTGCGCAGGCAGTATCGAGAAACGGAGATGTAAGTGCCAATGCACTGCACCTGAGCGGCGATTTTACCGGTGATTTTGATAATGCTGGCTCGATGACGGCCCGGGCGACCGGGACGCAAAACGTTGTAGCAAACGCCGTCCACCTTGGCGGCGAAGCTTCCGGTGTTGTGTCCAATGCAGGATATTTGAGTGCGCGCGTTGATTTGGACAATGCCACAAGCAGCGCCAGCGCTACTGCCTCAGCAATCCGTATCAACAATTTGCAGGGCGAGTTTGCAAATAGCGGAACGATCGAAGCGACAGCGTCCGGCGGGGCTGGTGCAAGCGCCTATGGTCTCTACATCGAGAACCATGACGGGGTGATTTCGGATGTGGGTGCAATCTCGGCCGCGTCAGACAATGGCGAAGCCTACGCTATCTACCTGGAGACGGGCTCCGGTTCGGTAAATCTGGACACCAATGACACAGTTACAGGTACAATCCGGGTTGCGGATCACGATGTGAATCTGGATGCACAGGGTAGAAGTGCGGCGTTCTATTTCGAGGATGCGGCCCCTGAGAATGGAACGTTCTCCACAACGGTTTCAGACGACCGTTCCGTTTGGTTTGTGCAGGATGAAGGTGGCACAGATCCGGTTTATGCCGCCGTCGATTCCAGCGGGCTGTTCACTTCGCGCGATGTCATTGCGACTTACGGCGAGGCCATCGGCAGCGTTCGTGACGCACTGAGCTACAGTGCAGTGCCGGAAGTTGGCCGAGCCTTGTCTTTCAGTGACACAGAACCCCTCTCTAAGTCCGGTTTCAAGCCCTTTGCTATGATAGACGCCCAAGGGAAACGATTTGAGGATAGTGCCGGGGACAGAACCGACCTTAGTCTGATCAATAGCAGCGCCGGAATTACGGGGCAGCTGGAGAACGGAGTATCCTTGGCGCTAGGACTGGGGGTGTTCTACGCCGATGGCGACAGTGATAATTCAACCTTTGACACAAACACTGTTTACCTGAGCGTAGCCGCCGGACGTCAATTCGGAGACTATCTGGTCGAAGCTGATCTGGGTTTTGGACTTCTTTCAACTGACAGAACTCGAACTATCCTGGGCAGCCCGGACGCGGATGGAGAGTACGACAGCACTCTGCTGACCGTACGCGTCGGCATTGAGCGGGCAATCAATCTTGACGCCGGTGTTGATCTGCTAGGGTTTGGTAATGTTCGATATACCCGACAGGACGATAACAGCTATACCGAAACCGGTTCTGACGTGAATGCTACAGTGGGTGAAGTCACGACAGAAGTGTTGGAGGCGCGGCTTGGGCTAGAAGCTAAGAAGACCATCGCCGGTGCTGGTTCGCTCATTGGTCAAATTGGCGGTGTGCTCCGCCGTGATATGGGGGACTCGACGGCGGACGTTACTGTATTCTCAGATACAAATTCACTGACTTTTGCTGCATCGGATTTTACTGGGGGCAGTCTATTGCTCGGCTACGAAAAGGAGTTTTCGTCTGGAGCAAAATTGGAGCTGACTGCAGAGCAGGAGTTCGGTGACGGAGCTCAAGGACCCCAAGTAAAAGCAGGCTTAAACTGGCAATTCTGAGCGACTCAAAACATGCAGCTAAGCTGATGTCAATTGTTACCGGGAATTCGAAGTAAACCGTGGAGTGTCTGGTTCGTTGCGCAATCTGTGATTTCGCACAGGCCAAAATTTCGCATCCGCGGCGAATGTCTGGAAAGCGGGCTGCGATTGCAGCAATGTAGTCAGCCGCCAGATGTCTCCTTTGGGCCGAATTCGCTGAACCCTACAAACGACACAGCGTTGTTTTATTGTTGAATTTGAGGTTATCGCTGAGCCCTAACTTTCTGTTTTCTGCCATGCACCCAAAAACCCGGTTCGCACAAAAACGACGCAGCTTTTCTGCTAAGCTTCGTTGTTCATGTAACATCCTTTAGAAAATCAACAAATTACCTGCCTTCGCAAATTGCGAGAGTGTACGTCACTGCGGTACCGTCAACACAAGTGTCGCCCAGTGAATCCACTATACAGGTGTTCAACGTGCAAATCGGTTTGTCATCACGTACTTCGATGACTTCGACCCGTGCCTCTATCGTTTCTCCTACGCGCACAGCCTTTTTGAACCGCCAGTTGGTTTCAAGGAACACTGTTCCTGGGCCGGGAAGATTTTCTGCGACAACAGCATTGAGCAGCCCGGTGGTCACACCGCCCTGAACGACCAATCCACCAAGAACGGTCTTTGCAGCTATTTCGCTGTCATAGTGGATTGGGTTCTTGTCGCCGGTCATCTTGGTAAACGCTTCGACATCGCGCATTGAGGTTGTTCTTGCTCTGCCGGTACGTTGCCCCCGTTCAGGCTTACCGTTCATTGTGCCTTTCCATCCGTTCTCCATGATTTTCTCCTCAAGCTGCCTGAGCTGATGGTGTGAGCGACTGTTGCAAGTGGGAAAACTCCGCTTTCATCTCGTCGTTCAAACGCATGTGCAGGCCCTTCAAATGGGCCAGCGTCCAATCGAAGGACGCAATCTCCGCAGTAATCTGAAAAAGGTTAGCAGAAAGTTGGTTGCGCGTGTGTTGGTAATCAGACAGGTCGCCAAAACCATTTGTCACGGCAGTTTCAACAAGGAAATGCGCATCCCGCAACGCATCGGTTATTCCGTGTGCAGTCAACGGGTCTTTGAAGTATCCAGCATCTCCGACCAGTGCCCAACCTGGGCCTGCGCATTGCCGCATGTGTCCCGGCGCGCCCAGGAACCGTTTGGGTTTCTCGACCAACGAACGGTGATCCAACTGTTCCGCCACGTCGGTGTCCCACCGCCGTAATTGGTCGCGAAGACGGGAGAATACGTCAGAACCAAATCTGGCTTTAAAAGCTTGGGGAGGACAGGCAGCAAACAGGCAATGCTGATCATCGGTCGTCGGGATCAATCCTGCCGCTGCATTCACGTCATAAAACCACCGGTAGCCGGAGTTGGGGATGCCATCCACGTATGCGTAGACACAAGCGGAGCGAATGTCCGAGCGGACGGTTTCCTTGGCTCCGACCAGTTTCGCGACGGTCGAGTTTCTGCCGTCCGCGCCAATAACCAGGTCAGCGTTGACCTGATATGTGTTGCCTTCGCGGTCCATCAGAACGACGCCGGTCACACGGTTATCAGGCTTCCTGATAACATCACAGCAGGTGACTGCTGTCCTCAGCTCAACACCCGCTTCTTGTGCGGCATCGCCCAAAACTTTGTCCAGCAGCCAACGACGGGGGGCAAAAAGTCCCTTGTAACCAACATCCGGTTTAAGCGGGATATCGAAGACCTCGTCGCAATAGACGAACTGAGTTGCGTTGACCGCAGGGGTGGACGCCTTGATAGGTCCCAATACCCCCCAATGCGCCATCAGATGGATCGCAGGACGCATAAGGGCATGGGTCGAAAGCGTGTCCTGGATATCAGCTTCCCGGTCCACAAGTAGCACACGCGCTCCTCTACGCGCCAACAGCATTGCGGTCGCGGCTCCTGCCACGCGGGCACCGATTACAATTGCGTCAAAACTCTGCGTTTGCATGACGGTTTCCTTTCACGCGGCCAAAGGTTGATTGAGTTGAATGGAAATCTGTCGCGCCAGCGCTTTTGCGTCTCGTGCCGCGCCGTCGATATGTACCGAACGGCTGGTCCGCAGAAACGGCAGCCCCATAACATACAATCCGTGTTCGACGACGCCGCCTTGGTGTTGGATACGGCCCTTGCGATCGAAAACGGGAAATTGAACAAATCGATGATCAGGGTTGAATCCTGTCGCCCAGATCACGGTGTCGAATTCAGACAGATCGATGGTCAATCTGGGATCAGACGGCACGGTGGTCGGTGCAAAACGCTGAGGTGGCGCGACTATATCGTCGAATCCCCGATCCGAAATCCAGGTATCAATCCTGTCTAAAAGGCGGTTCATTTTCAGATCCGCGGAAGACACGGAATTGAACAATCCACCGGAGAATTGTGCCTTGTTGTCTCGGATATCCATCATGCGCCCGACTAGTTCGACGCCCCGAGCCTGTAGGATATCCAGGTTCAGATCGTTGCGCTCCGGCGTTCCGATCAACGGCAGCGACGGTGTCCTCCGAACTCGGTCGAGATCGTCCACCTTGGTAAAGGGCTCATCAAAAACACGAGCCAGATGCATCCACTGCAGAATGTCGGCGCCGCGATAGGTGCGCGGCAAACGCCCGTGGCTTCCGACGGCCAGGGTTACCTTGCGACCGGACCACGCGAGTTCCTGCGCGATTTGAAGCCCAGATGCCGAAGCCCCCACGACCAAAACGCCACCTGAACGCACCTCGAGCGGACTGCGATAGGTGATCGGGGAAAACTGTTCGATACGATGGGGCAGGGCGCTGGCAAAGGCAGGGACCTTGGGCCGCGCGCAGGCACCGGTCGCGATAACCACGGACTGGCAGCGGATTGGGCCGCGGTTGGTTTCGGTAATGTACCCTTGACCCAGCCGCGACAGGGATTTCACCGATGTGTCTGTAAAAAGCGGCGGCGCATGTCGTGTGACCCAATTGTCGATCTCGGCTGCGAACCGTCGGGCGGTGGCGAATCCGTCGGGATCATCGGGCCCGTGCGCCTGACCGGCGAGGGTATTCATCCAGTTGGGGGTCAACAGGCGTAACGAGTCCCAGCGACGGCTGTGCCAGCTTTCGCCGGCGCGTCCGGCATCCAGAACAAGGTGGTCGATCGAGCGTTTGCTGAGTTCAAAGCTCATGGCAAGGCCGCACTGGCCCGCCCCGATGATCAGGGTGGTTGTCGAATACATTTGGGACCTCACAATGAAGAGGGTTGTGCGAACCCCGGAGCGCGGGGTTCGCTTGAGGGCCTTAAAGAGGGAAACGACCGTCGCGATGACTTAGCGTTGTTGTGGCTTCGCGCAGTTCGCGGAACTGGTGTTGCCCGATATCGTTCAGCATTCGGTCACACAGTACACTTGCAGGGCTGTAGGCCATGGGCGAGCTGGACTGGGTGCCGCTGAATGCAGCAAAGAGGGTTTTCAATGCGGCGATCGTTTTCATTTTAAAATTCCTTTTGAGTATGTGCGGGCACACGTGTCAGGTGACAGATACGCGCACGTTTCCTGGATTTGTGATGATGTCGAACACGGCGGATCGCTTCTGGCTTTGCGCCACGACCGCAGCGATCTCATCCATTGTCGCATCAGCATCGATATCGAAGGCCACTCGGATGCCTTTGAACCCGTTGCGCACCTCAGGGTCTATGCCGAGAATGCCGTAGAGGCTCATGTCGCCCTCCACCTTTGCGACCACTGATCGCAGTTGGATATCCCTGTTCTGGGCAACGGACGCCACACCTGCGCACAGGCAGCTTGCCAGGGCGGACAGAACGATTTCGACCGGGGTTGCGCCCTTGTCTTCGGCGGCAAAACAGGCCGGGTGGTCGGCGTCAAAGGTAAAAGTCTCGGCGTGTTCGTGTTCTTCACCAAGGCCAAAGAACCCCTTGACGGATGATCGGCTATGGACCCCGTTCAGCCATTCGCATTCCGCACGCCATGTGAACTCTGCCGCTGCAGGCATCTCTGTAAGCGCTTCGCGTGCGCTCATCAGTGCCTCGACGTTCACGCCGTTGTTGGCGGCGGGCATTTGTGTTGTCATGTTCATCTTGTTCTCCAATTTGGTTTGGGCCTCATCGCCCTGTGACCACAGACTTACAGACGTGCCGGTTGCGAAGCTTGAGGGGGAGCTTGGGATTTCTTGGGGATTTCTTGGAGAAACCGCCGAGATAAAGGAAATGCGGGGTTTGACGGCCTGACAGACGCGGGCCTTCGCGGTACTGTGGCCGTATGAAACATGTGTTTGACCACTTCATCGCAGACACAGCGACACGGGAATTGTCCGCCGATGGCGAGGCGGTTCCGGTCGAGCCGAAGGTTTTTGACCTGCTGTCTTACCTGATTGCAAACAATGATCGGGTCGTTTCCAAAGACGAGTTGGTCGCCGAGATATGGGAGGGTCGGGCTATCTCGGACGCGGCGGTGTCGAGCGCGCTTTCTGCTGCGCGTCGCGCGCTTGGGGATGACGGGCAGGGGCAAAAATTCCTGAAAACCGTACGCGGTCGCGGGGTTCGGTTTGTCGCTCCGGTCACACAGGTTCCGGGTGAGGCACGCGAACGTGAGGCTGTACCGCCGCAAGAGATAAGGATGTGCCGCAGTAACGATGGTACGCGCATTGCCTATGCTGAAGCCGGCGATGGATCGACTCTGGTCAAGGCGTCAAACTGGCTGACGCATCTTGAGCACGACTGGGAAAGCCCTGTCTGGCGACATTTCTACACTGCACTGACGCAAAACCGTCGCCTCGTTCGTTACGACTCCCGTGGTAATGGCTTGTCCGACCGCGATGTCGCCGACCATTCCTTTGACCGGCAGGTTGAAGACCTAGAGGCGGTCGCCGAAGCGGCGGGCGGTGATCGATTTTCACTGATTGGACTGTGTCAGGGGTGCACATCCGCTGTGGCCTTTGCCGCCAAATATCCGGACAAGGTGGATCGGCTGATCCTGATTGGCGGTTACGTCAAAGGCTGGCGCGCGCGGGGTGATACAGAAGGCTTTGTTCTGCGTAAGTCGGCACATGAGGCGCTGCCGCTATGGTGGGGCAAGGACACTACCGCGCTGAGGGACCTGTTCACGGGTATCTACATGCCCGATGCTCCGTGGGAAAGCCAACGCTGGTTTTCAGACCTTCAGCGCAAAACCGCATCGGCAGAGAGTGCCGCGGCGATGATGTTCTCCGACTGTGATAACGATATCTCTGGCTTGCTGGAACGGGTTAAGGCGCCAACTTTGGTCATTCACGCGGTAGGCGATCTTGCAGCGCCGTATGAGCAAGGTCAGGAGTTGGCAGCCGGTATATCGGGCGCGCGGTTTGTGTCTCTGGAGAGTGCCAACCATATCCTTCCCGAAACAGACGATGAATGGCCGCGCGCTGCTCAGCTTATTGATGACTTTTTGAGTAACCGAACCTGAGCACCCCGGTTTAAAACCCCGGATCAGATGACAAAATAGACCGATGAAGCTAGGGTTTATGCATGAACTACAGCTTCGAAGAATTCACGCTTGATACCGCCGGGCTTGAATTGCGGGTGCGCGGCACGCCGGTATCCATAGAGCCTAAGGTTCTGGAAATCCTAATCTATCTTGTTGAAAACCGGGATCATGTCGTTACGCGGGATGAGCTTGTTGCCTATGTCTGGAACGGGCGCATTGTGTCAGATGCAGCGATATCCAGCGGGATCAGCGCCGCGCGTCGGGCCCTGGGAGACAGTGGAAACGAGCAACGGTTTATTCGCACCTTTCACGGGCGCGGTTTTCGTTTTGCCTATAACGAAGTGTGCGAAGCTACCGGTGAGACGATAACTCGAAACGAACAGCCCGGTACTCAGACAAGTCAGAAGATTCAATTTTGTCATAGTTCCGACGGTACACGCATCGCGTATGCTACAGCGGGCTCCGGCCCTCCGCTGGTCAAGGCAGCCAACTGGCTGAGCCACCTGGAATTTGATTGGGACAGCCCTATCTGGCGACACTTGTTCCAGTTGCTATCACGCGGCAATTCATTTGTTCGATATGATGCGCGTGGCAATGGGCTTTCAGATTGGAATGTTAGCGATCACTCGCTTGAGAGGCAGTTGGAGGACTTCGAAGCCGTTGTTGATGCGGCAAATCTCGACCAGTTTTCCCTGATTGGCTTATCTCAGGGTTCCATTCGAAGCGTCGCCTATGCAGCACGATACCCTGATCGCGTGGATAAACTGATCCTGATTGGGGGATATGCTCAAGGATGGAAGTTACGCGACGATCCTAGTGGCCTTGCCTACAGGCATGCGGCACTTGATATGATCAAGCACTGGTGGGACAAGGAAAATATTGCAATCCGTCAGATGTTTACGAACATGTACATACCTGACGCCCCTCCGGATCTTCAGCAATTGTTCTCGGAAATGCAGCGCCGAATTATTTCCAAAGAAAACGCTGAAATCATGATGAAAGCGATGGCGGATGAAGATATCCGTCCACTTCTTCCAAAAGTTACGGCACCCACTTTGGTAATTCATGCCCGCAATGACACAGCGGCCCCCTATAGTCAGGGATTGGAGCTAGCTGCCGGTATTAGAGGAGCCGAATTTGTTACTCTGGAAACCGCGAACCATCACTTGTTGGCCAGTGACCCCGTTTGGAGACGATGTGAAACTCTAATCAGGGATTTCCTCGATGCATGAATGGTTCGGTGGCCGGTTGGCGATAACTTTGATGCAAAGTTTTGAACGCGACGCTTTTTATCAGCGACTGCATCTGTGCTTAAGCAGCCAGTTCCGCGAATTGACAAAACGGACTGAGCGCATCCATTGCATTCGGAGTTAGGAACGGCAGTTTTTGTACCGCACTGCGTGAGTTCACGGCCATCTCGTTCGCACAGCCGCGGCGAATGGCCGGTGTTGTAAAGCTGAGCCGCGGCAATAACCAGTGCGAAGAATGACAGCTATGGGCCGGGACCGTTTGCCGGCCCAATCGAAGATTGAGAAGTTGCTGCACCGTATCTGATGGCGGCAATGAGCCCAAACTGACTCGCTAACGGCCCAGACTACCCGGTCGTTTTTCGTTTCTGTACTCGGTAACAATCTTGTATCGAGAGACACCGCGCTATTAATATTGGAAATAAGTTATGAAATCGCGAACTACGTTATCCTTAACCAAGAATGGGCAGTTCGAATTGTGGCTCAACGAAGCAGGCCGAGACGAGTTAATTGAACTTCTCCAATCGCTTGACCGAGATGATGAACACTTTCACATAGCGCCAGAAGGTTATGATGGGGACTGTGTTGTTTCAGAAATCCCTTATCGCGATTCAGACCAAGTTCTTTCTTGGGGAAAGGTGTTGTTTCGCCCAGATGAATGGGACCGAGAGTATTTTCCGCACGTAATGGGAGAAAATACCTGAATGGCAGTTTCGTCCGCACAGCAGGCTTTGGGCTGTTAGAACCGGGTCAATGTCCTACTGAATATGTCAGATGACCGCTCTGAGCCCAACCGGTACTCCATTACTACTTCAAGACCGTTGGCTCTCGTATTAGGATGAATTTCATGACAGCAGAAACTGCCCGGACTATCTCGACAAACGTGGATCTTCTCTGCGTTTTGTGTGCGCTAAATGATAGCGGCTATTGGACAGAGAAAGATTTTTCGAACTGGGCGACTAAGGTGTTGATGCGGTCCAAGGACCCTGACTCGTGGCTCATGGATTTCGTCGTGGTTGAGCGCTCGGGCGAGATCGAACTAATATTCCATAAGGCCTTCCTTGATGCCCAAATACTTCTACCCCAATGGGCACATGACTTGTCAGCAGGTTTTGTCATGATGCGGTATGGTAATGGCGACCTTTCCGAAAAACAGGTCAGAGATTTAATCGCCGGCCTGACCGATCCCGTCCCAATTTGCAAGATAACTATTGAGGAAGTCGCCGACATTTGTCTTGAAGACGGTAGACTGCTTTGGCTTCGTGACGAAGCCTCAGCTCTGCTGGGCCAGGTTGAGGCAAGTCTAATTTCGCCTCCCATCCTTACCGTGGTTTCCTAATAACACAGATACCACTCGGAAAGGCAGCAATGTCCGTAAGGCAGACGCTCAGCCAGTTTTGGCGAAGGTCCACCCCGAGCCCAAAGTAACCTATGCTGCAATTAGCACGAAAGTCAGCTAAGCACTGATAGACGGCATCAATTTCAGCTCAAACTGAGTTGGTGCGCATGGTCATTATGCGCGCACCAATCCCAGCCGATTCTTATCACAGCTCCACAACGACTTTTCCGACCGCAGGTCCATTCGTCAGGTGAGCATGAGCTGCGCTGACATCGGCCCAACCAAACCTTTGCTCGTCAACAATTGGTTTAAGCCCGCCCGCATCTACAATGTCGGCCAGTATCCTCAGGATGTCACCATGGCTTTGCCGTCCGACATTGTGCATCATCGGGATCAACATGAAGACGACGTGCAGAGACAGACCTTTGAAATGCACAGGCGTCAAATCAATCTCGACCATCGCGACCGTTGAGGCGACATGGCCATTGAGCTTGGTGGCTTCGAACGAGTTCGTCATGTTCGGCCCACCTACGCTGTCGAAAACCACGTCGAAGCCTACACCAGCGGTATGCTCAGCCACATAGTCCTGGACCTTTTGCGTTGTGAAATCCAGTGGACGCGCCCCGAGGCTCTCGATCATGGCCATCTGATCTGCACCGCGCCCTGTTGCTGACACTTTGGCTCCAAAGTGACGGGCGATTTGGATGGCAATATGACCAACGCCACCAGCACCGCCTTGCACCAGCACGGTCTGCCCTTCGCCAACACCGGCGCGGGTCAGCCCTTCGTAGGCGGTGATGCCGACGAGAGGCAGCGCTGCGGCTTCTGGCATGCTCAGCGTCTTGGGTTTGCGTGCAATCAGACGGGCGTCCGCCTTGATGTACTCTGCCAGAGCACCCGGCAGGTTCATCAATCCGCCGGCGCAGCCGTATACCTCATCGCCTATAGCAAAATCGGTTACACCTTCGCCAATTGCGACGACCGTACCGGCAAAGTCCATGCCAAGCACAGCGGGCAATGTGGGGGACAGGGGCAAGTCTGCGCCCATGCTTCGGATCATAGTGTCGACGGTATTGACACTGGTCGCGGCTACTTTGACGACCACATGTCCTGATGTTGCGACCGGGTCGGGCATTTCGGCAAGCTCGAACGGCGTGTCGGGGCCGAAAGACTTTAGAACCATTGCTTTCATTGGGGTATTCCTTTTTTTGACGAAGTGTCAGGCGCACATCGCAATAGCGCATGCCTGACGAGATCATGGTGTTGGAGCGCGGGTCAGTTTATGTTCTGAACTTGCATCACCAGGTCGCCCCATTTGCGCTGGTTTTCGATGTCGTGTTCCAGGCGCTGTTCATCCGCGATGGCGAAACGTTTGACAGCCGGGGTCTTGCTAGTGGCCTGATAAAGCCAATAGGCTTCGGCCTTCAGCGCCTCATCAATGGGTTTGTCGATGGATTCATAGACCATCTGCTTACAAGCATTGATCGACTCTGCCGGAAATTGTGCTATCCGCTCGGCCAGCGCGGTCACATACGGGCCAATTTCATCCGGCTCCAAAGCCTTGTTGATGGTACCCAAACGCTCTGCATCATCTGCGTCATAGTCTTGCGCGCTCAGAATGATTTCAAGCGCTTTGCCAAGGCCGGTCTGACGCGCCATGCGCGAGGCGCCGCCACCGCAGGGCAGGATGCCCATTCCGACCTCCATCTGCATGAACTTGTACTTTCCCCGCGCAGCAAACCGCATATCGAGCGCCAAGGCCAACTCATGCCCGCCACCGCGTGCAAACCCTTCCAGTTTTGCTATGGTGGCCTGCGGCACCTTGCTGATCCGCTCGCAAACCGACTGCAGATCTAAAAGCTGCGCCTCCTCACGGGATACCGCCTCAGTCGACATGTCCTTCAGCAGTTCGGTGTCGTAGTGGCAGACCCAGATTTCCGGGTTGGCGGATTGAAAGATCACTACCTTGGTGTCGCGATCGCGTTCCAGCCGCATGGCCAGACTGTTGAGGTCGGCCAGCATTTCCTGACCTTGCACGTTCACGGAGCCAAAGTTGAAAGTCACTGTGGCGATGCCGTTTCCAACGGCTACGTCAAAGGATTGAAAGTTCTCGTATTTCATCAGGCAGTCCTTTCTTGGGCCTCGACGCGGCATGCTCGAGGGGTAAGGGAGTGTTAAAGGTGGAAGTGCGTGGCGCTTTAGCGCCGCGCGGGTCAGTTGGTCTGGTTAATCAAACCTCTGATGGTGTTCATGACGCCGGCAGCGTGGCCATTGTCGAGTGCCGCCGCGTGCGGATCTGAGAACGTCCCGCTGTCATTGTCAAAATAGGCTCCCGAAGCATCAGCGAACCGCTCGCCCAGGGCCGCATCAATCAGGATATCAGCGCCTATGTTCATGTCGTTCCCAGCTAAGCCAAAGCCTTCTTTCACCATCTTTGAGGCCAAAAGTGATCCCGGATTCACAGCGAGCATGACCGGCGCATCGGATAGCGATTTGGCCCATTCCCGGGTCCAGATGGTGATTGCCAGCTTGCTTTGTGCGTAGGCTTCCATATCAGCCAGCGGGACATTGCCTTGCATGGCCTTGATGTTTACCGGGGCCTGTGCCGCCGATGAAAGGTTCACGACGCGTCCGTCAGCGGGAATGATGGGAAGTAGCAATTCGGTCAGCAGATATGGCGCAAGCGTGTTCACGACAAAGCGGATGTCCTGCCCATTCGCAAGAACGGTTTGAGGGGCTTTCAGCACACCTGCGTTGTTGATCAACACATCCAGTTTGTCATGTTTGGCCAGTACACTTTCGGCCAGTTCTTGCACCGCATTCAGATCGCTCAGATCAGCAGCATAAGATTCGACATCACCGCCGACTGCGGCCGTTGCAGCCTCCAGTTTGGGCGCACTTCGACCATGCAAGAGCACCTTGTGGCCGTCGGCTGCCAGTTTTTTTGCCGTGAGCAAGCCAATGCCGTCGGTTGATCCTGTGATAAGAATAGTCTTGGTCATTGGTTTAATCCTTTAGGAAAAGTCAGGCAGCAAAGTTTCTGCCAATTGTTCGAGGGTTTCGTCGATGTGTGCTTGATTGAACCTTAGGTTCAGTGCGACGTGATTGACCCCGAGCGTTTTTATTTCACTTAGATAGCTTCGAATAAAATCAGTGCCAGACTGAAAGCCAAGGTGGATCGGGCGCGGAGGCGCGGCGGGATCGGCAACGACATCGACATAAAGCGATTGCATGACAGGCTTATCTGGTTGGCCCGCTGCCTTCACACGCCTCCGGTAGTCCGCGATGACCTGCCCCTGAGCCGCTGCATTGCGCGGATAGGTCATCCAACCGTCTCCGTTCTGCGCCACCCAATCGGGTGTTTGCTGGCTACCGCCGGTAATGAGCATCGGTAGACGGGTACCTTGCGGCTTTGGCAATAGGTCAATTCCGCCAGACAGCGCGCCATGCCCGCTTTCATGCGTGGGATAGTCAGATCCAACCGCGCGGATGTATTCCAAGCTATCGCGGAAACGTGCCCCACGGTCATCATACCTCTGGTTCATCGCAGGGTACTCCTCGGGACGGTCACCGGAAGCAATGCCCAACAGTAGCCGCCCACCCGAGAGCACATCTGCGGTCGATGCGGCCTTGGCGACATGTGCGGGGTGACGCAATGGCAGGATCACACTCGATGTTCCAAGCGCAATCCGATCCGTCGCCGTTGCCAGTGCGCCCAGATAGACAAATGGATCGAAAACTTGCCCGGGGTCACCGAAGCTTGGAACAATGAAGGGTACGTCGCGCAGCCATAGTGCTGCAAACCCGAGATCTTCTGCTCTCCGAGCCGCTTCCAGATGACCACGCAGCGTCGGCTCTGTACCGACTGCGTATGCTTCGAGCGGCAACACAAGGCCAACGCTCAGCCGCCCAGGGCGAAACACCCGGTTGTAGGCCAAATTGATTTGGGCAAAATCAGTAGGCTGCATTTCATCCAACATGTCTCAGGCCCCCTTTAATAACGCACCAAAGTGCGGCTCTCGATGCTTTTGCGAATGGTAGTGACGTTTGGATCCTCGACCATATCGAGCGCGCTGTGCGCAATCGACGGTAGTCCTTGATTGTCATAGATATTGAAGATCGCCACTTCACCCGGCGTCATTTTGGACTGATAGACCCACTTATGGTCGGGATTTCCCACCAGCCCCATGATTTGTCCCTTGCGGTCGGGATAGATCAGGTCCAGTAGAATCCAGTCAGAGGGGTCAACCGATGACGGGCGAACAAAGCCAAGTGGCGCTGAATTGATAGGGTGATCCACAGGCCGCCACACATTAACAAAAGCATAGTGACCTTGCGCCCATTCCGCTGCGGCCTCGGCTCCCAGCAGATCGGTAAGGCGCTGTTCGGCTCCGCCCTTGCTGTAGTCACTGTGGACATTACGCGCGGGTGCGCGCGTTGCATCGGGGTCGTCCATGCGAACTGTGTGATCAAAAACTACAACCTCTCGCGCACCCAGCTTCTCCACAAGCATCGCCGTCAGCTCCGCATCGTATATTGGTTGCCAGACGCTTCCCACAAAGTTTCGGACCTGCGTTTTCAGTGGCGTAAATTCAATGGCATCAGACGCAAATGAGACTGAAGTAGTCGTCGCGCGGTTGTCAGCCAACGCAACAGATGTCGGTGCCAGCTCGGGGGAAATCAGGTTTCCCGCAATCCCACCTGCATCTAGTTCAAAGGCTTGCCGATAGGGCTTGTGAACGTGGTAGTTGACTGTGGCTGTTCGTGTCATTAGCGCCTCCCGCCTAAGCTCTGTTGCGTCCATGAAAAGGATTTAACGCTGACGAAATTGCAGATAAACTGCCGACTTGCGGATTAATAATTCGGGTTTTGAATATAATGGGTCTCGACACAGACGCGCTCCGATTGTTTGTAAAGGCGGCAGAAATGCTGAACATCAGTGCTGCGGGGCGCGCGTTGGGCATGGCCCCAGCCGTTTCCAGCGCAAAACTCGCAAAGTTGGAACAGAGCCTGGGGTCCGAGCTTCTGCACCGCACGACGCGAAAAGTGTCGCTGTCGCTCGAGGGTGCCGATTTCCTGCCCTTCGCCCGCGAGATCATCGCGCAGGAAGAGGCCGCACTTGCTGCACTAGGCAAGCAGAGAACAACCATCAAGGGCACGTTGCGTTTCGCTGCGCCAAGCAGTTTTGCACAGCTCTACATCGCGCCAATCTTGCCTAAGTTCCTTGAACAGCACCCCGACCTCACCCTTGATTTGCGCCTGTCGGATGTGCAGTTCGACTTGATCGAAGGAAGCTATGATTTAGCACTTAGGAACGCGCCACTTGTCGACACCAGCCTGAAGGGCCGCAAACTGGCTGATGACCAGCGTATTCTTTGTGCCGCGCCACACTACTTCGACACGCACGGTGTTCCCGATACACCAGCCGATTTGACAAACCACCATCTGATCGCTTTTCAAGACCGCCAACCGCGGCCACTTACAGGACCGGCAGGCGAGAACGCCATTTTCGATCCCGCATCAGCCAAAGGTCAATTGATTATCGATGACGGTCAATGCCAGGTCCGCGCCACACTAGCCGGGGCCGGTATTTCCTTGAACGCTCTGTGGAGTGTGCATGACCAACTGAAGTCAGGCCGTTTGATACGGGTTCTTCCAAACTTTGAGGCCAGTGAAGACAATGTCTTGTGGCTGATATATCCCAAGTCCAACGTACTGTCCCCCAAAGTGCGGGTGTTCATGGACTTTCTGGTCGCTGAGATTGGCGCAAAGCCTCCTTGGGAAATATGAGCGCAAAGTATAGGTCAAGCGCGCTTTCAGACATCCTGACGCCAAGGTCGGAGACCAGGCGCTAAGCGGACATGCCTTGTCCAATCGCATTAGCCTGGTTTGTCCGCGATCTGAGTTCGCTGACGACAAAACCGTGCACTCGCGGCGAATGTCGGGAAAGCGGGCTGCGACCGCAGAATCTTGACAGTGGGGCGAAGGTCCGGAATGGGCCGTCCTCATCGTAGCTAGGCGGTTCTAACCAACAGGTGCTGCGTTTCTCTCCGATGTCAGCATCGAGCCCCTAGCTGACGCAGCCAAAGGCGCTAAGATCGAGGCAAATTCGATATGAGCACAGAATCGATGTTGTTGAGCTGGAAAACTATATCTGAAATCTATGAGTGTGTGATCAGCGGCAGTTGTTCGTTGGAAGATGCCGACAGATGGGGCTGTTCAGTCATGAACGCCAACGACTTAGGAGACTTAGAGTTTGAACCAGAGAAAGACAAAGCTGACCTGTGGGAAGCTGCAATATTCCTCTTTGGCATTGATCTGCAGTACGCTCCGGGAGAGTATCTCCACTCCGTGGAGCAGGTGTCGCACGTATACGAGCAAAGGTGGAAGTCTAGGTTCGCTTAGTCCGCATAGCTACGTCCATGGCTCCAAAACACTGCATCTCTGATTAATAAAGTCCGCTTCCGGTGCATTGCCGCCGTCACTGAGGCCTAGTGATGCGCTAGCAGCGAAGGTCTGCTTGGTGGCCTCTCTTGCCTTGCCCAACAGATTGCAGGCCCAGCGAATGTCGGCAAGGTCCGCGAACTGTAAACTCGTCGCTTCTGGGATTTTGCACACGCGGCGAATGTCTCCTCTGACGGGCCGCACCGCGGCATTGAATCTCTCCTACGGATGACCGCAATGGGCCGCCAACGAAAGCGGCCCGTAGTATTCAGATTTCAATTGCCTCTGCTATGGCAAGTGCATCCTCAAGCTCAACACCGAGATACCGAACGGTACTGTCCATCTTTGTGTGCTCGAGTAAGAGCTGCACCGCGCGCAGATTGCTCGTCTTTTTGTAAACTTGGGTGACCTTGGTCCGCCGCATTGAATGTGTGCCATAAGCGCTTGCTTCCAAACCTATAGACGTGACCCAATCACGTACGATCCGAGCATACTGGCGCGTTGAAATGTGTAAGCGCTCATGAAAACGCCCTCGCCAAAGGTACTCAGACCCGACCAGGAGCTCGTCTTCCATCCACCTCTCGACTGAGCTCCGAGTTCCTTCAGAAATCTTGAAGCGGACCGGTTTCTGAGTTTTGTTTTGCAGCACCGAAGCCCGCTCTTTGTCTGACCAGAAGCCACGATGTCAATGACTTTCATATTCACCAAGTCACAGCCGCGCAACTTACTGTCGACGGCCATATTGAAGAGAGCGAGGTCGCGATGGTTTTCTGCGAGCTCTAATCTTACTCGAATTGCCCAGACGTGTTTGGGTTTTAACAGCCGTTTCTGACCGACGATGCGTCCCTTATTCCAAGCTGGGCGAAGCGCGCGAATGGCAAGTAAGTTTGGTGTTTCCATAACTGATCCTCCGATCCGCCATGCCCGCCCACAACGACAACCCGACGTTGACGAAAGAGGATATCACAGGATGCCGCGTTGCCGCCGAGGTCGGCTGTGAGCCCTACCTCTCAAATGCCGCAAAGTGAAACTCTTTAAGGTACGCCAAAATTAGACCTAGGTCGCCGTGAGACGTGCTTATCACCGCAGATTTCACAGGGCAAAGTTGCTAACATGTTGCGGGTGCCAGCGTCACAGACGTAGTACATGCACCGAACACTGAGCATGGCGAACAACGAGAGCAGCCGTGGAACCCAAAAAGAACTCTTTCATCCCAGGTTTATGTGAAGCGAGGACGATACAGTCGATGCCATGTTTGTTGGCGTATTCGGTGATTGCGCGACCTGCCGATTGGCTCTCGAGCAGGATAGACGACACGTCGGTCTCACTTGTTAGGCGCTCGGCCAAGCGCGCCTTTGCTTTTTGGAGCGATTTTTCTGCGATCCCTTCATCCATATAGTACATTATCTGTCTATTTGGGGGCTCATGGATATGCGCGGCAGTGATTTTTCCACCTTCGGATACAAGGGCATGTGCCGCCGCAAGCGCGTGTTCACTGATGCCATGCTCCAGAGACAGCGCGACTAGAATATTTTTGTACATTTTAAACCTCCGTATTTAGGTTTTCAGTTTTCTTCTGCGAACTGGCCTCTCCCACTTCATCTTTAGGAGGGCGCTCAGGCACCCCAGCCGTAAGGTTGGGGTGCGTGCTATTTCGTCTTGAGCTTTTGCGCTTTCTTGCCACTACCGGCTGAGCAGGAGATCAGGCAGGAAGAGAGCCAACTCTGGGACAAAAGTCGTCAGCATCAGCGTCGGAAGCCAGGCAAACACTATGAAGATCAAAGTCGGCCACAGCATGCGCGAAACCGGCTCATCGCAGACCTGAGCGCCAAGATAGAGCAGCGGCGCTGTCGGAGGCGTAATGTTTGCCATCCCCAGGTTCACGCCAATCACAGCCGCAAAATGGATCGGATCCATGCCAGTGCTCTGAGCGATAGGCAGCAAGATTGGTGTAGCCAGAAGCAGACCCGAGATGTCGTCCATCAGCATTCCGATCAGGATCATCACGACGTTGATCATCAACAGGATCACAATTGGGTTGTCCGACACGGAATAGACCAAATCCTTGGCCAGCTGGGGGGCGCCCTGCGAAATCAAGTTATCCGACACGATCAGAACCATGAAAATCATGACCATGACCACGCCAATCGTAACGCCTGAGTTCTGGATGGTCTGAGCCAGCGTTTTCCACGTCAGTCCACGATAGAAGTAAATCGCGATCGGGATCGAGTAGACCACGGCGATCCCGGCGGCCTCGGTTGGAGTCATGATGCCGCCATAGATCCCACCCAGAATGATGAGTGGCATCATCAGCGCTGGCCCGGCCAAGCGCGCCTGAACTCCGAACGTCGGCAGAAACGGTTTAGGGCGTTCCGTTAGGTTGATTTCGTCATATTTCCGCAGCATGAACTGATTGACCACAATCAGAAGTGTGATCAGGATGATCGCGGGAATGACCGTGGACAAGAAGCACTTAAGTACGTGCTGTTGCGCCACCCAGCCATACAGGATGTGCGACGAACTCGGTGGGATCAACAGACCTAGTGGACTTGCCGCCACGATCAGAGCCGCTGATTGCCCGCCCGGATAGTTGGCCTTTTTCAGGTGGGGCATCATGATACCGCCGATACAGGTCAGCGTTGCATTTGCACTACCGGAAATGGAGCCGAACACACCGCAGGCCAGCACCCCAGCAGCGCTCAATCCTCCTTTGATATGGCCAATGAACATTTCAGCCAGCGAGACAAGAGGGGCCGCGATTTTACCTTTTTCCATGATGCCACCGGCGATCATGAAGAGTGGGATCGCCAGAAGTACAAGTGAGCGGATACCCGTAGAGCCGGTGGGCAAGTAGCCGGTGATGGATTGATCTCCGACAAGGGCGATGAAAATCAGTACAGATCCGAATGCTACATAAACGCTGACGCCCAACAGGAGCATAAAGCAGACAATAAGGAGACTTCCTCCGATGATCATTGGGTTTCTCCTTTTTGCATTTCTGATCTCAAGGGAAGACCAAGCCCTTTGCGGATATGCACGTACAAATATGCCGCCGTGAACGTTGCCATGAGGCCAAAGGCAATCATGATTGCAATCCGCCAGGTCACAAATGGAATGCGCAGCACCGGCGTTGCGCGCAGTCGCGGGAATGAGAAGTCATCAAGCAGCGAAACGTAGCACGCATACATGAGAAACAGGATCACCAGGACCTCGACGGTCAGGACGACAAAGCCGCGCCACCAGATCAACCGAGGGTTTTGGATCACAATGCCCAGAATGTCCGCGTTGATATGCAGGTTGCGGGCAGAGGCCAGAACAGCGCCTGCAAAAAAACCGATGATGCTGATGCCCAGAAGCCATTCTTCGTAGGCGAAGAGATCGCCACCAAATCCGTACCGGATGACAACAACGGCCCCAAATGTGAAGGCCATCAGAAAGCCGGCAAACATGACGATCTGTCTCATGACAAAGGCCACTGCTTTCAACGGATACCCAATTACAACCGGCAACTCGTCGGTGATTTTTTGCGAGCTCTTCTTCTCTGCGCTTTCTACGATTAGTAGATGCTCAGCTTCTGAAGCAGACATCTTTCTCCCTCCCTTTGTTGAGCCAAAGACCAAAAAAGGGCCAACTGCTTTGCTGGCCCTTCTCTTGGTGTTTATTGTTGCTCTTTCGCGGCCAGCAGGCGGTCAATGATGTCCTGACCGACATTTTGCGCCATCGCGGGCCAAACCGTTTCTTGAACATGAGTGGCCATTGCAGCCTGTTCTTCGTCGCTCAGGCGCAGGATGGTGTAGCCTTTGTCGAGCAGTTTCTGACCGAATACTTCGTCGTTCTCACGGTTGTAGGCAAAGAAGTCCTCGGACGCCTTGGTCATTGCGGCCTGCAACGCGGCACGCTGTTCGTCGTTCAACTTGTCGAGTGTCCGCTGCGACGCATAGAACGTTGTCAGTTCCGAGATCGAGTTGTACTCGACAAAATGGGTGCCAACATCCGACTTGGCGAAGATCGAGTAGGTCGCGGTCTTGGTGCAGCAGATTGCCCCATCGACAATGCCGGCCTGAAGTGCGGGGAAGATGTCGCCCCATGCCATGGTGGTCGCCTGGTAACCCAGTTCTTCGACCATCGACTTCACGACGCTGGAAGACCAGACGCGAATGTTCATGCCTTTGTCGTCAAAAGTATTCCAGTTCTCGGGCTCTTGCGACGAAACGATGCCGATGAACCCTTCAGGATTCTGCGCCATGACGCGGACGCCGTATTCGTCCGTGATCTCCTGAAGGATGGTGTTGAACTCGGAATCCATGTTGAGAAGCGTGCTTTCCATGTCATCCCAGCCGCCTAGCAGGAACGGCATTGACAGGAATTCCAGGCGCGGATCGGTGTCGGCATAGATGAACGCTGATGCCAGGTCGATATTGCCGCGTGCAACATCTTCGAACAGAGCTTCACCAGAACCCAACTGGTTTGCCGGAAAGACTTCTACCGTCAGTCCAACATCCGCAGCTGCAACATCCGCTGCGACCTGTTCCATCATTTTTGTGCCTTGGTGATCGATCGGGAACACGCCAGCAAAGCGCAGTGTCATGTCTTCCGCTGCAGCGGTCGTTGAGAGTGTGGTTGCAGCAAGCAAAGCCGCGCCACCCATCGCGCCGAGAGCGCGGCGGTTAATCTTCGTAATCATAAAGGTTTCCTCCTCAGTGGTGGGGGTCCCGCCGCATTACGCACGGCGGGACATTTCTTTGCTTCAATTCAGCAAAGTTCCGGGGCGATGAACTCGTATCCAAGATCATCGGCCACAGCCTTGTACGTCACCTTCCCGTGAGCCACGTTCAGGCCGTTCATCAGGTGACGATTGTCTGCGAGCGCTTGCTTCCACCCATTGTTGGCAATAGCCAGAGCGTGCGGCAGCGTGACGTTATTGAGCGCATAGGTTGATGTACGGGCGACTGCGCCCGGCATGTTGGCGACACAGTAATGAACAACATCGTCGACAACGTAGGTGGGCTCTGCGTGAGTGGTGGCTTTGGATGTTTCAAAGCAGCCGCCCTGATCGATCGCCACGTCCACGACGACCGCACCGGGTTTCATTTTCGAGATCAACTCGCGCGAGACCAGCTTGGGCGCAGCAGCGCCCGGGATCAGAACCGCGCCAACAACCAGATCCGCATTGGTGACTTCTTCCTCCAGTGCAGCTTTGGTCGAATAGACAACCTTGGCCGAGGCCTCGAAATGGTTTTCCAGCTTCTCCAGAACCGCAGGGTTACGGTCCAGAATGGTCACGTCCGCGTGCAGGCCGACAGCCATCTGAGCCGCGTTGAAACCAACGACGCCACCGCCGATGACAACAACTTTGCCCGGCTTCACGCCGGGCACGCCGCCCAGCAATACGCCCAGACCACCTTTGGCCTTTTCCAACGCGCTGGCCCCGGCCTGGATCGACATGCGACCGGCAACCTGGCTCATCGGTTTTAGCAGGGGCAGACCGCCATTGTCGTCGGTGACGGTCTCATAGGCGATGCAGACCGCGCCCGAATTGACCAGATCTTTGGTCTGCTCTGGATCGGGAGCCAGATGTAAATAGGTATAAAGGATCTGGCCTTCGCGCAGCATGGCGCGCTCAACGGCCTGAGGTTCCTTCACCTTCACGATCATCTCTGCATTGGCAAAGATATCGGCCGCAGTTTCCGCAATCTCGGCGCCCGCCGCACGATAGGCGTCGTCATCTGCGCCAATGCCAGACCCGGCATTGGTTTCAACGATGACGTTGTGGCCATGTGAAACCAGTTCCGCAACGCTTTCGGGGGTCAGGCCGACCCGATATTCATGGTTCTTGATTTCCTTGGGAACACCAATGAACATGTTCTTCACTCCTTGGATCGGATGATCATTTTGCCGTTGGCATGACGAACTCGGCACCTTCGGAGATGCTTTCAGGCCAGCGCTGCATGATGGATTTCTGCTTGGTGTAGAAACGCACACCCTCTTCGCCGTAGGCGTGCATGTCTCCGAACAGGCTCTTCTTCCAGCCGCCAAAGCCGTGCCAGGCCATTGGAACCGGGATCGGAACATTGACGCCGACCATGCCGACCTGAACCTGCTTGCCGAACTCACGCGCTACATTGCCGTCGCGGGTGAACAGCGACACGCCGTTGCCGAACTCGTGGTCGTTGATCAGTTGCAGGCCTTCCGCGAAACTCGAGACGCGGACGCAGGACAGAACCGGGCCGAAGATCTCTTCCTTGTAGATCTTCATGTCGGGGGTGACGTTGTCGAACAGGGTGCCGCCAAGGAAATAGCCTTCCTCGTGGCCTTCGACGGTATAGTCGCGGCCATCGACCAGAAGGTCCGCACCTTCCTCGACGCCAGAGTCGATGTACCCCTTGATCCGGTCCCGCGCGGCGGCGGTGACAATCGGGCCCATCTCGGCGTCCAGCTCAAGACCGTTTTTGACCTTCAAGGTTTCGGCGCGTTCTTTCAGGACCGGCATCAGCTTGTCAGCGGCATCGCCGACCAGCAGGGCAACCGAGATCGCCATGCAGCGCTCTCCGGCCGAGCCATAGGCCGCGCCGATCAGTGCGTCGGCTGCCTTGTTCATGTCGGCGTCCGGCATCACCAGCATGTGGTTCTTTGCGCCACCCAGCGCCTGAACGCGCTTACCGTGCCGCGCACCGACTTCGTAGATGTAGTTGGCAATCGGCGTCGAGCCGACGAAGGAAATGGCTTTGACGTCGTCGTTCTCCAACAGCGCATCCACGGCGACCTTGTCACCCTGAACGACGTTGAACACACCGTCTGGAAAACCGGCCTTCTGCATCAGATCCGCGTACAGCAGGGCGGCTGAGGGATCGGTCGGCGACGGCTTCAGGATAAAGGTATTGCCTGCGGCGATGGCGATCGGGAACATCCACATCGGCACCATGACCGGGAAGTTGAAGGGAGTGATCCCAGCGACAACACCCAACGCCTGACGCGTGGTCCAGTTGTCCATTCCGGTGGAGACTTGCTCCGTGTAATCGCCTTTGAGGAGTTGCGGAATACCGCAGGCAAACTCGATGATATCAATACCGCGCTCAACTTCGCCTTGGGCGTCGGTGAACACCTTGCCGTGCTCGACCGTGATGGCGCGGGCCAACTCGTCCTTATGTTCGCGCACCAAGGCCAGGAAGTTGTTCATCAGACGTGCGCGGCGGATCGGTGGGGTATTTGACCACTTGGGGAACGCGGCTTTGGCAGCGGTCACCGCATCGTTTACTGTCTGTACAGTCGCCAGCGACACCTCGCCGGTTTGCGCTCCGGTTGCCGGGTTGAAAACTGGCTGGGTTTTCTCGCCGGATGTAACTGTGATTTGGCCATTAATGTAGTGGCCGATCAAAGCGATCGGGGATGCATCTTTCATGATGTCAGTCCTTTTTGGGGTTAGTGGTCAGAGGTCATGGCAGGTCAGCCAATACCTCTCCAAGCGTTTGACAGAGGGTCGCTATCTCAGGTTCAGAGATGATCAGCGGTGGCGACAGGGCAATGATGTCGCCAGTGACACGGATCATGATTCCAGCGTCCCAGGCGCGCTTCATGGCGTCATAGCCCCGCGCGCCCGGAGCGCCGTCACGTGGCGCGAGTTCGATAGCTCCGACAAGGCCCAGATTGCGAATATCAATGACATTCGGCAGGCCTTTGAGGCTGTGAAGCTGATCTTCCCAAGGCTGAGAAAGCAGCGCGGCGCGGCGGAACAAATCATTCTGTTTGTAGCTTTCCAGAGTCGCCAGCGCTGCGGCACAAGATACCGGGTTGGCGGAATAGGTGTAGCCATGGAACAGTTCAATCGGCGCATCGGCGTTTTCCATAGCCGATGCATAGATTTTGTCAGAAACGATCACGGCACCCATCGGAATAACGCCGTTGGTCAGGCCTTTGGCGGTGGTGATGATGTCGGGCTTCACATCGAAATACTCCGATGCAGTCGCGGCCCCCAAACGACCAAAGGCGGTGATGACCTCGTCGAAAATCAGCAGAATGCCATGGCGGTCGCAGATTTCTCGTAGCCGCTTCAGATATCCTTTTGGCGGCAGGAGAACACCTGTAGACCCGGCCATCGGCTCAACGATCACGGCTGCAATCGTCGACGCATCGTGAAGCGCAACCAGTCGTTCCAGATCATCCGCCAGTTCCGCACCGTATTCCGGGCAACCGCGTGAGAATGCGTTTTTCTCCAGATCATGTGTGTGACGCAGGTGATCAACGCCAGTCAGAAGCGTGCCGAAATGCATGCGATTCTTGACGATACCGCCAACCGAGATGCCACCAAACCCTGTGCCATGATACCCGCGCTCGCGCCCGATCAGGCGGGTGCGCGCTCCATCGCCGCGCATCCGGTGGTAATGCAGCGCTATCTTGAGCGCCGTATCAACGGACTCGGATCCTGAGTTGGTGAAGAAAGCGTGGTTCATTCCCTCAGGCATCATCGCGGTCAGCTTTGCCGACAACTCAAACGCCTGAGGGTGGGAGAATTGGAAGTTCGGTGCATAATCCAATTCGTGCACCTGTTTCTGCACCGCTTCAACGATCAGCGGATCACGGTGACCTGCGTTGACGCACCATAGCCCAGCGGTACCATCCATGACCTTACGGCCATCGGAACTGGCGTAGTACATCCCTTCGGCCGACTGGATCATTCGGGGTTCGCGAAGGAAATCACGATTGGCCGAAAACGGCATCCAAAACGATGACATTGTGTTGGGTTGATCGAGCACGTCTATTCCTCGTGAAGCAGATTTTCATTTGATGTAAGATACTTGCAGAGTTCACGCTCTCCGCACACCCGGCTTTATGGGAATCTGTAAGTTGTTGAAAAACAGACAGTGCCCGCCTAAAGTGCTTTCGATCAAAAGCAGGAAATCGCGATGGCTGAATCTTCGACATCTGACCTGGAAACTGCTCGACGACTAAGATTGATTCGAACCTCAAAGGGCCTCAGCCAGCGCGAAATGGCCAAGCGCGCTGGAGTAGGTAGCGGGACGATTTCTCAAATTGAAAGCGGTTCGACCCAACCTTCTGTAGCGTTGCTCAAGAAGATTCTCGCGGGCGTTGATATCAATCTTGGATTCTTTTTCAGCTTCGAGCTGAAGAACGAGGACAGCTTCTATTTCCCTCAAAGCAGCATGCGAGATTTGGGATCGCCCGGTGTTTCCTATTTGTTGGTTGCAGGAGAGCGTAGAAACCGAAAGCTGCAGATGCTGATTGAGGAGTACGATGTCGGCGCTGACTCGGGCCGAGCTGAACTGTCGCACGATGGGGAGGAATGTGCGGTTGTGATTGAAGGCCGTCTTGAAGTGACGGTAGATGGCCAGTCCAGGGTGCTAGGCCCCGGAGACGCATACTATTTCTCGAGTATACTGCCACATAAGTTTCGGAATGCTGGAGACACGCCTTGCAAAGTTGTTAGCGCATGTACTCCTTCATCGTTCTGATGATTAGAAAGATCCCTATTCATGTTGTGTCTTTTGGACCGCGGGACAGACCCAGCTGATGATCGTTTCAGACTGAGTTAATCGAATCGACATTCACAAGCTTGTACTAAATGTCGACTTTTTTGCGCTAATTCAGACGCAGGCGGGCCCATTTTAGGTTTCGCGCCCGTAGGGAATGTCTCCTTTGACGGGCCGCACCGCGGCGATGACGCTTGTCGTCCAGTGGCAGCAATGGGCCGCCCGTGAAGGCGGCCCGGAGGCATTAGATTTCAATAGCTTCCGCTATGGCCAAGGCGTCCTCAAGCTCAACACCAAGATACCGAACCGTTCTGTCCATCTCAGTATGACCGTGCAAGAGTTGTACTGCGCGCAGGTTGCCCGTCTTCTTGTAAATCTGGTTGACCTTAGTTCTCCGCATTCCCAATAGACGTCACCCAATCACGTACGATCCGAGCGTACTGGCGGGTGGAGATATGCAGGCGCTCATGAAACCGCCCGGGCCACAGGTATTCTGAACCGATCATGGGTTTGTCTTCCATCCACTTCTCGACAGAGGCGCGCGTCCCTTCAGATATTTCGAAGCGCACGGGTTTCCGCGTTTTGCTTTGCAACACCGTCGCCCGTTCCTTGATCTGGCCAAGGGCCATTACGTCGGCCACTTTCATCGTCACCAAATCACAGCCGCGTAACTTGCTGTCGATTGCCATGTTGAACAACGCGAGATCACGTTGGTTCTCGACCAGCTCTAATCGAACGCGGATCACACAGGCATGCTTTGGTTTCAGCGGTCGCTTCTGACCGATGATACGTCCCTTGTTTCAACCTGGACGAAGCGCACGAATGGCAGGCAAGTTTGGTGTTTCCATGGCTGATCCTCCGATCCGACATGCCCTCCCACAACGGCAACCCGACGTCGCCGAGGGGCGATATCACAGGATGCTGCGTCGCCTCTGAGGTCTGCAAGGAGCCCCAACTTGCCAGTTTTCTGCTCAACGGCGAATGTCGGCTTCCTACGTCCCATCTCACCTTTTGAACCAACTCATCTGAACAGCTGTTGAACGATTTCGCGGGCGTAGGCGTGAACCCAAACCTCTGCTTGGTAAGAGGACGAGTAATAGACCACTACCGTGTCAGTCTCAGGGGACACATAGAGGCACTGACCAGTTCTCCCTGATTTGTACATGTCTCCATCCGGGAAAACAGCATCCCACTGGTAGGAAGCGCCAAAGCCGTCTTCGCCAAAGTCGTTGAGGAGGCGCTTGCTCATGTAGTCTTCGCCATAGATGGCGGGGTCGGCGGCGGCTTGGATCTTTGCGAAGTAGTCCTCTGAGACCACTTGTTCTTCTGCGACAACGTCCCAGCTCGGGGTGAAAAGCATTCCGAAGCGGGCCAGATCACGAAGTCTGGCGGCGAACGCCCCTGGAGAAGAAGGTTCTCCACTGACGGTAAGGCCGAGGACGCCATCACCCTCCATGCCTGCTTGGCTCCAGATGTGTTCGGTTGCGAGATCTTCGAACGGCTTCCCTGTGACCTTCTGCAAGATCAACGTCGTGACGTAGGTGTTGAGAGACGCGTACTCAAAACGACTGCCGGGTTCTACATCAACCTCGACGCGCTTCAGCGCTTCCATGAGTGACAGACCCTCTGGGATATTGGGGTCACCAAAGCCAATGGCGTAAAACAGATTGACTGGGTGGTCCGGAGCGCTACCCAACCGACTTTCGCTGATATCAAGACCGGATCGCTGGTGGAGGACATCAGCCACCTTGATATTAGCCCAAGGTGTGTCTCCGAGTTCAGGTACATATTGGGAAACTGTTTCATCAAGGTTGATGAGACCTTGCTCGTTGGCGATGTGTGCCAGGGTCCCGACCAGTATCTTGGTTGCAGAGGCCCAGAGGTGATTGTCCCAATCGCGTATGCCGACATACTTTTCGAATACGATCTGTCCCTTGTGAACAACGGCGATTGCTTTGAGCCGAGACCTTTCGTCTTGGATCATCTCGTTCAATGTCATCGTGCCGAGAATGGTCGTCGCTCTGACCTCACCAACTTCAGGCATCAGCTGGTAGCTGAGTTCTGAAACCGGTCCATAACGATGCACGATTGCTGTTGGCAGGCTTTCACTAAGGCGAGACGCTGCATAGCTGCCGGCATCGCCGGAGGTGGTCAGAGTTTCTCCGTCATAGGCTTGTCGGTAGGACTGGCTCTGCTTAGCAGAAAAGCCGTCTCGGCCTTCTGTGACAGACTTTAAGTCGGCAGGGATTGTGAAGTCGGAACGCTGCGGCTCGGCTTCTTGCGCGGCTGTAGGGCTAGCTAAGATAGTTAGCCCGAAGAGCAAGGCCAGAAGGGGCCTTACAGGAGAGTGGCGATGACCATTTTGGGTTCTCATAAATGAAGTATCTCCCTCGCAAACCGTCCGTCAAGAAAGCTCTTTCCCACCAGATCGCATAATAAACCAAAGCGGCCATTTGTAGATCACCATTCAACGGCAGCAGTGTCCGCGATCTGAGTTCGCTGACGACAAAACCGTGCACTCGCGGCGAATGTCGGGAAAGCGGGCTGCGACCGCAGAATCTTGACAGAGGGGCGAAGGTCCGGAATGGGTCGTCCTCGATGCTTAATCTCCCGTCACAGGTTTGCATTCTCCACTTTCGCTGATCATCGCGAAGAACCCTGAGCGGAAGTGTCGAAATCTAGCTGCGCCGCACCATGGACTTTCCTGACCGTCGCGGACTACACATTTTTGGCAAATCTTGAAGTATCCAGAACCTAGGGTCAGGACTCGTTCTTATTTCATTGCCAAAACATGACGGTTGCGGCGAGGGCGATTGCGGACAGAAAGTCCTTGGGGCAGCGGATAAAAAAGAACTTGGCGAGCGACAGAAAAGTTAAATGCTGCTGGAATTCACGACTTGCGCTGAAAAGAAAAAAACCTGTTGATGGCGAAGCTATGCGACTTCAGGAAAATTGATCTCAAGTAGTGGCCTCGCCGAAACTTCGTTCGGATCCGTAGATGAGTAGAAATTAACGGGAACAGGAATTGTTTAGCGCAATTATCAACGCGGCTTCGCAGCGTTACATGGATATTCGTTTAGGTATCCCGGGCGGCTATCGCGTACGTATTCTCGAACGCCCTGGCCTGTGGATGCCAAGCAATGAGCTGGACAATCTGGTCGCGGAGCTGCGGAGTGTGGCGTCAAAAACGCTGCCGGCCGGGGAACTGAAATACGGCGTGTTTGCTGGAGATCGCGATCGGCTTGCACATTCGGTGATTACTCTGATTTCGCGCAGGGATGACAATACCCCTGTTGCCTTTAATGCCTTGGCGTTGATGGATGTAAATTTGGGCCATCGATCCGAAGAGGTCTTGCACCTAGGATTGGTGATGGTTGATCCAGACCTTCGCAGCCAGGGCTTCAGCTGGGTTCTCTATGGTCTGACATGTGTGTTGATCCTGTTTCGAAACGGTATGCGTCCGCTCTGGGTCTCGAATGTGACGCAAGTCCCGGCGGTGGTGGGGCTGGTCGGGCAGGGCTTTGCTCGGGTTTTTCCTGCGGCACCGCCCGAACCTCAAAACCGGCGTAGCCTTTTGCATCTACACTTGGCGCGGAGCATCATGCGGCATCACCGTCATGTGTTTGGCGTCGGTCCTGATGCGGGGTTTGACGAAGATCGCTTTGTGATCACCAACGCCTACACGGGCGGGTCGGATCATTTGAAGAAATCCTTCGAAGATGCGCCGAAACATCGCGATCAGGTCGTTAATGAGTTCTGCGAGAACCAGCTTGACTATGACCGGGGCGATGATGTCCTGCAGTTGGGGCAAATGGATATGCCGACAGCGCTGTCCTATGTCGGTCGCGAAGTTCCGCGCGGATCAGTAGCTGCCCTCACCCTTGCTGTCTTCGCGGCGGTATTGCAGCGATTGGCGATGCCACTCTGGCAATGGGCCGATACGCGACACGAATTTGGCATCCTCAGACCACTTGAGCAGAAAAAATGACAGTCTTTACCTATCAGGAGTTCACCACCCGCAATCTCGGATTTGTTTCCGAAAATGAACAAACCAGTTTGCGCAACGCCAGCGTGTTCGTCTGTGGAGCCGGAGGAATGGGGGGTAGTGCAATCATGACCCTGATCCGTGCCGGCGTGGGTCGATTGATCTTGGCTGATCTGGACGCGTTCGAAGTGTCCAATCTGAACCGTCAGCTTTTTGCGACGCTGAAAACCGTCGATCAAGATAAAGCTCAGGCAACCCGTGATCAGTGTCTGCAAATAAACCCTGAGGCTGATATAGAAGTACTTGGGGCGGATTGGACCGACCATGTGGAGCGTTTGGTTCAAAGCGCGGATGTGGTGGTCAATGGCACGGACGATCTTGGCGCCAGCTTGCTGCTGTATCGGACTGCGCGGGCCAAAGACCGCGCAGTAATTGACGCGTATGCGTCTCCGTTGCCGTCAGTTTATGTCACAGTGCCGGGCGATCCGATGCCCGAGGAGCGTTTGAATTACACCACACGCGGCACCAAGTGGAATGAGCTGACCTCGGGGATGCGAGATGCGGCAGCAATGGCCGAGGCGGAATACGTACTGACCCATTCGTCCTCCCGGCACCACGTTGATCTGGCTCTGGCAGGTGAGGTGATTGCCGGAGCCCGCAGCCGTATGTCCTTTGCGCCGATGGTGATCATGGCAGGGGCACTGATGGGAGGAGAGGCGCTTCAGGCTGTTCTGGGGCGGTCGCATGGCGCGGATTACCGAGGGTGGTTCTTGAACCCTCACACCGGTAGGGTCGAGCGGCCCTTGCCGAGCTTTATTGCCGCGTTGATGCGTCCACTGGTGCGACGACAGATGGAAAGGTTGCTGACTCCATGACAGATATGGCGACCTTTTTGGCGGATGCTTGGGTTTCACTATGTGCGGCATTGGGTGCAGCAACCGTATTGTTGCGTCTTAAGGACCTTGTGCAGAGGCAAGAAATTGCCAGACGGTTTCAATTCTGCCTGTGGGTGCTGATCGTCCTGATGCTGGCGCGGATCGGCCACTGGGGTGGCTGGGGGTGGCTTTTTTCAGCGATCACAAGCATCTGCGCGGCATTGATCCCTTTGACGGCACTTGTTCTGTCCGAGGGGTTTGTGCGCCGCCACGCGCCTGCGGTGCTGAAACAATTCTGTGCGTGGGGGGCTGTGACGTTCGGGCTGTTGGGTCTTTTCCAGTTTGGCAATATCGAATTTGGAAGACTTGCGGGGCTGATGCTGTTCCAACTGTTTGGATTAGGTGGCGTCGCTTTGTTCGTTTTGCGGCGCGATAGGGACAGCCTGTCACATGCGGAAAACAGAACCATCAATTGGATAAGCCTGTCATTCCTATTGATCCTGCCGTTTCTGGCAACGGATTTCATGCGTGGAACAACGCTTGACCTGCCGGTCAGGCTGGGCGGAGTGGCGGTGCTGGGGCTGTGCTGGTTGTCGATTGCGATGAACCGCTCCGGATTGCGACCGTGGGACACTTTGCGTGGTTTCGGGATCGTATTTGTCGTGGCCGCTCTGCTTTCGCTGATCACCTCGGGGATTGTGCCAATGGATATGCGGTCCAGCCTGCAGGAAATGGCGATTATTTTGGCCTCGCTCATGCTGTTGGCGATTTGGCAAGCAGCAATTGCCTTGCGGATTGAGGATCGCCAGTTGATCGCCCTTCGTGAGATTGCCGATGCGGACGGGCACGGCCCAAAGGTTAGCTTGGCATTGCTTCGACGGGCTGCCGGGTCTCCGGACGCGATTTTGGTGGACGATGCGGACTTGGCGGATATGAACCTGAATGAACTGCGCGCCAGCTTCACGACAACACCTGTTCAACAGTTGGGGGCCACTGATGACGAACAAGTCAATTGGCTATTCTCGCGTTTCGATGCAACCCATGCGGTTTTCTTGTCTGGCACCCCTCTGCAATTGATCATGCTCAACAGTCCCGAAATCGCGGCTTTGGACAGCACCGGTACCGCCTTGCGCGCGGTTCAGAGGATGGCGCAGGTTCTGGTGAGTGAGGGGCAAGCATGAGTGAGTTGCTGGAACGGGACTTTTCAAGTTTCTTCGCCGCCCCGTTTCACGCCTATGGCGCGGACACGCCATATGTTTCGCCGATGAAAGCGGATTTGAAACGCTTTTTGTCGATCGAGAACCCATTGTTCTCTGACGCATCAGATTTCACGTTTTTCTCGGTGAAAAGGTACGGCAAGCCGGCGGGTCGGATCACGGCTCACCTTCACCGGGGATCGAACAACCTGCACCACGAGGCGCGAGGATGTTTTGGCTACTTTGATTGCGCAAATGACCCCGAGGTCGCCACAGTTTTACTGCAAGCAGCAGAAAATTGGACCCGTGCCAAAGGCATGACCCGGCTGGTTGGTAACTTCAACCTGACTGCGATGCAACAAGCTGGAATCATGACGGGTGGTTTCAATCAGCAACCGTTTACCGACCAGATTTGGGGGCCTCCGCACTTGCCAGCGCTGCTGGAAGCGAATGGGTTTCAGCAGCACTTTCCCATGACCACCTTCGAGCGTCGCCTGGATACCAATCCGATCCCGGAAGTCTTGCCCGACGCGCAACGCTCGCAGTTACTGGATCAAGGGTTCTCTTTTGCACCCGTCACCCGCGCGACCATTGCTGAGAGGCTTGAGGATGCGCGTGCCATCCTGAACCGCAGCTTCAAAAACAATCCTATGTTTGTTCCAGTAACCGCCGAAGAATTCCACTTTCAGGCCAAAGACATGAAGTGGATCATGGACCCGCGAATTTCTAAGGTTGTGCACTATCGCGGCGCTCCAGCAGGTGCGGTGATTGCCATTCCTGATCTCAACCCGTTGCTTCGGCGGATTGGATCGATTATGCGTCTGTCCCTGCCGTATCACTATCTCCGCTACAAAGCTCGCCGTGATCGTGCAGTGGTCATTTTTCAGGGTGTAATGCCAGAGTTTCAAGGTCGTTCGGTCAACCCATTGATGCTGAGCGAGATGACACGAGACATGATTACCGCCGGATACAAAACCGTTGGCGGCACTTGGATCGCTGACGAGAATACGGCCAGCCTGCGACAAACCGAAAAAGCCGGGGCTGCGCCGCTTCACAGGCTGCATCTGTTTTCCAAGGAGTTGGTGTAGTGGACCGCACGAGTTTTGAAGCAATCGTTGCGCAAGCGATGCTTGCTCCTTCGGCGCATAACACGCAGCCAGCGCGATGGCGGTTGCGGGCGGGTTGTATTGAGATCCATGCTGAACTGTCACGGCGCCTGCCTGTTGGTGATCCGAATGATCGCGATTTGGAAGTCTCATGTGGTGCGGCGGTGGAAGGCACCGTACTGGCCCTGGCTGCGCACGGGGTTGGTGCAGAAGTAACCGTATCAGACGAGCCGGAGGAGGCAGGTTTGCGCAAGATTGCCTGCATTACTCCTAAGACGACGGCTGACGCAGAGGATGCAGAGCTGGCCGTGGAAACGTCGAAACGTCTGACACATCGCGGGGGCTTTGCGCCTCCTCCTCAAGGTGCTTTTGAGAACTGGAGAAGCGCTCACATGACATTGGTCGAAGATGCGGCCCAGATCGAGTGGCTTGCAAAGCAAATCGACACCGCGTCAGCCCGCGTTATGCGATCCAAAGCCTTTCGTTCCGAGTTGCTGAGTTGGATGCGTTTGCGTGAGGGCGATCCGAACTACCACACCGATGGTTTGAACCGAGAGGTGCTTGCCATGGATGCAACAACCGCAAGGTTCGCGCCATTCGTTCTGGGTGGCAGACTTTATGATCTGTTGACGGTGCTGGGTCTTGGCCCACACCTGTCGGGTGAGGCCGCGCGCAGCCGTGAAGCAGGGGCAATCGCACTATTCCACTGGCCTGAAAACGGGTCGATGGTCGAGGCAGGTCGGTCGTTTTATCGATCCTGGTTGCAAGCTACTGCACGTGGCTTGGTGGGATGGCCTGCAGCGGCGCTGGCAGATGATCCGGGCACATGCGCAGCCGTCTCGGATCGTTTTTCTGTGCCGACTGACAGGGTCTTGTTCAACGCGTTAAGATTGGGGGCAGCAAATGGTGCCACCCCCAGCCGAACGCGCCTGTCTATGCGCGAGGTTATTGTTTAGGCAGCGATATTCTCGCCCACCTCTTTCAGCAGTTTTTCGGTTTTTGCGTCTTCGATCCGGTTGTGCAGACGCTGTGATTCTTCACGGTCGCGCAGGGTCTTGGTGATCGAAACGGTGGTATGCACTAACATCAGCGCAGACATGGAGTAGAACCCTTTTGCTGCAAAGCTGGCTTCGAGGAAGTAGATGCCGCCGGCCATCATCGCTGCCGCGACAATGAACGAGCCAATAGTGAACATGTTCCAGGCGTTGGACTGCGGCAGGTTCAGGTTTTCTTCGGTATTCATGGATCAATTCCTTTCAGCTTTTTGTCGGTTAAATTCAGTTTGGTCGTCAGTTCGATTTCGTTTTGTCAGATTTCTTCACCTTTTTCTTCAGGCGATCGAGCACGTCATCAGTGCTTGATCGCAAAGGCTTACCGCACCCTGCTTCGGCCAACCTGTCGCGCATGTTCTCGGCCGAGCCAGTCGCTTCCAACTCGGTCATGGCGCGCGCTGTGGCATCAATTTCGCTTTGACGTTCTTGCAAACGCTGAAGGGTGTCCTCAGCCTCGCGCAAAGTGGATAAACCGCTGTCGGGTGCCACTTGTTGCAGGCGCTGCGTATTGTCGGTGGCCGTGGCAAGACGCTGACCACGCTGCAGCTGCCGCAACCGGGTTTCAGCCTCGCGCAGGACGGTGCGTAAGCGGGCGATCTCAGTATCAAACCGGGCCTGCGCCTGAGTTGATACATCACGCTCTGCTTCGAGATGTGCGATTGTCTCGGCCGCATCCCTTGCCAAATCCTCACGGTCTTTCAGCAGCGCATCCAAAGTGCGGCCTTCGAGATCCGCGATCTGTTGGGTCAGTCGTTCGTGCTGCTTAACCTCCTGTTCGTTCTGGGCCATCGCGACGGCAACAGCCTTGCGGGACATCTGGACAGCATGGGCGCAGTCCCGGATCTGCTGGCGCAAAATAGGCAGAGCATTGCGGTCGGTTACGACGGATGCCGCCTCAAAGGCCCGGCCTCTTATTAAAGTGGCAAACTGTTTGAACATCGTTGGCTCCTCATTTATGAACATTGTTCATGGAGTGACTATGAAATGATTCTGAACATTGTTCAATATTAAAAATGAACGTCGTTCATTATAATTGGAGCCAAGAGGATTAAGTGGCTAAAAGTAAAAGAGAAATACTGAAGGAGAAAATCCTGATTGCTGCGGAAAAGCGCATTGAAACGCAAGGTTTGGCTGCTTTGCGCGCCCGTGATGTCACAAAAGATGCCGGATGTGCTCTCGGCAGTCTTTACAACGCCTTCGAAGACCTGGACCTTCTGATCCTGGCGGTCAACTCTCGCACACTCGCACGCTTGCATGCGTCATTGCAGACCGCCTCTGCGTTGCAAACCGCGCCCCAGGACAAGCTTCTTGCGCTGGCGTTAGCTTATCTGGATTTCGGTACTGCGAGCCCGAACCTGTGGGCCGCATTGTTTGATCACCGTATGCAACCAGGAGTACCTGTCCCGCAATGGCACCTTGAAGAACACGCGGTGCTCATTGCCGAGATTATCGGCCCGTTATCGCAATTGAGCCCCAACTTAGATGAAGACACATTGGCTTTGCGTGCGCGAACCGTGTTTTCTGCTGTGCACGGCATCGTCAAGCTCTCGTTGGAGGGGCGGTTTGTCGCCTTGGAGCCGGATTTGGTCCGGGAGGAATTGACGGAGTTCGTTTCCCAGTACTTGCGGGAGTATTAGTCAGGGCAGAAGGTATAGGATGACCATCATGAGTAGATCAGGTATCGCACGTGATCCAAGCACCATTGTCGCCTAGGATTTCGACGGGGTTCTTAGGGTCAGGATTCATGACCAATAGATGGCGATGGCAGTGAGAGCGATAGCTGATAGAAAGACCTTTGGGCATCCTTCGTAGTGTGTGGCCACACACGGCCAGTCCTTGAGCCTGTCGAACATGATCTCAATCCGGTTACGCCGTTTGTATCGGCGTTTGTCGTAATTCACGGTTGTTTTGCGTTGCTTTCGACCCGGGATGCAGGCGTGTATAAGCGGATCTTTGATGTGGCCGTCGCCGATGGCCGAGAAATTGGAGAGGATGGTCGCGCACGCGAACCCAATGTGTCTCCATCTAAGTTGGGGCTCGACGGTAGACGTTGAAATTGCGAGGAACTATGCAATAGCGACCCCTTGACCGGATCGCGCCTCCTGCTGCAGCCACTTTCGCACAACACGGACGGCTCGCCGCCTTCCTGCGCGTTGGTTGGTGGCGAGGTAATATCCTCCAAAACGAATTTCCACGTCGTTGAGGCGCACCAACGCACCCGTATCAACCTCTGTTTGACAAAGGTGCTGATCCATCAGAACCGCCCCCAAGCCTGCCACGGCTGACTGGATTGATAGCAGCGCTCCTAATGGATGAGGCAGATCAAGAGTAGGAACCTCTTTCAAACCAGATTTTGAGAACCATTCTGGCCAAAGACGGAAGGTTGCCTCTTCAATCAATGGGCCGGATGCCAGAGCCTCAAGATCAGCCTTAGAGCTGGCATGTGGCGCAAAGTTTGGGGCGGCAAATGCTCTGACCAGAGATGGGAACAACAGGTCGTATCCTTCGTCTGGGTGGGTGCGAAGATATCTTAAGCCCAGATCGAATTCATGCGCTTCAATATCCATGACCTCAGTTGTGATCGAAAGTCGCAGGTCTATTTCCGGATGCGCATCTTTCAGTCGCGGTAGTCGCGGCACCAGCCATTTTTGCGCTACGGCACTCTCTGTCGTCATAGTAACGACGCCTTTGGGCACAGAGATCAGAGCGTCAGTTGCGATTGCAATTTGATCAAGAGCGGGTGTGATCTGACCCAAGTAGATTTGCCCTTGTTCTGTGAGGGCAACACCGGATTTTTGCGTCCGGAAGAGATGCACGTTTAGCCGCTTTTCCAACCCGCGAACGTGACGGGAAATTGCAGAGTGCGATACGTTCAATTCCTCCGCTGCACGGGTAAAGCTACCCAACCTTCCAGCAGCCTCAAAGGCGCGTAGCGGATTTAGGGGCGGTAAATTTCTTGGCATGATTGATTGTGACTTTTTGGAACAATTAATGTCAAGAAACGGCGCTTGTGAGATTCCTGGTTAACTCAGATTTTGGGTGTATTTCCAAAACAGGAGAGATCCGTGAAATACGCAGATCCTCGTGAATTTGTATCACATCGTAAAGCCACAGTCCCAAGCGCCGAAGGTTCGCTCACCTTCCTTGAAAAGATCAGGGAGTCGTTCCGTGCCCTGCTTACAAAGCGAAACGATCCTACGAGTATGAGCAAGGTTGAGCGGCAAGATTCCGGTATCTCTGCGGCCGCACGATCAATGGGGCAAACCCCATCGGCTGTGAGCAAGCAGATCAGTTTACTTGAAGGTCAGGTGCGCTATCGCCTTCTGAATCGCACCAGAACGGGTGTCTCCCCGACATTGGAAGGCCAAGCGTTCTACGAAAAATGCAAAGCGATGGCTGACAAATTCAAAGAGGCCGAGGCGATGATTCAAAACTTTGATGGTATCCCGCGCGGAGTACTCAGAGTCGCATCCACGGTTGCCTTTGGTAAGTCACAGCTAATCCCTGCTCTGCCTGAATTCATGGAAGAGAATCCTGAGGTTCAAGTATCGTTGGATCTGACCGACCGGGAGATTGATCTTCGGAATGAAGGGTTCGACGCGGCGATTTGCTTTGCTGAACAACGGAAGAACCCAGATATGGTCGTCAGGCGCATTATGCAGAGTCGTAGGGTGCTATGTGCCTCACCCGAATACCTTGAGAGGATAGGATCACCGTCGAGTTTTGCCGAGTTGGCCGAACACAATTGCCTGAGGGTTTCGGGGAGAAGCCAGCGGAACGCTTGGAATAGTATCGAACAGAAGGCAGGCGAAAGATTTGATGCAACGGGCAGTTTTGAGGGAAACAGCACCGATGTTGTCTTCAGAGCCGCGCTGGCTGGTATCGGGATCGCACGGCTACCCTGCTATATGGCAAACAGTAAATTTCGCTCCGGCGAACTTGTTCACGTGATGCCGGAGTATGCACCACCCAGCACAGATATCGTCGTATTGTTTGCCGAAAGGCGGAATCTGGCACCAAAAACCCGCGCGTTCGTGGATTATCTCGCGCGGCGGTTTCGGGATGCCGAAGTGAACCAAATGAACGGCTAACCACGCATAGAAACGATCGCAGTTGTCCAAGTTAATCCGATCCCATCCGCTGTGAGTGGTTAAAAGCCCAGCCGAAATTTAAAGAGAACTGACGGGGCACCTCGATCAAAAATCTGGCATTGGTTGGTAAATGCGGCATTGGTCAATTCGGTCTCAGAACAGCCCTTCTCCGAACACATGATCATGGCTGCTATCAGCGGCATTAAAGTGATAGCGCGTTTAATCCGTAGATGAGTTGAACACTTAACGATGGATCGCTTCACCTAAAACCACTTCGACAATATTCTCCCATCGTTTCGACTCTATAAAACATCCAATGGTTGGGATAGCAGGCCAAGACGAACCGTGGATTGCCACGAAGCGATATCAACGAATGACTGACTTCGTAGCTTACACCAATTACTTCAGATAGGTGTTGAACCAATCAATTGTGCGGTCCCACGCTAGGATTGCCATTTCCTCGTCGTAACGTGGCGTGCTGTCATTGTGGAAGCCGTGGTTGGCATTTTCGTAGATATAGGCCTCATAAATCTTATCGTTGGCCTGCAGGGCGGCCTCAAAATCTGGCCAGCCCGCGTTAATGCGTTCGTCAAGCTCTCCCATCTGAACAAGCAACGGCGCCTGAATTTTGGCCACATCCTCGGCCGCTGGCTGGCGCCCGTAGAACGGGACACCAGCAGCCAGTTCGGGATAGGCCACGGCAATTGCGCTGACCACACCGCCGCCGTAGCAGAAACCAACAGCGCCGACCTTTCCAGTGCAATCATCTCGGTTCAATAGGTATTCGAACCCATTGAAAAAATCGTTCATCAACTCGACCCGGTCCACTGTCTTTTGTAGTTCGCGCCCATCCGCGTCGTTGCCTGGGTATCCGCCCACAGAAGTCAGGCCGTCTGGAGCCAGTGCCATAAATCCGGCTTTCGCCAATCTGCGCGCCACGTCCTCGATGTAGGGATTCAAGCCTCGGTTTTCGTGGATTACCAGCACCGCGGGCAATGGCTCTTCAACGCCGGCGGGCCGAACTAGGTAGCCCCGGACATCACCGGTTCCGTTCGGTGAAGGATAAGTAATGTAGTCAGCGTGGATATCGGGATCGTTGAATGATACTTGCTGAGCCAGTGCATAATTTGGGCTGAGCATGTTCAGCAACGCGACCGTCGTCACGCCGCCGACCGCAAACTTGCCGGCGCGATCCAGAAATTGGCGCTTGGTGATCTTGCCGTGCGCGTAAAAGTCGTACAGGTCCAGAAGTTCCTGATCGAAGTCTTTTGCCGTCATGCGGGTCATTGTGGATCTCCTAATGAGTTTGGCAGTCTGAAGGGGCGGTATTATCCGATCTGACGGTTTTGATATGATTGAGCGTCTGGACAGGTTTTCTATGATGCGGCCGGCGACTGCTCCTTGTTCGCGTGCTGTTCGCGCAGCACGTTCTTTTGAACCTTTCCCATTGTGTTTCGTGGCAATTCCAGGACGAGTTCGTAGCGGCGCGGATGTTTGAAGCGTGACAGCTTGTTTCTGATGGTCTCCGCGATCTGATCCGTGTCAAGTTTTACGTCTGGCTCAGCAACCAGAGTGGCGATGATTGCTTCACCGAAATCGTTGTCGGGAATTCCGAAAACTGCCGATTCCCTAACACCATCTATGTCGTTCAGGGTGTCTTCAATTTCTTTGGGGTAGACGTTGTAGCCACCGGTAATGATCAGGTCTTTTGATCTGCCCACAATCGACAGATAGCCATCCTCACTGAATTGGCCCAAGTCGCCGGTGATGAAGAAACCGTTCTCTCGCAGCTCTGCGGCTGTTTTATCGGGCATTTTCCAATAGCCGCTGAATACGTTGGGGCCACGTATTTCGATCATTCCAACCTCGCCTTGGGCCGATGGCTCTCCGGTTTCAGGGTTGGTCAAGATCACCTCGATGCCCGGCAGCGCCATGCCGACGGTTCCTGCGCGACGCTCACCGCTATAGGGGTTCGAGGTGTTCATATTCGTCTCGGTCATGCCATAGCGCTCAAGGATGCGGTGGCCCGTGCGCGTTTCGAACGCCACATGGGTTTCGGCTAGAAGGGGGGCAGAACCAGAAACGAATAGGCGCATGGTCCCTGTGATTTCTTTCGTGAACCGGTCGTCCGCCAGCAGCCTTGTGTAGAAGGTTGGAACACCCATCAGTAGGGTTGACTGGGGCAACTCTTCCAAGATCGTGTCTATGTCGAACTTTTCCATCAGCCTGATTTGGGCACCGGCGAGTAGTGCCGTATTCATAGCCACGAAAAGCCCGTGCGTGTGAAAGACGGGCAACGCGTGAATCAAGCGATCAGTGTCGGTGATGCGCCACAAATCTACAAGGGTTTGGGCATTGGAAAGCAGGTTTCGGTGGCTGAGCATCGCGCCCTTGGACCGGCCGGTGGTGCCTGATGTGTAAAGAAGCGCTGCGAGGTCTTCTGGCGCGCGATTCACGGTTTCGAACACGCAAGGCTGTACGTCGGCCTCGTGGCTCAGGCTTGGATCTTTGCCACCCAATGTCAGCAGCTTTGCATCATACCGGGCTGCCAGTTTTTCGAATTCAACTTGGTCGATGCTGTCGCAGACGATTAATGCGGGTTGTGCATCAGAGATGAAATAGTCCAACTCTGCCAAGGTATAGGCAGTGTTAAGCGGCAAGTAGACGGCACCTGCCTGAACCGAAGCAGCGTAGAGCGCGATTGTATCGGCCAGCTTGGGGGCCTGCACAACGATGCGATCACCAGGGGAAACTCCGCTATTCTTCAGGACATGCGCGATCTGCGCTGCCCGCTTCTGAAACGCGTCATAAGAAACCACCTGGCCATCGTCGAGTTGCAGGAACGGAGTCGTGTTGCCCTCGTGGTGGGCAAACAAGTTGTCGTATAGAGTATTTGTCACGCTGTATTTTCCCTTGGCTTGACCGCAAGCGCTGCGGTTGAGGCCGCGCGAACAGAACGCGAGGCTTGGATCGTGGCACGTGTCGCGAATTCTTCGTGGTGACGTTCTGTTTTATTTAAATCGTAAAGATAATTGACCATCGCGCCTCCGGATTGGGCGCGTCCGTTTGGCGACAGATCTGCTTCAGCATGCAATTCATGAAGCTCGGCACCATTGCCCAAGTGAAAGCGGGCCACAGGGTCCTGTGGCATCCCGTCTTCGCGCTTGGCGAACATTAAGTATCGGGCAGCCATCGCACGTATGACCTGCGGCGTTGCTGTTTCTGCCAACACGGCCTGGGCCGCATGGCCGTGTTCCGGACGTTCTGTTTCCCCGGCCAGCCAACGCTTCAGCCCCGGTAACGGCGACAAGGTCACAAAGGTATCAAGCCCTCGAAGAGCTCGCGAAAGCTCGGTCACAACTTGCTTAATCAATAGATTACCAAAGCTGATGCCCGCTAAACCCTTTTGGCAGTTTGAAATGGAATAGAACGCCGCGACTTTTGCCTGCTCGGCTTCGATCGGTTCTCGAGCCTCGGAAAGAAGCGTGTCAATCGCAGCCGGGATTTCAGCGGTCAGAGCGACCTCAACAAATATCAGTGGCTCATCTGGCATCGCAGGGTGGAAGAACGCGAAACAACGACGATCTGGCGGGTAGAGCCTTCGCCGCAAATCGTCCAGATCGTTGATCTGGTGCACCGCCTCATAGGTGACGATCTTGTCTAGAACACGGGCAGGGGTATCCCAGCTGATTTGCTTGAGAACAAGAAAGCCCCGGTTGAACCAGCTGCGCAACAAATGGACGAAATCGATATCTGTTCGCTTGAGTTCCGGGTTGGATTTGAGAAAGCGCAGCAGGTCAACGCGCATGGCCACAAGTTCTTGCGTCGCACCAGACGGCTGGTTCAACCGGCGCAACAACTCTTGCCGCCTTGGCTCTGCAACTTCATTAAGTCTTTGATAAAGATCGACACTTCGATCACTGGCGTAGAGGCGCGCCGTTTGGGAAAGCTGATCCGCGTCTAGCTCTAGATGGTCATTCAAATAGGCAAAAAAGTCTAGTTTCTCGGGGTCATCCAGGGTGTGGTAGCGATCTAGAATCGTAGACGCGAGCGTGAAGCCCGATACTTCACCTTCTGCGGACAGAAGCGCCTCACATAGCTCGGCAATGGATCGTTTGTCATCCTTGCCACGCCTTTTGTCGGGACGGTCCAGCAAATGGTTTAATAGATCACCCAGAAACCAATTCCGCTGCATTTCAGGGCTCCATCTGGCTGCTTAGGTACTCGCCTGTTCGCCGGTAGTGATCGACCAGGTGCCGAGTTGCGCTGTCTGCGTCGTGGTCGAGTGCGGCATCTAGGATTTGCTGGTGTTCGGCAGCGATATCGCGCTTTTTGTAACTTGGCCCTCCCGCTGCCAGATAACGGTAGCGAATGTTGAGGTCATAAAGCTGGGAACAATACCGCAACAGCAACGGCAGTTTTGCATTTTCCAACAAGGCCATATGAAACGCTTTGTGGGCGTCTTCGAAGTCAGGCGCACCCTTTTGACTGGCCTTTTTCATATGGTGATGGCGCAAGACTAGCCTGTCCTCCCAAGCGCCATCTGCATTGGCGATGGAAGCGCGCAGCGCTGTTTCCTCGAGGTTGCATCGCAGCAATAGGATTTCCTCGAAGTTGCATTTGCTGACCGGCGCCGCCCGAAATCCGCGCTGATCGATCCGCTCAACCAACATGTCAGAGGTCAGAAGGCTAAGCGCTTCGCGAACCGGGCTTGCGCCAGTGTCCAGCAAACCACGGAGTTGTTCGATCTTGAGCTTCTGTCCCGGAGGTAACTCGCCTGTCAGGATCATATCGCGCAGCCGTCGATATGCACCATGAGTGGCTGATTTCTCTTTGCCCTCGGTATCAAGCATGACGTCCATATCCGGCTATTCCTCTGTGAATGCGCATTCTTCGGGGTACTTTTAACTGAGGGCGCTCGTTCCGGTCGATAGGCTGACTGAAAGGTTCAGCGAACCTTCGTTGATCATCCAGCGCCGAAGTACAAAGTTGCGCGCACCGCTTTGGTGCATCGGATCGTCCTCGGCTAGTTTTCGGGCGGCCTCAAGACTGTCAGCACGATAGATAATCAGGCCCATTCCTTGCATGTGTTCACCAGTCTCATCCGACATTGGCCCTGCAAAAGCCAGCTGTCCCGCGCGTTCAAGCTGCGCCTGATATGCCAAATGATCGGGAAGCGACGCCTTCACATCTTCGGGTGCTTTGGCTGGCGTACTCATTGCAACATAAAGCTCCAAAGCCAGTGCGCCACGGCTCTTTGCTTCTGATTTGTAGTCTGCCCAGGCAACCATCAATCGCCTCCAAAAATATCGATATTATTTGACATATGGCAAAATAGTCGGCAAAAATCAAGCGAACTGACATGGATGGTGAAAATGAAATACGTGGTGGGAGAGACTCCGGAGGGCACAGCGGTATTTGCCGTGAACGGTGAAAACGCGGTGAATCTAACGGCTTTGGACCCTGCCGTCGGTCCTGATTTGATGGGTTTGATCGGCAAGCCTGAACTGGCCGAATCGCTGGCTGGAAAAATCGACTCTGCAGAATGTGTGCCTGTATCCTCTGTCGCGCCAGCGTTGCCCGTGGCGTCACCCGGCACGATCATTTGCATGGGTTTGAACTATACAGATCACATCAAAGAGGGCGGGTACGACATCCCGGAGTATCCAACGCTGTTTATGCGCGGGAAGAACTCGATCATGGCTGCAGGGCAACCTATGGTGCGGCCTGCGTGTTCGGAAAAACTCGACTACGAAGCCGAGCTTATGCTGATTGTTGGTAAACGTGGTCGTCATATCTCGGAAGAGGACGCGTTGGACTATGTTTTTGGTTACACCGTGTTCAATGACGGGTCACTGCGAGACTATCAGCGCAAAACCGTTCAATGGACGCCAGGCAAAAACTTTGATGACACGGGCGCGATCGGTCCCTTCACCGTAACACCAGACGAACTGCCCGAAGGAGCGTCAGGTCTGAAGATCGAAAGCCGTGTGGGCGATGAAATCCTTCAAAGCTCGAACACTGCCAACATGATATGGGGTGTTCGTCAGGTCATAGCGACGATTTCGGAGTACACCACTCTTGAGCCCGGAGACCTCATTGCTCTGGGAACACCACCGGGTGTTGGGCACGCCAAGAAGCCAAATCCTCGTTGGTTGAAGCCTGGCGAAACCGTCGAAGTCGAGATTGAAGGCATAGGCGTCTGCGCCAGCCCGATTATCGACGAAAAGGATGCCAGATCGAAGGTGGCCGCAGCATGAGTGCACCGACCGGGGCAGAACTGGAGGCACTTCGCGCCAAGGCGCAGCAAGATCATCGCGATCTGCGTGAGCGTATTCCACGTCTTTCAGACGACGCAATTGCCTTGATCCTGCGCGAATCCAGATCTCATTACGCTTGGACTGACAAGCCAGTTTCTGACGAACTGCTTGAAGAGATCTATGACATCACGATCAACGGCGCGACCAGCATGAATACGTTGCCCGCGCGCTTCGTTTTCGTGAAAAGTGCAGAAGGAAAAGAGCGGCTTGCCAAGTCGTTAAAACCGAAGAACGTGCCAAAGATGATGGATGCGCCGGTCACGGCGATCATTGCCTATGACAAAGACTTCTGGAAGGAATTGCCCTTTCTTTTCCCACACGAAGATCGTCGGCCATTGTTCGAAAACAATCCCGAATATGCAGCCGACACTGCGTTTCGCAATGGAACGCTTCAGGGCGCCTACTTCATGATCGCTGCCCGGGCTGTCGGGTTGGACGTTGGAGCGATGTCAGGATTTTCGAACAAAGTCGTCGACGATGAATTCTTCGCGGGCACGACACTCAAGTCGAACTTTCTTTGCAATCTGGGCTACGCGGACGAAACCGGTTTGTTTCACAAGCTGCCGCGTTTTCCGTTTGAAAAGGTTTGCTCTTATGCATGAGGAGGTTACGCCGTGGCAATGAAAGTGAAACCTGTCGTGACTTACCGGACGACAGCTCAGTGCCCGACACACGCGCGTACCGAGATACCTATTCGCGATCTGGAAGTGGTAATCGACGAGCCCCTCGAACGGGGCGGCACAAACCTTGGTCCGTCTCCGACCGAAACGGCCATGGCGGCCTTGATCGCGTGTACGAACGTCATTGGACACAAGAACGCGCACCGTTTGGGAATTGATCTTGGCACAGTGACGATAGACGCGAAATGCAGGTTGGATCGGCGCGGTGTTCTGATGGAGGAGGAGATCGTTGTTCCGTTTCCGGAAATCGAGCTCACCGTGAATTGCGAAACGCCCGCTAGGCAGGAAGAACTGACAATCGTGGGCGAGGAGACAGCCAAGTATTGCGCCATTGCAAAACTGTTTGAAGCGGCAGGCACCGACCTGACCGTCAACTGGGTCAAAGCAAACAAATAAAAAAGACCCGACTTTCTGGGAGGAGAGAAATGAAAAACTGGACCAAACGCAGTCTAATAGGTGCCGCTGTAGCTAGCGTTATGGCGCTGCCTGTTGCCGCGGAAGAAACCATTTCCGCTGTCGTGATAGATGGCTACCCCGATCGTGCGCTGTGGGTGAGGGAATTCACTAACTTCTTCATTCCAGAAGTGGACAAACGGCTGGCCGAGTCCGGTAATTACAAGATGAACTGGCAGGAGAACTATGGCGGTTCGATCGTAAAGCCCAAGGGCGTTCTGGAAGGCGTACAGCTGGGTTTGGGGGACATTGGCATCGTCACAACCATCTTCCATTCATCCAAGCTGCCTAGTCAGGGGATCTCGGGCTCGACACCATTCGTCGCGTCGGATGCCCGCGCGGTGGCCAAAGCCGTGGATGAGATCGCGCGAGAATACCCGGCTATGCAGAATGAGTTCGCTGCGCAAAATCAGGTCTATCTGGCGACGGGCGTTGTGCTCGACACATATCAGATGTTCTGCTCAGAGCCGGTCGAGAAAGTTGCAGACCTTGAAGGACGCAAGATCGCGGGAGCCGGCCTGAACCTGCGCTATCTCGAGGGTATCAAGGACGCGGCGGGCGTTCGCGGTGGCCTGACAGATTTCTACAACATGGTTCAAACCGGCCTTGTCGATTGCGTGATGATTTGGCCGGAAGCTTCCAAGACGTTCAAGATCGTAGAAGTGGCCCCTTACATGTTGAAGGCAGACCTTGGCGCAGTGAATACAAAAACAGTCACAGTCAACGCCGATTACTGGGCAAGTCTGCCTGACGAGGTCAAAGACGTACTCCAGGCTGTGGCTATCGACTACCGTGACCACGTGGCAGGCATTGCAATGGATCGAGCCGCTGCGTCACGAGATGCCTTTGTAGAAGCTGGCGGATCGATCATTGAAATCTCGGACGAAGACCGCGCTGCGTGGGCAAATGGGATGCCCAATGTTGCGCAGGAATGGGCTGCAACGCTCAATGAGAACGGCGAGCAGGGCACGGATATGCTGGTCGCTTATCTCGGCAAGCTTCAGGATGCCGGTTTCACTGGTGTGCGCGACTGGACGGCCGAATAATCGTTCGGCGACCCGAGAAAGGGGCCATACATGCTGAAGACCGCAGTTGCCGTTCTGTCGCGGGTCGCTAATTCGCTTGCAATAACTGCCAACGCTTTGGGCACGCTCGTCGTCCTTGCGTTGGTGGTCATTCTGAATGTCGACGTCGTTGCGCGCGGGCTGTTTTCGGCTCCGCTGCGCGGCACCTATGAAATGGTGCAGTTTTCGGTCGTGATGATCGTTTTCCTGCAACTGGCCGATGTGGTCAGAGTGGATCGGCTGACACGTTCGGACGGGTTCCTGAACCTGATGTACCACCGTCGCCCCGGCCTGACAGCGAACCTGCGGCGCATCATAAACGCCATCTCGGCGATCTTCATGGCATTGATTGCCTATGTGACATTCCCTGAATTTCTTCATATGTGGGAGACGCAGGACTACTTCGGAGTTCCGGGTCTTTTCACACTCCCATGGTGGCCGGTCAAATTGGTCATCGCGTGCGGTACTGCGCTTGCCTGCGTGATTTTCCTGCTCAAGGTCGTCACGGCGCAGGACCGCCCGCAACTTATTCGCACCCCAGAGCATGACGAGGCGGAAGAATGACGCCGATTGAGATTGGCCTGATCTCGGTCGTCGCCATCGTCTTTCTGATTTACGCGGGCGTCTACATTCCGATTGCTCTGGGCGTGGTCTCATTCGTGTCAATCTGGCTCATGCGGGACAACTTCACGCTTGCGCTCAACCTGCTGAAGGTAGCGGTCGGCGACAGCGCGATGGAATACAGTTTCGCGACCATTCCCTTGTTTACCTTTATGGGGCTCATCGTCTCAAAGGCAGGGTTAGGCAGGGACATCTACGAAGTCATGACCATGCGGTTTCGCAAGGTCAAAGGCGGTATTGGGATGGCAACCGTCGGGGCCAATGCCGTTTTTGCCGCGGTGACAGGGTCATCAATCGCCTCGGCATCCGTGTTCACCAAAGTTTCGGTCCCGCAGATGATGGCGCAGGCCTATAACCCGCGCTTTGCCGTCGGAGTAGTGGCCGGGTCCTCGGTCTTGGGTATGATCATTCCACCGTCGGCTATGCTGATCATCTATTCCTTTGTCGCTGAACAATCTGTGGGGGACATGTTTCTGGCGGGTGTCATTCCGGGGATCATGCTGGCCATCGCTTATGTCGGCGCGATCTGGATCATGGGACGCTTCACCCCAACATTTGTCGGTGGCCGGGTCGTTGCAGACACCGAATGGATGTCCGGTCGCGAGGTCGCCTCCAAGACACTGCCGACGCTGTTCATCATCACTATCGTTCTTGGCGGGATCTATACGGGTTGGTTGACCGCAGTCGAGGCAGGTGCCGCCGGAGCTTTTGTTGCGCTGATCATTGCTGTTGCCCGCAAGTCGATGTCACCGCGCGCGTTCTGGGATGCATTGCTGGAAACCGGTCACATCACGGCGGCGATCCTGTTTCTGATTACCGCCGCTTCGATCTATAGCCGTATGCTTGGTCTGGCTGGCTTGCCCAATCAGTTGCAGGACCTGCTTGCAGGGAACTCGGCATCCTTCTGGTCGATCATGTTACTCTACGTTGTGTTGATGCTATTTCTGGGAACATTGCTCGACACGGCGTCGATCATTCTGATCGTTGTTCCGTTGTTCCTGCCCATGGCCGAAGCCTTGGATATGTCACTGATCTGGTTCGGGATCATCACTGTTGTTGGAGCTGAAATCGGGCTTTTGACCCCGCCTTTGGGCATTTCGTGTTTTGTCATCAAATCCACGATCAACGATGACCGCATATCACTCAAGGACGTATTCATGGGCGCATTGCCCTTCGCGTTCGTCATGCTGATCGTTCTGTTCATTCTGATCGAATTCCCGATCCTCAGCCTTGCTCTGATTTAAGGAGGCCAAGATGCGCTCTGTCACCAAAGACAATATCACCGATGTCTTCATGGGTTATCTGTCCAAAGACACCGATCCACGGATGCATGAAATCATGGGCTCCCTGGTAAAACACCTCCACGACTTCGCGCGAGAAACCAATCTGACACATGACGAGTGGCGGGCCGGGATTGCGTTTCTGGAGGGCTGCGCCGCCGTGGAAACCGAGGACCGGCATGAATTTGTGCTGGCCTCGGACGTGTTGGGTCTATCGTCATTAGTCGATATGCTGCATTCTAGAACAGAAGCGACCAGTTCGTCTGTTTTAGGTCCATTTCACGTCTCGGGCGCACCCCCGCTGCCAATCGGTGGTGATATGAAGCGTCACTACGACGGGCCAGTTCTCCTTGCTGAAGGCGTGATCCGAGATACGGAAGGCAATCCGATTGCCGGAGCAGAACTGGATATCTGGCAAACGGCACCGAATGGTCTCTACGCAAGTCAGGACGAAGAACAGGACACCTATTCATTCCATGGTCTGATGACGGTTGGAGAGGATGGCCAATATGCGTTCACCACAGTCAAACCAGTCGAATACACGGTGCCATCGGATGGGCCCGTCGGAGACATCCTGCGGGCGTGTGGTCGCCATCCCTGGCGACCGTCGCACCTGCACTACATCGTCAAAGCTCCCGGCTATCGATCTTTGGTGACCGAGATATTCCCGGACGACGATCCCTATCTGGATCAGGATACCGTCTTTGGTGTTCGCGACGATCTGGTGATGACCTATGTTGAACGCCCGGCATCAGAGTTTCCCGATGGCATGGAGCTTTCCGGTAAGATCACCGAACCTTTCTTGCACGTGCATTTCGACGTGACGCTTGCCAGAGTCTGAACGATATTGAGGAGGCTTGAGGTGTTGAAACATTTCTTCATGATAGGTGCCGCGCTCTTTTGCAGTACCGCCATCGCAGAAGAGCGACCGATCTTTGACGTGCATATTCATTACAGCCACGATGCTGTCAAACTGGTTCCGCCCGAACAGGTGTCCAAAATCCTTCGGGATGCGGGCGTGCGAAAAGCCCTAGTTTCCAGCTCGGATGACAATGGCACTCAACTGTTGTTGGCCGCAGCACCCGATATCGTTGTTCCGGCGCTGCGCCCCTACCGTCGTCGTGGTGAGATCAACACCTGGATGCACGATGAAACTGTAATCGACTATCTGGAAGAAAATCTGGCAAACAACAAATACGAAGCCATCGGCGAGTTTCACGCTTACGGAGACGACATTAAGACGCCGGTCATCCAGCGTATGATTGCACTGGCTAAAGAGCGGAACCTAATTCTACACCACCACGGCGATCGAGAGGCAGTTGACCTGATCTTCGAAACCTGGCCGGAGGCAAGGGTATTGTGGGCCCACTCTGGCTTTGATGATCCAGCGAGTGTTGTTGACGCGCTTAACACGTATCCAAGGCTTTGGGCCGACTTGGCGTTTCGTTCGGACATGGCCTCACGAGGCGGTATCGACCCGGATTGGAAGGCGGCTTTCGAAGCCTATCCGGATCGTTTCATGGTTGGAACGGATACATTTGCCCCGGAACGTTGGTATTACGTAGGACCACATGCCGATTTTTCGCGCGAATGGCTGGATTTACTGCCGGACCAGATTGCGGACAACATCGCCTATGCCAACGCAGAACGTTTGCTGGCATCAAAATGACCCACTGCTCTGTCTGGTTTCTGATATGGTCCAGCGCGGCCGTTGCTTGTGAAGCGACGGGGCAACGCATGAGTTCGGAAGTTCAAAACGCACCCGAGATTTATCTGGCCGTCGACGAAATTCCGTTGGCCCAACCGTTTTCCGTTTTGGTTTCAGTTTGCGATGAAACTGCCGTGCGCCAAATGCGTGTGGATGCAATCATGCCTGCTCATCAACACGGTATGAACTATACTCCTAAGGTTACCGCATTGGGCGGCGGAGTGTTCCGAGTTGATGATATGCTGTTTCACATGCCGGGTTTGTGGGAGCTGCAAGTCGATGTTGACATCAGTGGCCAATCGGTCTTCTACACGTCAGAAATTGCTCTGAAATGAAGCTGTTGATGACAGCTGCGCTAATGGTCCTGACCGGCGCAGTGCGTGCAGAGGTCTTGTTGTCTGGAGACGAAATTGAACAAACGCTGTCCTTTGGGCCGTGGCCACCAACCTTCCAGTCGGATCCAAGCAATAGGGTTTCCAAAGACGCCAGAGCGATCAAGCTCGGACAGGCTTTATTCAACGATCCGGTGTTGTCAGTCGACGGTGCATTTTCTTGTGCAAGTTGTCATGAACCTGAACAGGCATTTACTACGCCGGAGGCGCGGGCACTCGGCCGTGTTCTGTTAAATCGAAACACACCATCACTGCGGAACCTTGCCGGACTTCGCTGGTATGGGTGGGGCGGAAAGAGCGATAGTCTTTGGGCAGCCAGCCTGCATCCGATTATCGAAGAGCAAGAGATGGCGCACAGTACCGAAAGCCTAAGAAAAGCTATCTCTGAAAGTATCTACATTGATGATTTTGAAGCCATATTTGGCAGCATCCGAGATCAAGGCCCAGAACTTGTTCTGGTGAATACTGCAAAAGCTCTTTCGGCTTACTTGGAGACCTTAACTACCGAACGGACGCAGTTTGACGATTTTCGCGATGCCTTAGAGCACCGAGATATTGCAGCGGCTAAGGAATACCCCGAAGCAGCCCAGCGAGGTCTTCAGCTCTTCTTGGGGCGCGGAAAATGTGTATTCTGCCACAACGGTCCGAGATTCTCCAATAACGAGTTCCACGACGCGGGCGCGCCATATTTTCTGAGTGAAACCGAAGTCGACGAAGGCCGGTTCGGTGGATTGAACTTTTTGCTCTCAAGCCCCTACACACTGGACGGCGACTGGAATGACGATCCGGATAAGAAAGGCGCATGGGCGGTTCGCAGTGTGCGCAGAAGCCATTCAGATTTTGGAACCTTTCGGACGCCCAGCCTGCGTGGTTTAGCCGAAACTGCGCCTTATATGCATGACGGCAGTTTGATCGAATTGGATGCGGTGATCAGGCACTACAACAAAATTGATGCAGAGAGACTTCACACCGATGGCGAAGCCATACTCTCAGAATTGAATTTGTCCGAGCAGGAGATCGCGGACCTAGTTGCGTTTTTGGAGAGTCTGTCCAGCGTCACGCCGCCTTGAGATGCTCCAACGCAGCCTGCGTGCCGCCTGTGTTATGAGGCACGCCGCTCTTGGCGAGACCCATTTCTACGCCTGAGAGTGTGGCCATCAACATCAGGTCGTTAAAGTCGCCCAAATGACCTATGCGAAATACCTTGTCGGCTACTTTGGACAGGCCATTTCCTAGCGAAATATCATAGTGCTCCAGCGCCGTCGCTCGAAACGCGTCGGCGGAGTGACCTTCAGGGACCTTAACCGCAGTCAAGACGCCCGATTCCTGACCTTGATGAGTGCACAAAACTTCAAGACCCCAGGCGCGCACGGCGGCCCGTGTTGCGGCTCCGTGACGGGCATGACGGGAGAAGACGTTGTCCAAGCCCTCCTCGTGCAACATGTCTATGGCCTCAATTAACCCATAGAGAAGATTGGTGCCGGGGGTGTATGGAAAGAACCCTTTCTGGTTTGGCCCGACCATATCCTGCCAATCCCAGTAACTTCGCGGCGTGGTCACGGACTTTGAATGTTCCAGTGCACGATCGCTTACCGCATTGAAGCTCAGACCAGGCGGTAGCATCAGCCCTTTTTGCGAACCGGAGACACAGACATCAACCCCCCAGTCATCAAACCGAAAATCGATCGACGCAAGGCCAGAGATGGAGTCCACGATGAGAAGCGCAGGGTGATCCGCCGCGTCTATGGCTCTGCGCACTTCCTCAATTGGTGAGACTGACCCGGTAGACGTTTCATTGTGTACGACGCAAACAGCCTTGATCTCGTGCTGACTGTCCGCGCGCAATCGGTCTTCAATCTGAGTAGGGTCCGCGCCGCCACGCCAATCCCCTTCAATAAGCTCTGGCCGCAGTCCGATTTTCTTGGCCAGGTTGTTCCACATAAATGCGAAATGTCCTGTTTCGAACATGAGGACTTTGTCGTCCGGCGACAGTGTATTCACTAACGCAGCTTCCCATGCTCCGGTCCCGGACGACGGGAAGATAAAGACGTTCTGTTTTGTCCTGAAAATCGTCTTCATACCATTGAGGGCCTTACTCCCCACTTCAGCAAAATCGGGTCCTCGATGATCAATGGTCTGCGTGCTTATGGCTTTCAGGATACGCTCCGGCACAGCACTTGGCCCTGGAATCTGCAAAAAGTGTCTACCCGCCTGACGCATTTGAACTGATCCTTACGCTGGTGCCAAAAGAGTGGCGCTATTACCTATTGCAAAAGTTAATTATGAATTCATTATTCAGTCAACGGTGAAGTGAAGCGTCTAACTGGGGCTTACAGGGAAGGGAAGGCGAACCTGATGGTAGAGAATGGATCGTTGTACCGCCGACTGTTGTCTGATGTACGGGGAGAGGTGATGTCAGATCCGGCATCGCTTGCTCGATACTCGACCGATGCCTCAATCTATCAGATGATGCCGGACGCTGTGGTGATCCCTCGATCCACAGAAGATGTCCAAGCCGTGATGTCCATTGCGCGGGACGAAGGAAGTTCGGTTCTTCCTCGCGGCGGCGGCACGTCGCAATGCGGGCAAACGGTCAATCAGAGTGTTGTGCTGGAAAACACAAAACACTTGAATCGTATTCTAGACGTAGACACTGAGAAGCGTATCGCCCGCGTTCAGCCTGGTGTTGTTCTGGATCAATTGAATAGCGCGTTGAAGCATCATGGTCTGTGGTTTCCGGTCGACCCCTCAACCGCGTCGCGCTGTACAATTGGGGGGATGGCGGCCAACAATTCTTCAGGCGGAAGATCTCTGCGTTACGGGATCATGCGAGACAACGTCAACGCAATACAGGCAATTATGGTTGACGGCATGGAAGCGCGGTTCAGCGCGGACTCGGCTGGGTCTGGTGACTATGGAAAACTTGTTGCCGATATGCGTGCTCTGGGACGTCGCGAGGCTTCCGAAATTGACGCATGTTTTCCCAAAGTCCAGCGCCGCGTGGGCGGTTACAATATCGACGCGCTCACCGGCAACGACGTCAACATGGCCCATTTACTCGTGGGGTCCGAAGGTACACTGGCCTATTTTACAGAACTGGAACTGAACCTTGCTCACTTGCCGGGCGAGAAAGTAACCGGTGTGTGTCACTTCCCAACGTTTCGAGCTGCAATGGAGGCCACCCAGCACATCGTTACACTCAACCCGCAAGCCGTTGAGTTGATCGACGACACCATGATCGCATTGGGGCGCGAAATCCCATTGTTCCGCGACACGATTGAGGCATTTGTCGAAGGCAATCCCGAAGCGTTGTTGCTGGTGGAATTCGCCGAGGGCAGCACCGAAGCCAATGCCGCAAAACTGGTCGAGCTTTCACAACTGATGGGAGATCTGGGATTTGCGTTCAACGGAGCAGCAAACCGCTGGGGCGGCGTTGTCTCTGTTACGGACAACGCCTTGCAGAATGCTATCGCTGAGTACCGAAAATCCGGGTTGAACGTGATGATGTCGATGAAAGAGGCGGGAAAGCCGATCTCCTTTGTCGAAGATTGCGCTGTCCCGTTGCCCGACCTTGCCGACTACACTGCTGGCCTGACCGAAATTTTTGCAAAACATGGTACGAAAGGAACTTGGTACGCGCATGCCTCGGTGGGATGCCTGCATGTGCGTCCTGTTCTGAACATGCGGCAGGACACTGACATCCGAACAATGAGGGCGATCGCCGAAGAAACCTTTGATCTGGTCAAGAGATACAAAGGCTCTCATTCTGGCGAACACGGTGATGGGATCGTGCGTTCGGAATTTCACGAAAAGATGTTCGGCCAGCGTATCGTAACCGCGTTTAAAGAGGTCAAGGCCCGGTTTGATCCCAACGGGCTACTGAACCCCGGCAAGATCGTGCACGCGCCTGCCATGGATGATCGCCGACTGTTCCGCTATGGCCCAGACTATTCGGTTCCGGAATTCGAAACGGCGCTGGACTGGTCCGCTTGGCCAGGTTCCGGAGGAGGGTTTCAGGGCGCCGTCGAGATGTGCAACAACAATGGTGCATGCCGCAAGCTCAAGGGCGGCGTTATGTGCCCTTCTTTCCGAGCAACCCGAAACGAGCGAGACGCTACACGTGGGCGGGCAAATACGTTGCGGTTTGCCATTAGCGGGCAGATGCCGGGGGGATTATCGTCAGATGTCATGTTGGACACAATGAAGTACTGCGTGTCCTGTAAAGCGTGCGCTCGGGAATGTCCGACTGGCGTCGACATGGCGCGAATGAAAATCGAAGTATTGTCAGCGAAACGTAAAAAAGATGGGCTGACGTTGGCAGATAAATTGATAGCTTACCTGCCCCGATACGCGCCAAAAGCCGCGAAAGTCGCATGGCTTATTAATATTCGAAACAAAATTGGACCCTTGCGTAAGCTTTTGGAAAGCCCGACCGGTATTGCAGCGCGACGTGACCTGCCACTGTGGTCTTCCGACCCGTTCCGTGACGCCGAGGTCCAAGACACTGACCCGCAGGTTCTTCTGTTCGCAGATGTGTTCAATCGGTATTTCGAGCCTGATAATCTACGCTCCGCTGTCCGGGTTCTTCGCGCGCTTGGGCTGCGGGTCGCCGTAGCACAGGATGACCAGACAGGAAGGCCGCTGGATTGCGGTCGCACTCTTTTGGCTGTGGGGTGCGTGGAGGAAGCGCGTCATGAGGCACAGCGCGTAATTGACGCGACACGAGAGGCAGTCGCAGAAGGGGTGCCGGTAGTCGGGCTTGAACCGTCCTCAATCCTCACTTTCCGGGACGAATATTTGGCTCTTTGCCCGGGACGGGAAGCAGAGTTGTTGTCGCAAGCCACCCATACCTTTGAGGAATTTTTAGCCAACCAGCCGGACATACCTCTGAAACGATTGGATCGCCCGATCTATGTGCATGGACATTGCCACCAGAAAGCACACGATGCTGTTACACCGTTGCTCAACCTATTAAAGCGTATTCCCGCAGCACAGGTTAACATGATTGAAAGCAGTTGTTGTGGTATGGCCGGGGCGTTTGGATACGCGGCCGATACTATCGACGTCTCGATCAAGATGGCAAAGCTAGACCTATTTCCAGCTTTAGACGCGGCACCAGTGGATGCAATTATTGTGGCAGATGGAACATCATGCCGGCACCAAATCACTGAGGGTACCCGACGGCAGCCCATGCATGTCGCGCGCTTGTTGGAAATGGTACTTGATGATTAGGAAGTGGTTATGAATCTGACGGATAGCATCAAGCGTACAACACTACATGAAGAGCTGGTCGAACGCTTGCGCAACCTCGTTGTCGAAGATGTTCTGAAGCCGGGAGAAAAAGTGCCCGAGAAACAACTTTGCGACTCGTTGGGGGTCTCAAGGACACCACTTCGGGAAGCCCTAAAGGTGCTTGCATCAGAAGGCTTTGTGGTACTCCAAGCCAACCGGGGAGCCCGCGTCGCAAGTGTCACGCGAGAGGAATTGGAGAATACGTTTCCAGTGCTTGCAGCGCTAGAGCAATTGGCGGGAGAGTTGGCGTGTCAGCACATGGATTCCGCTGAAATTGAACTGATCGAAAGTCGCCACGCCGATATGCTGAAAGCCTATAAATCACATGATCGACAGGCATATTTTAAGGCCAATCAGGACATTCATCAGGCTCTGATACGCGGAGCGCGGAACGATATCCTTGAAAGCCACCACACGCTGTTGGCCGCGCGGGTCCGCCGCGCACGTTTTATGGCCAACTTGTCAGACGAGCGCTGGGCGCAGGCAATTGACGAACATGAAACCATGATGGAAAAGCTTGAGACTCGCGATGCAGATGGGCTTGGCAAAACCATGAAACTTCACATGATGAACAAACTTTCTGCTCTTGTGAAAGCCCTAGACGCGGAGGAAGAGCCAATTGGATAATTCCCGATCAACAGCCGCGAGACGTTGCCTCAGTTAGAGCTGCAAGTCAGCGCCGAGGCTGGTAAACGGGAGATCCAATCCACAATCTAGAGCCAGTTTGTTGAGGTCACGGCAAAGAGCCAGGTTAAGCCTGACCCCGTCCTTGCGGCGGGCTTCGGCGGCGGCTGTTTTGCCATCGCCCGGCAGGCGTACCGGGTCATGGCCGGGCAGGGGCGCCGACGCGCGCATTTCGGAAAAGACGCGGGCTGCGTTAGAAGCAAAGTCTTTTTCAATCCCAAAGGCTGCAGGATCAAGCGCCATTACAAATTGCCCTGTGTTTGTGGACGACGTCGTGTCTGAGGTGAAGTTAACCACATCAGAGCCGAAGGCCGCACCGTTCAAGACCCCGGCCATCAACCCGATAGCTACAGACAGACCGAACCCTTTCGGACCGCCAATCGGCAAAAGAAACCCTTCTGACTTGAGGGCAGGGTCCGTCAATGGGTTTCCATCACGCCCAACCATCCAACCCTCGGGCATGGACTTGCCTTGCTGCAACAGGGTCTTGATTTTGCCCATCGCAGCGACCGTCGTCGCCATATCAAACACAAACGGGTCGGGCCCTTTGGCAGGGGCAGAAAAAGCGATGGGATTGGTGCCAAGAAGCAAGTCACTGCCGCCATAGGGCGGGACATGGTTTGCACTGCCCACCGCCGCGGCCATACCAAGCAACCCAGCCTCGGCTTGCGGACGCACATAAAGTGCGAGTGGTCCTGCATGGTTGCCGCGCCGAACACCGACCCAGCCGATGCCGGCCTCTTTTGCCTTTTCAATTGCAAGATCCCGCGCCGCCGACATAGCCAAATGGCCAAGGCCGTCGTCACCATCAATCAACGCGGTTGCGACAGTCTCATGCTCTACGGTGACATTTGGCGTGGCATTGCACCCACCCCCAGCTAATCGGGCAAGGTACTGGCGCAGGCGAAAGACACCGTGCGTGCCGTATCCGTATATGTCGGCCTCAACCATCAGCGAGGCCACCTTGTCCGCATCTGCTTTTAGTACACCCCGAGTTTCGAGTGCGCTTGCCACAAATTCACGCAAGGTCTGGCAGTCAATTCTCACAGGCTCAGAAATCATCTCTTCCCACCTGTTCTTTGTGCCAGAACACCAGTTTGCGCTGTGTCCAAACCACTGTTGCAAAGACAGCGAGGCCAACAAGACTGAGATACAGGATCAACGAGAAGACGCGTGGTGTGTTGAGCTGCGAAGCCGCAACACGGATCAACTCACCGAACCCTTTTCCTCCTCCCAGAAATTCTCCGGTGATCGCGCCAGCCATTACGCCGACTGCTCCGATCTTGAGGCCGGTAAAAATCTGCGGAAGGCCGGTCGGCAGCTTCATCTTTATCAATGTCTGCATCCGACTTGCGCCCATCGTCTTGAAAAGCATGCGCGCGTTTTCGTCGGCGGCGTGAAGCCCTGCCGCAGTACCTACCACGATTGGAAAGGTCGCGATAAAGGCCGCAAGGGCCACCTTAGATTCAATGCCAAATCCCAGCCAAGCTACGAAAAGCGGGGCGAATGCTACTTTTGGCATGGTATCGATAGACACCAGGTAAGGCATTACAGCCTTTTCGCCAAAAGCCGTTTCCCCGACAAGCACGCCAAGCGAAAATCCGATCGCAATGGCCAGCGCAAAACCATAGATCACTTCTTTTATGGTGATCCAAAGCGCACCAAGCATGTAGCCGCCTGACAATAGGTTTTGGCCCACGAAGATCATATCTTTGAGGGTTTCCAACGGCGTCGGCAGAATGATCGGAGAGACAAGTTTAAAGCTTGTCACCATTTGCCAAGTACCTACGAACACCAAGAAGACAAAGGTCATCGCCAGCCAACGAGGAACCGAGTCAATAAAGTGGACTTTCTGTTCCCATACCGTGTCTTCTGAGGTGTCAGCATCTTTGACGGAGGGTGAGTAATTCTGAACTTCGCTCACATTTCTTCTCCTTTATCCAGGAGGCTGCGAATGTAATCCACAATAGCGCCGAATTTGGGAGTCGTCATCATATCGAGCGTACGCGGGCGCGGCAGGTCGACCTCAACAATTTCGGCAATCCTGCCCGGGCGTGGTTTCAGCACGACGATCTCGTCGGACAAAATCACGGCTTCCTGAATCGAGTGCGTTACAAGAAATGCGGTGGCATCCTGTTCTCGACAAATACGCTGCAACTCCATGTTCATCATGTCGCGCGACAATTCATCGAGTGCGCTGAACGGTTCGTCCATCAATAGCACTGCTGGCTCTGTGATCAGCATACGGCAGATCGAAGCGCGTTGTGCCATACCGCCTGACAATTCGTTCGGGTATACGTTCTCGAACCCTTGCAAACCTACGATGTCTAAAAGTTCATGAGCTTTGCCCATAGCTTTTTTGGCCGCAGCTTTGCCGTCGCGAATCTCGATCGGCAAGACGATGTTTTCCACCGCCGTTTTCCAAGGAAATAGTGTTGCCTGCTGGAACATCATGCCAATGTCCCGGCGGGTCCCAGTGACTGGTTGCCCTTGAAGGATCACACGCCCTTTGGTGGGCGGGATCAGACCCGCCATGATTTTGAGCAGAGTTGACTTCCCGCAGCCGCTGGACCCGATGACGGATGTGAAACTGCCCTTCCGCAGTGACAGGTTTATGTCCTCGAGAGCGACAACAAGATTGCGTGCATAGGTCTTGCTTACGTGGGTCAACTCATAGACCGGCGTGCCCAAGGGCGCGCCGGAAAACTCATGTGTGACTACAGCGTTCATTTGCTGGCAGCCTCGTTGCCGATGGCAGCAAACTCGTTGGTCCAAGCAGCGCTCAGGTCATCCAGCGGCCCTGGGATTTCGCCCCCTGCAACAAGTGCGTCTTGCCATTCCTGCCAAACTTCGGCGGGGTACCATCCCAGACCATTGCTTGGATCTGCTGCTATGGTTTTCGATCGTACGGCATCGAATAGCGCTGACTGGAATTCCTTGTCTTCGCCTTCCTGCGGATTGCCGTCCGCCAGATGTTTCAGCACGGCTTCGCGGTTGGCATCATCGAGTGCAAAGGCATGACCACGTGCGAATGCGCGGCTCCAGGCTTCGACCAATTCGCGGTCGTTGGCGATTGTGTCGGCCATTGTGGCGATGCCATTGCCGAAGAAACGCCCGAATTCCGCAGGCGTGATGTCACGCACTGCCATTCCGCGCTGGTTCAGAATTGCCGTATCTGCGGTAGAAGCAGAATACGCGTCGATTTCGCCATTGAGGAAAGCTGCAGTCGCCGGGCCACCGTCGCCGACGGTCAGGAAGGTGTAGTCTTCCCCTTCTTTCATGCCTGCGCCGGTCATAACATTGCGTGCAAAGCCCACTTCTGCGCCATCGGCAGTGCCTGTTCCGATTACCTTGCCGCGCAGTTCCTCAACGTTTTGGATCTCTGAGTCTTCTGGCACGGCGATGCCGAAGTTGCTGCGAGCGGCAACGTTGTAGATGTGTACGGCATCCACATCGCGCGACCGCGCCGCTATCAGGGGACCGGGTCCGGGGCGACCAAAGTGCGCTTGCCCGGCGGATAATGCCTGAAGCACAGCTCCCGAGCCGTTGATCGCCTCGACGGTCACGTCCAAACCTTCATCTGCGAAGTACCCTTCGCCAATGGCGACAAAAACAGGAAATGAGTTGATTGCCGAAGGGCTTGGCTGGACGAAGGTTATTTTACGCACGTCCTGCGCAAAACCCTTTGTTCCTAGTGCTCCTGCGACCGGAACCGCCGAAAGCAAGGACGCTGTGAAAGTCCTTCTGTTCATCATTTTAGTCTTCCTCCCTTGCATGGTTGGCAACCCGCAGATTCAGCTATGCAGGAGCCATTTATACGGCGCGCACGGTATTCCTAAGCGCGCCGATTTCTGAAATCTCACAAACCACGGTGTCCCCGTCTTTCAGAAACTGTGGTGGATCCATTGCGTATCCGACACCAGACGGTGTACCGGTCGCGATTAGGTCACCTGGTTCCAGGGTCAGGCCTTCTGACAGGGATGCGATCAGCGTCGGAATGTCGAAAATCATATCCGACGTGGTTCCGTTTTGGCGCTGTTCGCCGTTAACTGTCAGTCCGACCGACAGAGCTTGCGGATCGCTGATGGCATCGGCGGTCACAATGCATGGACCAATTGGGCAAGATCCATCCAGTCCTTTGCCCTTGAAGTACTGACCGCCATGACGGCGCTGTATGTCACGGGCCGTTATGTCGTTCAGAATAGAATACCCAAACACGTGATTAAAAGCGTCTGCCTTGGCGATGTTGCGCCCGCGCTTACCTATCACGACTGCCAACTCGACTTCGTAGTCGATGGACTGTGAAACCGAAGGGAAAAGTAGGATGTCAGCGTCCGGTGCAACGACCGAGGTCGGCGGCTTGGTAAAGAAAACCGGATGCTCGGTGATGCCGATTTTCTCTTTTTGCGCCCGCTCACCTTCTGCGATGTGTTCAGCGTAGTTTCGCCCCACGCAGAACACGTTCTTACGTGGCGTAGGAATGGGTGACAGAAGCGGCGCGTCCTCGGGGATTAGCACGTCCTTAAGTTCGCCCGCCTCACCCGCAGCAATAACGGCATTCAATGCCTCCAGTGAGGTCTGGCCGCCTTCGATAACCAGCTGCATCGTGCTTACGTCAAGAGCCGTATCTGGCATGAGCATCTTAACCGCACGCGAAAAATCTAACCTGCTACCGTTGGCAAGTATTGCGACACAAACGGCGTTGCCATCTACAGAAACAGTCGCTAAACGCACTCGGCTCTCCTCCTACATGCTGGCGCCCACTTCGGTTACCGATCTTGGCAGGCGACTCGGATTTGGTTGTCACTTGCCCTTGAGTTTTTGCCGACTTGGAGTTTCAATCAATCAACCAATCACCAAATTGGGTGGAGATGTGAGCGAACCAACCGAACTCGCGCAACACGTACGCGACCTGATTAACAATGCTGGATACCGGCATAACGACAGGCTCCCGCCTGAACGCGAACTGTGTTCAAAGCTTGGAACGACCCGAAACCAATTGCGAAGAGCGTTGGCAGAGCTTGAGGCGCAGGGGCTCATTTGGCGGCATGTAGGTCGGGGAACTTTCGTTGGTTCCAGACCAGTTCTTAACCTCACAGACGTAACTTATTTGGGCAATCAAATTAAACCGGAGCAGGTTGTGTCGGTGCGATTCACGATCGAACCGCAGCTCAGCCGCCTTGCAGCGCTCCACTCCACCCGTTCAGATCGTGAGCAAATGAGGCTCTGCGCGGATAAATGTCGTACCGCAGAGGATTGGCGCACCTACGAAGCTTGGGACAACAATTTGCATCATGCGATAGCCCGCTCTACTCGCAACCAGCTCTTTTTGTACTTTTTTGAGACTCTGAATTCAGTTCGAAGATCTATTGTTTGGGGGCAGCCACGCGAAACCTTAAAGCCCGCAGAGGATTACTCCAGTTTTAGCGAACACGATGTGATCGTGTCTGCGATAGCAAAGGGCGACGAAGAACTTGCGGCCAGTGCTATGGTGGATCACCTGAAATCGGTTTATTCGCGTGTACTGCCAACGAGCATCCAGTCTGACGACTGAAGCAGCACCAACGCCCAACCAATTCTGGAAATGGTCGGGCCAGAAGGAGGCTGGAGCTCTTGCAAACTAGCCCCAATTTTGGCGATGACTTGGGAAGCGGCCACGTCTAATCGTATCTGGCGTGGCATCGATCGGAAGGTGTCTGACCGTTTGGAAATCCGATCATTGGCAATAAACGTTCAGGAGGAAGCGATGTCCGATCATGTCATTCCCGCGCCGCAGGTGCATGTAATACCCGTAGCGGGGGGCGGCACATTCCCGGTCCGTCGCGTTTACTGTATTGGGCGAAATTATGCGGCGCACGCAATTGAGATGGGCCATGACCCAAACCGGGAGCCTCCGTTCTTCTTTCAAAAAAACCCGAACAATTTAGATCCTTCCGGGGAATTCCCTTACCCTCCGCACAGCTCCGATGTGCATCACGAAGCTGAAATGTATGTCGCGCTCAAGTCGGGCGGTACGAACATCTCGGTAGACGATGCGTTGGATCATGTCTTTGGGTACGGTCTTTCGCTTGATATGACCCGTCGCGACCTGCAAGGGCAGATGAAGAAAATGGGTCGTCCGTGGGAAATTGGCAAGGCATTTGAGCGCTCTGCGCCATGCGGACCAATTCACAAGGCATCAGAAGTTGGGAATCTCGACAAAGGTCCGATTACTTTGACGGTGAATGGTGAAATTCGGCAGGAAGGTGACTTGAACCAGATGATCTGGAAAGTCCCTGAGATGATCTCCTATCTGAGCGATTACTTCGAACTTGCTGCCGGAGACGTAATCCTTTCGGGAACGCCTTCTGGCGTTGGCCCTGTCAACCGCGGCGATGTGATGGTTTTGGCCGTCGACAAACTGGGTAGCCTAACTGTCAACGTAACTTAGCAAGTACGAAGCCAAACCCTCTCTGCGAATTAGGCCAATGCTTTTTGTAAAGGGAACCCGGATGCCCCACTTAGTCGCTGAATTGATCGCACCCCATTCTGGCACTGCAAATGCTATCGGTGCCCCAGGTCGATCTTGGCTGAATTATCTTGGGCTTCGCGAGCTTTGCGCAAAGGTCAAGAAGGATCTCCATCAGATCGGAGTTGGTCGCGGCGACCGGGTGGCAATTGTGTTGCCCAACGGCCCAGAGATGGCGACGGCTTTCATATCCGTCGCCCAAGTGGCGACGACGGCACCTTTGAACCCGGCGTACACTTACGAAGAATACGTATTTTACCTCAAAGACCTGAAGGCCAAGGCTCTTCTTGTAAACGAAAACGAAAATGGACCTGCCGTAAAAGCGGCAAGGGACCTTGGCATCGCTATCTTGAGGGTGTCTCACGATAGCTTACATTCAGCCGGACAGTTTTACATTTTGCCCTGCGACCCAATTGGCACGGCTGACACATCCGCGCCGGGTGAAGATGATGTTGCCCTGATACTCCACACGTCAGGAACAACGTCGCGCCCCAAAATCGTCCCTCTGACGCAGGCTAATATCTACGCATCCGCGCGAAATGTGGCTTCGTCTTTGAAACTGACAATCGACGACCGCTGTCTGAGTATTATGCCGCTGTTTCATATCCACGGGCTGATTGCGGCTGTTGCCGCTTCTTTAGGTGCTGGATCTCAAATTAGCTGCGCCCCCGGGTTCAACGCTCTCAGCTTTTTCTCTCAAGTCGCTGAAGTTGATCCGACATGGTACACCGCAGTTCCGACAATGCACCAAGCTATTCTGACCCGAGCTGCACGAAACCAATCAATCATCGAGCAATCGCGGTTGCGCTTTCTTCGATCTTCTTCTGCTTCGTTGCCGGGCCCGGTAATGGAAGAGTTGGTGGCAACTTTCAATGCGCCCGTCATCGAAGCCTACGGGATGACTGAAGCCACACATCAAATGTGTTGCAACCCGTTTCCGCCCCAAGAGCAAAAGCCCGGATTTGTTGGAATAGCAGCAGGCCCCGAAGTCAGAATCGCTGACGAGAAGGAAAATGTTCTGATTTCTTCGCATGACGTCGGAGAAATCGTTATCAGCGGTCCGAACGTGACACCGGGATACGAAGGCAACCCGCAGGCAAATGCCGACAATTTCTTTAATGCGGACGGAAAACTCTGGTTCCGCACAGGTGACCAGGGTTCATTCGACGAAGAGAATTATCTGCGACTGACCGGACGCCTTAAGGAGCTCATCAATCGAGGTGGTGAGAAAATCAGCCCGCTTGAAGTCGACGCCATTCTATTGAGCCACCCGGACGTTGCTCAGGCAGTTTGTTTCGCTGTGCCCCACGAAAAACTTGGCGAAGACATCGCTGCGGCCGTCGTGCTCTCAGAAGGCGCCTCTATCGCGTGTCAGGAAGTTAGGGATTTTGTCGGTTCTCGGCTCGCTAAGTTCAAAGTGCCAAGTTCAGTGGTTATCCTCGAGGAGATTCCTAAGGGCGCGACAGGCAAAATACAAAGGATAGGCATGGCCGTAAAACTAGGGCTGGCAGAGGCTTAGACACATGAAAATTTGTATCTTTGGTGCTGGTGCAATCGGAGGTTTTGTTGCTGCAAAACTCGCGCAGACTGACACAGACGTCAGTGTTGTCGCGCGCGGGCCCCATCTGGCCGCAATGCAAGAAAAAGGGCTGACTCTTCTTGAGGATGAGCGGGATCCAATAAACGTCCCAATACGCGCCTCAGACAATGCTGCCGATCTCGGTCCACAAGATTATGTCTTCATCACTCTGAAAGCGCATTCCGTCCCAGCAGTCGTAGACTCAATGCAGCCGTTGATTGGGGACGAGACAACAATAGTAAGTGGAGTGAACGGGGTGCCCTGGTGGTATTTCCACAAACTGCGCGGCCCTTACGAGGGAACGAGGTTGGCGTCAGTCGATCCCGGCAACCTGCAGTGGAACGGTTTCGGGCCAGATCGAGTCCTCGGATGTGTCGTTTATCCAGCTGCTGAGGTCATTGCTCCTGGATCAATCAAGCATGTCGAAGGCAATCGTTTTTCATTAGGCGAACCTGATGGTTCTAAATCTGACCGTGCGGCCAAGCTTTCGGCTGCGCTGTCCACCGCCGAGCTTCGTGCGCCCGTTCGGCCAAGAATCCGCGACGAAATCTGGCTAAAACTATGGGGTAATTTGTCGTTCAACCCGATTTCCGCGCTTACCCACTCAACACTTGATGTCTTGTGTACTGACGAGGGTACACGCTCCGTGGCTCGCGGGATGATGCTTGAGGCACAGGAAATCGGTGAAAAACTTGGTGTAAAATTCCCGATAGACGTTGAAAAACGGCTCGACGGCGGAGCGGCTGTCGGTGCGCACAAGACATCTATGTGGCAGGATTTGGAGTTGCGCCGACCGATGGAAATTGATGCCTTGGTAACTGCAGTGCAAGAACTGGGACAACTTACAGGGATCGCAACGCCCACAATCGACACCGTCGCGTCACTGGTCAAACTGAGGGCAAAGGTCGCAGGTCTCTATTAAAGTTTCCTTGGGCCTTGTGACCAGAGCTTGGCTTGGGATGGATAAATGACACTGGTTCGAAAATGTCATACAGCACCTTCAAAATTTTATCCGCGCCTTCGACAACAAGCAGCCGCTCGTTTTGGGTCAATAATGCTTGACGTTTGGGTCAGAATTGAATGATGCGATTTACAGTTTGGCTGATGTTCTAGAAGTCAATTGAGCCAAGAATTGGTGTCGTTCCACAGTAATTGTGTTGAACGTCACACGAACCTGACCCAGCCGTCATAGTTGGACCAGAATGCGGTGGACGTTCGACATCAAATGGCACCCCCGATGTTGAACATCAGCTAAATTTGACCTTTTCGTCATAAATTGAACCAAATCCTCCATTTCGGACTCCCGCAGACAGTTTCGTTCGATCTGACTTACCTTTCGGAAAATCAGGGCTGATTTTCAGGTCAGACAGCGAAGCTGCCTGTTCCTGCTAATCTGCCACGTGGCAAACGCGGGAGGGGGCGAGGCAACGCTATTCGATATGGGCATCTCAATCCAAGAAAGCTCCTGGACGACGGAGACGCTCCTGAAGATGGAGAAGATGCTGAGGCCCCCGCTGAACCCTAGTCTCCCCTTAACGAAAGGGGAGACCCGTCAAGTTATGTTGCTCGGTTGGCCCGACTGTACACGACCATGCCACGTGATTTCTGCTCGGATCTTGAAATGCGATGGCCACATATCTGCTCAGCGCATTTGGACCAGTTGGAGACGTTGTCACTGCTAACCAGAGTGCCTCTGACCAAGCTGGAACAAGGAGCGGCCCGGTTGATTGGCCCTTGCCGGTATCTCGTCGGGCTTTCATCAGCCACCAATGGAACGCTACGCCGCGCTACGATCCGGATTTGTCCGAGATGTATTGTGGAGGTCATAGAGGCTTCTGACCCCAAGAACGCTTTTCAGCTTCTTGAGTGTTTGGTGCTACCGATCGGGACCTGCGCTAAGCATGGCGTTCCGCTGCTCCAACTTCCCAACGCCCCTTTTGCGCATCTCACCTATTATGTGGTTGAACAGACGATACGTCATAGGGATCTGATCTTTGAGGCGGCTCAAGACGGGGAGATACTTGGGAGATCCTCGTTTGAAACTTACTTAAGCCGCCGTATTGAATTTGGGGTCGCTGATAACTGGTTGGACCCACTGGTCCTAGGGGCGAGGCAAAGCTATTCGACAATAATGGTACGGCCCGCAGGCGTAGCCGAGGACACGGTTTTATCTAATAGGGTTGCCCGAGGGGGAAGGCAGCGCCTATCCGATCACAGCTGACAGGCCGAAACATCAGGCATGCCAAAGCAGGCGCATCACCACATTTTAGGTTGCAATGAATGCCAGCGACAGCAAAAGGCCGGAGGCCCCGGAACACGGCCGGTCCACCAGAACGTCCAGCTGTTCCAATGTTATCCTCACCCCACCGCATTCGACATTCGAAAACAACGTACTAAACATGTGACAGGACAATTCTGCGGAACCCAAGAGTGAGCCGGAAAACCATATTTCAGCCGGCAGGGACAATAGGGACAGAACCGCCATCCAAAGTGGCGAATGCGCTTTATCCCTGCCCAAGATGGGCAGATTTTGTTGAGATACTATTTACTGACGTCCTCGTCGCCATTGTTATCACGACTTGAGTCTGAAGCTGCGAGGACAAAAAAACCGGGCGATCCAAGATCGGACCGCCCGGTAACTTTGATCATTCTGCTAGCACAGCCGATTTCTCGCGCAGGCCGTCACGATAGAGTGCTTTGGCGAGGGAGATGCACATCAGCCCCATGATCACGGTGAAGGGCAGTGCGCCGATGATCATCGCGCTCTTCAGCGCCTCCATCGGATCAGCGCCGCCGTTGGTTTTGCCCGCGATCAACAAGGTCCCGATGACCAGCGTCAAGAGCACACCCCAGACGATCCGGTGCTTGATACCGGTATGTTGTTCACCGCCAGACATGATCGTGTTCATCACAAGGATGCCCGAGTCTGCGGAGGTGACAAGGAATGTCAGGATCAGCACCACGCACATCACAGTGATCCCGGCTAGAAAACCGCCTGAAAGCATGTGTTGCAGAGTGACGAACAGCTTGGCTGTGTTAGATGCGCCGATGATCGCGCCTTCTGCCGCGCCCGAGAGTTCGAGGTCGATAGCGGTACCGCCAAGAATGGCCATCCATGCAAAACAGACCATGGCCGGTGCGAATACGCAGCCGATGATAAACTCGCGCACCGAACGTCCTTTGGATATGCGCGCCAGGAACAGGCCGACAAAGGGCGAAAACGCGATCCACCAGGCCCAGTAGAACGTGGTCCAGCCCGCTTGCCATCCGAATTGGCGACCCGGCTCGCCGGCTGCATAGGCAGCAGCAAGAACCTCGTCGGGCAACGTTGCGGCATCGCCTTCCAGGCCGGATTTAAAGCCATCGAATGAACCCCAGGCATTGGTCGCGCCACCGCGCAGCGCATCGGCATAAGGTGCCGCCTCGCCGGGCAATGCCGCAGCAAAGTCTGCAGGAGATTGAGGGCCGAAGGCACCAAAGCTCAGCGAGACGTAGTGCAGGATGTAATCTGCGAACGCGCTGGCATAGGTGGTCATGGCAAATAGGAACGAACCAAAGACCACGAAGGTCAACAACAGGATGATCGACAGGACCAAGTTGAGGTTGGATAGGTATTTCACGCCTCGTCCTACGCCGGAAACCGCCGAAAGGATCGACAACCCCATGATAGCCACAAGCCCCGTAATCAGGCCTACTGTGCCCGGAGCTGGCGCATCACCGCTCATGTCCATCAGCCACTGCATACCAGTAATCGCGTACAGCCCGTCGATAAACTGCGACACTCCGAAACCAATCGTCACCGAGACACCCAGGATCGTCGCGACAACCCCAAGAACATCAACGATATGGCCCAAAAATCCGTTCATCCAGCGTCCGAACAAAGGCGTCAGAGCCGTACGGATGGTCAGCGGCATGCCACGAGTATAGGCGTAGTAAGCCAGCGACAGGCCGGTCACCACATAGATAGCCCAGGCGTGAAAACCGTAATGCAGGAACGTGTAGCGATAGCCTGACTTGATGGCGCCTTCGGAATTGGCCACGACTTCACCGGCTAATACCTCGGGGTTCGAACCCCACAGGCCCATTGGCTCGGCTGTGGCGAACACCATCAGACCCACGCCCAGACCAGCCCCGAACATCATGGAAAACCATGAAAAGGTCGAGAACTCAGGGACTTCATCCGGTGTTCCCATAATGCGGCTGCCGGTTCGGGGCAGCAGCGCGATCACCAGCAAAAAGAACGAGAACAGCCCCACTATGACGATGTAGAAGACGTTGAAATCTTCCAACAGACGCCAATTCAGGCTGCCCAGAACTCCGTTTGCATTAGCCGGCCACACCAGTGCCCAGATGACCAGTGCCACCATGATCAACTTGCTGAGCACAGCAATTTCGACGCTGTGCCCTTCGTAAAACCCACCGGCAGATTTCTTGATCTGCAACTCGGTGAAAGGTTGATTGATAGACATAAATTCCTCCCTGTTCGCGCGTATTCAGAGGCTTCTGGGTGTCCTGTTTTGTTGTCCGGGCACTGTTTCGGCCCTTACCCCAGAAGAGCTTCAATTTTTGCAAGTGTTGCGGTGTTCACCGCAACGCCGTCCTCACGGGCGGCCAGTCGTTTGGCACGGCGGCCGTCGCCGGGCAGATGTGCCCCGTCCTGAGAACGGATCGCTTCGACAAGGCCAGAAACGCCACTCTCAAACGTGCCAGCCGCGGTGGCAGCCGGGTCGATCGCTATGAAGAATTGGCCGGTTTTTGGTGGACCGCCAGCAGTTCCGGAAAACGGCGAGGCATTGATGCCCAATGTTGCCCCGGTCAGCGCCGCTGCCAGAAGCTCAGTCATTAGCGCGACGCCCACGCCCTTGTATCCGCCAGACGGAGCCATTGATCCTTTAAGGCCAACCTCCGGATCAGTGGTCGGGTTGCCATCGGCATCCAAAGCCCAGCCAACGGGAATCGGCTTGCCCTCGCGCGCGTGTTTCATGACCTCGCTCTTTGCGATGGTGCTGGCGCTTTGGTCGATAAGCAGCGCAGGCTCACCGTCAGTGCCCGGGGCAGCGACGGAAAACGGGTTAGTGCCAACGACCGGTTTGGAACCGCCAGAAGGTGCGATCGAAGCAGGAGCGTTGGTGAATGCCATTGCAACCAACCCTGCCTGCGCCAGACGGTATGTGTGATAGCCCAGAACACCGCAATTATAGCTGTTCCTGATGGCCAGAACTGCCACACCTTGTTCGCGGGCCGCGGGGATCAGCGTCTCAAATCCCAGATCGATGGCCGAATGGGCAAAACCGGTCGCAGAATCGACGGTCACGACGCCCGGCCTGGGGCGAGACAAAACTGGTGTCGCCTGCCCATCGACCTTGCCACATTGCACATGCTCGCAATAAATCGGGATATAGGCGAGCCCGTGGCTGGCGACACCATCCGCCTCGGTCGCTGCTGTGGCCACAGCCAGCGGGCGTGCGTTTGCCTCGGAAGTCCCCGCCGCCACCAGAGCGCGGAACGACAGATTCTCAATTTCGGTAAGGGAAAGGGTTCGTGTTTCGGTCACTTCAGTGTCCCTTCAATCATTGTCGGAAAGCCCGGCCCCTGCACCCAACAAGCGAGATTCCTCGGTAGCAGGAGCGTAGGTGCGATGGGCAAATTGGTTCAGAACTTCCCAGTCATCCGGGGCAGGGTGCGCGCGCGTGTGCTTTGCCCGCCGGGCGTCAGAGGTGCCACCTTGTGAAACGGTCACCCGCCGTGCGTTTTCTGGCAGGACATCGGGAGCTGTCAAATAGGTCTCATCGATCACCATCTGCAAATCGTCGAAGTCGACAACCAGTGAGCAATCCAGAACACGTGCGGTATTGGAGACAAAGGGCAACAACAGAGCAGGTGCAACAACATCCTGCATTTCGATCGGGCCCGTCGTGAGCAGATGGGCACAATCCGACAGAAGCGGCCCCGCCGACAACGGACACAAGTCCCCGTCACCCTGCCATGGACCTTCAAGGTGCCCAGGGCGGTGCGAGGCAAGGTTCGAAGCCAGCTCCAGTTTCAATAGTCGGGCCAAAATACCGGCGCCGTCCAAGCCCTGTGAGCAGAGCCAGCGGGCAGCCTTTGACGCCTCTTCAGCTTGTCCCCAGGAATAGCCCGCACCGCGGGTGGCACGTTTGGCAGTAGCCTCCATTTCATTCAGCGAAAAGCTCATGCTTGCACCTCCGGATAGACCCACAAATCGGCGTTTTCGCTGGTCAGATCCTCAGGGTAAGGAGCGCCGGCATACATGCAGATTCGCACCCAGCGGTCCGAACGCGGATCAAAATGCGTTGCACCAAAGAACGACAGTTTAGCTCGCAGCATGTCGAGGGGCGACACCGAAGCACTGATCGTGTTGTCGTGGATTTCGCCATAAGGAGCGGTACGGCTCATCTGCGCGCGGCGGATGGTGTGGCGATGTTCGGGATGGCGCAGTAGAAACTCGGCCACAGGCTTGGATGCGTCCCATTCGCCCAGCGCGGCCTGGGCAACGGCCGCATCGCGCGCGGGCGCTAGTGGTTGTTCATAGTCCGCAATCGGCTCTTCGAACCGTTCGCCCATCCGGGGTTCCAGCTTCTCTTCCGAGACATACCATGCGCGGGCGCAGTTTTCGGAGGCCTCCCAATCCAGGTCGAGCGCCCAGCCAAAGCTGTCGCGGATCAAATCGCAGACCTCGCTTATCGGCATCGCGCCATCGATCACAAATGCAGGGGCGTTGCTGTCGCCCATACAGGTGGCCAATTCGTCCACAAGGTCACCGTAAGGTTCCAGGATTAGTGACGCGATCAATTCCTGACCTTCTTCGCTGAGCGCGGTTTCAGACCAGACCACCAACCGGTTCCATGGGTGGCCACCAGTCAGATTATCCAGTTTCAGGTAATCTGAGATTGCCTGCAGGTCGGCATTCAATGCCGCCAGCTTGGAGATCTGGATGGGATGCTCTGACTGCCACCAGGACATTGAAAGCCTACTGCGTTCGAATACACCGCAGAAATGGCTGGCCTCGGCATCGGTAGCGGTTTCCAGCGATCGAACACGCGCAATCGCCTCTTCGCGCGCCATGATCCAGTTGTTGAACAAAACAGGATGGTTGACGATGAAGGGGGCCATGCCAAGGCCAGTGGAATTGCCGATCCCCAGCCAATGGGCAATGCTTGGATCTAATTGCACAGCCCGGTCGCCGCCCTTGGCATCAGCCATATGCTGGACCAAATCCCGTACAAAGGCCCGGGTCAGAAATACGGACAGCATTTCGGCCTGAAACGGCCCATTGGTTTCAGGGCGGTCGGCTATGTTCTCGCGATCCGCGGCGCCGAATTTACCCGAGCCGTACACGGCTGTGGTTCGCATCAGGTAACCAACCTGATAAATCTGTTCCAGATCAGGCTGTTGCCCCGATGCCAGAGCGTCAACGACATGCGCCCACAACCGCACCGAGCGGTTAGCGCGAGACAATGACAACTCGCTTTCGCTTACACGCCCAGCCTCTTGCAGCGGCACGTTTTTCGACAAGCGATCAATATCGGCCTCGGTCGGGATGCCGTCAAACAGGGCAAAGGTGGCATCCCAGGCTTCGGCAATCACACGGTCCGAGCGCATTTCAGGCGGCAAATCATGAGCAAATGCAACGAGTGAGTACGCACGCGCTGGCCCATGGGCGGTGTAGACGGCACACCCAACGCCATTGGCATCGATGTCGAAAACAGGCCGCGAAAACGACCAGTTTTCCTGCGCCATGCGGCGGGTCAGCTGCCGCATGAAGCTGAGGCGGCATTGATGCAACGACCCCAAACGTGAAAGCCGCATGACGAATGCAGGGTCTCGTCTGCCAATGTCTGTTTGCGCCAGTATTTCCATATGATTACCCTTGAGGGACGAAGTTATCGGCGAAGAACCTGTGCCAGTTCCCGCCCATGATCCCGGCCACTTCGTCATCGTTCAGACCGGTCGCGCGTAATCCTTGTTCGATATTTCCAAAATCCCGGCTATCCCGGAACCACCCCGGCATTGGAGGGAAGCCCGGATTGTTGGCAGACCCCTCGCCATAGTCGATTTCCTTGGTCCAGCGTCCAACCCGCATCCATTCGACGACGCTGTCGGGTTGATCCTGACATAAATCCGTGCCGATCCCGAGATGTTCAGGCCCGTACTTTTCCGCCGTACGGGCGATCATCTCGCAAAAGCTCTCCAACGAGCAGTCGGACTTGTCTTTCAGGTGGTGCGGATAGACTGAAAAACCAAGCATCCCGCCGTTTTCGGTCACCGCCTGGATCACCGTTTCGCGCTTATTGCGCAGGGCAGGCGACCAGTCGTAGGGGTTTGCGTGGGTGATAGCGATGGGGCGTTCGGACAGCTCGGCAGCGTCGATGGTAGAGCGGTCTGCCGAATGGCTCATGTCCACCACCAAGCCGACGCGGTTCATCTCTTTGATAACCTGTTTGCCCATGCGGGTGATGCCGGTATCCTCGGTCTCATAGCAGCCAGTGGCGAGCAAGGATTGATTGTTATACGTCAGCTGCATGAACCGTGCGCCCAGCGTATGCACGATTTCGACCAATCCGATATCGTCTTCGATAGGAGAGGGGTTTTGAAAGCCAAAGAAAATGGCCGTGCGCCCGGTTTCGCGTGCCTTATCGATGTCGCTGGCCCACAATCCCTTCATGATCAGGTCCGGGTATTGTTCGAACCAGCGGTTCCATTTCTCAAAGTTCAGAACCGTTTCGCGGAAGTTTTCGTGATAGGCGATGGTGACGTGAACTGCATCCACACCACCTTGGCGCAATTGCCGAAAGATCTTTTCCGACCAGTTCGCGTATTGAAGGCCATCAATGCGCATCAGAACGGCGTTCCCGCGCTGATATAAGCAGTCTTGACGGTGGTATAGAACTCGGCCGCCGCCTTGCCCTGCTCGCGCGGGCCATAAGAGCTGTCGCCGCGTCCGCCGAACGGCACGTGATAGTCGGTACCGGCGGTGGGCAGGTTCACGGTTACGACCCCTGTACGTGCGTTGCGGCGGAAATGCGTGGCGCGTGCAAGGCTTTGGGTGACGATGCCCGAAGTCAGGCCGAAATTGGTGTCGTTGACGACGGCCAGCGCCTCGTCATAGCTGCCCACTTTGATGACAGACGTCAGCGGGGCGAACATCTCTTCGCGGTTGATGCGCATATCGTTGGATGTGTTCAGGAAGACGCCCGGGCTCATGTAGTAGCCATCGTGAGGCATATCCAGGCGTGTACCACCGCAGGCCAGCTCGGCGCCTTCGGACTTGCCGAGATCGACATAGGCCAGGTTCTCAGCCAGTTGCTGTGCACTGACGACGGGCCCCATCTGGGTTCCATCCTCCAGCGCGTGACCCACTTTCATTGCTTGTGCACCAGCGACAAGTTTCTCAACGAAGGCATCATGCACGGTGCTGTGGACCACAAGCCGGGAGGAGGCTGTACATTTCTGACCTGTACCGCCAAATGCGCCACCCAGCGCCAGCGAAACAGCAAGGTCGAGATCAGCATCGTCCATGACGGCCAGCGCGTTTTTCGAGCCCATTTCCATCTGCACTTTGGTCAGGTTCTGTATGGCCGCGGCGGCAATGCCTTTTCCAACCGGGACCGAACCGGTGAACGAGATAGCGTTGACCTTTGGACTTTCCACCAGGCGCTGCCCAATTGAACGACCCGAACCCATAACGAGGCTGAACAGACCTTTGGGAATGTCCTGGCGGTTGATGATTTCAGTCAGGGCAACAGCCGAGGCCGGTGTGATATTGGCGGGTTTCCAAACCACCGCATTACCGTAGCACAGAGCTGGGGCAATCTTCCACGAGGCGGTCGCGGTCGGAAAGTTCCACGGGCTGATAACGGCAACGACGCCCACTGCTTCGCGACGGACGTCGACTTCGATATCAGGGCGCACGGAATCTGCGTTCTCACCGATCTGGCGCAGACATTCGGCCGCGTAATAGGTGAAAAACTGCCCGGCGCGATAAACCTCGCCCTTACCTTCGGCCAGCGGCTTGCCTTCTTCTCGGGCCAGCAGGGTGCCCAGCTCTTCGGCGCGCGCCATCAACTCGTTACCGACATTCATCAGTACCGCCTGCTTGCGCTCTAGCCCGTAAGCCGCCCATTCGGCTTGCGCGACACGCGCCTGATCCAGTGTGGCCTCAAGCTGATCCGCACGGGCTTGTGCGAAATGACCGATGAGGTCACTCAGGTCTGAAGGGTTGCGGTTTTCGATCTCGCTTTCGCCGGCCATCCATTCGCCAGCGATCAGGTTCAGTTTGGTCACGTCGGGCCCCAAATTCAGAATTGATTTGGGGCAGAGTGGACTTTGCAGACTGCATCAGTCAAACTCAAACAACTGAATTGAATTTCAGGAAAATTGAAGTATGGCTATAAAGATCGAAATGCTGCGCTGCTTTTGCACCGTTGCGCAGACAGGTAACCTAACCGAAGCAGCAGACCGATTGGGTCGCACCCAATCGGCGGTTTCCATGACTCTCAAGCAGTTGGAAGGTCACCTGGGCAAAAAGCTGTTCGAAGGAGAACGAAAGAACCATCTCTCTGCTCTGGGCGAGCAGGTGTTTGAAATGTCTCTGAAGCAGGTGCGCCAGTTCGATCAGACGGTGCAATCTATCGAAGCCGCAGCAGACGCAATACATGGATTGATACGAATCGTTTCTGTGCCTTCGGTCGCGGCTCTTCTGTTTCCTTCAACTCTGGAACACATGACTCGCCGCTTTCCTGGCCTGAAGGTCGAGTTGCGGGATACGGATACTCAGCAGGTGTTGGATGCTCTTACCGAAGGCAAGGCAGATATCGGGATAGCTTCGGGTTACCATCCGCTAAATGGTGTCAAAACCATTCCCCTGTTCGAGGATCAATTCGGACTTGTTTGCGCGTCCAACCATCCGCTTATCATGAGGCCGGAACCACCTACCATCGAGGATGTTGTCAATACGTCGTTTGTCCGAAATGCTTTATGCGATCTCATTCAGACGCCGCGATTTGTGAACGCGATCGAAAACGCTGATGTTACAATCCACAATACGCACTCGCTTATTACCATGGTACGGACTGGGGAATGGGTTACCGTTCTCCCTCAAACAGTTGCGCAGTTCATACCCGAATCCACCGCATTTCGCACCATTTCGGATCTATCCGACAAGAGGCAGGTCTATCTGTATGTGAAAGAAAGATCGCGGTTCGAGGAAGTAACGGCCGAGTGCAGCGCCTTTATGTTGAACTGCGATTTGGTTTGAAACAGAGGTTTAGGCAGGCTTCCTTTCCCAAAAGCCAATTCTGTTTTTGTTAACCCGGAAGTCCAGGTGATAACAGCAATCTGCGCTGCGGGATTTAAATATACTGTCACTCTGCAACGCCAGTGTCGGTAGGCGTTGCAAAAGTCAAATGTTGAGGAATGAACCCGGTCTGAGATCAGAGGAAGGACGGCGCTTAACACACTGACAAGGGGATAGGCAAATCGAACAGGTAGACCGATTTCGGCAAATGTCGTTGCACCTATGTTGTTCAAAATCCGGCTAAACCCAATTCCTTCCTGGACTGTGATGCCCGGGACTCCAGAATCGAAGAGTTCTGATCGTGCGCGACCGAAATGGCTTGGTCGAAAGCGCGTATCGCCCCCTCCTTGTCGCCGCGGGCCGAACAGATCTCTCCCTGGATTCTGTACAACTCCGCTTCTGCCCAACGTTCTCCGGTCGCTTTCTGCTCATCAAACGCTCGATCAACCGCTCTTTGCGCGGCATCGGGATTGCCGGATCTCAGCAAGGCTTTCGCCTGTATCGCCAGATAAAGCGTAACCCACAACCAGCAGCCTTTTTCGCGGTATTCCTCAAGTGCTTTATCCAGCTTTGCGTGGGCGCCGTCCTCATCAGCCATACAGGCAAATACCGCGTCATGGATGACGACGAAATTCTGCCACAGGGTCATATCGTGATCTTCAGATACCTTGCGCATTTCGTCGTTGATCTTGCGTGTACGATCAATTTCACCTGCCCAAATCGACAAAGTGACAACGTGCAACCCCGCATAACAGAAGGTGTTCGCGTGTTTCAGTTCACGCGCCCTGGCCATCGCTTTGTTGGCAGTTTCCCAGGCCCCACGTTCATCACCTGTCATCCATTGCGCCAGCAGAGTGTAACACCATATCTGAACGCCCGGGTCCTGCGCGAACTTGGTGGAAAAGTCCACAATCTCGGATGTCTGATAAAGCGAATACGCGGTCTTTAGATCCTCCAGCGCTTCGGATGATCGACCCATCGCGATAAGTGTTGCCGCTCTCATGCGCCGCGAGATCAAATGCGGAATCGGCTCAGGTTCGCTCGCCATTTCTGAAACAAGGCGGCTTACCAGGTCGAATGCACGATAGAGATTGTTTCCGATATACGGCGCAATCCATGTGCCGTAGTAGATCGCGATCTTCAACTCGGAATCCGAAGTCGCCTCGATCCGTTCCAGCGCTTGTGAAAAGGCTGCGCTGGCCTCGGTCGACGCGTAGCCGTCTTTTGAAATATGCACCTGTGCAAGCTGTACAAGCAGTGCAAGTTCCTTTTCCCGCCACTCTGGCTTGTCCAGCAGTTGCGTAACCACATCCAGGGCTGTTCGCAGGTGATTTGCAGCCTCAACATAGGCCGGGCGGGCCTGTGCATTTCTGGCAGCGTCCGCCCACAGCAACACGGCTTTTTCAGTTAATCCGGCAGCTGTCGCATGATGTGCCACCAATTCCGGCGGAACATTTTGATCCGCTTCGAACAGGTCTGTGAGGCGGTTATGTATTTCGATTCTACGGCGTCTGAGCAAGCTCTCGTAGGCGACATCACGAACCAGCGCATGTTTGAAGACATAGGTGGCATCCGGTGGTGTTCCGCGCCGAAAAACCAGTTCGCTGCGTTCCAGCTGCGCCAAAGCATCGTCGAGTGTCCGGTCATCAATCTGTGCAATTTTCGCTAATGAAGTACGGCTGAAATCGCGACCAATGCAGGCAGCGATCTGGGCAATTTCCTTGATCGGTTGAAGCCGGTCAATGCGCGCCATGAGAGAATCGTGTAACGTTGCGGGAATGCTGACCCGGTTGAGCGGGCCCGCCAGTTCAAAGCGGTTTTCGGTTTCGACCAGGTCCCCGGACTCGACGATTGTCTTTGTTAGCTCTTCGATAAAAAGGGGAATGCCGTCGGTCCGGTTGATGATTTCTGCCACCAGTTCGTCAGGCAGATCTTTGCCCTTGGTGATTTTCTTTAGGATGCCTTCGGTCTGATCAGATCCCAAGCGGTTCAGCGTCAACTTCGAAACGATGGGGTGGCCGCCAAACCCATAGGTAAAGCTGGGCCGTCCGGTAATCAGTATCATAACGCGCTCACCTGCAATTCGGTCCAGACAAGCTTCGAGCATTGCAAGTGTCGATGCATCGCTCCAATGTGCATCCTCGACTACTACCAATACCGGTTTTTCGCGCGATAACGCCTGAACTTCCGCAGACGTTTCATTCATAATTCGAACCCTGAGTTGCTGCGGTGTCAGCTCAGGTTTTTCGCCCTGCAAAGCGATGTCGATCTGCAGAAGCTCAGCAATTATCCGATAATCTGCTGCACGAAGCTGCGTACTCAGCTTCGCGAGCTTCTGATCCGCCGTATCGGATTCGAGAAGGTTCATTGCGTGCGAAAGCTGGCCAATGACTGGATAAAAACTCGAATCCGAATGGTAAGGAGAGCAGTGATAACTGATCCGATAGTGATCCTGGGATTTCAACTCGTCAGTTACCGCGCGCGTCAGCCGGGATTTTCCAATGCCGGCCTCACCTGTCAAAATAGTGACTTGCCCCTCGCCCGACTGGGCGCGGCGCCAATGTTCCAAAATCAACCCGAGTTCATTATTTCGCCCAATCATGGGGGAAACAGGGGCGGAATCTTGCGTCTCAAATCGGCTTTCAAGACTGCGTTCTGACGTTATCCGCCACGCGGCAGCTGAGTCTTCAAGGCCCTTGATTTCGAGCTGACCAAGGAACTCAAGCTCGAACGCGTCCGAGATAAGCTGCCGTGTTGCGTCGGACACAATGACCTGCCCGGGTTCCGCCTCGGCCTGCAATCGGGCGGCTAGGTTGGGTGTATCACCAACAACCGTTTCCTCCTGTGCGCTACCCTCACCGATGAGGTCGCCGACAACGACCATTCCCGTGGCGGCGCCAGCGCGCGCAGCAAGAAATGTCCCGTCCGGCGCACGCATGTCTGAGACTGATTGGGTGATTTCCAAGGCTGAACGCACCGCGCGCCTTGCATCATCTTCGTGGGCTTCTGGCCACCCGAAATAGCACAGAACGCCATCACCCATGTATTTGGCAATGTGGCCCTGATACCGTGTTACGATGCCCGCGACAGCATTCTGGTATTCTTTGATAATGTCGCTCATGTCTTCCGGATCCAGACCGGCAGACAACGCTGTTGATCCTGCAAGATCCACAAACAATGTCGTCAAATGGCGCCTTTCGGCCCCGCGCGAGCCATCCGGTGCCGCCATTGTGTCGTCTCCGGATAAACCGGTTTCTTTTGCCGTTATTGCAGCACGGAGCCTTTTGCGCGCTCCCAGAGACAAGCCTATTTCCCGCAGGTCGTCATTCGTCAGATCAAACAGGACGTCCAGATCGATTTCATTTTCGACGAGGCATTCCTCTAGGTTGCCAAGATTCCGCTGCGATAACCATTCACCAAGTTCTGACATACGTTAATGAGACCTTTTATTCTGGCTCTGACTCCAAAGAATTTTCGATCTTGCAAATTGTGGTCCCGATTTCTCAAGGGGCAAGTCTACTCACCGGGGGTCTACGCTAACACCGTAGACATCGGGCAAAGTTGCCGACTAGTCTGGCCTGAACCTTTTTTAACTGTGAGACAAAAATGGGCATAAACACAACGACATTTGAAAAGATGACCGAAGCGTATACCGCCGCATGGAACTCAGGCAACCCTGAGGCGGTTGCCGACTTTTACGCTCCAGAAAAGGGGATAACCATTAACCGAGGCGAAAACCAATTCGGCCGCGAAGCCATGATTGCGATGGCAGGCGGGTTCATGGCGTCATTTCCTGATCTGGTCTTGGTGCGGGATTTTTTTCGTCTGGCAGGCGGTCGCGCCGTTTTCGGATGGACGCTTGAAGGTCACCATGCGGACACGGGAAATTTTGTCAAAGCGAGCGGATGGGAGGAATGGGAGCTAAACGAAACTGGGGCGATTACAAACTCCTTGGGCTGGTTCGACGCTTTGGATTACGAGCACCAGGTCAATGGCGCGAAGCCAAAGACCTCTTAGAAGTATGCCACCCGCCTTTTAGTTTATTGATCGTACCGAAATCGGCCGCAGTGAGCTGAATGTTTCAGAGGCCACCGCGTTGTCATGCTTGCCGATGAGTGCTTCTAAACCAGTTGGAAACCAGCTTAAGAACAGTGTTTCCATATTTCTTCAGCCACAGGTTTATTGTGCCCGTGATCGGTTCTTGAAGTTTCAGTTATGCTATTGGCTTTGAAGCCAATCCAGAAAAGCCTGTACGTTTTTCTGTCTTTCATTTTGTTTCGGGCGGACAAGGAAATATCCGTAGTCGACGAGAGCGTGTGGCGACAGAAAAAACAGCTTCTGGTCTGCTATTTCGCGCTCGATCATTGAATCCATCAGGGCAATTCCCTGGCCGTCGATCACCGCCTGCACCCTGACATTGGGATCCGGGATGATCAGTGTATCCCGGCGTGTCTGATGCGGCAGGTTCGCGACATTCAGCCAATCGGTCCACGCGTTGCTGTCATCGTGATCCCGCAGTAAAATGAGTTCTGATATCGCCTGTTCAATACCCAGTGTCTTGACCATTCCCAGCGCGTCAGCATTGCCAACTGGATAGGCCGGGCAAGGCAGGAACGGGACGACCTCTGCGTCGTTCCATTGCCCGTTTCCCCACCTGATGGCGATATCCACGCCTTGTGCCTCCAGATCAAACAGTCGGACCATCGGTTGCAATCGCAACTGAATTTCGGGGTGCTCCTGCATGAATGACATCAACCGCGGAGACAACCATCGGGCAGCGAAGTAAGTTGAAACACCAACGGTCAGCGTGCTGTAAGATATCCCTTTTAGCGCCAGGATTTCGGCCTCAATTTCCGCATAGTGGCCTTGGCAAGAGGCGAGCAACCTTTGCCCATTGGCGGTCAACTCCACGCCGCGGGCATTACGCCGGAACAGTGGGAACCCCAAGTCCATTTCCAGCGTTTTGACCTGATAGCTGATTGCGCCTTTGGTCATGTTCAAAGATTCAGCGGCGTCCGAAAAACTGCGATGCTGGGCAATTTCGATGAACAGACGCAGAGTATCGTGATGGCGAAATTCAACAGTCATTCCTCAATCGTATGAAATTTTTGAACGCAGTGAGCAAATAAAATCGATTGTTGTTTCCCTGAAACCTAAAAATATAGGCGGGGTAGAAACATTTCTCGGAGTTAATGCGTTGGGGAGAATGAACACTCAAACGCACATTTCTCAACGCGGCCGAGTTCGTCAGGGACGGTTGACCCGACATAATGCAACCTTAGTGGCCCCAGTTTACAGTCGTCGCAAGATTCCAGCTTACAGTCTTCTGGATGAGGGCGCGCTAACCAGAATTGAAACTCAAGCAGATTGGATTTTGGAGCAGATCGGCGTCGAATTCCGCGGTGATGAAGTGGCGCTTGGATTGTTCTCGGATGTCGGTGCGCATGTCGAAGGAAACCGTGTTCGGTTCGAGCCCGGGCATGCAAGGCAGTTATGCGCGACCGCGCCAACCGAGTTTCAAATTCATGGGCGCAATCCGAACCGCACAGTCACATTGGGTGGTGACAATCTGGTGCTCATGCCGGGTTATGGTTCACCTTTTGTCACCGATCTTGAGCACGGCCGGCGGTATGCCACGCTGGAAGATTTCGAGAATTTCGTAAAACTCGCCCATCTTTCCCAGGCGCTGCACCATTCCGGCGGTACGGTGGTGGAGCCGACGGATATTCCTGTGAACAAGCGACATCTCGACATGGTGCGGGCGCACTTCACCCTTTCGGACAAGCCTTTCATGGGTGGTGTCACCTCGACAGTGGCCGCGCAGGACAGTCTGGATTTGGCACGGTTGGTTTTTGGAAATGGGTTTTTGGACGAGCACGCAGTAATGCAAGCCAACATAAATGTGAATTCACCGCTGATCTATGACGAGACGATGTCTGGTTCCTTGCGAATTTACGCTGCCGCCAATCAATGTGTGTGTGTTTCCCCTGCAATTTTTGCCGGTGCGATGGGGCCATTGTCCCCAGCAGCGGTAGCGGCGCAGACCCTAGCTGAAGTCATGGTTGGGATCGCCTTGACCCAGCTTGTGCGCCCGGGTTGTCCAGTCGTTTTTGGCAGTTTCCATTCAACTATGAACCTTAGAACCGGGGCTCTGACCTTTGGCTCGCCCGAGGCCAACCTGACCACCATGGCGGTTTCCCAACTGGGTCGCAGGCTTGGAGTTCCGGTACGCTCGGGTGGGGGTCAGGTTACCGCGTCGAATGCGCCTGATGGTCAGGCGATGCAAGACAGTGCAGATGCATTGTGGGCCACGCTTTTATCCGGCGGCCACCAGATCTGGCATGCGGCGGGATGGCTCGAGGGCGGGTTGGTGATGTCCTATGAGAAATTCATCATGGATCTCGACCACTGCGGCGCAATGCTCAAGATGTTGCAGGGGTTCGAAACGGACGATGAGGCCTTTGGACAGGATGCCTATCTTGAGGTCGGGCCAGGGGAAAACTTCCTCTCTACCAGCCATACACTGCGCCACTACAGCACTGCCAATTTTGAATCGCAGATTCCCGAAGCCGGTCCTTACGAGACATGGGCAGAAAACGGCTGCATGACGACCGATCAGCGCGCGACCGCACGTTGGCGGCAGATGCTGGCGGAATACGAACCGCCTCAGATGCAGGATTGCATCCGCTCTGCGCTGAACGACTACGTGGCAGAGCGAAAAGTCGCGATGCCTGATGAATGGTATTAGGAAAGGACAAGTCATGACCGAAGAACTGAGCCGCAAGTCTGCCCTTGCCTCACGCCACACGGCACTTGGATCGGGGTTGGAGGACTGGAATGGAATGGGCACTGCTTGGACTTACAGCTCGAATCCGAACGATGAGCACGATGCCGTACGCGAGCGTGCCGGGATGTTCGACATGTCACCATTAAAGAAGGTTTTCGTACGAGGCCCCGACGCGCAGGCGGTTCTGGATCATTTGACAACGCGAGACCTGTTCAAATTAGCGGCAGGCAAGGCGGCATACCTTTGCGTTCTGAACGATGCTGGCGGAATTGCTGATGATGCGATCGTGTCGAATAACGGCAATGACGAGTGGATGATCGTGCATGGGTCTGGCGAAACAATGGCATTACTCGAAGCATCGGCACAGGGGCGTGACGTCTCGATCGAGTTTACCGATGAACTGCATGACATTTCAGTGCAAGGCCCCGCTTCACTGGGGATTCTTGACGCACAGTGCGACATCGATCTGGCATCGCTGGGTTACTTCGAGCACAGCCCAGCCCGGCTTTTCGGTCATCCCTGCCGTATTTCGCGAACCGGTTATTCGGGGGAACGCGGTTACGAAATTTTTGCCGATGGCTCAGTGATCACTGATATCTGGGACAAGCTGGCGGAATCCGGAGTAACGCCGTGTTCGTTCACTGCGCTTGATAAGGTCCGGATCGAAGCAGGCCTTCTGTTTTACGGATATGACATGACAGAGGATAACACCCCTTGGGAGGTGGGCCTGGGTTTCACCGTCAGCGCCTCAAAAGGTGAATTTCGTGGAAAAGAAGCGCTGATGGCGGCAAAGGGAAAAGACAACGTCAATAATGTGTGTCTCGAAATTGATCACAACGACATGGTCGAAGGCGGTGAGGTGTTGAAGGTTGAGGGGGCTGAAGTCGGGATAATCAACAGCCCGTGCTATTCGCATCGTCTAAGCAAGTCTATTGCGCTTGCACATGTTCGACCGGGTCTTTCGGTTGGTACGAAATTGACCGTTTCGGGCAATGGTATCGACACGATTGCCACTGTTGTCGCAAGTCCTGTTTACGACCCTGACAAGTTGCGCCCGCGAAGTTAATCGGATCGGCGCAAGCGCAGAGATATTTTCAATGTCATTGCGTCTGTCAGGTGCTACCAGATTTGTCTGGCCCCGGTTGGGACGGCGGCGCCAACAGCTGCCGTTCAATGATGATTTGCTCTTTTGACTTTTCCAAAAGCATAATCGCCTCCACAATAGCCATGGAAGTTTCGGCAGTAGCTGATCTGAACTAGACATGCTCGAACGGAACATCGAAGCAGGCCTAACCACATGGATCTTTCGGAAACCCAAAAGCCAGCCACCACGCCACGTACAAGGGCGAAGGCACGGCATATTCTGGACAATTATTACATAGGCCCGGCCCGGGACGAGAATATCCTGGAAATCTGGGGCTATACCGACCGTATGACCTATTCGCCAGGTGATCGGTTGGAGCTGCGGGTTTCGACTACGGCTGAAAACTGGGATCTTGAGATAGGGCGCGATGGCGCGCAGTACGAACCGTTGCTCAGGAAAGCTGAACTAAGGGGAGTGCATCAGGAGACGTCTCTAGATTGTTCGGTGACTGGTTGCGATTGGGATGTCGGTTATGAATTTACCATCCCCGACGATTGGGTTGAGGGCGGCTATCTGATCACACTCAGCGCTGAAAGAGATGGTGACCGGGTCGAGGAGCACCATCTGATCCTGCTGAGCCGCGCGTCGGACAAGCCACCCGCGCCCTTTGTTTTGGTCTGTGCTACAGGGACTTGGCTGGCCTATAATTGCTGGGGCGGATCCAACCACTACGAAGGGATTGCCGGACCCAACGGCGATGCTTTTTCACCCGTTGTATCAACTCAGCGCCCCTGGACACGGGGGTTTTGCAAATTGCCCGAAGGCGCCCCGCGCACTGTATCGGACGTGCCGCATGTGCCCGGCAGCATGGTGCGCTACCCGTATATGGAATGGGCCTATGCCTATGGTTATTCGAAAAAATACGCCTCAGCCGGATGGGCCAGCTATGAACGCCACTTTGCCCGCTGGGCTGAGGCGCAGGGGTTCGAGTTTGATTTCGCAACCCAACATGATCTGGAAGCTGATCCGCATCTGTTAGAGCGATATAGATGCGCAGTTTTTGTGGGCCATGATGAATACTGGTCCGCAAACATGCGCCATGCCGTGGATAGATACACCGAAAATGGAGGGCGCGTCGCTCGGTTTGGTGGAAACTTCCTGTGGCAAACGCGGATCGAGGATGAGGGCCGTACACAGGTTTGCTACAAATACACCGCCGATCAGGATCCGCTGGTCGGTACGGATCAGGAGCATCTGGTGACGGCTGCCTGGGAGGTCGCGCCGGTGAACTGGCCCGGCGCCGAAACATTTGGTGCCAATGGGTTGAAGGGTGTTTATGCCAGTCTGGGTCGTTGCGTCGGGCAAGGCAGTGGCGGCTTTACCATCTATCGCCCCCAACATTGGGCGTTGAAGGGCGTTCAACTGGGTTATGGTGATCAGTTGGGCGCACAATCCCGTATCTTTGGCTACGAGGTGGATGGCGTGGATTACCGGATGGAAGACGGTCTGCCCTTTGCCACCGGTTCTGATGGGGCCGATCCAAATGTAGAGATTCTAGCTCTCGGGTTGGCAACGAGCATCGAGCCCGAGCATGGTATTTGGGGTGAAACCGTTTATATCGGTGACGCGGATGCGACCTTCAAAGCGCAAGCCCTGTTTGGCGACGTAACGACCGAGACGGTGGACCGCAGCAGTCGCGGCAACGGTGTCATTCTGCATTGGCGACGTGGAAAGGGTGAAGTTTTCAATGCGGGCACATGTGAGTGGGTCGCGGGTCTAACCCGGCGCGACTGGCAAGTTGAACGCGTCACCCGGAATGTGCTGGAAAGGTTTGGCGCTCCGAATTCAGATGACCAACCACTATTGTAGGCGCCAGATCATCGGCTTCACCTCAATATCGATGAAGGCGTTGGTTGGTTGGCCCCCGGCCAAGCTCGTATTTGCTTTCGTGCACTGTTCCGACTGATTGCTCAGCGAGTATTAGTCTCGTTCCGACTACTTTGGGCCGACAGCCAACCCACCACTTTTCGCACTTCCGGTCGCGGCTTGCTGCCGTTCCGGACCTCGACGAAGTATCCATGGGTAGGTGCGATATCTTCTTCGAACAATCTAATCACCCTTTTTTCCGCCAGATCCTGATCAATTAACGGTAGCCAGCCGACAATTACTCCCTGTCCTTCGGCCGCGCCGCGTAAAAGCACATTTGCGTCCTCGAAGATTGGACCTCGTAAGCGATTGACGTTCGGCACATCCATCGCAGCGAACCAATCCAGCCACCCCCAGTGATTTCTCTGATGCATCAATGGCAAATCCATCAGGTCCTCGGGGGCCCTTATGGGACCATGACTGTTGGCGAAATCTTTGGATGCGATCGCCACAGGGCTGAGCTCAAGCAGCTTGATGGCATCGGCTGGCATCTCGGCCATACGGTCCCAGCGGATCACGATGTCTACGTTTTCTCGATCATGGGTGTTTGGTCTGAATGCTGGCAGTACTTCAAGTTCGATGTCACGATGTGCCTCCCAGAAGTCGCTGATCCGGGGCATGAGCCAACGGGCCGTAAAAATCGGCCCCGCAGAGACGCGTACGACTTTGCGAGAGCTGCGATGCAAGGTGCGGACCGCGGATTCCAGTATTCCGAAAGCTTCCGCAGTCGCCTCTGACAATCGCTTGCCGTCCTCAGTCAGCACAACATCGCGCCCCGAGCGTTCAAACAGTTTGACACCCAGCTGGTCTTCCAGTCCACGGATATGGTGACTGACCGCAGTAGGGGTGACGATTAGCTGTTCGGCCGCGGCACGATAACTTCCCAGTCGGGCTGCGGCGTTGAATGCGCGCAAGGCGGGCAGGGAAGGTATCAAGCGAACCTCATAGATAACTTTAGCTCATCATTCGCTGAGAAAACCGCTTTTGTAAACTGATTGCATTGAGCGCAAAGTCGAAGGCGTAGAAAATTCGACTCATGAGTTCATGTCAAAACAAGCCCGACGGCGCGGTCGCAAAGATCGCCTAGCACAAACGACATCCTCAGATTCTACCCCGCCCGTTTGGCCTGGGGTCGCTGGGGGACGCCTGAAACCTCTTTCATCTGAGGAAGTAAAGCGGGTTGAAGACGCTGCATTTTCGCTTTTGGAAACGCTGGGCCTGAGCCAGGCAACCCCGTCGATGATCGCGAAGGTCGTTGCGGCTGGCGGGGCGCTGACTGACGATGGTCGGCTGTTTTTTCCAGAAGACATGGTGCGATGGGCAATTGATGGGGCACAGCGCGGGTTTATCCTGTGTGGTCAGCTGCCAGAGCGCGACCTGAAGATTGAAGGGTCCAGCGTGCACATGTCAACCGGAGGTGCGGCGCCCGGTGTGTTCGATCTGGAGACACACAACTACCGCGATTCCACATTGCAGGATCTCTATGATGCCGCGCGGATCGTGGACCGGATGGACAACATCCATCATTTCAGCCGGTCAGTCGTTGCGCGGGATATCGAAGACAACGCGGTGATGGATCTCAATACGGCCTACGCCTGCCTGTCAGGTACATCCAAACATGTTTCGATCTCGATTACAGAACCACAGAACGTCGCCGAAATTGCGCAACTCTGCTACAGTCTCGCTGGCGGCGAAACCGCGTTTCGTGCCCGACCTTTTCTAACCGTCATGGTTTGCCACGTGGTGCCGCCGATGCGGTTTGCCGAAGAAGCCTGTGACGTTCTGGAACTGGCCATCAGGGCCGGGTTCCCTGTGCAATTGATCAGCGCAGGTCAGGCCGGTGCAACCAGCCCGGCTACGATTGCCGGCTCGTTGGTGCAGGCCGTGGCAGAGACCCTGGCCGGGCTGGTTTTTGCGCGGCTGGTCGATCCGGAGGTCAAGGCAATCTTTGCGCCAAAGCCTCTGGTTGCTGACTTGCGAACTGGTTCGATGAGTGGGGGTGGAGGTGAACAAGCCATTCTGATGGCGGGCGCGGCGCAGATGGGACGACACTGGGACCTGCCCACCAGCTCGATTGCAGGCATTACCGACGCCAAGCGGTTGGACGCACAATACGGCGCCGAGAAATCGCTGGCCGTGACCATGGCAGCGCATGCGGGATCAAATATCGTCACGCAGGCGGCGGGCATGATGTCGAGCCTTCTGGGCGTCAGTCATGCGGCCTATATTGTCGACAACGATTTGTTGGGAAACATCCTGCGCACGATCCGAGGCATCGAAGCGACGCCAGAGAATATCGCCGCTGACGTCATTGCGGCAGTGTGCCGGGGCGAGGGACACTATCTGGGCGAACAGCACACCTTCAGTCGAATGAAGTCGGATTACTTTTACCCGGAGGTCGGCGATCGCCGTGCGCCGCGTGAGTGGCAGGATGATGGTGGGCAGCGCGTTGGCGAGGTAGCACGGGACAAAGCCCGGGAAATCCTGAGCAGCTACTTCCCGGACCACGTGCCCGACGATCTGGACAAGGCCATCAGGGAAAAATTCGATATTCGCCTAAAACGGGCTCAAACCGGAAGACCGGAATGAAAAACCAAGACCAAAGCAGTCGCGCTCGCGCAGCTCTGCCCGGGGGCGTTAGCCACGAATTACGCTATCGCGACCCGCATCCAATTTACATTGAACGTGCATTCCGGGCCGAGAAATGGGACGCCGAAGGACAGCGCTATATCGACTTCAAGATGGGTTCGGCCAGTCAGATGCTGGGCCATTGCCATCCGGCTATCGTCGAAGCGATCCAGAAACAGGCGGAGCGTTCGATCTTTTCTGCAGATTGCCATGTGGCCGAAACCGAATGGGCTGAGTGGATCAACCGACTCTATCCTTCTGCTGAACGGACCCGTTTTACGTCGTCCGGCACAGAGGCCACGATGCTGGCGCTCCGGCTGGGGCGAGCTGTTTCCGGGAAAGATCATGTTCTGCGCGTCGATGGGCATTTCCACGGCTGGCACGACCATGCGTTGAAAGGGGCGAAGCCCGGTAGCACGCAAGCTTCATCGCTTGGAATTCCCGAGGTGATAAATGACCTGATCCACATCTGCGCAGCCAAGCCCGAGGCAATGGAACGCGCGTTGCAGGATGATCGCATCGGAACGGTGATCATCGAGGCTTCGGGTGCGAATTACGGCTGTGTGCCGCTGGCCACCAACACTCTGCGGGCTCTGCACGATGTGGCGCGGGACGCTGGGGTCGTGTTGATCTTTGACGAGATTATCACCGGCTTCCGCTGGTCACCGGGCGGACGGCAGGCACGGGATGGGATCGTGCCGGATTTGACCACACTGGCCAAGATCGCCACCGGAGGTTTGCCGGGGGGCGCGGTTTGCGGCCGGGCAGAGATCATGGAACTGATGAATAACACCACGACCCGCAACGGGTTTGCACCGGCGGTGAGCCACAAAGGCACATTCAACGGCGCGCCTCTGATCGCAGCCGCCGCCTGCGCAGCAATGCCGTTATTGGCAAGTGGCGAGGCACAAGCGCAGGCGGATGCGATGGCAAATCGGATGCGCGAGGGTATGAATGCGGTGCTGGTAGATCAGGGTGTTCGGGGCTTCGCCTATGGCGATAGTTCAGTTTTCCACGTTTTCTTCGGTCGCGACACGTTGGAAGGGCTCAGCCCCGCCGAAATTCGCGGGATGCCCAAACCGATTGTCAAAGCCTATCGCGATGGGATGTTAGCGCGCGGGGTGGATGTGATGTCCTACACCTCGGGTCTGACGTCTGCCGCCCATACGCCCGCTTTGATTGATGAGGCGCTGGAAGCTTTCCGCGAAACTCTATCCGATATGATCCACGATGGAGTGTTGATATGACCCTGCCGACCCAGGCGCGCACTGTCATCATCGGCGGTGGTGTAATCGGCTGTTCAATCGCCTATCACCTCGCACGTGAAGGGCGCAGAGATATTGTTGTGTTGGAACGGTCGAAGCTGACATCTGGTACCACGTGGCACGCTGCCGGGCTGGTGCGCCGCCTACGTCCATCGGCCACGCTTACCAAGCTGATCAACTATTCAATCGACCTGTACGGTGAGTTGGAAATTGAGACGGGACAAGCAACAGGTTGGACGCAGACAGGGTCGCTGACGCTGGCTACTAACCCTGATCGGCTTACCAATATTAGACGGCAGGTTTCGCTTGGTCGGGCCTTTGGACTTGAAGCCGAAGTGGTCGACGCCGCGCGCGCCAAGGAGTTTTGGCCTCTGATCGAGGTGGATGATGTGATTGGCGCGGTCTGGTCGCCGGCGGATGGGCGGGTCAACCCGTCGGACGTCGCGCTGGCGCTGTCGAAAGGTGCCCGGGCGCGCGGGGTGAATTTTTTTGAAGACACTCGGGTGACCGGGTTGCTGAAGAAAGGTGGCCGGGTCTCAGGTGTGGAAATTGAGTCCCATGTCATCGAGGCTGAAGAAGTGGTGATCGCCAGCGGTCTGTGGTCGCGCGAAGTTGCGGAAATGGCAGGCGCGCACATGCCGCTCTACGCTTGTGAACACTTCTATATCCTCACGAAGCCGCTTGCCGAGGTGCAGGCACTGGGCAAGGGCGCGCATCTGCCCACACTCAACGATCAGGATGCCTATCTATATGCCCGCGATGACGTCGAGGGGCTGTTGGTCGGCTCTTTCGAGCCTCATGCCAAGGGTATCTCCACCAAAGATCTGCCTGCGGATTTCTCTTTCGACTTGTTGGACGAAGACTGGGACCATTTCATGCCGATGATGGAGAACGCGCTGCGCCGCATTCCCGCGCTGGAAACAGCCGAGGTGCGAATGCTCTTGAACGGACCCGAGAGTTTCACGCTCGACAGCCAGTTCATGCTGGGCGAAAGCCCGGAGGTTCCGGGGCTTTTTCTGATGGGAGGGATGAACTCTACCGGAATCGCCTTGGCCGGAGGTGCGGGAAAGGCGATGGCAGAATGGATCATTGCCGGAGAGCCGACTATGGAGCTGAACGAAGCCGACATTCGCCGCTTTAGCCCGGAAATGAATGTGCTGGGGGCGCTGGAGGCACGAATTCCTGAAGTGTTGGGGCGGCACTATGACAACCCCTATCCGGGCCGGTCAATGGATACCGCCAGGGGGCAGCGCCGCTCACCGATCCATGTCGGGCTGGTCGCCGCTGGTGCGCGGTTCGAGGGGCGCGGCGGTTGGGAGCGTGCTGCGCATTTCGGTGGCGAGGCTGCTCATCTTCCGCTCACCTTTGGCACGCCGGCCTGGCGTGACCAGGTGCGGCAGGAAGTTGAAGCCTGCCGCAGTGGGGCGGCTATTTTGGACCAGTCGGCATTCGGCAAGATCATGGTGCAGGGACCGGATGCCTGCGCCTTCCTCAATCGTCTTTGTGCCGCGCAAATGGATATTGAACCGGGTCGCATTGCCTATACGCAGATGCTCAACGCACGCGGCGGTGTGGAAAGCGATCTGACTGTGCAGCGGCACGGGCCGGACACATATCTGATGGTTGTTGGTGCTGGCGAGGTTGTGCGCGACCTGAAGCGGATGCGCGACACCAAAGGCAAATTTCGGGTTGAGTTTACGGATGTGACCAGCGGCTATGCCATTCTGGGGCTCTGTGGTGCCAAGGCGCGCGATGTGTTGCAAGCTACATCGAATACACCCTTGCCCGATCTCAAGCGCTTTGGTTTTGCCCCGATCGAGGTTGGATTTGCCCGCGGCTGGGCGGGTCGGCTGAGCTTTACAGGCGAAGAGGGGTACGAACTTTATATCCCGTCCGACATGGCAATGGCGGCGCACGAGGCACTTGTCGCAGCGGGTGCTACCCATGCTGGCCTCTACGCCAGCGGATCGCTTCGGATCGAGAGCGGATTCCGCGCGTTCGGTCACGAATTGACGCCGGGGATCACGCCGCAGGAAGCCGGGCTGGGTGCCTTCTGCGCATTCGGCACCGGATTTGTCGGTGAAGACGCCCTGAAAAGAGCCGGAACACCCACCCGACGCGTCGTGTCACTGCTGTTTGATGACGTTGAGGCCATCCCAATTCATGACGAGCCGGTTTATTTCGATGGCAAGGTTGTAGGGCAGATAACTTCGGCTGCGTGGAGCTACCGGTTTGGGCGCTCGGTGGCGCTGGCATTAATCGGCGCGCCACTGGAGCTGCTGGTCGGACGAGATGTCGTGACCGGTTTCCAGGTCGACATCGCGTGCACCCTTTTTGATGCAACAGTTTCTCTCAACCCTGCCAAGGAGGCGTTCTGATGTCGGACACGATCCGCACCACACAGGTCGCCATCATCGGCGGCGGCATCATGGGCGTTGCTGCCCAGTATCAACTCGCTGAAAACGGCTGGACGGACACGATCCTGTTCGAAAAGGCAGAGTTGACCAGCGGCACAACCTGGCATGCTGCCGGACAGATCGCCCATGCGGTCGGTAGCAGGGTTATGGGCTGGGTCAACAAGACCTCCATCGAAACCTACAAACGTGCCGAACAGGAAACTGGCCAAAGCATCGGTTGGCACGAAGTCGGCGGGCTGCGTATCGCGACCACGGATGATGAGGTTGACTGGATGAGGTCAATCATGGGCGTCGGCAAGTTGCTCGATTTGCCGATGGAACTGGTTGGCCCGGAAGAGATCGCCAAGGTCAACCCTTTCTACAAGGTGGATGACGTCAAGGCAGCCGTGCGTACTTTTGCGGATGGGCATATTGACCCCTCGGGTGTGACCATGGCGCTGGCAGCGGCCTCACGTGCACGGGGCGCGAAAATCGAACGGCGAAATCAGGTTTTTGGAGCGAGCCGCAAGGGCGGTATGTGGCTGCTGCGTACCGAGAAAGGTGATGTGCTGGCCGAACATGTGGTGATTGCGGCTGGATCTTACGCCAATCAGGTCGGCGAATGGTTCGGATTGAAAGTCCCATCGGTCAGTTGCCTGCACCATTATCTGGTCACGGACACTGTGCCGGAATTCGAAGGCCGCCCCGAACTGCCCGTGATGCGCGACAACGCCTTTGGGGGCTATATACGGCAGGAACAGAAATCCGGACTCATCGGGATTTATGAAGGCCATGTCTGCCCGACCGTCTGGGAAATGCCCGAAGGCGCCCCTTGGGCGGCCGAGAATGAGCTTTTCGAGGCTGACTATGACTCGATCGGCGATTTTCTGATGATCGCTTTCGACAAAATGCCGATCCTGGCCGAGCTGGGGATCAAACGCGTTGTGCGTGGCGCCATAACGCACACACCTGACGGGGGTATGCTGGTTGGCCCCTCCGGCGCTTCGAATGTCTGGCTTTCCTGCGGGTCGTCCATTGGTCTGGCCTGGGGCGGCGGCGCGGGCAAGATCTTGGCCGATTGGATGGTCCATGGTGAAACCTCAATCAACACGCGGAGTATAGACCCCCGCCGTTATGGCGATTTCACCAACGACCGTTTCATTGTCGAGCGCACCAAAGACGAATTCATGCGCCGTCATGACACGCCTTGCCCGGGCAAACAATTCAATGCGCTGCGTCCGGTCAACCGTCACCCGCTATATGACCGGTTGGCGGATAAGGGCGCCGTGTTCGGTGAGGTCGCCGGCTGGGAACGTCCTCGTTACTTCGGCGACATCGGTGAAACCGAAAAGATCGGCTGGGGTCACCAACCCTGGCACCTAAACGCTTTGCGCGAGGCCCAAGCGACGCGTGAAGCAGCGGGTGTGATAGACCTGTGCGCGTTTGCGCAATTCGAGATCACCGGCAAGGATGCAGGTGCCTTGCTGGATCGGTTGTCGGCCAATCGGATACCGCGCACGGACGGCCGAATGAGCCTCAATCATCTGCTGACGGACAAGGGTCGGTTCGAGACCGAGATCACCATTTGGCGTATCGCTGAGGACCGGTATTTTACGGGTTCTCCGATCGCTCGGGCCAATCCTGATTTCGACTGGATCCGAAGCCATATTCAACCCGGTGAAGACGTGCAGATGACCAACTGCAGCGCCGATTGGGGGATGCTGGCCCTGTCCGGTCCGGCCTCGCGCCGCATCCTGTCGCAGCTGACAGATGCTGATCTCTCCAACGTGTCTTTCCCGTGGCTTTCGGGACAGGAAATAGCCGTGGCGGGCGTGCGCTGCTACGCGCTGCGCGTATCTTTCGTCGGTGAACTTGGCTGGGAACTGCACGCACCGTTGGACCGCATTGCCGAGGTCTACGACGCTCTGTTTCAGGCAGGTGCCGCGCATGGGCTAACCGATCTCGGCTCTTACGCCTTCAACGGTATGCGCATGGAAAAAGCATTTCGCGCCAGCGGTGAGCTGACCACCGATATCGGCCCATTCGATGTGGGGCTCGAGCGTTTTGTTGTATCCGATGGCCGTGAATTTCTAGGCAAGGAGGCGTTGCTTGCGCGCGACCCCGAATGGGAGCTGTTCTATGCGGAACTTCACGCCAATGACATCGATATTCGAGGCGGCGAACCGGTTTTGCTGAACGGTCAGCCCGTGGGCCTGACCACGTCGGGCGGTTACGGCTACACTGTCGACAAGTCTCTGGGTTGGCTTTTTGTGAAAAAGGGCGCGCCGCGCGAAGGTCTTAGCGTGCAATTGTTGAACAAGGTCTATCCCGTGACCGTACATAACGCCCCGCAATACGACCCTGACAACCAGCGCCCAAGATCCGAGGACTGAGACATGACAACAATTACAGGCGGTGAAGTCGTCTATCGCGTATTGAAAGCCAACGGCATCGACACTGTGTTCGGTCTTTTGGGTGGCTCAATGCTGGAACTCTATGATGCCATGTATAAGGGCGGCCAGATCAACTATGTCGGCGCGCGGGATGAACGCGCGGCGGGGCATATGGCGGATGCCTGGGCGCGTATGACCGGTAAGCCCGGCGTAGTGCTTGGGGCGCAGGCCGGGCCCGGGGTGGTAAATATCGTAACCGCTGTGGCCGAGGCGCATCTGGCTTATTCTCCGATGGTGGTGATTGCCGGGGCAATTACTCGCGCTGATCAGCACAAAGACACCTTTCAGGAGGTCGATCAGGTCGCCCTGTTTGCACCAATTTCCAAACGCTCGGTTATGGTCACCGATTCGTCGCGGTTGGCGCCCATGCTCGAAGACGCCATCCGGTTGGCCAATACTGGTCGTCGCGGCCCGGTCGTGCTTCATGTGCCGCGTGATCTTTTTGCCGCCGACATTCCCGCCATAACCCCGAAACCGCTGAAAATTGCCCGTCCGGGGCCAGCTGCACCAGTGGATATCGCAGCAATTTCCGAGATGCTGACCGCGGCCGAACGCCCGGTGATATTCGCCGGTGGCGGGTTTAAATGGGGCGCTGGGCGCGATGCTTTGACAGCCCTTGCGGAAAAGCTGGAAGTGCCAGTGGTTTCCTCGACCGGCCATGCGGATGTGATGCGCCACAGACACCCCTGGTTTGCCGGTCAAGCTGGTCCGCGCGGCAATCGTGTGGCCAGCCGCCTGACGAAAGAGGCCGACGTGATGGTCGTGCTGGGCGCGCGGCTTGGATTCAATTCGACCTTCCACAGCAATGACTACGTCGGATCAGATACGCGCATTGCGCATGTGGATGTCGAAGGTTCTGCCGTGGGGCGGTATTTCCCGGCAGAGATTGCGGCACAGGGTGATGCCCGATTGACGGCCGAGGCGCTGACGTTTGCGACCCCAAAACCATGTTGCGACGCCTGGCGTGACAGCTTCCATGCGGATATGGAAAGCCTTTGGGCAGAGCGCGCGGAAGAGGCGGCCATCTCCAGTCTTCCCATGCATCCGCGCCGCGCTCTGGCCGAGTTGCGTGATGCGCTGCCCGAGGATGCAATCGTCACACTGGATACGGGCAATACCTGCCTACAGGCGGCCGACCGCCTTGCCCATTACACGCCGATGTCGTTGATCACGCCGCTTGACTTCGGTCTGGTAGGCTTCGGTCTTGCCGCGGCTATTGGTGCCAAGGCTGCTGCCCCAGATCGCCCTGTTGTCGCGGTTATGGGTGATGGAGCCATCGGCTACACAATGATCGAAATTCAGACAGCTATCTCGCACAATTTGCCCGTAACTATTGTTGTTCTGGACAACGAGGCCTGGGGTGCCGAGAAAGCCTATCAGCAGGAATTCTATGGCGGGCGTCTTTTGGGTGCAGAAATCCAGTCACCGCGCTATGACAAATTCGCCGAGCTTTGTGGTGGCAAGGGCATTTGGGTCGAAGGACCAGGCGGAATGGCACCGGCCTTGCAAGAAGCCATCGCATCGAACCAAACCACGATTATTCAAGCCAAGATTGATCCCGGCGCCTTGATGACGCTACGCAAGGATCTGTTCAAGGCACCGCAGGAAGCGACATAGGCGTTTGCACGCAAGATACCGCCATTTTAAGTGCCGGAGCGAGTGGATAGGCCGAAGACATGGAACGAAAAATGACGGCGAGTAACGTTTCATCACCTGACAGGAGGTCGGCCAAATGGGCGACCCCTATGATCGAAACATACGCTCGCGCGATCTTCATCGACTGGTTGCCACGGTGAGCGCACTAGGAATCGCCGGAGTGCCTGGTGACATACGAGAAGCCGCCACGGCCTATGGGGCTACCAAGCGGTTCCTGTTATCCAAAGTGGTCCAGTCGTTGGCGATGCGGTCGATCATGACCGGAGCAGACCAGACGCTGCTGATGTGCCTGTCGATGGTGCGGGATCGGATTGTTCAGGGCGAAATTGAAGGGACCAAGGGCAGATAATCCTAAACGTGAGCGGCGGGTTAAGTCCATACCATCGAAATTGGTCGCGTCCGCAGATGCTCTAACTTGCAACGCTCACACGCTCTTTTGTAGTAATCCGGCAATCTCGTCGATCTCCGGTCGCCGTCTCGACTTGTGCGGAAGTTCCAAGATCAACGAGCGACCGCTTGAACACGATTTCTGGGAGACCCTGCAAAGGTGACCAGCCGCCAGAGCCTGTTCTATCAAATACGCGTGCCCTATCAAAAGACCAGCTCCGGCTTTGGCTTCTTCAACGGCCAGACTGTAAAGCGAGTAATGAGGACCATTTTGGGGATCATCCAGCGGGACACCGCATTTTTTGGACCAATTCGACCAATCGCCCAGCCATGTCCGATCGTGCAGCAAAGGAACGGACTCGAAGGGAAGGCCGTCCCCCAGATGTTTGGCGATTTTTGGAGAGGCGACCGGAAACAGGATGTCCGGAGAGATCACGATCTGATCTGCGTCTTCATCCGGTATACCGAAGAATATGGAAAGATCGAACAGCTCTCTTGTCAAGCTGGGAGGTGTTTCCAACGCGGTTACTGAAAAACTGATGTCCGGATATGCCTCTCGGATTTCTCCAAGCCGCACCGGTAGCCAGAGTTGTGCTATCGACGGTAGGGCAGCGATCTGAATATCAACGTTGGGACGCAGATTTCGAAGATTATGCGTTGCAGCTGCCAGTGCATCAAAGGCATGGGTGAAATCTTTTGTCTGGCTTCGCCCTGCCGGCGTCAACTGTACGCCTTGCGCGTTTCTCTGAAACAACGCGACGCCTGCCCAAGCTTCCAGCGCCTTGATATGCTGCGAAATTGCACCCGGCGTCACACTCAATTCGTCAGCGGCGGCGACAAAACTTCCCAGTCGCGCGGCTGTCTCAAAGGCACGCAATGCGTTCAGCGGAGGGCCTTTGGGGCGGGGTGGTGAAACGGTCATTTTCTTAGCCTTAGTTTTTCTACGCCAAGAAATAGCAAATCTGAGTTGCGAAGTCATTCGATCTGATCACACTTGTCGTGAATTGGAGGACACTGACATGACCATCGAAACCAGGAATTGGGTTCCGACTGCTTGCGAAACATTAATTCAGGACATCGCGGAGCAGACCTCGCGCGCATCGTCGAATTCTGTGCTGGAGCGGATTGAACATCTTGCGGAAAGGAACCGGGAGATCCACGAAAAGGAGTGTTTCAATCTCAATCCTGCGACAAACGTCATGAACCCGAAGGCTGAGGCGCTGCTGGCGTCCGGGATCGGTTCGCGCCCGTCACTAGGCTATCCCGGCGACAAGTACGAAATGGGTCTGGAGGCTATCGAAGAAATCGAAGTCATCGCCGCAGAACTCTGTGCCGAGGTCTTTGATGCGAAATATGCGGAAATCCGGGTGCCGTCCGGAGCGATTGCGAACCTCTATGGCTTTATGGCCACCTGTAAGCCGGGTGATACAATTATTGCCCCACCGTCTTCAATCGGCGGGCACGTGACTCACCATGTAGGGGGGTGCGCCGGGCTGTTCGGTCTCAGGACCATCGATGCGCCGACGGATGCCGACGGATATACAGTCGATCTCGGCCGGCTGCGTCAGATCGCACTGAAAGAGCGGCCCAAGTTGATCACGGTTGGCGGTAGCCTGAACCTGTTTGAACACCCGGTTGCAGAGGTGCGGGCAATCGCAGATGAAATTGGGGCCAAGGTAATGTTCGATGCTGCCCATCAATGTGGGATCATTGCAGGAAAGGCTTGGCGTAATCCCCTTGCCGATGGCGCGCATTTTATGACGATGAGCACGTACAAAAGTCTCGGCGGACCTGCGGGCGGGCTAATTGTCACCAATGACGCTGAGATCGCAAAATCGCTTGATGCCATTGCCTTTCCTGGGATGACGGCGAATTTCGATGCCGCGAAGTCGGCGGCTCTTGCTGTGACAATGCTGGATTGGCGTGACTACGGCGCTGAATACGCGACCGAGATGGTGAGCATGGCCGCGGCATTGGCCGCAGCTCTCGATGCAAAGGGGGTACCTGTATTCTCTGGCAGGGGCGGATTCACCGCGTCACACCAGTTTGCAGTGTTGGCTGAGCGTTTTGGCGGCGGGCAGGCCGCGTCAAAACTGTTGAGGAAAAGCGGATTTCTGGCCTGCGGTATTGGCTTGCCAGTGCCCGAGGTAAACGGCGACATGAACGGGTTGCGCATGGGCACCCCCGAGTTGGTTCGCTGGGGCATGACAGTAGGCGACACGGATCGGCTGGCTTCTTTGATAACTGATGGGTTGGCCGGAAAGGACATTGCGAACCAAGTGGCAGATTGGCGGCAGGAGTTCTCAAAGATGCGTTTTGTCCACTAGGTCAAACGTTAAGTGGATGAGTTGGCCTCCGATCATGGGCCAGCTTTGGGGACAGGATCGGATTGGCGATAACTACTTGGTGCAAGCAGGCGGGCGCAAAGGCAATCGGAGTCTGGGCTTGCAGATGTGCGAGAGCCAATCGGCATCGCACATCCGCATTTCACGCCAGAACAGCTCAGGCCGCTGCGATCTGGCCAGCCTTTTCAACCAGTACTTCTGCCTGACGGATTGAGGCATAATCGATCAGCCGACCATCCAATGACACAGCGCCTTTGCCCGACGCTTCTGCTTCGGACATCGCGACTAGAATGCGCTGGGCTTTGTTCACTTCGGCATCAGACGGAGACATGACTTCATTGGCCAACGCAATTTGGCTGGGGTGAATGGCCCATTTGCCCTCGCAACCCAGAACTGCAGCGCGTTTGGCGGCCGCGCGATACCCGTCCGGATCTTTGAAATCGCCAAAAGGTCCGTCGATGGGGCGCAAACCGTTGGCACGTGCTGCGACCACCATTCGGGCCAGCGCGTAATGCCACATGTCACCCCAGTGCGTCAGGCGGCCCCCTTCCGGGTCCGCGTCAGTCAGAACAGAGTAATCCGGGTTTACGCCACCGATGATCGTGGTCCGTGCGCGGGTTGAGGCGGCATAATCCGCAACCCCGAAATGCAGGCTTTCGTTGCGCTTTGACGCGGCAGCAATCTCGCTGACATTCTGCATGCCCAGTGCCGTTTCGATGATGTGCTCGAACCCGATCCGCTTCTTGTAGCCTTTGGCGTCCTCGATCTGGGTCACCAGCATGTCGACCGCATAAACGTCAGCGGCAGTTCCAACCTTAGGGATCATGATCAGGTCCAGCCGTTCACCGGCCTGCTCTACCACATCCACCACGTCGCGGTACATATAGTGGGTGTCCAGCCCGTTGATCCGCACCGACATGGTCTTGTTGCCCCAGTCGATGTCGTTCAGCGCTTCGATGATGTTCTTGCGGGCCTGCTCCTTTTCGTCAGGCGCGACGGCGTCTTCCAGATCGAGGAAAATGACGTCCACATCTGATTTTGCGGCCTTTTCAAACATTCCCGGCTGACTGCCGGGGACGGCCAATTCACTACGGTTCAAGCGGGCAGGGGCTTGGTCGATGTTATGAAAGCTCATGATTTGGTGTCCTTCGTCTTACAGGTTCGGATACAGGGGGAATCGTGCGCAGAGGTCTGCGACTTCGGCTTTGACCTTGGCCTCGACCGCGCCGTTGCCGTCCTCGC
>NZ_JBWVBF010000008.1:0-189027 GCF_057221115.1 Ruegeria sp. HKCCD6426 | reverse complement strand
AAACCTCGTCTGCACATGCCCTCCAATGGAAGCGTATGAGGAAGCAGCAGAGTAAAAATACGCCCCCGCCGAGAAATCGGCGGGGTTTTTCGCCAATCGGAAACCTGTGTTCCGAATTGTGACCACTTCCGATGTCGTTTTTCTTCGATGAAGCGTCTTTTGCGCTTGCTGCGAGTGCGGGGCGCCCATACCTCTGCCCGTGGGACACCCCTCCCCAACGAGGGGCGTGTATCTGGAAGGGTAATACACATGACGATCGAACAACCGGCGACGCGGCCGGCGAATCCGCGTTTCTCCTCGGGCCCCTGCGCCAAACCCCCCACATTTGATCTGAGCAAGCTTGCCGACGCCGCCTTGGGGCGGTCGCACCGTGCAGCGGTTGGCAAGGACAAGCTGAAGGCCGCCATCGAAGGCACGCGCGAAGTGCTGGGCATTCCGGCGGATTACAAGATTGGCATCGTTCCCGCCTCGGACACCGGCGCGGTTGAGATGGCGCTGTGGTCGCTGTTGGGCGAACGCAAGGTTGAGATGCTGGCGTGGGAAAGCTTTGGTTCGGGCTGGGTCACGGATGTAGTCAAGCAGCTGAAGATCGACGCCGACGTAAAGACCGCGGATTACGGTCAGATCGTTGATCTGGCATCTGTCGACTTCACTAATGACGTTGTATTCACGTGGAATGGGACGACCTCGGGCGTGCGGGTTCCGAATGGCGATTGGATTGCGGATGACCGTCAGGGCCTGACGATCTGTGATGCGACCTCGGCGGCGTTTGCAATGGAACTACCCTGGGACAAGCTGGATGTGACGACGTTCAGCTGGCAGAAGGTTCTGGGAGGCGAGGCGGCGCATGGTATGCTGATCCTGAGCCCCCGGGCTGTCGAGCGATTGGAGAGCTACACTCCCGCCTGGCCCCTGCCCAAGATTTTCCGCCTGACCAAAGGTGGCAAGCTGATCGATGGCATCTTTACTGGTGCGACGATCAACACGCCTTCGATGTTGGCAGTCGAGGACTATCTGTTTGCGTTGGACTGGGCGTGTTCGGTTGGGGGGCTGCAAGGGCTGATCGCTCGGGCGGATGCCAATGCCGGTGCTGTTCATGCGTTCTGCGCACAAAACGATTGGATCGCCAATTTGGCCGAGGACGCGGCAACGCAATCGAACACGTCTGTCTGCCTGAAATTTACTGACGCGCGCATTCAGGATGGCGCGACATTCGCCAAGGCGGTAGCCAAAAGGCTGGAAGCAGAGAGCATTGCGTTGGACATTGGCGCCTATCGCGACGCGCCTGCGGGACTGCGGATCTGGTGCGGCGGAACGGTCGAAACCTCGGATATCGAGGCGATGCTGCCGTGGCTCGCATGGGCCTTCGAGGCCGAGATCGCAGCGCAAACAGAAGCTGCCTGAACACGTTTCCCCAACATATCCCGGGCCACATCTGGCCCGGGTGTCTCTCAAAATTCAAGGACCAGAGAAATGGCCCCCAAAGTACTCGTTTCTGACAAACTCAGCGAAACTGCGGTTCAGATCTTTCGTGACCGCGGCATCGACGTGGATTTCATGCCCGATCTGGGCAAGGACAAGGACAAGCTGGCTGAGGTAATTGGCCAGTATGATGGTCTTGCGATCCGCTCGGCTACCAAGGTTACGCCCACCCTGCTGGAGAAGGCAGATAATTTGAAGGTTATTGGTCGTGCCGGGATCGGCACGGACAATGTCGACAAAGATGCTGCGTCCAAAAAGGGTGTGATCGTGATGAACACACCGTTCGGCAACATGATCACAACCGCCGAACATGCCATCGCGATGATGTTTGCCGTGGCGCGCCAGATCCCCGAGGCCAGCACGTCGACCCATGCGGGCAAGTGGGAAAAGTCCAAGTTCATGGGAATCGAACTGACCAATAAGACCCTCGGTGTGATCGGTGCGGGCAATATTGGCGGGATCGTCTGCGAACGAGCTCTGGGCTTGAAGATGAAGGTCGTCGCATACGATCCCTACCTGGGCGAAGAGAAAGCCGCCAAAATGGGCGTTGAAAAGGTCGAATTGGACGAATTGCTAGCGCGTGCCGATTTCATCACCCTGCACGTGCCGCTGACAGATCAGACCCGGAACATTCTGAGCCGAGAGAACCTGGCCAAGGCCAAACCGGGTGTCCGCATTATCAACTGCGCGCGCGGTGGTCTGGTAGACGAAGTGGCCCTGGCTGAAATGCTGCAATCGGGTCACGTCGCAGGTGCGGCTTTCGATGTGTTCAGCGAGGAACCCGCCAAGGAAAATGCTCTGTTCAACCTGCCCAACGTCGTCTGCACGCCCCACCTTGGAGCGGCAACGACCGAGGCACAGGAGAACGTAGCGCTGCAGGTGGCCGAACAGATCTCGAATTACCTGCTGACCGGTGCGGTTGAAAACGCATTGAACATGCCCAGCGTCACCGCCGAAGAGGCGAAGGTCATGGGGCCGTGGATCAAGCTGGCCGGGCATCTGGGCAGTTTCATCGGCCAAATGACGGATGAACCGATCAAGGCGATCAACATCCTCTATGACGGTGTGGCGGCTGAGATGAATCTGGCAGCGCTGAATTGTTCGGTGGTCGCTGGGATCATGAAAAAGTTCAATCCCGAGGTGAACATGGTGTCGGCGCCGGTCGTCGCCAGGGAGCGGGGGATTCAGATCTCGACGACCAATCAGGACAAATCCGGTGCATTCGAAGGATATATCAAGGTCACCGTCGTGACTGAAAAGCGTGAGCGTTCTATCGGTGGCACGGTGTTCAGTGACGGCAAACCGCGTTTCATCCAGATCAAGGGCATCAATATCGATGCCGAGGTGGGCGCACACATGCTCTACACCACCAACGAGGACGTGCCGGGAATCATCGGCACGCTGGGTCAGACCATGGGCGAAAGCGACGTGAATATCGCGAACTTTACCCTTGGCCGATCCGAAGCGGGGGGAGAGGCGATCGCGTTGCTTTATGTGGATGAACCTGTCCCGGCTGAAGCACGCGCCAAGCTGGCGGAGACGGGACTGTTTACGCAAATCAAACCCTTGGAGTTCGATGTGGCCTGACGCGCCTTGTGTTGAGTTTCGGAGACAATTTGATGCCCGCGCCCTCAAAGGCGCGGGCATTGTCTTTTGCGCTGCCGCGTTTTGCGCCAAAAGGTGGGCAAATCAGGCGCTGAGGACATGTCATGACGAACCCGATTTATGCTGTCGGTGACTTGCACGGGCAGGTCGCAGAATTCGAACGGGTTCTGTCGCTGATCGAACGTGATGGTGGCAGAGAAGCGCGCGTCGTATTTCTGGGCGATTATGTTGACCGGGGACCGGACAGCCGTGGCCTGTTGGACGTGATGATCTCGGGCCGAGACGCGGGTAGAGACTGGGTCACCTTGCTGGGAAACCACGACAGGATGTTTGCATGGTTTCTGGAAGACGCACCTCGGCATGATCCGCATCTGCTGGTCGGCTATCACTGGCTGCATGATCGACTAGGCGGTATCGAGACTTTGCGCAGTTACGGGGTTGAGTTCGAAGGGCGAATTCGGCTGGAGGATCTGCACGCGATGGCACTGGCAGCCGTGCCAAATTCTCATGTGACTTTCCTGCGTGATCTTGTTGTGATGCACCAGACAGCTGAACTGGCATTTGTGCATGCAGGAATCCGCCCTGGTATCCCGCTGAACGAGCAGGCCGAAAACGATCTTGTCTGGATACGGCAGAGCTTTCACAGCCATGGCGGCTCGCATCCGAAACTGATCGTCCATGGTCATACACCGGTGGATCGCGCCACACACTATGGGAACCGTGTGAACCTTGATACCGGAGCAGGCTATGGCCGTGCCGCAAGCGTGGCAGTTTTCGAAGGCCGTTCGTGTTGGCTGCTGACGGACACCGGACGCATTCCGCTGAATCCTAGCCCGTCGTGAACATGTCCTTGTAGGCCGCGCGCAAGGCGTTCTTCTGCACCTTGCCCATCGTGTTTCGCGGAAGCTCGTCCAACACGATCAGCTTGCGCGGATGTTTGAACCGGGCAAGCTCGGTCTGAACTGACGCCAGTATCGCGTGCAAATCCGGAGCCTCTCCTGGTTTTGGCACCAGAATACCGAGAACGGTTTCGCCGAAATCCGGATGTGGTACGCCTATGACCGCGCTTTCCAACACGCCGGGCTGGTCATCCAGCAGCAACTCGATTTCCTTGGGATAGATGTTGTAGCCGCCCGAAATAATTAGATCTTTGCCGCGTCCGACGATGTGGACATAGCCGTCCTCGTCCACACGTCCCAGGTCGCCGGTGATGAAGAACCCGTCCTCGCGCAGCTCGGCAGCTGTTTTCTCGGGCATCTGCCAATAACCTTTGAACACGTTTGGCCCGCGTACCTCGATCATGCCGATCTCGCCCTTTGGCAGGTCGTCACCCGTTTCCGGGCCGGTGATTTTCAGTTCGACGTCAGGCAAAGGGAACCCGACCGTCCCCGCCCGGCGTTCGCCGTCATAGGGGTTTGACGTGTTCATATTGGTTTCCGTCATGCCATAGCGTTCCAGAATGCGGTGCTTTGTGCGGGCCTCGAAACGTTCGTGGGTTTCGGCTAAAAGAGGGGCTGAGCCCGAAATGAACAGGCGCATATGCCTCGCCAGATTTCCGGTAAAACGATCATCGCTGAGCATGCGGGTGTAGAAGGTCGGCACCCCCATCATTGATGTCGCCTTTGGCAGAAGGCGCAGCACATCGTCCAAATTGAATTTCGGTAGAAAGATCATCGACCCGCCAGAAGCAAGCATAACATTTGTGGCCACAAACAGCCCATGGGAGTGGAAGATCGGCAGGGAATGTAGCAGCACGTCTTCGCTGGTGTACCGCCATTCTTTCACAAGGGTTTCCGCATTCGACAGCAGGTTGGCCTGGGTCAGCATCGCACCCTTAGACCGGCCTGTAGTGCCGGACGTATAGAGGAAGGCGGCCAGATCGTTTTCGGTCCGCTTTACCGGTTCGAAAGCGGGCAGCATACCAAAGGCGCGGCGCATCAGACTGCCGGATCCGTCTGCGTTCAGTGTCTCGAGCTGTGCTTTCTGAGCCTGCGCCACGAGGGTCAGATCGGCTTCGTCAACGGCATCGCACACGACCAGCCGGGCACCGCTGTTTTCGATGAAATAGCTCAGCTCATTTGTTGTATAGGCGGTGTTTAGCGGCAGAAAGATCAGCCCTGTTTGCGCGCAAGCGGCATAGAGCGCCAGTGCCTCGGGCGACTTTTCAACCTGCACCGCGACCCGGTCGCCGGGCACCAGCTCCAGACCGACAAGGGCATTCGCGATACGGGCGGCCATGTCCAAAAACTCTGCATGGGTCAAGGTTCGGCCATCCGGCAGATGAAGAAACGGCGTCGTTTTACCCAGGTGAATGCCGAACAAGCGATCAAATAGCGGGTTGCCCATCCGGTTTTCCTTTCCGTCGTCTTTGGGTCGATCGGAGTGAATTTGTCTTGGAATGCCATGAGGGTAAAGCCCTGTGAAGGCTCAGGTCAGGCCGGATGTCAGATTTGTGTCGTCATTCGGTAACCTGCGCCAAAATACAGTTTGGCAAAGGTTACGGGCTGGCCCTGTAACCAGGTAATGCGTTCGGCAGTAAAGACAGGCTCACCTTCGGGGACGTCCAGAAATTCAGCCACCCTGGCGTCTGCGCGGCTGGCCAGAAAGGTCAATTCGACATTGGTAAAGGGCACCGTCTGCACCAGCCAATCATTCGGGCCGACCGAAGTGAAATCCGCCTGTGTCACCTGCGGCACGCTGTCGATCACAATCCAGCGGTCCTCGTACTGAAACGGTGTGTTGCCGGAATAATGCATGCAGCGGACGTGCATTACCGATTGCTCAGCAGTCAGCGCCAGCCGGGCACTGAGCCAATCGGGCGCGGGGTGTGTCTCGGTCGAGACCAAGGCATAGCGATAGGTGCCGCCCAATGCCTCGATTTCGTCGCGAACCAGAGGGATTGTAAATCGCGCCTGTCTGTGCGGCGAACTCAGTACCCGCGTGCCAGCCTTGCGACGGCGTTCCAAGTAACCTTCATCTGCCAGTTCGCGCAGAGCCCGATTAACCGTGGTGCGGGTACAGGAAAACGTGACCGCAAGATCCTGTTCGTTGGGCAGCAGCATGTCAGGTGGCCACTCGCCCGAGCGGATGCGATGCAGCACGGTCTGCTTGATGTCCTTATAGCTGGTCGTGTCGCTGTGTTGCGTCATGCCGTTGCTCCAAGTCAGTCGTCGGCCAGCAGGTCGGCGACGGCGGCGCGATAGGCGGGCAGAATGGTGTCTCGTGCAATGTGACGTCCCCCTTGAACCATATGCCGCCCCGCGGACCACAGATCGGTTACCAAACCGTCCGGAGCTGCAAAGCACAACCCATCCAGTAATTGATCATCGCGCAGCGCGCAGAGGGCAGGGTGAGCCCGTTCGATACTCACCAGATCGGCCAGTTTTCCGGGCGCGATTTCTCCGGCCTTGCGTCCAAGAGCCTGCGCACCACCCTTTGCCGCGCCGGTATACAATGCATGCCCCACAGAGCCCTCATCCTTGACCAGAATTGTGCGTCCCATATCGCGCAGGCGTTGAGAATACTCCAGCATGCGCAGCTCTTCCGGCAAGGAAATACGAACGTTCGAATCCGAACCGATTCCGAAGACACCACCGTTTTCAATGTAGGTGGCTCCGTTGAAGACACCGTCGCCCAGATTGGCCTCGGTGATCGGGCACAGTCCTGCAACAGCGCCGGATTGAGCCAGGCCGCGGGTTTCGTCGTCGGTCATGTGAGTCGCGTGGATCAGGCACCAACGGTCGTCAACATTCACATTGTTCAGCAACCACTCGATCGGGCGCTGACCCAGCGCGGCCTCGACATCCGAAACTTCTTTGAGCTGTTCTGAAATGTGAATATGCACGGGCCCGCGTGGAACCAGACCGAGTACCTGTTGCAAATCCGCGGGAGTTGTTGCGCGTAGGGAATGCGGAGCGATGCCAAGAACCGAGTCGTCATGGGGCAGCGCTGTACGGCACTCCGCGATAAGGTCCAGAAATCGTCCGACTTCATTGCCAAACCGCATCTGACCACCCGCAAGAGGTTGCTGCGATACGCCACCATGGGTGTAAAGCACCGGCAAATGCGTCAGGCCGATACCGGTTTGCTTGGCCGCGGCGAAGATGCGCTGGCTGAGTTCGGATAGCTGTGCATATGGCGTGCCGCCCGGTTGATGGTGAACATAGTGAAACTCACCAACCGAGGCATACCCGGCTTCCTGCATTTCCATGTAAACCAGCGCGGCAATTGCCTGAACTTGCTTTGGCGTCAGCCGTTCCAAAAAACGGTACATCAGGTTGCGCCATGTCCAGAAACTCTCGCGCCCGGCGGCTCGGACTTCGGTCATTCCAGCCATGGCCCGCTGAAATGCGTGACTGTGCAGGTTTCCAAGCGCGGGTAGCAGGACGTCGACCTGCACGTCACCGGGCTGTGCGGTGGCTCCGTGTTCGAGCGTGCTGATATGTCCCTGTTCGATCTCCACCCGAATATCCGTCGCCCAGTCAGTACCGATAAGGGCGGATTTTGCGTGAATACTCATGGCGGACCTATTTTGTGTAGACTTTAATTGATTACCCGTATACGAAAAATTCACAGCAAGGGGGAGTCCAAAAGAATCGCCATGACAAAAAAATCCGTTTTTTGCTGCAGCCGACTGGCCACTATGGAAGGCGCAACGCCCTATGGTCTGGTCGAAAACGCCGCAATTGCAGTTGAGGATCAGACGATTGTCTGGGTTGGAGCGCGATCAAACCTACCTGCCTCATACGCAGGCTGGTCGGTTGTGGACTTTGGCGAACGTCTTGTGACTCCGGGGCTTATCGATGCTCACACCCATGTTGTTTTTGGCGGAAACCGAGCCACAGAATTCGAGATGCGGCTGAACGGCGCCACATACGAAGAAGTTGCTCGTGCGGGTGGCGGCATCCTGTCCACGGTCAATGCAACACGAGCTGCGGCCGAGGACGCACTGCTGGCCGACGCATTGCCGCGTGTGGACGCCTTGCTGTCCGAAGGTGCCAGCTGCATCGAGATCAAGTCGGGTTATGGGCTGGATGTCGAGACTGAGCTGCGAATGCTGCGCGCCGCGCGGTGTGTCGGCCAAGAACGCCCGATCAGGGTCAAGACCAGCTTTTTGGGCGCCCACGCCGTGCCACCCGAATACACGGGGCAGCCGGAAACTTATATTGATGAGGTTTGTATTCCGACCCTGCGCGCAGCTCACGCGGAAGGGCTTGTGGATGCGGTCGACGGGTTCTGCGAGGGCATCGCTTTTGACCCTAACCAGATCGCCCGAGTTTTCGACGTGGCGCAAGAACTGGGCCTGCCGGTCAAACTCCATGCCGAACAATTGTCTAATCTAGGTGGAGCCCGGCTTGCAGCTTCTTACGGAGCGCTTTCTGCGGATCATATCGAATATCTCGACGAAACCGGTGTGGTGGCGATGTCCGAGGCCGGTACCGCTGCGGTTCTGCTGCCGGGGGCGTTTTACACATTGCACGAAACTCAGCTGCCACCGATTGACCTCTTGCGCCAGCACGGTGTTCCAATGGCGCTGGCAACGGACTGCAACCCGGGCTCATCGCCGCTGACATCCTTACTGCTGACGATGAACATGGGATGCACCCTGTTCCGCATGACGCCCGAAGAAGCGCTGGCGGGTGTCACCCGAAACGCGGCTCGTGCGTTGGGTTTGACCGATGTCGGAGTGATTGCGCCGGGCCAACGGGCTGATCTTGCAGTGTGGGACGTCGATCAGCCAGCCGAGCTATCCTATCGCATCGGGTTCAACCCGCTCTACAAACGTATTTTCGGAGGCGTCGAATGAGTTCGCTGACACTCAAACCGGGCGATGTTTCGCTGGCGCAGTTGGCAGACATCTACCGGCACGAAACCCCGATCGTGCTGGATGAAACCTGCAAATCGGCAGTTGAAGCCGCGGCGCGCCGAATCTCCGAGGCCGCTGCCGGGGCTGCGGCGGTATATGGTGTGAATACCGGCTTCGGCAAGCTCGCCAGCCACAAGATCGCACCCGAGGATACCTCGACCTTGCAACGCAACCTGATCCTCAGCCATTGCTGCGGGGTTGGAGAGGCGGTGCCGCGACGGTTGGCTCGGTTGATGATGTCTCTCAAGCTGCTGTCATTTGGGCGCGGCGCGTCCGGCGTGCGGTGGGAATTGATCGAGCTTTTGCAGCAGATGCTGGCGCGCGGTGTCACGCCGGTCATCCCGGCTCAAGGCTCAGTCGGCGCATCCGGGGATCTGGCGCCTTTGGCGCATATGACTGCCGTTGTGATCGGCGAAGGTGAGGCCGAGGTGAACGGTGCGATCCTACCCGGTGCAGATGCTCTGAAGTCCGCTGGCCTTACTCCGATCTCCCTTGGCCCAAAAGAGGGGCTGGCCTTCATCAATGGTACCCAGTTTTCAACTGCCTATGCCTTGGCCGGACTGTTCGAGGCATGGCATGCAGCGCAGAGCGCGCTGGTGGTATCGGCCATGTCGACAGATGCCATCATGGGCTCGACCGCGCCATTGCAACCCGAGATTCACGCTCTGCGTGGACACCGCGGCCAGATGGATGCAGCCAGCGCCATGCGGGCCACATTGGCCGGATCGGTGATCCGGGAAAGCCATCGCGAAGGAGATACGCGGGTACAGGATCCGTATTGCATTCGCTGCCAGCCCCAGGTCACGGGTGCGGCCATGGACGTGATCCGACAGGCGGCGACCACACTGACGACAGAGGCGAACGCAGCCACTGACAACCCTCTGGTTTTGTCCGACCCCGAGGCTATCGTATCTGGCGGTAACTTTCATGCCGAACCCGTTGGCTTTGCCGCGGATATGATCGCGCTGGCGATTTCAGAGATCGGGGCCATCGCTCAACGGCGTATTGCACTGATGGTCGACCCGACACTCAGCTTTGATCTGCCGCCGTTCCTGACGCCCAATCCGGGTTTGAACTCCGGCCTGATGATCGCCGAGGTCACTACCGCTGCGTTGATGAGCGAAAACAAGCACTTGGCTAATCCGTGCGTAACCGACAGCACGCCGACCTCGGCCAACCAGGAGGACCACGTGTCAATGGCTGCTCATGGTGCGCGGCGTCTGGCGCGAATGGTGGACAACCTGAACTACATTCTGGGTATCGAGCTACTGTGTGCGGCGCAGGGCGTCGAGTTCCGTGCGCCATTGCCCACAAGCGATCCGTTGCAGCGTGCCATTGCGTGTCTGCGTAGTCATGTTCCGGCCCTTGGTGACGATCGTTACCTCGCCCCGGAACTCGAAGCAGCCCGTACGCTGATTGCCAGCGGAGATATTCTCGACGCGGCTGGTGTAGAGATGCCCGGGTTGTTCTGATGCAGGTGTTCGATGTCCAGCGCGGTGACGCACCCATTGTACTGGGGCAGCCCCATGGCGGTACATTTGTTCCCGACCAGATCGCGGGCCGCCTGAACGACAACGGGCGCGGGCTGGCGGATACGGATTGGCATATCAACCGGCTGTACGACGGGCTGAGCGATGCTACGGTCGTTCAGTCGCATGTGCATCGTTACGTGATTGACGCCAACCGCGATCCGGCGGGCGTTTCGTTATATCCCGGCCAGAACACCACGACATTGGTGCCGTTGACGGATTTCGACGGTAAGGCGATCTGGGCAAACGGGCAGGAGCCTTCGACGGACGAGATCGAAGAGCGTCGTGAGAAATTTCACGCACCCTATCATGCGGCTCTGATGCAGGAGTTGCAGCGGGTGCGGGACAAATACGGCGTTGCGATCCTGTTTGACTGCCATTCGATCCGCTCGAACATCCCGTTTTTGTTCGAAGGCGAATTGCCCGTGTTCAATACCGGCACCAATCTTGGCGTTACGTGCCATCCGCTGATCGAACAAAACGTCGATGACATCGCGCGCGATGCCGAGGGTTTGGCATCCGTGCTAAACGGGCGTTTCAAGGGCGGGTGGACGACGCGCCACTATGGCCGCCCTGCTGACGGCATTCATGCGATCCAGATGGAAATCGCCCAGCGATCATACATGGACGAATCCCCGCCCTGGGCGTGGCGCGATGACCGCGCAGACATCCTGCGCCCATATCTCAAGACAATGCTGACACGCCTGACCGATCTCGTCTTGTCGGGTGAATTGACGGAAAACAAGGAGCCCTGACATGAGCGATCCGCGCAAGAACACCCGCGATATCTTTCCGCCCACCGGGCCTGAGCTGAACGCCAAAAGCTGGGTAACCGAGGCGCCCCTGCGGATGCTGATGAACAACCTGCACCCGGATGTGGCTGAGAACCCGCACGAACTGGTTGTTTATGGTGGCATCGGACGTGCGGCCCGGACGTGGAATGATTTCGATAAGATCGTCGCCGGTCTGAAAGACCTTGAAGAAGACGAAACGCTTATCGTCCAATCCGGTAAACCAATTGCGATCATCCGCACGCATAAGGATGCGCCTCGGGTGCTGATAGCGAACTCGAACATCGTGCCGCATTGGGCCAATTGGGACCATTTCAACGAGCTCGATAAGAAAGGCCTGATGATGTACGGCCAGATGACGGCCGGTTCGTGGATCTATATTGGCACGCAGGGCATCGTTCAGGGCACCTATGAGACCTTCGCCGAGGCCGGTCGTCAGCATTATGGTGGCGACCTGACCGGTAAATGGATTCTGACCGGCGGTCTGGGCGGTATGGGCGGCGCACAGCCTCTGGCCGCTGTGTTCGCCGGAGCCTGTTGTCTGGCGGTCGAATGTAACCCGGATTCGATCGATTTCCGTCTGCGCACCAAATATCTGGACGAAAAGGCGGAAACACTGGACGAAGCGCTTGAGATGATCGACCGCTGGACCAAGGCGGGTGAAGCAAAATCCGTGGGTCTGCTGGGCAACGCGGCTGAAATCTTTCCCGAGATTTATGCGCGCATGCAAGCCGGCGGCATGCGTCCTGATATCGTTACTGACCAGACCAGCGCGCATGATCCGATCAACGGCTACCTGCCTTTGGGCTGGACGATGGCAGAGTGGCGGGACAAGCGCGAAAGCGATCCCAAGGCCGTTGAAAAGGCGGCGCGTGCTTCGATGAAGCAGCACGTGGCGGCGATGGTTGATTTCTGGAACGCGGATGTTCCCACACTGGACTACGGCAACAACATTCGACAGGTGGCGCAGGATGAGGGGTTGGAGAACGCATTTGCGTTCCCGGGTTTTGTTCCTGCCTATATCCGTCCGCTGTTTTGCAAGGGCATCGGCCCGTTCCGCTGGTGTGCCCTTTCCGGCGATCCCGAGGATATCTACAAGACCGATGCCAAGATGAAAGAGTTGTTCCCCGAGAACGAGCACCTGCACCGCTGGTTGGACATGGCACGCGACCGCATTGCGTTTCAGGGCCTGCCGGCGCGTATCTGTTGGATCGGACTGGGCGACCGGCACCGGGCAGGGCTGGCCTTCAATGAGATGGTCGCCAATGGCGAGCTGAAAGCGCCGATCGTCATCGGACGGGATCACCTGGATTCAGGCTCGGTCGCCAGCCCGAACCGTGAGACCGAGGCGATGTTGGACGGATCAGACGCGGTGTCGGACTGGCCGCTGTTGAACGCTCTGATCAATACCGCCAGTGGCGCGACCTGGGTGTCGCTGCACCATGGCGGCGGCGTGGGTATGGGCTTCAGCCAACATGCGGGTGTAGTGATCTGTGCCGACGGAACCGAGGACGCTGCGCGACGGTTGGAGCGGGTGTTGTGGAATGACCCGGCCTCAGGTGTCTGGCGCCATGCGGACGCGGGGTACGATATCGCCAAAGATTGCGCGCGCGAACATGGTCTGCGTCTGCCGGGCATTCTGGGCTGACCCGCATCAAACTGTCTCTGGCGAAAATGCTGCACCTGCGATATGCGCAGGTGAGCATGCCGGAGGTCAAAAATGTACGTTGCCACTTTGCTAACTAATCCGAATGCGCCGTCTTTGGACCTGGCGCTGATCGAGTCGTTGCGCAACGCGTGGGGTGGCAGTGAAATCGTCTGGCTGTGCCCGGACGAAGCGGCAGAATTCACGCTGACAGATGTGCCTGGCAATCGATGGGACACCTGGGCCGATTTGCAGCAGATGGGCGTGGACCTGATCGTGCAGCCTGCCGAAGGGCGCCGCAAGAAGATGCTGTTGGCGGATATGGACAGCACCATGATCCAGCAGGAATGCATCGACGAACTGGCTGATGAGGCCGGCGTCGGCGACAGGGTCAAGGACATTACCGCGCGCGCAATGAATGGTGAGCTGGATTTCGAAGGCGCACTGACCGAACGCGTCGGCCTGCTGAAAGGTCTGGACGAAAGCGTGATCGGTAAGGTCCTGAACGAGCGGATCACTTTGATGCCCGGCGGTAAGGCGTTGCTGGCCACGATGCGCGCCAACGGGGCTTACGCTGCGTTGGTATCCGGGGGTTTCACCGCGTTCACGGCTCGGGTTGCCGAAGAACTGGGCTTTGATGAAAACCGGGCCAATACCTTGCTGGCAGAAGACGGTAAGCTGAGTGGCGAGGTTCATCGCCCAATTCTTGGACGACAGGCCAAGATTGAAGCGCTCGAACAGATATCGACCCGTCTTGGCATTTCAGAGGCAGATGTGATTGCAGTTGGGGACGGTGCAAACGATCTGGGTATGCTGGGCCGGGCCGGGACGGGCGTAGCGCTGCACGCCAAGCCCTCCGTCGCAGAAAAATGCGATGTTCGGGTCAATTTCGGAGACCTCACCGCCTTGCTGTATCTACAAGGGTACAGCCGATCGGAAATCATTCCGTCCTGAGGGGCTTTTCATAATTTAACTTATGTGTTAAATAGGTGCCATGAACACACTTCTGGCTGCCTTCTCTGCGTTGTCCGATTCCACTCGTTTCTCGATTGTCGAACAGTTGATGGAGCGAGGGGAGCTTCCCGCGGGTGACCTCATCGAAGGTAAGGGAATCTCTGGTGCCGCGGTATCGCGCCACCTGAAAGTGCTGCGCGAGGCAGGATTAGTGCAGCAGCGCGTTCACGGCACACAGCGGATGTATTCGATTCAGCCCGACGGGCTACGAGCGATCGCAGAATGGACGATCTCGAAACGGCAGTTCTGGGAAGCGAGTCTGGATCGTTTGGGCGATATTCTGGAAAGGGAAAACTCATGGCCGACTTGAAGTTGGAGCGGGATTTCCCCGTCAGTTCCGAGATCCTTTTTACCTGGATCAGCGACGGAGCAAAGCTGTTGCAGTGGTGGGGGCCTGAAGGCGTCCGCGTACCCGAGCACAATCTGGATTTCTCGCGTCTTGGGCCGTGGTTTTCGGTAATGCAGAACGCTGAAGGTCAGCAATTCAAGGTGTCGGGCCACGTCACGCATGTTGATCCGCCCAAGTCCGTCGGATTTACCTGGGCGTGGCATGATGACAACGATCAGCGTGGACCTGAAAGCCATGTGATTTTGTCCGTTGCTGCAACGGAGAGTGGTTCGCGCCTTGTGCTGGATCACCGCGAACTTGCTGACGCCGAGGCCGCTGCAAACCATGAGCAGGGTTGGACATCGTCGCTGCGCAAGCTTGAGGCGCGGTGCAAATGAGTTTTCATTAGGGAGAAGCGAAATGCCGCAATTTTTATTTGTTTATCACGGCGGTCATACCCCAACCGATCCGGCTGAAATCGAAGCGACCATGGCCGCTTGGGGCGCATGGTTCCAAGGCATGGGCGATGCACTGGACATCCCCGGAAACCCGGTCGGTCAGTCCTATACTGTCAGCGGCAGCGGAGTTGTTGACAACGGCGGTGCAAACCCGGCCTCGGGCTTTACCGTCATCAAGGCGGACAGCATCGATGCGGCGACAGAGATGGCCAAGGGCTGCCCGATGGTTGTCAACGGGTCAGGTTCGGTCGAAGTGGCCGAGGTGCACGAAATCGAGATGTGACGCCCTTAGCCGGGAAACCCCGGTGCCGGTCTGATCACGCCGCATTCCAGCCCGCGACGGCTGTATTGCGTGGCGTTCATGAACTTGCGGGTGGCGGGGTGTTCGGCCTCCAGTACGCCAAGGCTCACCAATAGGGATGCAATTGCGCATTCACTGGCCCGGGTTGTGCCGTCGGTGATCTTTAGTGCGATGCCCATCCGCTTTTCCGGAATTATGGCGACAAAGACGGCCTCGGCGCCTGTCTTGATCGCTGCGCGCCCATTCATGGCGCGCATCAGCTCGGTGCATGCACGGCTTTCTCCGGCGACCAGCTCGGGGTGTTTGACCATGGCAGCGGTAAGCAGTTGGGCTGCGTCGCTGGCGCGATCAGACCGATCAGCGGACGAAGCAAACCAAGCCATCGAACGTGCAAGCCCCGCCAATGAGGTTGCAAAATTCGGTGCAGAACAACCGTCGATCCCATATGCCGGGCTGGTCTCACCCGTGGTTTCTTCGATCGCGGACAAGCAGGCCTGCTGCACAGGATGGTCGATCTCCAGGTATTCAGGGCCTGCACCCATGTGCTGCGCTACAGTCAGAAATCCGCAATGTTTGCCGGAACAATTATTATGAATCTGACAAGGAGTGTCGTCTGCCAGGATCAGCCCGTCACGTGCCGCCATGTCCGATGGTTCCTGCGGGCCGCAACGTAGGTCGGGTTCGGTCAGGCCAAGATGGTCCAGCCATGCCGAAACGCGTTGCGTATGAATTGCGGCCCCACTGTGGGACGCGCAGGACAGAGCCAGGTGTTCAGAGTTCAGCCCGTATTTTGCCGCCGCGCCCGTGGTGATTAATGGTAAAGCTTGGATCATTTTGGCTGAAGAGCGGGGGTAGATCACCGTGTCCGGATCGCCCCAACTGCGCACGATCTGACCGGTGTCATCACAGATCACCGCATGGCCCAGATGTAGACTCTCAAGCAAGGGGCCACGCCATAGTTCTGTCATTGGTACCGGCTGCGTCATCTGGACCCCCTGCGTTATGCGCAAAATTCTGCCAATCGCTCTTTCGCCTGTGGCGAAACCTGCGTTAGTGTGTGTATGTCGACAATCATCGGGATGCGCAACTTTCGAAAGACGAACCGGCAGGGTTCGCAGCGATTCACGATGGGTATGAGGTATAGGTCGAGCTAGGAGGCTGGACAGATGGGATCAAAACTTGTCCGTGTGATCGCGGGTCTGTGCATGGCAGGGATGGCCACAACAGCAATCGGCCAGCAGGCGACAAGCACCAACCGGGTCGCAGCCAAGACCGACTGGAGCGTTTTCGTAGAAGATGATCCCACCGAATGTTGGAGTGTTTCTGCGCCCAAAGAAACCGTCAATACGCGTGGTGGTCGCGTCGTTTCGGTGCGTCGCAGTGATATCCTGTTATTCGTGTTTTACCGTCCAAATGCCGAGGTTAAGGGACAGGTGACCTTTACCGGCGGCTATCCTTTTGCGGCGGGTTCAACTGTGAATCTGGTCGTCGATGGCAGCGAGTTCGAACTGTTCACCGATGGTGAATGGGCCTGGCCAGCAACAGCAGCCGATGATGCAAAGATCGTCACGGCGATGAAACGAGGAACCGAGGCTGTTCTGACAGCGCGGTCCGAGCGCGGCACACAGACCAAAGACACATTCTCGCTTCTGGGTTTCACTGCAGCGATCGAAGATGCTGAAAAACGCTGTACCAACTGACAGGTACAACTCTTTTTAAAAACCCCGCCAAAGTGTCGGGGCTTTTTTTGACTCCAGCCTAAAGGAATTGCGGCCTACGTTACGCGACGTCTGCTCTCGTGTTTGATCCGTGTCAATGCACTGCCTCTTGGTTTTTGAACTAATCAGTTCAGAAGCAAGAGGAGCCAATAAGATGTTGAACAAGACTTTTACAGCGTTGCTGATGATCTCTGCGGTGTTGTTGAGTGCCTGTGAAAAAAGTGCCGATACCTACCCCGTAAGTGGTGAGCAGTGCGGACCGGAAGACCCGGTCAAGAAGCTGGACGCGGCGGATTGCTACATCCCACCTGCGGTCAATTAATTCACTAGAACCTGCCGCGGCGGTCCTGCTACCGCGGCACTCCCCTCTGTTCGCGCAGGTCTTATCAGCGTGGTAGGTTAGATTGAAGGATTGACCTAACCTATTGGAGGGCTGGCAATGCGCTGGGCTTTTGTTGCAGTTTTCTTTCCAATTGCCGCGATGGCTGACCCAACGCTGGAATGCTTCGATTCCGGTTCTCAGGTTGAAATCGGGGCGTGCGTTTCGAAAATGGAAGAACGCGTGAACGTCGCTGTTGAAGAGAGCTACTCATTCGCTGTCGCAGCAGCCAAAGAGCTCGACGAAGTGACCGGACGGGTCGAGGCTCAACCTGCTTTGGAGGCCGCGCAAAGCGCTTGGATGGCTTATCGGGATTCGCAATGCGAAGCGATAGGCGCCTCATACGGTGGCGGTTCCGGCACAGGTATCGCAATTACATCCTGTCGGGTTGATTTGGGTCGAGCCCGCGTGGATGAACTGCTGCGTTTTGCAAATTAGCCCGCACGAATTCTTTTGATCTTTGCGCGCGTTCCTATATAGAGGCGCATCCCAAGCCAGAATCCTTCGAGATACGCCCATGTCGCCCAAAGCGCCGATCACCCAAGACGTTATGACCATCCCCCGCAAATTGCCTGAGGGGAAGGTGAACCTTGTCGGCCTGACACGCGACCGTCTGCGCGAAGTGCTGATCGAACATGGCACGCCCGAGAAACAGGCCAAGATGCGCACCGGGCAGATATGGCAGTGGGTTTATCAGTGGGGCGTGCGCGATTTTGCCGAGATGACCAATCTGGCCAAAGCCTATCGCGCGCAGTTGGCTGAGAGTTTCGTTATCGAAATCCCCGAGGTCGTGACACGTCAGGTATCCGAGGACGGCACGCGCAAATATCTGGTGCGGATCGCCGGCGGTCACGAAGTCGAGGTGGTTTACATCCCCGAGGACGACCGGGGCACGCTCTGCATCTCATCTCAGGTGGGCTGTACGCTGACCTGCTCTTTCTGTCATACCGGAACGCAGAAACTGGTCCGCAACCTGACGGCGGCAGAGATTGTCGGGCAAGTGATGATGGCCCGCGATGATCTTGAGGAATGGCCGATCCCTGGCGCGCCCAAGGATGAAACGCGCCTGTTGTCGAACATCGTTCTGATGGGCATGGGTGAGCCGCTCTATAATTTCGAAAACGTCCGGGACGCCATGAAGATTGCGATGGACCCCGAGGGGATTTCCCTGTCCCGTCGCCGTATCACCCTGTCAACTTCGGGTGTGGTGCCGGAAATCGCACGCACGGCCGAGGAAATCGGCTGCCTGCTGGCGATTTCGTTCCACGCCACAACAGATGAAACCCGCGACGTTCTGGTGCCCATCAACAAGCGCTGGAATATCGAAGAGTTGCTGCAGGCACTGGCCAGCTACCCCAATGTGTCGAACTCGGAACGGATCACCTTTGAATACGTGATGCTGGATGGCGTAAATGACAGCGACGCGGACGCGCATCGTCTGATCGACCACATCAAGCGCCACAAAATCCCGGCCAAGATTAACTTGATCCCGTTCAACGAATGGCCCGGCGCGCCGTATAAACGCAGCTCGAATAACCGTATTCGGGCTTTTGCGAACATCATCTATCAGGCGGGCTATGCCTCACCCATCCGCAAGACGCGGGGCGAGGACATCATGGCGGCGTGCGGGCAGCTGAAGTCGGCCACGGAACGTGCCCGGAAATCCCGCAAACAGATCGAATCCGAGGCAGGATTGGGGTAGCGCCCCCGGTGATGCACGATTGCTGTGATTTATTATTGAATACCTGTCTATTGGTGCTTTGACTTGGTATGCTTTGACAGGGTCAAAACACCCCTCAAATTCGCGCACAAGGCAGTGAGATTGTGATCAGGGTCATAGTAAGTTCTTTCAAGACCGCTATCCTGTATTCGCGATATTGAGGCAGCTTTCAGGCGAACCGTACAAACGGATGGGCCATAACAATGATATCAACACGTATACAGGTAACAGGGGCGCTGGTTGCTTTGATGACCTGTGCCTCGGGTTTGATAGCACAGACAACCGACAGGGATGCGCATCTGGCGATCGAAAACCCGGCTGATTTGTCCAAGGACGAAGCGCAGGAGCATTACCGCTCGCTGACAAAACGCATGGCGCGAGGCTATGCGACGTCGCAGTTGGATTTGATCCTCAATTACCAGAACTGGCCGTTGTTCAACGATGCCCCTTACATTTCAGCCACGCATGGGCAGCGTTACGTCAACAGCTACGCCAATCGGATGGCACATAATTACGGCACGCTTGCCGAAGGCGAGGTGCTGCCGATGGGATCGGTTTTGGCTAAGGACAGCATGACCGTAACGGATGAGGGCAACATTCACCCGGGCGCCCTGTTCGTGATGGAAAAACTGTCGGCGGGGGCCAGCCCCGACACAGCCGATTGGCGCTACATCATGGTGATGCCCGACGGCTCGTTGTTCGGCGACACGATGGGCAGCCGCGCAGGTGCTGTGGCCTATTGCCATGAGTGCCACGAGGCCGTCGCGGACCGGGACTACACGTTTTACGTTCCTGAGGAATACCGCTTGGGCAACTGATCTTCAGGCCGTTTGGTCAGGTAATTTCAATTCGGTCGCTTCGCTGCGGCTGAGTTGCTCGCCCTGTTTGCGTTTCGACAGCACCTCGCGGGCGAGGGCGTATTTCTCATCCTGCCAGAAGATCAGGCAGCCGTTACACCCCTTGCCGCAGCATCCTTCGGTGCCAATGCGATTGGTTTTGAAACGGCGTTCGTTGCCATCTTCGCCGATCTTTTCCACCAGCGCGTCCCGGCGGCGGGCATAAGCGGTCGGATTGTCCCGGCCCGAAGTCTCCAGCCCCTGCACCAGCTTGTCGAACCGGATGCGGCTCCAATGTTCGTCGGTCAGGGCGCGTTCCTTGCGCAAGACGGAATAGACGGGAAAACGGGCGCGCAGATCGTTGATATCCTCGTGGTCGAACAACGTGAAAGGCAGGCGGATGACGGTTTTGGTACTGCCATGCACCACATCCAACCGCGCCCCGTCCGAAGCGCGTTCGAAATCGTAGACCCGCAGCAGCACTGTTTCGCGGGATATGGGTGACACGAAATCCAGCACGTCACCCGGTTCCAGCTTGTTCTTCACTTCAACCAGAAACGCGTCATTGGTCACTTCGGTGACAATGCCCGCATATTCCCATTGTGCGATTGCCGCGGTGTGTTCGTAATCATGCGCGTAGTTGGTCAGCCGCCCTTCGTGGAAGGCCAGCGTGTATCCTCGGTTTCCAACGGTCTCAAGCTCTCGCATATACGGTTTGGGATCCCAGTTCTCGGGGTCCGCGTGATAATCATCAATGGCCATACGATAGGCGCGGGCGACAATGGCGGCATAGTATTCCGACTTGCCCCGCCCTTCGACCTTGAGACTGTCGACGCCGATCTTCAGGTATTCATCCAGTTTCGGCATGATGCACAGATCGCGCGAGTTCAGGATGTATGAGCCGCGATCATCCTCTTCGATAGGCATCAGATCACCGGGGCGGCAGCCTTCTTCCAGCAGAAACTCGAACAGATCGGAGTTTTCCTCGGTGATGCGGAGTTCCTGATGCGTGCCGTCCTTGAGGCGCAGTTTCACCCCGTAGTTCCAGCGGCAGGAATTAGCGCAGTTGCCCTGATTCGCCCCACGCTCGGCCATGAAATTCGACAGCAGGCACCGGCCCGAATAGGTCATGCACATGGCGCCGTGGACAAAGGCCTCAAGCTTGATGTCGGGGCACTTCTCGCGGATTTCGACCAGTTCAGGGTAGGATACCTCGCGGGCCAGAACTACAAGTTCGGCCCCTTGGTCTTGCCAGAACTTCACCGACAACCAGGAACAGATATTGGCCTGGGTCGAGATATGCAGCGGCAGTTCCGGCGCGCGTTCGCGGACATATTGGAACACGCCGGGGTCGGCGATGATCAGCCCGTCTGGCTGCACCTTGCGCACCGTGTCGATATATTCGTCCAGCTTCGGGATGTCCTTGTTGTGCGAAAACAGGTTCAGCGTCAGATAGGCCCGCCGCCCGTGCTGGTGGCAGAACTCGACACCTTCGATTACCTCTTCAAGCGAGAACTCGGATTTCGTGCGCAGCGACATATCAGGCGTGCCGAGATACACCGCGTCGGCCCCGTAAAGGACGGCGAGTTTCAACTTGCGCAAATTGCCTGCAGGCATCAGCAATTCGGATCTGGACTGGGTCATGGGCGTACCGGGTTCTGGATCAATGGGGCCTTCTACGGCAGTTCCACCGAGTCCAAAAGGGCAAACCTGCCATGCGCTGAAGCGTCAGCTGCGACGGAACCGTGCTGTTCCGATGATCTCGATCATTTGCTTGCGCACCGGTTCCGGCTGCGCGTCCACCGCGTTCAGAACTTCGCGAAGCTCGGCCCGCAGGCCGTGCATCTGGTCGATCAGAGAGATCATCATCGACAGGGCGTCAGCCTCCATGTCGTATTGGTCATGCAATTCGCAGGCCAGTTCCAGCCGGGCGACGTCCAGCGATTGATACGTCAACCCCTGATCGGATTGCTCCGGGATCACGATCTCGGCCGCCAGGTATTCTGTCAGCCGGTCCGAGGTCAGGCGGGTAATTTTTGCGATCAGTTCCTCTTCTGTCAGATGGCGGGTCATGACGGCATTCCTTTGCGCGGATCATAGCGGTGCGTTTCGCGCCATGTTTCCATGAATTGCTTCAAGTCTTCGTCGATCTGGTCGGGCATGGTGACCGTCAGTTCGATCAACTGATCCCCTCGATCGGACGATCCGCGTTTCTTAACGCCCTTGCCGCGCAGGCGCAGGGTTTTGCCGCTGCTGGTGCCTGCCGGAACAGTTACGTTCACGCCACCATCAATTGTGGGGGCGGCGACTTTGCTGCCCAAAATCGCCTCATCAATCGTGATGGGCAGCGTGATGTGGATGTCATCCCCCTGTCGGTCAAACACGGGGTGTTTCGCGACCGAGATAGTGACGAGCGCATCGCCCGGCGGCCCCTCGCCAAAACCTGGAGCCCCTTTGCCACGCAACCGGATTGTCTGGCCGTCCGTAATACCTGCCGGGATCTTGACCTCGATCCGGTCTCCATCGGGCAAAGTCAGCTTTTGGCTGGCCCCAAAGACAGCGTCCAGAAAACTGATCTGCAATGTGTAGCTGCGATTGTGGCCCGGTGCGTGAAATTCATGCGTGCGCTGCTGACCATGACCGCCACGGCCACGCATGAATTCGGCAAAAATGTCAGACATGTCGTCGGGGTCGCCATAGGCCGCGCCGGATCGATAGGGGTTCCCTGCGGCTTCGGCATAATCCCGGTAATACTGCTGCGGCCGTTCCTGACCCGAAGCGTCGATTTCGCCATTGTCATAGCGTGCCCGGGTTTCCGGGTCTTTTAGCAAATCATAGGCAGCAGCGGCGGATTTGAACTTGGCTTCTGCTTCGGTATCCCCGGGTTTCAGGTCTGGGTGACATTCCTTGGCAATACGCCGATAGGCTTTCTTGATCTCGGCATCGGTTGCGTCTTTGGCGATGCCGAGGGCGGCATAGGGATCGTCGCTCATCTCACCTCTCGCGGATGTGGGCAGGTCTGATCTTGATGAATGTGTTTTATCATGCGATTTCAACCGGTCAAAAGGAAGAGGTATTTGAAATCTCTCGCCAAATCACGATGACCTGATAATATCTGCATTTATCGAACTGATAACTGATGGAGATCGCCTCATGTCGCGCAGAATCAAGTCCGCTCTGGCCCTGCTGGCCGGTAATGCCATCGGGTTACTGCTTGCGTCGCTGCTGCTGTCGGGGTTTGCGATCAAGCCGATCTCGTTCATCGTTGTGGTGATCGTCTTTACCGTTGTTCAGGTGGTGGCCGAGCCTTTGATCCTGAAGCTGGGCGAAAAGAAAGCGCCCGCTCTGAAGGGCGGGATCGCGTTGATTGTGACGTTCGTCGGATTACTCGCGACAGACCTGATTACTGCAGGGCTGACTGTTGGCGGTATATCCAACCTGCTGGCGGCGACCTTGCTGGTCTGGCTGGGGTCGTTGATCGCCAGCGTCGTGCTGCCGATCTACGTGTTCAAGGAACTGCGTGACGCCAAGAAATAGCTAGTTCAGAGCGTTGAGGCTGGCCTCGATGGCCTGCCAAAGCTCTTCGACAGGTTCGCAGCCAACCGACAAACGGACAAAGGCCGGGTCGACATCGTCGCCCCAACGCGCACGCCGCTCGGCTGAACTGTGGACGCCACCAAATGACGTGGCCGGGCGTAGCAGCGGGCAGGAGTTGATGAACCGCTCTGCCATTTCCTCGGAGTTCAGGGTGAGACTCAGGAGAAATCCGAAACGTGCGGTCTGAGCTTTGGCCAATGCGTGCGCTGGGTCATCTGGCAAGCCGGGGTATCGTACTTGTCTAATGGCCTCATGCACCGCCAGTCGCTCGGCGAGTATCTGTGCCGATGTGCACATGCGGTCAAACCGCACATCCAACGTTTCCAGCCCCCGATGCAGCAACCAGGCTTCGTGCGGGCCGGGGATCGACCCGGACACCTTTCGCCATTCTTCGATACGCTCCATAATCTGGTCATTGCGGCTGGCCACGTGGCCCATAAGCATATCGGAATGCCCGCCCATCGCCTTGGTATCGGACGACACGACCACGTCGATGCCCAGATCCAGCGGGCGTTGGCCCAGCGGCGTCAAGGTCGTGTTATCGGCTATGGTCACGCCCCCGGCGGCACGCACCTGTTGTGCCACTGCGGACAAATCGATCATGTCCAGACCAGGGTTCGAAGGGCTTTCGACAAAAACCACGTCGAATCCTTCAAAGCCGCCCTCTGAAAATGTGGTGGTGGGGCGTTCCTCGACCACCACGCCGAGGCGCGACAGGAAACGGTCCGCCAGCAGGCGCGTGACATAGTAGCCGTCCGACGGGATCAGCAGACGCGAACCGGACTGAGCGGTGGCAAACAGTGCCGCCGAGATCGCCGCCATGCCAGAAGGAAAGCTAAGGCAAGGCGCGTCTTCCAGATGCGACAGCACATGTTCCAAATGCACCCATGTCGGATTGTCGACGCGTCCGTAAGTGGCGTGACCGTCAGGCGCGCCCGGCAGGTGGAACATGCTGCTTTGGGTCAGAGGCAGTGCGACCGGCTCGCCCTTGTTCAGGGCGTTGCCGCGCAGGTGGAGCATCTCTCCGGTCTTAACCGTCGTCATCGCTCAGCGCCCCGGAATTTTATCGCGCGGCGGGGCAGGTTCCCAGTTTTCGATAATCTCAACCGCCTCTTGCGCGGTATCCACAAAGCGGAACAGGTCCAGATCCTCATCCGAGATGGTTCCGGCGTCGGCCAGCGCCTCCCAGTTGATGACTTTTTCCCAGAACGCGCGCCCGAACAGCAGGAAAGGTACACGTTCCATCCGGCCAGTTTGGATCAGGGTCAGGGACTCGAACAGTTCGTCCATCGTGCCGAACCCGCCGGGGAAGATGGTGATGGCACGGGCGCGCATCAGGAAATGCATCTTGCGGATGGCGAAGTAGTGAAAGTTGAAGCTGAGATCCGGCGTCACATAAAGGTTGGGTGCCTGTTCGTGCGGCAGCACGATGTTCAGGCCGATGGAGCAACCGCCCGCGTCCTGTGCTCCTCGGTTTCCGGCTTCCATTACCCCGGGACCGCCGCCGGTGACGATCACATTCTCGCGGCACCCGGTCTCGTTCGATTTCTCGGTCATGAGACGCGCGAACTCACGAGCTTCGTCGTAATAGGCCGAAAGACTCGCCAGAGTTTCCGTCCGTGCGGTGTGCTTCTGCGAAGGCTCGGGAATGCGCGCTCCGCCGAACATCACGATGGTCGAGGTGATCTCACGCTCGCTCATGATCATTTCGGGTTTCAGCAGTTCCAGTTGCAAACGCACCGGGCGCAGTTCGTCCCGGCACAGGAAATCGTCATCGGCAAAGGCAAGGCGATAAGCCGGTGACCGCGTCTGTGGCGTATCTGGCACTTCGCTTGCGGTCGAGCGATCGGTTTGCGCGTCGCGGAACGGGCTGAGGCGGTCTTCTCTCATAGTTGAAGTATCCCTGCTTGCGTGTTTCCCAAACAGCTATAGGGTTCGTGGGCAGAGTGCCAGTCACGGAAAGACAAGAATGAATTGGAAGACTGAAATATCGGCAGCGACAAACCGCATCGACGGCCATGCGCAAAAAACGCCGGTTATGGAAAGTGGCGTTTTGGGGCTGGAATTCCCGGTTGAGATGAAGTTGGAGCATTTGCAGCATACCGGCAGCTTCAAGGCGCGCGGGGCATTCAATACTTTACTCAGCATGGATGTGCCCGAAGCAGGCGTCGTGGCCGCGTCAGGTGGCAATCATGGTGCGGCGGCGGCTTACGCTGCGCGGGCATTGGGGCACCCGGCCAAGATTTTCGTGCCTGAACTCGCCGGGCCGTCCAAGATTGGTCTGATCGAACGAATTGGCGCAGATCTTAGTGTCGTTCCGGGCGAATATGCCAATGCGCTGACGTTGGCGCAGGCGCATGAGGCAGAAACCGGCGCAATGCAAATCCACGCCTATGATGCTCCGGCCACCGTGGCCGGGCAGGGTACGTGTTTTGCGGAATGGGATGCGCAAGGCCTGCAGGCGGACACTGTCCTTGTTGCCGTTGGCGGCGGAGGTCTGATTGCTGGCGCGCTGGCCTGGTTCCAGGGCGCCCGCAAGGTTGTCGCGGTCGAGCCCGAGACCTCCTGCGCGTTGAATGCGGCGCTGCAAAAGGGTGAGCCGATTGACGTGACAGTGTCCGGCATTGCGGCGAATGCGCTGGGCGCACGGCGGATCGGGAATATCTGTTTCGGTTTGGCGAAAGGAATGACCTCGGTTCTGGTTCCGGATACGGCTATCGCTGCTGCACAGACGACGCTCTGGCAGGCCCACCGCATTCTGGTTGAACCAGCGGGCGCAACAGCTTTGGCCGCGTTAATCTCGGGTGCGTATCTGCCCGAACCGGGTGAACGCGTCGCAGTTTTGGTATGCGGCGGAAATATTGCCCCTGACCCCTTGGACGGGTGAATTATCTACTTGTGGAAAAAGGTTGCGCTTTTTATCTATAATCCATGAGCGCGACCATTGCCGACACGATCTACGAAAAACTGAGCCAGCAAATTGTCACCGGCGACCTTGTGGCCGGAGAGAAGCTGCGCCAGGACCATATTGCCCGCAGTTTCGAGACAAGCCATGTGCCCGTGCGCGAGGCATTGTTGCGACTTGAGGCGCACGGGCTTGCCCAAAGCGAGCCCCGGCGCGGTATGCGCGTAACCGCTCTGGACCCAGCCGAAGTACGCGAAGTGACCGAAATGCGGGTAGCACTGGAATCGCTGGCGTTGCAGCATTCGGTCCAGAACATGACACCTGCAGCCCTGAAGCTGGCGGATGACGCCCGGATCGCCTGCGACGCGGCGGACAGCATGCCGCTTTGGGAGGCGCGGAACCGTATTTTTCACCGGACCATTCTGACGCCCTGCGCATTGCCGCGCCTATTGCACACGATCGACGATCTTCACATCGCCGGCGCACGGCACTTGTTCGCGCATTGGCGGCCGAAATGGGTGCAGCGCGTCGATACCGATCATGCGGCCATTGTGCAGGCCCTGAAGAACAGGGATTCCTCGGCTGCAACGTCGATTCTGGTGCGCCATATCCGTCGCGCCAGCTAAAGCCGTCCTTCGTCAGATTCTCGCAATTCATATACTGTGCAGGGCGCAGGCAGCATGTTGGCGTAAAAAGGGTCCTCTGCGTCGCATTGCGCCCTGAGTCCTGCTTGCGTATAGGCCAAACCAACGTGAACAGATTCTGTAGGGAGTAGCCCCATGTCCAACGCGCAATTGGAAGCCGCAATCGAAGCCGCCTGGGAGGCACGCGACACGATCACCCCAGCCACCACTGGTGAGCAACGTGAGGCGATCGAGGATACGCTGAATGCTCTGGACAGCGGGTCGCTGCGGGTGGCGGAAAAGCAGGCCGATGGAAACTGGCACGTGAACCAGTGGGCCAAAAAGGCAGTTCTGCTGGGCTTTCGCATCAAGGATATGGAAATCCAGAAGGGCGGTCCGCAAGACGGCGGCTGGTGGGACAAGGTCGACAGTAAGTTCGCAGGCTGGGGTGAAAACCAGTGGCGTTCCGCAGGTTTCCGTGCGGTGCCGAACTGCGTGGTCCGTAAGTCTGCCTATATTGCGCCGGGCGTTGTGTTGATGCCGTCCTTTGTCAATCTGGGCGCCTTTGTGGACGAAGGCACCATGGTGGATACCTGGGCTACTGTGGGGTCTTGCGCACAGATCGGCAAGAACGTTCACCTGTCCGGCGGTGTCGGTATCGGCGGTGTGCTCGAGCCGATGCAGGCCGGCCCGACCATTATCGAGGACAACTGCTTCATCGGCGCGCGGTCCGAAGTGGTCGAGGGCTGTATTGTCCGCGAGGGCTCGGTCCTGGGAATGGGTGTCTATATCGGCAAATCCACCAAGATCGTCGATCGCGAGACCGGCGAAGTGACCTATGGCGAAGTGCCGCCTTATTCCGTAGTGGTATCGGGCTCGATGCCGTCAAAGAATAACATCAGCCTCTATTGCGCGGTGATCGTGAAGCGTGTGGACGAGAAAACCCGCTCGAAAACCGGCATCAACGAGTTGCTGCGCGACTGATAATTTAGACAAAAAAGAAAAGGCCGGAGCGCGCAGCCCCGGCCTTTATAACGATTAGCGAAGGATGGAAGCAGATCTTAGCTTTTCTAAGCTCTGATCAGGCGGCCTTGCTGAAAACAATAACCACTTTCGGTTAGCGGTCTTCGCCTGGGCGTTCTACTTCTTCTCTCTCTTCTTCAGATTCCTCGGATTTCTCGCTTTCCTCGGATTCTTCGCTTTCCTCTACTTCTTCATCACCTGAACGACCTTCGCGCTCGGGTTCGTTTTCACCCTTGGACTCGTTTTCACCTTCGGACTCGTTTTCGCCCTCGGACTCGTTTTCACCCTCGGACTCGTTTTCGCCCTCGGACTCGTTTTCGCCCTCGGACTCGTTTTCGCCTTCGGACTCGTTTTCACCCTCGGACTCGTTTTCGCCTTCGGACTCGTTTTCACCCTCGGACTCGTTTTCGCCTTCGGACTCGTTCTCGCCTTCGGACTCGTTTTCACCCTCGGACTCGTTTTCGCCCTCGGACTCACCTTCGTCCTCGGACTTTTCGCCGTCTTGTGCGTAAGCGGCATCAGGGGAGAAAACAGAAAGAACGACCGCTGCGGGGGCCAGAGCCAACGCGAACAAGCTCGCTACAATAGTTAGGAATTTGGACAACATACTCATCTAACTTCCCTTTTCGAAAAAATGTCAATTTGCAGTGAGGGGCATTCTAGATTTTGTTGATTTCACCACGTAACGGCTTGGAAAGGCTGTGTCGTGGTAAGCCAAAACTCGCGCAGTGACAGCAGATTCATCGGCTGTTTAACGCCGTTTTCAACCTGTCGGATTCTTGCTGGAGGAGGCTGTCAATCCCTTGGAGAAAACTTCACCAATAAAGTGTGTCCATTTTGCACAGATCAAAGTGATGATTCACTGCTCGCTTTGCCTGTGAAACGAGGTTTTGGCGAATCGATGCAGCTAGTTAGATAGGTGAATGAGTTGACCAAGTACTGTTCCGCACGTAAGGCAGGCTGCATGGAAAAGCAGAAGAAACCCTCGCGCCAGCAGGTCTACACCTTGTTGGTTCAGATTGGCCGCAAAGACGGCGACGGCTTGCCTGAAGGGGCGACCGGAGCGGCGCTGATGTGTTTCGCCTCAGGCGTGGACGAAGCCGAGGCCGTACGCGAGACAGTGGCTATTCTGAAGCAGGCCGATACCGCGCCTCTGGATGTCACCGGCTATGGCACATTAGCCGAACGTGAAGCGCAGGGGCACGACATCGATCCCGATGAACGCGCACTGATGCAGCGGGCGTTGGACGAAAACGCGGTTATTGTCGCACAGATGACACCGTTTTTCGGCGACGAGGAACTGGCTTAGTTCCGAACTCCGAACCACTTGCGGTAAATTTCGTCATAGGTGCCGTCTTCTCGCAGGGCCAACAGGGCCTGATTGACGTCTTCGACAAGGGGTGATCCGGTCGGGAAAGCGACGCCATAATTCTCACGCAGGAAAACACCGCCGGTCATGGACGCGAACCTGCGCCCTTCATGAGACGCGAAATACGACAGGATCGGGGCGTCAAACACAACAGCGTCCAGCTCCTCTTCCCTAAATGCCGTTAGCAGGCCATCCAGGTTGTCATAGCCGGCAAACTCGACCTCACGACGGGTCAGAAAGCTGGCTGCGGTCGAGCCCGAAATGGTGCCGACTTGTTTGCCGTAAAGGTCATTGACTGAATTCACGTTACCGCTGATCGCATCCACCGTCATGACCGAGGTGATACGGGCAGTAAAAACGGACACGATGAACAGCGACGACACCACCAGAACCACCCCCAGCAGACGCCCGAACGGAGTGCGTGGCATGCGTTCTTCGAACCCGCCGTTTACGACCAGATTAAGCGCCCACCAAAACGACGGGAACCAGGCCTCGTTGAGCTTGCGGTCAAAGTAGGGCTGTGCGCGACGCTCGAAACCCCACATCAGCATACCGCCGCCAAGCAGGATGGCGAAGGCCAGGCCGATGGCGATAAACAGTTCTCGTGACAGAAGCGCCTGCAGCAGCGATGGTCTGCGCGCCGCTTCCGAGGGGACCATGATCTGCAACCCGGCCTCGAAAATTGGCTGGCTGAAATCCATCTGGGTTTCACGCGCTGCAGTGATCGAGATATTCGCAATCGCCAGATCGGCGGTGCCGTCGCGCACGGCGGTCAGCATGTCACCGAACGCCTCGACCCGGTTGAGGGTGTAATCCCAGCCCAATGCCTCGGACAGCGCCTCGAGCAAATCCATCGAAAAACCGGTCTCAGCCCCGTCTTCAACATAGGAAAACGGTGGGCGGGTCACGGTGGTGACCGTAAGGGACTGAGCCTGGCTTTGCTGTGCAAAGACCGCGAAAGTCAGGCAGATCAGAGCGAAGAGGGCACGCATCATTTTTCAATTTACCTGTTTCGCGGCGCTGTAACGCAATTGCGGGTTGCGCGGCAAGGTAGTCGCGGGGTCATCTTGGCTGTTTTATTGGCGTACCAATACGAAACAAGAGCAGGTCTGTCATAAGATTTTGGCCCTCCGGGGTTGGCAATTCGGCCAATTCGTTGAATCTGTGCGCGAACCAAGGCCAGAACAAAACCTAGAGGTATCCCATGACCGATCCCGTCGAGCTAACTGCAGATCTGATCCGTTGCCCTTCGGTCACACCTGAAGAGGGCGGTGCGCTGGTCCTGTTGGAGCGACTTTTGTCCGGGGCCGGGTTCGAATGCTCCCGTGTGGATCGCGGCGGCATCGCCAATCTGTTCGCACGTTGGGGGCAAAAGGGGCATGCGCGCAGCTTTGGGTTTAATGGTCACACTGATGTTGTTCCGGTTGGGGATGAGGCTGCCTGGACCATGCCGCCTTTTGGCGCCGAAATCCGCGAAGGGGTGATGTACGGTCGGGGAACGACGGACATGAAATCGGGAGTGGCCGCTTTTGCTGCGGCCGCGATTGACTTTGTTCGCGAAACACCTCCGGACGGGGCCATAATCCTTACGATTACGGGTGATGAAGAAGGCGATGCGCTGGACGGAACAACAGCTTTACTGGATTACATGCAGCAATCGGGTGAACGCATGACCGCCTGCCTGGTCGGTGAACCCACCTGCCCAAGTCAAATGGGTGAGATGATGAAGATCGGGCGCCGCGGCTCGATGACTGCTTGGTTCACGATCACCGGTGTGCAGGGACATTCGGCCTATCCGCACCGGGCAAAGAACCCTCTGCCTGCGTTGGCACGATTGATGGATCGCCTGGCCAGTCACGAGCTGGACCGAGGAACTGACCATTTCGACACATCCACTCTGGCTGTGGTGACCATGGACACAGGCAATCCTGCGACCAACGTCATTCCGGCACAATGTAGTGCAGCCGTTAATATCCGGTTCAATGATCTGCATTCCGGTGCAAGCCTCAGCGATTGGCTGAATGCCGAGGCTTCGAAGGTCGCAGATGAGTTCAGCGTCAAAGTCGATACGAAAATCAAGATATCGGGTGAAAGTTTTCTGACGCCACCCGGTGAACTGTCCGACCTCGTGGCGCGCGCGGTGCAGGCTGAAACCGGTGTGCAACCCGAGATGTCGACAACCGGAGGAACCTCGGACGCGCGATTCATCAAGAACCACTGCCCCGTAGTTGAGTTCGGGCTGGTCGGCCGCACCATGCATCAGGTCGACGAATGCGTCGAAATTGATCAGATACGGCAACTCAAGACCATCTACGCACGCATCCTGGCGGATTATTTTGCCTGATCCATGCAGCGCACCCTTATTATTATGGTCAAGGAACCTCGGCCGGGGCGCGTCAAAACCCGGCTTGGGCAGGAAATAGGTATGACCGGTGCAGCCTGGTGGTTTCGGCATCAGATACGATCACTGATCCGGCGGATGCGTGATCCGCGTTGGCAGGTCCTGCTGGCCGTTTCGCCTGACAGGGAAGGTTTGAACAGCCGGTTTTGGCCTGCCGACATTCCGCGTGCCGCACAGGGTCAGGGCGACCTGGGCCACCGCATGGGGCGAATGTTGCGTGCGGCGCCCAAGGGGCCCGTCTGTCTGATAGGCGCGGACATCCCGGGCATCACGCGCGACCATATTGCGAAAGCCTTCAAGGTGTTGGGCAGCGATCAGATGGTGTTTGGACCTGCAGTGGATGGGGGCTACTGGCTTGTTGGGGCGCAGCGCTATAGTGCTCTGCCGTCTGGAATGTTCGGCAATGTGCGATGGTCAACGGAACATGCGCTGGCTGACACGCTGGCTTCGGTTCCGGATAGCCGGGTCGCTATGTTAGATCACTTGCACGACATCGACACGATGGCCGATTTGAAAACCTGACCTCAGGTGCCGCTTTTTGGTCATGACGCGGTCGCATCCGCGTGATACGCCGAAGATATGACTCGCATCCCCACCAAGCAGGAGGTCCTCGACTGGATCTCGGCGAACCCCACCCTGACCTCGAAACGCGACATCGCCAAGGCTTTTGGCATCAAGGGCGCGGACCGGATTGATCTAAAGCGTATCCTCAAGGAACTTGAGGCCGAAGGTCATCTGGAAAAACGAAAGCGCAGCTATCGTGACCCGGATCGGTTGCCACCTGTCAGCGTGCTACAGGTCAAAGCACCGAATTCTGATGGCGATCTGTTCGCGCGACCTCTGGAATGGCACGGTGAAGGGGTAGAGCCCGTTGTTCTGATCGTCGCACGTGCCAGTGATCCTGCGCTGGGCGAAGGCGACCGGATATTGGCTCGTCTGACGGTGGTGCATGAGGAAGACCACAATTACGAGGCGCGGCTGATCCGCCGTATTGGAACCAACCCGCGCAAGATTGTCGGTATTTTCCGCAAAGGGGCCGAGGGAGGGCGGATCGTACCCATTGACAAGGCAGGCCAGACTGAGTGGCTGGTGCAGGACGGTGCCATACATGGCGCCAGGGATGGTGAACTGGTCGAGGCCGAACAGGCCGGACCAAAGAACCGCATGGGTCTGCCACGCGCGCGTATAGTCGAGCGGCTGGGCGATCCATCTGCGCCCAAGGCCGTTTCGCTGATCGCCATTCACCAGCATGGCATCCCGGACGATTTCCCGGACAAAGTGATCGCGGAAGCCGACAAGGCCAAGCCTGAGGGCTTGAAGGGGCGCGAAGATCTGCGGGATATGCCTTTGTTGACCATCGACCCTTCGGACGCGCGCGATCATGACGATGCCTGTTATGCGCATGCAGATGACGATCCTAAAAACATCGGCGGGCATGTGATCTGGGTCGCCATTGCAGATGTCGCCGCCTATGTGCAGCCCGGAACAGCGCTGGACCGAGAGGCCCGCAAGCGAGGGAATTCCAGCTATTTCCCGGATCGTGTGGTCCCGATGCTGCCGGACCGGTTATCGGGTGATCTGTGCTCGCTGCACGAAGGTGTCCCGCGTGCCTGTATCGCGGTACGAATGCAGATCGACTCAGATGGCAATAAAATCAGCCATCGCTTTGTGCGCGGTCTGATGCGTTCTGCGGCCACGCTGCACTATGCCGAGGTGCAAGACGCCATCGACGGCAGTCCGAATGACCGGACCGGAGCGCTGCTGGAAACCGTACTGAAACCGCTCTATGCCGCCTATGCCGCACTGAAAAAGGCGCGGGCGGTACGGCAGCCACTGGAGTTGGACCTGCCGGAGCGCAAGATCGTGCTCAGCGAAACGGGTGAAGTCGAAAGTGTAGCCTTCCGCGACCGGCTGGACGCGCACCGACTGATTGAGGAGTTCATGATCCTCGCCAATGTCGCCGCAGCCGAGACCCTGATCGCGAAACGCCGCCCGTTGTTGTTCCGCGTTCACGAGGAACCCGCGCCCGAGAAACTGGAGAGCTTGCGGGAAACGGCACAAGCCGCAGGACTGAACCTGGCGAAGGGCCAGGTCCTGCAGACCCGCCACCTGAACGCGTTGCTGGACGCTGCTGCGGGCACCGAGGACGCCGAGCTGATCAATCTCAGCACGCTGCGGTCGATGGCACAGGCTTACTATAATCCCGAAAACTTTGGCCATTTCGGGCTGGCGCTGCAGAACTACGCTCACTTTACCTCTCCCATCCGTCGTTACGCCGACCTGATTGTGCATCGGGCGCTGATCACGGCCCATGGTTGGGGCAAGGACGGGTTGACCGACGAGGAAATCGACCGGCTCGAGGAAACCGCCACACATATCTCGGACACCGAACGCCGCTCGATGATGGCTGAGAGGGACACAACGGATCGTTACCTTGCTGCCTATCTCAGTGAGCGGGTGGGCAATGAGTTTGCAGGTCGGATCAGCGGCATTGCGCGGTTCGGGGCATTCGTAAAGATGGATGAAACGGGGGCTGACGGACTTGTCCCCGTGCGCTCGCTAGGGCGTGAGTTCTTTCATTTCGACCGCGAGGCCGGAACGTTAATGGGTGCGGACACCGGCCTGATCATCGCGATCGGCCAGCGCGTGACCGTACGTCTGACCGAGGCGACGCCGGTGACCGGCGGACTGGAATTGGAACTGTTGTCCATCGATGATCAGGCGCTGCCGCGCAGTCGCGGTCCGGCTGGGCGCTCGACCCGCAGGAAGGCCGTCAGCTCGAAGCGCAAGAAGGACAAGATCAAACGCAAGATCGAGCGAAAACGCCGTCAGAGGTGATAGGTCAAGGCCCGGGCAATCAGCCAGCCGTGACGGGTCGCGTCGATCTGATCGGGGTCGTCGAACAGCACAGCCCGATTGCCGTCGATCCGATCCTCACCCGGAAATGCCGACGTGAAATCGCCCATCAGCCGGCTTTGGCAATGAACGAACAAAGCGAACGAAGCGGACTTGTGGCTTCCCAGTCGGATTGTAGACCCTTTGGGCGCCATATAAGCGGGCTGACCCCAGCGCAGCGCCTCTTGCAGGGGCTGGGCGTCGGACAGTGCCTCCGCGGTTTCCAGCACCAATTCCCGGAGGATCAGAGCACCTTTGCGGGTGCTCTGCGGAAAGGCATCGTAGGCGGCGGCAACTGCGGGGTCATCAAATGGTGTCATGACAACGGGATCGCCTCTTCCATTCGGTCTATGTAACTGTTCAACAGTCTATCCTGCTTTATTCGTCGGGTCAGCGGGGTATCCGCCGGTGTCGCGCGCATGGCAGCCAACATAGGCCCGACGCTCATATCAGCGGAAGTTGGCTGGTCTCCGACCAGATAGGGCGATTGCCACAGATAGGCAGATATTGCTTCGAGGTCCCGTTCCAACCTGTCTTGCCGTTCAGCCGGTGAAAATCGGGCGACGCCCTGAAACGCCAGGCCATTGACGACTTTCTTGCGAATGGAATTTGATACTGGCGATCGGATCAACGCTGGAATTACAGAGAAAAAAGTCTCGCGCAGGACTGGCCAGACATCGTCATTGGCCCAGCGATCCAGTACGATCTGAAAATAAAGATGCTCTTCCGCCATGCGGATCAGAGTGCGGGACTGAGCTTTTTGTATGTCGGTCAACCCCTTGTCGAAGTCCGCTCCCTGCGCCTCGAGCCAGTCGCGGATCAGATCACTATCCGGCACCAGACGTTCAGGCGTGCGCAGGACCGGCAGTTTCTGATGCGGCATCTTGCGAGGGTCCAGCATATCAGAACGCTGCCAGCGTTGGCCCGAGTGCTGAAGCATATAAGCGGTCTTGACGCAGAAGGGGCTGGCGCTGAACAGGCCAAAAGCAGAGGGGTAGGTCAAAAGGGTCAACATCGTTGGCTCCGTGGTTGGGATGCCCAGTTGATAGATCACTCTGATGACAGAAACTGTCATCAGGTTTAGACTAGTCTGTGCTATGTCCCGTACCGCTCGCCTATTCCAACTGATGCAAGCCTTGCGTTCCGGCCCTTCGCCGAAAACGTCGGGCCAACTTGCGCAAGATTTGGGTATATCGCCTCGCACCGTGCACCGTGACATCGACGCATTGCGCGGGCTCGGCGCGGTGATTGATGGCGAAGCTGGTTTTGGTTTCACCCTGATCGAAGATGCAACGCTGCCGCCATTGGGTTTTACCGATGACGAGCTTGAGGCGCTTGTCCTGGGCCTGCGCGAGGTGCAGTTGATTGGCGATCCCGGCTTGTCGGACGCGGCCAGTGCGGCATTGCGGAAACTGCAAGGACGGTTGCCACAACGCCAGTCTCATCGCCTGAGTCATGCTGTCCTGACCGCGACGCGCTTTGATCGGCCCGCCAAACCGACAATCGACGTGGCCGATCTGCGCAATGCCACATGGGACGAGCGTGTGATCGAGTTTGCGTACACGGATGCCAAGGGCGATGACACCCGGCGAAAGGTCAACCCACTGAGTATCGTATACATGGATCGTGCCAGCGTGTTGCTCAGCTGGTGTCATTTGCGCCAGGATTTTCGCGTCTTTCGGCTGGACCGGATACGTGAAATGTCCGTTTCGTATGAAAGCTTTAGGCCAAATCGTGTGCCCTTGCTGCGCGAGGCATTGGCCCGCATTCGCGCAGAGCGGGAGGCAAAAGACCGCGAAAACGAAACCTGAGCGCTTTGTGAAAACCCGGTTTTGCGCTATCCTGCGGTTGAGCAGAAATCAGGAAATTCGGAATGCAAAAATGCATAGGTGGCATCATGACCGCCACATTATGGGCATCCATTGTGCAGGCGGAATCTACGAGCAACTCTCTTGGGTCAATGATTATAGACCTTCCAGGTTCGACCCAACTGGCCTCGGCGGATGTGGCCGTTTCGATCCGGCCGGTCTTGCGGTCCTCAACTAAGGTGCAGCGCGTGTCAGCAGAAGGAAATGCAAGATTTCAGGCGTGGCTCGGAGCGTTTCGCGAAAGAGCTTTGGCGCAGGGAATCAGCCCCGCGACGTTAGATGTGGCGCTGGCCGGTGTGATCTATGACAAAGAGGTCATCAAGCGAGATCGCAATCAGGCTGAGTTCTCGAAGCCAATTTGGGAGTACCTGGATTCTGCGGTTTCCGACACGCGCGTGACCAACGGACTTTCCGGGCTGGACCGGCATCGCGAGGCCTTGGCGCGGATCGAAGCCCGATACGGTGTCGAAAAAGAAATTGTGACGGCGATCTGGGGGCTCGAAACCTCGTTCGGTACTTATCGGGGCAGTGATCCAACCATCCGATCTCTTGCGACACTGGCATTCGATGCGCGGCGAGCACAGTTTTTTGAAACCCAACTGGTTGCTGCTTTGCAGATCATTCAGGCGGGCGATGTCAGTCCCGGTGATATGGTCGGCAGCTGGGCCGGAGCGATGGGGCATACGCAGTTCATGCCGACATCCTTTCTGGATCACGCCGTGGATTTCGACGGTGACGGACGGCGGGATATCTGGTCGGATGACCCCACGGACGCGCTGGCCTCGGCTGCTGCGTATCTGGCGCGGCACAGCTGGACCACCGGGCAACCTTGGGGCGTCGAGGTGCGCCTGCCCGAAGGGTTCGACTATGCCACCGCCAAACGGGACTACACGCTACTACCGTCGGACTGGGCTGCACGCGGTGTGGTCGGGCGTGACGGCGAACCGGTCCCGGATCACGGACAAGCCGCCATCCTTTTACCCGCCGGAGGGCAGGGCGTGGCGCTGATGATCTTCGACAATTTCCGCGTGATCGAGACATATAACGGCGCCGACGCCTATGTCATCGGTATCGGCCACCTGTCCGACCGTCTGGCCGGACGTGCCCCGTTTCAGGCCGACTGGCCCCGCAGCGACCGGGTGCTGAGTTTCACCGAGAAAAAGGAACTGCAAACCCGCCTGACCGAGGCCGGGTTTGACACCCAAGGCATCGACGGTCGCACCGGGCCAAACACGACCGAAGCCGTGCGAGCGTACCAATTGGCACAGGGCTTGCTGCCGGACGGTTATGCCAGTTTGAAGCTGTTGCAGCGGCTGCGGTGATTTAGCGAGGGCTATCTTTAGAGACGCTGCTAGCTATCAGTTGAGAGAGCTGCGCTATCTGCATATAGACCCATGCTTGTCCCTTTGCCTGAAACAATGATCGTATCGCCACGCCTGACGGTGGTGACGAGTTCTTCAGGCAAATTGCAGAATCTCTGCCATGGCGACGGAACTCCATCTAAATAGATTGAGTATGGGCACCGACCTTCCGATCTCGGGTTGCCACCCCAGTCTGCAACATATGACAGTTCTATGTCCTGCCCAACGAGTTTGGCAACTATCATGGGGACACCATAAGTGATTGGCCCCATGACGCTAAGTAGAACAACAAAAATCGGCAGAATACTCAGACTAATCCCGTCCCCGAAGACTTTGGATCTTTCGGACGGAGAGCTCTGTTTTTTCCAAAGCCTGAACCACATTGCGCCTAAAAAGCAGGACATAGCAATGCCAAGAGCAATGTCCAAACAGCGAGTTTTGATAACCCATTCGGGAGACGGAAAATACTGAACTCCAAAGTACTCTTGGAAGATGTTTAGCCCGCACAGCAACAGAAAGCTGACGGATATAGCAGTGACCCATAGCGGAGGGCGGAGTCTGCGTTTGCGTGTTGGTGGGGCGTCGGGCATCAAAAACAGAAACTAAAAGACTGTTTCAGAGTTAAGTCAATCGTTTGGGATTTGTAAAGCGTTGGGTGCATCTCTGGGTTGAGAAAGGGCAGTTGTTGAACCAACTGCCCTGACGTTAATTATTGCTAATCCGATACGCTACGACGCCGCTTTCATCAGCCCCTGCGCGATGATTTCGGCTTGTGCTTCGTCCAGAGACTTGTGGATGCGCACGAACATCTCGTCGATATCCGCAGGGGTCAGGACCAGCGGCGGAGAGATGATCATCCGGTCGCCCACATGGCGCATGATCAGGTTGTTGGCAAAGCAGCGGTCACGGCAGATATAGCCGACCGTGCCGGGCTCGGAGGCGAACTTGGCGCGGCTGGCCTTGTCCGGGGTCAGCGCGATCGAGGCCATCATGCCGACGATCTTGGCCTCACCCACCAGCGGGTGATCGGCCAGTGCTTCCCATTTCTGTTTCAGATAGGGCGCGGCCACGTCGCGGACGTGCTCGACGATCTTTTCCTCTTCGAGAATGCGCAGGTTCTCCAGCGCTACGGCAGCGGCAACCGGGTGGCCGGAATAGGTGTAGCCATGGTTGAACTCGGTGCCGCCGATCACCTCAGCCACTTCATCACATACGATCGAGCCGCCGATCGGTGCATAGCCCGAACTGAGACCCTTGGCGATGGTCATGATATGCGGCTTGATGCCAACGGTTTGCGACCCGAACCAGTTGCCGGTGCGACCAAATCCGCAGATCACTTCGTCGGCGATCAGCAGGATATCGTACTTGTCGCAGATACGCTGAATTTCGGGCCAGTAGGTGTCGGGCGCAACAATCACGCCACCTGCACCTTGTACGGGTTCGGCAATGAAGGCCGCGGCACGGTCCTCACCCAGTTCCAGAATGGCCTCTTCCAACTCACGTGCGCGTGCAAGGCCGAATTCTTCGGGTGTCATGTCTCCACCTTCGGCCCACCAGTTCGGCTGGTTGATGTGATGGACGTTCGGGATCGGAATGCCGCCCTGTGCGTGCATCCCCGCCATACCACCAAGCGAGGCCGAACCGACGGATGAACCGTGATAGGCGTTATGTCGGCTGATGATGATATTTTTGTCGGGCTGGCCTTTTTCGGCCCAGTAGGTGCGCACTAAGCGGATGTTGGTGTCGTTTGCCTCGGACCCGCCCCCAGCAAAAAAGACATGGTTCAGATCACCCGGTGCCAACTCCGCAAGTTTGGCAGCCAATGCAATGGCGGGGACATGAGTTGTCTTGAAGAAGGTGTTGTAATAGGGCAGCTCGCGCATCTGGCGGGCTGCGACCTCGGCCAGCTCGTCACGGCCATAGCCGATGTTGACGCACCACAGACCGGCCATGGCATCCAGAATTTCAGCGCCTTCACTATCAGTCAGATAAACGCCTTTGGCTCGGGTGATGACACGCGCGCCTTCTTTCCCGAGCGATCCGTTGGTGGAGAACGGATGCATGTGGTGGGCTGCGTCAAGGGCCTGCAATTCGGCCGTGGGCATATGATTTGTGATGGTCGACATCCGGGAATCTCCTGCAAGAGCGATTGTCGATTAGAATATGATCAAATTTTCTGCTGTCAATCGAATCGAAGCATTCTAGGTGTTCCTCAAGGCGTCGACCATCAGTTCCATCCCTTGCTCGATGTCCTGAGCAGTCGCTTTTGCCACCGTCTCGGCATCCTGGGCGCGCAAGGCGGACAGGATGTCCTTGTGTCGATCTGGCAAGCTTTGGGTCCCGAATCGACCGCAAACGACGCGCAATGAAGGGCCGAACCTGAGCCAGAGCCTCTCCGCCAGATCGTTGAGAATCGGTGCCTCAGCGTACGAATAGAGTGTTTCATGGAACGCATGGTTGTGGCGCAGATAACCGCTGACGTCGCCGTCGGAGATTGTGCGGTCCAGCTTTTGGTCAATGTGTTCCAACTGATCAATATCCGCAGCTGTCACATTGGCGGTCGATCGGCGAGAAAGCTCTGATTCTATTGAAATTCTGGCGAAAATCATCTGCTCGACATCGCCTTTCTCCAAAACCGGGACACTCACCCTGCGATTGCCCTGAAACACCAAAGCGCCGTCGGAAATCAGGCGTCGGATTGCCTCGCGTACCGGAGTCATGCCGACACCCAGCGAATCAGTCAGCCCCTGTATCGTGACGGGTTGTCCGGGGACCAATTCGCCGTACATGATCTGCGACCGGAGTGTTTGATACACCTGCTCATGAGCGGGCCGTTTCTCATCATCCATCTTCAAGCTCGATGCCTTATTTTTGATCAAATCCAAATGGTTTGCCCTGTTTTTCGTAGTGTTAACGTGCCGGGTTTCTGACCTCGTGAAACCATACGCTGTATCGAGGGAAAACGCAAAACTTGATCAAATCCAAAAAAAAGTGAAAATACACACATAACTTCAGGGAGAGCAAAATGGATATCAAAACGCTGACGATGACAGCAGTCGTTGCATTGGGGACTTCGGCAGCCTTCGCCGAAGAGGTGCGCGTCTACAACTGGTCTGACTACATCGATGAAGAATTGCTGAGCAAATTCCAGGAAGAGACTGGTCTGACGCTGATCTATGACGTGTTCGACAGCAATGAGGTTCTGGAAACCAAGATGCTGGCCGGCGGGTCTGGCTATGACGTGGTGGTGCCGACGGGCAGCTTCATGGGTAGACAGATTCAGGCGGGCGCTTTTCAGGAACTGGATAAATCGAAACTATCTAACATTGGCAACGAATGGGATGTCATTGCTGAACGGGTGTCCCGGTTCGATCCCGACAACAAGCACTCAGTCAACTATATGTGGGGAACGACCGGTCTAGGTGTCAATGTTAACAAGGTCCACCAAGTGTTGGGTGAGGACGCCCCCGTCGACTCGATGGAATTGATCTTCAACCCCGAAAATATGGAAAAACTGGCCGCGTGCGGTGTGTATTTCCTGGACGCGCCAGATGAGATGGTACCCGCCGCGATGGTGTATGCCGGTTACGATCCGAACTCGCACGACAAGGCAGAACTCGCCAAGGCAGAAGAAGTTTTTTCCGCCGTGCGGCCCTATGTGAAAAAGTTTCACAGTTCGGAATATATCAATGCGCTGGCAAACGGCGAGATCTGTGTAGCTGTGGGGTTCTCGGGTGATGTGTTGCAAGCGCGTGACCGTGCTGCCGAGGCTGAAAACGGGGTTGAAATCGCGTATAACGCCTTCAAGGAAGGGTCGCAGATGTGGTTCGACCAAATGGCCATACCGGTAGACTCCCCGAACCCCGATGGGGCGCATAAGTTCATCGATTTCATGCTGGATGCCCAGAATATGGCAGCGGCGTCGAACTATGTCTATTACGCCAACGGTAATAAGGCGTCTCAGGAATTCCTGGAGGCCGACGTGATCGAAGATCCGGCCATCTACCCTTCGCCCGAAGCTATGGAAAATACTTATATCAAGGGCTCTTACCCACAAAAAACGCAACGTGTCGTGACACGTATGTGGACCAAGATCAAATCGGGCACCTGATCCGATTTGTCTGTGCAAGGCGACCCTGTCGCCTTGCCCCTTTTTTACAGATTGCCGAACGGGGGCCGTTTTGAACTCTACCGTCTTTGCGCCGTGGGATGACCCGCAGGCGAAACCTTTGATCCAGTTCCAGAATGTCACCAAACGGTTTGGTGAATTCACGGCCATCGACAACCTGTCCCTGGATATCTTCGAAAAAGAATTCTTTGCTCTGCTTGGTCCATCCGGGTGCGGCAAAACAACCATGATGCGGATGTTGGCTGGGTTCGAAACCCCGACTGAAGGGCATATTTTGCTGGGCGGTCAGGACATAGACCCGATCCCGCCAAACAAGCGGGCGGTGAATATGATGTTCCAGTCCTATGCGTTGTTTCCACATCTTAGTGTTTGGGAAAATATCGCGTTTGGCTTGCGTAGGGATAACATGCCCAAGCACGATCTCGAGGATCGAGTCGAGGAAATGCTGCGCCTGACCAGACTGGAACAGTTCGCCCGCCGCAAGCCGCACCAGATCTCGGGTGGTCAGCGACAACGGGTTGCGCTGGCCCGATCCCTGGCCAAGGCGCCGAAACTGCTGTTGCTGGACGAACCTCTGGGCGCGTTGGACAAAAAACTGCGCCAGGACACTCAGTTCGAATTGATGGATATTCAGGAAAAGACCGGTACCACTTTCGTGATTGTGACGCATGATCAGGAAGAGGCGATGACCGTCGCCAGCCGTGTGGCCGTCATGGATCAGGGACAACTGATGCAGGTCGCCACCCCTGATCGCATTTATGAGACACCGAACTCGATCTATGTTGCGGACTTTATTGGCGATGTGAACATCATCCAGGGCCGGGCGACCGGTAACGGAGATGAAACCTATCAAATTGACTGGGCTGAAGGTCAAGCGCCTCTGACGGCGACGTCGTCAGTGGACCTTGCGAACGGACAGGCCTGCAACATTGCGATTCGACCCGAAAAGGTGACGATTTCTTCCGAGCGCCCCGCAGACGCCATCAACGCAATTCAAGGCAAAGTGCACGACATTGCCTATCTGGGGAACCTGTCTACCTACTATGTCGAATTGGCAAACGGCACGATAATCAAGGCGCAGACGGCAAATACCCGACGAATCTCCCGCCGCTCGTTCACATGGGAAGACCCGGTCTGGCTGTCCTGGACAGCAACGGCTGCGGTTCTGCTGGCGAACTGATGCGCCGCGCGTTTCTGATCGCCGTTCCCTATGTCTGGCTCCTGGCGCTGTTTCTGGTGCCGTTCTTCATTGTCCTGAAAATCTCTCTGTCAGACACCGAACTGGCCATCCCGCCTTATACGCCGACGCTGGACCTTTCGCAGGGATGGACCGGGATCAAAGAGTTCTTCAGCCAGCTGGATTTCGAAAACTTCGTCTGGCTGACCGAGGATGACCTGTACTGGAAGGCTTACCTCTCCAGCGTCAAGATCGCGGTGATCTCGACCTTCCTTACGCTGCTGGTTGGCTACCCCATCGCCTATGGCATGGCCCGCGCGCCTGCCGAATGGCGGCCGACGCTGATGATGCTGGTGATCCTGCCGTTCTGGACCTCGTTCCTGATCCGCGTTTACGCGTGGATGGGTATCCTGTCGAACGAGGGCTATCTGAACCAGTTGCTGCTGTGGACTGGCATCATCTCGACCCCGCTGACCATTCTGAACACCAATACGGCGGTTTATATCGGCATCGTTTACACCTACCTGCCCTTCATGATCCTTCCGATCTATTCGGCGCTTGAACGAATGGACGAGTCGCTGATCGAGGCGGCAGAGGATCTTGGCTGCTCGCGTATTCAGGCATTCTGGCTGGTGACCATCCCGCTGTCTCGCCCGGGCATAATCGCGGGGTGTTTCCTTGTGATGATCCCGGTGATCGGTGAGTTCGTGATCCCGTCGCTGCTGGGTGGTTCCGGAACTCTGATGATCGGCAAAGTGTTGTGGGAAGAGTTCTTCTCAAACCGCGACTGGCCGGTGGCCAGCGCCGTGGCGGTGGTTCTGCTGTTGATCCTTGTGGTGCCAATTGTGCTGTTCCAGCGTAACCAGCAGAAGCAGACGGAGGCCGAACAATGAAAAGGATGAGCTGGTTCAACGCGGTCTCTCTGACGCTTGGGTTCGCGTTCCTTTATATCCCCATGGTCATCCTGATCATCTTCAGTTTTAACGAAAGCAAACTGGTCACTGTCTGGGCCGGGTTCTCGACCAAATGGTATGGGGAACTGGTCCAGAACCAGGCGTTTCTGGATGCGGCTTGGGTGACGCTGCGGGTCGCGGTGTTCTCGTCAACGTTGGCAACCATTCTGGGGACGGCCGCAGCATACGTTCTGGTCCGTGGCGGGCGGTTTTTTGGCCGAACGCTGTTTTCCGGCATGATTTACGCGCCGCTGGTGATGCCCGAGGTAATCACAGGTCTTTCGCTGCTGTTGCTGTTCATCGGCATCGGCCTGGACCGAGGCATCCTGACTATCGTTCTGGCCCACACGACCTTTTCGATGTGTTTTGTCTCGGTTGTCGTCTCGTCTCGTCTCGTAACCTTCGATAAGTCGCTGGAAGAGGCCGCGCTGGATCTTGGTTGTTCACCGGCGCAAGCTTTCCGCCTGGTCACATTGCCGATCATTGCGCCTGCGGTGATCTCGGGCTGGCTGTTGGCGTTTACCTTGTCTCTGGACGATCTGGTGATTGCGTCCTTTACCTCGGGGCCGTCGGCGACAACTTTGCCGATCAAGATCTTCTCGGCCGTGCGTCTGGGCGTCAGTCCTGAAATAAACGCCCTGTCCACCCTGATGATCGCAGTTGTCACAGTAGGCGTGATCACCGCGTCACTGGTGACCAAACGCGCAATGGTGCGCCAGCGCCAAGATGAACTGGCCGCTGCAAGAACGGAATGAGACGCCTATTCTCAGACTATGCTTACGGCCCTGGGCCGCGTGCGGGGTGTTGGTGGGATGAAACCATCACTTCGCCGAACTGGCCACAGTTGGACAGTGATTTAACAGTCGACGTCGCAGTGATCGGCGGTGGGTTCACCGGAGTCTCAGCAGCGCTGCATCTGGCGAGTAACGGCGTTTCGGTTGCGGTACTCGAAGCAGAAACGCCGGGTTGGGGTGCGTCCGGGCGCAACGGCGGATTTTGTTGCCTTGGCGGATCGAAGCTGGATCACGCGGCACTGGCCCGCCGCTACGGCTCGGAAGGTGCAATCGCCTATGAACAGGCCGAAGTGGATGCGGTATCTCTGGTCGCCGACTTGATTGCGGACAATCAGATCGATGCAGACATCCATTCAAAGGGGGAAACTCAGCTGGCCCATTCTTCCAAAGCGATGGAGCGGCTGCGCAAATCGGCGGATAAGCATGGCGTGCTGCACGAGCCCGATGAACTGCCTGCGCTGGGGTTTGGCGGGCAGTTTCATGGTGGTTACACGTTGCCGGTTGGGTTTGGTTTGAACCCAAGAAAATACTTGTTTGGCCTAGCCGCTACCGCGAAATCACAAGGAGCAACCCTGTTCCAGAAAAGTGCTGTTTTGAACGTGATCAATACCCAAAACGGCTTCGATCTATTGACCGCGCAGGGTCGCGTTTGGGCCAAGCAGGTTTTGATTTGTACCAACGGGTATTCCAGCGAGGACGTACCACATTGGATGGCCGCCCGGTATATGCCCGCGCAGTCGACTGTTTTGGTGACACGCCCTTTGACCGAAGCTGAATTGCAGGCTCAGGGCTGGACCACCGATCAGATGTCTTATGATACACGCAATCTATTGCACTACTTCCGTCTGATGCCCGACCGGCGGTTTCTGTTTGGAATGCGCGGTGGGCTATCAGCTTCGCCTTCAGCCGAAGCGGGGATTCGGCGCAGTCTTGTAAAGGACTTCCGGCGCATGTTTCCGGCATGGGGCTGCGTTGAGCCCACGCATATTTGGTCGGGTATGGTTTGCCTGTCGCGTGGATTGACGCCTTTTGCCGGCCCTGTTCCAGGTCAAACGGGGATGTTCGCAGGGTTTGCCTATCATGGAAACGGCGTTGCCATGGGGACGTATTGCGGAAGGGCGCTGGCACGTATGGCGTTGGGTCAGCCGTCTGGATTGCCAAGGGCGATTTCGGACCAACCGCGACAATTCCCTTTGGGGAAATGGCGGCGGGCTTTGATGCCGCCTGCTTATGCTCTGCTGGCTTTGGCTGATCTTAAGTGAATCAAAGCGCGTCAATCTCCAGTTCGAAACCGGTCAGGTAGTCTGTTGCGCCGCGTTCTGCACGCCAAAGGCAATAAGCTGCCATGCGCCACGCATACCAAGGGCGGAGGGCCTCATACCGGACAACGATTTCGTCTTGGTCATAAGCCGCCAAAAACTGAGTCTGTTCTGCTGGCGTCAAAGGCGCAGCCCGGTAAAGTTGTTGCATGGCAGGCGACAGGAACATGGCCAGATCCTCGCATGGATCGCCCATAACCGGGCATTGCCAATCTATCAGTGTAAGACCCGAGGCGGCGACCAGAATATTACCTGGTACAGGGTCGCCGTGCACCAGGCATCGATTGTGTAGCGGGGCGACGGTGTGGCGAGGGCGTAGCGTCGTAAGAATTTCGCGCTTCTCAGACCGGCAATTATCAAGGATTTGCTCAGCATGCAGGGCCAGATCTGCGCTGCCGTTACACCCGGCGGGAGCCGCGACTGTCACAGGCAGAGCATGTAATTCTCTCAAAAGCTGGCCGACCGCTTCTGTATTCTGCCGCCACGGCACGCCCGGAGCATGGTCGTAGAAAACCCAATGGTCGCCATTATATGACCCGGTCGCGCGCAAGTTTGGTACAAAGCCCGTTTCTTTTAACGCACGCAGGCAAATGGCCTCGAGACTGGCATCGTTGCGGAACAAAGGGTTCCTCAGTGTGGTTCTGTAAAGCTTGAGAACAGCGTCACTGCATTTGTCCTGCACTTTCCAAACCTGATTTGTACGCCCCCCATACAATGTCTCAAATCGAGCACCTGAATCGACAAGCCCTTCTTCACCGAGCAGGGTGACAAGATCAGGTGGTGGAGAAGAAAGATCAGTCAGAGGAGTACCCAATTCTTCAGGCGAGTCGCGATTTGCCAAGGTTTGGACCGCGCCGCTCTGCAGATCAAGCACCTGTTCGTATCCCGCTGATCTGATCTGCGGGAATTTCGGCTCCGCTGTCGAGAGTCAGGACGATCGAGCCGCCTTCGATCTGGGCTTCAAGAACCTTGCTGTAGACTGCGGCAGGTTTCTGCGACAACAAATCTGCGCCCTTATAGCTTTCGAGCGTAGCTGAATAGGTACCGGCCGGCATCAGACTGCCTGTGTTGTCCACTCCGGCCCACACAAATTCAGTGCCGTCGATGGGTACGGGAATACGGTCGACAACAGCGCTGTCGGCGTTCCGGATCACCATGAAAGCGCGATCGGCAGACGTGTCCGCGGTCGCAGAGATCGTCACGGGTTCACTATCGAAGCGAAATGCAACGGCGGCCTGTACATCCATCCCAACCCAGCTGGCTAGTTGGTCCAGGTCGACACTGCCGAGTGCGGCTGCAAGATTGGACAGCAGGTCATTTGTCTGGACCTGTTGTTCTACCATTGAAAACTGCGCCAGTTGGGAAGCGTATTCCGATGAATCCAAGGGTTCCAGCGGATCCTGATTGCGGGCCTGTGCTGTCAACATCAGTAGAAACGTTTCGAAATCAGAGGTCAGTGCTGACGCCTTGGCACTACCATCTGCATTGAACGGCGCGCTGGTCTGCGCGGAAGTATTGATTGCAGAGATCATGGTTCAAAGCCTTATATCAATGCCGTGGGTGTGGCCGGTTGGGTAAGGTCTGGCAGTCTTTTCTGGCTCCGAGTCCAGATCGCCAACGTCAAAGGGTGATCGAGAGTTGGCTGAGGCGTCATCCTGTGGCGTGTCTGCTGATGTACCAAGATCAAAAGACAGGTCGCCATAACCAAGCTTCTGAAATTCGTCTGTCAAAACCGCAATGTGACGCCTCATCAGATCCAGTGTTTCAGGGCGCTCTGCCGCAATGGTCAAATGCAATCCGTCCTCGCGCCCGTTCAATACAATCGATACGCGGCCCAATTCCTCGGGGTTCAGGGCGATTTCGACCCCGCCAGGACCGGCTTTGGTCGTAATGACTGCAGCCATTTGCCCAGCTATCGCGCGGGCCATCTCAGAGCGGGCAGAAGCGAGAGATTGATGCGGCCCGGCATCCCGAATGTTATGGGGAATTGGTTCGCTCTTCTGGTGCGTAATCCCTTCAGTTTCACCTAAGTGGCTCGTTTCGGTTCGATCGTTCAACCGATCCCCTTCCGGGCTGGATGGCAACTGAGCTTGGCTAGCTGTTGCCGAAGCAACCTTCGTATCGATGCCAGTCGCGGCGGGTGTAGAAACGCTCACTGACTCTGCGGTTGGCGTCGGCTCGCCCCTAAATCTTTCCTGAGAACGAGGCGGTTCCTCAGTTCGGATCGAGGTCTGCCGACCAGCCTGCATGATTACCGTCTGTTCTGCGATGTGCCCTGATGGCGTTCGCTTATGGTCACCAGTTGTCTGCCCGGTCAGCTGGCCAGATGCCGCTTGGTTCGAAGCCTTTACGCTCATCTTATCGTCTGACGAGGGGATCTCACTTTTCCCGGAGATCCCGATCTCGGGCACCACTGTCGTTGCACCCCTCGCATTTGTTCCACTTTCAGGAAGGTCTCGAATTGAACGCGATGTATCGGAGTGCGCCTTGAGCAACTCGGCGGGTGGGGTGCGCTCCTCCTGCTTTGTGGGCTCTGGCAAGAGCGGAGCTTGCGGGGATGGATCGGCTTCGGGTGTTTCCGAATCCGATTCGGCAGCGACTTCCGCAATTGGTACTTCCGCAAAATTGTTCTCGACCGCTTCGACGGCGGAGTCATCATTCAGAACATCCTGAAAGGCCAAAGAACTGTTGGAATCTTTGGATTCGTGCTGGTTCGCCTCGTGTCTTCCCGCAACCTTCGGGGCGTTGGGTGTCAGTATCAGCGGGTTGGGCATTTTGCTCCGGCTCCGTTTGTCTGACCGGAATTTGCACTCAGGAAGTTACGTTTTTTTTAACCGCTATCCTCTTTGATCGTGAAAGTTCGAAGCAATTTTCGGAGAACCCGATGAAGATTCTAGTGACCACGCCTGTTGCGCCCCCTCCTTCGGCTGAATCGAAGCTAAAAGCAGCCGCAGTCGAACTGGAGGCTACGTTCCTGGCCGAAATGTTGAAATCCGCAGGCTTGGGTAAAGCACGCCAATCATTCGGGGGCGGAACAGGCGAGGATCAGTTCGCTTCGATTTTGGTGCAGCACCAGGCGCAACAGCTTGCGCGCTCCGGCGGCTTCGGTCTTTCCGAAATCCTGTTCAATGCAATGATGGAGAAAGCCCATGGCGAATGATCTGATCAAGGCGCTGGAAGAAGTTCTGGACTTGGAACGTGCGGCGCTGGTCCAGGGCGACCTGGATCGCCTGGGCAATATGGCACCGGAAAAGGAGAAACTGATCGATGCCATAAATGAACTGCATGTGTTGGACAGTCAGGATCTGATCCGCGTGCAAAAAAAAGTCGCGCGGAACCAGGCCCTGCTGAACAGCGCCGCCGACGGGATTCGCGCCGTGGCAAACAGAATGTCTGAGTTGAGGAAAGTTCGTCAGGAATTCACTACCTATGACGCGGCGGGTCGGCGCAGCGGTTTTTCAGTGCGCAGCAAAACCAAGCTGGAAAAAAGAGCCTGAGGCACTGGTTGAATCAAATGCAATCTTTCAAGTTCAGTCGTTTTAGCACTCCGTTAGGGGATAGCAGTCAAACGTTACCGTGCACCTGAAGCACGGGTGGCGCGCTGTCCGCAAGGCACGACGCACAGGTCAGAACGACAGAATGCCCACCGCTCAGGTGGGGTCAACATGGGCGTTAAATGCGCCCGAGCGAAAGAAGGATGACTTAAATGTCCAGCATTCTGACGAACAACGGCGCAATGGTGGCGCTGCAAACCCTTAAGTCGGTCAACAAGAACCTGGCGCAAACCCAGAACGCGATCTCGACAGGTAAGGATGTCGCAACGGCAAAAGACAACTCGGCGGTCTGGGCGATTTCGAAAGTGATGGAATCGGACGTGAACGGCTTCAATGCGATCAAGGACAGCCTTGCGTTAGGTGAATCGACCGTTGCTGTGGCCCGCAACGCCGCTGAAACCGTGACCGACCTGCTGACTCAGATGAAGAGCAAGATCGTCGCGGCGCAGGAAGACAATGTTGATCGAGGTAAAATCAATGATGACGTCACCGCGCTGAAGGAACAAATCGCTTCGGTAGTGAGTGCGGCTCAATTCAACGGCCTCAACCTGGTTGACGGTTCTACGGGGTCTGCCTCGATCCTCGCCTCACTGGATCGCGACAACACTGGTGCGGTAACGGCTTCATCCATCTCTGTCGCCGGCCAGAACCTTTCGACCGGTGGTTACGTCGCGGCGCAGGTTTTTGATGGTTCGACGGGTGCTTCAACTGGCAATGACCGGGTTGGTGCTACTATCGATAATGGTGCAACTTCCGCGACTGCGCTGGTCACAGACGAAACCAGCGGTGCTTTTGCGGCTGGGGACAAAGTGGTTGTCGCGATTGATGATCAAGTCGTGTCCTACACGGTGTCCGCAGCAGATGCCGCGGCCACTACAACCGGTGATCTTGTTGCCGTGGGCCTGAAGGCAAAAATCGAAGAGTTAGGCATCTCTGGTCTGACAGTCGACTATGACTCTGGTACCGCAGGTACTCTCTCTGTGACAAACGGCACCGGAGCGGATGTATCGTTCTCGGCTCAGTATGTGAACGCGGGATCTGGTGGATTGGGCGCGCTGACAGGCATTGATGTGTCGACCGGTCCGGGGGCAACGGCTGCTCTGGCAGCGGTTGAATCGCTAATTGATACTTCGATCGATGCTTCGGCAGCGTTTGGTTCGTCTCAGGGCCGCATCGAGACCCAGAAAGAGTTTATTTCGAACCTGGCGGACTCGTTCAAATCCGGTATCGGGTCGCTGGTTGACGCCGATATGGAAGAGACCTCGGCCCGCTTGCAGGCGCTGCAAGTACAACAGCAGCTGGCAACGCAATCGCTGTCGATTGCCAACCAGGCACCGCAGTCCATCCTGTCGCTGTTCCGTTAATTGCGGAGACGATCCGGGGCGCGCGCATCGCGCCCCGGTAACGAAAGCCCCCTGTGAGACAATTGGAAGGATTTCAAGTGACACCGCAAGCTCTTGCACAACGGGCCTATGGGCAGTCAACCGCTCCGACGCGGACGCCTCGGGACACAGAATATGAAGCGATTTCGAGAATTACGCACCGGCTGAAGGCGGCCGCTGCGCGTAAGGGAACGGATTACAGCGGTTTTGTGCAGGCGCTGCACGAAAATCGGCGTTTGTGGAGTGTGCTGGCTACGGGCGTGTCGGATGCAGACAATGCACTCCCGAACGACTTGCGTGCTCGGATTTTCTATTTGGCTGAGTTCACTGAACAGCACAGCAGTCAAGTTTTGGGCAATAAGGCAGCGGTTGAACCTCTGTTGGAAATCAACATGGCGGTTTTACGCGGGTTGCGCCAAATGGGGCGCGCGTGATGAGCGGTCTGGTACTGAAGCTTGCGCCCAAGGAAAGAGTTCTGATCAACGGTGTTGTGATCGAAAACGGTGACCGCCGCAGCCGGTTTTCGATCATGACGCCCCAGGCCAATGTGTTGCGCTTGCGAGACGCGATACACCCGGAAGAGGTCAACACACCGGTGCGCCGTGTCTGTTATGCGGCTCAGTTGGTTCTGGCCGGCGATGTGGAACCTGACCAAGCTCGATTGCAATTGTTGCGCCGGGTCGAGGAGTTGAGCCAGGTTTTCACCGATGCTGACAGCCGACGGATTCTGGCTGAAGCGACCGAAGCTTTGGTTGCCGAGCAATATTATAAATGCCTCAAATCCTTACGCTCGCTCTTGCCACGGGAAGAGCGTCTGATGGCGTACCGGCAATGACCTTTCAACCTGTCATACCAACGGGCGGGCTGGTTGGTTGGCGGTTTTTGCAACGAACCTACGATGCGCAATTCCAAAGTTATTCCGCATCAAACCTCAACCAGCGGGATTCGAAGTACTTTCTGGAGAATATTAACAAGGTGCGATCCGCAGAAGATCTGGTTTCGGACCGGCGACTGCTGCAAGTGGCGCTAGGTGCGTTTGGTTTGGAGGCGGAATTGGACAATCGCTTCTTTATCCAAAAAGTATTGTCTGACGGGACACGGGCCGAAGATGCGTTGGCCAACAGACTGGCAGATAGCAGATATCGCAAGTTTTCTGATGCCTTTGGTTTGGGCCCCGGTGATGTGCGCAAAACCGGGCTGATTACCGACATGGAAAAGATTGTTGGGGATAATCTGGTCAACCGGTTCGAAGTCGCCGTTGGTGATGAAGATGATACAATGCGCATCGCCCTTTATTCGCAGCACAAGCTGAGCGACCTCGCAGCGCAGGAGGGTAGTGATAACCGAAAGTGGTATGACTTGATGGGCTTACCGCCGTTGCGCAGCATGATGGAAACGGCCTTGGGTTTGCCTTCCACCTTTGCTCAGCTGGACATCGACAAGCAATTGGAAGTCTTCAAGGACCGACTGTCGCGTGTGACGGGGTCTGAAAGCCTTTCTCAATTCACTGATCCGGACGCGGTCGCAAAGTTGACGGACACATATCTGGCCCGAAATCAAATTGCCCAAATCCAGGGAGCGGTCTCGCCCGGGCAGACAGCGCTGATCCTGCTCGGGGCGCAGTTTTAGGCGCAGCAGCATTGGTTCAATGGTGGCAGGCAGTGTCGAACTCTTCTTCAAACATGGACACTGAGGTCTTGAAGGTTCGGTGGGCACCGCATCGACTGTTCTTTGTCGGCTGTAGCATTTAACTTTATGGCCCTGCCAATCCTCAGGCATCCAGAGTCGCTTCCGCTGCTGTTCGCAAGGCGTAGCAGATGACCGGTTCCGACACATTGTGGAGCTTGATCGGACCAAGGGGCACTGCGTCTTTGCAAGCGGGTTCGATATCCTGCGATACCGCAATTCTGTATTCGGTCGACTTGCTGTATTCGCCGAGGCGGGCGGCGACGTTGGCGGCATGTCCGATAACCGTGAAATCCAGACGTTCGCGTGAACCAACATTTCCATATGTCACACGGCCATAGGCGAGGCCGATCGAGCAGTCGCAGTGATGATCTGGTTCCGACTGCCGCAGTTCCGCCAATCGCTCGACAATTTCAACCGCGGTGCGCTGAGCATTTGACCGCGCGGTCGCGGCGTCTTCCCCTGCCGGAAAAACTGCCAGAACAGCATCGCCAATAAACTTCAGAACTTCGCCATCGTTTTCATGCACGATGCCCGAAACGGTTTCGAAAAAGCCGTTCAGAAGATTGATATAGGCGCCGCGGCCGAGCTTCTCTTCCAAAGTGGTCGAATTGCGTAGGTCACAGAACATGATCGCGGCGTCAATGTCGTCGCCGTCGCCGCGTCGGATTTCACCACCCAAAACGCGCGCACCTGTTCGTTTGCCTACATAGGTCTCCAGCAGCACCTGAGCATTTTCGCGCTGCATGAACACTTCATAGAACCGGGCAATGACGGAGGAACATTCGAACACCAGCCCGAGATTTGCGGTTGTAAACCCGTCGGGATGATCGCAGGTCAGGGTCAGGACGTTGGTCCGCCCATCAGAAAAGCGAAGCGGCATGGCGACATAGTCGGTTGCACCTTTGGCCCGCAAATCCTCCATGATTGGAAAGCTGTTGTGAGGATTGTCGTCGTTCAGCCGTTGCCGCACTCCGCCAAGGCCGTTCGAGACATGGCGCAACGGGCTGTTGATATAAGCTGGATGATCGTGAATTTCGTAGGTGGGAATATTGGTGGAAATTTCGGCCTCACCCTTTTCCCAGATGTAATGCTTGCCAGCGATCAACGGGTGTAGCGACCAGGTCAGAATGCTCAGACGCTGAATGGCAATCCCATGTTCCAGCATCTTTTCGGCCAGCGCCATGGTGAACGCTTCGGGCGTCTGAACCTCGGACGCTCCACGCATCAGCCAATCAATCAAAGGTCCGCTGATATTGCCGTCATCGGGGTCGCGCAGCTGGTTTTCACCAAGGTCGATATGCGTATACGCGTTGGGCATGAACCCGATATGCCCCTGAATGGCCGCGCTTTCGGGCAGGGCATCCTCGTAAGCCCAAATGGAATTTGTCAGCCGTTCGCCCGGCAGATCTATGTCGTGGTATGTGGCTGTCCCCTTAAAAGGGCAAAAAGTCTGCAGTTCGGTCTCGGGGCTGATATCGATACTCAGGTCTTCGCGGGGCACGTAGATTGCCGGCGGTAGCCGTGTTTCGTACATGACCTTTGCATTGCGGCTTTCTGCCAGCAACAGATCACCGCGATAGATCGCGATGCGGCCCTTCAGCCGTTCGACGGAGATCCCGTAGCCGCTTAAACCTGGTGTGGCATGGACGTTCATCATCAGCCTCCCTTGCCCGGGTGACTATAGGATGGGCCCTGAGGGCGTAATTTCCAAGAGGGTAGGCCGAAATAACCCCGAAACGGAGATCAGACCATTTGTATCACATCTTTTTCGATCGACAGCATATAGCCCTTCTTGGCGATGTTTTTCACCAGTAACTCGCTAACCATTTGATTGCCCAAAGCATCCCTGAGGCGCTTTATCCGTGTGGCCCCGGCCGCCTCGTCGCAGTCAGCGGCTTCCTTTCCTGAAATAATCGACTCAATTTGCACGCCCGAGAGAACTTCGTCATCCAGCCGGGATTCGGCCAGAATGGACAGGGTTTCCATCGCGGCGGGGGTCAGTTTAAAATCCATGTTGTTCAGGTAAACAGTGTTCTCTTCTCGGCTGATCAGAAGGGACGTGACTTGAATACCCGTTCGTTCAATCTGCGCCATGCGCCGGTTTAGCAGCACCAGCATCACCAGAAACACCAGCGCGGCGACCAACATGGCGCTTGCAAAGACCAGCAGAACAAAAATCACCATACGGTAGCTGGACAGCGTATCGGCAAAGGCGGTGCCGGATTGGGCCAGAATCTCGAGCAACCGGATTTCCGTTTGCGAGGTGAGGTCGGCCTCGACAAACAGCCGCTCGACCCTTGCGTTGAAGGCATTGGCATCGGGCAGCGTCCAGAACAGGAAGACAGCTGCTGTAACAAGAATGGCAACAATCGCAGCGATACCTGCGCCCACGAGCCGAACACCCGAACGGCGTGCTTCAGAAACGGAGATAGAATTTTCCGGCATTGGCCTTCCTTTGATCCAACCCTTCCGGCCCGAACACGGACATCACGTTCAGCAAGGTCCATCCCGAACCCTTCAGGCGCTGAGAGACCTCTTTTTGGGCCTGTCCCTTGTTGCAGTTCGACACCTGCATAACGCCGTAATGCAGCCGCAGCGGATTGTCCTGCTTGGCTTTGTAATCCGCATAACAATCCGCCGCCGACGCGGCGGAGCCAACCGATATCAGGACCGCGACGGTCAGAGAAGAGAGGATCTGTTTCATAGGCCGCATCCTGCGCATGAGTAACCCGGATATTCAATAACATAAGGGGAAAGACGCAGCTGATATTGGATAACAACCGCGCGTTATTGCTTGTCTGACTAGAGGGATCGCAACGTTGGGGCATCACTTTCGCGGTCCGCTACAGGCTCGCCACAACATCCGAAAAGGACACGCATCATGCACCGGAAATTCATCGCCTTGATCGTTGCCACCGCTATTGCCGTTACCGGCGTTTCCGTCTCACAAGCGCGCGCGGCGGATACCAGGGATATCCTGGGGGGGCTGGCTGCGATTGCGCTCATTGGCGCGGCGGTCAATCACTACAACAAGGAAAAACGCAAGAACCAGGCCAGCCGCCAGTATCGACACGTCTACAAAGAACCCAAGATTGTTCATCCCGAAGTTCGCCCGGTGCCCAGGCGCGTGGCGCGTTACGATCTACCTCAAAGGTGCATGCGCACCTTCAAAGCCTATTCGTCAAAGCGTCAGTTGCTTGGGCCGAAATGCCTGAAGAAGTACTACAAGCATGCCAATAGCCTGCCCAGTCAGTGCAAGGTTGGTTTCTGGAACGGCAAAGAGGTGAAGCGGGCGTATGAACCTGCATGCCTGCGCCAGAAAGGATACCGCGTGGTTTACCAGTAACGATTTTCGAGCAGGAGCAGCGCCGCAGAAGCGCTGCGCTGGAGGGGGTGGCGCGAGCCGCCCCCTCTTTTTTCTTGCGAAGTGCACCGAAAAGCGGTTTGCCGTTTGCCATGAAACCAGATTTTGAATTGGAACGGGCACTGCGGGCGCAAGGCCATGTCAGAATTGCCGGTGTTGATGAAGTGGGGCGCGGGCCGTTGGCTGGCCCAGTGGTCGCCGCAGCTGTGATTCTGAACCCCGACGACTTTCCCGAAGGACTGAACGATTCCAAAAAGCTATCGCTCAAGCGGCGTACCATGTTGGATACCGCTCTGCGGGAACGGGCCGAGATTGCCGTGGCCGAAGCTTCGGTCGCTGAAATTGATGAGCTCAACATTTTGCGCGCTTCGCATCTGGCAATGATCCGCGCAGTCGAGGCGCTGGGTCCCGCGCCGGATTTTCTGCTGATCGACGGGAATATGATCCCGCGCGGGCTAGAGATCCCGTCGGAAGCCGTGGTCAAGGGTGACGGGCGTTCGGTGTCGATTGCTGCCGCTTCGATTATTGCCAAGAACTGGCGCGATCAACTGATGGTGGATTTGGCGCAACAGCATCCAGGCTATGGGTGGGAAGCAAACGCCGGTTATCCGACAAAACAGCACCGCGAAGCACTGCAAAATCTCGGCGTGACCCCACACCATAGACGTTCGTTCAAAACGGTCCACAATATCTTGTATCAAGAGTAAATCGTAAGCCGCTGATTCAAAAAAGAAATTGACGGCGAATCATCTTTGACTCATCCTTGTCTCAACCAAATGAGCGCAAAAGCGCCGTGGAACTGAGGCAGTGATATGACCACAATCAAGACAAAGGGCGCAGCCGCGCTCCCTTTAAACACGATTCTATCCGGAGACTGCATCGAGGTGATGAACAGTCTGCCCGAGGCGTCGGTTGACCTGATCTTTGCAGATCCCCCATATAATTTGCAGCTGAAAGGCCAGCTGCACCGCCCGGACAACAGCCAGGTGGACGCGGTTGATGATCACTGGGACCAGTTTTCCAGCTTTGGCGTCTATGACCAATTTACACGGGAATGGCTGAAGGCTGCGCATCGCCTTTTGAAGCCAAACGGTGCGATCTGGGTGATCGGGTCGTATCACAACATCTTCCGTGTCGGCTCGGCCCTGCAGGATGCAGGGTACTGGATTTTAAACGATGTTGTGTGGCGCAAATCGAACCCGATGCCGAATTTCCGTGGCAAGCGGTTCACCAATGCGCATGAGACGATGATCTGGGCCAGCAAGCAGGAAGGCGCAAAATACACCTTCAACTATGAAGCTCTCAAAGCCTTGAACGAAGGCGTGCAGATGCGCAGCGACTGGGTGTTGCCGATCTGTACGGGGCATGAGCGGCTGAAGGACGAAAACGGCGACAAGGCGCATCCGACGCAGAAGCCGGAATCGCTGTTGCACCGCGTTCTGATTGGGTCGACCAATCCGGGTGATGTGATTCTGGATCCCTTCTTCGGCACTGGGACCACGGGCGCCGTGGCCAAGATGCTGGGCCGCGAGTTCATCGGGATCGAGCGTGAGGAAAGCTATCGCAAGGTGGCCGAAAAACGCATTGCCAAAGTCCGCAAGTTTGACCGTGAGGCCCTGGAAGTCAGCGCCAGCAAACGCGCCGAACCGCGGGTGCCATTCGGCCAGCTGGTCGAGCGCGGCATGCTGCGTCCGGGTGAAGAGCTTTATTCCATGAACCAGCGCCACAAGGCCAAGGTTCGTGCGGATGGCACGCTGGTGGGCGATAACGTCAAGGGCTCGATCCACCAGGTCGGGGCGCATCTGGAAAACGCGCCGTCTTGCAACGGCTGGACTTACTGGTGCTTCAAGCGTGAGGGCAAAACGGTGCCGATCGATGTGCTGCGCCAGCAGATTCGGGCCGAGATGCACAACTGATTTCAAAAATACCGCCGGTGCCTGTGGCCTGACACAAGGCACTAAGCCTTGCCCCGCCGTTCCCGGCGGGGTCTTTTGTTTTTGCATTAAGGGTGATTGCATAGGGTGAACCCCCTGAAAGCCTGCGTGGGAGGCCAAGGCCATGACAGAAGCGACTACCAACCGATCTCGTTTCGACAGGATGTTTCTCACGCAGCCGGATAACTACGATCTGGACAATAAATACACCGAGGCCGCGATGGAGCGGCACAAGCGTGAAGGTCTGGAACTGGCCGTGCGCGCACGCTGGGTTGCGATGGGGCTTACAAGCATCCTGTTGATCTATCTAAACCCGCAATGGGACGTGTTGTGGTACCATTTTATCCTGCTGCTGATCTGCGCCAATGGCTGGCTGATCCGGCGCGCAGGTCGGGTGGGGCAATCCCGCACCGAGCTGTTTTTGATCTTCGTCGACTTGCTGATCATGACGCTGGGAATGATCATTCCCAACCCGTTCAGTGACGATGTGCGCCCCCTGGCGATGCAGTACCGGTTCGACAATTTCCAGTATTTCTTCATCATTCTGGCCGCTGGCACACTGGCCTATTCGTGGCGAACTGTGATCGCCATTGGCTCGTGGACGGCGATGATGTGGACCGTGGGATGGATAGTCGCCTCGTGGGTGGCAACCCCGATTCCGGGTATAAGTGAAAAAGTCGCCGAGGCATTGCAAGGTTATCCAGATGTGGCCGAATTTCTGGATCCCAACAGCTTCATGATCCCTCAGCGCATACAGCAGGTTATCGTTTTTGTGATGGTGGCGGTCACCCTTGCCATTTCGATGCAGCGTTTGAACCGGTTATTGATGACCAACGCGGGTCTTGAACGTGAAAGGGCAAACCTGTCGCGATATTTCTCTCCCAACGTTGTCGAGGAGCTGAGTCAGAATGATGAGCCCCTGAAGCAGATCCGCAAAGAGAACGTAGCAGTACTGTTCATCGATATTGTGGGGTTCACAAAATACGCGGCTGGGCGCGATCCCTACGATGTGATCGAGGTCTTGCGAGGGTTTCATGCGCGCATGGAGACTGAGGTTTTTCGCCATCACGGCACTTTGGACAAGTACTTGGGCGATGGGTTGATGGCCACGTTTGGCACACCGGTGACGACGCCTTTGGACGCAAACAATGCGCTGGGATGCGCGCGATCGATGGCCGTTGCCATCGACCGCTGGAACCAGGATCGGCACCGGGCGGGCGAGCCCGAAATACACGTGGGGATCGGAGTGCACTACGGGCAGGTGGTTCTCGGTGATATCGGCGCAAATCGGTTGGAATTTGCGGTCATCGGCGATGCGGTGAACGTGGCGGCCAAGCTTGAGGCGCTGACCCGTGACTTTGGAGCAAGTATCGTCGTTAGCGATGCGGTGCGTGCGCAGGTAAGCCGTGAAGATCCAGCGGCACAGGATGCGATGTCGGGGTTTGTCGCGAAAACAAATCAAGCAGTTCGCGGCGTAGACGTGCCAATGAATGTTTGGGTGCTTTAGGCAATTTGCGCTCGACCGTCAGCAATACATCGAAGATACTTTGCTCTCGGTTGCGCCGGGAGGAATGCCGGAGTTATCCACGCGGCATTGGGTTTTGCGCTTTGTTGTAAGGGTGCCAGTTGGTGATTTCAGGATAGTATTGGCGGCGCCAGGCGCGGACCTTTGGGTTCATGACACGCCGCCACAAAGGGGGGATCATCGCTGCGAACGTCATCACAGGATACCCATGCGGCAGTTGCGGTGCGGCGTCCTGAGTGTGGTGTTGCAGCAGTGGAAACCGCCGGTTTGGTTTGTAATGGTGGTCTGAATGGCGTTGCAGGTTGATCAGTAGCCAGTTGGACGCCATATGCGACGCGTTCCAGGAATGACGCGGATGGACATGTTCGTACTTTCCGTCGCCCAGATATTTGCGGGTCAAGCCGTAGTGTTCAACATAATTCACCAGCTCGAGCTGCCAGATTGCAGTGCCAGCTTGTATGAGAAACAACCCCAGGCCCGACCAGCCCCCGACGAACAGAGCCAGCAGCAGCATCACACCCTGTAGCGACCAATACCTCCAGAAGGGGTTGGAAAGATCGGTCCACGGGCGGTCTTTTCGGGCCAGTTTATCGCGCTCGGCCTGGAAGGAAGAAATCAGGCTTTGGCGCAGGACTCGCGGGTAAAAGCGGTGAAACCCTTCGTTGTATCGCGCCGAAACCGGGTCGCGCGGGGTGCCGACATAGCGGTGGTGGACCAAAAGGTGTTCGGATCGAAAATGAGAATAGAGCACCATTGCCAGAAGGATATCGCCCAGCCAACGTTCCAGTCGCCCCTTTTGGTGCATAAGTTCGTGGCTGTAATTGATCCCGACCGTACCCGAGATTACGCCCATCCCAAAAAATACGCCAACCTTCTCCAGCGGAGACAATGCGTCAGAACCGGTCACATACCAGATCAATCCAAAGAGCGTCAGGAATTGCACCGGAGCCCAGGCCTGTGTCAGCAGGATGTACCAGCGCAGCGCTGCGTCGGGCGTATCTGGGTCCGCGTTCTCAAGGTTTAGTCCGGTTAACCGGTCCAGTACCGCAAATGCCCACCAGGTCGAAAGCGGAACCAGCAGAATGTACCAGCCGCCTGAACAGGCAGCTACCCAGATCAGCGGGATCAGCAGGTAAGAAACCCAAAAGGGCAGGGCGGATTGCCAACGGGACAGAGTGCCTGGCGGGATCATCGTGAACCTCCAAAGAATTGCGGCCAACTAGCCACGTCCAATTGGAATGCACAATCGGGCTATTGGCCGCGCCAGAGGTCATGGGCTTTGCGCATTACGGTAGGCAGGTCTCCGGGGCGAAAGGAGTGTTTTTCCAATACCATCAGGTCCCCGATCTGGGCGTCTTCGGGTAGGTGGGCCGTCCAGATGTGCAGGACCAGGTGGAAATGGGTAAACGTGTGACGCACTTCGCCGGGCAAGGTTTGCCAGTCGGCCGGGAATGGCGGTGCCTCGGATGGGGTTTCGGACCATTCCGATCCTGGCCAACCCAGCATCCCGCCCAATAGGCCTTTGTCGGGGCGACGTTCCAGCAGCATTGCCCCGTCCACCCGCTGGGCAATATAGACATGGCCGTAGCGCGTTGGTTTGGGCTGCTTTGGCGATTTGCGTGGCAGATCGGCCTGAGTTCCAGCGAATTGTGCTTGGCAAGGGGCACGTAAAACGCAGATACCACATGCCGGAGACTTGGGCGTACAGATCGTAGCCCCCAAATCCATGACAGCCTGAGCGTAATCCCCGGGGCGCGTCGCGGGCGTCAGGTTTGCGGCCTTTTCTTTGAGTTGAGGTTTTACCCCCGGCAGAGGGTCGTGGATGTCATAGAGCCGCGCCATGACCCGCTCAACATTTCCATCCAGAACCGTCTCGGACCGATCAAAGGCAATGGCGGAAATCGCGGCGGCCGTATAAGGGCCAACGCCCGGCAGTTTCAGCAGCGCGTCATAGCTGTCAGGGAATTTACCGCCATAGTCCTGTGTTACAACGCGAGCGCATTTCAGCAGATTGCGGGCACGGGCGTAGTATCCCAGTCCGGCCCATTCACCCATGACCTGATCATCTGGTGCAGCGGCTAATGCCATTACGTCTGGCCAACGCGCCGTGAACCGCAGAAAGTAGTCGCGCACGGCAGCAACAGTGGTTTGTTGCAGCATCACCTCGGACAACCAGACGCTGTAGGGATCTGGCAACACGCCTGCCGCGCGATCCGCCGGACCAACGCGCCATGGCATTTCCCGCGCGTGGCCGTCGTACCAGTCGAGCAAAGCGGCGCTCACGTCAAAATCACTCGAGTCACGCAAGTTTTATCTATCTCCCTGTCGGGTTTCGCTGGCGCCCGTTATTCTGCCCTTTACAATAGCGGCGCAGGAGTTGGAAACCAGATGCAGCGCAGACGTTCCTCGACCCGCGGGTTCAAACGCACCGCAACCTTGCTGAACGACCAAATTCGGCGTGCCGGCGAAAGCCGTGGGTTTGCCGTATCGCGTCTTCTGACCCATTGGGCCGAGATCGTGGGGCAAGACATCGCCACAATCGCCCGCCCGGTAAAGGTGGGGTATGGCAAGGGCGGGTTTGGCGCGACGTTGACTGTGCTGACGACCGGGCCGCAGGCTCCGATGCTGGAAATGCAAAAGGATCAGCTGCGCGATAAGGTCAATGCGGTTTATGGCTTCAATGCGATCAGCCGTGTACGCATCACCCAGACCGCTCCGACCGGATTTGCCGAGGGGCAGGCCAGTTTCGAGCACAAGCCGAAACCAGCGAAACCCGAGATACCACCTGAAATTGTAGCCGAGGCAGACAATGTGTCGCGTGATGTGCTTGACGGAGATTTGCGTGCAGCTCTTGAACGTCTGGGCCGCAACGTTTTATCCAAGCAGAAACGCTGAGAAAGGGCTGAGTAATGAGCCGTATTGCAACCGTAATCTGTGCGGCTGTCGCCGTAGCCGCTGGCGGCTATTGGCTGACGCTGTCAAATTCCAACCCCGCCTATCCGCTAATTAGCAGCGCCGAGGCGCAAGAGGCTGACCTGGACACCTCGACCATCGTCGAAATGGTGCAGGGGGCCGAGGACGCGCCGGTCGAAATCATCGAGTACGCATCCTACACCTGCCCGCACTGCGCGAATTTCCACACGGGGCCGTTCAAGCAGCTGAAGGAAGAATTCATCGACACCGGCAAGGTTAAATTCACCTACCGTGAAGTCTATTTCGATCGCTATGGCCTGTGGGCGTCAATGGTGGCGCGTTGTGCCGGGCCCGAAAAGTTCTTTGGCATCACCGACCTGGTCTATGAAGGCCAGTCGGAATGGACCAAAGCAGGTGGCCCAGCCGAGATCGTGGATGAATTGCGTAAGCTCGGACGCCTAGCCGGTATCGACAACGACCAGCTGGACGCCTGTCTGCAGGACGGAACCCGCGCGCAGACGCTGGTTGCCTGGTATCAGGAAAACGCCGAGCGTGACGGGATTCAGGCGACTCCGTCGTTCATCGTCAACGGCAAGAAGGTTGAAAACCAGTCTTACGAAGATTTCAAAAAGCTGATCGAAGACGAACTCGGCAGCTGATAGCTTCTCTGGCCGGCCTCGTCGGGGCCGGCCGGCATCCCCGGATCAGGGGGACGGCGCGACCTGCGTAAGCATTTCGTTGACCCTGTCTTTTTCGTTCACGTTCAGACGAACCGGCAATGTGATCACCTTATGGCGAAACGTGGCGGGCAGGCGAACTGCGTCTTTTTCTGTGGTGACCAACTGTGCCTTCAGGATTTTGGCTTCATTCTCCAGACGCGTCATCAGAGCCGGAGTCAGTGGTTGGTGATCGTCCAGCGCCTCGGCTCGTAGCAACGTCGCACCTTCTGCGCGCAAGGTATGAAAGAACTTTTCCGGATAGCCGATACCGGCAAAAGCCAGAACCGGAGTGTCGCTCCAGTCCATACCGGTTTGCAGAGGTCGGACTTCACCGGTCGCATGTGGGACGGTCAGGCAGTCGCTCCAGGTTTCGGCGAATCCGGTCTGAGCGTCAGCGTCACCCAGCGAAAGGACAAGGTCAGCCCGTTCAAGTCCTGCCGAAACAGGCTCACGCAAGGGGCCGGCGGGAAGGCACAGACCGTTTCCGAATCCGCGCGCCGCATCCACGACGAGAATCGAGAAATTCTTTGTGACCGAAGGATTCTGAAACCCGTCGTCCAGAACGATCACCGTAGCACCATCTTTTGCCGCGGCCTGCGCTCCGGCAGCGCGGTCCTTGGCCACCCAGACTTCGGCAAAGGCCGCGAGCAATAGCGGTTCGTCTCCAACTTGCGCCGCGGTGTGAACCCGAGGGTCAACCTGTATAGGGCCTTCCAGCGATCCGCCGTGGCCGCGCGTGACCACATGCGGGCGATGCCAGTTGTCCCGCAATTGTTCCAAAACCCAGATCACGGTCGGGGTTTTCCCGGTGCCTCCGGCATTCAGGTTCCCTACGCAGATCACCGGTATGCCGGGTGCGAAACCCTGTTCGGACGCAACGCGTCGCGCGGTGGCCGCTGCATAGAGCCGACCCAAAGGTGCCAATAGCCGCGCCCGCAGATCAAGCTGATCAGGTTTTGTGTTCCAGAAGTCAGGTGCGCGCATCTTGGGCTCTCCGCTGGTCCAAAATGTCCAAGACCATGTCTACCATTTGATCGGTCTGTGTGGCGCCTTCAGTCACCACCTGCCATCCTGACAATGCCATATCAGCGCAGCGGTCCGGTGCGAGTACTTCAACAACCGCATCGCCCAATTCAGTGGCGGACCTAACGGTCAGTGCTGCACCCGCTTGATCGAGCTTGTCATAACTGTCCTTGTACCTGTGCACAAAGGGTCCATGGACGACTGCTGACCCCAATGCGGTTGAGGTTAAAGGATTGCGCCCGCCCGCGCCGCGTTCCAGCGAGCTGCCCATGAATGTCACGGACGACACGCGATGCCAAAGCCCCAGATCCTCAGCTTCGGCGGATAAGATCACCTGTGTGGTGTCTTCGATTGGCTGGCCGTCATCCCAATTCGCACACCGCAGGTCCATGGATTCGAGCCGTCGCTGCAACGGAGCAGCCTCGGCAAGGTCTGCAACATGCAAAACAAGCGCAAGGCGTGGCAGCATCCGCAGCGCCTGTCGGTGGGCGCTCAGGACCGAAATGAATTCCTTGTCCTTCACCCATGCCGCCAGCCAGACGGGTCGGCCTGCCAATGCGTGGTTGGTTTCGATAAGCTCGTCTTCGGGCCAGGGGCGGGGGGTCGAACTAATCCGCAGCGGGGGCGATACAGTCACTTTGGTCGAGGGGACACCCAGGCGCCTGATCTGGCGTGCGATCTCGTCATTCGGGGCCAATATCTGACGAAAGCAGTCCAGCGTATAGCGTGTTATGTCAGGCAACCAGCGTCCGCCGCGTGCAATTTTGGTATCCAGCCCGGCTTCAATCAGGATCAGGGGGATACCCCGTTCCTCTGCGCGCGTGATGACATTCGGCATCAAGCCACCACCAACCCAGATCCCCATGTCCGGGCACCAGTGTTCCAGAAATCCGCGTGCGGCCCCTGTCTGTTCCGCAGGCAGGTTGACCACTGGTGCAACGCTGTCATCCCATCTGGTCAGATCCGCGTCGGGCGGCGCCGTCAAAAGCAGGGAAAGCCCCGGCCGCGCGGATAGTATTCGGCGGCAGACATCATCGACCACTCGCAGCCTGTCCTGAGAGTCGATGTGAACCCATAGAACTTCGCCATCCGGCCGCGGAGTCGCGACGGTCTTGCCATTTTGCTGCACCCCCCAGGACAATACCCGGTAAGCCGCGAGGCTGAGTGAACGTGGCTTGCTCATGCTGGGATTCCAGAGCCATTCGGGTCAAGCAAAGCTTGAACCTGCGCGTGCAGGTCGGGGCCGGCAGCAATTACTCCGTTAAGGCGGGGATGGGTGTTGTTGAACTGTAATGCCTGCCCCAAACGATCTGTACATAGCCCGCCAGCCTCGCGCAGGATTAGTTCACCCGCGGCAATGTCCCACTCCCAACTTGGGCGCAGGGTTAACATGCCGTCGAACCGACCTTGCGCGACTAATGCCATGCGATATGCCAGCGAGGGTCTATAAGCTTGTTTGAAGTCCGGAACGTTGCCCAGCTTCCAGTGCCTAGGGTCAAGGTTGGGTTTTGCAGCGAGGATTTCAGCGTTTTGCAACGAAGTGGGGGGCGAGGCGTGGATCCGTGCCCCGTTCAGCGTGGCACCCTGACCTTTGGCCGCCGCAAAAAGAAGATCGCGCATCGGCAGGTAAATGACGGCTGCGGTCACTTCTGCGTTCTCAGTGACAGCCAGAGAATGAGCCCAAGTCCGCGCGCCCTCGGCAAAGCTGCGGGTGCCGTCGATTGGGTCAATGATAAACACCTTGTCGCGGGAAAGCCGGTCAGGGGAATCCTCGGTCTCTTCGCTCAACCAGCCATAATCTGGGCGCGCGGCCTGAAGGTCGCGTTCCAGCATCGCGTTTACGGCCAGGTCGGCCTCGGTCACGGGCCCCGCGCCTTGGGGTTTGTCCCAGCGCTGTGCCTGAGGACCCGAGTACCGGGTCGCGATCCTGCCCGACTCAAGCGCGGCTTCGATCAGTAGAGGCAGATCAGTTGCCGGCAAGTGTCATCCCTTCGATCAGGATCGAGGGCACCACGCGTGACAGATAAGTACGCGCGTCGTTGGCCGGGATGATCCGCATCAGCATGTCGCGCAAATTCCCTGCGATGGTGCATTCGTTAACTGGATGGCTGATTTCGCCGTTTTCGATCCAGAACCCCGAAGCCCCGCGTGAATAATCGCCGGTATTGGGGTTGATCGTAGATCCAATCATCGATGTCACAAGCAACCCGGTGCCCATGTCGCGCATCAGGTCGTCGCGGCTGCGGTTTCCCGGCGTGAGGCTCAGGTTCCAGTTGCTCGGGGACGGTGGGCCGGACACGCCGCGTGCCGCGTTTCCGGTTGAGGCCATGCCCAGTTTGCGTGCACTCGACAGATCCAGCGTCCACCCGGTCAGTATTCCGTTTTCGACAATCGCACGGCGGCGCGTCGGCAGGCCTTCAGCGTCAAACGGGCGCGAGCCGGAAATGCGCGGACGGTGGGGGTCTTCAATCAGCGACAGCTGCTCGGGCAACACCTGCTGGCCTAGCGAATCCTTGAGCCATGAGGCCCCGCGCGCAATCGCGGCACCGTTGCTGGCCGCCAGTAAATGCCCGATCAGTGAGGATGAGATGCGTTCGTCAAACAGAACCGGAAAACTGCCGGTCGCAGGCTTGCGCGCGCCAACTTGCCCAACCGCACGTTCTCCGGCGGTTCGGCCGATTTCGGTTGGGCTACGCAGGTCGGACTGAAAACTGCGGCTGTCGCCGTCATAGTCACGCTCCATCCCTGTACCTTCGCCCGAGATCGCCACGCAGGATGTAGATCGGCTGGTCCGCGCGTAGCCGCCCGAGAATCCGTTCGTTGCTGCAAGGTGGACGCGATGGGTGCCGTAAGCCGCCGCCGCGTCCGAAACCTGTGTCACACCGTTTACCGCCAGAGCAGCCGATTCCGCCTCTAACGCATCCTGCATCAGGGCCTCGGCGCTGGGTTCGGAGGTCGGATCGAACAGCTCCAGCGCCTCCATGTCCCAATCGGTGATCAACTGATCTGCGTCCGCGAGGCCGGTAAAGGGGTCTTCGGGCGCTTCATTGGCCATGGCAACCGCGCGTTCGGCCATTGCTTCTAGCGTTTCGGCGCTGCTGTCCGAGCTGGAGACGATTGCCTGCTTCTTGCCCAGAAATACGCGCAAACCCAGATCGGTTCCTTCGGCCCGTTCGGCATGCTCGAGCGCACCGCCACGTACATCGACGGAAACCGAAGACCCGTCGATCACGATGGCGTCCGCTGCCTCGGCCCCCGCGTTGCGGGCCGCGTCCAGCAGGTGATGGCTGATCTCTTCGGGTGTTCGGGTCATGTGGCCTCCGGTCTGGTTAATCTGGACCTAGCCCCGGACCGCCCGCGTCGCAAGACCCACGGCTCAAAAGCGTTCAGTGTCCGAGCGTCGCAATGGCAGGAATTGATTGGGAAAGGCCGCCAGGCCGCCTTTCCCAGCATTTTGATTACTTGATGCGCTGACCGTTGGCCACGATCTGCCCGTCTTCGGTGAATTCGATTTTTGAGTTCAGCGTGTCCGGCTCTTCGCCGGGAACAGCCATCAGGCCCATCATCATCCGCGCGCCAAGGGCGTCGTTTTCAGACACAAGCCCCATTCCAATCAGCTTGTCGATCAGAGCGTTCGCGCCGACCAACTGCAGGTTTGCTTCGCCGGAAGGGGCGGGCATTCCGTCAAACGCTTCGGTGTTGGAGTTGTCGAAGGTGAAATCACCGTTCCCGGTCAGCTTCGCGCCCACCAACGAGACAATCAGCTCATTGATTTTCAGGGAATGCAGTTCACCGGGCGTAACATCGCCGGTTTCAAGCGTTTCAACCGATTCCGGGTCCATGAAATCGACCAATACCTTGGCGGTGCCGCTTGTATCCAGCGAAATGGTGGCGGGATCGCGAGGCAGTGCGCCCGCTGGATCGAAAATACTCCAAAGTACGTCGGACATGGTGAAATCGGTGAGGTTCATGGCGAAACCGAACGGCTGGATTTCCTCGGACGCCTGAACCGGAAACTCGAATTTCAAACCGGCATTTTCCATGGCAATTTCAATCGGGAAAGGCAGATCAGCCGTAGTAACGGCCACTTTGGAGCTGTTTTGCTCGAGATCATAGACGATACGCTCGGCGTCTATGCTGCCAGCAAAGCGCCCGCCTTTCGAGTCGCTGCCCAAAGAAAACGCTTCACCTTCCGCGGTGCCAGCCATTTCCGTATTGCCGGAACCATAGGTGAATATCCCTGACGCGGCAAAGCCTGCATCGTAAAAGCCCTGTACGTTCTCCAGATCGAATTCGGCCGGGATCAGGCTGTCGCCCTCAAAGGTCAACTGATCCAGGTTGCCCTTGACCCGGGCGGTGTCTTCGCTTTCAGGATCATCGAAGGCAACGTCGTACGTGATGTTATTAGCTGTGAACTTCTGCGTGATGTTGCGATCTTCACCGATCTTCATCAGCGATGAGCCCGCCACGTTGCTAATCTTGAGGTTCAGGTCGAGAATATCTTTCGGGATGGTTTCGCCGTCAAACTCGATTGATGTCAGACCCAACCCCATGCTTGCGGCTGAGTAGTCATATGTCATTTCTTCCGGTGTGCCCGAAACGACCATGTCCAGCGCTTCATTGGTAAACAACAACTCGGCCTTGAAGGGCTCGCCTTCTGTGTCTCCGGCAATCGTGATCGGGTAGCTTTCGGGAAAGCCAATGCCAACAGTGCCATCGCCGTTTTCCGTCAATGTCATTTCTGGAATAACGACATTAATCTGCTCGTCAGTATCTGGTACCGCCAGTGACATGGTCATGTTCGAAATCGTGGTGACATTGCCCGATACGTTTTCGTCTCCGGAGACGGTGTAGCCCACGCCTGCCAGATAGGCCTTCCAATCGGCCCAGACATCATCGGCAGTCACATCGGCGAAAGCGCCATGGGCGACGACGGCATAAGCCATGGCTGCACCGCAGCTGCGGCGGAGGAAAACAGACATTAGAGAACCCTTCTCGATCAATTTTTCGGCATGGTCGTGTTTGTGGCCACCATCGTCAAGGGGCAAGGGGTGGACCAATTCCCCCTTTGCGCTGTACGACTTTACCTGATTTCAAACCAAAAGGATTAGATGGAGCGAATGAAAGGGAAAACCGTACTTATCACTGGCGCCAGCCGAGGGATCGGCGCCGAAGCGGGGCGCGTATTTGCCGCAGCAGGGGCCAATGTGGTGTTGGTGGCGCGCAGTAGCGACCAAATAGCATCATTGGCTGCAGCACTGGGGGAAAACGCCATGGCACTGGCCTGTGACGTCAGCGATTTTGCTCAGGTTGAACAGGTTGTTGCTGATTGCGTTGACCGGTTTGGTGGCCTTGACGTGTTGATCGGCAATGCAGGAGTGATCGATCCCATCTTCCATATGTCCAACGCCGATGTCGCTGCGTGGAGCACGGCGATCGACATAAACCTAAAGGGTATTTTCTACGGTATGCGCGCCGCACTTCCCGTGATGCGTGCAGCTGGTGGCGGAACCGTGCTGACCATATCATCAGGGGCGGCGTCGAATCCAGTTGAGGCCTGGAGCCATTATTGCGCGTCGAAAGCCGGGGCCAAGATGCTGACCGAGTGCCTGCATCTGGAAGAAGCACATCACGGCATTCGAGCTATGGGGCTGTCTCCGGGCACGGTCGCCACGGACATGCAGCGTGTGATCAAGGCCAGCGGGATCAATCCCGTAAGCCAGCTGGATTGGGATGATCACATTCCGGCCGACTGGCCTGCGCGGGCGTTGCTTTGGATGTGTTCATCGGATGCCGACGAGTTTTTGGGGACGGAGATTTCTCTGCGGCGTGAGGACATTCGCCAAATAGTTGGCTTGACGTGATTGATTTGACGAAAGAGGGCGGCCTTTGGACGGTCACCCTCAATAACCCCGAAAAGGCGAACGCGCTGACCGGCGCGATGCTGACGGAATTGCTAGAGATTGCTGAGGCGGCCGTGGACGCCCGGGCGCTGATTCTGACGGGCACGGGCCGTGTTTTCAGCGCCGGGGCCGATCTGAACGAAGCCCGCGCGGGGCTTGCGACGTCGGACCTGTGGGAAAAGCTATCCGGTGCCATCGCTGCGCTGCCCTGTCTGACAGTAGCGGCGCTGAATGGAACGCTGGCCGGCGGAGCCAACGGGATGGTTCTGGCCTGCGACCTTCGGATTGCTGTGCCGTCCGCCAAAATCTTCTATCCCGTGATGAAACTGGGGTTCCTTCCTCAACCCTCTGATCCCAAACGCATGTCTGCCTTGATTGGGCCGTCACGAACCAAGTTGATCCTGATGGCCGGGCAAAAGATCACCGCCGCAGAAGCCTATGATTTTGGTTTGGTTGACCGTGTTGTTGAACCCGATGCGCTGATGCAGTCCGCCCGCGATCTCGTGGCCGACAGCCTCGGTGCCGAACCAAAGATTGCCGAGGGAATAGCGGACCTGTGTCGATGAGGATTTCTGCGCTGAAGCTGCGTGTAGCCGACCCGGAGGTTTTGGCGGAATTCTACCGGGACGCGTTGGGTATGACGGTCCGGGCCGAGGGCGACGCTTGCCGCGTTGGCTATCGCGGACAAGACTCAGACCTGTTGCTAGTGCCGGGTGGGGGCGGGTATTCGCAGGACAGAGGTCAGCGTTACTGGAAGATCGGAATTACCCTACCAGATGTCGACGCGGCCGCGTCGTGTTTGCGCCGATTGGGTGTCACAGTCAGTGCCCCGAAGCAGTTTCTGGATATCGGCTATATGTGCCATCTCAGCGATCCTGAAGGCTTTGCCATCGAACTGCTACAACATGATTTTGAGGGTAACCGGCCCGCTGATGTTTCATCACCCGAGGCCCCTTTCGCAAAAGCTTGTATTGGTCAGATCACACTGCGCACCGGTGACATCGCAGCTGAGGACGCGGCTTGCCGGTCGCTGGGAATGCGGTTGTTGTCCATGCAGGACGTGGCACCCTATGGGTTTGATCTGCATTTCTATGCGTTGACTGGGGAAACACCGCCGAACCCGGATTTGTGGGCGGTGGAAAACCGCGAGTGGCTATGGAAGCGCCCTTATACGACGCTGGAATTCCAGCACATTGCCGACGCTCAATTCGCCCCAGTGCCCGACTACCAGGGGATCGAGGTCGAGGGTTTGACTGATCCGATTTTCGCTGCCTGATCATCGCCCGCGCCGTTTGCCCGGTACTTTCGAGCGGAAACCGGGCGGGCGTTTGCGAACCCAGTTCAGGAACGTTTCAAGCCGGGGATGGGTGCGCAGGGCTTCGACTGTGTGGAAGCTGCGTGCCAATTCGGCTTCGGTCAGGGTCGCATGAATCTCTTTGTGGCAGATCTGATGCAACAGAACAGTCGGTCCGCCCTTGCCTCCTTTGAGTTTTGGGATCAGATGGTGCAGGCTGCCGCCCCCGTCGGGGATAGGCCGGTCACACAAGGGGCAGATTGGATCGCTGGTGGTCATCACGGCAGGGTTGCGCCGATGGGTGGATAACGCAAGGGGACATCAATGGCGCAGACAATGGTGATCGGAGCAGGACCCGCCGGCCTGATGGCGGCTGAACAACTTGCCGCAGCCGGTCACGATGTTTTGGTAGCCGAAGCGAAACCGTCCGTTGCGCGCAAGTTCCTGATGGCTGGGAAATCAGGACTGAACCTGACCAAGGACGAGCCGTTGGATGCCATGATGGCCGCCTATGGAGAGGCTGCGGATTGGTTGCGCCCGATGATTTCCGATCTGGATTCGCAGGCCATTCAAGTCTGGGCACGCGCGCTTGGGCAGGATTTGTTCACCGGATCGACAGGGCGCGTATTTCCCAAAGCGATGAAGGCTTCACCCCTGTTGCGGGCTTGGCTTGCGCGGTTGGATCGGCAGGGTGTGCAAGTCAAAACGCGCTGGAGATGGACCGGTTGGGACGGTTCGACCCTGACCTTTGAAACACCAGACGGCAAACAGCGTGTAACAGCAGAAACAACGATCCTGGCTTTGGGCGGCGCCAGTTGGGCGCGTTTGGGCTCGGACGGTGCCTGGGCTGGGATTTTGGAAGAAAAGGGTGTTTCTCTTGCGGCTTTTGCCCCGGCGAACTCGGCTCTGACTGTAAAATGGAGCCATTACATGCAGCCGCATTTCGGCGCGGCGCTCAAGTCCGTGAGCTGGTCCGCTGGTGAATTGGAAAGTCGCGGAGAAGCCGTGATCTCCTTAAAGGGTCTAGAGGGCGGCGGGCTGTATCCGCTGACCCCGGCTCTGCGAACAGGTGCGCCCCTATTCGCGGATCTGGTCCCGGACCTGACGCTAGAAACCTTGCAAGCACGCTTTGCGGCCAAGAAACCCAAGGCGTCACTGACGAATTGGCTGAAAAGTGGATTACGTCTGTCGCCTCAGAAAATCGCCCTGTTTCATGAAATGACCAAAAGCTCGGCATTGCCGCAGCCGCCGCCTCAGGTTTTGAAGAAACTGCCAATTCACCACGCCGGTCTAAGGCCGATGGACGAGGCGATCTCGACTGCAGGAGGGGTAATGCGTGGCGCGTTGAACAGTGGATTGATGCTGACTGCGCTGCCCGGCGTTTTTTGCGCCGGCGAAATGCTGGATTGGGAAGCCCCGACCGGGGGTTACCTGCTGACCGCATGTCTGGCCTCCGGTCGCTGGGCAGGGCGCGCCGCGGTGGAATGGTTGGAGCAAAAAGGCGCCGGTTAACCGTTGCGCGCCAGCATGGCCAGCCGGATCATCGCCCGCTCGACCAGCGCCATGGCGGGTGCGGTTTGCCCGGCCGAGCGCAACGAAAGATCGGTATCCGTCAGGACCGTCAGGGCTGTCTGCAGCTTCGGTGCGCCCCAGCCTTGCGCCTGGCGCAGGATGCGATCGCGTCTCTTGCCATAAACCGGAGGACGTAGTTTCCCAATCCCCTGAGCGGCCCCGCCAGGGTGGGACGCGCATGCGTAGAGTGTGCGAAAATGGCGCGTTGCGCCAATACACAGGGTCACGCCGTTGGTGCCTTGCGCCTGCAACCGCCGGATAAGCGGCCCGATCTCGCCCGCGCGACCTTCTGCGACGACGTTCAGTACGTCATCCAGTGCAGCCTCGGTCGAACGCGGCGCGCAGGCTTCGATATCGTCAATGCCAAGCTCGGATGAGTCACCACGCTTATATAGCGACAGTTTCTCGATGGTTTGCGCAAAGTCTCCGGGGCTGAGGCTAACTGCCAGCTCGCTCAGCGCCGACATGGAATCGCGTGGGATATTCTGCAACCCGGCCTGTGTCAGAACTCGTTCGACTTCTGCGCGCGAAGGCGGGTCGTCATAGATGCCAACTGCGAAAGCATCAGGATGGCTTTCGAAGCCTTTGCGAATCTTGGAACTGGGTTTGAGTTGTCCGGCTGTCACGATGATCTGCGCATCGCCGGGTATCCAATCCTCTAGCGCCGCAAGAATTGCCGGGGCCGCAACATCGGTAGCATCCTCGACAAACACCGCGCGGGGACCGGGAAAAAATCCGACGGCTTTGACCGCGTCCAGCAATTGGGCCGGGTCACCGCGCAATTCGGCGCCGGGCATTCGAGTCAGTCGCATCTCTTCCTCGGCGCCCGGGCCAAGAAGAGCCGTCAGAACCTGCTGTCGCTTCAGCGCGACCCGCATTGCGTCGGCACCATAAATCAGCAGCCCGGTTTTGCTTGCGTCCGGCTTGGCGAAATACCCTTCGGCCTCGCGCGGGCTGAGTTTCATGAGGACAGGCCCGGTGCCGCGTAGAGTCGGGTAACAATCTGATCCGACAGTATGACCATCAGCCGTTCCTTGGCGGCGCGCTCGTCCGCAAGTGTCGAAACGGTCGAGCCTGCCGCTGAATACCCAACAAAATCAATCACATTGCCCGAGGTGACGACCTGGCCGGTCTCGTTCGACAAAAGGGAGTATCTGGCGCGCCCGTCGATCGTATAACGATTTGTCTCGTTCGATGTGGTGATCGCCGCTGCCCGCGTGACGGTCGAAACATTCACGTTCAGCTTATAATCGCTGCTGGATTCGGCGCTGCGACCCAGCCGATGCTCTAGATTTCGCACCAGCAGGAAGCTTTCGGTCGTGTTCGGCTCGGATACCGCGACCTTGCCAAACAAAGCAGAGCCCGAGCCGCCGGGGGCGTAAACCGGCTCAAAGCCGCAAGCAGCCAAAGCCAGCGGCATGAATAATAGGGTTCTGCGATCAAACGACGACATTTACGATCCGGCCGGGGACAACAATCACTTTCTTGGGCGCTACACCATCCAGCGCTCTTTGCACAGCTTCGGTGCTGAGCGCGATTTTTTCAACCTCGGCCTTGTCCAGATCCTTGGCCACGCTGATTTCCGCGCGACGCTTGCCGTTGATCTGAATTGGCAACGTGACGGTATCGTCGATCAGCATTGCCTCATCCGCGACCGGCCACGAGGCAACCGCCACCAAGCCTTCGCCGCCCTGATGTGCCCAGATATCCTCGGCCAGATGCGGTGTCATCGGTGACATCAGCTGCGCCAGTGTTTTGATCGCCTGCTTCTGGGCTGCGGCTCCTGCTTTGGACTTTGCCAGCGTATTGGTGAACGCATAGAGCTTTGCGATGGCCGCATTGAAGCCAAAGCTTTCGACGCCAAGGGTCACGTCGCGGATTGTCTTGTGCATCTCGCGCAGTAAGTCCTGATCCCCTTCGCCTTTCGCGTCCGGGGCCATTGCACCGATTTTGTCGCAAAGGTTCCACACCCGGTTCAGGTGTTTGAACGCAGCCTCAGCCCCTGCGGCGGTCCATTCAACATCCCGCTCTGGCGGCGAATCGGACAGAACGAACCAGCGCGCAGTATCGGCGCCGAAGGCCGAGATGATGCTGACCGGATCGACCACGTTTTTCTTGGACTTCGACATTTTGGCCGAGGGGATGATCTCGACCGCTTCGCCGGTTGCCTTGAGTTTACCGTCTTCGACTTCTTCGGGTAGGTGATAGACCGGCCGGCCCTTGTTGTCGCGGGTCTGATAGATTTCATGCGTCACCATGCCTTGCGTGAACAGCGCATCGAAGGGCTCGATGGCTTTTTCCGGCAGGTGTCCGGTAATCTTCATCGCCCGTGCGAAGAAGCGAGAATAAAGCAGGTGCAGAATCGCATGCTCAATGCCGCCGATATACTGGTCGACATTCATCCAGTATTCGGCCTCGGCCAGATCTGTGGGCGTTTCCGAGTGTGGAGCAGTGAAACGGGCAAAATACCACGACGAATCGACGAATGTGTCCATCGTGTCGGTTTCACGCTTGGCCGGGGCGCCACAGGACGGGCAGGCGCAATCACGCCATGTCGGGTGACGATCCAGCGGGTTGCCCGGTTTGTCGAACGTGACATCGTCAGGCAAGCGGATCGGCAGGTTTTCTTTCTTTTCAGGTACTACGCCGCAAGAATCGCAATGCACAACGGGAATCGGACAGCCCCAGTAGCGTTGACGGGATAGCCCCCAGTCGCGCAGGCGGTACTTGGTGACGCCTTCGCCCCAGCCCGCTTTTTCGGCAAAGTCGACCGTGGCGTTGATCGCTTCGTCGCCTGTGGCCTCGGTCAGACCGGCGAAATGATTCACCCAGCGGACGTTTTCGGTTTTTGGCGGGACAAAGGCGATCTTGTCGACCGGCGTGTCGTCATCCAGCGCAAAGAACGTATCGACCACGGGCAGGCCGTACTTGCGGCAGAAATCCAGGTCGCGTTGGTCGTGGGCCGGGCAAGCAAAGATCGCGCCGGTGCCGTAATCCATCAGGATGAAGTTGGCGATCCAGACCGGCAGTTCCCAATTCGGGTCCAGTGGGTGCTTGACCCGAATACCGGTGTCATATCCCAGCTTTTCAGCCGTTTCGATGGCTTCTTCCGTGGTGCCGCCTTTTCGGCATTCCGCAACGAATTCAGCTACTTCTGAGTTTTTAGCCTCAAGTTGCTTGGCAATCGGGTGGTCCGGTGAAATGCCAACAAACGATGCCCCCAACAGCGTATCAGGGCGGGTCGTATAAACGGTAATGGGCTCTTCGCCATCGGTGCGATCAAATGCAAACTGCAACCCGCGCGACTTGCCGATCCAGTTTTCCTGCATCAACCGCACTTTGGCCGGCCAGTTGTCCAATGTGTCCAGCGCGTCGAGCAATTCTTCGGAATAGTCCGAAATTTTAAAGAACCACTGGGTCAGCTCGCGGCGCTCGACCAACGCGCCCGAGCGCCAGCCGCGGCCGTTTTCCACCTGTTCGTTGGCCAGAACGGTCATGTCGACCGGGTCCCAGTTCACCACGGCGTTCTTGCGGTAAACCAGCCCGGACTCGAGCATATCCAGGAACAACGCCTGCTGTTGGCCGTAGTATTCCGGGTCACAGGTGGCGAATTCACGAGACCAATCGATCGACAGGCCCAGCGGCTTCATCTGCCCACGCATGTCGGCGATATTGCCGTAGGTCCAGTCCTTGGGGTGGCCTCCGATGGCCATCGCGGCGTTTTCGGCCGGCATCCCGAACGCATCCCAGCCCATCGGGTGCAGCACGTTATGCCCGGTGGCCAGCTTGTGCCGCGCGATCACGTCGCCCATCGTATAGTTGCGCACATGCCCCATATGGATTCGGCCAGACGGGTAGGGGAACATCTCAAGCACGTAGTATTTCGGCTTGTCCGCCTTGTGGCTGGCAGTGAAAATCCCGGCCTTGTTCCAGGCTTCTTGCCATTTTGCTTCGATTTCGGTGGCCGAATAACGCGACATCCTGCGGTCCTTCGTAATGAAAACGCCGGGCATGAACCCGGCGTGGTAATATTGTGAATTGATGCGGGTTGCTAGAGCTTGTTGTCAGCTATGCGTAGTTGACGGGCCCGCGAGAGAATCGCGTCTTCGACCGCGCGGGTGGTCGAAGCGCTGACCGGAGCGCCACCGCTGGTCAGCAAGGAAACGGACAGCGACCGTGCCGCAAGTGCCGGATCGCTTATGTGAACCGTGGCACGATAAGAGCGCCCCCCACCCGGCGGTTTGCCGTAACCGGTTACGATTACACCAGTAAACGGGTCGATCTCCTGAACCGGCAAGAAATTCAACACATCCAGCGATGCCGCCCACAGATACCGGTTTACCTGAGTCACCTGTTCTGAATTGTCGGGGCCAAACACGTCCCAGATCGTGCTGCGATCTGCATCGTTCAACTCACGCTCTTCGCTTGAGCTGCCATCGACAGTCAAAGCACGGGCATCGCCCGGAGGTGGCCGATTCTGTCCGCAGGCCGAGATGGCGGCCGTCACAATGGTAAAACCCAGAATCGTCGTCAGGCGCATCTTTGACAGGTCCTGTATCACTTGTTGTGTGTCGTTCGAGTGATACTCCTAGACAAGGACCCGTGCTGCAACAAGCCCATTCTTTACATAAGGGCGTGAGCAGACAGCACAGAACGCGCCAAATTGGACTGTGACATCCTTGCACCAATTCGGCCCGAATGACGGGACGGGCATTATGGCAAGCTTGCGCAAAGGGGGCAAAAAGAGCGAAACGGTGACCGTGCTGAGACATGTGCCTGGCATGTGTCGAGTAGAAAATCTTTGAAACCGAGGGAAACAAGATGAAAAAAGTTCTCTTCGCATCGACCGCTCTGATCGCAACCGCAAGTGTTGCAGCGGCCGAAGTTAAGTTCAGCGGCTACGGTCGTTTTGGTCTGGGTTATGTGGAAGATCGTTCCGCAACGGCGTCCAGGGTGGTTGTGAACACTGCCGGTACTGCGCTGACCACTCTGACAGCGACCATCGACGGTCCTGATACTTCTCTGGTCTCGCGCTTTCGTCTGAACATCGACGGGATTACAGAAACCGACGGCGGCGTCGAGTTCTCGGCTCGTGTTCGTCTTCAGGCCGACGACGCCCCAACCCTGGGTGAGCAGAAAGCGGCCACGCTGAGCGGCGCGCGTTTCTCGGCCATTTACGGTGGTCTGCGTGTGGACGCCGGCAACGTTTCGGGTTCGTTCGACAACTTGGCAAACTACTACGGTAACGAGCCCGGTCTGGAATTCTTCATCGGTCAGTATTCCGGTGTTGACTATAGCTTCCTGTCGTTTGATTCGACCGGTTCAGGTTCGAACGCCGTGTTCTTCCAGTACGCAGTCGGCGATTTTGCTTTCGGTGCGTCGTATGACCAGCGTGATGCGATCACTACGACCCTAACGGGTGGTGGTACTGCCATCACAGCCACGACTGCATCTGCTGATCGTTGGGATGTAAGCGCGACTTACACCTTCAACAACATCACCGCAGCTCTGGCCTATGGTGAAAACGACAGCACCGCTGCTAGCGGTGGCAGCCTGACCGTCCTGACCCTGGGTGGTGACTTTGGTGATCTGAACGCAACTCTGTTTGTCGCGGACGATGACGTGAACCTGGCTACCCGCAACGGCACCGCATACGGTCTGTCGCTGGCCTACAACGTTGGCTCGGCAACAACCGTGAACTTCGCCTACGGTGACGGTTCGGGTGATGACGACAACCAGCAGTACGGCATCGGTGTCATCCACGATCTGGGTGGTGGTGTATCGCTGAAAGGCGGCATCGGTCAGTCCGAGCGCGGTCTGGCAACTGACAGCACCCTGCAAGCTGACTTCGGTGTCAACTTCAACTTCTAAGTTGAGCTGAAGTGCAAGGTTTAAGGGCAGGTCTTCGGACCTGCCCTTTTCTTTTGTGTCAACATGGTGTTTTCCTGCTGCTACTGCAAAATGAGAGGCCCCATGTCGCTGCAAGATATCACCGACAGAATAACCAAAGCTGAAGCCAAGGCCGGACGCGCCGCAGGTTCGGTTCAGCTGATCGCCGTGTCCAAAGTGCAGCCCAATGATCGGGTCGAAGCTGTGTTGGAACAGGGGCATCGCTGTTTTGGCGAAAACCGCGTTCAGGAGGCAGCGGGAAAATGGCCCGCCTTCAAAGAGCGGTATGCGGATATCGACCTACATCTAATCGGCCCGCTTCAGACCAACAAAACCCGACAGGCGATGGAGCTATGCGATGCAATCCATTCGCTGGACCGCCCGAAACTTGCCAAAACCTTTGCTCGGCTGGCGCAGGAGATCGGCTCCTGCCCTGACCTGTTTATTCAGGTCAATACCGGCGAGGAAGATCAGAAAGCAGGAATTCTGCCATCGGATGCGGACGGATTTATCGCCGAGTGCAGAGGCATGGAGCTGCCGGTTCGCGGTCTAATGTGTATCCCGCCAATCGATGAAGAACCGTCGCTGCACTTCGCGTTGCTGGCCAAAATCGCCGCTCGAAATGGTCTGGCAGGGTTGTCGATGGGTATGAGCAGTGATTTCGAATCCGCAATCGCCCTGGGAGCGACGCATGTGCGCGTGGGATCCGCCATTTTTGGTGAACGCGTCAAACCTCAGGGATAATTAACCGCGTGTGCGGGACAACCTGCCGGGCAATCCAGTGTAAGTGATCGCGGCGAAAAGCCAGGCACCCTTCGGTTGGGTAACGCGGGCGCCGCCATTGATGCAGGAAAATCGCCGAACCACGGCCGGGAATCGCATTTGGCCAATTCCAATCGGTGATCAAAACCAAATCATACAATGGATCTGAGCGCCGCAGTATTTCATGGCTGCCAGAATATGGCGCAACAACATGCCGGTTATATTCAGGGTCGGCCTGATCATCCGACCACAGATCGCGAGGCCCTATAGCTTGGGCCCAAGGGGCAGGGGAGGGTATTCGGTCTGGTCGATAGAGCAATCCGGCAATTCGATGAACACCGGTTGGTGTGGCCCCGTCTCCTTCACGCTTGTTGTTGCTCAACCCTCCCTTGCCGATCGCACAGGGAAAGATGCGCCCGAGAAAGCGAACTCCTTTCGGTGTCAGAACCAGATCATCCGGCGTCAAAACAAATGGCCCGATTTTTCGGCTTTGGTAGCTAGGTATCCCCGGTTATGTGCGGTTTCGCCAACCTTCAGTGGGACACGTTCAGTGACGGCAATTCCCGTGCGTTCCATCATCGCGATTTTGGCGGGGTTGTTTGTCAGCAGGCGCACTGAACCAAATCCGAGGGACTTCAGGATGTCAGAGCCAAGGCGAAAATCGCGCTCATCATCTTCGAATCCCAGACGATGGTTGGCCTCAACAGTGTCAAACCCCTGATCTTGCAGGAAATAGGCGCGCATCTTATTGGCCAGACCGATCCCGCGCCCTTCCTGGTTCAGGTACAGCAGAACCCCCGCCCCTTCGGCGCCCATCTGAGCCAGCGCACCACGCAGTTGAGGACCACAATCGCATTTCAAGCTGCCCATCAGATCGCCGGTAAAACAGGCTGAATGCAGACGCGCAAGCACTGGTTTCTCGCGATCCGGACGTCCGATCTCGATGGCGTAATGCTCTTCACCGCCATCTTCGGGACGAAAAACATGCAGACGTCCGGCCTCGGAAACTTCCATTGGCAGACGTGCGGCAACAACTTCGTGCAGTGCGCTTCGGTCTGCCAGATGGGGCGCTGCGCGAGTGTGGTCGATGCATGTCAGGCCGTTTGTCGCGGCAAATTCACGGCCATCCGCGACGGGCACGATAACGGCAGCGGGCAAAAGGCGGGCAGATTTGGCCAAGGCGATAGCGATGCGATGCAGGTTGGCGTTACCCTGCCGCTCTGACATGAGCGGGCCTTTCATTGGCGCATTCAGGTCATCGGACGGATCTGCAATGGCCTGTACCCAACTGTGATCTGCATCCGCTGGAATCAGAACCCGCGCCAAATCGCCGTCATAGGCCCGCGCTTTAAGTGTTTCTGCCCTCCGCACGGTAATGGCCACGACCGGCTGCCCACCTAACGCACGCAGATCGGCCAAACGTTGCGGGCTTAGTGTCTCGGATGTCAGGGCCAGTACGCTGGTACCGGTGTCGTCTGTCAGGACGACAGGCAGACCCATCCGCAGATCTGCCCGCGCACGTGCCAGCAATTCCTTGATGTCGGGAATAAGACTCATGTGTGTTACCCTGTAACGTTCGACCCCTCTCCTAGCCCGATCACCGTAAAATGTGAAACATTTCCTGCGCGTCAGACACGAGGGCGTGAAACCATTGCAGCAAATCTTGCTGATTGCCTTTTGCGCACGCAAGTGATGGAAAAGGTTTAGGAGGACCGTAAATGGCTCAGCTTAAGAAAATCCTGTTGGTGGATGACGACGAGGACCTGCGCGAGGCGCTTAGTGAGCAACTTGTGATGACCGAGGACTTTGATGTGTTCGAAGCGTCAGACGGTCAATCCGCAATGGAGCGTGCGCGCGAAGCGATTTACGATCTGGTTATTCTGGATGTCGGCCTGCCGGACACTGACGGGCGCGAGCTGTGCCGCCTGATGCGGAAACAGGGTGTCAAAAGCCCGGTTCTGATGCTGACCGGTCATGACAGTGACGCAGATACCATACTGGGCCTCGATGCCGGGGCGAATGACTATGTCTCCAAGCCGTTCAAATTCCCGGTACTTCTGGCCCGCATCCGCGCCCAGCTGCGCCAGCACGAACAGTCCGAGGACGCGGTATTCGTTCTGGGCCCCTACACGTTCAAGCCGGCGATGAAGATGCTGATGACCGAAGATGACCGCAAAATCCGTCTTACGGAAAAAGAAACGAACATCCTCAAGTTCCTTTACCGTTCCACTGACGGTGTTGTGGCGCGCGATGTCCTGCTGCACGAAGTCTGGGGGTATAACGCCGGAGTGACCACCCACACGCTGGAAACACATATCTACCGTCTGCGTCAGAAGATCGAGCCTGATCCTTCAAATGCTCGCCTTTTGGTCACAGAATCCGGCGGATATCGTCTGGTATCTTGACCGGAGGTGGATTGACTTGGATCAAAGTGATACTCTGTAGTTATATTTAGGTTACTCCCAACCCGTGCATGTCCGGGTTATGACATGTACCTCCCTGTTGGACTGCCGGGCCTTATGGCCCGGCCTTTTTTTGGCGACTTGCCTGCCGCCGCGGAGCGCCGTGCATTTGCCGGAGATTGTAAACACCAAAATGTTCCTATATTGTTCTCATTAATGTACCCTTTAAAAGGAATTGAGAAATGATAAATGGAAGCTGTTGCTGCGGGGCCGTGAGGTTTCAGCTCAAGGTCGAGCCTTCTATGATGGGAACATGCCACTGTTCCCGCTGCCGAAAAGCCGGGGCCAGCACCATCGTATTTGCCAAAAAGGAAGACCTGAACTGGATAGCGGGAAAAGACAATGTGGCAACATACCAGCCGGAGGCCCCTTACAAATATGGCAGATGCTTTTGCATGATTTGTGGTTCATCACTTGGTGAGATTCTTTCGGAAGAGGACAGCTTCCCGATAGCCGCCAATGCACTGAACAGTTCAATATCCCTGAAGAATCAATTTCACGAGTTCGTCTCGGAAAAACCAAACTGGTACGAAATCTGCGATGACGCTCCCCAGTCGGAAGGACACCCATCATAGCGGTCTCTTTTCCGATGGCACCTGACCTTTCACCACGCTAACCTGCGCAAATCGTGACAGAGGAATCCCCCGATATGCCCTTTACTCTTGCCACCTGGAATATCAACTCGGTCCGACTTCGCGAGCCTATCGTGCTGAAATTGTTGCAGGAAGAAGCACCGGATGTTCTGTGCCTGCAAGAGTGCAAGTCGCCCGTCGAAAAAATTCCGACCGAAGGGTTTGCCAAACTGGGCTATACCCACATGGTCGCGCGTGGGCAAAAGGGATATAATGGTGTCGCCATCCTGTCGCGACTGCCACTGGAGGAAGTTGGTGACAAGGATTTTGCCGGGCTCGGCCATGCCCGCCATATTGCGGGGCGGCTGGAAAACGGTGTGACCATCCATAACTTCTATGTTCCGGCGGGGGGAGATGTGCCAGATCGCGAAGCAAACGAGAAGTTTGGCCAGAAACTGGACTATCTCACCGATATGCGCGATTGGTTCCATGCCGAAAAGCCGGAGAAATCCATTCTGGTAGGCGACCTGAACATCGCCCCGCGCGAAGATGACGTCTGGTCGCACAAACAGCTGCTCAAGGTCGTTTCGCACACTCCCATCGAGGTTGAGCATCTGGCCGAGACGCAGGATGCGGGTGGCTGGATCGATATTACGCGGCAGGATATCCCCGAAGGTCAGCTCTATAGCTGGTGGTCGTATCGCGCCCGCGACTGGGATGCAGCAGACAAGGGACGACGGCTGGATCATGTCTGGGCGACGCCAGATATCTCGAATGCTGGGCATTCCAGCCGCATCCTGCGGGACGCGCGCGGGTGGGAGAAACCTAGCGATCACGCGCCAGTATTTGCGACGTTTGACCTCTGATACCAGAGTAAACCGAAAGTCCGCCCTTGGTTTCTGGCTCGGGCGGTTGCATATAGAGCGCAAATTTGAACCTGAGAGTGAATGCAATGGATCTTTTGAACGGCGCGGACAACACCACAGCCACCGACCTGATCAAGGACGGAACCGAGGCCACCTTTATGGCCGATGTGGTCGAAGCTTCGCAGGAAACCCCTGTGATCGTCGATTTCTGGGCGCCTTGGTGCGGTCCATGCAAAACTTTGGGCCCAATGCTTGAAGAGGCCGTGACCGCCGCCAAGGGTGCGGTCAAGATGGTCAAGATCAACGTAGACGAAGCGCAGATGATTGCCGGGCAATTGCGCGTTCAGTCGATCCCGACGGTCTATGCATTCCACAAGGGGCAGCCCGTCGATGGATTCCAGGGTGCAGTGCCAGGATCCGAGATTAAGGCGTTCGTGGACCGCGTGATCGAAGCGGCAGGCGGCGAAAGCCCGGGCGAGCAACTGAACGATGCCGTTCAGGCCGCCGAAGAGATGCTGACCGAAGGTGCAGCGGTGGATGCCGCCCAGACCTTTTCGGCTATTCTGGGCGAAGATGCCAACCATGCTGGCGCCTATGGCGGTTTGGTGCGTGCTCATATCGCTTTGGGTGATCTGGATCAGGCCGAGGCGATCCTGAACGGAGCGCCGGCCGAAATTTCGACCTCGGCCGAGATCGAAGCGGCCCACGCTCAGCTGGAGCTGGCCAAACAGGCCGCGGATGCCGGCCCGGTCGGTGAGCTGACTGCGGCGGTCGAGGCGGATCCGGACAACCATCAAGCCAGGTTCGATCTGGCGCAGGCTTTGCATGCCAATGGCAATGTGGAAGAGGCCGTTTCTCAGCTGCTGGAGCTGTTCCGCCGGGACCGGGAATGGAACGATGGCGCGGCCAAGGCACAGCTGTTTACGATCTTTGACGCACTCAAGCCCAATGACCAGATTGTACTGAACGGCCGACGCAAGCTGAGTTCGATGATATTTGCCTAATCTCCGATCAGGGCTACACTCGGATTTATGATGCATCCAGCTGACCTGCCGGACACAGTCTCAGTGTTCCCCTTGCCCGGGGCACTGCTGTTACCGCGCGCGCGCTTGCCGCTGCATATTTTCGAGCCGCGCTATTTGCAAATGCTGGACGACGCATTGAAAACTCAGGAAAGGTTGATCGGAATGGTTCAGCCGAATCCGTGCCTGAGTAATGGAGATAAACTGCACCAGATCGGTTGCGCCGGTCGCGTGACGCAGTTTTCGGAAACCGAGGATGGCCGCTATCTGATCACACTGACAGGTGTTTCGCGATTCCGCGTGAAATCAGAGTTGGACAGTTTCACGCCGTATCGCCGCTGTTTGGTGTCTTGGGAGGGATTTGACCGCGATCTGGGCAAGGTCGAGGTCGATGATGGTTTTAACCGCAGTCGATTCCTGACCCTGCTGGAAAAGTTCTTTTCATCGCGCCAATTGTCAACCGATTGGGATACGATGAAAGACGCGGACGACGAGTTGCTGGTCAACTCCTTGTCGATGCTTCTGGATTTCGAACCCGAGGACAAGCAGGCCTTGCTCGAGGCCCCATGCCTGCGTACGCGCCGCGAAACGCTGGTAACATTGATCGAGTTTGCCATGCGTGGCGGCTCAAACGAGGAAAAACTGCAATGAGCGATACCCAGCACGCTTTTGACCGCCATATGCTTGAGGCATTGATCTGTCCGCAAACCCATACGACACTGCATTACGATGCCGAGCGGCAGGAATTGGTGTCCAAAGCGGCCGGTCTGGCCTTTCCGATCCGCAGCGGCATACCGGTGATGCTGGTCGATGAGGCGCGCGAGCTTGACTAGATCGGTCGGCCTTGCAGCAGTTTTGGCAGGTCTCCGGTAAGGCCGGCGGCTTCGCGCACGAAACCACGGCGAAGCCCCGGCAGCGAGCCTACAATCCCCATTCCAATGTCGCGCCCAATGCGCAAAAGCGGATTGTCGTTGGAAAACAGCTTGTTGAACACATCCGTCGCCATCGCAAGTGATGCCGTGTCGAACCGGCGCCATTCCTGATAGCGTTCCATCACCAGAGTTGAGCCGATATCCTCACCCCGGCGCCCCGCCAAGGTCAGGACCTCCGCCAGCGCACCCACATCGCGCAGACCCGCGTTCAGGCCTTGTCCCGCAATCGGGTGCATGCCGTGGGCGGCATCTCCGACCAGTGCCAACCGGTCCGAGATAAAGGAGTTGGCGATGGTCAGGTTCAGAGGATAGGTGAATCTATCACCTTGCAGCTTGATGTCGCCTAGAAAGTCGCCGAACCGCGGGCGCAGGACCTGAAGGTATTCCGCTTCGGGCAGGGCGTTGATGCGCTGTGCAGTCTCGGTTCGTTCGCTCCAGACGATCGAGCTGCGGTTGCCGGTAAGTGGCAGGATCGCCAGAGGGCCGGGCGGCATGAAGAACTGATGTGCGATACCGTGATGCGGCAGCTCGTGTTCGATCGCGCAAACCAGCGCAGTCTGCCCATAGTCCCAACCCGTCCGTTTGATCCCAGCCCGCTGGGCGGTGCCACTACGGCGACCATCACACCCCGCCAACACGTTACCGGACACTGTGGTCCCGTCATCCAAGGTCATAGTTACACCAGTTGAGGTGATTTCCTGCGATACAACCGTCTTGCCGCTGATTTCGGTAATATTCTGTTCGTCGGCCATCGCTTCAAGAAATGCACGGCGCAGGTGGCGATCTTCAACCATATAGCCCATTGGGCCTTCTTCGATCTCGGCGTGGTCGAAATGCATGAAAAACGGCGATGGTCCGGCGCCTGCATGGCCGTCCGTTACCTTGATCTCGAGCATCGGCTGAGCATGCTCAGCGACCCTATCCCAAACGCCGACCGCATCCAGCAACCGTTGCGAGGCCAGTGCCAAGGCGTAGGCACGTCCGTCAAACGCGGCGTTCTTGCGCACTTTCTCTGCCAGTGCGTCAACGACGGTTACTGTGTGGCCGGTCTGCGCCAATGCCAGAGCCAGAGCGGGCCCATTCAGCCCGCCCCCTACGATCAAAATATCGGAAGCCTTTGTCATGACCCGCAATATGCGCCCCCTTTCGGGATTGTCCATGTGCGGTCCTGTCGCTACCGTCCCGTTAAGCAGATTTCCAGGGGGGGGGCAGGATGCAGGACTGGCTAACCATGACCGCATGTGATTTGGGTCGCGGCATAGGGATGGGGCAGATTGATCCGGTAGAGTTGACCGAAGCTTACCTGTCCGCCATAGACGCGCATCCACACAAGGATCGGATCTATGCCCGCGTTACCCACGACCGTGCCCGAGCCGAGGCACAAGCGGCGCAGGAACGGGCCAAACTGGGCCTGCGCCGGTCCCTGCTGGACGGCGTTCCGATAAGCTGGAAAGACCTGTTCGACACTGCCGGGACCGTGACCGAGGCAGGCTCGGCCCTGTTGAAAGACCGTATGCCTGATGCGGATGCGCTGGTATTGCACAATGCTGCGGCAATGGGGACCGTGTGTCTGGGAAAAACGCATATGAGTGAGCTGGCTTTTTCCGGCCTCGGGCTGAACCCGATCACCAAAACGCCGCCATGCGTCCATGACGAGGATGCAGTTCCGGGTGGCTCGTCTTCAGGGGCCGGCGCGTCTGTGGCCTGGGGGCTGGCGGCCTGCGGGATCGGCTCGGACACGGGCGGATCGGTGCGCATACCCGCAGCTTGGAACGATCTGGTTGGGCTGAAAACCACCGCCGGGCGTCTGAGCCTTGAGGGAGTGGTGCCACTGTGCCTGAGGTTTGACACGATCGGTCCACTGGCGCGTTCGGTTGAAGATGCGGCGCATATGTTGGCTTTGCTTGAAGGTGGCACCCCGGCTGACTTGCGGGGTGCCACCCTGAAAGGTCGCCGTTTTGCTGATCTGCAGAATGTCGCAAAGGACGATTTACGCGAGGCCCCGCGCAAGGCATACGAAGACTCGTTGCAGAAATTGAAGGAGTCCGGCGCCGAAATCGTGCCTCTGGAGGTGCCAGAGCTGAACGAGGCGATGGGCCTGTCGGGGATCCTTTACACGACCGAAGCCTATGGTCTTTGGCGGGATGTGATCGAAGCGAACCCCGATGCGATGTACCCGGAAATCCTCGAACGATTCCGCATCGGCAAGGAAGTATCCGGGCCGGACTATGTGGCGGCCTGGGCAAAACTTAAAGCCTGCCGCCGCTCTTGGGATGCTGCCACCGTCGGTTTCGATGCGGTCCTGGCGCCGACCGCGCCGATTCTACCACCGAATCTGGATCGCCTTATGAATGATCACGAATACTACGTCACCGAAAACCTGTTGGCATTGCGCAATACCCGGATCGGCAATCTGATGGGGCTGGCGTCGCTGACCGTGCCCACCGGAACACCAAGTTGCGGATTGATGATGCTGGGTTATCCAAGGTCCGAAGAGGTGCTTTTACGGCTGGGTGCAGCCGTCGAAACCGCATTGGCCTGAATGCCACAATCCCCTGATTCGGCACCTCTTTGTCTGGACGAAGGGAGGCTCGGCCTGTAATCTGCCAGAAAACCGGGACGCAAATGATCCCGGCATTGAGGCAGTAGTTATGAATTTTCCCGAGCGGTTTTCGAACCTACCGGCATATGCATTCCCGCGTCTGCGCGCCCTTTTGGATCATCACCAGCCGGGCGGTGAGGTCGTTCATATGACCATCGGCACCCCCATGCATGATTTTCCGGGCTGGGTGACGGATGTGATCATGCAGAACGCTGCTGATTTTCAGGGCTATCCGCCGAATGAAGGTTCACCTGCACTGCGCACGTCGATCACGGACTGGATCAGGCGTCGTTATGGCGTGACCATGGACCCAGACACCAATGTAATGGCCCTGAACGGCACGCGCGAAGGGTTGTACAACGCCGCAATGGCACTTTGCCCTGAACAGAAAAATGGCCAGCAGCCGATCGTGTTGTGCCCAAATCCGTTCTATCAGGTCTATATGGTCGCTTCGATTTCGGTCGGCGCTCAGCCGTATTTCGTGTCGGCCACGGCTGCGACAGGCCACCTGCCAGACTACGCGAACCTGCCTGAAGACGTGCTGAACCGGTCCGCCGTGGCCTATATCTGTTCGCCTGCCAATCCGCAGGGCGCTGTCGCCTCACGGGACTATTGGGCCGAGTTGATCCGCTTGGCCGAAAAGTACGATTTCCGTATTTTCGCTGACGAATGCTACTCTGAGATTTATCGCGACAAAGCACCTGTTGGTGTTCTGACTGTCGCGCAGGATCTTGGGGCCGACCCCGAACGTATTACCCTGTTCAACTCGCTTTCAAAGCGGTCAAATCTGGCTGGTTTGCGCTCGGGGCTGATTGCAGGTGGACCGGAAACGATCAGGCGGGTCAAGCAGTTGCGGGCCTATTCAGGGGCACCGCTACCTGCGCCTTTGCAGGCGGCCGCGGCCAAGGTCTGGGCAGATGAGGGGCATGTTGCGGAAAACCGTGCGCTTTATCAGGAAAAATACGCCATTGCAGACAAAGTGTTCGCCGGTCTGCAGGGCTATATGCCGCCCGAAGCCGGATTCTTTTTGTGGCTGCCGGTCGAAAACGGCGAGAAAACGGCTTTGAAGTTGTGGCAGGAAACCGGTGTTCGGGTTCTGCCGGGTGCATATCTTTCTCAAGGCGATCCGGGGCAGAACCCGGGCGAAGCATTTATAAGGGTCGCAATGGTGGCCCCAAAAACAGAGTTGCAGCGCGGGCTGATTACGCTCCGCGACTGCATCTATTCGTGAGGTACGAGGGCAAAATGGCATCATTAAACGCGCGCAAACGCGATCCATTGCTGGACAGCACCACGCAGGCGGCCATTGAACGGCGCAGCAAGGAATTGATCGGAATCGCCTTGATCCTGCTGGGGTTTGCGGCGGCGGCGATGATCCGGTCTTACACACCGGAAGATCCAAACTGGATGGTGTCGACGGATGCGCCGGTACAGAACTGGATGGGCCGGATAGGTGCCTCAATCGCGGCGCCGCTGTTCATGATCGTCGGCTGGGGCAGCTGGAGCATCGCGTTGGTCCTGATCGGCTGGGGTGTACGTTTTGCCGGGCATTTTGGTGAAGATCGTGCCGTAGCTCGTCTGATCTTTGCCCCGATCTGGATTGCAATTGTCTCGGTCTATGCGGCGACCCTCGTGCCAGGAGATGCGTGGCGGGCTACGCACAGCTTTGGGCTGGGCGGGTTGTTTGGCGACACCGTCATGGGGGCGCTGCTGACACTGCTGCCGATCTCGTCGCACTTCATGGTTAAACTGATGTCGCTGGCCATGGCGGGCGGTATGCTGGCGCTCGGCGTATTTGTGCTGGGGTTCACAAAAAACGATGTCCAGAGAGGCTTCCGGGCGTTCCTGTTGGGGCTTGTTCTGTCTTACGATACATTGATGAACCTGCTTGGTCGGGGGGCGTCTGCAACCGCGCAGGCGGCTCGTGACAGACGTTCGCAATGGGACGAACGCAAATCGGCCCGCTTGGAAGCTGCTGAAGCAGTTTTTGAAGACGAATTAGCTTATGCCGAGCCGGTTTTTGAAGAACCGGAAGCCGAACCCGAGCCTCTGAAAAGCGGCCTGTTGGCGCGGATGCCTTCCTTGATCCGCCGACCAGAACCCATGCCGGAGCCCGAGTTGGTCGATCCCAACCCGGTCGAGGGTTTTTATGAGATGCCGGGCGAAGACCGTATCCGCTCGAAAATTTCCGCTGCTGTGCGCAATCGCAAGGTCGCGACTGGTGAAATGACACCTGAACCGGATCCGAATTTACCGCTGACAAAAGGGCGGGGCAGGGGACCAGATCCTCTGATCCTGAACGCAGGCCAGGCTGGGGAATTGCCGCCGGAACCTCCGATGACTGCAACGGGTCTCCCGCCCGAGCCACCGTTGACTGCAGGTGAAGCGCTGGAATGGTCGGAACCGGTTGGAAAGGAAGACGCTTCGGATCCGTATTATGCGCCCGAACCAGACCCAGCACAGGCTTATCAGCCCGACCCTGATTTTGAGGATGAGGCCGTGTTCGAGGACGCGCCTGAACCTGCACAGCAACCGCGCCAAGCGATGAAAATCCCAGTGGCCGAGCCGCGTAAACCTGTTGTGGCGCAACCCGTGCGCCGCGCTCCGCCACCGTCGCGTCGCGCTCAGGCCGAGGCACAGCCGACCCTGTCGTTTGAAGAGAGGCATTCGGATTTCGAACTTCCTCCGCTGAGCTTGTTATCGAACCCGGCGGCCATTCAGCGCCATCATCTCAGCGACGAAGCGCTCGAAGAAAACGCGCGGATGCTTGAAAACGTGCTGGATGATTACGGCGTGAAAGGTGAGATCGTCAGCGTCCGCCCCGGCCCGGTTGTGACCATGTACGAACTGGAGCCTGCGCCTGGTCTGAAAGCCAGCCGTGTGATCGGTCTGGCAGACGATATTGCGCGCTCGATGTCGGCGCTGTCGGCCCGGGTTTCGACATTGCCGGGGCGTTCGGTCATCGGTATCGAACTGCCCAATGAAAACCGCGAAATGGTGGTTTTGCGAGAAATCCTCGCCAGCCGTGATTTCGGTGATGGCAACCAAGCTCTGCCCTTGGCGCTGGGCAAGGATATCGGCGGTGAATCCGTTGTGGCGAACCTGGCCAAAATGCCTCACCTGCTGATCGCGGGGACCACCGGTTCCGGTAAGTCGGTGGCAATCAACACGATGATCCTGTCACTGCTGTATAAGCTGACACCGGACGAATGCCGCCTGATCATGATCGACCCCAAGATGCTGGAACTGTCGGTCTATGACGGCATCCCGCACCTTCTGTCACCCGTTGTGACCGATCCCAAGAAGGCCGTTGTGGCCCTAAAATGGGTCGTGGGCGAAATGGAGGACCGGTATCGCAAGATGTCCAAAATGGGCGTTCGCAACATCGCCGGTTATAATGGCCGCGTTAAGGATGCGCTGGCCAAAGGCGAGATGTTCAGCCGCACGGTGCAGACCGGGTTCGATGATGAGACCGGCGAGCCGATGTTCGAGACCGAGGAATTCGCGCCCGAAGCGATGCCCTATATCGTCGTCATCGTCGACGAGATGGCCGACCTGATGATGGTCGCGGGCAAAGAGATCGAGGCCTGCATCCAGCGTCTGGCGCAAATGGCACGTGCCTCGGGCATACACCTGATTATGGCCACGCAGCGGCCCTCGGTCGATGTGATCACCGGTACGATCAAGGCGAACTTCCCCACGCGGATTTCGTTCCAGGTGACATCGAAAGTCGACAGCCGCACCATTTTGGGAGAGATGGGCGCCGAGCAACTGCTTGGGCAGGGCGATATGCTCTATATGGCTGGTGGCGCCAAGATCACCCGTTGCCATGGCCCGTTTGTCTCGGATGAAGAGGTCGAGGAAATCGTCAACCACCTGAAGCAGTTCGGCCCGCCGGACTATGTAAGTACGGTGTTGGATGGCCCGGCCGAAGATAAGGCCGACAATATCGACGCCGTTCTGGGCCTGAACACCGGTGGCAACACCAACGGCGAAGACGCTTTGTACGATCAGGCCGTGGCGATTGTGATCAAGGATCGCAAATGCTCGACCTCGTACATTCAGCGGAAACTTGCCATTGGTTACAACAAAGCTGCGCGGCTTGTTGAGCAAATGGAGGACGAAGGCGTTGTTTCGTCGGCAAATCACGTCGGTAAGCGCGAAATCCTCGTCCCCGAACAATAGGATATTTAATAACAAGGGCAGAGCACATATCTGTGAGCCATGAAACAGATTGCCTTTGCCCTTGCTTTGACACTCGCCGCGCCTGCGGCCTGGGCTGCAGATAAACTGCAGTTGTCCGAAATCTCGAACTATCTGAACCAGTTGAAAACGGTTCAGACCAGTTTCACCCAAGTGAACGACGATGGGTCACTGAGCACGGGAAAGCTGTGGTTGCAGCGGCCGGGCAAGATGCGGTTCGAATACGATCCGCCCAACAGTGCCGTTGTCCTGGCCCGCGCCGGAACGGTTCAGATCTTTGATCCGAAGTCCAACCAGCCGCCCGAGCAGTATCCACTTCGGCGAACGCCGCTGTCACTTGTTCTGGCCCGTAACGTCGATCTGGGTCAGGCCAATATGGTTGTTGGCCATGATTTCGACGGGACCGCAACTGTTGTCACAGCGCAGGATCCCAAGAGCCCCGAAAATGGCAGGATCGAACTGATGTTTACCAGTGACCCTGTCGAACTGCGAAAATGGGTGATCCATGACAATACTGGCGGTCAGACGACGGTTCTTCTGGGTCAACTGACCGAAGGCGGCAATCTGAATCAGGATCTGTTTTCCACCAGAACGAGAAGCGGATCAGCAAACCGCTGATCCGCCTGCTGTTAATAACGGCAGTTGGACAGTTGTGCCTGATATAGCTGCGCACGCGCATCCACATCGCTGGCCACATTCAGCAACCATGATTTGCCGTTATGGCTTCCGCGAGCATAGCCCGTATGACCTTCATGGTAGGCCAGATACTGGTTGCGTGTGTCGCTGGGGTGGATGCCGTTACGCTCGTAGCTTTTGTTCATGTACCAGCCAATGAAATCCGACGCGTCGCGAATGCGGTCACGCTTGGCGCGGCGCTTCCCGGTTTCGCGCTGGTATTGATCCCAAGTCCCGTCCAACGCCTGGCTGAAGCCATAAGCGCTGCTTTGCCGGCCCATCGGAATTACGCCCAGCACGTATTTGTGCGGGGTGCGCGCATCGTGACGATACCGGCTTTCCTGATAGATCGTGGCCATCTGAACGTGGATGGGAACCCCCCATTTCCGCTCGGTGCTTTTGAAGGCCTTGATATAGTCGGGACGTTCGCGCGCAATGCTGCACGCGTCATTCAATCTGCTGGGCGGTTGCTTTGACCCGCCCCCACAGGATGCCAAAAGCAGCACCCCGAAGAGTACGAAAAGAATTCTGCTCATGTGCCTCGTGCCTTTTTTCTTTATTCTAGCGCAGATTGAGCTTTGATGAAATCACATTCGTTACAGAACAATGGCCAGAATAATGGGCAAAGCGGCGACAGAGAGCAGGGTCGACACCATGACCATCCCCGCCACTGCGTCAGCATCGGCCTCAAATCGCTCGGCCAGAAGATAGGATGTGACAGCGACCGGAGTGCATATCTGTAAAACCAAGACACCAAATGCCACGGCCTCGAGTTTGAAAAAAAGAGCCAAAACCCACCCCAGCCCAAAACACACAATCAGCTTGATAAGTGACAACCAGACGGCCTGACCAATTTTGCGCGTGCTTAGCCGGGCAATGGCCACACCTAATGTGATCAGCATCAATGGAACGGCCATCTGACCCAATAGATCCAGCGTATTGGTCACAAATAGTGGAGTTTTCCATCCTCGCCACAAGAACAAGGCGCCCAGCAACGTTGCCCATACCATCGGCTCGCGCAGGACCTTACCGAAGGCTCCCCGCCCTGCGACCAGATAGATGCCGTATGTGAAGGAAAACAACGCAGTAACGGCCAAAAAAACCACTGCATAGCCCAGCCCGGACTGCCCAAAGGCAAATATACACAACGGCAGGCCCAAATTGCCCGTGTTCCCAAAAATCAACGGTGCCAGATAGGTGCGCTGTTCTAACCCTGTCAGGTGAACGAATACCCAGAACACACCGGCCAGCACCATATGGGCCACAATGGCTGCCAGAGTGAACAGGGTTAATTCGCCACCCGGTATCTCGGTTTGCATAAGTGCCACAAAGATCAGGCTGGGTACTGCCAGATTCACCGCAAGCCGGGTAACGAATTCCAGCCGGTACTCGAACTTGAGCTTGACCCAGGTAAATCCGATCCCTGACAGCAGAAAAACCGGGGCTGCAATTTCGAACACTGTAAGAATTAGGTTCACAGACTGTTTCCCTGTTTTTCAGATCAATGATTGGCTTTTTGGCCCGGAAAGAGGTAGAAAATGCTTTGGGGGCTGAAACAATGCTTAAGACACATGCCAAGTACCGCCTGGGTCAGGTGGTTCGACATCGCAGACACCCTTTTCGAGGGGTGATTTTTGACGTGGACCCAGAGTTCGCGAACTCGGAAGAATGGTATGAAGCCATTCCCGAAGACAGCCGCCCTATCAAGGATCAGCCGTTCTACCACCTGTTGGCGGAGAACGACCAATCCTTCTATGTTGCTTATGTTTCTGAACAAAATCTGGTTGAGGACCAATCCGGAGAGCCCGTGGATCACCCGGATATTCCCAACATGTTCGGTCCGTTTCAGGACGGATCCTACCCTCTGCACTTTCAGTTCAACTGAATTACCAAGACGGAACTGCCGTCCGCCCCACGGTTTAATATCCAAGCGCGCAACCGTCTTTTCTGGGGTCGCTGGCACCCACCAAAACACCACTGTCACGGATGTGAATCGCCTGTGCGCCTCCAAGGGGTGTTTCCGGAGTTTCGATAATGTGGCCCAGGTCGGATAATTGTTGCCGAACAACTTCAGAATGTCCCCGTTCAAGTTTCAGCACGCCACCATCTGCAAAAGCGCGCGGGCCATTCAGGTTCTCCTGAAGCTCAAGATCGTAATCCACGATGTTAGACAGAAAGCGGGCATGACCGGTGGGTTGGTAGGCGCCGCCCATTACCCCAAACGGCATCATGACCTGACCGCCCTGACGCAACATGCCGGGAATGATAGTGTGCATCGGGCGTTTGCCGGCGCCCAGTTCATTCGGATGCCCCTCCTGCAGAGTGAATCCGGCTCCGCGGTTCTGCAAAAGGATTCCGAATTTCTCTGAGGCTATGCCCGAGCCGAAGCCGTGGAATATCGAATAAATAAGCGAAACAGCCATTCTGTCCCGATCTACTACTGTGATGTAGACGGTATCTTTGTGCACCGCTTCGGTAAGCGGAGCTGCTGCCTGCATCGCACGCTTCGGATCAATCAGAGCCGCCAATTTGGTGGCTATGTCGTGCTCGAGAAACCGATCAGCTTGTGGGCTGAATTCAGGATCAGCGATAAAGCGATTGCGCGCGTCATAGGCCAGCTTGGTCGCTTCGGCCTCGATATGGGTGCGTTCGGCGCCCCACGGGTCCATCTTTGAAAGGTCAAAGTGTTTAAGGATGTTAAGGAGCAGAATTGCTGTTGCGCCCTGACCGTTGGGCGGATGTTCCACTAACTCAATGCCGCCATAGCTGCCGTTCATCGCCTGGGTTTCATCGCATTTAGCGTTGGCAAAATCCCGGGTCGTGTGAACGCCGCCCAAATTGGAAAGTGCTGACAACATGTCTTCGGCGATCTCACCGGTATAGAATGCATCGCGCCCATTTCGTGCGATGCGGCGCAAAACCTCGGCCTGGCCCGGTGCGCAGAAGACCTGCCCAGTTTTCAATGCCTTACCGCCCAGCAAATAATGGTTGCGTGCAGCACCTTGCAATGTGCCTTCGCCGTTAGCCCAATCAAAGGCCACGCGCGGGGCGACCGGAACACCGGCCTCGGCATACTGGATCGCGGGTTGTAGTATCGCGTCCAGACCCAGCCGTCCTTCTGTTTGCGACAGATGGCAAAACGCTTCAACAGCCCCCGGAATTGTCACCGCATCTGGTCCGTTTAGGGGAACTGACTTCAATCCTTTTGCCCGTAGGTCCGATGCATTGGCCTTGGCTGGCGCGCGGCCAGATCCGTTCAACGCCCGGACAGTTTTTTCGCCTGGCCGATTGAACAACACAAAGCAGTCACCACCGAGGCCCGTCATTTGTGGTTCGCAAATACCCAAAAGAACTGCGCCGGCGATCGCCGCGTCCATGGCGTTGCCGCCTTGGGCCAGAATGTCTAACGCCACTTTGGCGGCCAGAGGGTGCGACGTCGCACACATCCCGTTTGTTGCCAGAACTTCGGACCGGCCCGGCATGTGCAAATCCCGCATGAACTACTCCTCCTATCAAGCAGGCAGAGAGTAAGCTGCGGTAGCGAATTGTCCAATAGTATCAGGGAGGAAGTTCCTCGGCGCCGTTCACTGGGTGGGGGCTGTGACGTTAGGCGCCGAGGGAAGCTATCTGAGCTACACTACCTTTTTGCCCTTGGTTTGCGGCGCTACAATGGTTCGATCTGGACCTTATTGTGACCATTTTTGGTTCTCTATGACAAATCCGTGAGGTCAAACCGCAGAAAAAGCTGATTACGACCCTCTCTCCGTTGGTACCGGATTTCACTTGTCAGCTGCCGAATCAGAAACCAACCAAAGCCACCTTCGGGCAGGTCCAGACGCGCTGTATCTACCGAGGACGGAACGCCACTGGGCAATTTCAAATCTGGCATTGGGTTTCCGGCATCCGTGATCAGAACGTCCAGCTTGTTCTGGCACAGGTGGCATTCGATACGAATGTCTGCCGGTTGTACACCGGCATAGGCGTGTTCCACGACGTTGTTGATCGCCTCCGCCAGAGCGATTTTTACGTCACCGGCTTTGTTCTGTGGGATTCCCATCGCCGCCAGCCGCACGCAGAGAGTCGCTATCCCGGCGCTTGCCTGAGAATCGATCGCGTGAAAGCTCAGGTCCAGGCAGTCATTTTCACATTTATGGGCCACGCCAATCTACCCCTGCCCAGTGGTCAGTCTGCACCTGTAGTCAACGCGTCATCCAGCGAAACAAACAGTTTGAAAACTGTGTCCATTCGCGTCAGACGAAATACTTTTTCGACGACCGGTTGCAATCCGGCTAAATCCAGTCGGCAACCGTCTCCCAATTGCTTCATCGACGCGACAATTGCGCCCAAACCGCTTGAGTCGATGAACTCGACAGTGGACAGATCCAGGATGACGCGACTTGCACTTTCTTCGGCCTGGGATCGCATGTCTTCCTTGAATTGAATGGCCATTGCCGCATCAATTCGGTCGCAGTGGACAGTAATAACCTGTGTCTTGCCGGTCGTGGTGCTGCTTAGCCCCATGGTCAACCGCCCTCCGGTTTTGGAAATGATCGTAGAAATACGCTAGACGGCAATTCTTACCATTCGGTATCCAAGTGCTGAAAATCCAATGGGAGGCGTCAGATGAAAGAAGTTGTGATTGCAGGGGCCGCACGAACGCCCATGGGCGGGTTCCAGGGCGTGTTTGATGGAGTCCCGGCGGCCGAGTTGGGCGGAACCGCTATTCGAGCCGCCTTGCAAAGCGCCGGCGCGCAGACCGTGGACGAAGTGCTAATGGGATGCGTCTTGCCGGCAGGGCAGGGGCAGGCTCCGGCCCGTCAGGCCGGGTTTGCAGCTGGCTTGGGTGAAGACGTCCCTGCTACAACGCTCAACAAGATGTGCGGGTCGGGCATGAAAGCCGCGATGATGGCCTTCGACCAGATCGCGCTGGGCCATGCCGATACCATGGTTGCCGGTGGGATGGAGAGCATGACGAATGCGCCGTACTTGCTGCCAAAGATGCGTGGTGGAGCCCGTATCGGTCATGGCCAGGTGGTTGACCACATGTTCCTCGACGGGTTGGAAGATGCCTATGACAAGGGCCGACTGATGGGAACTTTTGCGGAAGATTGCGCCGAATCCTACCAGTTCACGCGCGAAGCGCAGGACGAATACGCTTTGAAAAGCCTGTCGAATGCTCTGACTGCACAGGACACCGGTGCGTTTGATACTGAAATCGCCCCAGTGACGATTCGCACCAGAAAAGGTGAGGTCACTCAGGACGCAGATGAGCAGCCGAAGTCGGCGCGCCCAGAGAAAATCCCGACGTTGAAGCCGGCTTTTCGCAAAGATGGGACAGTGACGGCGGCCAATTCCTCTTCGATTTCGGATGGGGCGGCTGCTTTGGTTCTGGCGTCTTCCGAAGCTGCTGAGGCGCAGGGCCTCTCGGTACGTGCACGCATTCTGGGTCATGCAAGCCACGCTCAGGCTCCGGGTCTGTTTACGACGGCCCCGGTTCCTGCCGCGCAAAAGCTGCTGTCTCGCATCGGTTGGAGCAAAGAGGATGTCGATCTGTGGGAGGTCAACGAAGCCTTTGCCGTTGTCCCAATGGCGTTCATGCACGAAATGGGCCTGCCGCGCGAAATCGTCAACGTAAACGGAGGTGCCTGCGCGCTGGGGCACCCCATCGGGGCATCGGGCGCCCGGATCGTGGTCACACTGCTAAACGCGCTGGAAAAACGAAACCTCAAGCGTGGCGTAGCCGCTATTTGCATTGGCGGTGGAGAAGGGACAGCAATCGCCATCGAACGTATTTGACCCTTCCACTTTTTCCAAATACTGCGGGGTTGATTTGAACCAACGGTTCATGAGGGGCGATGCCCCCTCAGCCCAACGCGGAAACGTGCAGAAATGACAGCAGACTACGATACGCTCGCCAAGACCATAGCCGCGCTGACCGAAGGGGAGACTGATCAGGTCGCTCTGATGGCCACTGTCGCTTGCGAGGTTCATCATTCCGACAATCGGTTTGACTGGACCGGGTTCTATCGTGTGACAGAACCCGGCGTATTGAAAATCGGCCCATACCAAGGCGGGCATGGCTGCCTTGTCATCCCTTTCGCGCGCGGCGTCTGCGGCGCTGCGGCGCGGACGGGAGAGGTGCAGCTTGTGCCCGACGTGGATGCATTCCCCGGACATATTGCTTGCGCGTCTTCCACCCGATCCGAACTGGTCTTGCCGGTTCGGAATGCGTCAGGTGAGGTCATTGCGGTGTTTGATATCGACAGCAATCAGCCGGATGCGTTCGGCGAGGAAGACGCTATCAGTCTGCAGAGGATTCTTTCGCAAGTGTTTGCGTGAGCGCACACGCATCGGCGCTACCCTAGCGGTCCATTCCGCAAAATGACGACACAAGCAATCAACTGTACGCAGATGATACAGATGAGCCAGAACGAAAATCCCTTCTTTCTGGTCTTATGCTGAAAGACCCATCGCCCAAGGAGGGCCGATGGGCTGCCGCCTAGCATTGCAAGTCTCAGCAACCAACGCTCGGGTACGCGCTTTTTCCGACGGCGTGCCTGAAGTTTGTCCCATCCGAATGCCAGCAAAGTCAGGCTGTTGATCGCCCAAAGGTAGGTCACAGCTATCCACATGACGATGCCATAGCCAATCAAGCAAGCAGACCCAAGTGAAAAAATGCTTGGAATTTTCATCGATTCGATGCACCGTGAAAATTACGATATAAATTTCACGGCGAGTCGGAACATCCATTGAACGATCAAACCCCCCATAGCGCGACGCTAGGAGCCGATCTGCGCGCTTTGCGCAAAGCACGTGGTTTGACACTAAGCGAGATTGCGGCACGGCTCGAACGGTCTGTCGGATGGCTCAGTCAGGTCGAGCGTGACATGTCCGAACCATCGATCTCAGACCTGCGCCAGATTTCGGAATGTCTGGGTGTGCCGATGTCGATGCTGTTTGCACATTCGGCGGCACCAGCGGATGAACAGGGGTATATCGTTCGTGCCGGATCACGCCGCCCCATGGGTTCGGGCGAGGAAGGGTTGATCGAAGAGTTGCTGTCGCCCGATTTGACCGATGACTTCGAGATGGTTCATTCCACTTTTGAACCGCATTCCAAAATGCAAACACCAGCGGACCGTCCAACTCAGGAAGTGGGTTACATGATCTCGGGTCGTCTGGATCTGATAATCGGCACCCAAGGCTTCACCGTTGGTCCGGGCGACAGCTTTCGGATCAAGCACGAGCCCTATCAATGGTCCAACCCATATAGTGAGCCCGCCGTAGCCATCTGGGTTATCGCGCCACCGGTGTACTGATGAGTTTCGAGGCCTGGACCATATTTGCACTGTTCTGGGTGGTGTTCGTCACGACGCCGGGACCGAACGCGGTCAACTGCATCTCGAACGGGATGAGCCTGCCCTTTCCCAAGGCTATGCTTGGGGTCCTGGCGATCCTGACGCAGGCCAGCGCGTTTCTGGTCCTGTCGGCATTGGGAGTGACGGCGTTAATCGCGGCGTCGACGACCGGATTTTTTGCGGTCAAGTTGATCGGTGCCGGGTTTCTGATTTGGATGGGTATCCGCGGATGGATGAACGCAACCAAGCCTGCACCGGTGTCGGAAAGACCTGCGCGGCATGTCTATCTGCACGCGCTTGCCGTCGCCACGATCAACCCAAAAAGCGTCGCTGGTTACTTGGCCGCGTTCTCGCAATTCGTTCAACCCGACGTTCCGATTTGGCAGCAGATGGCCGTAATCATGCCAACTGCCCTGATCATTACCACGCTCAGCTACACAGGGTTCACCCTGCTTGGGGCCGTGATGGGCAAAGCCGCATTGGGGGCGGTGTTCAACATCTGGGTGCGCCGCGTGATGGCCGCCTGTTTCATCATCTATGGCGTATTGCTGGGGACCAGCACTGCGCCAGTAGCAAGGGGGTAAAACAATGCACGCTGGTTCCTGCCTGTGCGGATCTGTTGCTTTCACAATCGACGGAGAGATTTCGCCACCCTCTGCCTGCCATTGCGGACAGTGCCGCAAGCAATCGGGCCATGTCTGGGCTTCAGCTTCGACCCATCAGGACAATCTGACTTTCGCGGCCAGCAATTCGCTGAGCTGGTATCGTGCCTCGGATATTGCGCGGCGCGGGTTCTGTAACACCTGCGGTTCGTTCTTGTTCTGGCAGCACAATGACGAAGACACGATCTCGATTTCCATGGGGGCTCTGGACGCACCTACCGGACTGAAACTCGCCCGCCACATCTTTGTGGCCGACAAGGGCGATTACTACGACATCAAGGATGACCTGCCTCAAGAGGCGCAATAATAGGAACTGAAAGACATGAGTGATTTTCCGACGAAAGCCCGCGTGGTCATCATCGGTGGCGGTGTGGTGGGGACCTCCTCGCTCTACCATCTGGCCAAGAAAGGCTGGACCGACTGTGTACTGCTGGAAAAGAATGAGCTGACGGCAGGCTCGACCTGGCACGCGGCGGGCAACGTACCTACCTTTTCGACGTCATGGGCGATCATGAACATGCAGCGTTATTCGACCGAGCTGTATTCGCGCCTGGCAGAAGAGGTTGATTATCCGATGAACTATCACGTCTCGGGTTCTATCCGCCTGGCGCATAGCAAAGAACGGATGCAGGAGTTCGAGCGAGCGCTGTCCATGGGTCGCCATCAAGGTATCCCGATGGAGATGTGGTCGCCGGAAGAAGCCAGAGAGAACTACCCGTTCCTTGAGACCCACGATCTTGAAGGCGTTTTGTATGACCCCACTGATGGTGACATTGACCCGGCGCAGCTGACGCAGGCGTTGGCCAAAGGCGCACGCGACATGGGGCAGAAGATCATCCGTTTCTGCCCAGCGACCGGTGTAACGCAGCACGACGACGGCACCTGGACTGTACATACGGACCAGGGCGACATCGCCTGTGATTACGTTGTGAATGCCGCCGGCTACTACGCGCAACGTGTTGGTGAGTGGTTCAAACCCTTTGGTGGGCGTACCGTTCCGGCTATGGTCATGAGCCACCAGTACCTTTTGACCGACGAAGTGCCCGAGGTCGAAGCGTGGTCCAAAGAGAACGGTGGCAAGAAGCTACCGCTGTTGCGTGATGTGGATATCTCCTACTACCTGCGGCAGGAGAAGAACGGCTTCAACCTTGGCCCGTATGAACCCAACTGCAAGGGCCACTGGATGTCCGAGGACGATCCGATGCCAGAGGACTTTTCATTCCAGCTCTGGAACGATGATCTGGACCGGATCGAAGATATCGTCACCGACGCGATGGAGCGCGTGCCGCTGATGGCGACTTCGGGCGTTGGCCGCGTAATCAACGGGCCGATCCCCTATGCCCCGGATGGGCTGCCGTTGATCGGCCCGATGCCGGGTGTGAAAAATGCATTTGAGGCGCATACCTTTACCTTCGGCATCGCGCAGGGCGGTGGTGCCGGCAAGGTTCTGGCGGAATGGATCGTCGATGGCTGCACCGAATGGGATATGTGGGCCGTCGATCCGCGTCGCTACACCGACTACACAGACCAGGACTTTTGCAACCAGAAGGGGATGGAGGTCTACGGCAACGAATACGCCATGCACTTCCCTCATCACGAATGGCCGGCGGCACGAGACAAGAAGCTGTCCCCGGTGCATGCCAAGGTCAAGGAATTGGGCGGTGTCATGGGCGTCTACAACGGCTGGGAACGTGCCAACTGGTTCGCGCAGCCGGGCGATGACGTGAGCGAAGACAGTACGCATACCTGGGGTCGCTCCGGACCATGGGAACAGCGGATCAAGGAAGAGTGCGAGGCTGTCCGCGACCATTGCGGTGTGCTCGACCTGCCCGGATTCTCGCGCTTCATGGTCAAGGGAGACGGTGCCGCCGAGGCGCTGCGTGGCCTCGCAACAGGTGGTTTGCCCAAAGTCGGTCGAATGAACCTGATCTATGTCTCTGATAACCGTGGCCGCATCCTGACCGAGATGTCTTGTATTCGCCTGGGCGATGACGAGTTCATGATGATCACCGCTGCAACCGCGCAGTGGCATGACCGCGATATACTGCGGAACGCCATGCCCGCCGGTGTCACAATTGAGGACGTGACGACTACCCGTGACACACTGATCGTGACCGGCCCGAAATCGCGCGACATTCTGTCAGGTCTGACCGATGCGGACCTGTCGCCCGGATGGCTGACCCATCAGTCGGCGACCGTTGCCGGCCAGCCCGCATATCTGATCCGGGTGTCCTTTGCCGGTGAGTTGGGTTGGGAAGTTCACGCTCTGAACGAACACATGCCGGCGATCTATGGAGCGATCGTTGACGCAGGTGCCAAGCCGTTTGGTATGTACGCGCTGAATTCGCTGCGCATCGAAAAGGGCTACCGCGCATGGAAGGGCGACCTGTCAACTGACTATTCGCTGCTCGAAGGCGGGTTGGAGCGTTTCGTCAAACTCGACAAACCGCAGGACTTCCCCGGCAAGGCCGCAATCCTGAACGAAAAGCAGCAGGGGGCGAAAAAGCAGTTCGTGACTTTGTTGGTCGATGCGAAAGATTGCGATGCGCCCTACATGTCCTGCATCTGGAACGATGGTCAGATCGTGGGTGAAACCACATCTGGTGCATGGGGCTATCGCATCAATGCCTCAGTCGCGCTGGGCATGGTTCGCCCTGATCTGGCTGTTCCGGGCACCGAGCTTGAGGTTGAAATCTACGGCGAAAAGTGCCGCGCTGTGGTACAGGAGGATCAGCCGCTCTGGGACCCTGCGAACGAGCGGCTCCGCGCCTGATCGCAACGAGGAGGCCTCCATGAGCAAGCGCTACGCCAAACTGGGACCCGGTGAGGGGCCCAACTATGACTGGGAAAACGACCATACCTTTGTCAAAGTGTCCGGTCAGGACACCGGCGGCGCCTATACGCTTATGGAGGACAACCTCAAAGCCAGCTTTGCGCTGGGTCTGCATCGGCACGATACACATGCCGAGACTTTCTACTTTTTGGAAGGCGCTGTGGATTTCTATATCGACGGTGATTGGCATTTGTGCACCCCGGGCACGACGATGCATGTGCCGCCCGGGGTCCCGCATGCATGCCGTGTGGCCAATGGTGCACCGGCAAAGATGCTGATGATCTTTCAGCCTTCGGGCTTCGATGGGTTTCTCGCTGAACTTGCGACGATGAGCGAGGCCGATTTCGCCGACGAAGCCAGAATGGCTGAGCTCAACGCCCGGTTCGACATCGTGCCGATGGGGCCTGTTCCCCAACACCCGGGCGATTGAGATCGATTGATGACGACACCCAGACATATGTCCGGCGTTTACCTTACCCGTCACGGCGAACCCGAGGCGCTGGAATGGCGCGAGGATATCCCGGTTCCGGTCCCCGGACCGGGGCAGGTTCTGGTGCGGGTCGCCGCTGCCGGAGTGAATAACACTGACATCAACACGCGTGTCGGCTGGTACGCATCAGAGGTGACGGGCGCAACGGATGCGGTTGATCAGGATGTCGACGCCGGGGGTTGGGGCGGCGCGCTGCAGTTTCCCCGTGTACAGGGTGGCGATCTGTGCGGGTTCGTCGAATCCTCTGGGCCTGACACCGAGTTTGCAACCGGCCGGCGTGTGACCTGCCCGATCAACCTGCCGCGCCCGCGGCCCGGTCAGCCTTCGGGTTTTATTGCACTGGGCTCGGAAATTGACGGCGCATTTGCCCAATACTGTCTGGTCGAAGCGAATGATCTTTATGATGTCACTGCCTCTCCTCTCTCGGATATAGAAATCGCCGCCATTCCCTGTGCGTTCGGAACTGCCGAAAACCTGCTGACCCGCGCAGGGGTCAAAGCGGGACACAGGGTTTTGATCACCGGCGCATCCGGTGGGGTGGGTCTGGCCGCCGTCCAGCTGGCCGCGCTGAGGGGCGCTTCGGTTTGGGGCGTAACAAGTGCGGCTAAGGCAAACGTAGTAAAGGGGCAGGGTGCCACGGATACGTTCGACCGCGACGCTCCGTTGCCGCATGACATGTTCGATGTGGTGGTCGATGTCGTCGGCGGACCGGCTTGGCCCGGCCTGATACTGGCGCTGAAACCGGGCGGGCATTACGCCGTGTCGGGCGCTATCGCAGGCCCAGTCGTCGAGGCGGATCTTCGCGATATCTACCTGCGTGACATCACCATTCATGGCTGCACCCATCAGGCCTACGAGGTCTTTGGCCGGTTGGTTGAATTGATGAATGCTGGGTTAATCAAGCCGTTGGTATCAAAAACCTATCCCTTGCGGGATATCGCCCTGGCGCAGCAGGATTTCCAATCCAAGGCTCTGCCCGGTAAACTTGTGCTTATCCCCTGAGGAACCCGGAACATGGCAGATATCACACTTCTGGATGGCTCAATCGGGCAAGAGTTGGTCAAACGTAGCGGTGAAACGCCTACGCCGTTGTGGTCGACGCGCGTGATGATCGACAACCCTGATCTGGTGGGTGCCGTGCATGCCGACTACTTCGGCCGGGGTGCAACGATTGCGACAACCAATACCTACGCTGTGCATCATTCGCGCCTTGAGCGCGTGGGGATGGTCGACCAGATGCCCGCCCTGATCGACGCGGCGCTGTCTCAGGCTGAAAACGCGCAGCGCGTGGCGGGAGGGCGGATCGCAGGTGCGCTGGGACCGTTGCTGGCAACTTACCGTCCGGACCTGAACCCCGACCCAGACGACGCCGCAGAAAGGTTCGGCGAACTAGCTCGGATGATGAAGAACCGAGTTGACTTGTTCCTGATCGAAACCGTTTCGTCGATACAAGAGGCCGTAGGTGCTTTGCGCGGTACGGAAAACTGCGGCAAACCTGTCTGGTTGTCCCTTACGGTACTGGATCATGACGGTACCCACCTGCGGTCGGGCGAAAGGGTGGAAGCAATTCAGCCGTTGGTCGACAAATTCGCACCGGAAGCACTGTTGATAAACTGCTCACGCCCCGAAGCCATTCCGGAAGCGCTGGAAATCCTCGGAAGGATGGGGCGCCCGTTTGGGGCTTATGCGAATGGATTCACGGGTATCACCGATGGCTTCTTGAAAGATGCGCCAACGGTTGATGCGTTGGAACAGCGCCATGACCTTGACCCGAAGGCCTATGCTGCCCATGCCATGGGGTGGGTCGAGCAGGGGGCTACAATTGTAGGCGGCTGCTGTGAAGTTGGTCCCGATCACATCGAAACGCTGGCCCTGTGTCTACGTAATGCCGGGCATAGGATCGTCTGAAGGACAAGGTATGCCCAATCGCTCAAAACCGGACACACCCAAGCAGGCCCGACAGCAGTGGCATTTCGACATATTGGTCGCGCCCGGCTATGTCTTGTTGGAATTGGCATCGCTGGTAGAAGTACTGCGCTTGGCCAACCGCGTCTGCCCTTACCCACCTTTCACCTTTGTCTACCGATCCCTGAAGGGCGGTCCGATCGAAAGCAGCAGCGGCGCGACCGTGGATACCGAGCCGGTGGCAACCCAACGTCAGGCGGATTACCTGTTTGTAATCGGAAACTCGAACCCCGATCAGCCGGAATTGTCTCTTGGGCGCATCGTGTCGGACTATACGTACCGTGGCGCTCAGGTCTTTCTGCTGGCCGAAGCTGCAAGTCGCTATATCAAAGAACAAGGTACGGCCGATCTGGCGACCCACTGGGAGAACGCGTCGTTCCTGAGAGAGCGTGGCGCGCGTTTTGAGGCAAAACTGTCCATCGCGACCGAACAGGGCGGCGTGGTGACCTGCGCCGGGATGGGGGCTACAACCGATATTGCGCTGGCCGTGATCGGGCGGCATATCTCGGGGCCGGCCAAAATGACGGTCGCCGATATCATGCTGCACGAAAAAATCCGAGATTTCTCGTCGATGCAGCCGTTTTCTGGGGCCATGACCACGGCAACGGGTGACGCGAAACTGGATCAGTGCATCAAGCTGATGCAGGCAAACATCGAAGAGCCATTGCCGATCAACCAGATCGTTGATTCGCTGAAATTGTCCAATCGCTCATTAGAGCGCAAATTCAAGGCTGTTTTTGGCACGACACCCAACGGTTTCTACCGCGAAATGCGTCTCGCCAAGGCCAATAACCTGCTGTTGAACACGACGATGAGCGTGCGTGAAATCGGATTGGCCTGCGGGTTTCCCAACGGGTTTTCCTCCGTTTACAAAAGCTTCTTTGGCGTAACGCCATTTGTTTTGCGACGGGAAAAACGGTTGGCGTGTCATCGTTGATTTTGGACGATTCGCTGACGCTTTTCGTGCATTTTGTGTCGATCTTTCGTGCCAATTAGATAAAAACCTGAAATAGCGGAGACATCAGGATGGTTGATCTTCCCACAAAGGCCCGTGTGGTCATCATCGGCGGCGGCGTGATCGGGTGCTCGGTCGCCTATCATCTGACCAAGAAAGGCTGGAGCGATGTTGTGCTGCTTGAGCGCAAGCAGCTTACCAGCGGAACCACCTGGCATGCCGCCGGCCTGATCGCACAGTTGCGAGCCACTGCGAACATGACCAAACTGGCCAAATACAGCCAGGAACTCTATGGCTCGCTCGAGGAAGAAACGGGCGTCGCTACAGGGTTCAAGCGTGTCGGCTCGATCACTGTTGCCCTGACCGAAGAACGCAAGGAAGAGATCTATCGCCAGGCCGCTATGGCCCGCGCCTTTGGTGTTGAGGTTGAAGAGATCTCGAACGAACGCGTGCAGGAGCTGTATCCGCATCTGAACCTTGAAGGGGTAAAGGGGGCCGTGCATCTGCCCTTGGACGGGCAGGGCGATCCAGCCAACATAGCCCTGGCACTGGCCAAGGGCGCTCGTCAGCGCGGCGGCATCGTGAAAGAGCGTGTGAAGGTCACAGATATCGTCAAGCAGGGTCGCAAGGTAACCGGTGTGGACTGGATCGCTGATGATGGCGGCGCTTCGGGCCACATCGAGTGCGACATGGTGGTGAACTGCGCCGGTATGTGGGGCCACGAAGTGGGACGGATGGCGGGTGTCAACGTGCCGCTGCACGCCTGCGAACACTTCTACATTGTCTCTGAGCCGATCGAAGGCCTGACCTCGCTGCCGGTGCTGCGGGTGCCGGACGAATGCGCCTATTACAAGGAAGACGCGGGCAAGATGATGCTGGGGGCGTTCGAACCCAACGCTAAACCCTGGGCCATGGACGGTATTCCCGAAAGTTTCGAATTCGACCAACTGCCCGAGGATTTCGACCATTTCGAACCGATCCTTGAAGACGCCTGCAACCGTATGCCGATGCTGGCTGAGGCAGGCATCCATACCTTCTTCAACGGGCCCGAGAGCTTTACCCCAGATGACGCCTATCATCTGGGGCTTTCGCCCGAGATGGATAATGTCTGGGTTGCGGCTGGGTTCAACTCGATCGGCATTCAGTCCGCCGGTGGAGCGGGGATGGCGCTGGCCGAGTGGATGGATACAGGCGAGAAACCGTTTGATCTGGGCGATGTGGATGTCAGCCGGATGCAACCGTTCCAGGGAAATAAGAAGTATCTGTTTGAACGCTCCAAAGAGACGTTGGGCCTGCTCTATGCCGATCACTATCCGTATCGCCAGAAAGCCACCGCGCGCGGTGTGCGCCGCACCCCGTTCCATCACCACTTGCTTGAGCAGGGTGCAGTGATGGGTGAACTGGCGGGTTGGGAACGCGCCAACTGGTACGCTGATGAGGGGCAGGAACACGAATACCAGTACAGCTGGAAACGCCAGAACTGGTTCGAAAATTCAGCGGCTGAGCATCGGGCGGTGCGCGAGAATGTGGGCATGTACGACATGTCTTCGTTTGGGAAAATCCGGGTCGAGGGGCCGGACGCGCAGGCGTTCATGAACTATATCGGCGGCGGTGACTACTCGGTTCCAAACGGAAAGATCGTCTATACGCAGTTCCTCAACCGCACCGGCGGGATCGAAGCGGACGTCACCGTCACTCGTTTGACCGAAACCTCTTATCTGGTCGTTACTCCGGCGGCGACCCGGCTGGCGGATCAATCCTGGATGATGCGCAATGTCGGGGATTTCCGCGTCGTGATCACCGATGTCACAGCTGGCGAAGGTGTTCTGGCCGTGATGGGTCCGAATGCACGTGCCTTGTTGGAGAAGGTCTCGCCAAATGACTTCACCAACGCGACCAACCCGTTTGGTACCGCGCAGGAGATCGAGATCGGCATGGGCCTCGCCCGTGCACATCGCGTGACCTATGTGGGCGAACTTGGATGGGAGATCTACGTTTCCTCCGACATGGCCGGGCATGTGTTTGAAACGCTGCACGCGGCTGGTCAAGAAATGGGCCTCAAACTTTGCGGCATGCACATGATGGACAGCTGCCGGATCGAAAAGGGTTTCCGCCATTTCGGTCATGACATCACCTGCGAGGATCATGTTGTCGATGCCGGGCTGGGGTTTGCGGTCAAGACGGATAAGGGATGCGACTTTATCGGTCGCGAGGCCGTGATTGCGCGGAAGGAAACCGGGCCTAAAAACCGGTTAGTGCAATTCCGCCTAACCGATTCCGAGCCGCTGCTGTTTCACAACGAACCCATCGTGCGGGACGGTGAATATGTAGGCTACCTGAGTTCGGGCAATTACGGGCATACGTTGGGCGGCGCAATTGGAATGGGATATGTCCCGTGCAAGGGCGAAAAGGCAGCGGATGTTCTGGGTTCGACCTACGAGATCGATGTTTGCGGGACCAAGGTAAAAGCCGAAGCATCTCTGAAGCCGATGTATGACCCGAAATCCGAGCGTGTTAAGGTTTAACACTTGGGAAAAGTAAGTGCTGGGGCGCTAATGCACCCCGGCACTATTTGATTTTTGGGCTGATGAAACAGGCGACGTATCAGATTTCCTGATGACCGACTTCACGCTTTTCGTAGTTTTCAACACCCGGTGACTTGCCCTAAAGACAAACGGTATCAGCCGGAGACCTGTCATGGCAGACACCATCATACAGCCGCAAAACACAGACACGCCCAGGGGATTGGCCCTGGCAGTTACGGCCTATGTTCTTTGGGGGTTTCTGCCGCTTTACATGAAAGCCATGGCTCATATCGGTCCGGTGGAAATCGTAGCCCACCGGATCATCTGGTCGGTTCCCGTGGCGGGGTTGTTGCTGGTTGCGCTGGGGCGAACTCGAGACCTGAAGGCCGCCCTGCGGAATCCAAGGATGTTGGGGATGGCCTGTCTGACTGCCGCGCTGATTTCGGTGAATTGGGCGATCTATGTCTGGGCTATCGCCAGCGGGAACGCGCTGGACGCTGCTCTTGGGTATTACATCAACCCCTTATTCAGTATCGCTCTGGGTGCGATCCTGTTGCGAGAGCCGCTGAATCGAACGCAGCTTGTGGCCGTTGGATTGGCTGCGCTGGGCGTTCTGGTTCTGGTGTTAGAGGCCGGGCGCCTGCCCTGGGGTGCAATGGGGCTGATGGTCAGTTGGGGTTTTTATGCCTTTTTCAAGCGATCGCTTCCCATCGGACCCAATCAAGGATTTCTGCTTGAGGTGCTGATTCTGTTGATTCCGGCGCTCGCCTATGTGACCTGGCTGGGCGCCCAAGGCACGGGGCATTTCGGATGGGCTGCGTCTGATACAATGCTGCTGGCAGGCGCGGGCGTCGTAACCGCCATACCTTTGCTGGTGTATGCCAACGGGGCAAAGCTGGTACGCCTGTCCACGATGGGCATTCTGCAATATATCGCTCCGACCATGATCTTTATCACTGCCATCACGGTGTTCGGAGAGCATATCGACCGGGGCCGCATGATCGCTTTTCCGCTGATCTGGGCGGCACTGGTGGTGTATTCTATTCCTATGATCCGGCAGATACGCGCTCAGGCCTGAAGTAGGCGAGCAGCCTCGGCGGCCCAGATTGCATAGGTTTTGGGGCTGGGGTGGTATCCGTCTGGTGCGGCCAGCGCCGGGTTGTCAGGTAAATCCAGAGACAAATGCATAGCCTGCGGAAATGCAGCCGCAGCCTGTTGTAACCCCTGATCCAGCCGTTTCGCCTGCCGGCCAAGAACCCAGGCCAGTGGCTGCGGTAAGGCCGGAAAGCGGTTCATTTGTGGAACCGCCGTCACCACGACGCGCCGCGCGCCGAACGTGCCTGTGAGAAGTCGCAGCAACCGGGTCTGCCGGTCAATAAATTGTCGGCGTGTCACCGCGCGGGTGACATCGTTGACACCCAACGCCGTCACCACTGCATCGAAGCTGCCGTGTAGCCGTTCAAGCCGTTCAATCGTGTCCAGAGTCGTATGGCCGGTGGTGGCCTCCAGCCGCCATTCGACGCAATACTGCCGCGCCAGCTGCGCCACCAGATGCCCTGATAGAGCCTGTTTCTGAGTACCCGCCCCAACGCCCGCAGCAGAACTGTCGCCAGCGATCAACAACCGCAAACGTGGCCCGCGACCCTCGCGTCCCTCACGCGGGCCGGTTGGCTCTGGCAGCAGTTGAGCACGATGCCGGACCGATAATCCCTGCGCAGCTAATAACGGCAGCAACGGCACCCGAAGAATTTGATCTGCGGCAATGGGGCCTGGCATATTCAGCTCAACGCGTCTTTGTACTCTAGGAACCGCGCATCGGTCGTGACCCGGGCCATCATTGCATCTCGTAGGGCACCGATGGTCCTGTAGGGGCGCATGACGACCTCGAACTCCTGAATATGGCCATCGTCATCTAGCGTGATCAGGTCGACGCCGATCGCATCCAGTTCGCCGATCTTGCACTGAAACTCCAACGCCCAATCTTTGCCTTCACCCATGACCCGTCGGTATCGAAAATCGGAAAACACCTGCCCCACATGTCCCAGTACCGCTGCGACCGGAGCACGCCCCGTCCAGGTGCTGTAGTAGGTTGGCGGCGAAAACCGCACGTCTTCTGCCAACAGTTCGTGGATCAGGTTTTCATCGCCCTTGGCGACAACTTCCTGCATTCGCTCGATTGTGGGGTGCATATCGTCTCCCTTTGGTTGCACCCAGAGTTGCGGAACCCGCACGTTCAGGCAAGGACGACGTTGCGGGAGGTCACGTGCTGCGATAGGCAGGCCCGCATGAGCGCGAACTATGATCCCCCCCAGACGCCATTGGATGTATTGCACGAAGATGCACAACTGATTGTGGTGAACAAGCCCTCGGGGCTTCTGTCGGTGCCCGGCCGCGGCGAACACCTGGCTGATTGCTTGCTGGCACGTGTCCAGGCGGCATTTCCACAAGCCTTGTTGGTGCACCGGCTGGATCGGGATACTTCGGGCGTGATGGTCTTTGCTCAGACCCCGCATGCACAGCGGCATCTGGGGTTGCAGTTTGAAAACCGACAGACTCGTAAGACCTATGTCGCGCGCGTGTGGGGACGGGTTGAGGCCAAGACGGGCACGGTTGACTTGCCGCTTATCGTCGATTGGCCCAACCGCCCGCTGCAGATGGTGTGTCATGACACCGGCAAACCTGCAGTCACCGAGTGGCGCGTCGTCAAATACGAAGGGGAAACGACACGAATTCGCCTTTTCCCCAAGACCGGCAGGTCGCATCAACTGCGTGTTCATATGCAGGCGCTGGGCCACCCGATTCTGGGTGACCCGTTTTATGCCGAGGGCGCAGCACGCGCCTTCCCTCGTTTGATGTTGCATTCCGAAGAGCTGCGCCTGAAGAACCCAGAAGGCGGTGTGGCGATGAAATTCCGTGCTGCGGCGGAATTCTGACCTTAAGCGCTGCTGATCCACAACATTTTCAGATTGCCCAGCGAGAACCGTTTTTGACGTTTCCTTGGGCGAGAGGTGCCGAGATGGCGCCCGGCACACAGTTCGCGTTCGATCTCAAAGCCGCGTAAGGCATGGTCTTGTGACCAGCGATCCAGTTTCAGGGTCATCATGACGTGGTTGTCTCGGCTTGGCATGGGTGTTCTCCTGTCTTGTGCTGTTCCAAGCCTCGCCCATCGCTCCTGACACCACCTTGTCAGGGGGGTGTGCTAAGGTGTCAGCAGATTACAAGGAGACTGACATGCGCCGTTCGACCCGCTTGTTCGAGATCATCCAGATATTGCGCACTTCCAGCGGGCCGGTGACGGCCGAAGCGCTGGCGGCCAAGCTCGAGGTCTCGGTGCGGACTGTGTATCGCGATATTGCGGCGTTGCAGGCGCAACGGACACCGATCGAGGGCGAGGCAGGCGTGGGGTACCTGATGCGGCGCGGCTACGATCTGCCGCCGCTGAATTTTGATGCCGAAGAGATCGAGGCGCTGTGGGTAGGCCTATCCATGCTGGCGCGCACCGGCGACAGCACGCTACAACAGGCCGCTGACCGGGTGTGTCGCAAGATCGAGGCGTTACGGTCACCCGCCGATTGGTTGCAGGTCGCACCGTGGGGCGCCCCCGCCGATGACCCGGAAAAAGGGTGCGTGTCGATTGCAACCTACCGGGAAGCCATCCGCGCCGAACAGAAAATTCGGATCACCTACATAAACGCCAGCGAAGAACGCACCGAGCGGATCCTGCGCCCCGTCGCGCTGATCTACCATATCGAGTGCACAATGCTGGCCGCCTGGTGCGAGCTGAGAAACGGGTTTCGCCATTTTCGTACAGATCGGATCTGGTCCTGTGAGCTGGTCGAAGATCACTTCTGCGGCCAGGGCCAACCTCTGCGTACCATCTGGCAAGAGCAGAACCGTTGGGACGCGCCTGCCGGTGCAGCATAGGTGGCAGGTATTCGCCGATTTCACCGATTTGTTGCTTGAGCCTGCTCTCTGATCCCATGCTATACTTTGGGAAATCAATGAAGCCCGGCAAACGGGTATTGGAGCAGAAGGTGATTCCATGGCGATTTCCAAGAGTATCCTGACGGTCGGATTGTGTTCGGTCCTTTTCCTCGGCGCGTGCGCCGACCCTGGTACGCTGTCGGTTCAGAGCGATCCCAACCAGAACACGAAACAAGGCGCCTTGCTGGGCGGTTTGATCGGCGCCGGTGTTGGTGCGATCGCGAACAACTCAAACCCGGGGCTTGGGGCGCTGGCCGGTGCTGCAATTGGTGCGGCCGGTGGCGGTGTGATTGGCAACCAGCTGGACAAACAGGCAGCTGAACTGCGCCAGCAGCTAGCCAATGATGGGATCACCATCGTAAACGCCGGTGACCGCCTGATCGTGACCGTGCCGAACGATATTACCTTTGACACTGACAGTTCGACCGTGCGTCCGGCTTTGCGCGCCGATCTGGTGAAGGTGGGACAGAACCTGGTGAATTACCCGAATTCCAACGTCCAGATCATCGGGCATACGGATAGCGACGGAGAAGCCTCGTACAATCAAGGTCTGTCTGATCGTCGCGCTAATGCAGTGGCGGATATTCTGCAGGCCAACGGTGTCGGCTATGCGCGGATCACTACGATCGGGCAGGGCGAAAACAACCCTGTTGCATCGAATTTGACGCCTGAAGGCAAGTCCCAGAACCGCCGTGTCGAGATCATAGTCGTTCCCAGCGGCAACGCCTGATCGGGATTCCGAAAGTCAAAGGGGCCGCAAAACCGCGGCCCCTTTTTTGCACAATGACTGCGCGGCAACAGGGCTTTGGTTTACCGAAGGGTCAGGTAAGTTACCGCTGATCTGAACGATGGAGTTGTCCAAGATGACCGAACCGATCCTTCTGGCGCTGTCCGGCTCGCTGCGCCAAAGCGCGACCAACCGCAAATTGCTGCGCGAGGCCGCAAGGCTGTTCGATCCCGGCACGTATATTGAGGCTGACCTGAACCTGCCCCTGTATGACGGGGATCTGGAGGATGGCGAGGGCATTCCGCAACAGGTGCAGGTGCTTGCGGATCAGATCGCGCAGGCCCATGCGGTGATCGTGTCGACGCCAGAATACAACAAGGGGCCATCGGGCGTTCTGAAGAACGCGTTGGATTGGGTCAGCCGCACCGAAGGTCGCCCTTGGGCCGATAAACCGGTCGCCGTGATGTCGGCCGCTGCGGGGCGTGCCGGTGGTGAACGTGCCCAGATGGTGCTGCGGGCCTACATGGTGCCGTTCCAGCCGCGTATTCTGCAAGGGCCTGAGATTCATTTGGCCAACAGTTCCAACGAGTTCGATGAACAGGGGCGGTTGTCGAATGCGCGTTATGAAAGCGCCCTGCAAACTCTGATGCAGAAACTGCGGGCGGAGGCAGGATACTGAAAGCCAGCTTGTTCTGTTGCATTGGCGAGCATAGGTTGCCCGAATGAAGCAGGATTCTCAGGCCGATATTCAAAGTGACATGATAGACCCGGCGCGCGCCACCGCATGGCAGACAGCGCTGGGGCAGGAGCAGACGATTGCTGCTGGATCTGCATTGCCGCCATTTTTTCATCAGCTCTATTTCTGGTCACCCCAGCCACCAGATGGGTTGGGGCGCGACGGTCACCCGTTGATTGGCAAGGGCTTGATCCCGGACATGGGTTTGCCGCGCCGTATGTGGGCCGGTGGGCGACTGGAATTTCACACCCCCTTGATCGCGGGTGAGATCGCCGAACGCAGGTCGTTTCGCGAGGCGGCAACAGCCAAGGCTGGACGCACCGGACCGTTGGCATTTGTCACTCTGCGCCACGAAATCTGGCAAAATGGGGCTCTGTGTCTGACCGAGTGGCAAGATCTGGTCTATCGCGAGGATCCGTCGCCAGACGCCATAGCGCCGACGCCGCCCACGGCTCGAACGGATGAGACGGACATGCGTGAGGTCCAGTTCGATACCACGCTGCTGTTTCGCTATTCCGCGCTGACCTTCAACGGTCACCGTATCCATTATGATCTGGATTACGCGCGCGAAGTCGAAGGTTATGAAGGTCTCGTGGTGCACGGCCCATTGCTGGCGCAACGGTTGATGCTGATGGCCGAAGAGCTGTTAGGCCCGCTGACGCGTTTTTCCTTTCGTGCCTCATCGCCCCTGATGCACTTTGAGACGGCCGCCCTGTGCCGGAACGGTCAGGACTTATGGGTGCGAGGCCCGGATAGGCGGCAATGCATGCAGGCAATTGCTGTGTCAGAGTGAAGCTTCGGGTCGGAAATCGTCCGGGATCGAGCTGTGCCCGTCCAGAACAAGATCAGCCATAACTTCGGCCACTTTCGGAGCCATGCCAAAGCCGATTTTGAACCCGCCGTTGGCAATGAATTGCCCCTCGTGCAACGGGTGTGCGCCCAGCATCGGTGCGCGGCTTTTGCTGCGTGGGCGGACACCGGCCCAGCGTTCGATCACTTCGGCACCGTGCAAAACCGGAACGGCGCGCATCGCCCGGTCGATGACGTCGTCCAGGGCGGCGTCCGTGCTGTTGGGGTTATCGTAGTCGCGTTCCGAGGTCGACCCGACGGCCAACGTACCGTCCGCGTGCGGCACAATATGGATCGCATCGGCAAACAGCTGTGGGACATCTCCTGCGTCGAACCTCAGCAGCGCGGCCTGACCCTTAACGCCATTGCCGACCGTTTTGCCGAAGGTCTGGCTGAGCTCCAGCAAACCTGCCAGTCCTGTTGCGTGGACGACTTGCCCGGCGTCAGGTGCTTCAGCCACCACATCTACACCCATCACCGCAAGGGCCGAGACCAACGCTGCGCAGGCGCGGCGCGGCTGCATCCGAGCCGTCAGCGTGTCATGGATCACAAAGCCGGTCGGGCTGGCCGGGCACCATGCGCCAACCTCGGCGACAGGCACGACGTGCCAATCAGCGCGACCTTGCCAAAGCTCCGCCGCAGTGCGTTCCCGTGCCCGCGCCAGTTCAAGATTGCGGTCGTCCGTGATGGGCTGCACTCGGCCCAACCGGGCATAGCCAGGGGATACGCCGCCGGTTGATTCGACCTGTTTCCAGAACGGTTCAGCCATGATCAGACTGTCGAACTGAAACGCCTTCTTGGCGTTCCAGTTTTCCGGCACATGCGGGGCTAACGCACCAACGAGGCCGCCACTGGATCCGGACCCGGCGCCGAAGGGATCGACGACCTGAACTTTGGCGCCGCGCCGCGCGCAGGTCCAGGCGATGGAAAGGCCAAAGATGCCCGCGCCCCGTACCGTCACATCGACCATTGCCATTCCCCTTTTCCTTGTTCAGTGTCGCGCCGCTTAGCTACAGGATAACCCGATGGCAGACCAGCGCGCCAAATTGACCTGGAGGGACGATCAAGTCCCCGTATCAGATCATTTCGATGACCCGTATTTCTCGTTGCAAAACGGGTTGGAGGAGACACACCACGTGTTTCTGACAGGCAATGATCTACCCGCGCGCTTTACCCGTGACTTTCACATTGCCGAGTTGGGTTTTGGTACTGGGCTGAACATGCTGACGGCCTGGTCGGAATGGGAAAGGTCGGGCCATACATCCCCCCTGAGTTTCACCAGTTTCGAAGCCTTCCCGATGGCCCCAGCCGATATGGCGCGCGCGCTAGCGGCTTTCCCAGAGCTGACGCCATGGGCTGAACGGTTCCTTGCAGTGTGGCAGGGCGAATCCTGTGATCTTGGGACGTTGCGCCTTGAGGTCATAGCAGGCGATGCCCGCGACAAGTTGCCGATGTGGTCAGGGCAGGCGGACGCATGGTTTCTGGATGGTTTTTCCCCTGCAAAAAACCCTGAGCTTTGGGGCGCGGACCTGATGCAACAGGTTGCCGATCACACCAAACCCGGTGGGACGGCCGCTACTTACACAGCCGCAGGCTTCGTTCGCCGCGGGCTTGAAGACGCTGGGTTCACGGTAACACGCAGCCCCGGATATGGGCGAAAGCGACACATGACACGGGCTGCCAAAACATGACCCAGCAGAATAACGTCCGCGCGGGCGTTGGCCTGATGATTGCGGCAACAATAGTCTTTGCCCTGCAGGACGGTATCTCGCGGCACCTGGCTGGGACCTACAACACGTATATGGTCGTGATGATCCGCTATTGGTTCTTTGCGGCTTTCGTAGTGGCCCTCGCCGCCCGTGCGCCGGGCGGATTGAAGGCGGCCACGCATACAAGCCAACTGGGTCTGCAAATCCTGCGTGGTGTATTGTTGGCAGCCGAGATCTGCGTTGCGGTCTTCAGTTTCACCATTCTCGGTCTGATTGACAGTATGGCAGTCTTCATTTGCTACCCGCTGCTTGTTGCAGCGCTAAGCGGGCCGGTTCTGGGGGAAAAGGTCGGTTGGCGGCGGTGGTCTGCTATCGGCGTGGGATGTGTTGGGGTTCTGATTATCCTTGAGCCGGGTGCAGGCGTGTTCAATCCGTGGGCAATCATACCGCTGATTTCGGCACTGATGTTTGCTGTCTACGGTCTGCTGACCCGCTACGTTGCACGACGAGATAGTTCAGCCACGAGCTTTTTCTGGACAGGTGTTGCAGGTGCTGTGGCAATGACCCTTGTCGGCATGTGGTTTTGGGAGCCGATGGCCCGTACGGACTGGCTGTGGATGGCTTTGCTTTGTGTCAGCGGTGTGTTGGGGCACTGGTTGTTGATCAAATGTTATGAAATGGCCGAGGCCAGTGCTGTGCAGCCCTTTGCCTATTTCCATTTGGTGTGGAGCGCAATTCTGGGGATGATGGTATTCGGAGAGGTGCTGCGCCCGGCGGTCGTGGCGGGAGCAGCGCTGGTCGTTGCTGCGGGTCTGTTCACCTTATGGCGCGAACGACGCCAGAGTTGAGCCGATAAGTTCCTGCGAAAACGGGATCGGCAAGGCAGGCTGCCCAAGCCGAGCACGGTAGACCGGCAGGCTTTCGGCAACGCGCATGACATAATTGCGGGTCTCGCTGAAGGGAATAGTCTCGATCCAGTCGACCATATCGACCTCGCCCGCGCGGGGATCGCCGAAGCGCTCCATCCACGAAATCGGGCGCCGTGGTCCGGCGTTGTAGCCCGCCGCCATCATGACCACGTTGCCGTTGAAATCTGCAGCCAGCCCGGCCAGATAGTTCGACCCGAGCTTGGCATTGTATTTCCAATCCGATGTCAGGCGGACCGTCTTGTGCCCGCTGAGAAGCCCCAGTTCACCTGCAACCAGTTTTGCGGTGGCGGGCATTACCTGCATCAACCCACGCGCGCCAGCGCCGCTGACGACAATCGGGTCAAACTCGCTTTCGCGGCGCGCAATGGCCAGGGTCATCTCTTTGGCCATCGGCAATCCCAGATCAGCAACTGGATGAACCGGATAATAGGCCGCGGGCAAGACAACACCCGTTGTCGCCGCGCGCTTGGCGATCATCACGGCCAGATGGGGTTCTTTCAACTCCAATACCAAATCACCCAGTTGTCCGGCTTCAACCGGATCGAGGTTCTCGACCAGATGGGTCAGAAACCTTTCCGACAGGTTGTCCTCTCCTGCGCGCAACAACAGTAGACCGGCCTCAAGCACGCTGGAATCGGCGAAACTGGCTTGCTTCCAATGTGGCGCACGGCGCGGGTTGGCCAATTCGCTGTCAAAGGGTCGACCGATCCGCTCGGCGGCCAGCAACCCGTAGAACGAAGTTTGATGGTCGGCACCCATAGCGTAGGCATCGTAAGCCTTGTCCGCATCGCCCTGCGCTGCAAAGGCGCGGCCCAGCCAGTACCCGCCGCGACCTTTGGAGATAGGAGACTTCACGGCCTCCGAGAAATTCTGGAAATGCCGAACGGCCGTTGCAGGATCATTCAGGCGGCGCAAGGCGAGAAACCCAGACAACCACTCCAGATCGGCATAGCCATATCCCATTTCAGGGGTCATGTGGTGGTTGGCGGCGATTTGATAGGCGCGGTTCGCATTGCCGCCCCGCATCTCAAGCCGGGCCAGGCGGCGGCGCCCTTCGGCCCATTTGTCCGGCTCACCCAGCGATTTTGGCCCGGTCGAGCGTGCCAGCATTAGATCGATGGCACTGTCGTCCAACTCTTTCTTGTCACGCCAGACGAACCTGTCGAATGCCAGACCCGGTGAAGAGGTCAGCGACTTCGGAACGGCTGCTACCTTGCCATCCACGCCTGGTTGGCGTTTTTGCAGTGCAATCCGCGCTTCGGCCAGTTTGCGGTAATCAGAACTGACCAAAGGCAGCATCTTGTCTGCACTGACAAGATGACCGTCCCACAGCATCCGATCCAGACGCGCCTCGTGGTGGGGTTTCAACAATTTGCCGAAGTTTTCCAAATAGTTCTTTTGCAACCCCGAGCCCATCGGCATCGTGCGCCAGGCGGCAACGATATCGGCTTCTGCTTCGCCGTTTCGACCTTTGGCCATGAGCGCAACGGCGTAGTTCAACGCGCCCTCGGCGGTCTGTGGCGGCGACTTTTCATAAAACTTCAAAACCCGGTCCGTATCTGCACCGGTAAATGCAGGCTCGCTTTTGCGGCGCAGCCACGCCAAGCCGGGCCAGTCGGGGCGTCGGTCCAGAAACACCAGTACATCGCCGGAACTGCCAAATCCCTCGCGTAGCCAATGCCACACGATTACGTCGCGCGAAACAGAGCCGCGCGCGCCTGCAACTTGCAGCGCCTCGTTCCAATCCCCCTTGCGCATTTCGGTCAGCCCGGACCGCAAATCGGTGGCGGCATCGGCGCGTGCTGTGTCTGTCTGCAAGGCAGAACACAGAATCATGGACGTGAAAAAGGCCAGAAGGCGTGTCATCTCTTGCATTTCCTAACCAACCGAGGATACAGCCATTCAGGATAAACCCTGCGCCGTCGGGATCAACTCACAAACCAAATATCGTGACGGACCGATGCGCAAAAACCAGCGTACTGCACCCTAAGGAGTGTTCCATGTTCAAAGGCTCGATGCCAGCCCTCGTCACCCCGTTCCGCAACGGCGAGTTGGATTTGGATACACTCAAACAATTGGTAGAATGGCAGATTCAGGAAGGGTCTACCGGGCTGGTTCCGGTCGGGACAACCGGTGAGAGCCCAACGCTCAGCCACGAAGAACATGAGACGGTCGTCGAAGAAGTCGTCAAAGCTGCGGCGGGGCGCGTTCCGGTAATTGCCGGAGCAGGGTCCAATAACACGGATGAAGCGATCCGATTCGTGCGATTTGCGCAAAAGACCGGCGCCGACGCTGCGCTTGTCGTTACGCCCTACTACAACAAGCCAACGCAGAAAGGTCTGATCGCGCATTTTCGTGCGGTCCATGACTGTGCCGATATCCCGATCATCATCTACAACATTCCAGGCCGGTCTGTGATCGACATGTCGCCGGCAACAATGGGTGAACTGGCTAAACTGCCGCGTATTGTTGGTGTAAAAGACGCAACCGGCGATCTGGCACGGGTCAGTCAGCAGCGCGCGAGCTGTGGGTCAGATTTCTGCCAGTTGTCAGGCGAAGACGCGACCGCGCTGGGTTTCAACGCACATGGCGGTGTCGGTTGTATCTCGGTCACGGCAAACGTAGCGCCAAAACTTTGCGCAGAATTCCAACAGGCCACACTGGCGGGCGATTACGCCAAGGCGCTGGAGTATCAGGATCGCCTGATGCCTCTGCACGAAGCCATCTTCATCGAGCCAGGTCTGGTAGGTGCCAAATATGGGCTTAGCAAACTGGGTCGGTGCAGCGAAGATGTCCGCTCGCCGCTGACGCCGCTGGACGAGAGCACCAAATCCGCTATTGACGCGGCGATGGCCCACGCAGGGCTCGTATAAACGCCGCCTAGCTCAACAGCTTCTCCAGATGCTGGGTTTTGTCAGGATTGCGAACCATGTAAATGGCCGCGATCCTGCCATCTTCGATTTTGAGAGATGTTGCCTGCAATGAACCGCCGGGCTCTCTGTTGATGATTGCAGGCAATCCGTTCAGCCAACAGAAAACCCAACGATATGGACGGGGCGCGGACAGTTTCCGTGCCAATCCGACGAAAAAGCGTGTGACTTTGTCCCGACCGTATATTGGATTCAGGGTTGCAATGATCTTGCCGCCACCGTCCGAATGCAATTGGACGTCTCGCGACAACAAGTCGGCCAGTTGTTTGGTATCACCGCTTTTGGCAGCGTTGAAAAACGCTGTGGCGATTTCCTCGCCATGGTCGCGTTCAATCGGGGCTCGCGGATTGACCTGCTCGACATGCTTGCGGGCACGGCTGACGAGTTGACGACAGCTGCTCTGGCTGCGCTTCAACGTCTCAGACAGGTCGTCATAAGAGTGTTCAAACACATCGTGCAGAAGGAAAGCGACGCGCTCCAGCGGTGACAAACGTTCCAGCGCCATCAAAAGCGCCACCGAGACATCGCGGTCAAGCCGTTCGGTTGCGTCATCGGTGATCAGAGGTTCTGGCAGCCACTCGCCTGGATAGGCCTCGCGAACAGTTCGCGCTGCGCGCAAGTGGTCGAGACAAAGCCGGGTGACGATGCGGATCAAAAATCCTGTCTCATCGCGTACCTGATCAATATCAACCCGTCGCCAGCGCAGGTATGCGTCCTGCACGATATCCTCGGCATCGCTGACGGATCCAAGCATGCGGTATGCAACCGCAAACAGGCGCGGTTGCAAGGCGACAAAGGCCCGGTCTTCGAACTGTGAACTGGGCTGCGTCACGCGGCTGAGGCCTTGCTGGATGCCGGGTGTGGCATCGCAAATCCGATGGTCAGACGGTTCCAGGCGTTGATTGTGGTGATCACCAGAGTCAGAGCTACTTGATCCTTTTCCAAAAACTGCGCAGCCATAGCTTTATAGACTTCATCCGACGCACGGTTTGTTTCGATACGCGTCAGCGCTTCTGCCCAAGCAAACGCCGCGCGCTCACGATCCGAATAAAGCGACGATTCATGCCATGCGTTCAGCAGGTGAAGGCGATCTTCGGTTTCACCATTGGCCCGGGCGTCATGCGTGTGCATGTGAATGCAAAAGGCGCAACCGTTGATCTGGGAGACTCTGAGTTTTACGAGCTCGATCAGACTGTGTTCCAGTTCCGACGCGCGCAGGCGTTCCTCCATGTCGAGCATGGGCTGAAGCAACTCAGGTGCGACGGCAAAGTGATTGATCCGGGGGGACATCGATTTCTCCTGTTTTGGAATTGAACAAAAACAGGACGGTTGAGTCACCGGATTTGTGACACGACTTACAAAAAAAAAGAGCCTCAGATCAGAGGCTCTTTCAGGTTTCTCAGCGTTTGCCGTAGTACAGCCCGACCACATGTTCGGCTTGCGCAAAGAATAACCAGCGCGATGTCGATACGCCTGCCAGATGCGACAGGACGGCCAACAAAACGAAGAAGTGGTTGAAGGGTAGAAGCAACAGCACGATGGGCAGAGCGAACGCAAGAACGAACGAAATCACCCGCAGTTTTTCAACGTGCTTTCGACCCACGATATGGACAAATTCTCGCAGCAAATAGTTTGTGCCGGTATGCGGCGGCTCGAAGGCGCGGACAGAACCTCGGTTGCCCAAGCCAGTGGCTGTTCCCAGATTTGTCCCAGACTTAGCTAGGGCGCTATCCCCCTGTCGCCAGTACAGGATCTGCACCAGCGCTGCGACCAGTAACAAGGGTAGCGCAATGCCAGTCTGACCAGCAAGCAAAGCTCCGCCCGCAATGCTGAAGCTCACGAACATGGCCGGTGTTAGCTTCATGTTCCACCGCGGGATGGTTTTTAGCTGAGTGTAAATCATCGAAGTGGTGAACACCGTCGTCAGAGAAAACAGAGCCCCGATCCCGCCCAGAACCCACCATCGTTGGCCCAGAAAGACCACGCCAATGGCATAAACACCCATGACGACCAATGCGATGACCGCGCACCAGCCTTCGCGGCTGAGCCAGCTGGTCTTCCATTGGGTAAAGGCCTTCCACGCGCGTTCGGGATGGCCCAGGTGAAACGTCGATGCCAGCAACCCGCCAACAGCGAAAGCATAAGCGATAGCAAAGAACACGAAGGCGACCCAACCAGAAACATCGGGTAACCCGAAGCCCAGGAAAACCAACAGGCCGAACCCGAGGCCCGAGAGCGTCGTGAAAATGATGACAGAGGGTGCCGGATGCATCAGAGCTTCTCCAGTGTCTTGTCGAGCCAGCCAAGGAAGCCCTTGGGTTCATCGGCGACAGGGGCCAGCAGCGGGGCCAGAATGTCGATCTGGTCCTCGATTTGGTCCTTGGGTCGTGGTGGCAGGTATTTGTTGACCGGTTTGGTCTGCAGTTCGGGCATCAGGTCGAAGCCTTCACGTTCGGCAACCAGTTTACTGACTGCGCTGTCGGGATCGCTTAAGTCTCCGAAATGCCGTGCACCCGCCGGGCAGGTGCGGACACAGGACGGCACGCGATCCACTTCGGGCAGGTTTTCGTTGTAAATCCGGTCAACGCAAAGGGTGCATTTCTTCATCACCCCTTCCGCCTGATCCAGCTCGCGCGCGCCGTAAGGGCATGACCAGGCGCACAGACCACAACCGATGCAGTCGCTTTCGTTGACCAACACAATGCCGTCTTCGACCCGCTTGTAGCTGGCGCCGGTAGGGCAGACCGTGACGCAGGGCGCGTCTTCGCAATGCAGGCAGGATTTGGGGAAGTGGATCAGCTGAGCATGGCCTTGCTCGGGTTGAACTTCGTAGGAGTGCACTCGGTTCAGGAAGGTGCCTGACGGGTTGGCGCCGTACGCGTCCTGATCCGACAGCGGCGCGCCGTAGTTTTCGGTGTTCCAACCCTTGCATGAGATCACGCAGGCGTGGCAGCCAACGCAGGTGTCCAGATCGATGACTAGACCCAGTTTGCGATCCGTCGATTGAGGGAGCTGTGTCATTTGCCTACCTTCCACGCCAGATCTTTCGGGCCGGTGCCGACCGGTGATTTGATGGGTTCGAATTCGGGCTGGCTTTCCGCGTCGCTTGGGGCGTCGGCCTTTTCGATCCGGACCTTCAGGTCAAACCAGGCAGCCTGACCTGTCACAGGGTCGGAATTGGCCCACCGCATCCCGTCGCCCTTTGGTGGCATAAGCTCGTGGATAAGGTGGTTCAGGAGGAACCCTTTGGTGGCCTCGGGGGCGTCCTCTTGCAAGGCCCATGCCCCCTTGCGTTTGCCGATGGCGTTCCACGTCCAAACGGTGTTCTCGTTCAAAGCGGCCATTTCCATGACCGGCACGGTAATTTCACCGTGCGGAGAGCTGACTTTGGCCCAGTCGCCGTCCTCCAGCCCGTGCTCTCGCATCAGCTTGGTCGGCACATAAAGCGGGTTGCGCCCGTGCAGTTGGCGCAGCCACGCGTTCTGCGTGCCCCAGCTGTGATACATGGCCATTGGTCGTTGGGTCAGAGCGTTGACGGTGAAGCCCTCGTTGCCTTCCTGATCGGTTTCGTACCAGATCGGCAGAGGGTCCATCGTGTCCTTGATCCGCTGGCGCAGATGCTCGGGAGGTTGTCGCTCGCCATGCCCTTCGGCCGCCAGCTGAAACTTGCGCATGGGTTCCGAGTAAAGCTGGAACAGGTAGGGTTGCGGGCTGTCATAGATGCCCATGCCCACCGCCCAGTCCTGATAGGCCGTGTTCCAGGGTTTGTAATAATCCGCACCCTCGGGGATATGCGCCACGTAAAATCCGCCGTTTTCGATATAGCGGTTCAGCTGATCGGGGTTGACCTCTCCGCGCCCTTCCTTGTCTCCATCCACACCGCGGAACCCGGCCAGCGGGCCAATACCCGGCTTGCGTTGGTGGTTGACGATGTAGTCGGCGTAGTCCTTCCACTTGGGGCTGCCGTCTTCGTTGGTGAATCCCGGCAGGCTCATGCGGTTGGCCAGTTCAATCAGCACTGACTGGAAGCCGCGTACGTCGCGGTCGGGTTCGATCACCGGCCAGCGGATCGCATCAGCGGCGGCATCAGCCTCGCAGATTGGTCGATCCAGCAACGAGATACAGTCGTGCCGTTCCAGATAGGTGGTGTCGGGCAGGATCAGATCGGCATAGGCGACCATCTCGGACGAGTAAGCATCGGAATAGATGATGTTCGGAATGACGTATTTACCGTCGTCGTCGCGGGCGGTCAGCATTTCCATCACACCCTTGGTGTTCATGGACGAATTCCAGGACATGTTAGCCATGTACATGAACAGCGTGTCGATCTTATAGGGATCACCCGCCGCAGCGTTCGAGATCACCATATGCATCAGCCCGTGGGCCGACATCGGGTTTTCCCAGGTGAAGGCTTTGTCGATGCGTTGCGGCGTGCCGCAATCGTCCAGCAAAAGGTCTTCGGGACCACGTGGGAAGCCTAGATGTGGCCCCTCCAGCGGGCGGCCGGGGCGGCGGTCGCCGTGCGGCGTTGGATGTGCCTCGACCGGCTTCGGGTAGGGCGGTTTGAAGCGGAAGCCGCCTGGAACCTCGACCGTACCCAGCAGAATTTGAAGCGTGTGAAGGGCACGGCAGGTCTGAAAGCCGTTGGCATGGGCCGAAATACCACGCATGGCATGGAAGCTGACAGGGCGCCCGGTCATTTTCGAATGCGCCTCACCGCGGAAATCGGTCCATTCCTGATCCAGCTCAATGGCCTCGTCAAAGGCGACGCGAGCGATCTCGGCAGCGATGGCATGAATGCGGTTGGCGGGGATGCCACAGCGCTCGGCCACGGCCTCGGGCGCATGATCGTCTGACAGGTACTTTTCGGCCATCAGATGGAAGACCGGGCGATGCGTGACGCCATCTTTTTCGTAAGTCGCCGACAAATCAGGGCGCACGCCGGGTTTGTCAAAGGCGGTGGGTTCGCCCGTTACGCGGTCAATCACCAGTGGCTTGCCGTCCGCGTCGCGCAGGAACAGGCCCTTTTCCGGGCCCGCGGCGGCGTTTACTAGAACTGGCGCGTTGGTATACCGGCTGAGGTAGTCCAGATCGATTTTACCTGCTTTCATCAGCACATGGATCAGGGACAGGATGAACAGCCCGTCCGTGCCCGGAGTGATGCCGACCCAATCATCCGCGACCGCGTTGTAACCTGAGCGGATCGGGTTCACTCCGATCACCCGCGCCCCGCGCGCCTTGATCTTGCCGATGCCCATCTTGATCGGGTTGCTGTCATGATCCTCGGCCACGCCGAACAGCATGAACAGTTTGGTGTGATCCCAGTCGGGCTGCCCGAACTCCCAGAAAGCGCCGCCCATCGTATAGATGCCGCCCGCCGCCATATTGACGGAACAGAACCCTCCATGGGCCGCGTAATTCGGTGTGCCGAAATTTTGCGCCCAGAAACTGGTGAAACTCTGGCTCTGATCGCGACCAGTGAAGAAAGCCAGCTTTTGCGGGGCGGTCTCGTGCAGCTCGTTCAGCCAGCCGACTGCGGTGCTGATCGCTTCGTCCCATTCGATTTCGCGGAACTCACCAGACCCACGCGGGCCGACCCGGCGCAGAGGCTTGCGCAGCCGAGAGGGCGCGTTGACCTGCATGATTCCGGCGCTGCCTTTGGCGCACAAAACGCCTTTGTTGACTGGGTGGTCCCGGTTGCCCTCGATATAGGCGACCTTGCCGTCTTTCATGTGAACGTTGATGCCGCACCGGCAGGCGCACATGTAGCAAGTGGTGCGACGGACCTCGTCAGATACCTTGGGAGACAGATCGAGTTTCGGTTGATGGGTCACGTTTACTCTCCCTGCGGCAGATTGCCTTGGTACCAGAATATTTTGTGCATCTTGGGGTGTTTAGACGCGAGGCTCAACCTTTCTGAGGAAGAGGGCGATTTTGCTCTCTCCCTCAGAAAACGGTAACAGGGACCAATATTGAACTGGTCCGAGTCAGGCGTAAGGCAGTAGGTCAAACCTGCTGCGGACGCATGTCAGCGGCGTCGATTCCAGCCACTTCGACCGGATTCTTCATTGCGTCCCGGCGGAAAGGCTCGCCCAGTTCCTGATTGATCATTGCTTCGATCAATGTCGTGATCCCATTCTTCTGATCCTCGATCGCTTGGGTCAGCGCGTCGGTCAGCTCGTCCATGGTCCGGGCAACAACACCCTTTAGGCCACAGGCTTTTGCAATACCGGCATAAGAAACCTGGGTATCCAATTCGGTGCCAACAAAGTTGTCGTCAAACCAAAGGGTCGAGTTCCGCTTTTCCGCGCCCCATTGGTAGTTGCGGAAAACAACCTGTGTAATTGCGGGCCATTCCTCGCGACCGATGGCAGTCAGCTCGGTCACTGCAATGCCAAATGCACCATCGCCTGAGAAGCCGACGACCGGGACATCCGGGCAACCAATCTTGGCGCCGACTACCGAAGGCAGGCCGTAACCGCAGGGGCCAAACAGCCCGGGAGCCAGATATTTGCGTCCTTCTTCAAACGACGGATAGGCGTTGCCGATGGCGCAGTTATTGCCTATGTCCGACGAAATGATGGCCTCTTTAGGCAAGGCTTGCTGGATTGCGCGCCATGCTTTGCGTGGGCTCAGCCAGTCTGGCTTGGCTGCTCGGGCACGTTCGTTCCATGTGGTTCCGGGATCGTCCTGCTCGTGGTCCATCGATGTGAGTTCTTGTGCCCAACGAGATTTGGTTTCAGCGATTTTCGCTCTGCGTGCGTCGCGGCCTTCGTCGCCAGCAGAGCCCGACAGCTGGGTCAGAATGTTGGTGGCAACGGTGGCTGCATCGCCAACGATGCCAACCGAAACTTTTTTGGTCAGGCCGATGCGATCAGGGTTGATGTCCACTTGGATGACCTTCGCGTCTGCAGGCCAGTACTCCATCCCGTAGCCCGGCAAAGTCGAGAACGGGTTCAGGCGGGTGCCAAGGCACAGAACAACGTCAGCTTCCTTGATCAGCTCCATGCCGGCTTTCGAACCGTTGTAGCCTAGGGGACCGGCAAACAACGGGTGCGAGCCCGGGAACGCATCATTGTGCTGGTAGCCGACGCAGACCGGAGCGTCCAGACGCTCGGCCAGAGCTTTCGATGCTTCGATTCCACCTTTCGACAGAACAGTGCCGGCACCGTTCAGAATGACGGGGTTCTTGGCATCAGACAGCAGCGCAGCAGCTTCTGATACGGCAGATGCGCCACCCGCGGGTAGTTCAAAATCGACGACGGCAGGCAGTTCGATATCAATAACCTGGGTGAAGAAGTCACGCGGTACGTTGATCTGCGCAGGTGCGGATGCACGCTTGGCATTCATGATCACGCGGCTCAGAACTTCGGCCATGCGGCTGGGGTCGCGCACTTCTTCCTGATAGCAGACGCAGTCGGCAAACATGCGCATCTGCTCCATCTCCTGGAACCCGCCCTGACCCATGGTCTTGTTGGCAGCCTGGGGCGTAACTAACAGCAGCGGCGTGTGGTTCCAGTAGGCCGTCTTAACTGCAGTGACAAAATTGGTAATGCCGGGGCCGTTTTGAGCGATCATCATCGACATTTTGCCGGTCGCACGCGTGTAACCGTCGGCCATCATGCCACCCGAGCCTTCGTGTGCGCAGTCCCAAAAAGTGATACCAGCTTTCCCAAAAATATCGGAGATTGGCATCATTGCAGAGCCGATAATGCCGAACGCATGTTCAATCCCGTGCATTTGCAGCGTTTTTACGAACGCTTCTTCTGTGGTCATTTTCATCTGGGTCTCTCCGGTCTGGGTGGTCGTGGCCGAGCTTCTCGCCGCAGCAATTCATAGCGGTTTTGGCGCAAGGGTGTTTGTGACGTTAGGGCCAGAACAGATGCCGGAATAAGTCCAGTCGACTAGAAACTGCGGATCGCCTCGGCGATCTGCTCGATTCCCGGAGCGATGCGTTCGGGTGAGATTGAAGAATAGCCAAGACGATAGAAGTTCCGTGGCCGGTCCGACCCGGAAAAGAACTTCTCACCGGGTTCGATATGGACACTGCGTGCCTGCAGGTCCTGCGCGAGCTGCGTGGTATCAACTTCTTGCGGCGCCTGCATCCACATGGATGAACCGCCCAGAACACCGCGTCCGGCGACGGTTAAACCATGTTTTCCAATTGCCGTCTCAATGGCCTCGCGCCGGCTCTTTAGCGCCGTGGACATACGCCTAATCTGCGCATCGTAATGCCCCAACGACAGAAAGTAGGCCGCTGTGCGCTGAATGTGTCCTGGAGGGTGCCGCAGCACGAGCGAACGTAACGCGCGTGCCTCGCGAATGAAGGCTTCAGAACCAACCATGTACCCAAGCCGCAGGCCCGGAAACAACGATTTGGAGAAGCTGCCGACATAAACGACCCTCCCATCCCGGTCCAAAGATTTCAGCGCCGGGGAAGGGGCGCCGAGAAAGGCCATCTCGAACTCGTAATCATCTTCGACAATGAGCGCATCCAGCTCGCGTGCCCGGTTCAGCAGAGCGTTGCGGCGGTTCAGCGGCATAGTTGCCGTGGTTGGGCTCTGATGGCTGGGCGTGGTGAATATGACGTCGGTTTCATCCGGGATGTCATCCGGTGGCAGGCCATCTTGATCAACGCGCAATGGGGTCACCTTGCATTCAGAATGAAGCAAAAGATCCCGCAGGGCATAGTAACAGGGGTCTTCAATCGCAGCGGTTCGGCTGCGGTTCAGTAATACTCTGGACGCAAGCCAAAGCGCGTTCTGGGCCCCGAGTGTTATCAGAATCTCTTCTGGCCGGGCCGAGATTCCGCGACGCGGCAGTGTATGGCGTGCAATGAACTCGATCAGCAGCGGGTCGTCCTGGTCGACATAATCCCCGGTCAGCGAGTCGAAATCCTTGTGCCCTAGCGCCCGAACCGCGCAAAGCCGCCAGTTGGCGTGGTCGAACAGCGATCTGTCTGCCTGCCCATATATGAACGGATAGCGATAGTCCCGCCAATCGCTTGGTTTTTGAAGGAAGTCCCCGCCGGAATAGTGCCGGGCCAAAGCAGTGCTCCAGTCAACCGATTCATCCCCCCGCTGCAACGGCGTGTATTTTGGCGGCACCGGAGCGTTCTGAGACACAAAGTACCCCGAACGTCCTTTAGCCATCAGGTAATCGTTGGCCAGCAGTTCGGTATAGGCCAGCGTAACGGTGATCCGGCTGACCCCCAGATGCGTTGCCAGTTTGCGGGATGAGGGAAGTTTTTCCCCGACATGAAAACGCCCCGACAATATGCCCTCGGCGATCATCTGCTGAATGCGCGCCTGCAAGGTACCCTGTCCATTGGGGTCAAGAAAGAAGGTGTCCACTGAAATGCCCATATCCGCTTATAGGTTGGACTTAAGGCGTGGGCAATCTGGACTTAAGTGGGAAGGGCGAAAAATTAAGCTGATGCAGTTGACGTGTGATCTCTAATAAACTAAATAACCAGAAATCTAGTTTAATGGAGAAGTAACATGTGGGAAACAGCCGCTGCAGGGTTTTCGGCCATGGGGTCCGAGGCCCGGCTGAAGGTCCTGAAAACTCTGGTCCGCGCGGGTGAGTCTGGGTTGACCGTGGGTGAGATACAGAACCGAACCGGCATCGCGCCCTCGACCCTCGCGCATCACTTGCGTTTTCTGGCCGCCGGTGGAGTGGTCGAGCAGGAAAAAGTCGGTCGTAGCACGATAAACCGTGCGTGTTTCGGCGAGTTGAGAAACCTGGCGCAGTTCATCCTCAGTGAATGCTGCGCGGACGAAGTTGGAAAGGCCGCGAACGATGGCTGAACTCTCGCAAAATCCGAAGGTAACTGCCAAAGGCGCCATGGACTTGATAAAAACGCCTTGGGCATTGATCGTCGCGATCCTCGCTGCAGTGGCTGTTCTGGACCCGGGCAATTGGTCGGAAGTTGTAACCTTTGCCAGCAAGGCACTGGCCCATACCGGGCAGTATATCCTGTTCGCTGTGCTTCTATTGTCGTATCTCAAGGCTACCGGTGCCGAGGTGATGGTGGCCCGTGCGTTTGAGGGACGCGAAACACGGATGATCTTTCTGGCTGCGCTCTTTGGCGGGCTTGCGCCGTTCTGTAGCTGCGAGGTGATCCCCTTTATCGCCGGTCTGCTGGCCCTCGGGGCACCCCTGTCCGCGGTCATGGCCTTCTGGCTCAGCTCACCGTTGATCGACCCTCCGACTTTGTTGATTACCGCAGGCGCGCTGGGTTGGCCTTTTGCGATCGGTAAGGCAGTTGCTGCGGTATCTCTGGGCTTGTTTGGTGGCTTTGCCGTCCGCGCGCTGATGCGGGGCGGGGCATTCGCTAACCCTCTGCGCGAATACAAACCTGCCGGGTGCTGTGGATGTAGACCCAAACAAGACGACAAGCCTATGTGGAAATTCTGGCAAGAGCCCGAACGTCGTGCACGGTTCCGGACCGAGTTCGTGCACAACGGCCTGTTTCTGCTGAAATGGCTTGCTCTGGCCTACGTGCTTGAGGCGTTGCTGGTCAACTACGTTCCCGCCGATCTGATCGCACGCGCTGTAGGTGGCGAAGGCGTAGTGCCCATTGTTGTCGCAGCTTTGGTCGGGATGCCCGCCTATCTGAACTCCTATGTCGCACCGCCCCTGTTGGCTGGGTTGATGGAGCAAGGGATGAGCGCAGGCGCTGCGATGGCGTTTATGGTCGCTGGAGCAGTCAGTTCGATCCCGGCGATGGCCGCAGTGTGGTCGCTGGTCAAACCGCGCGTCTTTGCGACGTATCTCGGGCTTGGTGTCGGTGGCGCAATTGTCGCCGGGATACTGTTTCAGATGATCTGAACCCAATAATCCGCTCGGCGACAGTGTCGGGCGGATTACCGCAGTAGGGTCTCAGCTCAGCTTGCCGCACAAAACCGCGGCAGCTTGAACCTGTAGCGAGGTTCGCCGCTTTCGACGTAGACCCGTTTTTCTATACAAGCGCTGGTGCTGACGGTCTGCGAAATGGGCGCTTCGGTCGAGGTGATTGACGCCGCCGTTCCATCCGGCAACCGGACCGAGGCAATGACCCCATTCTTAAGGTCCCCATTGATCGGCGTTGCCGACAAGACCGGGACAGTTATGTAAGAATGATGCTCGTGCTTGCCGTCGTCGCCCAAAAAAAACAACCCGGCGACAATGGCGATCATGACCGCGCCGCCCGTTAGCCCCAGACCCCATGTTCTGAGAAAGGCGTAGACAGTCACAGCACGATGCGGGCCGAGAAGAGCAGACAATACGTTCAGCATGGTTTTCTCATAGTAATCGCCCCGGACTGTTCAGACCGGGGCCATCAACGCATCAAGGGCGCTTGTCGTCTTCTTCATCATCCGCACCGTCGCCTTTGGGCAGGTTGAAGAAGCTGTCGGCGTCGAGGATCGGCTCGTCGTCTTTTTCTTCTTCCCCGTCGTCCGAAAGCGAGAAGGTCTCCAAGCCCTCGATTGCAGTCGGGATTTTAGGCGCGGCGTCCATCTCGAGCGACTGCTCGGTCGATACCAGACGACGGCGCTCATCATCGCTCATCACACCACCTTCAGCGGCCTTCTTCGCAGCGGCTTTCTGAACAATGGCATCCAGTTCCGACTGTTTGCAGAGACCCAAAGCGACCGGGTCGATTGGCTGCATGTTCGAGATGTTCCAGTGGGTCCGCTCGCGGATCGATTGGATCGTCGGCTTTGTGGTGCCGACCAGTTTGGCAATCTGACCATCGCTGAGTTCCGGGTGGAACTTGACCAGCCACAGGATCGAGTTCGGACGGTCCTGACGCTTGGACAGCGGGGTATAACGCGGGCCACGACGTTTCTCTTCACCCGACGCAGCCGGGTTGAATTTGAGCTTCAGCTTGTGCAGCGGGTTGTTTTGCGCCGTGTCAATCTCTTCCTGAGTCAGCTGATTGTTTGCGAGCGGGTCAAACCCTTTCACGCCTGCTGCAACATCGCCATCTGCGATGCCTTGCACCTCAAGCTCGTGCATGCCCACGAAATCCGCGATCTGCTTGAAGCTGATCGTGGTATTGTCCACCAGCCATACGGCTGTCGCCTTGGCCATCAGCGGTTTTGCCATCAGCCCGTCTCCTTTGAATACATCTATCCCGTCGCCGGAATTCGGCGGCCCCGAGGTCTTGGGGCAGGTTTCCGTTGTCGGGGAACTTGGGCTGTATATAGTCCCGGCAAGGCAAGAAGGGAAGAGGCGAATGCGCCAGATGAAATTGGGGCTGGTTCTGTGGATATTCAGTGCAATGGCAGCACTTGCCGATGGAGAGAAGGCGGGCGAGTTTGACTACTACGTCCTGTCGCTGAGCTGGTCGCCCAACTGGTGCGCGCGCGAGGGTGACGCACGCGAGTCTGACCAGTGCGATGCACGGCATGACCATGGGTGGATCCTGCATGGTCTCTGGCCGCAATACCATCGGGGTTGGCCCGCCTACTGCCGCACGCCGGAGGCACCACCGACCCGGCGTATGACGCGGGAAATGACCGATATTCAGGGCAGTTCCGGCCTTGCCTGGCATCAGTGGAAGAAACACGGCACCTGTTCGGGCCTTTCAGCGCCTGACTACTTTGCCCTGTCACGTCAGGCGTATGAGCAGGTCAAACGCCCGGAGATTTTCCGCAAGCTGGATACTTCGGTCAAACTGCCCGCGTCGGTTGTCGAGGACGCGTTCCTGAAAGCCAATCCGGGGCTAGAGCGGGATATGATTACGATCACCTGCCGCGACGGATACATCGAAGAGGTTCGGCTGTGCCTTTCCAGCGATCTTGCACCGGTTCCCTGTGGCCGCGACGTGATCCGCGACTGTGAGGCTAAGGACGCGCTGTTCGATCCGATTCGTTAGAGCTTTTTGTTCTGACAATCCCGCGCATATTCCAGCGCCTTGGTCGTGCCTTTGAGGTCAATTGCCATCACCGTCTCACCGGCGGGGTTGTAGACGGTCATCGTCTTGTTCTGTGCAATTGCGTTGACAAAATTCCGGTCGGTGAAGAACACAGTCGCGCCCGGCACGCGGTCTTGTTTGAACCCGATTGCGGTGGCATCAAAGCTCTTGCCGTCCAACTCGAACCGGATCGGATAGCTTTGTCCCGGTTCAATATCGCCCCAAGCTTTGTTATAAACTGTGAAATATCCCCGGTTATCCAGTGCGTCATAACCCAGGCGAACCACCGAGAGGTCCTGATAGATCGTCTGGATCAGACACCCGTTGCCAAGCGCGGGGTCCATCATGATGTTCCAACCTTCGACGAAGCCTTTGTCGACAAGTTCTTGCGACAGGGCAGCGGTTGCGGTGAAGGCGGCGAAGGTGAGGGCGAGAAGGCGGGGCACGCAAAAATCCTTTTGAAATCAAGCTGTCATTTATTCTACCGGCAAACTAGTATGGTCGAATAGCAAAAAATCCAACAAGTTGTGACTGCTTTACAAATTGAATTACTACTTGCACCCGCGTCGTTATTTCGCCGCAATTTGAGCTTTCAGTAGCCGCATGGACCCGTTGCGACGCTTTTCCCTATATGTCTGGCTGATCGTGAGCGACCTACCACTGATAGGTTGGCGGCGATTGCTTCCGGCTTTAGTGCTTATCAGCGTCTGGACTGCTTTAACGTTCTTGCGAGTCCCGGCAGCCAAGTCGTTTGTTTGGGCTTGCGTATTGGCGCAAGTGGCTCTGATCTGGCGAATCTTGCCTACCACCGTGCGCGGGCAGGGAAAGGTCACCAAAGACCTTAGAACCAATATGTGTGTGGTTCTGACAATTTGGCTGAGTGTTCTGGCCGTACAGATTTGTTTTATGAATCCTTTGATCAGCCACCGCATAGTCAGCATCTACTGCGGGCTTTACATCATCGTCATGGTTTACGGCGCGGCTGGTGACGCAGTTTTTCTGGACCGATTTGCCCCGGCACCAAAAGACGCTAAAGTTTCAACCGCATTTCGTGAGAATATTCTGAAATTGCAGGCGTTTGCCGCGTTTCTGGCTCTGATCGTCAACGAAACTTTGGTCAAAATAGAAGCGCCGTTGGGAGCACGTATCGCCACGTTTTCGTTGTTGCCGATCTTTCTGTTTTATTTCTATGGCATCGCATTGCGTTTGACATACCCGCCTCTGGATGAAGAGGAGTAAGTCGGCGACCCTGCCAGAGTTCGTAAAACCGAGAAACAGCGAAGGTATTCGGGCAGTGGTTTGGCCGCAACGGCTTTGCAATCGCCTACAACTCCTTCCGCGCCCTCAATGCCGCCGTAATCGTACCGTCATCCAGGTAATCCAGCTCCCCCCCAATCGGCACACCTTGTGCCAGTGAGGTCAGGCGCACCTGCCCTTCCAACTGATCGGCAATGTAATGAGCGGTGGTCTGGCCATCGACGGTGGCGTTCAGCGCCAGAATGACCTCGGTGATCCCTTCGGCGGTCACCCGGTCCCTGAGGCGGGGAATGCGCAGCTCGTCCGGGCCAACTCCATCCAAGGCGGACAGTGTGCCGCCCAGAACGTGATAACGACCTTTGAACACACCAGCACGCTCCATCGCCCAGAGGTCGGCGACGTCCTCGACCACGCATAGCTCTCCGGTTGCGCGGGCTTCGCTGTCGCAGATGTCACAGATATCGGTAGTGCCCACGTTGCCGCAGTTCAGGCATTCGCGGGCGGTCGCGGCCACTTGCTGCATTGCGTCCGACAGGGGCGTCAGCAACAAGGCGCGCTTGCGGATCAGGTGCAGGACTGCGCGGCGGGCCGAGCGGGGGCCGAGGCCCGGCAGCTTGGCCATCAGGTCGATCAGATTGTCGATGTCGCTGTTCGAACTCAACGCTCGCGCTCCTGCAAATGGGCCGGGCACATGCGCCCGGCCAATGATCCGTCAGGAGTGTGTATCAGAACGGCAGCTTGATGTCTTTCGGCAAGCCCATGCTTTCGGTCAGTCGACCCATCTCTTCCTGCGAGCGCTCGGCAGCCTTGGACTGAGCGTCCTTGATGGCGGCCAGGATCAGGTCTTCAACCACTTCCTTATCGTCGCCGTTGAAGATGGACGGGTCGATGTCCAGACCTTTCAACTCGCCTTTCGCCGTTGCGGTGGCCTTTACCAGACCTGCGCCGGATTCGCCGACAACCGTCATGTTGGCCAGCTCTTCCTGCATTTCGGTCATCTTGGTCTGCAGATCCTGCGCGGATTTCATCATCTTGGCCATATCGCCCAATCCGCCGAGTCCTTTGAGCATCGGTAATCTCCTGTAAATCGGTTTGTCGACTAAATACGGACGCCAACAGCGCGGCACAAGGGGCCAGAGTTGCTCCCGCCTGTCGTCACGGTCTTTTTCGGGCCCTGTCATCTCGTAGGGTCCGGCAGGGTTTCCAGTTTTCGGGGTGGCGGATCAGTCTTCTTCGAACGGGTCCCACTCGTCTTCAACCTCGGGCAATGCCTCGGTCTCAACTTTGGCTGCGCGTTGTTCTGGCGTTTCGATCTTAGTGATCTTGGCTTTAGGGAAATGAGCGAAAACTGCCTGCACCAACGGATGTTCCGTGGCCTCGTTTTTCAGCGCTTCTTCGGCCGCGTTCTCTTTTTCATAGATAGTCTCGCCGCCGCCTTCATTTACAACCGTCACGGCCCACCGATTGCCCGTCCACCTTTGCAGTGCAGATCCAAGCCGTTGGGCCAAGTTGGCCGAGGCGCGCTCGGTGGGCTGAAACTCGATCCGGCCCGGCTGGTAGGCCGCCAGTCTGAGATAGCTTTTGACCTCTTCCAGCAAAACGCCATCTCTGTTTGCGCGGATCAGTTCGACCACGTGATCGAAGGTCGGATAGCGCGCCAGCGCGGCCTGAACGTCCTGTGCCAGCGCCGCCGTAGGTCCACCACCGTTTCCTGTTGTCGTCGCGGCATAGGCTGGTTGCGTCGAGGCTTGCGACGCGGGTGCGGCAGTCCCTGGAATTGCAACCCCTCCGCCAGGACCTCCATTCGGAGGCGGAGGTGTATCCTGAAGGCGTTTCAGCAGTTCCTGCGGACTTGGCAAATCAGCGACGTGGGTCAGCCGGATGACCGCCATTTCCGCAGCCATCATTGCGTTTGGCGCTGCGGACACTTCTTCGAGCGCTTTGAGCAACATCTGCCACATCCGCGTCAGAACGCGCATTGGCAGAGCCTCGGCCATCTGCTGCCCCCGGGCACGTTCGTCGGGGGAAACCGTAGGGTCTTCGGCGGCGTCGGGAGTGATCTTGACGACAGAGACCCAGTGAGTGATCTCAGCCAGATCGCGCAAGACCGCAATGGGATCGGCCCCTTCGGCATATTGGGCACCGAGTTCCGTCAAGGCTCCAGCCGCATCTCCGCGCAGGATCATGTCCATCAAATCCAGCACCCGGCCCCGATCCGCCAATCCCAGCATGGCCCGTACCTGATCCGCACTGGTCTCGCCTGCGCCGTGTGAAATGGCCTGATCCAGCAACGAGGTCGCGTCGCGCGCAGATCCTTCAGCGGCGCGGGTGATCAGCGCCAGCGCATCCTCGGCGATCTGTGCGTTTTCCGACGCAGCTATTTTGCACAGCAGGCCGAGCATTTCCTCGGGTTCGATGCGCCGCAGGTCAAAGCGCTGACACCGAGACAGAACCGTTACCGGGACCTTGCGAATCTCTGTGGTTGCAAAGATGAACTTCACATGTTCCGGGGGTTCTTCCAGCGTTTTGAGCAGCGCGTTAAAGGCGCTGGTCGACAGCATGTGAACTTCGTCGATGATATAGATCTTGTAGCGCGCACTGGCGGCACGGTAGCGGACGCTGTCGATGATCTCGCGGATGTCATTCACACCGGTACGGCTGGCGGCGTCCATTTCCATCACGTCGACATGGCGGCCTTCCATGATCGCTACGCAGTGTTCGCACTGGCCGCAAGGTTCGGTTGTGGGGCCGCCGTTTCCGTCCGGGCCGATGCAGTTCATGCCCTTGGCAATAATTCGCGCCGTAGTGGTTTTACCGGTGCCACGAATACCGGTCATGATGAAGGCCTGTGCGATCCGATCCGCCTCGAACGCGTTTTTCAGCGTGCGCACCATCGCATCCTGGCCAACCAGGTCGGCAAAGGTTTCGGGGCGATATTTGCGGGCGAGAACCTGATAGGCGGGGCTGGGCGTGTCGTTCATGTCTGCTCTGGCGGATTCGAGTTATGCGGCAGCGTAGAGCGCGCTGCCCTCCGCGTCCACCGCAGGTCTGAACGAATTTTGTTTTGGATGTTGGTACGACGGTATAGAACTTGCGGGCACAGCAAATCAGGGGGATCGATGCCGCAGTTTGGAGTTCACACTTTGCAGGTCGGCGGTGGTTCGCTTGCACTGTCACCTATGCCGGGCCGGGGCGGGTTTTATTTGGCCGATCTGAAGGTGATCAGAGGCTGGGCACCGGATGTTGTACTCTCAATGACTACTTCGGCTGAGATGGGGCAGGAAGGTGCGGGGAATTTCGGGCCGGACTTGACGGAACGCGGGATCGAATGGATCCATTTGCCCATCAAGGATTTTGGATCACCGCCGCCTGAAATAACCGAGCGATGGACCGAGGTCAGCGCAAGAGTTCTGACGACTCTGTCAAATAAAGGCCGGGTTCTGGTGCATTGCCGCGGTGGATGTGGTCGGTCAGGGATGGTGGTTTTGCGTTTGATGGTGGAATGCGGTGAAGCACCAGAGGCGGCTTTGTCCCGGCTCCGTGAAATTCGCCCCTGCGCCGTCGAGACCGACGGGCAGATGCGCTGGGCCATGGGAAAGGCCCGCGCGCATTCTTTGAAATAGGTCAAACTGCCGCGAAAGACTCGGCCCGAGTCGGTTGGCTTGGCGCAAGCGCTACGGCCTCCAGCAACGCGCAAGGCGGGCTGCTGATCGCCTGAGAAGGAAGGGACGTAATTTCCGTGCCAAACATCAGCTCGGCATAGTCGTCCAACGTGTCAGAACCGATCTCGGGGTCTGCGCCGCAATAGACCCGCACCTGATCAGGCCGGGCGCGAAAGCGGGCGGTGCATCCCTTTAGGCAATGCGTCAGGTCGGTGTTGCCCTCGATTTCGAACTCGCGCGTGGTCGCAGGACCTGCGGTCGCTACGGCCTGCACCATTGCACGTGCCATACGGGCAAGTGCGGGGCAGGTTTTGCCCGTGTGCTGGCAAATAGTCGCGGTGAATTGATGTGTGTCAGTCTTCCAGATCATGCTGCGCCCTCCGCGCGCGGGACGAAGGGTGAGAGATAAGGAAAGGAAGCCTCAGAGCTGCCAAACCCTGCCCGGACACCCCGCCCGAGTTTCGGTTTTAGTTTCCGATGGCAGGTCTCCTGACTTGCGGGTCGTTGCTTTGCCGACCTTCCCAACCTTTCGGTCAGTGGTGTTTTGGCATCGCTCGCCGCTTACAGTTGCGGGGGCAGTCGCGGAATTAGTCCGTACCGGGTCAACCGGGTTGGACCGCACCGTGTTCCCTTTTCATCCCGGCCCTTGTTGGAGGGCGCGGAAACCATCACGCAATCGCTAGCGGTTGCGGTGTGACCGAGTCAAGCAGATTGGACATTCATTTGCTCGCTCCATTGCTTCGGCACGGCAAGTGGACGTTTGGTCAACCAAGTCCTGCCTTGACTCGAAACGACAGATAGGGCCGATTGAGGAGGTAAACTGATCGGTTCAGTTGTGACTGGAGAAGAGATGTTAGACGCTCGGCAAATGGTTCTTACCGAGAATATTCGGTTCCCTTCGGCGGCGGCAATGCTGTCGGGCCGCTTGTACCTGCCGGTGTCCGAACCGCAGACAGTCGTTGTTCTGAACAGCGCAACCGGGGTGCCGCGAGACTACTATCAGCATTTCGCCCAATGGCTTGCAGCTGAACAAGGTATGGCCTGCCTGACATATGATTATCGGGATTTCGGCCATTCCCTTGAGGGAAGATTGAGGGACTCAACGGTCACAATGGCAGATTGGGCCTTGGTCGACATGCCTGCTGCCCGTGCCGAGATGCGGCGACGGTTCCCAAATTCGCAGCATTGGACAATCGGTCATTCGGTTGGCGGAATGCTCGGCCCCGTGCAGCCGGATATAGACGCGATCGACCGGATGATCTGTGTCTGTTCGGGCTTGGTCACGCTGTCGGACCATCCGTGGCCTTACCGCGGGCTTGCCGGATTGTTCTGGTACGGCCACGCGCCTTTGGTCGTACGTATGATGGGATATTTGCCAGGTAGGGCGCTTGGCTTCGGTTCAGACTTGCCTCCTCAGGTCTACTGGCAATGGCGCAAGTGGTGCACCTCACCAGAAAGCTATGTGCCTGAGGTTGGTACCAGCCTACCGATGGCAGATTGGTCTCGGGCTAGCGGATCGGTTGACCTATTCGCGTTCACTGACGATCAAATGGTTCCACCTGATGCGGTTTGGAGACTGGCCGATCTATACGGACCGGACGCGAAACGTAATCTGATTGACCCTCAAAACTTTGGACTGAGCGGTATTGGCCATATCGGTGTTTTTTCACGTAAAAACGCGACAGTCTGGCCCCGTTTGATCGAAAGGTGAGGGACGCCAAGACCTGGCGCCCCCTCCTGTCAGAATTCGGTGCGTGAAGACTTTCCGCGTGTCACACTCCGCACCATTTTTCCGAATACTTTATCGCGCGCACGGGCTTGCGCCACGGATTCGGAATTACGCATGTCCTCTCGCCGCAGTTTGCGCCACCGGTCCAGCCGGTCAGGATTCAGAGCACCTTTATTAATTGCGCACAGGACAGCGCAGCCCGGTTCGCTGTGGTGTCTGCAATCAGAGAAGCGGCACTCCTGGGCCAGCTCAACGATGTCTGCAAAGACCTCGTTCACACCTTCCTTGGCGTCCAGTAACCGCAGAGCGCGCATTCCCGGGGTATCGATAAGCCATCCACCGTTTTTCATTCGGTGCAGGGCTCTTGCGGTCGTTGTGTGCCGACCGCGCGCATCGTCCTCGCGGATGCCGGCAGTTGCGTCCTGCGATCCGGTCATGGCATTTGCGAGTGTCGTTTTACCTACGCCGGAAGAGCCGACCAAAGCAGCCGTCTGACCAGACGGGCACCAATCCAGAACGCGCTGTACGTCTTGCGCGTCCAGCGCGTTCACCGGCAGGACGGTCAGAAATGTAGATGTGGCCTGGGCCTGGTTCACATATTGCTCTGGGTCTTTGATGGTATCCGCTTTGGTCAATACGATGACTGGGAAACATCCCGCCTGATGGGCCAGCGCGAGATAGCGTTCCAAGCGGGCGAGGTTGAAATCCGCGTTGCACGAACTGACGATGAACAGAACATCCACATTGGCGGCGATCAATTGCGCGTCGACCCCGGTTCCGGCAGCGCGGCGTTTCAGTAGGCTGCGACGGTCCAGCAAACGTTTAACTCGGTATTGCGGGTCGCAAAGCACCCAGTCACCAACGGCAAATTCACCCGTCAGGCGATCTCCGGTCAGCAATGGTATTTCGACGCCAGAACGTTGTCCGATCAACCGATCACGGTGAACGGCTGTCACGCGGAGAGGAATCAATTTTAGGTCGGCCGCGTGTTGCGCGGCAAAATGAGAGGACCATCCATGGTCCGAAAGGGTAAGAGACATTGGTCTGCCTGTGTTCAGAATCAACAAGCCTTGCGGATGGCGCGCGCGCATCCACTGGCAATGTGTTCAGGCAGTCGGGGTGATGGCTAAGATCAGAACCGCGTTGCCCGAAGGGTCATTGCTACAATCATAAAAGCCCTCCTGCGGCTGTGGGGTTCAGGTTAGCACCTTTTCAGGCACTAAGTGAGAGGTTGGACATCGACCCAAGCGGGGCTCGTTGTGGCTGCTTCCTTCCGGACCTGACCAGGTTGGCGAGGCGCTCGCCCGCGCCAACCTCTCGATGATGGATATAGGTGTGTGAAGCGGAAATGACAACCCGTCAGAGCGTCAGTTCAATCTGGAGAAATCCCGCAGAGTTCAAGCCATGTATATGAGGAGTATAAGCAGACAATTCGTCAAGATGCGCCTCGGCACCTGGGCCGGTCTCCAGCATGGCACTGGCTCCACCAAGCGGGGAGAGGCTGAACGGGTTTGGCGCGCGCTCCAAAGGATCGCTCGGCAGCTTTCCGGCCAGGTAATCCCGCAGAATGTCCTGAATAAGCAGAGTCGGCAATTTGATCGGCTGCATCTGTCCGGCCATTGGAAAGTTCCCGCCGCCATTTGCCCGGTAATTGTTCAGCGCGGCGACAAATCTCTGGCTGTCGGTGACGGGACGGCCCTGCAATGTCAGATTGCGGATGCGTGAGGCGGAGAGATCGGCCACACCGCCGGCGGCTGCATACCGGGGCGGCTGGGACAGGTCGATCTGATAGTTCAGCCCGTGCAGCACATCAAAATTGTGACCCGCCCGACCAGGATTTATCAAAGTGTCGCATTGGTCCGCCAAGACTTGATTGTACAGCCCGGCTGACATTTCGAGCCATTCCCGGACCTGAGCACCCGTTACTACCACGGCCCGCACTTCGTTAGGAAAAATGTGGATGTCAGCCACATGTCGCATTGAAATCTCGCCTGCCGGGACGTCGGTGTAATATCTCGGCCCTGCACGACCGCCGAATTTGGCAGGCGCCGAAACTGATATGAGCGGAAGGGATTCCAAGCTTGTCCCTGCCAGAATTGGCCGAACCGCAGCCGCCTGAGCGGCCGCCAGCAGCGCAAGTCCGCGATCAGGGGCGCAAAAACTGAAATAACTGTGAGCCGGGGCAGAGATGCTCCCAACGGGTTCTGCGGCGCGGATGCGGGTTGCAGTATGTCCCGCAGCGAACAGGCGCATCATCTCAGGATCTTCCGGCACAGGGTCGGCATGACTGGCGGGGTAGGCGGACTGCAGTTCGGCTTTGGCTTTGACGATGTGCCAGCTCTCAGCATCGTCGGGTTCCAGCATCAGGTTGATGACACCCAGATGAGAACCGGCAAACCCTGGCATAACCGTGGGTTTGCCATGCACCAACCCTTTGGTGCTGTCGACATGAGCGATGTCGGCATGCGTTTTTCCCGGCAGCGTCAGGTGAGTGTGGCCGGCGATTATGGCGTCGATATCGTTCAAGGCGGCCAGCGGAACGACCGCGTTTTCCAACCCCGCATTAGCCTGCGTTTCGCGCAACCCTGAATGAGCCAGCGCGACGATGATATCGCAGCCCTGTCGACGCAACGCGTTGGCAGTTTCTTTAGCAGTGTCGAGAATGTCATCGATCTCGACCTTCCCCTCCAGCCGGTGCGCTTCCCATTGAGTGGTCTGAGGGGGCAGGACAGACAGCACCCCGATGCGGATTGGCAAATCGGCGCCGTTCCATTGAACGAAACGATGCAATACCACGCTTTTCCGAGGGTTTTGGGCAGGTGACTTGCGTCTGAGGTTGCTGCTGACCAACGGGCACGAGATTTGGTCGGCAATCCGGTCAATCAGGCGAACCCCAAAATTGAAATCATGATTCCCTAGTCCCACCGCGTCGTAGTCCAACGCGTTGAACGCCCTTGCTATGGGGTGATCTTCCGCCACGTTTTCGGCGGCCCAATCTCCGAACGGCGTTCCCTGAAGGAAATCTCCGTTGTCGAACAGAAGGCTGAGCGCGCGCTGCTGCCGGGCCTGTTTGCGCGCTAGGCGGATTAGACTGGCAGTCCGCGTGAAGCCTATTCGGGGGTCTGAGCGATCCGCGTAATAATCGAACCCGGTCAGATTCATGTGAAGATCGCTTGTTGCCAAAATCTGGATATGCGCGACCGGTGACGGTTTCTGGTCTGGCGATGTACTAATTGTCAAACTATCAGCTTCGGGATGTTGTTGTACGGTTGAATTCACCAATTAGTAGAATACGTGCAAATTCCGGGGCATTCTTGCGGTCTTTCAACGGCAGCGCTGTTTTGCCGCGCGTTGAAAACACGTTGCGCCTAAGACAAAGACGTGGCAGCCCTTTGCCGACAGGCAGGGAAGGCAGGAATGAAACACGCGGAGCAAGTGACATTTGGCGGATCCGGTCTGGATCGGGCGGCGCTACGTCGCGGTGATGCAGAGCAGCTGGCACAAGCACAGGAAGACCCCTCTGCGCGTTGCCTTTTGTTGTGGCGTGGCAAGCTGCTGGTTCAAGGGGAACACCTAGATCGGCTGGCATTTGTTCCAATGAACCATGGTTTGTTGCGTGAGGGCCCAGGTGGGGTGGTCGCCTCTCCTATTTTCCTTGGGCAGACAGATCGCAACGCCCCGGTTTTTGCGATGGACATTTCCGGATGGGCGGCGGAAGGGCTGGACTTGACCGGCGTCGGTGATTTTGTCGATCGCACCGAACAGCAGCACCCGGACCTGCCGGAAGGTCACGTTTTTGCCGAGTTGCGCCGCATCATGGCGCGCCTGTCGCCGCGCGATGCGGAACTGGCCGCGACAGCCAAAGCCGTCATCGGATGGCACGAAACGCATAAATTCTGCGCCCGATGCGGGGCCCGCAGCGAAATATCTCAAGGCGGGTGGCAGCGTAGCTGTCCGGAGTGTGGCGGGCAGCACTTTCCGCGCACGGACCCGGTGGTCATCATGCTTATCACGCACGGCAATTCTGTGCTCATGGGGCGTTCCCCCGGCTGGCCCGAGGGGATGTTCTCGTTGCTGGCAGGGTTTGTTGAGCCGGGCGAAACGCTCGAGGCTGCCGTGCGACGGGAGGTTATGGAAGAGGCGGGTGTGCCTGTGGGTGCTGTTCGGTATTTGTCCAGCCAACCCTGGCCGTTTCCGGCCTCTCTTATGTTCGGATGTGCGGGTGAGGCGTTGTCGCGCGACATCCAGATCGACCCGGTGGAAATCGAAGAGGCAATGTGGGTCAGCAAGGCCGAGATGATGCAGGCCTTTGCTGGCGATCACCCGAGACTGCTGCCGGCGCGAAAAGGTGCAATTGCTCATTTTTTATTGCAGCACTGGCTTGCGGATACATTGGACTGACGAAACACTGGAGTTAAAATCAAGGACGGCCCGAACCCAAGATGCAGTTTTCAGCACAAGAGGATATTGAAGCTCCGATCGACATCGTGTTCGACATGGTTGCCGACTTCGAGCGGTTTGAGCGTATGGCAATGCGGCGTGGTGTCGACGTGCAGCGCGCGCGCGGACCAGTTCAGCCAGGTGCAGGTACTGTCTGGGAAACCGTGTTCACGATACGTGGCAAGCCGCGGCATATCACTGTGGAAATGACAGATTGCGACCGTCCCGCTTTGATCCGGTTTTATGCTGGCAGCAAGGGCATGAACGGCGCAACAACCATCGAGCTGCTGGCCCTTTCCCAGCGCAGGACACGCCTGAGCATCGATATGTCGTTGACCGCAAAAACTCTGCCGGCCCGGTTGCTACTGCAATCTCTGAAATTGGGGCAATCCCGTTTCCGCCGCCAGTTTCAGCAGCGCCTGGGTGATTTTGCTCGGGAACTGGAAGAACGCCACTTGCACGGGGTGTGAAGTTTGGCTGGCGCAGAAACAGGGGGCAACTCGTGAACGATCTGAACCTCAGACCGGCCGAGGATGGCGATGCCGAGGGTATTTCTTCGGTTCTGCAAAATCTTGTCAAAGCGGGAAAACGGCGGAAGGACAGCGATGTTGACTTCGTTATGGGCCATTACATCCGCCACCCCGACCAAATTCGATGTACAATCGCCGTTGACACGGTTGGGCATATCCTGGGTTTTCAATCTCTCAAGCGAGCCGTTGAAAACAATCCCTACGGTGCGCCGGTCGGATGGGGCGTAATCGGCACGCATATCTGTCCCACGGCGGCGAGAAACGGTATCGGGCGCGCCTTGTTCCAATCTACTTTGGCCGTCGCGCGAGATCGAAACTTACCTGCGATCGACGCGACAATCGGTGCTACCAATGTAGAAGGTTTGGCCTATTACGAAGCAATGGGCTTTAGAGAGTATCGACGACAGCAAGGATCGGTGTCTAAGTCGTTTTCGATCTGATTTTTTGCATCAACCGCGCGGCTGTGCCGCCGGATAGACGCCCAGAATCTCGACATTCGTCGTGAAATGCTCCAATTCGTCCATTGCCAGTTGGACATTCCGGTCATCGGGATGTCCAACGATGTCCGCGTAGAATTGCGTGGCCGTGAACGACCCGTCTAGCATGTAGCTTTCCAGCTTGGTCATATTGATGCCATTGGTGGCAAATCCGCCCATCGCCTTGTACAGCGCTGCAGGAATGTTGCGGACCTGAAACACAAAGCTGGTGATCATTCCATGCTCACCTCGACGCGATTCGTCAGCCTCGCGCGACATGACCAGAAAACGGGTGGTATTGTCGCCATGATCTTCGATGTGGCGTGCCAGTACATTCAGGCCATAGATTTCACCGGCCAGCTCGCTGGCGAGCGCGGCCGAGTGCTTGTCCCCGACCTCGGCCACCTCGCGGGCCGCACGCGCGTTGTCGGGGCTGACCCGACCTCGAATGCCGTGCTCTTTCAGAAAGCCTTCGCATTGGGGGAGTAGAACGAGATGGGAATGTGCCTCGGTCACGTCGGTCAAAGTTGCGCCGGGCACGCCCAGAAGGTTGATATGCACGCGGACAAAAGCTTCGTCGATGATGTGCAGCCCGCTATGCGGCAGCAGCCTGTGAATATCGGCCACCCGCCCATAGGTGGTGTTTTCTACCGGAAGCATTGCCAGGTCTGCCGCGCCCGAGCGCACCGATTCGATCACGTCTTCGAACGTGCGGCAGGGCAGGGCGTCCATATCGGGCCGTGCATTGCGGCAGGCTTCGTGGCTGTAAGCGCCGGGTTCTCCCTGAAATGCGATGCGTTTGGTCATTTGGTCGTTTCCGTGCAACAAGTTCTTGATTTGGGCGATTAGTCGCGGTGTCTATACCTTGCCTCTTGCAAGGGGAAGCCTTAGACACCCCGCAGACAGCTGAAATGGACTCGCGATCAATGTTCGACACGATGACAGTTACCAAGGCCGCCGCCGGCCTGTTTGGCACCTTCCTGGTGCTTCTTCTCGCCAAGTGGGGGGGTGATGTCCTCTATTATGTGGGTGGGCATGGTGCCGAAGCCGCCTACGTTATTGAAACCGAAAGCTCGGGCGAGAGCGCTGACGGCGAAGAAGTCGTCTTCGAAGATATGCTGGCCGCCGCCGACCCTGAGAAAGGCGCGCGCGTGTTCCGCAAATGCACCGCTTGCCACAAGCTGGAAGACGGCGCGAATGGCACAGGCCCCTACCTGTACGCGATTGTGGATCGCCCCGTCGCTTCGGCCAAAGGGTTCACTGGTTATTCTGCATCGATGCAGGCGCACGGCGGCAACTGGACGCCTGAAGCTCTGGATGCGTTCCTGACACGCCCCAGCGCCTATATTTCGGGCACCTCCATGAGCTTTGCCGGTCTGAAAAAACCGCAAGAGCGCGCCGACCTGATTGCGTATCTTCAGACGATCGGCAACTGATCTTTTGATCAACCGCACTGAATTTCAAAGCCGCTGCCCCGTGCAGCGGCTTTATTTTTGCTAACAACATCTTCACAAAGCGTTCACGCATTCTAAACTTGCACCTGACAGTGCTGGTCATTTAGCTGGCACGCAAAAGATTAAAGGCAGAGGCCAAGCAGGGGATGAGCAATATGAGATCCGGCAAAACTACCGTACAGGCGCGCGCATTGGATTTCAGGGGCTGGGCATATACGTCAATGCTGGGGCTGTTTCTGATCCTACTGGCAGCGACGCAGCTGTTTGCCGAAGAAAAGATCATCAAAAGCCACGGTTTCTCGGAATTTGGCGATCTGAAATACCCCGAAGGCTTTGCCCATTTCGACTATGTAAACCCGAACGCGCCGCGGGGTGGAGAGCTGTCCTATGCCGCGCAGGGTACGTTCGACAGTTTCAACCCATTCACGCGGCAGGGTCGCGCCGGAGCGCGGTCGGCGGATCAGTACGAATCCCTATTGTATCCGTCTTATGATGAGCCCGCGTCCTACTACGGCCTGCTTGCGGAAAGTCTGGAGTACCCGGAAAGTCAGGATTGGGTGATCTTCAACATGCGCCCCGAGGCGCGGTTTTCCGATGGCACGCCCGTGACCGCCGAAGATGTCGTGTTCTCCCATAACCTGCTGCTGGACCAGGGGTTGAAGTCCTACGCGGATGCGGTGCGCAAGCGCATCCCCCGCGCCGAGGCGTTGGATGAGCATCGGGTTAAGTTCTATTTCGCGCCGGACATCCCACGTCGGGCGTTGATTTCGCAGGTGGGCGGTACGCCGGTATTTTCCAAAGCTTGGTTCGAAGCGGACCCGGAAAACCGCCGTCTGGACAAATCCCGCCTGGTGCCGGGCATTGGTTCGGCTCCGTATCTTTTGGACAGTTACGACATCAACCGACGCATTGTTTACAAGCGCAACCCCGACTATTGGGGCGATGCTGTCAACGTAAACGTAGGTCGCAACAATTACGACAGCATCCGTATCGAGTATTTTAGCGACTCGATTGCCGCGATGGAGGGATTCAAGGCCGGCACGTTCACACTGCGGCAGGAAAACAATTCGAAAAGCTGGGCGACTGCTTACGATTTTCCCGCGATCGCAAATGGCTCTGTTGTTCGGGCCGAACTTGAGGATGGTAACGTGCCGACGGCCTCGGGCTTTGTCATGAACCTCGACCGCCCGCAGTTTCAAGACCCCCGTGTGCGCGAGGCGGTTCAGCTTGCCTATAACTTCGAATGGACCAATGAAAGCCTGCAATACGGGCTGTTTCAGCAACGGCATTCATTTTGGGAAGGCACGCATCTGGAAGCCACCGGCCTACCCGAAGGGCGCGAGCTTGAGGTGTTGCAGGCCCTTGGTGACACAGTGGACCCGGCGGTTCTGACCGAGGAACCGGTCACGGCGCATGAATCTCGCCCGGCTCGCCAGAACGACCGCCGCAACCTGCGTGCAGCGATGAAGCTGTTGGACGAAGCCGGTTGGCTGGTTGGCGACGACGGTATCCGCCGCAACACAAATGGCGAAGTGCTGTCGATTGAATTCCTGTCGGACCAGCCGACCCTGGACCGGATCATCCAGCCTTTCGTCGACAACTTGCGCGCCATGGGTGTGGATGCGAAATACAACCGCGTCGACAACGCCCAGTTCACCCTGCGCCGCAGGGACCGGGATTTCGACATGATCGTTGGCGGCTATCCCACTTCACTACAGCCATCGACCGGTCTGTATCAGCAATTCGGGACCGAGGCGGCCTCGTATTCCGTGTTCAACCCGTCGGGCGCGCATGGCCCCGATATTGAACCGCTGATCGACAACATCGTCGCCGCAACCGAAAGCGAGGAGCTTTTCGCCAATGTCCGCGCGCTGGACCGCGTGCTGCGTGCAAAGCGGATCATGGTTCCGACATGGTATCTGGGCAAATACTGGGTCGCCTATTGGGATATGTATGAATACCCCGAAAACCTGCCGCCCTATGATTTGGGCATCCAGGACCTGTGGTGGATCAATGCTGAGAAAGAAGCCGAGTTGAAGTCCTCGGGCGCGTTGAGGTAATCCGCCCCCATGGGAGCATATATTCTAAGACGCCTGTTGCTGGTCATCCCAACCCTGCTTGGGATCATGATCGTCAACTTTACACTGGTTCAGTTCGTCCCCGGCGGCCCGATTGAACAGATCATCGCCCAGATGGAGGGCGGTGGAGACGTGTTCGAAGGTATCGCCGGTGGCGGCAGCGATATCGAGCAGCAGACCGGCGGCGCCAATGACCGCTATGTCGGTGCGCGAGGCCTTCCACCGGAGTTCATCGAAGAGCTTGAGAAAGAGTTCGGTTTCGACAAACCTCCGGTCGAGCGGTTCTTTGATATGATGGGCAATTACCTGACGCTGGATTTCGGAGAGAGCTACTTTCGCTCGATCAGCGTGATTGATCTGGTGCTGGAAAAGATGCCGGTTTCGATTTCGCTGGGCCTCTGGTCGACCCTGATCGCCTATCTGGTTTCGATCCCGTTGGGCATTCGTAAGGCGGTCAAGGACGGATCTAAGTTCGACACATGGACCAGCGGAACCATTATCGTGGCCTATGCCATTCCCGGTTTCCTGTTTGCGATCCTGCTGCTGGTACTGTTCGCAGGTGGCTCTTATTGGCAGATTTTCCCGCTGCGGGGGCTGACTTCGGACTACTGGGACAGCTTGAGCCTGTTTGGCAAGATCATGGACTATTTCTGGCACATAGCCTTGCCAATCATTGCGCTGACAATCTCGGCGTTTGCGACGCTGACTTTGCTGACCAAGAACTCTTTTCTGGATGAAATAAAAAAGCAATATGTGATGACGGCGCGCGCCAAGGGCCTGAGCGAGCAAAAAGTACTGTACGGCCATGTCTTCCGAAATGCGATGCTGATCGTGATAGCCGGTTTCCCGGCGGTGTTCATCGGTGTTTTCTTTGGCGGTTCGATCATTATCGAGACTATCTTTTCGCTGGATGGCCTTGGCCGTCTTGGGTTCGAGGCTGCAGTAGCTCGCGATTATCCAGTGATCTTTGGAACACTCTTTATCTTTGGCCTGATGGGCCTCGTCGTCGGAATTATCAGCGACCTGATGTACGTCCTCGTCGATCCGCGCATCGATTTCGAAAAGCGGGAGGGTTAGATGGCACTTTCCCCTCTCAATCAACGCCGCTGGCGTAATTTTCGCCGAAATGGACGGGCGTTCTGGTCCCTTATTATCTTCAGTGTTCTGTTCGGTCTGTCTCTGTTCGCCGAGTTCATCGCCAATGACAAACCGATCCTCGTGAAGTACCGAGGGGAGTTTTATACTCCAGTGTTCAACTTCTACGCGGAGACTGAGTTTGGTGGAGATTTCCAGACCGAAGCCATTTACCGCGACCCTGAGGTACAGTGCCTGATCGACAGCGGTGGGCTGGAACAGTGCTTCGACGATCCCGAAGGCATCATCGAACAGATCGAGGCCGGAACTTTTCAGGCCGAAGGGTTCGAACGCGGCTGGGCGATCTGGCCACTGATCCCGTATTCCTTCAACACCAGCGTAGATCGCCCCGGTGCGGCACCGCTGCCGCCGAACAAGCAGAATCTGCTGGGTACGGATGACACCAAGCGCGATGTTCTGGCGCGGGTGATCTACGGCTTCCGACTGTCGATCCTGTTCACGCTAATGGTGACGGGTGTGGCCAGTCTGATCGGTGTCTTCGCCGGAGCCATCCAGGGCTTTTTCGGCGGCTGGCTGGATTTGGTGTTCCAGCGCATCATCGAAATCTGGTCTGCAACCCCGTCGCTATATGTGATTATCATCATGTTCGCCATTCTGGGGCGAAGTTTCTGGTTGCTGGTCGCTCTGATGATCCTGTTCAGTTGGACCGGTCTGGTGGGCGTCGTGCGCGCCGAGTTCCTGCGGGCGCGAAACCTGGAATACGTGCGCGCGGCCCGAGCGCTGGGTGTTGGCAACATGACCATCATGTTCCGGCACATGTTGCCCAATGCCATGGTCGCGACGCTGACATTCATGCCCTTCATCGTGACGGGCACAATTGGCGGGCTCGCCAGTCTAGACTTTCTGGGTTTTGGCCTGCCGTCTTCGGCTCCGTCGTTGGGAGAATTGACCTTGCAGGCCAAGCAGAACCTGCAGGCGCCGTGGCTGGCATTCACTGCCTTCTTCACTTTTGCCATCATGCTATCGCTTCTGGTCTTTATCTTTGAAGGCGTCCGCGATGCGTTCGACCCGAGAAAGACCTTTTCATGAGCTTGCTGGACGTGAATAACCTCAAGGTCTCGTTCCGACAGGACGGGCAGGTCAGCGCAGCGGTCAAGGGTGTCTCCTTTACCGTCGACCGCGGCGAAACGGTTGCCTTGGTGGGCGAGTCAGGGTCAGGTAAATCCGTTACCGCACTCAGCACAGTGTCCTTGCTTGGCGACAGCGCGATCGTCGAGGGTTCGGTTCAGTATGACGGGCAGGAGATGATCGGCGCCTCGGACCAGCGCCTGATGGACGTGCGCGGCAATGATATCAGTTTTATCTTTCAGGAGCCGATGACTTCGCTCAACCCGCTGCACACGATCCAGAAGCAGATGGCGGAGTCGCTGGCATTGCACCAGGGGGTCGCTGGTGCTGCTGCGCGTGACCGGATTGTCGAATTGATGACCAAAGTGGGTATCCGTGACCCGGAGGAGCGTCTGGACAGCTATCCGCATCAATTGTCAGGTGGGCAACGCCAACGCGTCATGATCGCGATGGCACTAGCCAACAAGCCGGACATCCTGATCGCAGACGAGCCAACGACTGCTCTGGACGTAACCATTCAGGCGCAAATTCTGGAGCTTCTGGCTGAATTGCAGAAGTCCGAAAACATGGGGATGCTGTTCATCACTCACGATCTGGGTATTGTGCGCCGAATTGCGGATCGGGTTTGCGTCATGAAAGATGGCGAGATTGTGGAAACCGGGGTGACGACCGAGATATTCGACAACCCTCAGCACCCTTATACGCGTAAGCTGTTGGCGGCTGAGCCGTCTGGTCACCCCGACCCGGTCGCTTTGGACGCCGAAGAGGTGGCCCGGACGGACAGTCTAAAAGTCTGGTTTCCGATCCAGCGTGGGTTTCTGAAAAGAACCGTTGGCTATGTGAAGGCTGTCAATGATGCGACTCTGACTGTGCGCGCTGGTGAGACGCTGGGTATTGTGGGAGAAAGCGGCTCGGGCAAAACGACCTTGGCGTTGGCCATAATGCGCCTAATTTCTTCCGAGGGGGGGATCACCTTCCGCGATCAGGATGTACGCCGCTGGTCAACGCGAGAGCTGCGGCGGTTGCGTAAGGACATGCAGATTGTGTTTCAGGACCCATTCGGCAGCCTCAGCCCGCGCATGACTTGCCAACAAATCATTGCCGAAGGGCTCGCAATCCACAAAGTGGACTCACATCGTGCCCCGCGCGAGCTTGTGGCCGAAGTGATGACTGAAGTTGGCCTGGACCCGGCAGCGATGGATCGTTACCCGCATGAGTTCTCAGGTGGACAGCGGCAGCGTATTGCTATTGCACGGGCGATGGTGCTGCGGCCCAAATTGTTGGTTCTGGACGAACCGACGAGCGCGCTGGACATGACGGTACAGGTGCAGATTGTCGACCTGCTGCGCGACCTGCAGCGGAAATATGGGCTGGCCTATCTGTTCATCAGTCATGACCTCAAAGTCGTGCGCGCGATGTCGCATAACGTCATCGTAATGCGGAACGGAGACGTGATTGAAATGGGCAAGGCAGAGGATCTGTTCGAAAACGCTCAGACCGAATACACCCGTGAACTGATCGCGGCGGCGGGCTGAAGCCAGCCCGCGCGCCCAAATTGTCTAGGCGATTTCCTTGCGTTGTGTGGGCGTGGGCACCGGTCCGCGCAGTTCCTCATAGTGATCGAATTGCAGCTTTACCCAGCCCGTGCCCCGGGTGGCGCTTGCAAGGGTGCGGTGCAGTTCGTCCTGAGCTACAGCGGGCAGCTGAGCGTTGAAAATTTCCCAACCCGAAGCGTTCGGGTTGCCCTCGAACCCCAAGACCTGCCCTTGCAATGAACTGATCGTCGGCACCAGATCACCTACAAAGGTCGAGGGCAGGTGGATTTCCGCGTTCAGGATCGGTTGCAGGACAACCGGCTTCGCTTCGGGCAGAGCCTCGCGCACCGCGTTCTTGCCCGCGGTGCGGAAGGCATAATCCGAGCTGTCCACATTGTGGTGTTTGCCGTCGCTCAGCGTGACCTTGACGTCCACTACCGGGAATCCTTGGGGACCCTGTACCAGTGCGTCTTTTGCGCCGTGCTCGACCGAAGGAATGTAATTCTTGGGCACTGAGCCGCCCTTGACCACTTCCTCGAACTGAAAACCCGAACCGCGCGGCAATGGCGCGACGGTGATGACCACATCCGCGAACTGACCGGCCCCGCCGGATTGCTTGCGGTGGCGGTGGCGATATTCGACAGACGAGCGGATTGTCTCACGATAGGCGGTTTCGGCAGCGTCAGCTTCGATTTCGATGCCGAAATCCTCGGCCAGTTTTGCGGTGACACGACGCATATGCTGGGGCCCTTGCGAGCCCAGGATCGCGTGGCCGCTCAGCTCATCATGTTCCAGATGAAGGCCCGGGTCGATCTCGACTAGACGCGTCAGCGCGTTGGACAAGCGAACGTCGTCCCGTTCGTGTGCGGGCGACACGACCTGACGATGAGCTATGGGGTGTGAGGCCGCCCATTCCGGAAGCGGCGTTGCCGAAGTGCTGTCGTACAAGTAACCGGGGTTCAAGTGGTCGGATTTCACCGCCAGCCCGATTTGCCCGGCTTCAAGAACGCTGATCTGAGTCTTGGCGTCGAGCGTTGTCAGATTGCCGACGGTCTCACCGCCCAAGGCTTCGTGCGCTTTGACGCCGTCGCCCAGGCCACGCAGGACAATGATCTTGCCGATGTGTTTTTTGACATCCGCAAAGCCGGCAATGGCGCGCGCGTCTTCTGCGGCTTCGTCGCGGCCGGCTGCGATATCAAACTCGGGCGCCTCGTGTCGCAGGGCCTTCATAAGGCGAGTTAATCCGTTTCCGTGGCTCGCCGCACCGAGGCAGGCCGGGATTAACTGATGGTTCTGCAGTACTTGCGCCGCCAGACCATAAATCTCTTCGCTGGGTGGCTGCTTGTCCTCGATCAGCTGCTCCAACAAATGGTCATCGAAATCCGACAGCGTTTCGAGCAACTCGGTGCGGGCCTCCTGCTCACGGTCTTCGGCCGATTGCGGCAGTTCGATCAGAGCCGAGGGTTGCCCTTCCTGATACTTCCACGCGCGTTCCGAGATCAGATCCACGGCACCGATGATCGTTTCGCCCTCTCGGATCGGAACCTGACGTAGGGCGATGTGATGTGTGCAATAAGTTTGCAGCGCTGAAATGATGTCGCGAATGCGGCCATTTGGGTTGTCCATCCGGTTGATGAACAGGAAACAGGGTATACCCGCTTCCTCGACCAGCCTTAGATACGGGGCGCATAGGACCGCCGCATCCGGGTCGGGCGGTACAACCACGACCGCTGCGTCCGAGATCGCCATCGCAGGCCCGGCATAGGCCAACGCGTCGCCGCCTCCGTCCACATCAATCGCGCACCAAGGCTCGTCCAAGTAAGAAAAACCGTGCAAATGCACGGTCCCGGAAACATCGAATGTGGTGGGTCGGCTGTCGAGGCGGCTGATGGCCTCGACCAGAGTGGATTTGCCCGATTGGCTGGGGCCGAGGACGGTGAAAACGCGCATAGGTGCTGTCCCTCTTGCAGGTTGCAGAATAGCTGCACGAAAAGGGCTGTCGAACGCGTTCGCGCCGGCAAGAACTGTCTGCGAATTCGCCTGCCTCAGGGTGTGAAGAGGCGGCCTCTCCACTCCTTGAGTTTGGAGAAAACCGAAGGCGTGCGTCAAGCCCCCGTGCCGTATTGAATCGGGCGGGCCGAATATCGGTCCGCCGAACTGGTCTCAGATCGCAGAGCTGTGTCCGGCTTTGCTCAGGTCGTAAGCGTCAAAGCTGCCTGCAATCATGCGGGTCAGCGCGCGCGCTTCGGGCGGTATGAACAGGCCTGTTTCATCGACCTGCAGCAATCCCTCGAACGCGGCGTTCGCATCGGTGTACATCTGCTTCAATTCTGAACTCGAGATGTCGTGGTCGCGCAGTATCTCGGCCGTGTCGATCCGAAAATCGCACATCAACGCCTCGATCAGGCGTGCGCGCACGATGTCCTGCCCCTTGAACAGGTGCCCCCGCGTTGTCGAGAACTGTCCTGCACGGATTGCTTTTGTGTGAGCCGACGTAGCGGGTGCGTTTTGCGCATAGCCTTGCGGGAAGCGTGAGATTGAACTGGCGCCTACACCGATCAGAATATCAGCCTGATCATCGGTATAACCCTGGAAATTCCGCTTTAGCCGTCCGGCGCGTAGTGCGTGGGTCAGGCCGTCATCCTGTGTCGCAAAGTGGTCAATGCCGATCTCGGCATAATTGTCCCACAGGAACAGACGCCGTGCGGTATCAAACAGCTCCAGCCGTTGTTCTGGCGTGGGCAAGGCATCCGACGGGATCAGTTGCTGACGTTTGGCCATCCACGGCACATGCGCATATCCGTAGAGCGCGACGCGATCCGGGGACAATGACAGTAGTTTTTGCACGCTCTCGGTCATGCGCGCTTTTGTCTGGTGCGGTAGGCCGTAGAGAATGTCAGCATTCAGGCTGGTAATGCCGCGCGCACGGATCATGTCGACGGCATCGCGGGTGATATCATAGCCTTGAATGCGTCCGATGGTCTTTTGGATTTCTTCATCGAAATCCTGCACCCCAATCGAGGCGCGGTTCATCCCGGCCTCTGCCAGTGCGTCCAGACGCGCTTCGTCGATCTCGTTCGGGTCGATTTCAACGGAAAACTCGGCGTCAGGGCCAAGGGGGACGATTTCCAGAATGCGTCCGGCCAGATCACGCATCAGATCGGCATTCAACAGGGTAGGCGTACCGCCACCCCAATGCAGACGCGACAGTTTCACACCTTCGGGCAGACGCGCGGCCAGCAGGTCCAACTCGGCCTTCAGAACGTCGACGTAGGCGATGACTGGGTTGTCGGTCTGTGTGCCCTGCGTTCTGCAGGCACAGAACCAGCACAGCCTGCGGCAGAAGGGCACGTGGATGTAAAGCGAAACAGAGCTGCCGGGCGCGATGCCGGAAATCCAGTCGCCAAAAAGATCGGCCCCCACGTCGTTATTGAAGTGCGGGGCGGTGGGATAGCTTGTATAACGCGGTACTTTCGCGTCAAAAAGTCCAAGCCGTGCCAGTTGCGGTTTCGTTGTCATGAAGTTACGGGTATACCGGGAGGGGCTCAGATACTTTGACCGAGATCAAGTGGAAACGCGAATGACACTTAAGGCCCTGTATGAGCACACGACCTGCGACGAGTGTCCTATCCGGCATCGGGCGGTTTGTGCACACTGCGAAAAAGACGAGCTCGAAGAGCTTGAAGGCATTAAATATTACCGCAGCTTCGAAGCTGGCCAGACGATTATCTGGTCTGGCGATCCGATGAATTTTGTCGGCACAGTTGTATCAGGTATCGCATCACTGACGCAGACGATGGAAGACGGACGCACCCAAATGGTGGGTCTTTTGTTGCCCAGCGACTTCGTCGGGCGCCCCGGGCGCGAATCTGCCGCCTACGACGTGATCGCCACCACCGATCTGGTGATGTGCTGTTTTAGAAAGAAGCCCTTTGAAGAGCTGATGGGCAAGACGCCTCATATTGCGCACCGCCTGCTTCAGATGACGCTGGATGAGTTGGATGCCGCACGCGAATGGATGCTGGTTTTGGGGCGCAAGACAGCGCGTGAAAAGATCGCCAGCCTTTTGTCGATCATTGCCCGCAGGGACGCATCGATTCATCTGAAAGGCATGTCCGGGCCGATTGTGTTCGATCTACCGCTGACCCGTGAGGCGATGGCGGATTACCTGGGGCTGACACTGGAAACTGTCAGCAGGCAGATATCTGCCTTGAAAAAGGACCAGATCATCACCCTCGAAGGTAAGCGACATGTGACCATCCCCGACATGGGCCGCCTGATGGAAGAGGCGGGCGATGACACGGATGGCGGTTTCCTAGTTTAACGGCTAACCGTAACGGTCCTTGCCAGACAATATCAGGAGCGGGTTATGGAATTCAGCAGCATATTAGCGATGATTTTTATCGGCGCGATCGCCGGTTGGCTCTCGGGCAAAATCATGGAAGGGCGCGGGTTCGGCCTGATCGGCAACATCATCGTCGGCGTGGTCGGCGCCTTTCTATCAGGGACCATCTTTCCGGCATTGGGCTTCGCCGTCGGGGGCGGGTTGTTTTCATCGATTATCTTCGCGACGATCGGCGCGGTGATCCTGTTGTTCCTTATCGGATTAGTGCGCAAGGCATAGAATCCGACATGCGCCGCACGCCGCGGCCGAAAGATTTCGACCAATCAATGGGCCAGGAAAACCGGGACGTCTGATTGTTCCAGCATGTTTCGCGTTGCACCGCCCAGAATGGCTTCGCGAAAGCGTGAATGGCCATAAGCGCCCATTACGATCATGTCGGCGTCTGTGTCCGAAGCGTGACGGTTGAGGATGTCCGAAACACGGGTCATTGTCTTGCTGAGTACGTCAATCTCGCACTTCACGCCATGACGGGCCAGCAATTGCGACAACATACCTCCGGGATCCGAGCGGTCCGGCCCGTGTCGGGGCGGGTCGATGACGACGATGCGCGCCAAATCGGCCTGCTTTAGGAAGGGCAGGGAGCGACGGATTGCCCGCATCGCCTCAGGGCTTTCGTTCCAACCGATCAGAACGGTCCGAGGCTTGGTCAATGGCTGCGCCTGATCAGGTACAAGCAACACGGGGGCGTGGCCTTCGAACATTGCGGCTTCGACAATCGGTTCCGCCTCTGCGTCGCGGTCCTTACCGTAGGGGCGCGGAAGGATGACCAGGTCAGAGAAACTGGCGCGGCGCGCTACGTGCCGTCCGATGTCTGCGATTTGCGCCACTCCGCTTTCCGTTGACCATCGGGCATTCGATTTACCCAGCACGTCCTGGGCAAAAGCCTGGATCTCATCCGATTCGGCATTGGCGCGGCTCAGGGTCTCTTGCAGGATAAGTGCATTGGCACCAGCGTAGTAATACCCGGTCTGGCTGCGGTCGACGCCAAGACACAGAGCTTCGGCATGGGCGTCCAGCTCTTCGGCCAGAGCTATCATCTGGTTTAATGCCGAGCTGGCCAATCTGGTCTCTGTCATGACCGTCAAGAGGGATTTGTATGCCATGTCGTCCTCGTGTTTCGAGGTGCCGCCGGTCGGGCTTACACCTGCTTCTTCGGAAACACCTGTCACAGAAAACAGCCGTTTGTCTTGACACAGATCAAAGCAAGTTTACCAAGCTCACTGCATTAAAACACGCAGTCAAACGGGTTTCGCGCGGCGCCAAGAATCGCGCGGGGCATGGCAAAGGGACGCAATATGTCAAATTACATCAAGCTGATCGTGCTTGGTCTGGTCGTGCTGTTCGCAGCGATCGGGACCAATTATGCACGAGATTTGGCGTATCAGGTGCATGCGATACTGGTGATGCTGATCGCCGGTGGTCTATTCATCTGGACGCTGAGAAACACAGACGAGCCAGATATTCTTGTTGACCGTTCAGGTGAATACATGGATGGCGTGATCCGCTATGGCGTGATCGCGACTGCCTTTTGGGGGGTGGTAGGGTTCCTGGCCGGAACTTTCATTGCGTTCCAGCTGGCCTTTCCGGGGCTCAACTTTGAGTGGGCCCAGGGCTACGCCAACTTCGGCCGGCTTCGGCCGCTGCACACATCGGCGGTGATTTTCGCCTTTGGTGGCAACGCGCTTATCGCGACGTCGTTCTACGTTGTTCAGCGCACCAGCGCCGCGCGTCTTTGGGGCGGTAACCTGGCGTGGTTCGTGTTCTGGGGTTATCAGCTGTTCATCGTCCTGGCGGCGACCGGTTATGTTCTGGGTGGAACCCAGTCCAAGGAATACGCGGAACCCGAATGGTATGTCGATCTGTGGCTGACCATTGTCTGGGTGGCCTACCTGGCCGTGTACCTCGGCACGATCGTCAAAAGAAAAGAGCCTCACATCTATGTGGCCAACTGGTTCTACCTGGCCTTTATCGTCACCGTTGCCATGCTGCACCTGGTCAACAACATGACCATCCCGGTCAGTGTCTGGGGGTCGAAATCGGTCATTGTCTGGTCGGGCGTGCAAGACGCCATGATTCAGTGGTGGTACGGCCACAATGCCGTGGGCTTCTTCCTGACCGCGGGCTTCCTGGGCATGATGTACTATTTCATCCCGAAACAGGCTGAACGTCCGGTGTTCTCGTACAAACTGTCGATCATCCACTTCTGGGCGCTGATCTTCCTGTATATCTGGGCCGGACCGCACCACCTGCACTATACCGCGCTGCCTGACTGGGCCTCGACGCTGGGCATGGTGTTCTCGGTGATCCTGTGGATGCCGTCCTGGGGTGGCATGATCAACGGCCTGATGACTCTGTCGGGCGCTTGGGACAAGCTGCGTACCGACCCGGTGATCCGCATGATGGTGATCTCGGTCGGGTTCTACGGCATGTCCACCTTTGAGGGTCCGATGATGTCGATCCGCGCCGTGAACTCGTTGAGCCACTATACTGACTGGACCATTGGCCACGTGCACTCGGGCGCGCTGGGCTGGAACGGCATGATCACCTTTGGTGCGCTGTACTTCCTGGTACCTGTCCTGTGGAAGCGCGAGCGTCTGTACTCGCTGCAGATGGTCAGCTGGCACTTCTGGCTCGCCACTATCGGTATCGTGCTTTACGCCGCGTCGATGTGGGTGACCGGTATCATGGAAGGCCTGATGTGGCGCGAAGTGGATGCCAACGGCTTCCTCGTGAACTCGTTCGCCGACACCGTGGCGGCCAAGTTCCCGATGTATGTGGTGCGTGCAATGGGTGGCGTCATGTTCGTCGCCGGTGCCCTGATCATGTGCTACAACCTGTGGATGACTGTACGGAAGGCACCGGCCAAAGAGGCCAGCCTGACCGTCGCAGTCCCGGCTGAATAAGGAGGGCCGGAGCAATGGCAATTCTCGACAAACACAAGATCCTCGAGACCAACGCGACCCTCCTGCTGGTGTTCAGCTTTCTGGTCGTGACCATCGGTGGCATCGTTCAGATCGCACCCCTGTTCTACCTTGAGAACACCATCGAGAAGGTGGAGGGCATGCGCCCTTACACCCCTCTCGAAATGGCGGGACGTGAGATCTACATCCGCGAAGGCTGCTACACCTGCCACAGCCAGATGATCCGCCCGATGCGGGATGAGGTCGAACGCTACGGTCACTACTCGCTGGCGGCCGAGTCGATGTATGACCACCCGTTCCAGTGGGGTTCCAAGCGCACCGGGCCCGACCTGGCGCGAGTTGGAGGCCGGTATTCGGATCAGTGGCAGATGGATCACCTGCGTGATCCTCAGTCAGTGGTGCCTGAATCGGTGATGCCGAAATATGGCTTCCTCGAGCATCGCAAGATCGACGGTAAGTATATCGGGGACATCATGGCAGCTAATGCTCTGGTCGGGACACCGTACACCGACGAGATGCTGGAAAACGCCGTGGCGGATTTCCGGGCACAGGCCGATCCGGACAGCGACTATGACGGTCTGCTGGAACGTTATGGTGACAAGGTCAACGTGCGTAACTTCGATGGTCAGTCCGATCTGACCGAAGCTGATGCGCTGATCGCTTATCTGCAGATGCTGGGCACGCTGGTCGACTTCTCGACCTTCACCCCGGACGCAAGCCGCTAAGGAGGGTGTGATGGAAGAATACACAATCCTCAGGCAGTTCGCGGATAGCTGGATGTTGCTCGCGCTGTTTGTCTTCTTTGTCGGTATCGTCGTCTGGGTTTTCCGCCCCGGTGCCAGCAAGGAATACAAGGACACCGCCAACATCCCGTTCCGGCATCAAGATAAACCCGCCACATCCAAGGAGGCTGGGCAATGAGCAAGACACCTGAAAAACTACCGGGTGACCCGCAAACAACCGGACACTCTTGGGATGGTCTCGAAGAGTTTGACAACCCGATGCCCCGCTGGTGGCTATGGACCTTCTACGTCACCATCATCTGGGGCGTGATCTACACGATCATGTATCCGGCGTGGCCTTTGGTACAGTCGGCGACAGCTGGTGTACTGGGCTGGTCTTCGCGGGCGTTGGTGCAGGAAGAAATGGTTGCGTTCGAAGAGGCCAACGCACCATGGAACGCCAAGCTGGTGGAAACACCGCTGGATGACATCGCTAAAGATGCCGAACTGCAGCAATACGCAGTCAACGCAGGCGGCGCGGTGTTCCGCACCTGGTGCGCGCAATGCCACGGTTCGGGTGCGCAAGGCGCGCCGGGTTTCCCGAACCTGCTGGACGATGCATGGCTGTGGGGCGGTACGCTTGAAGACATCGAGACCACAGTCGCCTATGGCATTCGCAACGAGGAAAGCGACGATGCGCGCTATTCCGAGATGCCGGCCTTTGGCGAAATCCTCGAGCAGGACGAAATCACTCAGGTGGTTCAGTACGTCATGTCGCTGACCAATGCGCAGACCGATGATGCGGCGGCGCAGGCTGGTAAGGTTGTTTTTGAAGACAACTGCTCGGCCTGCCACGGCGAGGACGGCAAGGGCGACGTCACTCAAGGTGCACCGAACCTGACCGACGCGATCTGGCTCTATGGCGGCAGTGAAGAGGCATTGACCGAGACTGTCACCAACAGCCGCTTCGGTGTCATGCCGTCTTGGGAAAACCGTCTGACCGAGGCGCAGGTTCGCGCCGTTTCTGCCTATGTCCACCAGTTGGGTGGCGGTCAGTAAGGTCTGAAGAATACCTCCGGGCGGTCTCCCGCCCGGAGGTTGAGGCACCGGCTGTTCCATCTGTTCGCGCGTTTCCTGAACAGCCGGTGCTGATTTTCAAAGAATAGGGCCGAGATTTGCTGCGGTCCAGAATTGGCTTTGAAATTGACAATCAAAGATCGGTCAGATCGACCCCGCGCGGATTTTCCTTCCACCAGTGACTGTCAGGTAACCAATGCCGTTTGCGGCTGCCCGGTTTGGGCGCGTCGCGAATATGTGGTGCATTTATGCGGGTGGCGGTCATGAAAAATCTGGCAAAAACGGTCAGCATGGCGTTTCTCCTGTGAAATGTTGTCTCTGCCTAAAAGATTGACCTTCGGACCACCGAATGCGACTCAATAACCATTCTGTCGTGTAAGTGTGGATTACATATGGATTGGCTGACACTTCCTCCGCTCGCCTCGCTGCGCGCATTTGCGGCCTTTGCTGAAAAGCGCAACGTTGTCGAAGCTGGCGCAGCGCTGAATGTCAGCCACGCTGCCATCAGCCAGCAACTGCGGACGTTGGAGAGGCATCTGGGCGTGGCGCTGCTGGACCGTTCCGGCAAAGCGTTGGCACTTACAGTGGACGGAGAGCATCTGGCTCGTGCCCTGCATCTGGGCTTTGGCGCTATTGAAACTGCGGTACGAGACTTGAACCGGTCCAGAACAGAACGCCCTGTGCATGTTTCGCTGACATCGTCATTTGCAGCGTCATGGTTGATGCCCCGTTTGCCAGCCTTTCGCGCCGCCCATCCTGAAGTGGATCTGGTCCTTGATCCCACCGCCGAGATTGTCGAACTACGGCCCGGCGGGGTTGATCTTGCCATTCGGTATGGTCCGGGCGGCTGGCCTGGCGTCCAGTCCGAGATGTTGCTGCAAACTCCGGTGGTGATCGTTGCCGCCCCCGAATTGCTGGGCGAAAAAACCAAATGGACGCCAGCCGAGCTGGCCCATCTGCCGTGGCTGGAGGAGATTGGCACCACTGAGGCGACCAACTGGCTGGCAGAGCACGGCGCCGGGCCACAACGCGGCGCCGGTCGCACGAAATTGCCGGGCAATCTGGTGCTAGATGGTTTGCGCTCAGGGCAGGGTGTCACTGTCACAGTGCGACATTTCGTCGAGTCTGACATTCAGGCTGGACGTATTGTCGAACTCTACGCTGAGCCGGACACGCGCGGATACCATATTGTAACGGCAAAAACCGCACTTAGACCTGCCGTAAAAACATTTGTGGCTTGGTTGAAGCGTCAGGCGCGTCAGGCGTGATAAAAGGTGTCTGTACGATGCGCGTTTTGACCCATGTCAATGTTTGCCAAACCGTGATCTGAGACAAGACGCAGTCAGAAGAGCTACATTTTGGAGCCAGCCCGTGAGCGATTCCAGCCCTCCCCCCAGTCTCTATGCCGCGAGAGAGCCGATCTTCCCGAGGCGGGTGTCTGGTCCCTTTCGCAATCTCAAATGGATCATCATGGCGATCACGCTGGGCATTTATTATGTGACACCCTGGTTCAGATGGGACCGGGGGCCGAGCCTGCCGGATCAGGCCGTGCTGCTGGACCTGGCCAACCGGCGGTTTTATTTCATGTGGATCGAAATCTGGCCACATGAGTTCTATTTTGTCGCCGGATTGCTGATCATGGCCGGGTTGGGGCTGTTCCTGTTTACGTCCGCACTTGGTCGGGTCTGGTGTGGGTATGCCTGCCCACAGACTGTTTGGACCGACCTGTACATTCTGGTCGAACGCTGGATCGAAGGTGACCGCAACGCGCGTTTGCGTTTGCACCGGCAGAAAAAACTGGATTTCCGCAAAGCACGGTTGCGGCTGACCAAATGGGTGGTCTGGTTGTTGATCGGCCTGGCGACGGGTGGCGCATGGGTTTTCTATTTTGCCGATGCGCCGACGCTGATGCGGGATTTGGTCACCGGAAACGCGCACCCAGTGGCGTATACGACCGTTCTGATCCTGACTGGAACGACATTCCTATTCGGTGGGTTCGCACGCGAACAGATTTGTATCTACGCCTGCCCCTGGCCACGTATCCAGGCCGCAATGATGGACGAGGATACTTTGGTCGTTGGTTACCGCGAATGGCGGGGTGAGCCGCGAGGCAAGGGTAAACGAACCGCAGATACAGAGCTGGGAGATTGCATAGACTGCATGGCCTGCGTGAACGTTTGCCCGGTGGGGATCGACATCCGTGACGGGGAGCAATTGGAGTGCATTACCTGTGCACTGTGTATTGACGCCTGCGATGATATGATGGCCAAGGTCGGCAAACCGCGCGGGCTGATCGACTATATGGCCCTGAGTGATGAGACCCGTGAACGCGCGGGGCAGCCTCCCAAAAGCATTTGGAAGCACATCCTGCGCCCGCGTACGATCATGTATACTTCGCTATGGTCGCTTGTCGGCTTTGCGTTGCTGTTCGCGTTGTTCATACGGTCCGATATCGACCTGACTGTTGCGCCAGTTCGCAATCCGACCTTTGTGACACTGTCCGATGGGACAATCCGCAATACGTATGACGTCCGTCTGCGAAACAAGCATGGTGAGGACCGGCTGTTCAAATTGTCGCTGGCGGGTGATCCGGCCATGCGGGTCGAGATCGAAGGTGTCGAAGGCGAGACTGTCAATGTGACCGCGGATACGGCACAATTGACACGCGTTTATATCGTCGCGTCCCAGGGCACCGGACCGGCTGGCACAGATGCTACTCCGGTGCGCATCTGGGTCGAAGACCTGAGCAGTGGCGAACGAGCCTACAAGGATACGACGTTCAACGGGCGAGGAAACTGATTATGGCGGAACGTCAATTCACCGGAAAACACGCTCTTGCGGTGTTTGTTGCTGCCTTTGGTGTGATCATCGCGGTGAACCTTTTGCTAGCCTACAGCGCCGTGAAGACCTTCCCGGGACTCGAGGTTAAAAACTCCTACGTTGCCAGTCAGGAATTCAACGAACGACTGCAGGAACAGCAAGCCCTAGGCTGGGATATTCGAGCCGAAATCTCGGGAGGGCTGTTGATCCTGCACATCACCGATCAAACCGGTGCTCCGGTCGAGGTGGCCGAGCTGCAAGCTATCGTCGGTCGCGCAACCCATGTGAAGGACGATTTTTCACCGGACTTCACGTTTGATGGCATCGCTTATGCGGCGCCGGCATCGCTGGGCGAAGGCAACTGGAACATTCGTCTGGTCGCCAAAGACCGGGACGGAACGGAATTCGCTCAGCGTGTTCCGCTATATGTAAAAGGCTGATGCGATGACGGCGCAGATATCCCCTGGCACCGCGGCTTGCCCCGGGTGCATTGCTGCGCCGGTCGAACCCGCTCGACCCATACCTGAGGACGTGCAGATCGCGCTATCACTGCCCGGCATCCACTGTTCGGCCTGTATCTCCACCGTTGAGCGTGAGTTGAACGCCCATCCCGGAGTTGAAGACGCGCGGGTCAATCTGACTCTCAAACGGGCGATGATCAAAGCCGCACCCGACATCCGTGCTGTTGACCTGATCCCAGTGTTGGAGCGGGCAGGCTATGAGGCGCACGAGTTGGACCCCGGTGCCTTATCCGCCACGCAATCCGACAAAGCCGGGCGCGATCTGCTGATGCGGCTTGCAGTGGCAGGCTTCGCTTCGATGAACGTAATGTTGTTGTCGGTTTCGGTCTGGTCCGGGGCGTCCGACGCGACGCGCGACATGTTCCACTGGATATCTGCGGCTATTGCGCTGCCCGCAATTGCATTCTCAGCGCAGCCCTTCTTTGCCAACGCCTGGAGCGCCCTGCGCGTACGCCGTCTGAACATGGATGTGCCGATCGTATTGGCTATCTTACTGGCACTGGTGACATCGCTTTGGGAAACCGCGCTAAGCGGTGAGCACGCCTATTTCGATGCCGCGCTGACGTTGACTTTCTTTCTGCTGGCCGGGCGGTATCTGGACTATAGAACCCGTGCTGTAGCCCGCTCGGCTGCCGAGGAATTGACGGCGCTTGAAGTGCCTCGGGCAATCCGCGTAGCAGATGGGACCGAGGAAGAAGTCGCCGTTTCTACCTTGAATGTTGGCGATCTGATCCTTGTTCGGCCTGGCGGTCGGATGCCTGTCGATGGCCAGATCGTATCTGGCCAGTCGGAACTGGACCGGTCCTTGCTGACCGGCGAGACTCTTCCCGTTTTTACCCAAGAAGGGCATCCCGTCAGTGCCGGTGAGGTCAACCTGACTGGCCCGCTGATTATTCGTGCGACCGCGGTGGGTGAGGATACCTCACTGCATCGTATGGCTGATCTGGTTGCCATCGCTGAATCAGGGCGCTCTCGCTACACGTCGCTGGCAGACAAGGCGGCCAAGCTTTACGCGCCGGGCGTGCATATCCTTTCGGCGCTCAGCTTTCTGGGTTGGTATATTTATACCGGCGACGTCCGAACCGCACTGAATATTGCGGCGGCTGTTTTGATCATTACATGCCCATGCGCACTGGGCCTGGCCGTACCTGCAGTGACCACCGCAGCCTCGGGCCGCTTGTTCCGCAGTGGGATGCTGATCAAACACGCCACGGCGCTGGAACGTCTGGCCGAAGTGGACACGGTTGTTTTCGACAAGACTGGCACGCTGACATCAGGCACACCCGAGCTGACCAATCTGGGGGATCGCACTCGCACCGATCTGGAAGTCGCGCTCGCTTTGGCTGAGGCGTCGGCCCATCCACTATCGGTTGCGCTGGTACGTGCAGCACGTGAGGCGGGCATCAGACCAGCAACGCTCCGCAATATCGTCGAGGTGCCCGGTTACGGCACTGAAGGTACATTCCGCGATCAACGCGTCCGACTGGGTCGCGCGGCTTGGGTGGGCGGAGAAGACGGTGATCAAACCACAGCCTGGCTGGCTATCGGTGCGCATCAACCAGTAGCTTTCACCTTCACGGACGCATTGCGTGCAGGGGCTGCCAAGGCAGTGGGCGCTTTTCAAAAGTCCGGAAAACAAGTCATTCTGATCTCGGGCGACACGCACGGTGCGGTTAACGCTCTGGCGGATAAGCTGGGTATCCAGACCTGGATCGCCCAAGCGCTGCCTCAAGACAAAGCGGCCAAAGTTCAGGAATTGAGTGAGCAGGGGCGTCACGTTCTTATGGTCGGGGATGGTTTGAACGACACAGCTGCATTGGCAGCGGCTCATGTATCAATCTCTCCGGCATCCGCGCTGGATGCGGCACGGGTTGCGTCCGATATCGTGCTCTTGGGAAATGACCTGTCCCCGATTGCAGAAGCGTGTGACACGGCAGTCAAGGCCACGCGCCGGATTCGCGAGAATTTTCGCATCGCCACCGTTTACAATGTCATCGCCGTCCCGCTGGCTGTTGCTGGTCTGGCGACTCCACTGATTGCTGCGTTGGCAATGTCGACCTCGTCCATTACCGTATCGCTGAATGCGTTGAGACTGAGGTAACCCCAATGGAAGTGCTGGCTTATCTGATCCCGATTTCCCTGTTCTTGGGTGGCGTTGGATTGGTGGCGTTCATCTACACGGTTCGGTCCAATCAGTATGAAGATCCCGAGGGGGATGCGCGGCGCATCCTCAGCGACGAATGGGATGATCGACCCAAGCCCTGACAAGGGCACCAACGGCCCTTGAAATTGCCGCAATGCCCGGTTATGTCCGGCCCATCCGCTAGCAGAGAGAACCAAGCCAAATGGCAACTATGAATCCGATCCAGTTCATTCAGCAGGTCCGTGCCGAAGTCGCAAAGGTCGTCTGGCCTACCCGGCGTGAGGTGCTGCTGACCACGGTCATGGTGTTCATCATGGCGGCGCTGACGGCTGTATTCTTTGCGCTGGTCGACTTGGGCATTCGCGGCGGGCTGCAGTTGATCCTCGGTGCGTTCAGCTAAGGTGGATTGACCCGCGCGGAAACGCCGCTGCCCTCTTGCGTAGCGGGCCGTGTCGGAGTAGTTGACGCAGGACTATTCGGAATAGGCGTGTGGCGATTCGGGCTGCGCGCCGCTTTTTATTCCGGACGACGCGGACAGGCCGCGGCAGATTTTCAATACAGGGTGCGCCCAAGCTAACGGGAAGCGCCGAAGGTAAACAAGGACGACAGGTTCATGGCGAAACGGTGGTACTCGGTCAGCGTTCTTTCGAATTTCGAAAAGAAGATCGCAGAGCAGATCCGCACGTCGGTGGCCGAGCAGGGCCTTGAGGACGATATCGACGAGGTTCTGGTGCCCACCGAAGAGGTGATCGAAGTGCGCCGAGGCAAGAAGGTGACGACCGAACGCCGTTTCATGCCCGGTTACGTTCTGGTTCACATGGAAATGTCCGATCAGGGCTATCACCTTGTGAATTCGATCAACCGCGTCACCGGTTTCTTGGGTCCGCAAGGCCGCCCGATGCCTATGCGTGACGCCGAAGTGAACCAGATCCTCAACCGCGTTCAGGAAGGCGAAGAAGCGCCGAAGCTGATGATCTCCTTCGAGGTCGGCGAGAAGGTCAAAGTCAACGACGGCCCGTTCGAGGATTTCGACGGCATGGTCGAAGGCGTGGACGACGAGAACCAGAAGCTGAAGGTTTCGGTTTCGATCTTTGGCCGCGAAACCCCGGTCGAGCTGGACTTTACGCAGGTTACGAAGCAGGGCTAACTGGGTCCCTTTTAGCGAGAATTACAGAGCCGCGATGCCATGGGCAACGCGGCTTTTTTTGTGCATTGACCCAGCTGATGATGTGGAGCCAAATCAAATGGCTTCACTGCCTTGCGCATCGGGGGTTCTCATGCTCCAAGACTCACTATGAAAACTATCGACCCCGGCAACAGAGACGAAGTTCGCGCACTTGTCAGCGGTGCAATAGAGTGGCCAAACCCTCCATGGAATTTAGGGCGGGGCTCTCACGCGTTCTACGAAGAAATGTGTTGCGATATCTGTCGCGAGCTTGAATTGGCATCCAGGATTGAAGCTAATTCCTATGGCTGTGGATATGCTTCCTTCATTGATGCTTGGTTCTACAAAGACCACGCGCAATTCAGAGCTGAAAATCCACACGATGGAGGTCAAGCATTCACCGGCTTGTTCGTTTTGCTGAATTACAGTGCCCCATTCTATGTAATGGGAGAAGGGCAGAAGAACTGGAATGGAAAGTCGGGGTCTTCATATCTCCCGACGGCTGACATGGTGGATGACTTCTCTTCGCAATCGGTTCTGCAGCTTAGCGTTGAAGTCGAGCAGCTATTGTCCGAACGCGGTATGATCCGCCTAAGGTCGTCTGAAGTACTGCAGGAAGTTCCAGCGGGAATAGAGATTGAGACAAACCTGAGTGACGGTAATCCCAAGATGTTTGACGCATACTTCCACTGGATGGATTAGATTCGTTTGCTGATCCACTTTAGGTATCTTGAGTTGCATCAGATTGCTGTTCCCAGCCACTTGCCAACCCCTCCAGTCCACTATACATGCCGCTTCTATCGTCTTCGGGCGAGATTCTCTCGTGGGAGGTTGCTGGGATCGCGATCCCGGATCGGACCACGCAACATAATCTGGGTGAGACGCGTTTCACCTAAGTTGAAAGGAAAACCAAATGGCCAAGAAGCTTGCTGGTACAATGAAACTGCAGGTTCCTGCAGGTCAGGCGAACCCGTCGCCGCCAGTTGGTCCGGCGCTGGGTCAGCGCGGCATCAACATCATGGAATTCTGCAAGGCGTTCAACGCCAAGACCGCAGACATGGAGCAAGGCGCACCTTGCCCGACCGTGATCACCTATTATCAGGACAAGTCCTTTACCATGGACATCAAGACGCCGCCCGCGTCTTATTACCTGAAAAAAGCAGCTGGTCTGAAGCCGGTTGGCAAGCGGAACCGTCCCCGTGGCGCGGAAAACCCAGGTCGTGAGACCGTGGCAACCGTGACCACAAAGCAGGTTCGCGAAATCGCCGAAGCCAAAATGAAAGATCTGAACGCCAACGACGTCGAAGGCGCAATGCAGATCATCGTGGGCTCGGCCCGCTCTATGGGCATCGAGGTGAAGTAAGATGGCAAAACTCGGTAAACGTACGCGCACTGCGCGCGAAGCTTTCGCTGGCAAGGCAGACCTGTCGGTGGAAGAAGCGGTTGCACTGGTTAAAGCCCACGCAACTTCGAAATTCGACGAAACCGTCGAGATCGCTCTGAACCTGGGCGTTGACACACGTCACGCGGACCAGATGGTTCGTGGTGTTGTCGGCCTGCCGAACGGCACCGGCAAGGCGATGCGCGTTGCTGTATTTGCTCGCGGCCCCAAGGCAGACGAAGCGAAAGAAGCAGGCGCGGATATCGTTGGCGCAGAGGACCTGATGGAAACCATTCAGGGCGGCACCATCGAATTCGATCGCTGCATCGCAACCCCTGACATGATGCCGATCGTCGGTCGTCTGGGTAAAGTTCTGGGCCCCCGCAACCTGATGCCGAATCCCAAGGTTGGCACCGTGACCATGGATGTGAAAGCAGCCGTGGAAGCAGCCAAGGGCGGTGAAGTTCAGTTCAAGGCGGAAAAAGGCGGCGTTGTGCACGCCGGTGTTGGCAAAGCGTCCTTCGACGAAGCCAAGCTGGTCGAAAATGTCCGTGCCTTCGTTTCGGCCGTGGCCAAGGCCAAGCCGACAGGTGCCAAAGGCACCTACATGAAGAAAATCGCACTGAGCTCGACAATGGGCCCTGGCGTGACGCTGGACGTGGCAGAGGCTGCGGGCGAGTAATAGCCGCAATTGGCGGAAATTCAGGCGGGCAGCTTTTGGTAGCTGCCCGTTTTTTGTTTAGGATGTCAGTAACTCTGTTTGTGTTGCGGCCCCATCGGTCAGGGTAAAGAAACTTCTGTCCTTGATCGGTGTCCAAGTGCCGGTGCCTTTGTCCAGAGGCTCTGATGCGATGACCTTCCCGCCATGGTCGAGCCCTTCTCCGAAATACAGTGTCGGGCTGCGTCGGTCGCTGGAATACCGGAAGGCGTACAAGCTCGATCCATCGGAAAAGGCGACAGCCATGCGATCGGGCTGTGCCCGATTGACTTCAAGTGCATCTATCTGTTGGAGTGTGGTTGAAACCGCTACGCCAGGCGACGTGTCCAGACCGTTGGAGAGTAGCAAAAGGAACAATAACTCCGAATCTGTAGAACCCCGTCGTGCGGCGTAAAGATCGTCAGGAAGCGTTGCTTCCAGTCGTCTGCGCAGACGTCCGAAGTCGCCTATCTGGCCATTGTGCATAAAGGACCACTTGCCAAATGTGAACGGGTGGCAGTTAGAGCGTGAAACTTCGCCGAAAGTCGATGCGCGGACATGGGCCAGGAACAACGAAGAATTGATCATGCGACACAGGTCAACCAGGTTGCCATCAGACCATGCAGGCAGCACATCCCGGTACAGCCCGGGCCGCTCTTGATCTGAATACCATGCCATTCCGAACCCATCCCCGTTAACGGCCAGCTTTGCTTCTGCGGCGTGCTGGCTTTGCTCCAACAAAGAGTGGCTGGGTCTGATGATAATGTTTTCCAGGGGAATGCTGGTTCCGCAATAGGCGGCAATTCTGCACATCTGTTCTGCCTTTACGCAAATCTTAGAAAATTTGTCGGGTTATAATCTCAAAAATGGAACAATGTCACGCGAAACCTGGAGTATGCCTTGGACTGGTCGCGATCCCGGTTTGCTTTTGCATCTTTCGACGGAGGTCACAAAATTCCGCCGAATTGGTCAAAGCTTGTGGTAGACTGTCATGAAGGTTTGCCAACCAGCCGTTGCGCGGGTTGTTGGGTGCTGTCAATTTTCCCCTTGGAAACCCCGGCCATCTGCCCTAAGTAGAGCTACGGAATAAAGCGTGCGATTCGTCGTGCGCTTTATTTCATTTCGTCCAAGACGGTGGGTGGTGTCATTTGACCCCTTAATTCCCTGCCTGAGACGGGTAAGACCAAAGAATTTCGAGGGTCCCGCCCTCGGGCGAATTTTGGCCAATCCCGTAACAACGGACCTGAACGCTGGGGCGCAAGCCGCAGCAAATATGAGCCGGGATGAGATATCATCCCAAACTTGGAGAGAACTGTGGATAGAGCCCAGAAAGAGAAAGTGGTCGAGGAACTCGGCCAGATCTTCGAAAGCTCTGGCGTCGTAGTGGTATCGCACTACGCCGGTCTGACAGTTGCCGAGATGCAGGACCTTCGCGCACGTGCTCGTGACGCGGGTGGCGCCGTGCGTGTTGCCAAGAACAGGCTCGCCAAAATCGCCCTCGACGGAAAGCCGTGTGAAAGCATTGCTGACCTGCTGACGGGTATGACCGTTCTGACCTATTCCGAGGACCCCGTGGCAGCAGCCAAGGTGGCCGAGGACTTCGCCAAGGATAACAAGAATTTTGAAATTCTTGGTGGTGCAATGGGTGAGAACGCTCTGGACCGCAAAGGCGTCGAAACAGTTTCGAAAATGCCGTCTCGCGAGGAGCTTATTGCTTCGATCGTGGGCTGCATTGGCGCACCTGCTTCGAATATCGCCGGCGCGATTGGCGCACCTGCAAGCAACATCGCAAGCATCCTTTCCACCATCGAAGAGAAGGCGGAAGCTGCGTAAGCGGTTGGCACTGAATGATCTGCGTAGGGTAAATACCCTGACGTTGGAACACACACTGTAAACGGAAAGAGCTGATAAAATGGCTGATCTGAAAGCACTCGCAGAAAGCATCGTGGGTCTGACCCTGCTGGAAGCACAAGAACTGAAAACCATCCTCAAAGACGAATACGGCATCGAGCCCGCAGCTGGCGGCGCCGTAATGGTCGCAGCTGGTGGCGACGCCGGTGGCGCAGCTGAGGAAGAAAAAACCGAATTCGACGTCGTTCTGAAGAACGCCGGCGCTTCGAAAATCAACGTGATCAAAGAAGTTCGCGGCATCACCGGTCTGGGCCTGAAAGAAGCCAAAGAGCTGGTCGAAGCTGGCGGCAAGATCAAAGAAGCTGTGTCGAAAGACGAAGCCGAAGAGATCAAAGGCAAGCTGGAAGCAGCTGGCGCCGAGGTCGAACTGGCCTAAGTCAGTCTTCTGGTGCATCGCTGATGCATCGCAAAATTTGGCTGGGTCCGGAGAAATCCGGGTCCAGCCGAACCTGTCTTAGAAAGGGCCTCATTTATCGGGGCGTTTTCTAAGACGCGGTTCGCGGATCGGGAGGTCGCCATTCGGGACGGTGGCCACGAATTGATCCGGACGTGTCGTCTCTAATGTGCAAGGCGCCGGGGCCCGACGGTGTCTTTGCCCGCTGAGAACATCGAAAGGTGACATCTGACATGGCTCAATCGTTCCTTGGCCAGAAACGTCTTCGGAAATACTACGGCAAAATCCGCGAAGTGCTGGAGATGCCGAACCTCATTGAGGTACAGAAATCTTCTTATGATCTATTCCTGCGCTCCGGCGATGCTGACGTGCCGACTGACGGCGAAGGCATCAAAGGCGTGTTCCAGTCGGTTTTCCCGATCAAGGATTTCAACGAAACCTCCGTTCTGGAGTTCGTGAAATACGATCTGGAAAAACCCAAATATGACGTCGAAGAGTGCATGCAGCGCGACATGACCTACAGCGCGCCGCTGAAGGTCACTCTGCGCCTGATCGTGTTTGATGTCGACGAGGATACCGGCGCCAAGTCGGTCAAGGACATCAAGGAACAGGACGTGTTCATGGGCGACATGCCCCTGATGACACCGAACGGTACCTTCATCGTGAACGGCACCGAGCGTGTGATCGTGTCCCAGATGCACCGTTCGCCCGGTGTGTTCTTTGACCACGATAAGGGCAAGACCCATTCCTCGGGCAAGCTGCTGTTTGCCTGCCGCATCATCCCGTATCGCGGCAGCTGGCTGGACTTTGAGTTCGACGCCAAGGACATAGTATTCGCCCGTATCGACCGTCGCCGTAAACTGCCTGTGACAACCCTGCTGTACGCGTTGGGTCTGGATCAGGAAGCGATCATGGACGCCTATTACAACACCGTGTCCTACAAGCTGGACAAGAAGAAGGGCTGGATCGCACCGTTCTTCCCGGAACGCGTTCGTGGCACTCGTCCAACTTATGATCTTGTTGACGCGAAATCCGGTGAAGTGATTGCCGAAGCAGGCAAGAAAGTCACCCCGCGCGCGGTCAAGAAACTGATCGATGAAGGCAGTGTCACTAACCTGTTGGTTCCCTTCGATCACATCGTTGGCAAATTTGTCGCCAAAGATATCATCAACGAAGAAACCGGAGCGATCTACGTCGAAGCCGGTGATGAGTTGACGCTGGAATACGACAAAGACGGTGAGCTGATCGGCGGTACCGCGAAAGAACTGATAGATGCCGGCGTCACCGACATCCCGGTTCTGGACATCGACAACATCAATGTCGGTCCATACATGCGCAACACAATGGCCGCAGACAAGAACATGGGCCGTGAAAGCGCGCTGATGGACATCTACCGCGTCATGCGTCCGGGTGAGCCGCCCACCGTCGAGGCTGCGTCGGCCCTGTTCGACACGCTGTTCTTCGACAGCGAGCGCTATGACCTGTCTGCCGTTGGTCGCGTGAAAATGAACATGCGTCTGGCGCTCGAAAAGCCGGACACACAGCGCACGCTGGACCGCGAAGACATCGTGGCCTGCATCAAGGCGCTGGTTGAACTACGTGACGGCAAAGGTGACATCGACGATATTGACCACCTCGGCAACCGTCGTGTGCGTTCGGTCGGCGAACTGATGGAAAACCAGTACCGCGTCGGTCTGCTGCGCATGGAGCGCGCGATCAAGGAGCGTATGTCGTCGGTTGAAATCGACACCGTCATGCCTCAGGACCTGATCAACGCAAAACCGGCTGCAGCTGCTGTCCGCGAATTCTTTGGCTCGTCGCAGCTGTCGCAGTTCATGGACCAGACCAACCCGCTTTCGGAAGTCACCCACAAACGCCGTCTTTCGGCGCTTGGCCCGGGTGGTCTGACGCGTGAGCGCGCGGGCTTTGAGGTTCGCGACGTGCACCCGACCCACTATGGCCGGATGTGCCCGATCGAAACGCCGGAAGGTCCGAACATCGGTCTGATCAACTCGCTGGCTACCTTTGCCCGCGTGAACAAGTATGGCTTCATCGAAACACCTTACCGCGTCGTCAAAGACGCCGAGGTGACCGATGAGGTTCACTACATGTCCGCGACCGAGGAAATGCGTCACACCGTGGCGCAGGCGAACGCGACGCTGGATGCGGATGGCAAGTTCATCAACGATCTGGTATCGACCCGTCAGTCCGGTGACTACACCCTTGCCCCGCGCGAGAATGTGGACCTGATCGACGTGTCGCCGAAACAGCTGGTTTCGGTTGCTGCATCGCTGATCCCGTTCCTTGAAAATGACGACGCCAACCGCGCTCTGATGGGCTCGAACATGCAACGTCAGGCGGTTCCGCTGCTGCGGGCCGAGGCGCCGCTGGTCGGTACCGGGATCGAGGAAAAGGTTGCGATCGACTCGGGTGCTGCGATCCAGGCGAAACGCGCCGGTATCATCGACCAGGTCGATGCCCAGCGTATCGTTATTCGCGCCACCGAAGATCTGGAATTGGGCGACGCGGGCGTTGACATCTATCGTCTGCGCAAGTTCCAGCGTTCGAACCAGAACACCTGCATCAACCAGCGTCCGCTGGTGAAAGTCGGTGATACTGTTGGCAAAGGCGAAGTGATTGCCGATGGTCCGTCCACCGATATCGGTGAACTGGCTCTGGGTAAGAACGTCGTCGTCGCGTTCATGCCGTGGAACGGCTACAACTACGAAGACTCGATCCTGATCTCGGAACGTATTGCGCGTGATGACGTCTTTACCTCGGTCCATATCGAGGAATTCGAAGTCGCCGCTCGTGACACGAAACTGGGTCCGGAAGAGATCACCCGCGACATTCCAAACGTCGGTGAAGAAGCGCTGCGCAACCTCGACGAGGCGGGCATCGTTTACATCGGCGCGGATGTTGAACCGGGCGATATTCTGGTCGGCAAGATCACTCCGAAGGGCGAAAGCCCGATGACCCCGGAAGAAAAGTTGCTGCGCGCCATCTTTGGTGAAAAAGCATCTGACGTGCGCGACACCTCGCTGCGCGTGAAGCCGGGCGATTACGGTACGGTCGTGGAAGTCCGCGTCTTCAACCGTCACGGTGTCGAGAAAGACGAGCGTGCGCTGCAGATCGAGCGTGAGGAAGTCGAACGTCTGGCCCGTGACCGGGACGACGAGTTGGCCATCCTTGACCGCAACATCTATGCGCGCCTGCAAGGTTTGATCCTGGGTAAAACCGCTGTCAAAGGTCCGAAAGGTGTCAAGGCAGGATCGGTAATCACCGAGGACCTGCTGGAAATGCTGACCCGTGGTCAGTGGTGGCAGCTGGCGCTGGAAGACGAGCAGGATGCACAGATCGTTGAAGCTCTGAACGAGCAGTACGAAGTGCAAAAGCGTGCTCTGGACGCCCGTTTTGAAGACAAGGTCGAGAAAGTCCGCCGTGGCGACGACCTGCCGCCGGGTGTGATGAAGATGGTCAAAGTCTTCATCGCCGTGAAGCGCAAGCTGCAGCCGGGCGATAAGATGGCCGGTCGTCACGGGAACAAGGGTGTGATCTCCAAGGTTGTTCCGATGGAAGACATGCCGTTCCTGGCCGATGGTACTCCGGTCGACTTCTGTCTGAACCCGCTGGGCGTGCCTTCGCGTATGAACGTTGGTCAGATCCTTGAAACCCACATGGGTTGGGCCGCGCGCGGTCTGGGTCTGAACATCGACGAAGCGCTGGGTGAATACCGCCGTTCCGGCGATCTGACCCCGGTTCGCGAGGCGATGAAGCTGGCCTATGGCGAAAATGTCTATGAAGAAGGCATTGCCGGCATGGACGAAGGTCATCTGATCGAGGCCGCGGGCAACGTGACCCGTGGTGTTCCGATCGCGACCCCAGTTTTTGACGGTGCCAAAGAGGCTGACGTCAACGATGCGCTGGTGCGTGCGGGTTTCTCGGAAAGCGGTCAGTCGGTTCTGTTCGACGGTCGTACGGGTGAGCAATTCGCGCGTCCGGTGACCGTGGGCATCAAGTACCTGCTGAAACTGCACCACCTGGTGGACGATAAAATCCATGCGCGTTCGACCGGGCCGTACAGCCTGGTTACCCAGCAGCCGCTGGGTGGTAAGGCGCAGTTCGGTGGCCAGCGCTTTGGTGAGATGGAGGTCTGGGCTCTGGAAGCTTACGGCGCCGCCTACACCCTGCAGGAGATGCTCACCGTGAAATCGGATGACGTCGCCGGCCGGACCAAGGTCTATGAGTCGATCGTCAAGGGCGAGGATAACTTTGAAGCGGGCGTACCGGAATCGTTCAACGTTCTGGTGAAAGAAGTCCGTGGCCTCGGCCTGAATATGGAACTCCTGGATGCGGAGGTTGAGGAGTAAGGGCGCTGCCCTTTCTCCCGTCCCCCCTTCCGCAAGATTTGAGGTAACAAATGAACCAGGAAATCACCAACAACCCGTTCAACCCGCTGACGCCCCCGAAGGTCTTTGACGAGATCAAGGTCTCGCTGGCGTCGCCCGAGCGGATTCTGTCTTGGTCCTATGGCGAGATCAAGAAACCCGAAACCATCAACTACCGGACGTTCAAGCCTGAACGTGACGGTCTGTTCTGCGCGCGTATCTTTGGCCCGATCAAAGATTACGAATGCCTGTGCGGCAAATATAAACGGATGAAATATCGCGGCGTTGTCTGCGAGAAATGTGGTGTGGAAGTCACACTGCAGAAAGTCCGCCGCGAGCGTATGGGTCACATCGAACTGGCCGCGCCCGTCGCACACATCTGGTTCCTGAAATCGCTGCCGTCCCGCATCGGTCTGATGCTGGACATGACGCTGCGCGATCTGGAACGTGTTCTGTACTTTGAAAACTACGTCGTCATCGAGCCCGGTCTGACCGACCTGACCTACGGCCAGATGCTGACCGAAGAAGAGTACATGGACGCGCAGGATGCCTATGGCATGGACGCGTTCACCGCCAATATCGGTGCTGAAGCTATCCGCGAGATGCTGGCCCAGATCGATCTGGAAGCCGAGGCCGAGCAGCTGCGCGCTGATCTGGCCGAAGCGACCGGCGAGCTGAAGCCCAAGAAGATCATCAAGCGTCTGAAGGTTGTTGAATCATTCCTCGAGTCGGGCAACCGCCCCGAGTGGATGGTCATGACCGTGATCCCGGTCATTCCGCCGGAACTGCGCCCGCTGGTTCCGCTGGACGGTGGCCGTTTCGCGACGTCTGATCTGAACGATCTGTATCGCCGCGTCATCAACCGGAACAACCGCCTGAAGCGTCTGATCGAACTGCGTGCACCTGACATCATCGTCCGCAACGAAAAGCGGATGCTGCAGGAATCCGTCGATGCTCTGTTCGATAACGGCCGTCGTGGCCGCGTAATCACCGGCGCCAACAAGCGTCCGCTGAAATCGCTGTCGGACATGCTGAAAGGTAAGCAGGGTCGCTTCCGTCAGAACCTTCTGGGTAAGCGCGTCGACTTCTCGGGTCGTTCGGTCATTGTGACCGGCCCGGAACTGAAGCTGCACCAGTGTGGTTTGCCCAAGAAGATGGCGCTGGAACTGTTCAAGCCGTTCATCTACTCGCGCCTTGAAGCCAAGGGTCTGTCTTCGACCGTGAAACAGGCGAAGAAACTGGTCGAGAAAGAGCGTCCCGAAGTGTGGGATATCCTCGACGAGGTGATCCGCGAACACCCTGTCATGCTGAACCGTGCGCCGACGCTGCACCGTCTTGGCATTCAGGCGTTCGAGCCGGTTCTGATCGAAGGTAAAGCCATCCAGCTGCACCCGCTGGTCTGTTCGGCCTTTAACGCTGACTTCGACGGTGACCAGATGGCCGTTCACGTTCCGCTGAGCCTTGAAGCTCAGCTGGAAGCGCGTGTTCTGATGATGTCGACGAACAACGTTCTGTCGCCTGCAAACGGCGCGCCGATCATCGTTCCGTCGCAGGACATGATCCTGGGTCTGTACTACGTGACCCTGGAACGTGAAGGCATGCCGGGCGAAGGCAAGGTGTTTGGTTCGATCGACGAAGTTCAGCACGCGTTGGATTCCGGCGAAGTGCACTTGCACACCAAGATCACTGCGCGGATCGCGCAGATCGACGACGAAGGCAATGAAGTTCAGAAGCGTTTCGAGACCACCCCAGGCCGTCTGCGTCTGGGTGCCTTGCTGCCTATGAATAACAAAGCTCCGTTCGAGCTGGTCAACCGTCTGCTGCGGAAGAAAGAAGTGCAGCAGGTGATCGACACCGTCTACCGTTACTGCGGTCAGAAAGAGTCGGTGATCTTCTGTGACCAGATCATGTCGATGGGTTTCAAAGAAGCGTTCAAAGCCGGTATTTCCTTCGGCAAGGACGATATGGTGATCCCGGATGACAAGTGGGGCATCGTGGACGAAACCCGCAGTCAGGTGAAGGACTTTGAACAGCAGTACATGGACGGCCTGATCACTCAGGGCGAGAAGTACAACAAGGTCGTTGATGCCTGGTCGAAGTGTAACGACCGCGTCACCGACGCGATGATGGGCACGATCTCGTCTTCGGATCGGGCAGCGGACGGGTCTGAACAGGAACCGAACTCGGTCTACATGATGGCCCACTCGGGTGCGCGTGGCTCGGTCACCCAGATGAAGCAGCTGGGCGGGATGCGCGGCCTGATGGCGAAGCCGAATGGCGACATCATCGAAACGCCGATCATCTCGAACTTCAAGGAAGGTCTGACCGTTCTTGAATACTTCAACTCGACCCACGGTGCCCGTAAGGGTCTGTCGGATACCGCTCTGAAGACGGCGAATTCGGGTTACCTGACCCGTCGTCTGGTGGACGTGGCGCAGGACTGCATCGTTCGCGATATTGACTGTGGCACCGAGCGCGCGATCACTGCAGAAGCCGCGGTTAACGATGGCGAGGTTGTTGCATCGCTGGCCGAACGTGTACTGGGTCGTGTAGCTGCCGACGATGTTCTTCGTCCGGGAACGGATGAAGTGATCGTTGCCGCTGGTCAGCTGATTGACGAGCGCATGGCGGACACCATTGATGAGGCCGCTGTTGCGTCGATGCGCATCCGTTCGCCCCTGACCTGTGAGTCTGAGGAAGGCGTCTGTGCCACCTGTTACGGTCGTGACCTTGCGCGCGGTACCATGGTCAACACGGGTGAGGCTGTCGGCATCATCGCCGCTCAGTCGATCGGTGAACCCGGAACACAGCTGACGATGCGGACCTTCCACATCGGTGGTGTTGCCCAGGGTGGTCAACAGTCGTTCCAGGAAGCCAGCCAGGACGGCGTTGTTTCGTTCGAGAACCCGCAGATACTGGTCAATGCCGCAGGTGAAAGCCTGGTCATGGGCCGGAATATGAAGCTGGTGATCAACGATGAGCACGGTGAGGAACGTGCCAGCCACAAGCTGGGTTACGGTTCCAAGCTATTCGTCAAGGATGGCACCAAGGTGGCGCGTGGCGACAAGCTGTTCGAATGGGACCCCTACACCCTGCCGATCATCGCCGAGAAAGCAGGTACCGCTAAATACGTTGACCTTGTTTCGGGCCTCGCGGTTCGTGATGAGACCGACGAAGCAACCGGCATGACCCAGAAGATCGTGGTTGACTGGCGCGCCGCCCCCAAAGGCAGCGACCTGAAGCCCGAGATCATTCTGGTTGGCGAAGATGGCGAGCCGGTCCGCAACGATGCGGGCAACCCGGTTCACTATCCGATGTCGGTGGATGCGATCCTGTCGGTCGAAGATGGCCAGACCATCGAAGCCGGTGACGTTGTCGCGCGTATCCCGCGTGAAGGCGCCAAAACCAAGGACATCACCGGTGGTCTGCCGCGTGTGGCCGAACTGTTCGAAGCCCGCCGTCCGAAAGATCACGCGATCATCGCAGAAGCCGATGGTTACGTGCGCTTTGGCCGCGACTACAAGAACAAGCGCCGCATCAGCATCGAACCAGCTGACGAGTCGATGGAAACGATCGAGTACATGGTGCCCAAGGGCAAGCACATTCCCGTCGTGGAAGGTGACTTCGTTCAGAAGGGTGATTACATCATGGACGGCAATCCTGCACCGCATGACATCCTGTCCATCATGGGTGTTGAGGCATTGGCGAACTACATGATCGACGAAGTGCAGGACGTCTACCGTCTGCAGGGCGTGAAGATCAACGACAAGCACATCGAGGTTATCGTGCGCCAGATGCTGCAGAAGTGGGAGATCCTGGATTCAGGTGACACCACCCTGCTGAAAGGCGAGCATGTCGACAAGCAGGAGTTTGACGCAGCCAACGAGAAGACGATCTCGCGTGGTGGCCGTCCGGCTCAGGGCGAACCGATCCTGCTGGGTATCACCAAGGCCTCGCTGCAGACACGTTCGTTCATCTCGGCGGCGTCGTTCCAGGAAACTACGCGCGTTCTGACCGAAGCTTCGGTTCAGGGCAAAAAGGACAAGCTGGTTGGCCTGAAAGAAAACGTCATCGTTGGTCGCTTGATCCCGGCCGGGACCGGTGGAGCCACTCAAAGCGTCCGCCACATCGCCCAATCGCGCGACAATGTGGTTATCGAAGCCCGTCGGGAAGAGGCCGAAGCGGCCGCTGCTCTGGCTGCTCCGATGATCGACGACGATATGGTCGGAGACGAGCTGGACGTTCTGGTGGAAACACCGGAAAGCCGCGAGTAAGCAACTGTAAATTTGCAAAGATCAGGCCCTGCGATTTCGCGGGGCCATTTCTTTTGCCGCATAACGTTCAGCCTGCGAACCGGATATTGCGTTTCCGGGGTTTTCCGGTGCTAGTACCACCATGGCTGAAAACGATATTGATCCCGTCATCTACTTTGATGCTCAAACCGATCCATATGCCGAGTATTCAAACTTTGCGGCTTATGGCGTGGCTATCGACGACCAGTGGTGGCGCACGGTAGAACACTTCTTTCAGGCCCAAAATTTTCGGGACGTAGTTTACCGTAAACGCATCAGAGAGTGTAGCAGGCCAAAAGATGCCAAAGCGCTTGGCATGACGCGGAAAGTACCGCTCAGGGAATATTGGGAAGAGGTGAAAGACCAGATCATGCTGGATGCGGTGCGGGTGAAATACAAAACGCACGAACACCCCGGCAGTTTTTGCTATCCACCGGTGAGGCGCGGATCGTCGAAAACGCACTGATGGATTCCTATTTGGGTTTCGGGCCGGATGGGCAAGGGTTGAACGAGCTTGGTAAGATATCGATGCAAGTTCGGGATGAACTGCGATTGGACGGAGAAGAAAACGATGCAAAAAATAAGAGGTGATCTTATTCAGCTGGCCTTGGATGGTGAGTTCGACGTCATCGTCCACGGCTGCAATTGCTTTCATAAGATGGGTGCGGGAATAGCAAAAACCATTGCTGCAGATTTCCCGGAAGCCTACGAGGCTGATAAACTGACCGAATATGGGGTCAGATCAAAACTTGGCACCATTTCAACGGCCTCTATTAACCGAGAGGCGGTCAGTTTTGTGATCGTGAACGCCTACACTCAATTTGATTGGAGAGGGCGGGGTAGAAAGGCCGATTACGAAGCCATCTCAGGATGTTTCGACGAAATTGCACGCAGCTTCCCAGCCGCGCGTATCGGGTATCCACTGATTGGCGCCGGCCTCGCAGGCGGCGATTGGTCCGAGATTGCGCCGCGAATAGAAAAGGCTCTGTCTGGTCTGCCACACACGCTGGTCGAGTTTTCACTTTGACACGCTTGCGATTGGCAAGTTTCCGAAATTGCAGACCGCTGGACGATGCCAGTTGACAACCCGGTTCGGTTTTCGGCCAATGAGCCGGAAATTTGAATGGCGGATTCCACCAGTATGACTCCAAATGTCAAAGGCGCGCTGCTGATGATGGGCAGCATGGCGGCTTTTACCGTCAATGATACACTGGTGAAATCGGCGTTGCAGGACTTGCCGCTATTTCAACTGATCGCCATGCGTGGAGTTCTGGCAACGATCCTCGTGTATTTGCTGGCGCGACACCTGGGCACCCTGCATCTGAACTTTTCGAGACATGATAAATGGCTGGTTTTACTTCGTTGCCTGACCGAGCTGTCGGCCACATTCTTTTTCCTGACCGCTCTGAAGAACATGCCGTTGGCGAATGTGACGGCGGTACTGCAGGCCTTGCCCCTGACGGTAACTCTAGGCGCGGCGCTTTTTTTCCAGGAGAGCATAGGCTGGCGGCGAATGGTGGCGATCGGAATGGGTTTTGCGGGTATGTTGCTAATCGTCAGACCCGGCCCGGACGGGTTCAGCCTCTATGCGATCTATGCGTTGATCGCCATGATGTCCGTCACCGCCCGAGATCTGATCACCCGTCGCATGTCTGCGGACGTTCCCTCGATGGTGGTCACTCTGGCGACATCGCTGTCGATAACCGTAACAGCGGCCGTAGTTTCGGCGTTCGAGGGTTGGGCGCCAGTTCCTCTTGTAACTGGAAGCCTCGTGGCTTCGGCGGCGATTTTCGTTCTGATGGGATACGTCTTCAGCGTCTTGGTTATGAGGGTAGGAGAGGTTGGGTTCGTTGCGCCGTTTCGTTACTCCAGCTTGCTTTGGGCGCTGGGTTTGGGTTGGCTGGTTTTTGGTGATTGGCCAGACAAGGTGACGATGATTGGCGCGACCTTGGTCGTCGGGGCGGGCTTATTCACCCTGTTCCGGGAACGCGCCGTTCAGGCGTCGGAGTAAACCTGTGGCACGGCATCTGCTTGCACGCCAAAGCGATTTGCAAACGTGCCCTTATGATCTTCGTCCAAAGGCTCCAATTTAAGTTTGCCTTTGCGCGCGTTTGGGGAATCGTTGAACCCGTTCAGAGATCGGATCCACATCGGTGCATCCGGATAGCTGACAACGGGCATGAAGCGGCCCATGCGCTGATGCGCAAAGTTCATGATCGTCAAATCGCATCCTGCGCCGACATACATCCCCAAACCAGCCGAAATCAGGCCACGATAGAGGTGCATAGCATGAATGCCGTCCGCTCTTAACTCCGCCAGATATCCACAATTGAAATCGATGGCGACGGTGTGATTGGCCTGAATAAGCCCCGTGCAATCGCGTGCCGCGCGCCGTAGCCTTTCGACGAAATCCACGGCGACTGCGTCGTCGTCATCCAACCGGAATTGAATGCACGGTTTCTCTGGATTGGAGCGTGCGCGGTTCAGGATACGCTTCATGACCTTGCGATGCTCATCGGGAGGCTGAGCGATGATGCGGACTTGCTTTATTTCTGCGGTCAGATCACGCAGCCTGTCAGACGCATCTTTGGGCAGGCAATCCCCAATCACGATGACAAAATCGAAATCTTCATCCGATTGTACCCGCAGCCCCGGCAATGTGATGGTTTCGAACAAGCGGAACCGTTCGTCCAGGCGCTTGGGGGCATAAAGGTATTCCCGACGATCATCGATCGTGTCGTGTTCGATTTGAAAACCGCCAATGGCTGGATAGGAAAAGCGGCACAGGCCGATGACTTGCATAGTTCATCCCTGGATTTTGGCACTATCAGACTATGCCCGCGTGCTACCCGCCCCGCAACCGGCCAAGGGTCTTGAATGTGCGTAACAGGCTTTTATAACCCAACACGATCCAGCCTGACGATACCCAAGCCTGGCGTGCTGTTGACAGTCAGGCCGACTCCCCCTATACGCGCGTCATCTCGGTGCCGGGGGCCGCCCCGCAACCGATTCCAGTAATGAACTGGTCAAGGCCCGGACAATTTTGCCGTTCGCGCCCTCTGATAACAAACCGCGACGTTCACCTCGGAATGGGAACGCTCGCGGGTTTTGCGCTTGTGGACGCATGAGTGCAGCGAATTTAACCGCACGCATCGCGCGTGCATGTCATGTGTGTTGCAAAACGGGGATATAACCGGAATGCCAACGATCCAACAGCTGATCCGCAAGCCGCGGCAGCCGAAAGTAAAACGCTCGAAGTCCATGCACCTGGAGCAGTGCCCGCAGAAGCGCGGCGTCTGCACCCGCGTGTACACCACCACACCGAAAAAGCCGAACTCGGCTATGCGTAAGGTTGCCAAGGTGCGCCTGACCAACGGGTTCGAGGTCATCTCGTACATCCCCGGTGAAAGCCACAACCTGCAGGAGCACTCGGTTGTTCTGATCCGTGGCGGCCGTGTGAAAGACCTTCCCGGTGTGCGTTACCACATCCTGCGCGGTGTTCTGGATACTCAGGGCGTCAAAGACCGTAAGCAGCGTCGTTCGAAATACGGCGCGAAGCGTCCCAAGTAAGAAGGAGAGGCTGATATGTCACGTCGTCACGCCGCCGAAAAACGCGAAGTCCTGCCTGACGCCAAATTTGGCGACAAGGTACTGACCAAATTCATGAACAACCTGATGATCGACGGCAAGAAGTCGGTCGCAGAGCGCATCGTCTACAACGCGTTTGACCGCGTTGAAGGCAAGATTAAGCGCGCTCCTGTCGAAGTGTTCCACGAAGCGCTCGACAACATCAAACCGTCGGTCGAGGTTCGCTCGCGCCGGGTTGGTGGTGCAACCTATCAGGTTCCGGTCGAAGTGCGCCCCGAGCGCCGCGAAGCACTGGCCATCCGTTGGCTGATTACTGCTGCGCGTGGCCGTAACGAAAACACCATGGAAGAGCGCCTTGCAGGCGAGCTGCTGGACGCCGTACAGTCCCGCGGTACTGCCGTGAAAAAGCGCGAAGACACCCACAAGATGGCCGAGGCAAACAAAGCCTTCAGCCATTACCGTTGGTAATTCCAGAGGCTTATCAAAATGGCACGCGAATATACACTCGAACATTACCGTAACTTCGGTATCATGGCGCACATCGATGCAGGTAAAACCACCTGCTCGGAACGCATCCTGTTTTACACCGGCAAATCCCACAACATCGGTGAGGTGCACGATGGTGCAGCCACCATGGACTGGATGGAGCAGGAGCAGGAACGCGGCATCACCATTACTTCGGCTGCGACCACCACGTTCTGGGAACGCACCGAAGACGGTGTAACTGCTGACTCGCCCAAGCACCGCCTGAACATCATCGACACCCCCGGCCACGTTGACTTCACCATCGAAGTCGAACGTTCGCTGGCGGTTCTCGACGGTGCCGTCTGCGTTCTGGACGCAAACGCCGGTGTTGAGCCCCAGACCGAAACCGTGTGGCGTCAGGCTGACCGCTACAAGGTTCCGCGTATGGTGTTCGTCAACAAGATGGACAAGATCGGCGCCGACTTCTTCAACTGCGTTCGCATGATCGAAGACCGTACCGGTGCACGTGCTGTCCCGGTTGGTATACCGATCGGCGCAGAGACCGAGCTGGAAGGTCTGGTTGACCTGGTCACCATGGAAGAATGGCTGTGGCAGGGCGAAGATTTGGGCGCAAGCTGGGTCAAAGCTCCGATCCGTGACAGCCTGAAAGACATGGCTGACGAATGGCGCGGTAAAATGATCGAAGCGGCCGTCGAAATGGACGACGACGCGATGATGGAATACCTGGAAGGCAATGAGCCCGACGTCCCGACCCTGCGCGCCCTGCTGCGCAAAGGTACTCTGGAAATCGCGTTCGTTCCGGTTCTGGGTGGTTCGGCGTTCAAGAACAAAGGCGTTCAACCGCTGCTCAACGCTGTGATCGACTATCTGCCCAGCCCGCTGGACGTTGTCGATTACATGGGCTTCAAACCCGGCGACGAAGAAGAAGTTCGTGACATCGCACGTCGTGCTGATGACGATATGGCCTTCTCGGGTCTGGCGTTCAAAATCATGAACGACCCCTTTGTTGGCTCGCTGACCTTCACTCGGATCTACTCGGGCACCATGAACAAGGGTGACTCGATCCTGAACTCGACCAAAGGTAAAAAAGAGCGCATCGGTCGTATGATGATGATGCACTCGAACAACCGGGAAGAGATCGAAGAAGCGTTTGCAGGCGACATCATCGCGCTGGCGGGTCTGAAAGACACGACGACCGGTGACACCTTGTGTGATGCGAAGGACCCGGTGGTTCTGGAAACCATGACCTTCCCCGATCCGGTGATCGAGATCGCGGTTGAGCCCAAGACCAAGGGCGACCAAGAGAAGATGTCTCAGGGTCTGGCCCGTTTGGCCGCCGAAGACCCGTCCTTCCGTGTGGAAACCGACCTGGAATCGGGTCAGACTATCATGAAGGGCATGGGCGAACTTCACCTGGACATCCTGGTTGACCGTCTGAAGCGCGAGTTCAAGGTTGAAGCGAACATCGGTGCACCGCAGGTGGCCTATCGTGAAACCATCTCGATGCCTGTCGAGCACACCTACACCCACAAGAAACAGTCGGGTGGGTCGGGTCAGTTCGCCGAAGTCAAGCTGGAGATCCAGCCGACCGAGGCAGGCGAGGGTTACTCGTTCGAAAGCCGCATCGTAGGTGGTGCTGTTCCGAAGGAATACATCCCCGGTGTTGAAAAAGGCATCAACTCGGTCATGGATAGCGGCCCGCTGGCTGGCTTCCCTGTGATCGACTTCAAGGTTGCCCTGCTGGACGGTAAGTTCCACGACGTTGACTCGAGCGTTCTGGCGTTCGAAATCGCATCGCGGATGTGTATGCGTGAAGGCATGCGCAAAGCTGGCGCGAAGCTGCTGGAACCGATCATGAAGGTCGAAGTGATCACCCCGGAAGAATACACCGGCGGTATCATCGGCGACCTGACCTCGCGTCGTGGCCAGGTGTCTGGACAAGAGCCGCGCGGCAACGCGATCGCGATCGACGCGTTCGTTCCGCTGGCGAACATGTTCGGCTACATCAACACTCTGCGTTCGATGTCGTCGGGCCGTGCCCAGTTCACCATGCAGTTCGACCACTACGATCCGGTTCCGCAGAACATCTCGGACGAGATCCAGGCGAAATACGCATAAGCGAAGATTTGAGGGAGCTCGGTTAACGGGCTCCCTTCATTACCGAAAAAGGAGGCCATCATGGCAAAGGAAAAGTTTGAGCGTACAAAACCGCACGTCAACATCGGCACGATTG
>NZ_JBWVBF010000007.1:0-236491 GCF_057221115.1 Ruegeria sp. HKCCD6426 | reverse complement strand
AGTGTCGCGGGATGGAGCAGCCCGGTAGCTCGTCAGGCTCATAACCTGAAGGTCGTAGGTTCAAATCCTACTCCCGCAACCAGCGTCAGACTAACTGTCGTCGGAATCAACGCCCGCCTCATCGGCGGGCTTTGCTTTTTTGAGCATGGCGATCAGATTGCTCTGCATGTCCAGGACATGGTTTTTGGCGTCTTGATCATAGGAAACGACAACACGGTCCAGCAGCTCATGCAGCTCGTCGCTCGCTCGGCCAGCCACACCTTCAAGCCGATACTTAACCAGTCGATGTCCGCTCATGACACAAAGCAGACCTTGAAAACCTCACGCCGAACGTCGGCTTCGGCTAATATTGCGTGCGACCTTTCCGCAGCGCATTTAGGAATACCTGCGGTTCGTATCCAGCAAACATCGTAAGCGTTGCATCTGACCCCCTAGATAGCCTCGGACACGAATATCGATCTTGTTCCGTATTACGACACTGACGGCCCGGTCCAATCGTACAGCATTGCCAACGTGCTGGACCCCGGCTTGCCGGATCAGGACCAAACGGCCAACCTCATTCTCAATTATCCGGGAAAGCTGAACAAGCCGGACAGCTTCCGCGGTGGCCATATCGGACAGGTTCATGCAGCCGTCATGTAGGCTGTTGTCGATGTTACCCGAGACGTACTAAAGAAAATGGGCGTCGATAGCGCAGCCCCATCCCCTCTGACCTCAAAGACAAGCGAGCCGAACCGGCCTGATCCAAGGAGAAGAAGATGAGCAAATTCAAAGCGGCCGTATTCGACTGGGCCGGTACGATTGTTGATTTTGGGTCTTTTGCGCCAATGGGTGTATTTGTGAAAGCCTTTGCTGAATTCGGTATCATTGCGACCATCGAGCAGGCGCGCGCGCCGATGGGTGCTCCGAAATGGGATCACATCCGAAGCATGATGGATACGGAAGAGATCGCTGCCCAGTGGGAGACCAAGTACGGCAACCGGCCTACGGTTGCGGATGTGGACAAGGTCTATGAGGTTTTTGTTCCGATGAATGAAAAGGTCGCCGCTGATTATGCGGATCTTGTTCCGGGCGCCAAAGATGCAGTGGACGAGCTACGTGCGATGGGTCTGAAAATCGGATCGACCACGGGTTACACGCGGTCGATCATGGAAAATGTCGTTCCGGTCGCGGCTAAGCAAGGATATGAGCCGGACAACCTGGTCTGTTCGGACGATCTGCCTGAGGGTCGGCCCGGACCACTTGGCATGTACAAATGCATGGTCGATTTGGTGGCCTATCCGCCTCAAGCAATCATAAAGGTGGACGACACGGAGCCCGGCATCAAGGAAGGCGTCGCAGCGGGATGTCTTACCGTAGGCGTGTCTCTGTCCGGAAATGCCGTTGGCAAAACGCCAGAAGAACTGGCGGCCTTGCCGGAAGCCGAAGTCGATGCGCTGCGCATCCACGCAACAAAAATCCTGAAGGAGGCGGGCGCGGACTACGTGATTGATACCGTGGCCGATCTTCCAGCGCTGGTGAGGCAGTTGGACGCTGCAAGCTGAGTGTTTGGGCGCGATACTTGAGGATCAAAATCTAGGGTCGCGAAAATACCGCGAGTACCAATGAACCTTTGGATGCCGGCGCACGAGTAACCCGGAATGAGCACTTTATCCCTTGAGCAGAGCATTTTTCAGCGCGTAATAGGAGGCCTTCGGCGTTCTCTTGAGTGTGGCAAAATCCACATCGACAAGCCCGAACCGTTTTTCATATCCCAAGGCCCATTCGTAATTATCCAACAGCGACCAGACAAAGTACCCGTTGACCGGAACTCCTTCGTTTACAGCGTGATGAACTTGGGCCAAGTGGCGGTCGAGGTATTCTATGCGGTCTTCATCCTGGCTACGTTCGCTGCTCGCCATGCCATTTTCGGTCACATAGATCGGCAAGTCCGCAGTATACTCGCGGGCGGTCCTGATCAAAAAACGTGACAGCGCTGCGGGGTCGATCTCCCATCCCATCTGGGTTTTGGGAAGGGGGCCTGGAACCTCTTTCAGGCTCGGCCATGCGCTGTTGTCGGGGGCGATCAGCTTGCGAGTGTAGTAGTTCAATCCGCACCAATCGACCGGCGCTCCTATTGTGTCGAAGTCATCCTGCCAGCGGTAAGGCAAATGCGCTTCGAGCCCATCCAGAACAATTTGGGGGTAGGACTTGTTGAAAACACCACCCAGAAAGAACCGGTTGTAGATCCCGTCATAACGGTCCGCCGCGCGCCGTGCAGCGTCGCTGTCATCCGCTGGCTCAGCCCATTCCAGATTGAATACGGCGCCCAGGTTGCCCATCCCCAATCCCCGCATCGTTTCGATGGCCCGACCATGGGCCAGCAGTACGTGGTGCATGGCGCGCGCCGTGGCGCGGACATCCCGCAAGCCGGGCGCGTGCTGTCCTTCGAAATGGCTGAGCCAGCTGACGCACCAGGGCTCGTTGATTGGCGCGACGCTGTACATCCGGTCGCCGATCCGACCCATGATGATTTCGGTGAAATCGGCAAACCACCCGGCGATGTCCCGATTTCGCCACCCCCCTAGATCGGCCAAGGGTGACGGCAGTTCCCAGTGGTAAAGCGTTGCGCAGGGGCGAATACCGCGTTCGAGCAACGCATCCGTCAAGCGGTCGTAATAACCCAGACCGTCCTGATTAACCTGTCCGCGCCCCTCGGGAAGAACACGCGCCCAGCTTGTGGAAAAGCGATAGCAGTCAAACCCTGCATCCTGGATCAGGTCGAAATCCTGTTTAAAGCGATTATAGTGATCGCAGGCCATATCGCCATTTTCGGACCGAACCACGTTACCCGGTGTCGCAGCAAAGCTGTCCCAATGGGTCGACCCTGCACCACCCTGTGCGTGCCCTTCGATCTGATAGGCCGAGGTTGCGACGCCGAACAGAAAATCGTTCGGAAAATCTTGGCGTGTGTGTTTCATGTCAGGACCTTTGCAGGGCAGGGCCGGTCGAGCTGCCGACGACCAGTTCGGCCTCAAGCAAGCGCTTTTTGGGGGGGTCGTTGGGGGCGTTGATCCGTTCAATCAGCATTTCGGCGGCCAGTTCTCCGGCGTGCCTGACAGAAGACCGCGTGGCGGTGAAGATCGGCACATCCTGTCCATTCTTCATGTAGGATAGATCGTCGTCATGGGCGATGACAGAAATGTCATGGCCCATACGCAGCCCGTTCTCATCCAGCGCCCTGCGAACGCCTACGGCAGAAATTATGGACGAGGCCAGTATTGCCGTGGGTGGACTTTCCATCTGCAACAATTCGCAGGTTGCCTTATGGCCGTAAACTTCGGTCATTTCGGCGCTGCGCAGCAGTTGGGGGTCAAGCGTCAATCCGGAGGCCGCCAGCGCAGCCATGTAACCATTGCGCCGCCGCTGGGCGAAATCCATATCCTCAAGCCCATTGATCAGGGCGATGCGCTGGTGGCCAAGATCGATCAGAAACCGAGTTGCGCGTTCGAAGGAACGTTGGTTGTTCACGTCTATCCAGTCGTAGGGCTCGGTCGCGCTGGTCGATCTGCCGTGTACGATGAACGGAACGCCCATTTTTGACAGAACCGGTATCCGCGGCTCATCCACTTTCGGGCCTTGCAGGACGATCCCGTCCACCGCGCCCCGTTTGAACAGACTTTGATATGCCTCTTCGACCGAGGTATCTGCGGCATGGGTGAACATCATGTCATAGCCGAAATCGGCATATTTCTTTGCTGCACCTGCAACGAAATCGCCGAAGATCGGGTTTACCATCTCGTGACGCGATGAGCTGGGAATCACGTGCCCGATGACCATTGACCTTCCAGTTGCCAACCCCTTAGCGCGACTATTCGGACGGTATCCATGTTTCTCTGCCGCAGCCTGAACCCGAATGCGTGTCTTCTCGTTGACCTCGGGATAGCCGTTCAGGGCGCGGCTGACCGTCGTCTGCGAAAGACCGAGGATTTCCGAGAGCTGTTTAAGGTTCATAGACTTCAAAGCGCCTTCAAATTTCAATTGTGTTTTGTTTTGTGCGTAAATTCGCCTTCCGTCAACCCGTTTTGAATTATTCGATGATAGCGTTAATAATAAGGGGAGTGGAAAACACATCATTGACAGATGCTGAATGTTAGCGGATAAAGTCGTCTATCCAAAGCGCTTTGAAAAATTGAGTCTCAGGTGCACAAGTCAACGTTGGGAGGAGAATTCATGAAACACTCGCTTTACGCAGGCGCGGCCACGTTCGCCCTGATGGCGGGCGCGGCTCAGGCTGACAAGGTCACCGTGTTTGGTCCGTGGTTGGGGCCGGATCAGGAAAATGTCGAAAAGGTGCTGGACGGATTTTCCGCCGCTACCGGGCATGAGTACGCCTATGTCGGCTCGGACAGTTTCGAACAGCAGATACGGATCGATGCCGAGGCCGGTTCGGCACCGAACGTTGCAGTGTTTCCTCAGCCCGGTCTTGCCGCAGACATGGCGAAATCCGGTTTCCTGACAGCTTTGGGGGACGGTACCGCAGACTGGATTCGCGACAATTATGCTGCCGGGCAGTCCTGGGTTGATCTGGGCACCTTCCCGGGGGCGGATGGGCAGGACCATCTGTATGGTTTCTTCTACAAGGTCGATGTGAAATCGCTGGTGTGGTTTGTTCCAGAGAACTTTGAAGATGCCGGTTATGAAGTGCCGACAACGATGGAAGAGCTCAAGGCGCTGACCGATCAGATTGTGGCCGACGGCGAAACCCCGTGGTGCATCGGGTTGGGGTCTGGCGGCGCGACTGGCTGGCCCGCGACCGACTGGGTCGAAGATATGATGCTGCGCACCCAGTCACCCGAGGACTATGACGCTTGGGTCGCGAACGAGATGAAGTTCAACGATCCAAAAGTCGTTGCCGCGATCGAAGAATTCGGTGCCTTTGCCCGCAACGACGACTATGTCGCGGGCGGTGCAGGTGCGGTTGCAACCACCGATTTCCGCGACAGCCCCAAAGGCATGTTCAGCTCGCCGCCACAATGTTACCTGCACCGTCAGGCCTCATTCATTCCGGCTTTCTTCCCCGAAGGCACCGTTGTCGGTGAGGATGCGGATTTCTTCTATTTCCCGGCCTATGAAGGCAAGGATCTCGGTAGTCCTGTACTGGGTGCGGGCACATTGTGGGCGGTCACCAATGACAGCCCCGGCGCGCATGCTCTGATCGAGTACCTTCAAACCTCCGAGGCGCATGAAACCTGGATGGCGTTGACTGGATTTCTGACGCCTCACAAGGGTGTGGATACTTCTGTTTTCTCGGACCCGACGCTGAAGAAGATGAACGATATCCTGTTGGGAGCGACCACCTTCCGGTTTGATGGATCCGACCTGATGCCCGGTGGCGTTGGTGCAGGCACATTCTGGACCGGGATGGTCGACTATACCGGCGGTAAGCCCGCGCAAGAGGTGGCGGACGAAATCCAATCCTCGTGGGATGCGTTGGACTGATCCCATCTGAAACCGGGCAGTCCGCAATGTCGGGGTGCCCTTTTTCCCTTCGCAACGGAGAGCGTCATGCATCCGGCACTTCAAGGCCTGCTGACCATCGCCATCGGCGTGTCAGGCTGTGTGGGCTATTTCTACTTTTCTAACCAGTTTCTGGACAAGATTCTGTTCCCGCCGCGTGGGCCGAATGCGGGCCGCAACATCAATCGCGCGAACATTATCCGCCCCTGGTTGTTTCTTTTTCCCGCTCTGGCCGCACTCAGCCTGTATCTGGCTTATCCGGTGGTTGAAACACTACGCCTGTCGCTCACAGATCGTTTGCCGGGCGGTGGGTATGAATGGGTGGGTCTGGAAAACTACCGGCAAATGGCAGCCGAGCCCAAATTCTGGGAAGCAATGCGCAACAACATGCTGTGGCTGATCGTGGTGCCAGCGATGTCGACGGGGTTCGGACTGTTGGTGGCGCAGCTCACGGACCGCATTCGCTGGGGAAATGTTGCCAAGGCGCTGATCTTCATGCCCATGGCGATATCATTTGTCGGCGCTTCCGTGATCTGGAAACTCGTCTATGACACCCGTCCGGCGGAACAGGATCAGATTGGTATCCTGAACGCTTTGTACATCTTCTTCGGTGGGACAGAGCCGCAGACTTGGCTGACCATACCGTATTGGAACAGCTTTTTCCTGATGATCGTTCTGGTCTGGATTCAGACTGGCTTTGCGATGGTCATTCTGTCCGCGGCCTTGCGGGGCATCCCCGAGGAAACGATCGAGGCCGCCATTCTGGACGGTGCAAACCCGTTCCAGATTTTTTTCAAGATCAAAGTTCCGCAGATCAAGACAACCATTCTGGTCGTCTGGACCACAATCACGATCACCGTTCTCAAGGTCTTTGACATTGTTTTCGCCATGACCAACGGCCAGTGGGAAACGCAGGTCCTCGCCAATTACATGTTCGACAAACTATTCCGCGCCAATGACTGGGGCGTTGGGTCGGCCTCGGCCATGGTGATCATGCTGTTGGTGACACCGATCCTTGTCTGGAACGTGCGCAATGCGCGCAAGGAAATGCAGTGAGGGGACTGGCATGAGCGATATTGCAGGAACCAAACCGGCGCTCAGATGGGTTGTCCACGGCTCGGTGGTCTTACTGGTGGTGCTTTGGGTCTTTCCGACCCTCGGTCTGCTGATCTCATCTTTTCGTACGGCCGATCAGATCGCAACCAGCGGGTGGTGGCGATCCCTGTTCCCGTCCGAGCAGAACCTGACACTGCGCAGCGCCGCGCCAGAAACGCAGGTGCTGGAAAACGGGATGTATGTCATTGAGGGCAACCTGTTTGACGCAGGAACCAAGGCGACAATATCGAAATGGGGGGTCAGCTCGCGTGCCGTGGATGCTTTTGAGCCGGGAGAGACCGCAGAACTGCGGCGCGGCGGGACGATCACCGTGGATGCAAGCGGAAATTACCGGATGGAGAATTCTGGGGAATTCACCGGCAGCAGGGGCGCGCGGGTCTTTGTAACCGCAGAACTGCCGCCCGAATTCACGCTCGACAATTATCACAAGGTGCTGCTGGCCGAAGACAGTACCGACAGCATGGGCAAGGCCTTTTTCAACACACTCACGGTAACGATCCCGGCAACGATCATCCCGATCCTTGTCGCCGCTTTTGCGGCCTATGCGTTGGCATGGATGGATTTTCCGGGCCGTGCTCTGCTGATCGCAGCGGTGGTCGGGCTGCTGGTTGTTCCATTGCAACTGGCGCTGATCCCGCTGCTGAAATTCCACCTGAATATCGGGATTGGCAAAGGGTACTTGGGTGTTTGGATGGCCCATACCGGGTTTGGGATGCCGTTGGCAATTTACCTGTTGCGCAATTACATGGCCGGATTGCCGCGCGATCTGATTGAAAACGCGCGGGTCGATGGGGCGACCGAGTTCCAGATCTTCACCAAACTCATCCTGCCGCTCAGCTTTCCGGCCTTGGCCTCTTTCGCGATCTTTCAGTTCCTTTGGACCTGGAATGACCTGCTGGTCGCCAAAGTGTTCCTGATCGATGCGTCCGGCGAAACCACCGTGATGACCAACCGCATTGTCGAGCTTTTGGGTACACGCGGCGGCAATTGGGAAATCCTTGCCACGGCGGCGTTTGTGTCGATCGCCGTCCCGCTGGCTGTCTTTTTTGCAATGCAGAAATACCTCGTCCGCGGCCTGCTGGCCGGTTCAGTCAAATAAAGGCGTGTCATGAACGTGCAGAACAACACAAATCATATCAAAGCAACCAAGGCGTCGTCTGAATGGTGGCGGGGTGGGGTGATTTACCAGATCTATCCGCGCAGCTTTCAGGACAGCAATGGCGATGGAATCGGCGACCTGAAGGGGATCACCAGCCGGTTGGGCTATATCGCTTCGTTGGGTGTCGACGCGATCTGGATTTCGCCATTCTTCAAGTCTCCGATGAAAGATTTCGGGTACGACGTCAGCGATTACCGCGATGTTGATCCGATGTTTGGCACGATGGACGATTTCCGCGATTTGCTGGATCAGGCGCATGCACTGGATCTGAAGGTCATGATCGATTTAGTGCTGTCGCATACTTCGGATCAACACCCTTGGTTCAGCGAAAGCCGTACCAGTCGGGATAACGCTAAATCTGACTGGTATGTCTGGGCCGATCCCAAACCTGACGGAACGCCGCCAAATAACTGGCTGTCGATCTTTGGCGGTTCGGGGTGGCAATGGGATTCGCGCAGGCAGCAATACTACCTGCACAACTTTCTGGCCTCGCAGCCCGATCTGAATTTCCATTGCGCCGACGTTCAGGATGCCCTGCTTGACGCGGCGCGGTTCTGGCTGGATCTCGGTGTCGATGGCTTTCGTTTGGACACGATCAATTTCTATTTCCACGATGCCCAATTGCGCGACAATCCTGCACTACCCTTGGATCAGCGCAATGCCTCCATTGCGCCGATGGTCAATCCATACAACCATCAGGATCACCTGTTCTCGAAAAGCCAACCCGAGAACATTGCGTTTCTGGAACGGCTGCGTGCCGTGACTGACGAATACGAAGGTCGGGCGTGTCTGGGTGAGATCGGGGATGCGCAGCGTGGGCTTGAGATTATGGGTCAGTACACGACCGGCGATAAGCGTATGCACATGTGCTATGCCTTCGAGTTTCTGGAAAAGCGTGCGCTGACTGCGACTTATGCCAAGCACGTCTTTGATCAGCTTGAGGAGAAAGCCGGGGATGCCTGGCCTTGCTGGGCGTTTTCGAACCATGACGTTCAACGCCATGCCTCGCGCTGGGAATTGTCCGACGAAGCGATCCGTCAGCATGTTGTCCTGATGATGTGCCTGCGTGGTTCGGCCTGCCTGTATCAGGGTGAAGAGCTTGGACTGCCCGAAGCACAGGTGCCATTCGAGCGGTTGCAGGACCCCTATGGCATAGAATTCTGGCCTGAATTCAAAGGCCGCGACGGGTGCCGTACGCCCATGGTCTGGGCTGCGCAGGACCAGGAGCTCGGGTTCAGCACCGGCGAACCGTGGCTTCCTGTCAGCGCCCAGCAGGCCGAGCGAGCAGTGGATCGGATGGAGCGGGAGCCGAACTCGATGCTGCACCATTACCGCCGCGCTATTGCGTTGCGCCATGCGTATCCGGCGCTGATGTCAGGTGTGCAGACACAAATGGCGCAGAACGGGTCTGTGCTGACTTTCCTGCGTGAAGCTGGCGCCGAAAAGGTGTTCTGCGCATTCAACCTCGGTTCAGAAACGGAAAGCGTCGCTCTGCCAGACGGCAATTGGCGCACCATCGGCGAGGAATTGGGCGGCGTCTCAGGGGCGGGGACTGTGACCCTGGGTGTCGCGCAATTCTGTCTGATGGTCAGGGAAAAGGGGTAAGGCATGTCGGAACTTAATCTAACGGACGTAGCCAAGACCTATGGCCCGGTCGATGTTCTGAAAAACATCAACCTGGATATCGAAACGGGTGAACTGATTGTGTTCGTCGGCCCCTCGGGCTGCGGGAAATCCACCCTGCTGCGGATGATAGCCGGGTTGGAGAATATCTCGGGCGGTACGCTCGAGATCGAAGGTCAGGTGATGAACGATGTGCCGCCGGCGCAGCGTGGTATTGCGATGGTGTTCCAAAGCTACGCTCTTTATCCACATATGACGGTGCGCGAAAATATGGCCTTTGCCTTGAAGATAGCCAAGATGCCGTCGGCCGAGATCGACGCTGCTGTGGATCGCGCCGCCCGGACCCTGCAACTGGAGCCATTTCTGGATCGTCTTCCTAAGGAGCTGTCCGGTGGCCAGAGGCAACGGGTTGCCATCGGCCGCGCCATCGTGCGGGACCCGAAAGTGTATCTTTTTGACGAGCCGCTCTCGAACCTTGACGCGTCGCTACGTGTCGCCACACGGATCGAAATCGCGCGATTGAAAGAGGCGATGCCAGAAAGCACGATGATTTATGTGACCCACGATCAGGTCGAGGCCATGACGCTGGCCAGCAGGATTGTTGTCTTGGCCAACAAGGGCATCGCCCAGGTCGGCACGCCGTTAGAACTTTATGAAACGCCGGACAACGAATTTGTCGCGCAATTCATCGGATCGCCCGCAATGAACCTGCTGCCCGGCGTTATTTCAGAGACCGGGCAAACCACGACGGTGACGCTTGAGGCCGGAGGAGCCGTCGTTTCGGCGATCTCCACTACCCCGGATCAGCAGGGATTGCAGGTCAATGTAGGCGTACGCCCCGAGGATATGTTGCCGGATGACGCGTCGGGGTTTTTCGAAGGTGAGGTAGATTTCACCGAAGCGCTGGGCGAAGTGACATTGTTGTATATCGCGGACAAGCCCGGCGCCGAGAGTGTCATTGCCAAACTCCCGGGAATCGAGCGAAATCTGCGCGGGCAGATGGTCAAACTATCGGCGGATCCGGCGAAAGTGCACCTATTCCACAATGGATTGTCGCTACGGTGATGAACGCAGCCCGCGTGAAGAACAATCTTTGACGCATATGTGACGTGACACTGGCAGCAAGGCGGTTACGCTCCGCGACATGATGTACAGACTGATCTGCTTGTTTTGGATGGCCGCGACACCAGCTTTTGCAATGGGGCCGTGGCGCACTGATTGTCAGGGTGACACTGCTTGCCAACTGGATGATCGCTCTTATCACGTGCTTGAACCGGACCAGTGGGATGGTGAAACACCCTTGCCGGTGCTGATGCATTTTCACGGTTGGGCGCGCCAAGGGAACGTCGTCGTGAACCACGAACGGATAGCTGGGGCGACCGCACGCAGAGGCGTTCTACTGGTTGCCCCCAACGGGTTGGGCAAAAGCTGGAATTTCTGGACTCCCGACACTGAAGACGTTGGTTTCGCCAACCGCGTTCTTGAGGATGTCGGTCGGCGCTATCCGATCGACCCGACCCGTATCTATGTCTCGGGTTATTCTTTTGGCGGTGCGATGGCTTGGCGCTACGTCTGCCAGTCCGGTAACGCGGTCGCGGCGCTGCTTGCTGTAGCGGGCAGCATTCACCAGACCGAGAGCTGCCCACAAGCGCCGCGACAGGTTCGCCATGTCCATGGAACGAGCGATGCTGTGATGGATTTTCCATTTGGCCCGGATGACGACACGACCTATCCGGTGGCCCTATGGCGACAGAAGTACGATTGCGGCACCGCCATCCCGCGCGGAAATTGGAGCGTGGTACCGTTCCTGACGCTCAGTCGCGTGGAGTGGACCGATTGCGCTCGGGGGCAAGTGGTTCTGGATACACATCCGGGCGGGCATTTCATCCCGCATGGCTGGATCGGGCGGCAACTGGACGAACTTTTGGGGCGTTCGCCCACCTATCCCTGAGCGTTGACTTCAAAGCTCAGGCGCGATCATCTGCAGGTCGCACGTAACAGGAGAATCCCGTCGTGAGACCGCTGTTGTTGAGCGCTCTGATCCTTGCCGCCACACCCGTACTTGCCCGTGACACCTATCCACCGGTCGAGGTGTTGTTGCAGACCCAAACCTCGGTCATAGGTGAAACGCTGGAATATCCCTCAGGTACGCCCGAGATTACGATGGCGATTGTTTCCATGCAGCCCGGCCAAAACACCGGACCTCATCGCCACGATGCGCCCTTGATGGCTTATATTCTGGAAGGGGAAATTACAGTCGATTACGGCGAGGCCGGTACGCGTACCTATAAAGAGGGCGATGCCCTTGTCGAGACTTTTCGGTCAACTCATTTCGGGGTCAATACCGGCGACGGCATTGCTCGTATTCTGGCGGTGTTCGCGGGTTCAGACAGCGTGTCGAACACGGTTGCAGAAGAGTAAACGTCGGGGGACCATGCTGCCTCTTTCCCCTGTGCGCAATATCCGTTACACGCGGGCTGACCCAAGATGACTGGCGGATGACGACCGATGAAATTCACTCTTTCCTGGCTCAAGGATCACCTGGACACCGACGCATCGGTTGACGAGATCACTGATGCGCTGACCGACCTCGGCCTCGAGGTCGAAGAGATCGTGAACCCGGCGGACCGGCTGGCGGACTTTACGCTGGGCTACGTGAAACACGCCGAGAAACACCCCGACGCGGACAAGCTGCGCGTCTGCAACGTGCAGACAGATGAGGGTGAGTTGCAGATCATCTGTGGTGCCCCCAATGCGCGTGAAGGCATCACGGTCGTGGTCTGCAAGCCCGGCATGTATATCCCCGGTCTGGATCTGACGATCAGCGTTGGCAAAATCCGCGGTGTCGAAAGTTTTGGTATGATGGCCTCTGAGCGAGAGCTGGAGCTGTCCGACGAGCATGACGGCATCATCGAGCTGCCGACGGGCGAAGTGGGCGACCGCTTCGTTGACTGGCTGGCCGAGAACGACCCGTCCAAGATCGACCCGGTGATTGAGATTGCGATCACGCCGAACCGACCAGATGCGCTGGGCGTGGCCGGGATTGCCCGCGATCTGGCAGCGCGCGGCTTGGGTACCCTGAAAGTGCGCGACTATGTGCCGGTGCCGGGCGATTTCAAAAGCCCGATTAAAGTGACCATCGACGAGGATACTCTGGACGGCGCGCCACATTTCACCGGTCGTCTGATCAAGGGCGTAAAAAACGGCCCCAGCCCGCAGTGGCTGCAGGATCAGCTGAAGGCGATTGGTCTGCGTCCGATCTCGGCTTTGGTGGATATCACCAACTATATGACTTTCGACCACAACCGCCCGCTGCACGTGTTTGATGCCGACAAGGTGCAGGGCGATCTGCGGGTGCATCGCGCCAAAGGCGGAGAAAAGCTGGTCGCGCTGGACGAGAAGGAATACACCCTTCAGCCCGGCATGATGGTGATTTCGGACGACAACGGTCCCGAGTCCATCGCTGGTATCATGGGCGGTGAGAATACCGGTTGTACCGAGGAAACAGTGAATGTGTTCCTAGAAAGCGCGTTCTGGGATCACGTGCAGATCGCGCTGACAGGGCGCGCGCTCAAGATCAACTCGGACGCGCGGTATCGGTTCGAGCGCGGTGTCGATCCGGAATACACGCTGGAAGGGTTGGAACATGCGACGCAGATGATCCTGGATATCTGCGGTGGTGAGGCGTCAAACGTGGTCGAGGCGGGCAAGGTCCCGACCCACGCGCGGGCCTACAAACTGGATGCAGAACGCGTTCGGTCTCTGGTCGGCATGGACATCCCCGAAAGCGAGCAGCGCCAGACTCTGACCCGTTTGGGCTTCCGTTTGGAAGGCGAGATGGCTCACGTTCCCAGCTGGCGCCCTGACGTCATGGGTGAGGCCGATCTGGTGGAAGAAGTCGCGCGGATTGCTTCCCTGACCAAGCTGCAGGGCAAACCGCTGCCACGCGTCACTGATGGAATCCCCAAGCCAGTGATGACGCCGACGCAACGACGACAGTCGATGGCGCGTCGCACCTGCGCGGCGCTGGGGTACAATGAATGCGTCAGCTACACCTTCATCGACCAGGCTTCTGCTGCTCTGTTCGGTGGTGGGGACGAAGTGACCCAGCTGGAAAACCCAATCTCGTCCGAGATGAGCCACATGCGCCCCGACCTGCTGCCCGGCCTGCTGCAGGCCGCAGCCCGCAATCAGGCGCGCGGCTATGCGGATGTGGCCCTGTTCGAGGTCGGGCCGGTCTTCCATGACGGCGAACCCGGCGATCAGAAAACCCAGATCACCGGCCTGCTTGTCGGTCGCAACGGCCCCAAGGACGTTCACGGTGCCTCGCGACCGATCGACCTGTTCGATGCCAAGGCGGATGCCGAGGCTGTGCTGGCCGCCATTGGCGCGCCTGCGAAAATGCAGGTCCTGCGAGACGGTGATGCATGGTGGCATCCGGGCCGGCACGGTAAAATCTGTCTGGGTCCGAAGAAGGTGCTAGGTGTCTTTGGCGAGCTGCACCCGCGTGTCTTGCAGGCGATGGACATCAAGGGCCCCGCAATGGCCTTTACCATCTGGCCGGACGAGGTGCCGATGCCGCGCAAATCCGGTGCGACCCGTGCGGCGCTGGAACTGCGTGATCTGCAAGCGGTCGAGCGTGATTTTGCCTTTGTCGTCGATGCGGATGTCGAGGCGCTGACGCTGGTGAACGCCGCCGCCGGTGCCGACAAGGCGTTGATCGAGGACGTCCGCGTGTTTGACGAATTCATCGGCGGCAGTGTGGGTGAGGGCAAGAAGTCACTGGCCATCACCGTACGCTTGCAGCCTTCGGATGCGACCCTGAAGGAAAAAGATATCGAGGCTGTAGCCGAGAAGATCATCGCCAAGGTCTCCAAGGCCACCGGTGGCGTTTTGCGCGGATAATCACACGCAGTATTCGAGTTGAACGCGCCTTTGGGCGCGTTTTTCATTTGGACAGAAACTCGGTCAGCAGATCAAAGACCAGCCGGATTCGGCGGCTGGTGTGCAGCTCGCGATGGGTGGTCAGCCAGACCGGGAACATGATGGCCTCCATCCCGGGAAGAACGCGTTCGACGCCGGGTGTCGCGTCACCCACTTCTTGCGACATGGGGGCAACGCCAAATCCTTGCCTGGCGTATTCCCAGGCGACAATTCCGTTTTGCGAGCCGAGTCGGAAGTTGTCTTCGCTCAGATGAATGCCGAGTGGTTTCAGATAAGTGATCATCTGAGCGGTGTCGCCAAAGCTGATGAACTCGTGCTGCGACAGGTCGCGTTTGGTTTTGGGGCGACCTGCGCGGTTCAGATATTCGGTTGTGGCATAGAAATGACCCGACGCTTCCTGAACCAGTTTGGTGATCAGGTCAGGCTGATCCGGGCGAACGTGGCGGATCGCGATATCTGCCTCGCGCCGCATCAGATCTCGGATGTCATTCGAGGCGATCACGTCAATTCGCAGACGCGGGGCCTGCACCCGGACCTCGCGCAGTAGATCGGGCAGAATATACGCCGACATGACGTCGCTTGCGGTGATGCGGACCAGCCCCTCGATAGACTGCGCCTGTCCCGACGCGGTCAGCGCGATGCGGTTGGCGGCCTCGCCCATGGTCCGGGTATGATCCAGTAACTCCACCCCCGCCTGCGTGATTTCCAGAGAGCGGCCAACGCGCTCGAATAGCATCACGCCCAAGTCGGCCTCGAGCGCGGCGATCTGGCGGCTGAGCGTGGGCTGTGTCTGACCCAATTGCCTGGCAGCGGCAGAAAGCGAGCCCGCTTCGGCTGTCGCCAGAAATGCGCGGATATGGTTCCAGTCGAAATCACCAAGATAAGTCATACGAATATGTATAAGAAACCTGCAAATTTCGGCAATTCCTATTCGATCTACGCATGATTAATTTGGGCCTAAAGGAGATCGCCCATGACGGCTACTGCAAAATTCTGGGACGGTGTGGCTGAGAAGTACGCCCGATCACCCATCAAGGATATGGCATCGTATGAGCATACGCTTGAGCGCTCGGCCTCTTATCTGAAGAAGACGGATGACGTCCTGGAGCTGGGCTGTGGCACCGGCATGAGCGCTTTACGACTGTCGGGTTTTGTCAGGTCGATCACAGCCACTGACGTTTCATCCGGCATGTTGGCAGTGGGTCGGAAACATGCTTCCGAACAGAATATCTCCAGCGTGACATTCGTTCGGGCCGATGCAAACACGCCACCAGAGGGGCCCTTTGACGTCGCCTTGGCATATAATCTGCTGCATCTGGTCGAGGATCTGGAAGGCAGTCTCTTGCGGATAAACTCAGTTCTAAAACCGGGCGGGTTGTTCATCTCAAAGACGTTTTGCCCGCCGTCGCACGGCGCAAGTTGGCGTTTTCGTGCCATTCGGCTGGTTTTGCCGGTCATGCAACTGTTGGGTAAGGCTCCGTTCGTGCGGTTTCTGTCCGAGGCAGATTTGGATAACGCGGTTCAACAGGCTGGGTTTGAACTGGTCGAGCAGGATAGCTTTCCCGCTCGTGATGCCCGTCGCTATCTGGTTGCCCGCAAAATCTGATCAATGCCTGAACAGCAAACGTTCATTTCACGTTGGGCTTTAACCGATCGCAGTTTAAGTAACCTGTGAAACAATTGCGGAGGTTGCTATGGGCTTGAACGTTTATCTGTCCGGAGAAATTCACACCGATTGGCGCGAACAGATCATCGAAGGATCAAAGGGGTTGGATGTGACGTTCAACAGCCCGGTGACCGATCACGATGCCAGTGATGATTGCGGGGTTGCAATTCTGGGCGCTGAGCCGAACAAATATTGGCACGACCACAAAGGCGCGATGGTCAATGCGATCCGCACCCGCAAGGGCATAGTGGATGCAGACATTGTAGTGGTTCGGTTCGGCGAAAAATACAAACAGTGGAACGCGGCCTTTGACGCAGGATATGCGGCCGCGCTGGGCAAGTCGATCATCGTGCTGCATGGCCCGGATCATCAGCATGCCCTGAAAGAGGTTGATGCAGCAGCCCTCGCCGTCACCGAGGAGCCACGTCAGGTGGTTGAAGTCCTGCGCTACGTTCTGACTGGAAAGCTTCCGGGCTGAATTGACCAGTGGATGCAGGTGCCTGCATCCACTACTTTGCTTTGCCGTTCAATCTCGCGCCGGGATCGAAAGGCCCCTTTGCACGGCAGGGCGCTCGAGAAAGCGCCCGAGATACGCTGCGACATGTGGATAGTTGTCCCATCCCAGCAAGTCTTTCGCATCGTAGTAGTCCAGCCCGCGCAGCCAAGGTGCGATTGCGATATCGGCAATCGAGTAATCCCCGATGATCCATTCCTGCCCGTCCAGTTGCGTGTTCAGGACATTCAGCAGACGTTTCGCCTCGGCAACATATCGGTCGCGAGGGCGGGGATCTTCAATTTCGCTGCCGGCGAATTTGTGAAAATAACCCAGCTGACCGAACATCGGACCAACGCCACCCATCTGAAACATCAGCCATTGGGTTACGCGGTATTTGTCAGATTTGGACCGGCCAAGAAACTTGCCGGACTTTTCGGCGAGATACAGCAAGATCGCCCCGCTTTCGAACAGCGTCAACGGAGCTCCATCAGGGCCATTCGGGTCAATAATCGCCGGGATTTTGTTGTTGGGATTCAGTGACAGAAATTCGGGGCTTTTGACATCTGCATCCGCCAGAGTCACCAGGTGGGGTTCATAGGGCAGGCCGGTTTCTTCCAGCATGATCGAGGCTTTGACGCCGTTGGGTGTGGGATAGGAGTAAAGTTGAATCCGATCAGGTGACTGGGGCGGCCATTTGGCCATGATCGGAAACGAGGTGGTATCCAGCATGTGGGGCTCCTTGATCGGTCTGATGTTCGCCACTCTGCCAAGTTCGGACCATGTTGTCAGGTCCGGGAGTGTGCATGGCCGGTCAGCTGCTGTTTACTGAAGAACAAGAGGGGGAAAAGTGAGGAAACACGCACCTAGACCCGGTCGAAAATTTGGCTCAAAATACCTTGATCCCCGCGCTAAAAGCGCGGGTTTGCTTTTGGTGCAGAGGAGACGTTCGTGGAAGACGTTGTAACGCAGGTGGGTGCGTATAGCCCACTGATTATTAGCGCAGTCAAAGCGTTGATCGTTCTGGTGCTGGGTTGGATTGTGGCCGGTGCGATCAGTGGGATGTTGCGCCGCCGGATTAATGCGACGCCGCATATTGATCCCACTCTGGGCAATTTTGTCGCCAGTTTGGTCAAGTGGGTACTACTGGCGATCGTGTTTGTCGCGGTTCTTGGCATTTTTGGGATCCAGGCAACCAGTATCGTGGCGATCCTTGGTGCGGCTTCGCTGGCCATCGGTCTCGCCCTGCAAGGTACGCTGAGTGATCTGGCTGCCGGTGTCATGCTGGTTGTGTTCCGCCCTTATAAGCTGGGACAATATGTCGATATTGGTGGCACCGCCGGGACGGTCAAAGACCTGAACCTGTTCACAACTGAACTGGTCACTCCGGACAACGTGCAGATCATTGTGCCGAACGGCCAATCTTGGGGATCGATCATCACCAACTATTCGGCGCATGAAACGCGCCGGGTCGATCTGGTGTTTGGTATTGATTACGGGGACAGCGCAGATCAGGCGATGCAGATCATCCTGGACGTCGCCAAGGCGGAGGAGCGCATCATGAGTGATCCCGAGCCTTGGGTGAGGGTCACCAATCTGGGTGACAGCTCGGTAGATCTGACGGCTCGTTTGTGGTGCGTCGCAGACGACTATTGGGATTTGAAGTTCGAACTGACAAAGGCAGTGAAAGAAGCCTTTGACGCCAACGGCATATCCATTCCCTATCCCCATTCTGTCGAGATCCAGAGAAAGGGCTGATAGCTCCCGCCCCCCGAGCGGGCAAAGGAAATGCCCTTCTCCGGTTGGGTCTGGCGCCGCGCAAATCGCGCGGCGCCTTTTTTTTGAGTCTGAAGGGAAGCCCCGCACCTCGCTATTTGCGCGGCGCGGGGCCCAACTCTGCGCTATACTCGCTTAAAACGGCGCTTTGAGAGCCGAGAAGTTTTAAGACTTGATGACTACGGCCGGCGAAACAACGTCGATTCCCAGGGCCTTACCAACAGCATAGTAGGTCAATTGGCCTGCGTGGACGTTCAGCCCGGCCAAAAGGTGCGGATCGTCCTGACAAGCCTGTTTCCAGCCCTTATCGGCAAGAGCCAGCAGGAAAGGCATCGTCGCGTTGCCAAGTGCAATGGTCGATGTGCGTGCTACGGCGCCTGGCATATTTGCCACGCAGTAGTGCATGATGCCGTCGACTTCGTAGATCGGATCAGCATGCGTGGTCGCCTTGGAGGTTTCAAAGCAACCGCCCTGATCGATGGCGACGTCTACCAGAACCGCACCGGGTTTCATGGTAGATAGCTGTTCGCGCGTGACCAGCTTGGGTGCAGCCGCACCGGGGATCAGGACCGCGCCGATGACCATGTCCGCGTCACGGATCAGTTCGGCTGTGGCACCTGCGGTCGAGTACTGATTCTTGAACTGTCCGCCAAACACATCATCCAGATAACGCAGTCGGGGCAGTGAACGGTCCAGCACAGTGACGTCTGCACCCATGCCCGCCGCGATCTTCGCCGCATGAGTACCGACAACACCTCCGCCGATCACAACAACTTTGGCTGGTCCGACGCCTGGAACGCCACCCATCAGAACACCGCGCCCGCCGTTGGCCTTTTGAAGTGTCCACGATCCGACCTGTGGTGCCAGACGGCCAGCCACTTCGGACATAGGTGCCAGAAGTGGTAGCCCGCCATTGGCGTCCGTGACGGTTTCGTAAGCAATCGCCGTGCAACCGGATTCCAACAGGTCGTGAGTCTGATCCGGATCGGGCGCCAGGTGCAGATAGGTGAACAGCAGCTGGTCTTCGCGCAGCATCTTACGCTCGACGGCTTGCGGTTCCTTGACCTTGACGATCATGTCTGCCGTAGCAAAAACCTCGTCAGCCGTATCTACGATACGGGCGCCGGCAGCAATATAAGAGTCATTGTCAAAGCCAGACCCCATGCCGGCCCCGGTCTCGATAATGACCTCGTGACCACGCGCAACGGCTTCTTGCGCGGCATTCGGCGTCATGCCGACACGGAACTCCTGAGGTTTGATTTCCTTGGGGCAACCGATTTTCATGTGTCTCTCCGTACATAAACTGCCTAAATTATGGGCATTCCGCGGCGCAATTTCTGTGAAACCCTGCTTGCCAAAGCGTGATTTAGTGGGAGAATATTCGACAAATTCCAATTCACACGCAACGGATGTGCGCAGATGAGTATTGATGCAACTGATCGAAAGATTCTGGCGGCCCTTCAGCGCAAGGGGCGGTTGTCGAATGCAGAACTGTCCGATCAGGTGAATCTGTCCCCGTCAGCCTGTCATCGGCGCGTGCAACGGCTCGAGGCGGATGGCTATATCAAGGACTATGTCGCCTTGCTGGACGCCCGGAAGATGAACGTTCCGACCACGGTTTTCGTCGAGATCACATTGCAAGGCCAAGCCGAAGAGGTGCTGGATGCCTTTGAAAAGGCCGTGGCTCGCATCCCGGACGTATTGGAATGCCACCTGATGGCGGGCACAGCGGATTACATCCTGAAGGTTGTCGCTGAAAATACCGAGGATTTCGCCCGTATACATCGGCAATACCTGTCGCGCCTGCCGGGCGTGGCACAGATGCAAAGTTCGTTTGCTCTGCGTACCGTATTCAAAACAACGGCTCTTCCGGTTTGAGCCTATTCAGGCCGGGCCGGGATAAGTGAACAGAGTCAGATGCAGGAAATTGAACGCGAAATGCATCAGGACTGGCACCCACAAGCGACCTGTTGCGAGATACCCCAACCCGCATGCCAACCCAAGCAGAGCGGCATACCCCATTAGGACAAGGCCACCGCCCATATGGGCTGCGCCGAACAAAACACTGGTCACGACCAATCCGGCCGACGGCCCCAGCCGCCCGCTAATCACAGATTGTAAGTAGCCGCGGAAGAAAGCTTCTTCCGCGAGGCAGGTCAGGAACAAGTTCGATACAGCGAAGACCAACCACCAGTGTGGCAGGCTGAATTCGGGACGCACCGCCCCTGACACCACGCCCAATAGCAACAGGGAGGGCAATAAGATCAAGCCAGCCACAAGCGGCCAAACTCTGATAGACGTGCTATGGGTCAACATAACGGGCCACGCCAGCAGCACCGCGAAAAAGACCATCGGTTTGTCCAGATTGAAATACAGCGTGAATGGCGCGCTACCCGGTCCTGCCTGAACCTGATCCAGAACCAAAAGATTATGAACCCCTGGCAGCAGGTGCGCACCCAGAATGACGCTCCAGACAATCAGCGCAATATGTCCGATGAACGCTGCAGTGCCATGCAGCCTTGGAATGTAGGCCGCGCCCAAAAGCCCAAGACCGACGATCAAAACGGCCACGCCGGAGGTCAAGCCTGTGGTCAGCGCCATCATGGCAAAGACACTGACCAACCCTGCGGTGAGGGCGCGGTTTCTGGTCAACGCGGCGACTTGAGCGACGATCAGGATCAGCCACGGCCAAATTGTTGGCAGCAATGAGAAAAAGAATGCCACAATGACCTCCTGTTTGCCCGGGCATAGATGCAGGAGTAGCGAGCGCAATTGCAAGCGCCTGTTTTAGGACGCAAGATGTGGCCTTGCGTCAATTCCGCCGCTTGTATCCCACGCCGGACCGGGTCACATTCAGGTTTTGCAGCATATATATTTGTCAGATGGCAGTCCGGGATTCAGGCACCATCTGCGGGCACGGTGACATCTGCCGGTTACACCGCCCGGATACGGTGCGAGCCCGAAGAAAGATAAGGAGCAGACCTTGGCACACTACGTGAATGACGCCCCGAAAGATTGGCTGGAAGCCGAGCTGGAAGATACGCTGGACGAAGATTTCGAAATCGAATTCAGCGAGCCGATGCTGTCGATGGAGGTCCGCAAGATCTACAAAGATCAGCATCCGAATATGCTGGATCGCAAAGTCTATTTTCGTAATCTACTGCGTTTGCAAGCCGAATTGATCAAGGTTCAGGATTGGGTTCAGCACACCGGTGCCAAGGTGTGCATCCTGTTTGAAGGGCGCGATAGCGCGGGCAAGGGCGGCGTGATCAAGAGGATCACGCAGCGCTTGAATCCTCGGGTGGCCCGCGTGGTTGCATTGCCAGCACCCAGCCGTCGTGAGCAGAGCCAGTGGTATTTCCAGCGTTATGTTCCGCACCTGCCTGCGGCCGGTGAAATCGTGTTTTTCGACCGTTCCTGGTACAACCGCGCCGGGGTCGAGCGTGTGATGGGCTTCGCCAACGAAGACCAGGTTGAACAGTTCTTTCAGGACGTTCCCGAATTCGAACGCATGCTGGTCCGTTCGGGGATCATTTTGTTGAAATACTGGTTCTCGATTACGGACGAAGAACAGCAGTTGCGATTCCTCATGCGCATCCATGACCCGATGAAGCAATGGAAACTGTCACCCATGGATCTGGAATCGCGCATCCGCTGGGAAGCTTACACAAAAGCCAAAGAGGATATGTTCTTCCGCACCAACATCCCCGAGGCACCTTGGTATATCGTCGAGGGAAATGACAAGAAACGCGAGCGTTTGAATTGTATCGAACACCTGTTGACTAAAATCCCCTACGATGACGTTCCCCAGGACAAGGTCAATTTGCCAGATCGTCGTTACAACCCGGAATATGAACGCCGCATTCTGCCCGACGAGTTGTACGTACCTAAGATTTATTGAGGTCCGGAATCGGATGTGCGGGGGCAAACAAGCCCCCGCACAATATTGGTTAGGCGACATCCATCATGCACGTCGTCTGAAAATAGACGAAACCACAGAAATCATCCGGGGTCATATCGACTTCGTCTGAGACGGTGGTGATGTCCTCGTCATCTGCTCCGGTGTCAGTCACCAGTTCAAAATCGTCCGCCTCGGGTTCGGGCTGATAGGGATTGTCCCAATCGAACTGATCAAGGCTGGCCTGCAGGAACTCCACGAACTCCTGAATCTCATTCAGGAAGGCCTGAACATCAAAGCAGTCTGCATCGGGTGTCGCCGTGTCGGGTGTTTCCACTTCGGCCACGTCGTCACCAGGTGTTTCTACATCGACGTCCGGATCGTCGGTTTCCGCGACCGGAGTTTCCACTTCGGGAGTTTCATCGTCGGGTGTTTCCACATCGACAACCTCTTCTCCGGGAGTTTCTTCGTCGACTTCCGGATCATCAGTTTCCGCGACCGGGGTTTCTACTTCAGGATCTTCATCGTCTGGAGTTTCCACTTCGGCAACGGGCTCATCTGTGTCCGTTCCCGGCTCCTCACTATCCGTAACGTCCGGTGCTGGGGTCTCATCCACGGGTGTCACGGGGGCGGTAACGTCCGGATCGGGTACCTCGGTTTCTGGGTCTACGGGCTGTGCCACGTCTTCGTCGGTAGGGGGTTGCGGTGATTGGGGCGACCCGTTGTCCAACAGAACGGCCGCGTCGGTCTTGGCAAAGTTTTGCGTGACCATCACGGCATCGAATCCCTGCATGTCACCGGTCTCGATACCAATGCCAATATACTTGAATTCGGGGTTCAGAATGTTGGCGCGGTGGCCGGGGCTGTTCATCAGGTTTTGGTGCAATTGCGCGACATCATCGCTGATGCCGGGTGCGCCGCGTTCGGATTGCCAGGCAATATTCTCACCCGACCGCCAATTGCCCGAGAAATCGAACCCGGCCGCTTCCATGCGCTGTGTTGCGGAAGATCCGCCCGATCCGGTGTGGCTGAACCTGTCGGTATCCAGCATCCACATGCTGTGATCTTCGGACGAGTCGTTCAGTTGCGTCTCAAGTTGCAAAGGGTTTAGCCCGCGGGACGTGCGCTCTTGGTTGATCAGCGCGAGCATTTCCTGCTCGACCGTGCTTGCTGTAGACATGTTTTGCCTCCGTATATTGTTATGTCTGAGTGGACGGCATCAGTTACCGAGCAACACCAAACACTGAACAGAGGGGTGGAAGCGCCAGGCGTATTTCGGCGACGGAATGCAACTGGACGGGGATTCGCTGTGCTGTAATACGCCGACCAAACCGGTGGGCCTGCGATCGGCAGGTTGCCGCGTTACATATCCGGATAACCGGCAAATTCTGACTTACCCAGAAACGACAAACCCCCGGGCGATGCCTCGGGGGTCGTCAAATAGTGTCATCCAAAGCTGGACGAGTCAGGCAGCTATTAGAGCAAACCTTCGCGCTGTGCTTTCTTACGTGCCAGTTTACGGGCACGGCGGATCGCTTCAGCTTTCTCGCGCGCTTTTTTCTCGGACGGTTTCTCGAAATGTTGCTTCAGCTTCATTTCACGGAACACGCCTTCGCGCTGCAGCTTTTTCTTCAGGGCACGAAGCGCCTGATCGACGTTATTGTCGCGAACACTAACCTGCATGTGGTTGTCACCACCTTTCTAGATAGAGTTGCAAGGAAATTGCAGGAATTGGCCGTATAGCAAAGCGCTCCTAACTTGTCTAGTACTGGGCCCGAGAACCGGAGAACCGTCATGACCGTGACCTATGAAGATGCGAAACAGCAGTTGTTGAATGCCATGCTGGACCATGTGCCGTTTGACGGTTGGTCCGAAACCAGTTTTCGCGAGGCGATTGCCGACAGTGGTCTGGACGACGGGTTGGCGCGCGCCATCTGCCCGCGTGGCGCTGTAGACTTGGCGCTCGCCTTTCACGCGCGCGGTGACGCGATGATGCTGGAGCGAATCGAATCCGAGGATCTGAGCGGTTTGAAATTCCGCGACAAGATCGCCGCTGCGGTCCGCTTCCGCTTGCAGGCTGTTCAGGACAAAGAGGCCGTGCGCCGCGGCGTGACGCTGTTTGCACTGCCGATGTATGCGGCTGATGGGGCAAAAGCAGTCTGGGGAACGTGTGATCTTATCTGGAACGCGCTGGGCGACACGTCGGACGATGTGAACTGGTACACGAAACGTGCCACGCTGTCCGGCGTGTATTCCTCGACCCTGTTGTATTGGCTGGGGGACGACAGCGCTGATCAGCAGGCCACGTGGGAGTTTCTGGACCGGCGCATCGAAGGCGTTATGCAGTTTGAAAAGTTCAAGGCGCAGGTTAACAGCAATCCACTGCTGAAACCGTTTCTTGCCGCTCCCAACTGGCTGGCGGGTCAGGTCAAAGCGCCGGCCAAGACTGGTGCGGGCTTGCCGGGATCGCTCACCCCCAGAAAATGACCTGAAAATGCGGCTGGGCCTTTGAACCGATGCCTGCTAGGCAACGGACAAAGGAGACCTGCCAATGACCCAGATGATGCGCGCCGTTGAAATCACTACGCCGGGTGGTCCGGACGTATTGCAGTTGGCCGAGCGGCCTGTGCCAGAGCCCGGAAACGGTCAGGTTGTCCTGAAGGTCGCATATGCCGGTGTGAACCGCCCGGATGCCCTGCAACGCGCCGGGGCTTACAACCCACCTCCGGGTGCGAGCGAATTGCCGGGGCTCGAGGCGTCAGGTGAAGTGGTTGCTGTCGGCTCTGGGGTCGAAGGCATATCGGTTGGCGATCTGGTTTGCGCTTTGCTCCCGGGCGGCGGTTATGCAGAATATGTCGCAACGCCTGCCGCTCACTGTCTGCCGGTTCCTGCCGGAATGGGCATGAAAGGGGCCGCGTGTCTGCCGGAAACCTTTTTCACCGTCTGGTCCAATGTCTTCACCCGTGGTGGTCTGAAAGCGGGCGAGAGGTTTCTTGTCCATGGAGGTTCCAGCGGGATTGGTACCACGGCCATTCAGCTGGCAAGTGCTTTTGGCGCCCGCGTCTTTGCCACTGCCGGATCGGATGAGAAATGCGCGGCCTGTGTTGATCTTGGGGCCGAAAAGGCCATCAACTATCGTGATGAAGATTTTGTGGCCGCCATGCGGGCTGAAGGCGGTGCCAACCTGATCCTGGACATGGTTGGTGGCGACTATATCCCCCGTAACGTCAAAGCCTTGGCTGAAGATGGGCGTCTTGTACAGATTGCCTTTTTGCAAGGCCCGGTGGTCGAGCTGAACTTTGCCCTGATGATGGTCAAACGCCTGACCCTGACCGGCAGCACGCTGCGCCCGCAAAGCGATCTGGCCAAGGCGAAAATTGCGCAGGACCTGCGCGAGGCCGTCTGGCCTCTGCTTGAAGCCGGAAAGGTTGCGCCGGTCATGGATAGCGAGTTTGACCTGGCTGACGCCGCTGCCGCCCATGCGCGTATGGAAAGCTCGGGCCATATCGGAAAGATTGTCCTGAAAGTTGCGGGTTAATGAGATTGCGCGCGAGCTGATCTCGCGCGCCGTCCAAAGTCAGGCGACAGCCCGACGATACAGATGCCAAGTTGCGTGTCCAAGCACAGGCATGACAACGATCAGCCCCAGCAACATCGGGATTGCGCCCAGCGCCAGCAGCGCGGCGACGATGAAACCCCATGTCAGGATGACTCCGGGATTGTGCCGCAGAACGCGCACCGAGGTAACCACTGCCACCGGTAGTCCCACCTTTCTGTCCAGAAGCAGGGGAAAACTGACGACGCTGATGGCCAATGCGACCAGGGCAAACAAAAATCCGATAGCCGTTCCGACAATGATCATGGTCCATCCCGCACCGGTGGTGAAGACATCTGCGGCAAATGCGCTGAGCGAGGCCGGAGACTCGGGGCCAAGTGTCATAACATAGACGCCCTGCGCGACCAGCAGCCAGACCAGCAGCAGCATGACAAGGTAGAACCCAAGCGCCAGAATTGCGCCGAAGGACGGAGACTGAAAGACGCCGAACGCGTCCAGCCAATGGACTGCGCCTCCCTGTTCCCGCTTTCGGCTGATTTCATATAGCCCTACGGCGGCGACAGGACCGACCAGGGCAAACCCGGCGATCAGTGGAGCCAGCAAGGGGACCATGTCCATATTCATCCCGATACCGAACATCAACAGACCGGCAATCGGATAGATCAGCACGATGAAAATCGCATCGGCACGGGTCTCGAGGAAATCCTGATACCCGGCCTGCAAACAGGCACGCAAATCCTGCATGGTCAATGTTTGCACCATCGGTAGCTGTTGCGTGTCCGAACTGCCAATGGTGGATACGCTTTCGGCCACATGATCGCTGGTCGCGCCGAGATGGCGTGCGACCCAGCTGATAGGATTACCGATCGTCTTGTCCATCATCATCCCCTTCCCGGATTTGGGTACGAAGCGGGATGCATCCGGCATACGAATTGTCCGTGACCGGATGATCCGGCAACGCCTGAAACAACCGTAGCACAATTTCCGTTATTTGTCTGCTCATTGATGCGTGACCGAGTGCATTGCTCTGTCGTGCAGGCGTGTTAGCTTTGCCTCGAGCCAGAAGGGAGAGCATGATGCAGCAAACGGCGAGAACCGTAGTTATCCATGAAACCGGCGGTCCTGAGGTCTTGCAGGTCGAAGACCGTATGGTTGGCGATCCAGGACCGGGCGAAGTGCGTATTCGGCATTACGCTTGCGGGCTGAATTTCATTGATGTTTATCAACGCAGCGGCCTGTATGCGATGGACTTGCCCCATGCGTTGGGGATGGAGGCTGCCGGTGTGATCGAAGCCGTCGGCGAAGGCGTCACGCATCTGGTGCCGGGCCAGCGCGCAGCTTATGCCGCTGCACCGCCGGGCGCTTATTCGCAGGCTCGCGTAATGCCGGCCGCGCAGGTTTGTCCATTGCCTGAAAGCATTTCCTTTCGAACGGCTGCTGCGATGATGCTGAAAGGGATGACCGTCGAATACCTGTTTCACCGCACGACACCCCTGAAGCGCGGCGATACGGTTCTGTTTCACGCTGCGGCAGGTGGCGTGGGCCTAATTGCCTGCCAATGGGCCAAATCCGAAGGCATCACTCTGATCGGCACCGCCGGAACGGACGAAAAGTGCAGTCAGGCCCAATTCAACGGTGCCTCGCATTGCATCAATTACCGAACAGAGAACTTTGTCGAGCGCGTGGCCGAGATTACTGGCGGCAAGGGCGTTGACGCAGTGATGGACTCGGTCGGAGCTGACACGTTTCAGGGCTCGCTGGATTGTCTGAAACCCCTCGGCATGATGATTTCGTTCGGTAATGCCTCGGGTCCGGTGCCGCCGCTGGATATCGGGGTTTTAGCGCAAAAAGGTTCGCTCAGGCTGACGCGGCCGACCCTGTTTACGCATATTTCCGACCCCAGCGTCTGTCAGGCTATGGCCCGGCGCCTGTTCGGCAAGGTGGACGGGCGCGAAGTCAAGATTCATGTCGAACAGACATTCCCGCTGGAACAGGTTGCAGACGCGCATCGCGCTCTTGAGGCACGTCAGACCACTGGCAGCACGATCCTCGAACCATGACTGATACGGCCCCGGCGGCCTGCGCCGGGGCCGTCTATTTCAGTTAGAAACGGTATGCTGCCCGAATCTGGAATGTGGTTGCGTCTACATCCACTCCAGTGGAATTGAAATTGTCGAATTCGTGGTACAGAATCTCCCCGGCGATGCTGACATTTGGTGCTACGAATTGCTCATAGCCAGCACCGATGAACCAGCCATCGTCACTGCCCAGTGTATCAGTATCTGCATCGGCATAGCCGGCCGTTCCGTACAGCAGACCTTGCGGATTGATCTTATAGCCGGCGCGCGCTTTGAGGCGCCATACATTTTCGACAGTGGCCGCGCCAGACAGATCAACATCGGTCCAATCATAGTCGAAGCCACCGCCGACAACCCAATCGCCCAGGTCATAATCGTAACCCAGAATGATACCGCCGATCACATCATCGCCATCAACACCAGAGATGTTGGTGTCGATATCCGCATATCCGATTTGCGCACCGCCGTAAAAGCCGGTCCAATTATCAGACGATTGTGCCATTGCCGAACCGGCCGTCAAAGTTGCGACAACCGTGGCCAGAGCCAATTTTCCTGTCATCTTGTTTTCCTTCCGATCTAAAATCGGCTGCGGCGCCAATCCGGCGACAGCCTTGTGTTTAGGCATACGGTCTGGCCCTGAGACCAGATCACTGATTTTTTTGTATTCCGACCCGTATGTGCGTGACCCGTTACTTTGGCGACGCTGGCCCATTGCAATTGGATCCTTATCTGGCAGTACAGATAGGTCCCGGGCCTCATGTCTTCAAATGATAGACGGCGGCGGATACGATCCGCCGCCGACCTACTGGAATTATTCAGCGGATTATTGCTGTTGCAGTTCCGCAGGTGTTTTTTCGGCGATGGTTTCCCAGTTTGTGCTGGCCTGCTCGATAAAGCCCGGGATGTCGCCTTCCCAGCGTTTCTGAATGCCCTCGGACAGGTTCAGATACAGCTTGTTGTCGACGATCTTCCAGTAGTTCGGATCGCCGTCAAACTTAAAGCCCATCGCGGCGCCAAATGCACAGTATCCGCCGTATGCAGGCAGGTAAGCTTCGGGGTTTTCTTCAAACGCGGCTTTGTTTTCCTCGTTGGCAAAACGGTACATTGCGTCGTCGTGGATCGAGGTGATTTGCCAGTCGCCTTTGGTCGGCGAGCCTTCGGTAAAATAGGCAACAGGGTCATAGCCCTGCAACGCCAGACCAGTGGTTGAGGTGTTGAGTTCAACACCAGCGGCCAGAGCCGAGCTTGCGATTGCGACGGACAGCGCCACGCCACCGAGGATGGATTTGATCTTGTTCATGACTTCACCTTTCGTGAACAGGGCCGCTTGAAAGCAACTGAATTTTGCCCGGGCGGCCCGGATTTGTTTTCTGCGCCGCCGGTAATTGGCGATCACAAATCCCCAATTGGGCAGCGACCCGTTCACGTTCAAAGCAATCAATTGTGAATGTGCGGCAGTGAATATCCGGTGTTCATTTCCGCACGTCGGTCTGTAAGGCCATCACAAAGTCGACAACCTTTTCAGCAGACATTTCACAGGGCCGCAGTAAGGCCCTGCCGCTCTGAGTCAGATACAGGTTGAGGCTGATATAGTCCGAACCGCCCAACTCGTGCGCCACCAGTTTGTGCGACCTGCCGTCCACCTGAGACGTACGCGTTGCGATATATCGCCGAGATCCGGCATGCCCGGTGAATGTTCCCTGCGGCAAGGTAAAAAAGGCGCTTAGAAACCGGTCTGATGCCGTCACGAATTGCCGATCTTGGGCTCTGTTCCGGCCTTGATCCGGGCCAGATTTGCGCTGTGCCGCCAATAAACCAAAGCGGTCAGGAGAAGACCAAGAACAAATGTCGATCCGTTCGTAAGCACCATGACCCAGGTTGTTGACAGTGCCGCCGCCGCCAGCGCGCCCACGGACGATATTCGCCAGATCGCAGCTGCAGCCAGCCAGGTCAAGCAGCAGGTAACGCCGACGCGCCAGTCCAATGCCAACCACAGACCCAAAAAGGTTGCGACTCCTTTGCCGCCCTTGAAACCCAACCAGATCGGAAAGCAATGGCCCAGAAATGCGGTCAAAGCAGCGATCTGTGCGGCGTCTTCTCCGGCAAAGGTACGGGCCAGCAGGACCGCCGCCGCGCCCTTGGCTGCGTCACAAATCAGCGTCAGCGCGGCCGCGCCTTTGTTACCCGTGCGCAGCACATTCGTCGCACCGATATTGCCGGACCCGATGTTTCTTAGGTTACCCAGCCCCATGATCCGTGCGATGATCATCCCGAATGGGATCGAGCCCATCAGATAGCCGAAAGCGGCCCACAGGATCAGCTGTTCAGTGGTGCTGTCGAGTAAGGGCATCATGCTCTCCGGTATACTTCTTTGCCAGCGACATAGGTTGCGGTGACCTTACCTTGCATCCGCTGGCCGTCAAACGGCGTATTCTGCGACTTCGATTTCAGCGTGAAACGGTCCAGAACAAAGGGTACGTCAGGATCAAACAACACCAGATCGGCAGGCGCACCCTTGGACAATCGGCCAGTTTCCAGGCCAAGCCGTTTTGCGGGGTTCAGCGCCATTGCGCGGAACAGCGCCGGTAAATCCAAGTGTCCTGCGTGGTAGAGCCGCAAGGCCGCTGGCAACAGCGTCTCAAGTGCTACAGCACCCGAGGCAGCCTCTTCAAATGGCAGGCGTTTGCTTTCTTCGTCCTGCGGTGTGTGCATAGAACTGATCGTGTCGATCAACCCGCTGCGTACCGCTTCGATAACAGCCTGCCGGTCGTCCTCGGACCGCAACGGCGGCTTGACCTTGAAGAAGGTGCGATAGTCCGCAACATCCAGTTCATTTAAAGTCAGATGGTGGATCGATGTGCCCGCGGTAATGTCCAACCCATTCCGCTTGGCCCGTTCCAGCGCGGGTAAGGCACGGGCAGTGGTGATCTGGTCTGCGTGATAGGCGGCGCCTGTCATCTCCAGCAGTGCGATATCTCGGTCCAGCCCCATCCGCTCGGCCATCGGCGAAACTGCGGGTAATCCGCGCAAGGCGGCGAATTTACCGCTGGTTGCGGCGGCGCCGTTGCTAAGTCCGGGCTCTTGCGGGTGTGCGATGACCAAGGCCCCGCAGGAGCGGGCATACGTCAGAGCGCGAAAAAACACCTTGGTGTTGGCAACGACATGATCGCAATCGGTGAAGGCTACCGCTCCTGCGTCCTGCAGGAATCCGATCTCGGTCATCTCGCGCCCCTCACGACCTTTGGTCAACGCGGCCATGGGCAAGACATTGACCGGCGTGTCAGCTTGTGCGCGGCGGGTGACAAATTCCAGGCTTTCCGGCGTGTCGGTTGCCGGGCTGGTGTCCGGCCGCGTGACGATGGTGGTTACACCGCCAGCTGCGGCGGCGAGGCCAGCCGATTTGTAGCTTTCCTTATGCCGCTCACCGGGCTCGCAGACCTTGACACCGATGTCGACAATGCCAGGAGCGAGGCAGTGGCCACCGCAATCGACAACCGGCGCGTCTGTAGCCACATCATTCCCGTCTCCGCACGCCACAATGCGGCCCGCCTCAACTTTAAGCCAACCAATGTTGTCGGTGCCGGTTTCTGGGTCGATCAGGCGGGCGTTGGTGAAGATAAAATTGTTCATGCCATAGCCCTTTCGATTGCGGCTTTGGTGGCGGCCGGGTCCGCCTGATACTTGATCAGGTGTTTGTCGCCACTTTTGGTGACAATCTGGACAAAACTGCCGATGATCTTGACCGCCTCGATCTGGTTCAGTGGTACTTTACGCGCACCGGGGCCGCTGAGGGTGGTGTCGGTCATCTCCCAAGTGGCAACCAACTCTTCGGAGGCTAGATACCAGGCGCGAATACCAATGGCGGCAAGACCTGCGGGCGCACCTGTCCAAACGTAGGGATTTCCGATCAGCCAGAGCACGATCATCGCCCCCGCCATGGCCACAGCGGCGAGCCACGCATTGGTGCGTACATAGGCGCTTTTGTCGGCGGCGAAAATTACAGGATCAGCCACAGGGCGCCTCCTATGGCCAAAAGGATCACTAGGGCCAGGGTGGCCGAACCCAAGCGGCGCGGTTTATTGTTCTCTGGTATGGCCTGTGGCGCCGAAAACGGTTTGGCGCTTTCAGCTTGAATAACGCCGCCGGTCCAATTCGTTGCTTCTTCGGTGTACAGGCCGATCAGGCGCACCCGGCGGTCGGGTATCAACGTGGCCGCGCGCCCGCCAAAGGCAGCGCTGCGCAGGACCAAGACCCACCCTTTAATGGCCTCCAATACAGTGCGATCCAATTGATCCTTGGATACGCCGCAGCCGTCGTTGAGATAGCCGTACAAGCCGAGATCTTCGAGGTCGGAGACCGGGAAAATGTCAATCTGTTCAGGGTCCAGCCCTGCAACGCCCAGCACTTGGTCAACAGCGCCGGGTTCGCGCAGGAATTTTGCTTCTTCCGGACGCATGTCCAGTGCGAACAGGCGCAATACGCCGCGTTCATGGGGGGCGATGGTCAGATCGCTCATGCGGCCTCGCGTTGGTTGCGGGCCAGCAATTCCATTGCGGCCATGCGGACGGCGACGCCCATTTCAACCTGTTCCTGAATGACAGATCGGTTGATGTCATCGGCTAGCGTGCCATCGATCTCGACGCCACGGTTCATCGGGCCGGGGTGCATGACGATGGCATCCGGTTTGGCCAGCGCCAGCTTGGCGGCGTCCAGACCATAGCGGTGGTAGTACTCACGCTCGGAGGGGATAAAGCCGCCATCCATCCGCTCTTTCTGAAGGCGCAGCATCATGACGACGTCGACGTCCTTCAAGCCCTCGTTCATGTCGTCGTAGATCTCGGCCCCGAATTCGGCGAATTGCGATGGCACCAGCGTTGGCGGACCGATCAGGCGGATGCGGTTCTCCATCTTGCCCAACAGGATCAGGTTCGACCGGGCAACGCGGGAATGCGCGACGTCTCCGCATATTGCGATGTTCAGCCGGTGCAAGCGCCCCTTAGCCCGGCGGATGGTCAGCGCGTCCAGCAGCGCCTGCGTTGGGTGCTCGTGGCGCCCGTCGCCGGCATTTAGCACCGCGCAATTCACCTTTTGCGCCAGCAGGTCCACCGCGCCGGAATGGGGGTGCCGGACTACAAGCAGATCGGGATGCATCGCATTCAGCGTCATCGCGGTGTCGATCAGCGTTTCGCCCTTTTTGATTGAACTCGCCTGCATCGCCATGTTCATCACATCTGCGCCAAGCCGCTTGCCTGCAATTTCAAAGCTCGCCTGCGTGCGTGTCGAATTCTCGAAGAACATGTTGATCTGGGTTAAGCCTGCCAGCACATCCGAGTGTTTAGCCGCCTGCCGGTTCAGATCGACGTATTTCTCTGCCAGATCAAGAATGGCGGTAATATCGGATTGCGACAGACGCTCGATGCCAAGAAGGTGACGATGGGCGAAACGCATGGGGCGGGCTCCTGTCTGACAATCGGGCCGCTTATAGAAAGGACAGCGCGTCGAGGCAACCTAAGGTTCGGTTCCCTCGGGCAGTTTCTCGCAACCGCCTTCGGGCAGGCACTGCTCACCGGGTTTGCACCATTTGCCATATCCGCAGTCGATGGCCTTGATCGGAACGCAGCCCTGGTTTCGCGAGCACTTAAACCCCGGGCGGCATTGTGATCCGGTTTTTTCGCAGAAAAACCAGCCGGGGCGCGAACATCCACCACCCGGCAGGCACGATGATCCCGACGCGCAGGTCAGGCCACCTTCGCATCTGATGGGTGGTGCCGTGTTGAACTCGGGCGTTTGCTGTTCACATTCACCGCGCCCATTGCAGAAACTGCCGCCAGGGCAGTCAAGGCGCGAGGTGCACTTGTTCGCTCCCGCGGGTGCACAACGTGTGCCGCCTGCCACGCAGCGCTCAAACGGTCCGCACGTCCGACCACCGCCACAATAAGTATGACCCAAAGGGATGCATCGGCCGTCAAAACTGCATCTCTGACCGGCAGGGCAGCAGTTTCTGCCGCATTGCAGCTGACCCGCTGGGCATTGTCCGTTTTTGTTATGGAAATGGGCCACAACTGGCCCGCTGTTTGTCACAGCAAGCAGCAGTCCGATTAAAAGGATTCGCAAGGCCAACAACATGAATATGCTCATCGTCGGTGCGACCGAGCGACATGGCAAGGTCTATTCGCTTCCCCTCAGCCGTCAGGCGAGTAAATTGATCGTATGGAATCGGGTTTGGACTATCACACAGCGCGGGCCCTGCTGGAATGGCAGGTCGAACTGGGCGTGACCGATGCGATCGGAGACGTTCCGATTGATCGATACGCGCTTCCGGACACCGCACCGAAGGTTAAAAAGCCGACGGTCGCAGCCGCGGCGCCTCCCAAACCCAAAAAAGTTGATTCTGCGGCGCTTGCCCAGCAGGTTGCGAAATCAGCGGGATCATTGCCTGAGTTGCGCGATGCACTGGACGCGTTCGATCTCTGCGAGTTGAAACGCGGCGCGCGGCAACTGGTTTTCGCTGACGGCACGCCGGGTGCCCGGGTGATGATCATTGGCGAGGCACCCGGCCGCGACGAGGATCGTGAAGGAAAGCCATTTGTCGGCCGTGCCGGTCAGCTTTTGGACCGGATGCTGGCAGCGATTGATCTGGATCGCGGTCAAAATGTCTATATCACCAATGTCTTGCCCTGGCGGCCCCCTCAGAATCGTGATCCCAAACCTGAAGAGATCGGGATGATGAAACCGTTTCTGGAACGGCACATTGCGCTGGCAAAGCCCGAAGTTCTGGTGGTGATGGGAAATATCAGCTGTCAGGCTGTTCTGGGCAAACGTGGAATAACGCGTCTGCGCGGGCAATGGGATCAGGCCTTGAACCTGCCAGTGATCCCAATGTTCCACCCTGCCTATCTGCTGCGCCAACCGCAGATGAAGCGGCAGGCGTGGGCCGATCTTCTGGAGCTGAAAGCAAGGTTGGAGACCATCGCATGAGGATTTTGGCTTTTTCAGACCTGCACATGGCACGCAACCGGGCTGCGGATCTGGTCGCCGCAAGTGTCGAAGCGGATCTGGTGATCGGAGCCGGGGATTATTGCAACATGCGTCAGGGTCTGGACGAGGCGATGATCATGCTCTCAGGCATTTCGGCTCCGTTGGTGTTGGTGCCCGGCAATGCCGAAAGCGCTGGTGAGCTGACCGAGGCCGCACCCGAAGGGGTGCATGTCCTGCATGGCTCGGGCATGACAGTGGATGGGCTGCGCCTGTTCGGATTGGGTTATGGTGTACCGGTTACGCCATTCGGAGATTGGTCCTGTGACCTGACCGAGTCAGAGGCTGCTGAGATGTTAGAACGTTGTGATGCTGCAGACATTCTGATCGCCCATTCACCGCCCAAAGGGTATGGCGATACGACATCACAGGGCTTATCCGTAGGTTCCGTCGCGGTGAGGAATGCAGTTGAGCGGATACAGCCGCTTTACGCTTTCTGCGGCCATATTCACGACAGCTGGGGCTACAGCGGTATGATCGGGCGTACACAGGTGACCAATCTGGGGCCGACAATAAATTGGTTTAAGGTCGACCTATGATCGAAACTGTAACGTTGCTGGCCTTTGTGCCGGCCACCGTTGTCCTGAACTTAACTCCCGGGGCGGACATGATGTTCTGTGTCGGGCAAGGGCTGAAGTCCGGGGCCAGACCTGCTCTGTTGGCCAGTGCCGGTATAGCAGTCGGTTCGCTTGTGCATGTCCTGTTGGCCGGGCTTGGCTTGGGTGCGGCGGTTTCCACAATGCCATGGTTGTTTGATGTCATTCGCTGGTTGGGAGTCGTTTACCTGCTGTATCTGGCGTGGGGCGCAATCCGGAACGGTGCAGTGTCGGCTGATGGTCAGGCCAGGCCAAGCCGGTTCGCCTTCCGCGATGGATTTGTGGTGAACCTGACCAACCCCAAGGTCATCCTGTTTGTTCTGGCCTTCATCCCGCAATTTGTCGATCCGACACAGGGTTCGATCCTGTTACAGTTTCTGATTTTCGGAGCCGTCATTTCGCTGGGTGGTTTGGTAGTGAACGGGCTGGCCGGTGTCTTTGCCGGGGGTGCGGGTAAAGCGCTGATCTCAAACCCCCGTGCGTCACGTATAATCGGTTGGGTCTCCGGCGGTATTTTCACCGCTTTGGCGATCCGGCTTGCCATCATGGAAAGGGCCTGATGCCACATGTCGCGTATTGATGAAACCATGGACTTCATACCCGTCCGGATTGCCGTTCTGACTGTATCGGACACAAGGTCGATTGAGGATGATCGCTCGGGCCAGACGCTGGCGGACCGGATTGAGCGTGCGGGGCATGTGCTGGCGGATCGTCAGATCATTCAGGATGAACGCACGGAAATTGCGGCTCAGCTGCGCCTTTGGATCGCGGACCCGGATATTGACGTGGTGATTTCCACCGGCGGGACCGGTCTGACCGGCCGCGACGTGACGGTAGAAGCGCACAGAGACGTCTATGAAAAAGAAATCGAAGCCTTTGGAACCGTTTTCACCATCGTGTCGATGGAAAAGATCGGTACTTCGGCCGTGCAATCCCGCGCCACGGGCGGCGTGGCCGGAGGGACCTATCTGTTTGCTCTTCCCGGCAGCCCCGGCGCTTGTAAAGACGCGTGGGACGCAATCCTTGAAAAACAGTTTGATTACCGTCATCGCCCCTGCAATTTTGTGGAAATAATGCCCCGATTGGACGAACATCTGCGACGGAAGTAGACTGTTCCAGCGTTTAACGCATCATAACCGCTTTGTGGCTTGGCATTTTTTGCCACCCGGCTACCATTTGAGCAAGCCAGCGTTTTGCGACCGGAGTAAGTGATCGATGCGATTTCTGCGACAGAGCCTAGTAGGCGTTTTCCTGGCGTTTATGACACTGGGATTGTTGCTCGTGGCCGCTCAAATGATCGTCGGAGCGGTGCAGGATGTATTAACGCGTGACACTCAGCAACCTGATGCGCGAGAACGAGTTTTTGCTGTCGTGGTTCAAACTGCTGAACCTGAAACGGTTACACCCTACCTTGAGGCTTTTGGTCAGATCCAAAGTCGGCGCAGGCTGGAGCTGCGCGCCGCCTTGGGCGGACGCGTCGTGTCTTTGGCCGAGGATTTTGAAGATGGGGGTACGGTCTCGGCCGGCGAATTGCTGGTCGAACTCGATCCGGCGGATATGCAGTCGGCGCTGGATCGCGCTAAGTCTGATTTGCTGGACGCACAATTTGAAGAACGTGACGCCGAACGCTCGTTGCTTTTGGCTCAGGACGAGTTGAAATCTGCTGAAGCACAGGCTGAGCTGCGGGAACGTGCCCTGCAGCGCCAGCGCGACTTGCAATCGCGCGGTGTCGGAGCCGCAGCCAGTGTTGAAGAGGCTGAACTGGCCGCAACCTCTGCTCAGCAAGCTGTATTGTCCAGTCGTATCAATTTGGCGCAGGCGGAGTCGCGCGTTGATCAGGCGACTACACTTCTTGCCCGTGCTCGGATCGCGCTGGACGGGGCCGAGCGCGATCTGGATGACATGACCATTCACGCGCGCTTTGCCGGTACTTTGACCGGTGTAACTCTTGTCGAAGGGCGGCTTGTTTCGGCCAATGAAAAGCTGGCAGAGCTGGTCGATCCAAGTGCGCTTGAGGTCGCCTTCCGGGTTTCAACCGCGCAGTTCGTGCGATTGTTGGACGATGAGGGCGATCTGATCCCCGCGCCGGTTACCGTTTCGTTGGAAGTGACCGGTACTGATTTGGTAACCAAGGGTCGAATCAGCCGTGACAGTGGTTCGGCTGGTGAAGGGCAGACCGGACGTCTGATTTATGCGCGCCTGGAGGAAGCGCCGGGCTTCAAGCCAGGAGATTTTGTTACCGTTTCAGTGGAAGAGAAGGCGTTGGACAACGTAGTGCGACTGCCTTCGTCGGTGCTGGACGCGTCGAGCAGTGTGCTGGTGCTGGGACCGGATGACCGGCTGGAGCCCCTGCCGGTTCAGCTGATCCGCCGGCAAGGTGACGAGGTTTTGTTGCGAGGGGAGGGGCTGGCCGGTCGCGAAGTCGTGGTTGGCCGCACACCCTTGCTCGGTTCGGGTGTGAGGGTACGCCCGCTGCGGGTTGAAGCCAGTGCTGATCCTGATCCGGACATGGTCGAGCTTTCAGACGAAAAACGCGCTCAGTTGATGGCGCAGGTAGAGGCCAGCGATGCCATGCCGCAGGCCGATAAGGACAGGGTTCTGGGGCAACTTCGCGAAACCAGCGTTCCCGCAACGCTTGTACGGCGTCTTGAAACCCGGGCTGGGGGATAGCGGCCATGATCCGCGAAATTCCCGGAGCGGCGGGAGGCATACTCAGTTATTTCACCCGCCATCGTACAGTGGCCAACTTGCTACTGCTTGTCATGTTGGTGTTGGGCGCCGCAGCCATTCCGAACATGCGCGCGCAGTTCTTTCCGGATGTGATCCTGGAACGGGTTAACGTGAATATCCAATGGGACGGTGCAGGTCCTGAGGATGTGGACAACGGCATTATTCAATTGTTGGAGCCCGCTCTTCTTGCGGTCGAAGGGGTTTCGAGAACCGAGTCGACCTCGCGTGAAGGCTCAGCTGGTATCGAACTGGAATTCGAACCCAACTGGGATATGGCCCGCGCGGTTGAAGAGGTCCGGACCGCAATCGACAGCGTGACCAACTTGCCCGATGACGTTGAAGAGCCAACCATTCGGCGGGCGGCTTGGCGGGATCGTGTAACAGACGTGATCATCACAGGGCCAATTGAATCGGAACAGCTGGCGAAATTCACCGATGAGCTGATCAATCGCCTGTTCGAAGCCGGTGTGACACGGACGACTATTCGTGGCCTAGCGGCCCCACGTATCGTTGTAGAAGTGCCCACCGTTCAATTGATAGCCAATGACATTACGATGTCCGAGATTTCTTCGGCCATCGCCGCCGAAGTTACGGCTAGCCCAGCCGGGGATGTGACCGGCGCAAACGCACGCATTCGGACCGGCACCGAGAAACGTACACCTGAAGAATTGGAAGGGGTTGCGCTGCGTACATTCCCCGACGGCTCGAAACTTGTTGTGGGTGATGTCGCGCAAATCCGTGTTGAAGGGGTCACCCGCAACAGAAGCTATTTTGTCGGCGACAACCCGGCCATGTCTATTCGCGTGGACAGATCCAATCTGGGGGATGCAATCGGCATTCAGCACACAGTTGAAGACGTTGTTCTGGACATGCAGGCCAGCCTTCCCGAAGGAATAACGGTCGAGTTGATCCGGACCCGGGCGCAGGCCATCACCGATCGTCTTGATATTCTGATCGACAATGGCCTGGTTGGTTTGGGGCTGGTTGTCTGCCTTCTGTTCCTGTTTTTAAACGCGCGCATTGCCTTCTGGGTGGCGGCGGGTATTCCAGTGGCCATGTCCGCCGCAATTGCTCTGATGTATCTGGGTGGGCTGTCGATCAACATGGTGTCTTTGTTTGGCCTGATCATCACGTTGGGCATCGTGGTGGACGATGCCATCGTTGTGGGCGAACACGCCGATTTCCGCGCCCGCCGTTTGGGCGAAGCGCCAATGGTTGCCGCTGAACGTGCTGCGCGCCGTATGGCGATGCCAGTTTTCGCCGCAACCCTGACCACCGTAATCGCCTTTTTTGGCCTGACGGCAATTGGCGGGCGGTTTGGGGAACTGATCCGCGATATTCCGTATACAGTGATTGCTGTTCTGATTGCCTCGTTGATCGAATGCTTTCTGATTTTGCCAAACCACATGGCCCACGCCATTGCGCATTCGACCAAGGAACACTGGTACGACCTGCCCAATCGGGTGGTGAACAGGGGCTTTCGCTGGGGGCGCGATAACCTGTTCCGCCCGTTGGTCGCCTGGGTTGTCTGGGCACGCTATGTCGTTGTTGCGATTATGTTGGTGATCCTCGCCAGTCAGATTTCTCTGTTCATCAAAGGCGAAGTGAACTGGCGGTTCTTCAATGCGCCCGAACGCGGTTCGGTCACCGGCAATTTCATCATGGTCGAAGGGGCAACGCGCACGGAAACGCTGGAAATGATGCGCATGGTCCAGCGTGCAACCGAAGAACTGGGCCAGATTTACGAAGACCGCCATGGTCGCAATCCCATTGACTATGTCTTGGCTGAAGTTGGCGGATCCGCTGGATGGGGTCTGGCCGCAGCTGATGGAAAGGATGCTGACCTGTTGGGTGGCATCTCGATCGAGCTGATCGACGCCGATCTGCGGCCTTATTCCAGCTTTGAGTTCGTGGGTGAACTTCAGGATTTTGTGCCCCGCCACCCCAAGGTAGAATTACTCAGCTTCCGGGGCTGGCGCTCGGGTCCGGGTGGCGATGCAATTGATGTTCAGTTCTACGGCGCGGATGTGAACACGCTGAAATCCGCGTCCGAGGATTTGCAAGCCGCGCTATCTAAATACCCCGAGGTTTCTGCGCTCGAGGACAACCTGGCCTATGACAAGGAAGAGTTCATTCTGGACCTGACTGCTCAGGGCGAGGCGCTGGGTTTCCGGATAGAAACGCTGGGTCGCGTGTTGCGGGATCGTCTGAACGGAATTGAGGCTGCAACCTTCCCCGACGGACCGCGCAGCACCGAAATCCGGGTGGAACTGCCCGAGGATGAGCTGACCGCAGATTTCCTGGAGCGAACCCTGATGCGCTCGCCCGATGGGGTGTATGTCCCGCTGGCCGATATTGTCGCGGTAGAGCGTAAGTCGGGCTTTTCGTCAGTCCGTCGCGAGAATGGATTGCGGATGATAGGAGTGAACGGCGACATTTCCGAAGATGACCCGGCTCAGGCCGCAGAAATCGCACGGGCTCTGCAGGAGGAAATCCTGCCCAACATTGCGGCAGAGCGACAAGTCGAATGGCGTATGGAGGGGTTGAGCGAGCAGGAGGACGAATTTCTTTCGGAGGCGCGCACCGGGCTGATACTGTGTTTGACCGGCATATATCTGGTATTGGCCTGGGTGTTTGCCAGCTGGACTAGGCCACTGGTGGTGATGGCGATTATCCCCTTTGGCCTGGTGGGGGCGATTTGGGGGCATTACCTGTGGGACGTCCCGCTCAGTATGTTCACCGTTGTCGGCCTGCTGGGAATGACGGGTATCGTCATCAACGATTCGATCGTTTTGGTGACAACCATTGACGCATATCAACAGGAGCGCGGGCTGGTGCCTTCGATTATCGAAGGCACTGCGGATCGGTTGCGCCCGGTCATGTTAACCACCCTGACTACGGTCTTGGGCCTGACGCCACTGATGTACGAAAGCTCGCAACAGGCCCAATTTCTCAAACCTACGGTGATCACGCTGGTTTACGGGCTTGGTTTTGGAATGCTCTTGGTGTTGCTTCTGGTTCCTGCGCTGCTAGCCATTCTGAATGATGTCTCGCGGCCAATGACCGCCATGCGCCGCGCAATGCGGGCGCCAGACCAGGTTGTGCGAGGTGCGGTGACAGCCACCGGTTTCGCGTTGGCAATCTGGTTGGGTGTGTCGATGGTTTGGCCCGCATTTACCGGTGTTCCATTCGCTCCGCTCGCAGAGTTTTATCCTGGCGAAGATGGGCTAAACGCGTTGAAGATGGGGTTTGGTGTCTTCGCCGCCGGGGCGGCGGTGATCCTGGTGGTAGGGGTTGCGGCGTCGGGGCTGCTTTACGCGCGCTTGTCCGGGCGGGCCAAAGTCTGATCAAACCGTAACGCCGTTTCCAGAAGTTCCGGGACACGGGCGCTCATCGGTATACTGTTGCGCAGAATTTGCTCGGTCGGAAACCACCGGGCGTCGCGCGCATCGTCACCTGCCATAGGTGTCCCTGACTGGTACTGACAAGCGACACCAACCAGCAGGTAATGCGTACGCACCGCTCCTTTTTCGTCGTGATGCAGCAGGTCGAGATTGTCGAGATAAGACAAAGGGCGGGCCGCAATGCCGGTTTCCTCACGCAATTCACGTACCGCCGCCTGTTTCACTGTTTCACCCCATTCGACATGGCCGCCCGGAAAGCCCCAGAGACCTGCGTCAGGTTGCTTTCCACGCTGTACCAGCAATACCTGGTTTTGATGCACAACAACGGCCAATGCACCGATTTTTGGGGTTTGGCTCATATCGTCAGCCGGCACTGCACCCGAGTATGTCCACGGCGTGCTTGGTACCCAATATTGTGATCCGCACTTCTGACCGATCCAATGCAAACGGTGCGCCTGAGGCATTGATGACCTCGGTTCGGGCAATCAGTGTGCTGCCTCGCCGTTCAGCGTCAGATTGCGATGCCCAGAGTGTTGGGTTGCCGGGTTCGATGACGGCAACTTCGGTGCCGCCTGCCGATGGCATCGTAATATGTGCTTCTATCTGCATTCCGTCTTTCGTGGGTGTCAAATGACATGCAGCCCCGGCAACCCCGGCCTCGCGCGCAGAATAGGGCCGTTGCGCCAGAGCAGCGGCAATTGCCGGATTACGGTTTGCCTCGGGGTCCAGCGTGTGATCGAATCCCAACCGACCTGGTACACAGACATCCTTGCAGACGCCCAAATCCATTTCTCCGCGCAACCTTACCGGCTTGGCCGGGTTATTCGGTGTGATTTCTACAGGCAGCACCAGTTGGTCTTCATACCCGATGGAGCGCAGCCCATTTTGGTCAAACACATGCGGAGCGGGCCAGGTGATCGCGATATCGCCTACATTGCGGGAACGGCTCCAGTCGAATTGCGGGGGAATGCCTGCATCTCCCGGCGCGCGCCAATACGTCTTCCAGCCGTCCTTCAACGTCAGGCGCAACGCCCCCTGGTAGGTGCCATTGACGGTTTTGCCGCCATCCAGAACCTCAAGCTGCACGAGGTTATCCACGCCCTGACCAAACGAAGGAAAGGCCAGACTCAGGCTGGCGATCAGGGTGGCTGCGGCGGGTTTCCAGAGCGTCATCATAGCTTATAAATGCGCCTTACAGGCCGAATTGCCAAGTCACGTTCGGGTCACTGTAGTGAAATCCAAAGGAATCGCCTCTGATCCCTTGCCAATACCCATCGCACGGGGCCATTGTTGTGGGGTAACAGACCCAAGAGTTGTCTCCTTATGGACCTGACCGGAAAACTGTTAATTGCGATGCCCGGCATGGGTGATCCACGTTTCGAACACTCGGTGGTTTATGTTTGTAGCCACGAGGATGACGGGGCGATGGGGTTGATTGTCAACAAACCGTCAGATTTGCGAATCAAGACGCTGTTGGAACAGCTCAACATTGCGTGCCGTATTCCGGTTGTTGGCGAAAGGCTGGTGCATTTCGGCGGCCCGGTCGAAATGTCGCGCGGCTTTGTCCTACATTCCGCGGATTACGAAGCCAATCTGCACTCGATGCAGATCAGCGACGATTTCAGCATGACTGCAACCATGGATGTACTTGAAGATCTGGCCTCGGGCCGAGGGCCGCTGAATTCGATGGTGACGCTGGGCTATTCGGGTTGGGGACCCGGTCAGCTTGAGGACGAGATCGCCCTGAACGGCTGGCTCACGACGGAATCTGACCCGAAATTGGTCTTTGACTTGCCCGATGACGAGAAATGGGAGGCGGCTCTGGCGACGCTTGGGGTCGACCCGCTGACACTGTCGGCGAGCGCAGGCCGCGCCTAGTTTCGAGGGGCGGCGGCTCGGCGCAGCCGGTCGTTGATTGCTGCTCCCAAACCTTTAACGGGGATTGGCGTTACGGCGATCGGGCGGCCGGATTTATCCAAATCGTGTAGGGTTGCGAACAGATTGGCCGCAGCTTCGACCAGATCACCTTTGGCAGACAGATTTACGTCACAGTCGACTGAACCGAAGCCCAGGACGATCTCATCGCCTTGCCGCGTCTCTGCATTCAAACGCACCGGAGCTTCTGGCGCGTAATGCGATTGCAACTGGCCCGGTGCGGTCAACAGATCGTGCGATTGGTGGTGATGCAGCCGAGTGTTCAGAACTTCCTCAATCTGATCCAATGCTACGCCTCCTGGGCGCAGCAGCGTCGCCTCTCCGGCCAATCCGACTATGGTTGACTCCAAACCCACCCCGCAGGGGCCGTCGTCCAGAACCGCAGCGATCCGTCCGTCCAACCCAGCGCGCACATGTTCTGCTGTAGTGGGGCTGATCCGGCCTGACGGATTGGCGGAAGGTGCCGCGACGGGGCCGTCAACAGCCTGTAACAAGGCGCGCGCCGTTGGGTGCGCAGGAACTCGAATCGCCAGCGTGTCCAGCCCGGCTGTGACCAGAGACGACACTCCATGCCCCTCAAGCAGTGGCAGAACCAGAGTCAGCGGGCCAGGCCAGAAGGTATCGGCCAGTCGCTCTGCCTGGTCGGACCACTTAACGAAACGTCGGGCGGCCTCGACCGAAGCGATATGCGCAATCAGCGGGTTGAAACTGGGTCGTCCTTTGGCGGCGTAGATTGCCGCCACCGCCTCGCCATTGAGGGCATCACCGCCCAGCCCGTAAACGGTCTCGGTCGGGAAGGCGACCAGTTGCCCCTGCCGCAGCAGATCGGCGGCCTGTGCCAGCCCGGCTGGATCGGCGGATAAATACTCGGTACGGTAGGGGATCATTGGTCGTGACGCCGCGTTTTGGTTGCTTGCAACATGAGGAAGGTTAGGTAATCGTTCCAGCCCAGATGATTACCGGTGCGGCTTGCGGATTCCAAGCCCGCACGTAAAAACCTTCAGATAACCCTCGAGGGAAGCCATGCCGTATCGCGCTCCGATTTCTGACTATCAGTTCCTGCTGGACCATGTGGTTGGCTTTGACCAAATCGCCGCGACCGAGAAGTTCTCAGAGGCGACCGGCGATGTCGTCGGCGCGATCCTGAACGAGGCGGGCAAGTTGTGTGAAGAGGTGATGGCGCCCCTGCAGGTCCCTGGCGATAAGACCCATCCCCGGCTTGAGAACGGCGTACTGCGCACTTCGCCCGGGTATTCGGAGGGGTGGAAATCCATTGCCGAAGGCGGCTGGATCGGCATGAGCGGTGATCCGGAGTATGGCGGCATGGGACTGCCGATGACAATAACCACCGCCGTGAACGAGATGATGAGCGCGGCGTGTCTGTCATTGCAACTGGCGCCGCTGATGTCGCAAGGGCAGATCGAAGCATTGGAGCATCACGCCAGCGACGCGCTAAAGCAGCTTTACCTGCCCAAGCTGATGGCGGGTGAATGGTCGGGCACCATGAATCTGACAGAAGCGCAGGCTGGTTCGGATGTGGGTGCTTTGGCTTCTAAGGCTGAACCCAATGGGGATGGAACCTATGCCGTGACCGGGCAGAAGATCTTTATCTCCTGGGGTGACAATGACTTTACCGAGAACGTCTGCCATCTGGTTCTGGCGCGTCTGCCAGACGGTGTGCCGGGGACCAAAGGGATTTCTTTGTTCTTGGTTCCGAAATACCTCCCGGATGAGAATGGTAACGCCGGTGCCGCCAATGACCTGAAGGTTGTCTCGCTGGAACACAAGATGGGCCTGCACGGCTCGCCCACGTGCGTGATGCAGTATGATGGGGCCAAAGGTTGGCTTGTGGGTGAGGAACATGGCGGCATGGCAGCCATGTTCACCATGATGAACAACGCGCGCCTTGGCGTCGGCGGGCAGGGCGTTGGAGCAGCCGAGGGAGCGTATCAACACGCGCTGGCCTATGCGCTGGAGCGTAAACAGGGAAAGACCCCTTCGGGCACGATCATCGATCACGCGGATGTTCGCCGGATGCTGATGGATATGCGAGCCGATGTTTTTGCAGCTCGGGCAATTTTGTTGGCAAACGCGGCAGCGATAGACATGGCGCAGGCCACCGGTGACGTCGAGTGGAGCACGCGTGCTGCTCTGCTGACACCGATTTGCAAAGCGTTTGGAACCCATACTGGAATGCGCGTTTCCGAAACCGGCGTTCAGGTGCATGGCGGCATGGGGTTCATCGAAGAAACCGGTGCGGCCCAATATTACCGCGATGTACGCGTTACGGCGATCTATGAAGGCACCAACGGCATTCAGGCCATGGATCTTGTGGGGCGCAAGATGATGGACAGCGGCGACGCCGCCTCGCGCCTGTTGGATGAAATCGAGGATCAGGCCGAACAGGCTCGTGCGACGCTGCCTGACCTGGCAGGGCCGGTCTGGGAAGCCACCGAGTCCTTGCGTGAAGCAACTGAATGGCTGGTGTCGCAGAGCGATATGAATACTCGCTTTGCCGGCGCGACCGCCTATCTGGCCGCGTTCGCACGTGTTCTGGGCGCGCATTACCACCTGTCTGCAGCTCTGGCTGAACCGGAAGGGCCGCGCGCCAAGCTGGCTCGGTACTACATCAATGCCTTGCTGCCCGAGCACATGGGCCTGTTGGTACAGGCGCAGAAAGGGGCGGATGACCTTTATGCGTTCACTGTTGAGGAGTTGGCAGTCTGATGGACGGTGATATGGGGCAGACCATCCGGTATCCGTGGAGCGAACCTCCGGCAACGGGCGATGCAACCGAGATTGCCGAGGGTGTATTGTGGATGCGCCTGCCGCTGCCAATGGCGCTGGACCATGTGAATGTATATGCGCTGGATGACGGAGACGGCTGGACGGTGATCGACACTGGGCTGTCGTCGAAAAAGACACGAGCCATCTGGGATAGCCTGATGGTCGGGCCGCTATCAGGTAAACCGATCAAGCGGGTCGTGGTGACGCATCACCACCCCGATCATGTCGGCAATGCAGGCTGGTTCCAGACCGAGCATGGGGCCGAGCTGGTGACGACTCGCACCGCCTGGTTGTTCGCGCGGATGCTGACGTTGGACGTGCAGGAAAACTGGCCGCAGGAAACGCTGAATTTTTACCGTAGCGCCGGTATGGCCGGGGATGTTCTGGCCAAACGAATGGCCGAGCGCCCCTTTAACTTTGCCGATGTCGTTTATCCGATGCCGCTGGGCTTTACCCGGGTCAAGCAGGGCGACGTAATCCGTATGGGCGGACGCAACTGGGATGTGCATATGGGCAACGGCCACGCCCCCGAGCATGCAACCTTCTGGAGCCGCGACGATAATCTGGTGCTGACCGGCGATCAGATTCTCAGTTCGATCAGTTCAAATCTCGGGGTCTATGCGACCGAACCCATGGCCGATCCGGTTGCTGACTGGCTGGAAGCCTGCGAACGACTGCGACCACTGGCACGTCCCGATCATCTGGTGCTGGGCGGGCACAAGCTGCCCTTTACCGGTCTGCCGATGCGGATGCGCCAACTGATCGACAACCACCATGGCGCGTTGGATCGTCTGATAAACGAACTGAACCAACCGATGACTGCCGCCGAATGCTTCACGGCTTTGTTCAAACGTTCGATCAAGGAAAGCGAATATGGCCTTGCATTGGTCGAGGCGGTTGCACACCTGAACCATCTCTACCACATTGATGCTGTAACCCGGACGCGGCGCGCGGACGGAGCGTGGGAATATCAACGCAGAGGGTAGCGAGATGCAGGATCAGATCGAAACTACGGCCGAAGCCGCCGAAGCAGCAGCTTTGCCTCGTTGCTATGAGGTGCATTCCAATCCCGAAGCGGAATCCGGCACGAAGAAACTGCCGGAGCCCTTGCAAAAGCCGGTTGCCACCAAAAGCCCTGCTCAATGGGCCTATGAGCGGCTGATCCTCTATATCCAGAATTTCGAAAAGACACTGGACGGCGATCACGAGGTCGCCATGGGTTTTACCGGTGGTGATGCTGGTGTGATGCGGATCGAAGGGATGGGATATTTCGACCCGGATATGATCACGTTCTATGGCTCCGACGGAAGCGGGGCGCGGACTCAGCTGGTGCAACATGTGAGCCAACTGAACGTAATGCTACGCGCATTACCCAAATCGATCGAAGACAAGCCTGCCAACCGCATCGGTTTTCGTCTGGCGGCGGATCTCGAGGAAAGCTGACGCTCTGACTTGCAATTCACGTTTTCGCAGCCTTGAATGAGCGGATTATTCAGGAGGCCGCCGCGTGACTCATTTCTCAGCTGTTACAGATGCCTACGCAGGTGCGTGGGCGCGGCGTCGTGTCTTTGTCCCAATCTATTTTGCGGTTAGGCTTTTGCTGATCGCGCTGATTGCACCTGGTGTCGCCGTGGTGGTGAACCTGGCTGTTTCGTTGTCGAACCAAACAGCCCTGACAGATCAGGACATCGCTATGTTCCTTCTGTCGCCGGCCGGTTTCATCGCCGGTGTTGTAATCCTGAGCCTTTTCATTCTGGCCGAAGTTTTCGTCTTTTCCGTCATGGCCGGATCGCTGCGCATGGGTGAAAGCGACCCGTGGCGCGCGGGTAGCGCTGCGATTGGGGCGATCCTGTCGCGCTTGCCCGCCTTGTTCGGGTTCGCCGTGCGACTGGTTCTTCGTGTCCTTCTGTTGGCATTGCCGTTCGTCGCCGTTGCGGCCTTGATCGCGTGGTGGACTTTGACGGAATACGACATCAACTATTACCTGACCTTTCACCCTCCGGCCTTTTGGGTTGCGGTTGTCCTGATCGGTTTGGTCGTTCTGGCCATGGCGTGGGTTCTGATCCGCAGGTTATCCGGGTGGGCACTTGGTTTGCATCTTGTGCTGTTCGAAGGTGTCGCGCCGTCCGCAGCCTTCGCTGAAAGCGACAGCCGGATGGAGGGCAAGCGTGGACGGCTCAAAATCGAATTGGTCCTGTGGCTGGCTGCGCGCGTTGCGATTGCAGCAGCCATAGCATTTGTGGCCGGGCTGTTGTTTGCGATCGTTCCTTTGCAGGACGGGGGCAACCTGAAATTTGCCCTGATGATCAGCCTGCTTGTTGCCGGTCTTTGGTCACTGGCTGGCCTCGTGTTGGCAGCGTTGGCTTTGGGTGCGTTGGCTGTCCTGTTGGATGGTTTTTTTGAACCCAGGACCAAGGCGGTGCCCCATCCTGAACCCGGTAACCTGCGTGCTCCGGTCCTTGTGACGGTTGGAGTTGCCGTGGCAGCATTATTGATCGGTCTGTGGTTCGGACAGGGATTGCTGGAGCGTGTTCAGGCGCCCGACCATGCGGATGTCATTGGGCATCGCGGCGCGGCGGCGCTGCGACCGGAAAACACGATGGCATCCGTGCTCAAGGCCATAGAAGACGGCGCCGATTGGGTCGAGATCGATGTGCAGGAAACAGCGGACGGTGCCGTGATCGTCGCCCATGACAGTGACTTCATGAAGCTGGCAGGTGTGAACCTGAAAGTTTGGGATGCCACAATGGAGGATGTTGCCGAGATTGATATCGGCAGCTGGTTCGACCCTGAATATGCCTCGGAACGAACCCCAACCCTGCATGACGTCCTGAGTGCGGCCAAAGGCAAGGCCAAGGTCATTATCGAGTTGAAATATTACGGGCACGACGTCGATCTCGAAAACCGTGTCGCAGCGATTGTCGAAGAGCTGGAGATGCAGGATGACATTGCCACCATGTCTCTGAAATACCCGGCGGTGCAAAAAATGAAGACCTTGCGCCCTGATTGGCGTGCTGGCGTTCTGGCGGCAACTGCTGTGGGAAACCTGTCGGGACTCGATGGCGATTTTCTTGCCGTAAACGCAAATATGGTCACGCCCGGCCTGATCCGTTCGGTTCATGAGGCGGGCAAGGACATCTACGTCTGGACGGTGAATGATCCGCTGCAAATGTCGGCCATGGCGTCGATGGGGGTGGATGGGTTGATCACGGACCGCCCGGCCATCGCCCAAGAGGTTTTGCGCGTGCGCGCCGAAATGGGACCGGGAGAGAGGTTGCTTCTGTGGCTGGCAACCACGTTTGGGATGTCAGTCGATACGTCGGATATGCGCGATGAGAGCCCTTAAGATCGCGGCCATACTGGCTGGTGTTACGATGCCTGCTTTTGCGCAAGACCTGATGCGCAACGTCGAGATGCCCGCACATCGCGCTTTGATGGGGAGCCGCGGAAATGCCGAGCCTATCCCGTTCGAAACGGATGGCTGTTCCGGCGGACTTTCTTCAAGTTGGCGGCTGGTGGCGGATACGTTTCCCAAGTTTGGTGCGCTTTACGAGGTGCATCCACCCTGGGAATACTGCTGTGTCACACATGACAAGGCCTACCATAATGCCGGCGGCGCGCTTGACGCCGAGGCCAGTTTTGACGCGCGCCTGTCTGCGGATGACGCGCTGCGCGCCTGCGTGAAAGAACACGGCGAAACCCATTCGGACGAATATGCCGCGCGCTATGAAATGACGCCGGATCAGGTTCTTTCGGTTCATTCGATAACGGCCGAGGCGATGTATATGGCCGTGCGGTTTGGGGGCGGGCCCTGCAGCGGGTTGCCGTGGCGTTGGGGTTTTGGCTATCCCGGATGCTCGGTCTTTGCTTCACCTGTGCGCGAATGACGTCGTGACAGGGCCGCTTTTTTGCATTATCCACCATCTTAAACACGCGAATTGGGATTCTTAGACACATGGCTGAATATAAACACGGCGAGATGGACATCACCGTTCAGACCAAAACCTTTGACGGGTTCATCAAATTCACCACATGGTGTGTGGTGGCGATCGCACTCCTCTGTCTTTTCCTGGCGGTCTTCGCTGCGTAATCTGGGCCGGGGGGTTCCGTGTTCAGGATTCTGATTGCCTGCCTGCTGGCAGCAACTGTGGCTGGCTGTGCCGGGTCAAATCGTCCCCAGGCTGATCAGACACAGATCATTTCCCGATCCTACCGTGATCCGGGACCATCGACACTGACGCTCTACACGATGATCAACACGCGCACCGGTTCCGGGGCGCACACCTCGCTTATGATTAGCGCCAGCGAGCGGGTTATCTTTGATCCGGCGGGTTCGTTCCGGGCAGACGTGGTACCGATCAAGGATGACGTTCTTTACGGCATCACGCCGGCGGTTGAGCGCGCCTATCGCAGTTCACACGCGCGCGAAACGCATTATGCGCTGGTTCAGAGGGTTGAGGTTACTCCGCAGCAGGCCGAGATTGCGTATCAGCTGGCCAAGCAGTCAGGTCCGGTACCAGGGGCGTACTGCGCCAACTCGACCGCCCGGATATTGCAGCAGGTGCCCGGGTTCGAGCAGATTGACGTCACTTTTTATCCAGTCAAACTGGCAGAGCAATTCGGGCAAATTCCTGGCGTTGTGACCTCGGAATACCGCGAGAACGATGATGCGGATCTGCAAAAGGGGCTTGCTGCGAACAACGCGCAGCTCAACCAGTTGGATGCGGTCTCAGCCAATTAAATACAAAAGGCCATAGAGCGTAGCGGCCCCTGTAAAGATGGCCGCCAACACGTTCTTTGTGACCAACCCGACAGTCAGTGCAACCGCAGCGGCCGCCATGCGCGGTACATCTGGCTGCCCTTCGGTGGCCGAAGGCCACACGACCAGCGGTGCGATCAATGCAGGCAGGATGGCCACTGCCGTGTATCGCAGGTGGCGCAGCAACCATGGTGGCATGGGGCGATCCCCAACAAAACCGATAAACACGAAACGCAAGGTAAAGCTGCCAACAGCCAGCCCCACAATGATGGTCCACATGGTGGTCGGATCGACTGGGGTCATAGTTTGGCCTTTCTGCGTTCCATAAACAGTTCCGCCTGGGCACCTGCCATCATTCCGGCACAACCGGCGATCAGTAGACCCAAATTGTAGGGAATGGCGACCATAAGAAGTGATACGATGATCGCAACCAATGCTGCCGCTACATGGGCCAAGGTCCGCATCATCGGCCCAATCATCGCCAGAAACGTGATCGGCAGCGCAAAGTCCAGCGCCCAACTTTCAGGGATTTGCGTGCCCAGAACCGCTCCCAAATAAGTGGCCAGGATCCAGAGCGGCGTAATCGGCGTTACCGAGCCAAAAAAGTATGCCATGCGCTGCGGTATTGTCAGGTCAGGCTCTTTCTCAAATTGGACAATCGAACAGGCGTAGGACTGATCCACAGTCAGATAGGCAGCTATGGCGCGTTGCCACATTGGTGCGGCGCCCAGATACGGCGTCAGCGAGGCCGAATACATGGCCATCCGCAAGTTTACCGCCAAGGCCGAAACCAGAATGATGGCTGTGGGCGTGTTGTCCTGTAGCAGTTGCAGGGCTGCGAATTGGGCTGCACCTGCGAACACGGTTGCGGTAAACGCCATGGTTTGCACGATATTCAGCCCTGCTTCGGTCGCGAAGACACCGAATAGCGTACCGAACGGAATCGCGACGAAAATAAACGGAGTTCCGTCCCGAAAACCCCTCCAGAAGTATGACTTGGATGTGGTGAATGCCATGGCTAAATCCTATGGTGTTGCCAGCAGCAGTAGCTGGCTTGGGAAAGGGTTGCAATTGGCCACGGAAACGGACCTGTCAGAATACATTATCGCTCCCGACCCCGGATCGGCACGTTTGACCCGCGCGGTCGATGGTGTGGATCAGAATGGCGAGGTCAGTCGTATATCGGTTGTCGAAGAACGCCCGTTGACGATTTTCCTGAATTCTCAGGAGATCGTGACCGCGATGACCATCGGCGACTACCCCGAATATCTTGCGCTGGGCTTTCTGCGCAATCAGGGGATGCTGCTGGTCGATGATGAGATCACGCAGGTCGATTATGATGACGATCTGGAGACTGTCGTGGTCCGCACGGCGCGCGAAACTTCTTACGAGGACAAGTTGAAGAAAAAGACCCGCACCAGTGGCTGCGCGGTCGGAACGGTCTTTGGCGACATGATGGAAGGGCTGGAAGACGTTCGCCTGCCGCAGGTGCAGGTCCGTACCTCTTGGCTTTATGAATTGGCGGCCAAGATCAACCGCACCCCGTCGCTGTATCTTGAGGCGGGCGCAATTCATGGCACGGTCTTGTGCCGTGAAAACCGGCCATTGGTCTATATGGAAGACGTCGGCCGTCACAATGCGGTGGACAAGATCGCAGGCTGGATGTTGTCCGAAAGCGAACCTGCTGCAGACAAAGTTCTATACACTACGGGTCGTCTGACTTCGGAAATGGTGATCAAGACGGCGATGATGGGTATCCCTGTGCTGGCGTCCCGGTCCGGTTTCACCGCCTGGGGCGTCGAGATCGCGCGCGAGGTCGGCCTGACCCTGATCGGTCGTATGCGCGGGCAGCGGTTCGTCTGTCTGTCTGGTGAGGACCGACTGGTTCGCGATGTGGACCCGGCAACGGTTGCAATTGAGGACAAAAAGCACCGGCGAAAGAGTGCTGAAACTTAAAATCGATTCCAACGCAGCCGTAGAGCAGGGTTGGTTTAAATTTTTTCCATGAAATTTCCGGGATTTATCCTAAAGTGGTGCTTAGTTTTTACAGAATGCGCAGGTGGTGGTCCCTAATCTGAATGGAACTCATCAATCTCATAGCTCCTGTTTTTGCGGTCATTTTGACAGGCTATGTGTTCGCCTGGACAAACCTATTGGACAAAAACACGTCTGACTATTTGGTTCAGTTTGCGGTCTATGTCCTGATCCCTGCGATCATGTTTTATCTGATCGGTCAGGAAAAGTTCGAGAATCTGCTCAATTACGGTTTCTACCTTGCCTATGGCGGGACGCTGGTCATTCTCTTCGCTGTTTTGTTCCTGGGGTTGAAAAGTGTCCTGAACTTGTCAATCGGGTCGGCAACTGTCGCCGCGTTTGCAGCTGTTGCATCCAACACTGCACTTGTTGCCCTGCCCATCCTTCACGCCATCTTTGGATCAAGCGGAGCGTTGCCAGCCGTATTGGCAAATCTGGTGGTCGCCATTTTGCTTTTGATCCTGACCACAATTCTTGAAAGCTCAGCAGGGCACGCAGCAAAGGAAAAAACATCGGTTTTCAGGATAATCCTGAACGTACTGAAAAACCCGATCATTGCAGCAACGTTGCTTGGCCTTGCCTATTCATTCACCGGTATAGGGTTTGCCGACTCAGTTTCGGATTACCTCGAACTTCTCAGTCAGGCATTGGCGGCGGTTGCGCTGTTTGCCATTGGTTTTACCACCAGTGTACGGACGATTGTTCAGACCGGCCCGTTGATTCTGTTTTTAACGCTCACCAAGTTGATTGTGGCACCCGGGCTGGTGCTGCTGGCCGCACACCTTATCGGGCTTGATCCGCTGTGGACAATTGCCGCCACCGTCTCGGCCGCTGTTCCCACCGCCAAGAACATCTTTTTGTTGGCAAAACACTACAATCAAGAACCGCAGCTTGCCGCCCACACCGTTTCAGCGACGTCCTTCTTGTCGGTCGGGACTTTAATTATGTGGCTATTTGTCCTCCACCACCTTTACCCAAGCGCGTTCCAATTGAGCTGAGTAACACTTAGAACGTTGAAAATGTGCGCTCTGGTCTTCGGAAGTGGTAAGGAAAAAAAAATGAAATACCCTTTGGGCGTGATACTCGCAGGCGGGCTGGCCACGCGGATGGGCGGGGGCGACAAGGGGCTGTTGCATCTGGGTGGGCGGCCTCTGCTGAACCATGTGATCGACCGGCTGAACCCGCAGGTGCGCGGCGTGGCTCTCAACGCCAACGGTGACCCGACACGGTTTGAAGATCTGGGGTTGCCCATTCTGCCAGATACGATCGAGGGATTTGTTGGACCGTTGGCCGGCGTACTGGCCGGACTCGACTGGGCAGCGGAGCAGGGGGCCGATAGCATCGTGACCGCCGCTGCTGATACACCGTTCTTCCCGCGCGATTTGGTCGATCGGCTGGTTCAGGCTGCCGAAGGACAGGCACAGCCGCTGGTTCTAGCGACAACTCCGCGTACCGGAGATGAGGCGCTGAAATCAGGCGGGAGTAAGCGGGTTAACCGGCACCCGACTTTCGGGCTCTGGCCGGTCGCATTGCGCAACGACCTGAGGGCGGCATTGCAGGACGGGCTTCGCAAGGTTGTTCTTTGGACCGATCAGCACGGCGGGCGCGAGGCTTTGTTTCCGGCTGACCCGTTCGATCCCTTCTTCAACGTCAATACTCCCGAAGATTTGGCGCGGGCGCAAAAAATGCTGGAGCAGGTATGAAAGTCTACGGCGTCACTGGCTGGAAAAACGCGGGCAAGACCGGCCTGATGGAACGTCTGGTGGCAGAGATCACCGGCCGCGGCTTTGAAGTCTCGACGATCAAGCATGCGCATCACGCTTTCGATGTGGACCAGCCCGGTCGTGACAGTTATCGCCACAGAACAGCAGGTGCGTCCGAGGTTCTGCTGGCCTCTGCCCATCGCGTAGCGTTGATGCAGGAATTGCGCGGGGCGGAGGAGCCGAAGCTGAGCGCGCTTCTCGCCCGTTTGTCGCCGGTCGATCTGGTGTTGATCGAGGGGTACAAGCGGGAGCCTCATCCCAAGGTCGAGGCCTACCGATCCGAACCGGGTAATCCGTTGATCGCGACGGGCAATGATAGCATCCGTGCTGTGGCCAGCGATACTCCGCTGGAACTGGATCGGCCCGTGTTTGGCCTGAACGATACTGTGGGCATTGCCGACTTCATTTTGCGTGAAGTTGGATTGCAGGGGGGGCACGACAGTGAAACAGCCGCAGAATAAGCCGAACATCGCACCGCCTCCGCTTAGAAATGACTGTTTCGCACTGCCCGCCGGGGTGGAATGGACGCCGGTTGATGACGCGCTGGCCCTGTTGCGCGACAGGTTGCGGCCTGTGACCGGGGCCGAGACGATGCCGATAGCTAAGGCTTTGGGCCGAGTTCTGGCCGAAGGCGTCCTGGCGCAACGATCCAACCCACCACAACCTAACACGGCTGTGGACGGCTACGGGTTCGCAGGGGCTGTGCCCGAGGGGGCACACGTGATGCCATTGGCGCAAGGCCGCGCGGCAGCGGGTCTGCCTTTTGATGGAATTGTTCCCGCAGGGCAGGCGCTGCGGGTTTTGACCGGTGCGGCCCTGCCGAGTGGGGTGGATACAGTCATTCTTGAGGAAGACGTGACCGCTCAGGATGGCCACATCGCATTTCGGGGGCCTTTGAAGCAGGGTGCAAACACCCGGCTCGCCGGCGAAGATGTAACGAAAGGCGACCCGGCATTGCTTGCCGGACGCAAGCTGACACCGGCCGATCTGGCCTTGTTGACGGCGGTGGGTGTTGCCGAAGTTTCGGTTCGGGTCCCGCTTCGCGTGGCAGTTCTGTCGACAGGTGACGAACTTATCGAGGCGGGCGAGGCCGCGGAGCTGGGCCAGATATTCGACGCCAATCGACCCATGTTATTGTCATTGCTCGAAAGGATGGGTTTTCAACCCGTTGACATGGGGCGTGTGGCAGATGACCGCGAAGCGCTCGGCACGCGATTGGATGAGGCCGGAGCGCTGGCAGATGTGATCCTGACCAGTGGCGGCGCTTCAGCGGGGGACGAGGACCATGTTTCAGCCCTTCTGCGCGAGGCTGGAGCGATGCAGCAGTGGCGCATTGCGCTGAAACCCGGACGCCCCTTGGCGCTGGGTATGTGGCAAGGGGTTCCGGTTTTTGGATTGCCGGGTAATCCGGTTGCGGCGATGGTCTGCACCTTGATTTTTGCCCGCCCGGCTTTGGGTTTGATGGCGGGTGTAGGCTGGCAGGATCCGCAAGGGTTTGAACTGCCTGCCGCATTTGAGAAGCGAAAGAAACCAGGTCGGCGCGAATACTTGCGCGCGCGTGTGCGCGACGGGCGGGTCGAGGTGTTTCGGTCAGAAGGGTCTGGTCGGATCAGTGGCCTTAGCTGGGCCGAAGGTCTGGTCGAGATAGAAGATGGTGAACGTCATATCAGGCCCGGTGACCCGGTGCGTTTCATTCCTTACAGCAGCTTTGGTTTGTAATTAGTCGAAGGTACCGGCAACTCGCCCTACCAGCATGAAGGCGCGTGCGGTGCGGGTTTCTCCCAAAGCGGTCAGGTCGGCGTCACTGGCCTCGGGTTCGAAATCCACGATCATGTGGTCGAAACGGCGAAGGAAATGATGGGCCGCATCGCGAAAGATCGGATCCTGTTTCATCCGCGCCGCTGTCAGTGCAAGTGACGAGCGGTCGCGGATACCACCCAATGCGGCAACTGCACGTCCACGCTCGCCCTGCGCGAACTGGCGCCAGACCTCGGGCCGGGCCATGTCAGGGCGCAGGTCGTCCATATAGATGCCTTCCTGGCTGAGCAGGGTCAGAACATCTTGCGAAGCCTGCACAATTTGCGCTGCCTTTCGATCTTTGAGTGCCAGCCGCAAGGCTGTGAAGCCTTCCGCATCTTCCTGCGTTTCCGGGAAGTTCAGGGCGCGGATAAACACCTCGGTCGGCAGCGGCGGTGCAATCTCTTCGGCGGGAGTTCCAAGTTCAAGCGAAGTCTGATCGCCTTTTGTGGGGTCCGGTGCATTGGCGCGAAGGGGTTCAGCCCTGTGGTGCGAAAACGTGGCTTGCGCGCTTTCGGTCTTTTTCACTGTTGCGGCGATTTCGTCCAGCTTCCGGCCAACTGCCGGTTCATAGGTACTGGTGGCGCGTTGCTGTTGATTAACATAGGCGTTGCGGATTGCGTCGATGGCGGTCTGCAGTCGGGCGCTTTCTTCTCGCATGATCCGGCTGGCACGCATGGCCATGGCCGCAACCCAGATCATTGCTACCGGCATGAAAACCGCCAGCAAGGTGACGATGAACCCTCCGCCTTGCTGTTGACCGGGCAATACCAGAAACACGACCGACACCACCAGCCAGATCACGCTGAGCACGACAGCCGCAATCTCGATGCCAGTGACCGCAGGGTGCCCTGGGCGGTCATAGATGCCCAAGGGCGTCGGACGCTCGGCTTCTTGATCTGGCTTTGGCTCCGACATGATAAACGCTCCGGTCAGGCGTACTCGACACTCAGAATTTCATAAGACCGCACACCTCCGGGCGTGCGTACTTCGACACTGTCACCCTCGTCCTTGCCGATCAGCGCGCGGGCGATGGGCGATTTGATGTTCAGCAGGCCGTTTTCGATATTGGCTTCGTATTCGCCGACGATCTGCCAGGTCTTTTCTTCGTCAGTATCTTCGTCGACCAAGGTGACCTTTGCGCCAAACTTGACAGCACCTGCCAATTTGGCCGGGTCAATCACATCGGCCAGGGACAGGATGCCTTCCAGCTCTTTGATCCGGCCTTCGATAAAGCCCTGCTTTTCACGGGCCGAGTGGTATTCGGCGTTTTCTTTTAAGTCGCCAAGCTCGCGGGCCGTTGCGATTGCTTCGATAATCGCCGGGCGTTCGACGGACTTCAGGTTCTTCAGTTCCGCCTCGAGCGCGGCATTGCCCGAAGGCGTCATTGGAATCTTTTCCATTTTCTTGTCGTCCACGCATAAATTGATGCGCCCCGCCGCATGGGACAAGCGTCGGGGCGAATTGATGGGTTGGCAAATACCTGACCCAAATGAGGCGTGAATTGCAAGGGCTCAGGCGCGACTTACCTGTGAATTCGCGACATTACGCCGTTTAAGGCAGCGCGGGTTTCAGCGTTTGAACGGACCGTCTCGCGGGCCGCTACACCTACGGTTGGACGGGGTGGCGTGCCAGAGCATTTCAATCATACTGAACCACCTCGAATTCAATGCCGTTGTCGTCACGGAAGTAAAACCTTTTGCCGGGTTCGTAATCGGCGTGGTTGTGCGGTTTGAACCCTGCTGCCAAAACACGCGACTCGGTCGCATCAATGTCTTCAACAAGAACGCCAACATGGTTCAGCCCGCCGACCACGTCATAGCTGCTTTCGCTGGCCGGTTTGGGGTCGTCAGGGGTGTAAAGCGCCAGATAGGTGTGCGCGCTGCCCACATGGACAGTGTAACCTCCGGCGATGGCAGGGCCTTCCCAGCGGGTTTTCCATCCAAAAACATCCTGCATCCAGGCTGCCGAGGCCTTGGGGTCGCGCACGGTGAAATTGGTATGTTCAAGCGTTGCCATCATGGGATCTCCTTCGCGATTTATGGCTTGTCTCGAATCACCGTAATTTCTAAACCTAACTTTAGGTCAAGATATTTTTTGGGAGAGTTCGCAATGCCAGCATCAGATGGTTTGCCAATTGGCGCGCTGGCCCGTCGCACCGGGTTGGCTGTCTCGGCGATCCGATATTACGAAGCGCAAGGTCTGATTGCTCCCTGGCGCAACCCCGGGGGGCAGCGGCGGTATCAGCGCGCCGACATCCGGCGCCTGAGTTTCGTGATGATCGCTCAGCAATTCGGTCTGACTTTGCCAGAGATCCGCGAGGTCCTGAAAGATCTGCCGGGAAACCGCACCCCGACGCCGCAGGATTGGAAAGAGATCAGCGTCCGCCTGCGCGCCCGTCTGGATGAACGAATCGATACTTTAACCCGGTTGCGTGACAACCTTGATGGCTGCATCGGATGTGGGTGTCTCAGCCTGCCGAAATGTGCGCTTTACAACCCAGATGACCGGGCGAAATCCAATGGTAGCGGTCCCAGGTACCTGATGGGGGACCGACCGGACTAGTGAACTGCCGTATTGCGACAGTTTTACGCCGTGTTTCGATTGACCAAGGTCTTGCTCAGCATGTAATCAGCCGTGAAACAATATTGCGCCGACCGCGCGTGAAAAGCGCCAATTCTGAAAGATAGCCAAGGAGCCCGCGATGGCCGAGATTGAACGCGAAGCGATGGAATACGACGTGGTGATCGTAGGCGCAGGCCCTGCAGGTCTGTCGGCTGCCATCCGTCTGAAACAACTGGATTCCGATCTGAACGTTGTCGTTCTGGAAAAGGGCTCAGAAGTTGGTGCACATATCCTGTCCGGCGCAGTGCTGGACCCTTGTGGTCTGGACGCGCTGATCCCGGACTGGAAGGAAAAAGGCGCACCGCTCAACGTGCCGGTGAACGAGGACAATTTCTATATGTTGGGTGAGGCGGGCAAGCTGCGCATTCCCAATTTCCCGATGCCGCCGCTGATGAACAACCACGGCAATTACATCGTCTCGATGGGCAATGTCTGCCGCTGGATGGCCGAGCAGGCCGAGGAGCTGGGCGTCGAAATCTTCCCCGGCATGGCCTGTTCCGAATTGGTTTATGGCGACAGCGGCGAGGTCAAGGGTGTCGTCGCCGGGGTGTTCGGCTTGGAACCCGATGGCTCCTACGGTCCGCAAACCGAACCGGGGATGGAACTGCACGGCAAGTATGTCTTCCTGTCGGAAGGTGTCCGCGGTTCACTGTCCAAGGAAGTCATCGCCAAATACGACCTGTCTGCCGGTAAAGAGGTGCAGAAATACGGCGTCGGCATGAAAGAGATCTGGGAGATCGACCCGGCCAAGCACAAAGAAGGCACCGTCACTCACACCATGGGCTGGCCGCTGGGCAGTAACGCGGGTGGCGGATCGTTCATCTATCACCTCGAAAACAATCAGGTCTATGTCGGGTTCGTGGTTCACCTGAACTACAAGAACCCGCACTTGTACCCCTACATGGAGTTCCAGCGTTTCAAGCACCACCCGATGGTGGCCGAGTTGCTGAAAGGTGGTAAACGCGTGGCTTACGGCGCACGTGCGATTACCGAAGGCGGCTATCAGTCGATGCCGAAACTGGTCGCACCGGGCGTGGCGCTGCTGGGTTGTTCGGCGGGCATGGTCAACGTGCCGCGCATCAAGGGCAACCACAACGCGATGCTGTCGGGCAAAGCAGCGGCCGAAGCGGCGTTTGACGCCATCAAGGCCGAGCGTTCGGGCGACGAACTGTCCGCCTACGAAACCAATGTCCGCGAAGGCGCCATCGGCAGCGATCTGAAAAAGGTCCGCAACGTCAAGCCGATGTGGTCGAAATGGGGCCTGATCCCGTCGCTGGCGCTGGGCGGTCTGGACATGTGGACCAACACGCTGGGCTTTTCGTTCTTTGGTACCCTTGGCCACGGCAAGAACGACGCCGAGTCGACCGAAGAGGCCAGCAAGCACCAGCCGATCGACTATCCCAAACCAGACGGCACGCTGTCCTTCGACCGCCTGACCAACGTCTCGTTTGCGATGACCAACCACGAGGAAAGCCAGCCCTGTCATCTAAAGCTGACCGATCCGGAAATTCCGGTAAAGGTCAACCTGCCAAGGTTCGACGAACCAGCGCAGCGCTACTGCCCGGCTGGCGTCTACGAGATGGTTGAGGATGAAGGCGAGCCGCGATTCGTCATCAATTTCCAGAACTGTGTTCACTGCAAGACGTGTGACATCAAGGATCCCAGCCAGAACATCACCTGGACCACACCGCAGGGCGGTGACGGGCCGAACTATCCCAACATGTAAGCAAAAACAGGGGCACTGGCAGGGTCGTGAAGGCTCTGCCATTGCCACTTGCATGCCAAGGCCCTAGCTTGACAGGCAGTCAACGACAACAAGGCAGGATTTTGGTGTTTTCTCGGGTTCGCCGGGCGGCATTGGCCGCGTTTCTCACCTCGACCGTAGCAGTGTCTGCATTTGCGGATACTGGCGCGGGGGCATATTTGGCCGGGCGTCAGGCCATCTACGAAAGCGATTACAGCGCCGCGGCCCGGTACTATGCCAAGGCCCTCAGATACGATCCGGAAAATGACAAGTTGCAGGAAAGCGTGCTGCTTGCGCGTCTTGCCCTAGGCGATGTCACCGGAGCCTTGCCGATCGCGCAGGCGATCGAAGAACGCGGCTTACCGAGTCAGGCGGCGCGTATGACCAGTTCGGCAAACCTGATCGTCGAAAACAAACTGGATGAGTTTTTGGCCCGCGATCCGGAAACGCAGGGCGTGGGGCCGCTGGTTGACGGCCTGATGGTGGCATGGGCTCATATGGGTCAGGGGGCAGTGTCCCGTGCAATGGAGCAATTCGATTCCGTCGCCACGCAGGAAGGCTTGCGGGACTTTGCGTTGTACCACAAGGCGATGGCGCTGGCATCGGTTGGCGATTTCGAAGGTGCCGAGGCTGTGTTTGCGGCGAATGAGGGCGCTGTGTCCCGCTTTTCACGCCGGGCAGCTCTGGCACGGACCGAGGTGTTATCGCAACTCGATCGCAACGAAGACGCGGTGCAGTTTCTGGACGAGGTTTTTGCTGTCGGAAGTGATCCCTTCATCGAAGACTATGTTGCCCGGCTGCAGGCTGGTGAAGTTTTATCCTTTACTCATGTCCGTTCAGCGCAGGACGGTATGGCCGAAGTCTATTTTTCGGTCGGTGCAGCCCTGAACACCGAGGCAGCACCAGATTATGTGCTGTTATACACGCGTATCGCCAATTTTCTTCGCGCCGATCACATCGACTCAATTCTGCTTAGCGCCGAACTGCTGGAAGGGATGAACCAGTTTGATCTGGCGGTCGAGGCCTATCGTATGGTCCCCCCGGACAGCATTGACCATCACGCCGCTGAATTAGGGCGCGCCGAAGTACTTCGCCGTTCGGGTAAAACCGACGCCGCGGTTGAGGTCTTGCAAAACCTTGCCATTCAGCAACCTGGCCTTCCTGGTGTACATGTGGCGCTTGCTGATTTGCTGCGCCAGCAAGAGGACTATGCCGCAGCCGTCACGGCCTATGACACTGCCATTTCACTCACTGAAGAAGATGCAGGCAACAACTGGTTCCTGCATTACGCACGGGGCATCTCTCATGAACGTCTCAAGAACTGGGAGAAGGCCGAGACCGATTTTCGCCGCGCACTGGAGCTAAACCCGGATCAGCCTCAGGTGCTGAACTATCTTGGCTATTCCCTTGTCGAACGGCGTGAAAAGTTGGACGAGGCGCTGGAAATGATCGAACGCGCGGTCGCGGCACGCCCGGACAGCGGGTATATCGTGGACAGTCTCGGCTGGGTTCTGTTCCGCCTGGGGCGCTATGACGAAGCGGTGGACCACATGGAGCGCGCTGTAGAGTTGATGCCGGTCGACCCTGTCGTGAATGACCATTTGGGCGATGTTTATTGGGCCGTCGGCCGTGCGCGCGAGGCTGAATTCCAGTGGAAGCGGGCCCTGTCCTTTATCGACCCCGATGACACTGATGGCGAGGCCGACCCGGAGCGTATCCGCCGCAAGATCGAGGTTGGACTGGACGCGGTGCTGGTTGAGGAAGGCGCCGAGCCCCTGAAGGTCGCCAATGAAGGCTGAGGCATTTGCGCCCGCCAAGATCAACCTGACCCTGCATGTGACCGGACAGCGCCCGGATGGCTATCACTTGCTGGACTCTTTGGTCGTCTTTACGGATGTCGGGGACCGGTTGGCTTTCACTCCGGGTCCGGATCTTGCCATCGATGTGAAAGGTGAGTTTGCCGACGGCGTTCCGACAGATCACCGAAATCTGGTCTGGCAGGCAGCGCAGGCCGCAGGTTGGACCGGTAGAATTGATCTGGACAAAGGGCTGCCCCATGGCGGCGGCATTGGTGGTGGTTCGTCCGACGCGGCAGCAACTTTGCGCGCCCTAAGGGATCAGGGGATGGACATCCCAACTTCTTTGCCCTTGTCGATAGGAGCGGATGTTCCCGTGTGTGTGTTCGCCAAAGCCGCCCGGATGCAAGGAATTGGAGACAGGCTCACACCCGTTGACCTGCCAGATCTGTATGCGTTGCTGGTCAATCCGGGAGTCGAGGTGTCCACAGGTGCAGTGTTCAACGCGCTGAAAACACGCAACAATCCGGTTATGCCTGAAGAAATTCCCGTTTTTGAGACGCCACAAACCTGCGCCAGCTGGCTCAACGGCCAACGCAATGATCTTGAGGCTGCAGCCAAAACGATCGCCCCTCAGATCGCGCGGGTTCTGGACGAGTTGGAGGCGACCCGAGACGTTTTGATGGCGCGAATGTCCGGATCGGGCTCGACCTGTTTTGCGCTGTATCCCACGATGAAAGCGGCGCACTTTGCTGCTTATGAGATTGGCGCCGTCTATCCGGAATGGTGGTGCCGCGCGACTCAGCTTAACTGAGACGCGAAACCACATAATCGGCCAGTTCACGCAGCAGGGTGCGGATTTCGTGATCCGGCAATACCTCTAACATCGCTTTTGCCTTAGTGGCCCACTCCAACGCATCCACGCGGGTTGCTTCAAGCGTGCTGTACTTGTTCATCAGGCTCAGAGCGTGATCCAGATCACCTTCTTGCTGGCGACCTTTCTCGATCGTTCGCTGCCAGAAAGCATGTTCTTCGGGCGTAGCCTGTGCCACGGCCTTGATCACCGGCAGGGTCAGCTTGCGCTCGCGGAAGTCGTCGCCGACATTCTTGCCGGTTGCTTTGCTGTCGCCTTGATAGTCCAACAAGTCATCGGCGATCTGAAAAGCGATACCCAAAGCGTCGCCATATGCAAACAACGCCTGAACCTGAGCCTCGGACGCACCGGCGATTACGCCGCCAACCTCGGTCGCGGCCGAGAACAATGCCGCTGTCTTGCCGCGTACAACCTGCAGGTACACGCTTTCATCCGTCTGCAGATCGGTAGCTGCGGTCATTTGAAGTACTTCGCCTTCAGCAATCGTCGCCGAGGCATTGGCTAGGATATCCAAGACCCGCAGCGAGCCTGTTTCCACCATCAACTGAAAGCTGCGTGAAAACAGATAATCGCCCACCAGAACGCTGGATTTGTTGTCCCAAAGCAGATTTGCTGTCGGACGACCGCGCCGTTGCGCGCTTTCGTCCACCACATCGTCATGCAGCAGGGTCGCGGTATGGATGAATTCAACCGTAGCGGCCAGGCGAATGTGATGATCACCCTGATAGCCAAACAGGCGTGCCGCAGCCAGTGTCAGCATCGGCCGCAAACGCTTGCCACCCGCCTCGACCAGATGGGCCGTCACCTCAGGGATACGGGGCGCATGTTCGGACGCCATGCGGGTGCGGATCAATTCGTTAACCGACGCCATTTCCTCGGTGAGAATTTCCGCCAGTCGCTCATGCGGTTTCGAGATCGTGCTGATATTCATCACACTCCTGATACAAGGCTCGACTTTCGCCTTACCTTGCCCTTACATCCATCCCCATGAAAGAACTTCTGCGCAGCACCGATCCAACTATCCTGGCCTTTGCATCTGCTCTTCTTGAGGGCGAGGATATAGACTGCTTTCAGATGGACGTAAATATGAGCATCCTAGAAGGTGGCATTGGAATCTTTCCCCGGCGCCTGATGGTCCGCGCCGCAGACCTGACCCGTGCGGAGCGAGTGATGCGCGATAACGAGATTCCACTGGACCGATGAGCCGGTTTGCCGACAGTGACCTGACCTGCAACGATTTTCTGGGGGGGCGTGTCCGTCTTTGGCAACCCCGTTCGGGGTACCGAGCGGGGGTCGATCCGGTTCTGCTTGCTGCTTCGGTCCCGGCGACCGGTGGCCAATCCGTGCTGGAACTTGGCTGCGGTGCCGGAGCTGCGGTTCTTTGCCTCGCTGCGCGCGTTGAAGGATTGCAACTTGCGGGCGTTGAACTTCAAACGTCGTACGCCGAGCTGGCGCGTCGCAACGCCATTGAGAATGGTGTGCAGCTTGAGGTGGTCGAGGCCGATCTGAGTGCCATGCCGTCCGATCTCAGGCAGCGACAATTTGATCACATTATTGCCAACCCGCCTTATTATCGCGCCGGGGCGCATAGCCCCGCTGAGGACGACGGGCGCCGTGTCGCGCTGGGCGAGCAGACGCCGCTGACCGACTGGATCGATGTGGCGGCCAAACGCATGGCGCCGCGCGGATATCTTCATATGATCCAAAAAGCTGATCGGCTTGCAGACATGCTGTCGGCTTGCTCCGGGCGGCTGGGCTCACTTGAGGTGCTCCCGTTATCTGCGCGCAATGGGAGAAACGCCGAGTTAGTGATCCTGCGGGCGCGCAAGGGCGGCCGGGCGGCTTTTCGTTTGCATGCGCCGCTGATTTTGCATGCAGGTGATCAGCATGAGCAAGACGGCGAGAGCTATACGCCCGAACTGACAGCAGTGTTGCGAAATGGGGCTGCACTGCCAGGGTTTTAGTTTCAATAGGCAATGACCAGCCGAAATTGTCGGATTTATGACAGAATCTGTGCATCTGCGGCGTGACAGGGTGGAAACGATGTGATCAACTTCCTAGGTGGAATATACACACCAACGAAGGAGGATCGCCATGAGCGTGAGCGCACATCTGACGGAGCTGAAGAAGAAACACGAAACTCTCGGCCATGAAGTTGAAGAAGCCCAACGCTCGCCAGGCATCGACGATCTCCACATAGCACAACTCAAGAAACAAAAACTGAAGTTGAAAGAAGAGATCGAACGTCTGTCGGCCTAAGACTTCAGGCTGGCGCGTGCCGCGATTAAGGCACCGCATGTGATCAACACCGCCGCGATCGCCAGGCCCCAGGTTGGGGCGGCGATCCCGGCAATGACAAGCACCACTGTCGACAACAGGGGCGCAGCGTATGAACTCGTGCCAAGCATCTGAATATCGCCCTGTTTCACTCCGATATCCCATACGTAGAATGCAAGGCCAACGGGGCCCAGTCCGAGCGCAAGGGTCGATGCCCAGCCAAGGGGTGTTCCGGGCCAGACCGTGTCTTCCAGCGCGAAATGCAAAGCCCATGATGCAATCGCTGTCAGAGTGCAGAAAACAGCGACCGTGCTGGTAGGGGTTTCACCCAACCGCCGGGACAAAACGGAATATCCAGACCACGTCAGCGCACAAAGAAGGGCCAATGCATATCCCGGTAAGTGACCGGCTTGAAACCCAGAGCCACCTCCACCGGTAATGATCAGGGCGGCCCCCGCAAAACCCAGACATGCGCCGATCAGATGACCAGGGCGCAGGTGTTCGCCGGGCAACAATCCTGAGAACAGCACAATCAAAAGCGGCCAGAGATATGCGATAAGCCCAGCTTCGGCGGCGGGTGCCATGCGCAGCGCCGAAAAGTACAACGCGTGATAGCCGAACAGGCCGATGGTGCCAAAAACATAAACGCGCCAGTGAATGGTTCTGAGTTGGTTCAGACCACCTGCTTTCCACGTCCAGATCAGGCCCAGCGAGCCGCCCAGCGTGAAACAGATGGCATTTAGCAGCAATGGAGGCGTCGGGGCGGATCCAACCGTCAACAGGGCCAGAAGGGACCAGAGGAGAACAGCAACGAAGCCGATGGAAGTGGCACGGTTTCTGGTCATTTGGACAGGACGTCCTCGACTGGAATTATCCTAAACGCATCCGAGATGTGCGCGGTTTTTTCGATCTCGGCTACAAACCAGTCCCGGAACGCCGCGATCTGTGGTCGGTTTTCTGATCCGGGCAGGCACAGAAATCGAAAACGACCACGTGTTTCGATAGCCACTTTGAACGGGGCGACGAGACGCCCTTCGGTCAAATCTTTGATGATCATCGCGCGACGCCCCAAGGCGACGCCCACACCTGCTACAGCAGCGTCGATCGCGTGATCGGCATGAGAAAACCGTGCTCCGTGCGTTGGAGCAAAATCCACCCCTACTGAACGGAACCATGTCGTCCAATCCGCAGGTGGTTTGAGGAAATTGATCGAGTCGTCATGGATCAGGGGCGCCTCGCGCAGACTCTCGGGCGTTGGGTATTGCTCGGCCAATTCTGGTGTCATCACGGCTGTCAGCCATTCCTTGCGCACGGGCAACGCATACAGCCCTTCATCTGGGCCATAGCCAAACCGGATTGCAACATCGACGTCATCACGCTCGAGATCCATGTTTCGCAGCGTCGCTGAGAACTTCAGGTCAATCTCAGGGTGCGCGCGGGCAAAGTCGTAAAGGCGCGGCGCCAGCCACTTGGCCGTCAGGGCTGGCCCCGCAGTTACTGTCAGGCTGGTATCGTCGCCTTGTTTCCGAACAGTGCGCCAGGCGGATTGCAATGTTGCGAACCCTTCCGCGGCGCCGGGTGCAAGAGTCCGGCCTGCCTCCGTCAGTTCGACTGCCCGATTCAGGCGGCGAAACAGCGGTCGCCCAAGATGCTCTTCAAGTGATTTGATTTGGAAAGATAGGGCGGCAGGCGTGACATGTAGCTCTTCGGCCGCCTTTGCGAAGGACAAGTGGCGTGCCGCCGCATCGAAGGCGCGTAAAGCGGTCAGAGGGGGCAGGCGTTCATTCATTCCGATTAAGTTATTCTTAACTGAAGGATTGAGAAAGCTCGTTTGTCAGGTAGGAAAATAGGGCTCATATTGAGAGAAAGTCAAATAGACCTGATCTGAAAGGGCCGCACCAATGATTGAGATGACGACCAATCCAGCAACCCGCCGCGCCTTTCAGCGCGCGCATGAGGCGCGTGGCATGGCAATCAAATCCCTGTTGAACAGGTTATTCGGTTCCCGCTGAACGCAGCGCGCGCGTTCTTACGGGATAAAGGAAGGGCCGGTCCTGATGGACCGGCCCGTATTCATTGCATGACTGTCTGTTCAAACGAAGAATTGCGCACCGTTGGCCGAAATGGTCGAGCCATTGATGAACTGAGAATCGTCTGAAGCCAGGAACGCGACGCAGCGCGCGATCTCTTCTGGTTCACCTAGGCGGCCTGCCGGGATCTGTCCAATGATAGACTCGCGCACTTTTTCCGGCACCGCCATTACCATCTCAGTAGCGATGTAACCCGGGCAAATGGCGTTTGCAGTGATACCCGCACGGGCACCTTCTTGTGCAAGCGACTTGACGATGCCCAGATCGCCTGCCTTGGTCGCGGCATAGTTCACCTGAGCAAACTGACCCTTCTGACCATTGATCGAGCTGATGACGATCACGCGGCCGAATTTACGCTCGCGCATACCGGACCAGACGGGATGAACTGTGTTGAACACGCCGGTCAGATTGGTGTCGATGACCTGGTGCCACTGCTCCGGTGTCATCTTGTGAAACGGAGCATCGCGAGTGATGCCGGCATTGGCGACGACGATGTCGATCGGGCCAACTTCGGCCTCAACTTTCGCGATGCCTGCCTTCGATTCATCATAGTCGGCGACGTTCCATTTGTATGTGGCTATACCGGTCTCTTCGGTGAAATTCGCCGCGGCTTCGTCATTCCCCGCATAGGTGGCGGCAACGTTATATCCTTCGGCCTTTAGCGCCTTGGAAATTGCTGCGCCAATGCCGCGGGAACCGCCGGTTACGAGTGCTGTACGTGCCATTTAGGAATCCTCCAAATTTAGTCGTCTTGGTAATGCTGTTACTCTGAGAGGTAAGGATGCGCAATATTATTTCGCCATGAATTTCGGTTTCCAAGGTGTCAATATCGTCGCATCCAACAGATAGAGTTTGTTTGTAACAAAAAAGGGCGCCAAAGAGCGCCCTTTTTATTTGGTTGTCAAAGCACTTAATCGCGCTCCACGCAGAGTGCGACACCCATGCCGCCACCGATGCACAAGGTCGCCAGACCTTTCTTGGCGTCGCGGCGCTTCATTTCGAACAGCAGCGTGTTCAGAACCCGGCAACCCGAAGCGCCGATCGGGTGACCGATGGCGATGGCGCCGCCGTTCACGTTCACGATTTCCGGGTTCCAGCCCATGTCCTTGTTCACGGCGCAGGCTTGCGCAGCAAAGGCCTCGTTGGCTTCAACGAGGTCCAGATCGTCAACCGACCAGCCGGCTTTCTCCAGCGCCTTGCGCGAGGCGTAGATCGGACCAACACCCATGATCGACGGGTCCAGACCTGCGGTTGCGTAAGACGCGATGCGCGCCAATGGCTCGATACCGCGCTTTTCAGCGTTCTCGGCCGACATCAGCAGGGTCGCGGCGGCGCCGTCGTTCAGACCGGATGCGTTGGCCGCGGTCACGGATCCATCCTTGGCGAAGGCAGGGCGCAGTTTTGCCATGGCTTCCATGGTCGCGCCGTGACGGATGTATTCGTCCTTATCCATCACGATGTCGCCCTTGCGGGTCTTGATGGTGAAGGGAACGATTTCGTCCGCAAACTTGCCGGCCTTTTGCGCAGCTTCAGCCTTGTTTTGCGAGGTAACGGCAAATTCGTCCTGCATGTCGCGGCTGATCTGCCACTTCTCGGCTACGTTTTCGGCAGTCTGGCCCATGTGGTAGCCGTTGAAAGCATCCCACAGACCGTCGCGGATCATCGTGTCGATGTATTTCATGTCGCCCATTTTGTGACCGGCGCGCAGAGCGGCGGCGTGGGGAGAAAGTGTCATGTTCTCCTGACCACCAGCGGCCACGATGTCGGCGTCACCCAGCTGGATATGCTGTGCACCCAACGCGACAGCACGCAAGCCCGAACCGCACACCTGGTTGATACCCCAGGCCGCGCTTTCCTGCGGCAGGCCCGCATTGATATGCGCCTGACGGGCAGGGTTCTGACCCTGAGCAGCGGTCAGGACCTGACCCAAAATGGTTTCGCTTACCTCGCCTTTGTCGATCCCGGCGCGTTCAACAACTGCTTCCAGGACGGCAGCGCCCAGATCATGTGCAGGGGTGTTCGCGAACGAACCGCTAAAGCTACCGACGCCCGTACGTGCGGCGGATGCGATTACTACGTTGGTCATAAAGTCAATCCTTTACCGTCAAGGTCATGAGGGAAATCCAATGGCGCAGACGGCCGAGAAATACTCGCCCCGTCCAGAAGCGCCTCGTGTTTCCCCCGCTCCAGCATGTACTGAATTACCTTAATGCTGCACATGCAGCAACGGACAGCTTGTCCCAGCACATAGACAGGCGAAGTCTTGCAACCTTTTATAGTCGTTAAGTGCCTGTTTTAGATAAGTTACCGGACTTCCATGGTGGCGTGACTGACGGGGCGCCAAATAGAAAACCCTGTAAGCAGTCGACACCATTGGCGACCAGAAAGTCGGCATCCAGTCGGGTTTCGACCGATTCGGCGGTTACAAGAATCTCAAATTCCCGCGCGACTGATATCAGTGCGCGGACCAGCGCCTGATTGTCGGGGTTGTCGCTGATGCCGCGAATGAACTGGCCGTCGATCTTGGCGGCATCAAACAGGAACTCTCGGAAATAGCGAAAGCTGAAATCGCTTGCCCCGAAATCATCCAGTGCGAAGGCAATGCCGCGCGCCTGTAACCGGTCCATGAAATCGATAACCAACTCAGGCACCAGCATGGCTGAACTCTCCGAGATTTCGAGGATCAGTCTTTCACCAAGCGTCGGATCTCTTTTCAGAAACCGTTCCAGCACACGAGACCAGCGGGAAAAACCGATGGAGCGTGCGGACATGTTGATCGATAGTCGAATGTCCGGGTTCCGGATCAGTGTCCGCAAACCCATTTCCAACGCGATGCAGTCCAGTTCCCGGCCAATCGGCGTGGTATCGACCTGCGGCATGAATTCTCGTGCGGGAATGACACGGCCGGTGTCGTCCAGAACCCGGATGAACCCCTCATAAAAAGCGACGTCGTGGGGGGGATGAACCTGCATGACCGGCTGAAATGCCAGCTTGCATTGCTTGTGCTTCACCGCCTCGGTCGCCATCTGGACAGTCGAGGCATCGCGCGCCGTTACCGCTGCATTCAATGGGCTGTCCGTGCCTTCGGGCAGGTCTGCCAATTTGTCTTTCCGCATAAGCGCACCGTTCCCCTGAGCGTTCTGGAAATAGATCCGGCGACGATTTCACGGGAAACAAGTGAATCTAGGGTTAAGGCGGCAGAAATATGGGTGTCAGGGTAGGTTGAAATTGTCCGACATCAGGTCAGCGGGCGGATTGCCAAACTCGGCCCAACGAAGAAACGGCGCCCAGCAGTGCTCCGAACAAACCAAGTGCCACCATCAAAAAACCAAAGCCCAAAATCGAGGGCGAGGCTTCGTTGAGCGCTGCCATCATGGCCAGAACAAGGCCCAAAAGCCCTGTGACGGTGGAAATCGTCATGAATCTTGTCATGTGACCCTCAGCAATCGGTTAACGAAACACTGTACCGATATGGAGCGTCGAGTTTTTAATTCAAGCTGATAGGCGACTTACCGCCCTTTGTCAGATCCTTTCTGCTCCCGCATTTTGCGGAATTTCATCGAATTGCTCGAATCCGGGCGTTCCGCGAACTTCGGGATGGCGCGCGAGGTGTTTGGCCTTGATCTGCTCTGAGTTGTCGCGGCTGCCGTCGTGGCTGTAGCCCGGTGGAGCAAAGCAATAGGCCAATCGCTGGCCCAGGGTCAGCCCCGGCTGTGTTGCGTCGCGCCAGATACCGACCCATTCATGGAATGCCACACGCAGCGGATTAAAAGTTCCGATATTGTGAACGAGCCCATAATCCACACGGTCATCTTCCTGCTCGGGGACGTAGGTCCCGAACATCTTGTCCCAAATAATGAATACGCCCGCGTAGTTGCAATCAAGGTAGCGCGCATTGCGACCGTGATGCACGCGATGATGGCTTGGCGTATTCATAATGGCTTCGAACCAGCGGGGCATCTTGCCGATGGCCTCGGTGTGAATCCAGAATTGGTAGATCAGGTTCAGGCCACCACAAAACAAGACCATAGCCGGGTGAAAGCCAAGCAGGATCAGCGGCGCGCGAACCACCATCATGAAGGTGAACGTATAGGTCCAGGTTTGCCGCAGCGCAGTGGTCAGGTTGTAATGCTGCGAGCTGTGGTGGTTCACATGGCTGGCCCAGACCCAGCGGACCTGGTGGCCCAGCCGGTGCACCCAGTAGTAACGTAAGTCATCCAGCACGAAACACAGGATGATGACCGGGATAGAAGTGCCCAGATTCAGTGGGGTGAGCTGCCAGAGCCACATGAAGAACGCCCAGGCGATGAATCCCAGCAAAAAGCCCGAGGCGATGTTACCGGCCCCCATGATCAGCGAAGTCACCGCATCGCGTGTTTCATAACGCCCGCCTCGACCTTTCACAGCGATCCACAGGAATTCCGCCAGAATGGCGGCAAGGAAGAACGGTACCGCCCACTGAACGGCGTCAGGGAATGTCACTTGGTCGGTCATGCGGGCTCCATTAGGTCGCGCCAATGGCTGCGTTCAAACTCGTCCAGTCGGACTAATGTCTTGGGCGCAGAGAACTCGTGAAACTGGATTTCAAAACCTTCAGGATGACTCAGCAGATCATAATCCAGCAGGTGCCGACCGACAGTATCTGCGCCAAAGGACCACAGAAGGCCGTTACCTGTTTGTGTGCGCACCAACGCCGTATGGCCATCATGGGCCACCGTAACGTCAATCACATCGTCATCGGGAAAATGTCGGATCCACTGGGCGCGAGCGATTTCCGGCGATAGCTCGAACTGTCGCGATTTGCCTGTCAGGTGCAACAGCAGCGTGATGCAGGCAATGCCGCCGACCACCAGCACCAATAAGATTTCGAGTGGCATTCCATCCTCCTTCGGACAAATTGCAAAGGAGATGAAAGCCTGTCAAAGGTGGCGTGGCGTCAGCTGTTTTCCATTCCTTCCAGAACTTCATGCTGCACGACTCGCTCGACAAATGGCACCAACCCGTCAGGACCAGACGAGCGATCCTTGAGATGGATGCATATATCTGGCCTGCGTGCAGCGATGATGCCCACCATTTCTCCGCGTATCTTGTCGTCCAGACCAGCGCCCATAATCGCACAAGCAATTTTAGGTTCAGCGTCCAGCTGCCGCCGGACTTCATCCTGATCATGTGCGCCGAGCCATTGGATTGGCAAATGATCCAACCGCCGCGCCACGTCGCCAATTACGCTCGGCAGCCGACCAATCAGCAAAACTACCGGTTTCATCGCTGTCTCCCTTCATTTCAGGCCGCAAACGAAAACCGGCCCATAAGGGCCGGTTTCAGTTTAGCACAAAATGGCGCGGACAGTGCGAGAGGCGTCAGCTATTCGCTTCAACCAAAGTGGAAATGATCGCCTTGGCACTGTCTGAATTCCATTCTGCATCGCCGATCAGGCGCGCGATTTCATTGCCATCCGGATCGATAATCACGGTGATGGGTAGCCCGATCACTCCCATTGCGCGCGCGACGGCCTGACTTGGGTCCTGATGGCGCGGCAGGTTGTCGATGCCGTTTTCTTCAAAGAACTTCTTGATTCCTGCGGGCGAGTTTCGTCCGGTGGCCAAGGTCAGAACCTCGAATTTGTCACCGCCAAACTCCTCCTGAAGCTCGGCGATCTGCGGCATTTCCTTGCGGCAGGGCGCGCACCAGGTGGCCCAGAAATTCAACAGCACATACTTGCCCTTGTAATCGGCCAGCGACCCGGTGCCGCCGTCGTCTTCAAGCTGAAACTCAACTACTTCAACGGGTTTTGGCTCTTTGTGCAAGATCAGCCGTTTCAGGCTGTCTTCGCGCAGTGGGCCAAGAGTCTCGGCATCCGTGGCCAAAGCCGCGTTTGCACCCAGCGCAAGGGCCATATAAAGGGGGATCAGACGAAATAGGCGCATATCAACTCCGGGTTTTCCAACATGACCGATCAATCCTCGAACCAGATGTGGGGCGGCCGCTTTGCCGCCGGTCCAGACGCGATCATGGAGGCGATCAATGCCTCGATCGGGTTCGATCAGCGGATGGCAGCCCAGGACATTGCAGGCTCGCGTGCCCATGCCGCCATGTTGGCCGCCACAGGCGTTATAACTGATAGTGATGCGCAGGCCATTCGGGAAGGGCTACTCACCGTATTGTCAGAAATCCAGAACGGTGAGTTTCAGTTCTCGACCGCGCTGGAAGACATTCACATGAATGTCGAAGCGCGCCTGAAAGAAGTGATCGGTGAGCCCGCAGGCCGTTTGCACACAGGGCGCAGCCGAAATGATCAGGTCGCGACCGATTTCAAACTCTGGGTCCGCGATCAGTTGGACGCGGCTGAATCCGGTCTGCTGGCCCTGATCCGCGCGCTTTTGGCGCAGGCTGAGGTTGGCGCAGATTGGGTTATGCCGGGCTTCACCCACCTGCAAACCGCGCAGCCGGTCACATGGGGCCACCACATGATGGCGTATGTCGAGATGTTTGGCCGCGACCTGAGCCGCGTTCGCGATGCGCGGGCGCGTATGAACGAATCGCCCTTGGGAGCTGCCGCACTGGCCGGGACGTCCTTCCCCATCGACCGGCACATGACGGCCGAGGCGCTGGGCTTTGACCGCCCTGCGGCCAACTCTCTGGATGCCGTCAGTGACCGCGATTTCGCGCTGGAATTTCTGTCGACCGCTTCGATCTGCGCAGTCCACCTGTCGCGCTTTGCCGAAGAATTGGTGATCTGGTCTTCGGCCCAGTTTCGCTTTGTTGCCCTGTCCGACCGGTTCTCGACCGGATCGTCGATCATGCCGCAGAAAAAGAACCCTGATGCGGCTGAACTGATCCGCGCCAAGATAGGGCGCATCTATGGCGCCAATACCGCTCTGATGATGGTGATGAAGGGTCTGCCGCTGGCCTATTCCAAGGATATGCAGGAAGACAAAGAACAGGTCTTCGACGCCGCCGACAACTGGATGCTGGCGTTGGCAGCGATGGAGGGCATGGTCAAGGATATGAGCGCTAACCGTGAAAGCCTCGCCGCCGCCGCCGGATCGGGATTCTCGACCGCCACCGATCTGGCCGATTGGCTGGTGCGCGTTCTGGGCCTGCCGTTCCGTGATGCCCATCACGTCACCGGGTCTCTGGTGGCTATGGCCGAGGGTAAGGGTTGCGATCTACCTGATCTGGCGTTGGAGGATATGCAGTCGGTCCACGCAGATATCACTGAAGACGTCTATTCTGTCCTTACCGTCGAAAATTCGGTAAACTCGCGCCAGTCCTATGGGGGCACGGCACCGGATCAGGTCCGCGCCCAGGTTGAGCGATGGAAGGCGACGACATGACAGCGCTTATCCGAGCGATCTTTTTCGTGTCTGCAAGCGTGGCGCTTGCCGGTTGCGGCGCTGACGGCGAACCGGTTCAGCCGACCTTTAACGCTGCAGTAGGCGTTGGCAGCAGCGGGTCGTATGTCGCGGGTGGGGTCGGTGTTAATCGTGGCCCCGTCGGCCTTTTTGTGGGGTTTTGACCGATACACAGTTGAACGCGCGCGTTCGACACCCCATTCTCAGTCCAAGTTCAGAGCATTCATAGAAAAGAACCACAAATGAGAATTTTCGGCCTGATTCTTTCGCTCGCCTTTCTGGCGGCTTGCGATACCTCGCAAAATCCGCGCCCGGAACCGGCGCCAGAGCCCAAAAGCTCGGGGATTTCTGTGTCCGGTTATGCGCGGGTGGGCGCGTCCACTACCTTTTGACGACTGTATTAAAGGGCGTGATGGGCGGAATCATTTGATCCATATGCCTCTTTTGGTCTAAGCGCGCAGTCATGGATCACTTTCTCTACCGCGACGGCGCGCTTTTCGCCGAGGATGTCCCGATCTCCGAAATCGCTGCTGCGGTCGGAACGCCGTTCTATGTCTATTCGACCGCCACTTTGCTGCGACATTTCAAGTTGTTCGATGACGCGCTGGACGGTACCGATCACCTCGTCTGTTACGCGATGAAAGCGGCCAGCAACCAGGCGATCCTGAAGACGCTGGCGCAGGCAGGCGCGGGGATGGATGTGGTCTCGGGCGGCGAATATCTGCGGGCTAAGGCCGCAGGCGTGCCGGGCGACAAGATCGTGTTCTCGGGTGTTGGCAAGACTGCTGATGAAATCCGCACCGTACTGACCGGCGGTATCCGTCAGTTCAACGTCGAATCCGAGCCCGAAATGGAGGTGATCAACGCCGTCGCCCAGGAATTGGGCGTGATCGCGCCGATCACCGTGCGGGTGAACCCGGACGTAGACGCCAAGACCCATGCCAAGATTGCGACCGGCAAGTCCGAAAACAAATTCGGCATTCCCATCGCCCGCGCATCCGAAGTGTATGCCCGTGCAGCCAGCCTGCCCGGCTTGGAGGTCATCGGGATCGACGTCCATATCGGCTCGCAATTGACCGATTTGGAGCCATTCGAGATGGCGTATACCAAGGTTGCCGAGCTGACCGAGTGCCTTCGCTCGGAAGGGCATAAAATCCGCCGTCTCGATCTGGGTGGTGGTCTGGGTATCCCCTATACGCGCTCGAATGATGCGCCGCCGCTGCCGGTGGAGTACGGCGCGCTGATAAAGAAAACGCTGGGTCATCTGGGCTGTGAAATCGAGATCGAGCCTGGCCGCCTGATCGCCGGAAACGCGGGGCTGATGGTCAGTAAGGTGATCTATGTTAAATCCGGTGAGGGCCGCGATTTCCTGATCCTTGACGGCGCCATGAACGACCTGATCCGTCCGGCGATGTATGAGGCGCATCACGATATTGTCGCGGTGCAGGAGCCCGCGCCGGGCTTCGAACAGCAGCCCTATGACATCGTGGGGCCCGTGTGCGAAACCGGTGATACGTTTGCCAAACAGCGGAATATGCCACCGTTGCAATCGGGTGACCTGATCGCTTTCCGCAGTGCCGGAGCCTATGGCGCTGTAATGGCCAGTGAATACAATACCCGTCCGCTGATCCCCGAAGTTCTGGTCAATGGGGATCAATTCGCAGTTATTCGTGAACGCCCGAGCTTTGACGAAATCATAAACCGCGATACCATACCCTCGTGGCTTTGACGCGATAACCGCGCGGGCCCGATGAGGAGGCCCGCGTTGCGAGACAATTCGAACCTGCCAATTCCAAGACTGTCTCTGTGGCTGACACATGCAGGGATGTTGGCCGAGCAGGTTTTGCGCGCCTTCTGGCCTCTGTTTTCGATCGCGATGGCAGTAATGGCCGCGCTGATGCTGGGACTTCAGGACATTGTCAGTGTCGAGACCGTCTGGATTGCTGGCGCACTGTCTTTGCTCGGGCTGCTTGCTGCCGCGATATTTGGTGCACGCCGGATGCACCTGCCGACACGGGCCGAGGCACTGGTGAGGCTGGATGAAACGCTGCCGGGCCGCCCTATTCAGGCGTTGATGGATGAACAGGCCATAGGCGCGATGGACGCTGATTCGGTTGCCCTGTGGCACGCCCACCAGGCACGCATGTCCCAAAAGGCGGCGCAGGCGGAGCCTGTCATACCTGATCTGAGACTGGCATCACGAGACCCGTATGCATTGCGCTATGCGGCTCTGTTGGCTTTGGTCGTGGCAACGCTGTTTGGATCGTTCTGGCGTATAGGTTCGGTCGCTGACATGGCCCCCGGAACCACAGTTGCCGGTCAAGGTCCGACTTGGGAAGGCTGGGTTGAACCGCCCCGCTACACAGGACTTCCGACGCTTTACTTGGCGGATCAAGACGGCTCGACGCTGACAGTTCCGCATGGAAGCCGGATCACGTTGCGGTTCTACGGTGAGGTCGGCGCCCACAGTCTGACCGAAACCACTTCGGCCATCGGTGCCGAGGCGGCAACCGATCCGGAACAGGATTTCGTCGCCAACCGCTCGGGCCAATTGACGATTGACGGGCCGACCGGGCGGGACTGGGCAGTTGCCATTGTCTCTGACACACCGCCCCGGATATCAACGGCTGGCGTAGCCGAGACCGAGGCGGGCGGTCAGATGAAGCTGCCCTTTTCGGCCAGTGACGATTACGGCGTTATGTCCGGTAGTGCACGAATTGAGCTTGATTTGGCCGCTGTTGATCGACGCTATGGATTATCGACCGAACCGGAGCCTCGGGAATCAATTGCTGTTGAGCTGCCAATGCCCATCACGGGCGAGCGCTCGGATTTCACCGAGGACCTGATCGAAGATTTCTCTCAGCACCCATGGGCGCACTTGCCGGTTAGAATCACGCTTATGGCGCAGGACGCGGCTGAACAGCAGTCGCAGTCGAAACCTTACACGACCGCTTTGCCAGCACGCCGGTTCTTTGATCCGCTGGCCGCGGCCATGATCGAACAACGACGTGACTTGTTGTGGTCGCGGGAAAACTCGCTGCGTGTGTCTCAGGTCTTGCGCGCTGTATCACACCTGCCCGAGGATTTGTTCCGGTCGGAAACAGCCTACCTGCGGTTGCGGGTCTTGTTGCGCAGGCTAGAGGCGTTTGATGAATATGGTCTGAAACCCGAGCAACAGGCAGAAATCGCCCAAGCTCTTTGGGATTTGGCTATCCTGATCGAAGAAGGGACTCTGGCCGATGCGCTGGAACGAATGCGCCGGGCGCAGGAACGCCTGACGGAGGCGATGAAGAACGGTGCAACCGACGAAGAGATCGCGGAGTTGATGCAGGAGTTGCGTGAAGCCACGCAAGACTACATGCGGCAGCTCCAGCGCCTTGCCCAGGAAAACGAGTCCGACGAACGCCAACAAGGTCAGAATGGTGAAACCTTGCAGATGACGCAGGATGACCTGCAACGCATGATGGATCGCATTCAGGAATTGATGGAACAGGGCCGCATGGCCGAGGCCCAGCAGGCGCTGGAGGAATTCCAGCAGATGATGGAAAACATGCGTGTCACACAAGGTCAGGGAGAGGGCGGACAGTCGGAAGGCCAGCAGGCTATGGAAGGATTGGCCGAAACCCTGCGGGAACAACAGGGCCTCAGCGATCAGGCTTTCCGTGATCTGCAGGAACAGTTCAATCCGGGCGCGCAAGCCGGTGAAAACCAGGGCAACGAAGGTCGCTCAGGTGGTCAGGGGCGCGGCCAAAGCCACGAAGGTCAGGGTGGCCAGGGTCAGGGCTCGGATCAGGCAGGCGAGGGTCAGCAAGGTCAGGGCTCTCTGGCCGACCGCCAGCAAGCGCTGCGCGAAGAATTGCAGCGTCAGCAACAGGGTTTGCCCGGTGGCGGCACCCCCGAGGGAGAAGCCGCACGCGAGGCGTTGGGCCGGGCCGGACGGGCTATGGATGAGGCCGAAGATGCCTTGCGGGGCGACGATCTGGCCGAGGCTATCGATCGTCAGTCAGAAGCTATGGAAGCACTGCGCGAAGGAATGCGGTCGCTGGGCGAGGCACTGGCGCAGAACCAGCAGAACCAGCCGGGGCAGGGCACTCAGGAAGGTGACATGCAAGCCCAAAACCGCGATCCGTTGGGGCGTACGCCCGGGGCGTCAGGGTCGATTTCGACCGATGACAACCTGTTGCAGGGCGAAGACGTTTATCGCCGAGCGCGAGAGCTGTTGGACGAAATCCGTCGCCGCACTGGTGACACGGACCGGCCTCAGATCGAGCTGGAATACCTCAAGCGGCTGCTTGAGCGGTTCTGAGAACTTTAGTTCTGAGACGTTCCGCCACTGGTTTGCGCCTCGAGCCAGAGACGCGCCTGATCAACCATAGAGACATAAGATTGCAGCATTGGATCAGCCTGCGGTACCGCCTCACTGATCTGATTTGCGTTGCCGTAGATCAATATCAGCACAACGCCGATGATCACGATCAGGGCAAAGCCGCGCAGAAAACCACCGGACTTGCGTGCTGCAGGGGGCGCTGTTTCAGAAGTCTTTGGGGCGTCATCGCTGCGCAGGCCGGAACTAATAGCCTCGACATCCGGAAGCGAGTCTTTTTGACCGGCATCCGTGGCTGTCTTGGTCGCAGCGGGTGGTGCGGGTTCAACCTTGGGTTCTGCGGGTGGATCGAGCGCCAGATCCGGTTGGCTTTCCAGGCTGACGCCTTCTTTGGCGCGCAGGTCGGCTTCGCGCGCGGCTTCTTCCTGGAGAATACTGGCTACAGCGGGGTCCACATTTCCCGGGCTTTCTGCTGGTTCGGATGCTTCTTCGGTTTTGGGTTTTTGCGGTGCAGTTGGGGTATCTTCCGCTGAGGCCGAGGCGTTGGACGAGTCGTCGACCGGCTTCTGCGGCACGTCAGGTTTTGGCTCAGCGGTTTCGCTAGCCTCAGGCTTGGATGCCTCGGTTTCTGCTTCCGGGTCCTTGGTCTGAAACCAGGTCTTTTCACAGTTTGAACACTGCACGTCACGCCCACCATCGGGGATCACGTCGTCCGGAACCTCATATTGGGCACTGCAATTCGGACATGTAAGTCGCATACTGCCTCCTGACCTGCCTGTCGGCCTGATACTAGTTTTTTCAGGAATTATATTCCGTTAAACCCTATCAGCAAAGCGTGTTTTCGGTTTCAGGTGGGTAAGTGTCACCAATTGGAACCGGTAGAGGCATTGAAACCACGGCCACACTGAGGCAAGACAAGCCTCAGAACAAAGGGGGCAGGTGTGATCGAGCTGGAAAATGTCAGCTACAGCTATGGCGGCGGAGAGCTGCTGAGCGATGTATCAGTGCGTCTGCAACCTGGATCGTTCCATTTTCTGACTGGTCCTTCCGGTGCCGGTAAGACCACGTTGCTCAAGCTGTGCTATGGCGCATTGCTGCCGACGTCAGGACGGCTGAGCGTGTTTGAGGAAGATATCGCGCGGCTCGACCGGGATCAGATGGCCTTGTTGCGCCGCCGGGTCGGCGTGGTGCATCAGGATTGCCGGTTTCTGGATCACATGACGCTTGCTGAAAACGTGTCACTGCCGTTGATGGTGTCTGGGCGCGCGATTGATGCCGAACAAAACAACCTGACCGAGCTTTTGAGCTGGGTCGGGCTGGGTTCACGGCTTGAGGCCAGCCCACCCGAGCTATCCGGCGGTGAACGCCAGCGCGCGGCACTTGCACGTGCACTTATTCTGTCGCCAGACGTGGTATTGGCGGATGAACCCACGGGCAACGTTGATTGGGAGATGTCTCAGCGTCTGCTGCATCTCTTGATTGAACTGAACCGAATGGGCAAAACGGTTCTGATTGCCACCCACGACCTGAGCCTGATCCGAGCCGCCAAAAGCCAGGTTCAGGCGCGCGTTCTGCGCATTTCGCAGCGCAGGTTGCAGCTTGCGGGGGCCGATTTATGAGCAAGGGCGACATCCGCAGTTTGCTGCGCCGCGACACCCGTGCAGACCGGGTCGTTCCGCCGACCGGTTTCACGGCCCATTTGACCCTGTTCGTGTCGGGCGCCATGGCATTTCTGGCCGTCTTTGCATTGGCGCTTTCACTGGCGTCCGGGCGATTGGCTGACCGCTGGGCTTCGGAACTGGCCGGGGCGGCGACCTTGCGGATCAACGCGCCGGCCGAGCAGCGAGCCGCCCAGACCCAGGCGGCTTTGGCCGTGTTGAGTCAAACGCCCGGTGTGGCATCGGCCCGCGCACTGACAGCTGAAGAGCAGGCGGCTTTGCTGGCCCCCTGGTTTGGCCCCGACCTGCCACTGGACACGCTCCCTGTTCCGCAACTGATCGAAATCGTCATCGGTGAACCTGGTTTGGATGCGACCGGATTGCGTTTGCGGCTGGGTGCCGAAGTTCCCGGCGCTGTATTGGACAATCATTCCAGATGGCGCGACCCATTGGTTGATGCTGCGACATCACTGCGGCGGTTGGGCTGGGTCTCAATCTTGTTGATTGGTGGCGCTACGGCCGCGATGATTACGCTTGCGGCCAATGCCTCTCTGGCGGCCAACGCACAGATCATCGAGGTATTGCGTCAGGTCGGTGCCCGGGATCGGTTTATTGCTGGGGCATTTGTCCGACGCTTTACCTTTCGGGCCTTTTTCGGTGCCGCCGTTGGGACGTTGCTGGGCATGTCGGGAGTGCTGCTGCTGCCTGAAGCTTCGGATGAAGGCGGCTTTCTGACCGGGCTTGGCTTTCAGGGCATTGGATGGTTGTTGCCGGTGTTGATCCCGCTATTGGGTGCGACTGTCGCGTTTCTGGCGACCTGGTCCGCTGCCCGTCGCAAATTGAAGGAGCTCTCGTGATGTCCATGGCCCTGCAATGGATACGATCCCTGATCTTCATGATCACGATCTATGCCTGGATGCTGATCCTTGGGCTGCTGTTTGCCCCTTACGCGTTGTTCTCCAAGCGTGGCGCTTTGCTGGCCTGCAAGACATATGCACGCACAACTCGGTGGTTGGCGCGCTGGATGGTATCCATCCGGACCGAAGTTCGTGGACCTGTCCCGACCGGCGAAGTTGTGATTGGGGCCAAACATCAGTCCTTTCTGGATATCATCATTATTTTTGACGCTATTCCCCACGGAAAGTTCATCATGAAACGAGAGCTTTTGTGGACCCCTGTAATCGGTATGTATGCGCGCAGGCTGGGCTGTATTCCCGTTGATCGCGGCAAGAAGGGCGTCGCCGTAGCCAAGATGGTCAAAGATGTTGCGCGCGAGTTTTCTGAACCCGGCCAGCTGGTGATCTATCCTCAGGGCACACGTGTCGCGCCGGGGATAACAAAACCCTACAAGGTCGGAACGGCGGTTTTGTACGAGGGTCTGGGCTTTCCATGTGTTCCTGCGGCGACAAATGCGGGTGTTTTCTGGCCGCGTTCGGGCATTTTGCGCAAGCCCGGCCTGGCAATCGTCGAGTTTCTGGCCCCAATTGAACCGGGCGTTGAGCGCAAGGATTTTCTGGGGCGTCTGGAAGAGGTCATCGAAGTGCGTTCAAACGATCTGATGCGGGAAGTGGGGTTTGATCCGGATGAAGTACATTGAAGACATCGCCGCGCTGGAGGTGCTCTATGGCACCCCCGGCGCTCCGGCAATGCGCAAGGTTGCGCGCCGACTGACACCGCTGTACCGCCAATGGATCATGGCATCGCGCCTGTGTGTCCTGAGTACCGTGGGCCCGGAAGGGGTCGACGGAAGCCCGCGCGGCGATGACGGTCCGGTTGTACTGGAACTTGATCCGGGAACCTTGGCCTTGCCGGATTGGCGGGGCAACAACCGGCTGGACAGTCTGCGCAACATCGTTCGGGATCCGCGCGTGTCATTGATGTTTCTGGTGCCGGGGTCCAACAACGTTGTGCGATTGAACGGAACCGCTCGATTGACTGCGGACGAGACATTCCGGGCGCAATTCGAAAAACAGGGCAAACGCCCGGCGACGGTAATCGTCATTCAGATTGGCGAAATCTACACCCAATGCGCCCGTGCGTTGATGCGAGCCGGCACGTGGACTGGTGGCGATGAATGTGCTGACCTGCCAAGTGTTGGGGAAATTCTGGCCGAAATGACACAAGGCAAGGAAGGCGGAGAACGCTACGACTTGGAATGGGGCGCGCGGGCGGCTGAAACCATGTGGTAAGAGGGTTCAGGCTCCGCCCGTAGTCTGGCTGAAAAAAAATACCGGAGGATACTTTGCACCCTCCGGCTTGGTTTTGCTTTGACTATGCGTGGATCGGGCCGTCACCACATGCCAGCGCCGCTTCGCGCACGGCCTCCGAATAAGTCGGGTGAGCATGACAGGTCAGTGCCAGATCCTCTGCCGACGCGCCAAATTCCATGGCAACACAGACTTCGTGGATCAGATCACCTGCCGCCGGGCCGATGATGTGTGCGCCTAAGATCCGGTCGGTTTCTTTGTCAGCCAATATCTTGACGAAACCATCGGCGGCAAAATTTGCCTTAGCGCGACCATTGCCCATGAACATGAACTTGCCGACCTTGTAGGCACGACCCTGTTCCTTGAGGGTCGTTTCGGTCTCACCCACATTGGCAACCTCGGGCCAGGTGTAGATCACGCCTGGAATGACGCCGTAGTTCACGTGCCCATGCTTGCCGGCAACCTGCTCGGCGGCAGCCATGCCTTCGTCCTCGGCCTTGTGCGCCAGCATCGGGCCTTCGGTGACGTCGCCGATGGCGTAGATGCCGGGCACGTTGGTTTGCCAGTCGGCGCCAACCTTGATTTGTCCGCGCGGGGTCATCTCGACGCCCAGAGCGTCCAATCCTAGCCCATCCGAGAACGGCTTACGGCCCGTGGCCACCAGAACAGTGTCCGCGTCGATCACATGTTCACTGTCGTCCTTGAGCAGCTTGTAGGTCACCTTGGCCTTGGTCTTGGTGGCATCGGTCTTTTGCACGGCCGCACCCATGACGAATTTCAGGCCCTGTTTCTTAAGGATACGCTGGAAAGTTTTCTGCACTTCGGGGTCCATGCCCGGTGTGATTTCCTTGAGGAATTCAATCACCGTCACCTCGGCCCCCAGGCGTTGATAGACCGAACCCAACTCAAGCCCGATTACGCCTGCACCAATCACAACCATCTTCTTCGGGACCTTGCCCAGCGACAGCGCGCCGGTCGAGGTCACGACAACCTTTTCGTCTACGGTGACCCCGGGCAGAGACGACGGCTCGGACCCGGATGCGATGATGATGTTCTTGGCCTCGTGCACCTCGTCGCCGACCTTGACCTGACCAGCGGTGGGGATTGACCCCCAGCCTTTCAGCCAGTCGATCTTGTTCTTTTTGAACAGAAACTCGATGCCCTTGGTGTTGCCGTCGATTACCTCATCCTTATAGGCCTGCATCTGCTTCCAATCGACCGAGGGGCTTTTGCCCTTCAGGCCCATCTTGGCAAAGTTATGCTCGGCCTCATGCAGCTGGTGACTGGCATGCAGCAGCGCTTTGGACGGGATACAGCCGACGTTCAGGCAGGTGCCGCCCAGCGTCTCGCGCCCTTCGACCACTGCGGTTTTCAGGCCCAGCTGGGCGCAGCGGATGGCGCAGACATAGCCGCCGGGGCCGGCGCCGATTACGATGACGTCATAGTTTGCCATTTTATTCTCCTAAATCGACCGGGTAGCCCGGCGCCTGCGTGATCCATCTTTCCTGGGTCACGACATATTTTTGCGTCAAACAGGATCCAGCAGCTTGATCGTGATATGAGCAATTCCGCCCCGTTCGTGGTGCATAGCCAGTTCCTCGGATCCAAAAAAAGCCCTTGCCTTGTCCAGGTTCGTCACTTCGAACATAGCGATTGCATGGTCGCTCTGATCCGGGTCGCGCCAGACGTGTAGGTCGCGGATACCCGCGGCCTTGCGCATCGGTTTGTCTTCGCGGAACACTTTCAGCCAGGCGTCGAAATCGGCCACATCGGCCTGCCAGAGTACATGTGTTGCCATGATTACAGATCCATCAGCAGGCGGCGCGGGTCTTCCAGCGCCTCTTTTACACGAACAAGGAAGGTCACGGCGCCTTTGCCGTCAACGATCCGGTGGTCATAGGACAGAGCCAGATACATCATCGGGCGGATCTTGATCTCACCATTGATGACCATCGGACGGTCCTGAATTTTGTGCATGCCCAGGATACCCGATTGCGGAGGGTTCAGGATCGGTGAGGACATCAGCGAACCGTAGACACCGCCGTTGGAGATGGTGAACGTGCCGCCCTGCATTTCAGCCATGCTCAGCTTGCCGTCGCGGGCGCGTTTGCCTTTTTCGGCGATGGCTTTCTCGATGGCTGCAAAAGACATGCTGTCGGCATCGCGGATGACCGGAACAACCAGACCCTGCGGCGTACCGGCAGCAACGCCCATGTGCACGAAGTTCTTGTAAACAATGTCGGTGCCGTCAATCTCGGCGTTAACCTCGGGGACTTCTTTCAGCGCATGGCAGCAGGCTTTGGTGAAGAAGGACATAAAGCCCAGACGCACACCGTGCTTCTTCTCGAACTGGTCCTTGTACTGATTGCGCAGGGCCATCACCTCGGTCATGTCCACCTCGTTATAGGTGGTCAGGATCGCGGCAGTGTTTTGTGCGTCCTTCAGGCGCTTGGCGATGGTCTGACGCAGGCGCGTCATGCGCACGCGTTCCTCGCGACCGGCATCTTCGGCCGCAACAGGTGCGCGTGGTGCCTGGGCAGCGGGGGCGGGCGCAGCCGCTGCAGGTGCTGGGGCCGCAGCCGTGGCAACAGCGCGGGCCACATCTTCCTTCATGATGCGACCATCGCGCCCGGTGCCGCTGACCTGATCCGCAGACAGACCAGCCTCGGCCATGGCTTTCTCAGCCGACGGGGCATTGGCGACATCCTTGCCGGCACCCGTGGCGACGGCAGGCGTCACCGCAGCGGCCGGTGCCGCCGGAGCCGGGCTTGCACCCGCTGCCGAACCCGAGATGACTGCCAGTTTCGCAGAAGCATCCACCGTTGCGCCTTCCGGCGCTGCGATTTCGGCCAGGACACCTGCGGCGGGTGAGGGGACTTCGACTGAGACCTTGTCTGTCTCCAGCTCACACAGCATCTCATCCTGCGCTACACTGTCACCAACCTGTTTGAACCAGGTTGAAACGGTGGCTTCGGTGACGGATTCACCTAAGGTCGGGACCATCACATCAACGCTTGCTGCGCCCGGATTGCCGGTATCTGTGCCCGCCGGCTCCGCCGCGGGGGCTGGTGCCGAAGCCGCGCCTTCACCGGCGGCAATTGTTGCCAGCAAGGCATCGACGCCGACGGTTACGCCTTCGGCAGCCACGATCTCACCCATCTTACCAGCAGCAGGCGAAGGGACTTCGACCGTGACCTTGTCTGTCTCCAGCTCACACAGCATTTCATCTACGGCCACAGCGTCGCCGGGTTTCTTGAACCATGTCGCAACCGTGGCTTCGGTCACCGACTCGCCAAGCGTGGGAACACGAACTTCAATCGTCATCGCTTACTTTCCTTCGATGCTCAGCGCTTCGTTAACCAGCGCTTCTTGTTGGGCTTTGTGTTGGCTGGCCAAACCCGTCGCGGGCGAGGCCGAAGTTGCGCGGCCGACATAGCGCGGCCGGGTGTGCTTGGCGCCGATACGGGTCAGAACCCATTCGATATTCGGCTCGATAAAGGTCCAGGCGCCTTGGTTCTTGGGTTCTTCCTGACACCAGATGATTTCAGCGCCTTTGAAGCGCTCAAGCTCATTGATGAGCGAGTGCGCAGGGAACGGGTAATACTGCTCGATCCGCATCAAGTAGACATCGTCAATGCCACGTGCGTCGCGCTCCTCCAGCAGATCGAAATAGACCTTGCCCGAGCACATAACGACCCGCTTGATCTTGTCATCCTTGACCAGCGTAGTGTCCGAATTCCCTTTCTGCGCGTCATCCCACAGGACCCGGTGAAAGCTGGAGCCGGTGGTGAAATCCTCAGTCGTGCTAACCGCCAGCTTGTGGCGTAGCAGGGATTTCGGTGTCACCAGGATCAGCGGTTTGCGGAAAGTGCGATGCAGCTGACGGCGCAAGATATGGAAGTAGTTCGCAGGCGTCGTGCAATTCGCCACGATCCAGTTGTCCTGACCGCACATTTGCAGAAAACGCTCCAAGCGCGCCGATGAGTGTTCAGGCCCCTGGCCCTCGAACCCGTGCGGCAACAAGCAAACCAGACCGGACATGCGCAGCCATTTGCTTTCGCCAGAACTGATGAACTGATCGAACATGATCTGCGCCCCGTTGGCAAAGTCGCCAAACTGCGCCTCCCAAAGGGTCAGTGCATTGGGTTCAGCCAGCGAAAAGCCGTACTCAAATCCCAGCACCGCATATTCGCTGAGCATTGAGTCGATCACCTCGTAATGCGACTGGCCCTTGCGAATATTGTTCAGGGGATAGAACCGTTCTTCGGTTTCCTGATGGATGAACCCGGAATGGCGTTGACTGAACGTGCCGCGTGTTGCGTCCTGACCGGACAGTCGCACCGGATAGCCTTCGGTCAGAAGCGAGCCAAACGCGAGGGCTTCGCCCGTTGCCCAGTCGAACCCTTTGCCGCTGTCGAACATCTGCTTCTTGTGGTCCAGAAGACGGGCTACCGTTTTGTGAACTGCTATGTCCTGCGGCGCGTGGGTCAGTGCGTTCCCGATCTCTACCATCGTTTCGGGCGAGATTGCGGTATCTCCGCGTACGTATTCTTCTTTGTTCTTGTCCAGGTGAGACCACCGCCCATCCAGCCAATCAGCCTTGTTGGGCTTGTAGTCCTTTCCGGCATCAAACTCATCGTTCAGATGCGCTTGGAACGCGGCCTTCATATCCTCGATCTCACCCTCAGGGATCAGCCCGTCCTTGACCAGTCGCTCGGTATACAGGCTCAGCGTGGTCTTATGCGTCTTGATCTTCTTATACATGATCGGGTTGGTGAACATGGGCTCATCGCCCTCGTTATGCCCGAACCTGCGATAGCAGAAGATGTCGATGACCACGTCCTTGTGGAACTTCTGCCGGAACTCGGTCGCCACCTTGGCCGCATGAACCACCGCCTCGGGGTCGTCGCCGTTGACGTGGAAAATCGGCGCCTCGACCATCAGGGCGATGTCCGTGGGGTAGGGCGACGAGCGGCTGAAGTGCGGCGCGGTGGTAAACCCAATCTGGTTGTTCACGACGATATGCATTGTGCCGCCGGTCTTGTGGCCCTTCAGGCCCGATAGACCGAACCCTTCGGCGACAACGCCTTGGCCGGCAAAGGCCGCATCCCCGTGCAGCAGAATGCCCATCACCTTGGTGCGGTCCACGTCGTTCAGCTGATCCTGCTTGGCGCGCACTTTGCCGAGGACGACCGGGTTCACCGCCTCAAGGTGGGACGGGTTTGCGGTCAGGGACAGGTGCACGCTGTTGCCGTCGAATTCACGGTCACTGGATGCGCCCAGGTGATACTTCACATCGCCCGAGCCATCCACATCTTCCGGCTTGAAGCTGCCGCCCTGGAATTCATTGAATATGGCGCGGTAGGGTTTGGCCATCACGTTGGCCAGAATATTCAGACGACCCCGGTGCGGCATGCCGATGACGATGTCGCTGACACCCAATGCACCACCGCGCTTGATGATCTGCTCCATCGCCGGGATCAGGCTTTCGCCGCCGTCCAGACCGAAGCGTTTGGTGCCCATGTATTTCACATGCAGGAACTTCTCGAAGCCTTCGGCCTCGACCATCTTGTTCAGAATGGCCTTACGCCCCTCGCGGGTGAACGAGATTTCCTTGCCATACCCTTCGATCCGCTCCTTCAGCCACGCGGCCTGTTCCGGGTCGGAGATATGCATGTATTGCAGCGCGAAGGTGCCGCAATAGGTCCGCTTCACAATCTCGACGATCTGCCGCATCGAGGCCATTTGAAGCCCCAGCACGTTGTCGATAAAGATCGGGCGATCCATGTCGGCATCAGTGAACCCGTAGGTTTTGGGGTCCAGTTCCGGGTGCGTGCTGGCCGCGCGCATGCCCAGCGGGTCCAGGTCGGCAGCCAGATGCCCCCGGATACGGTAAGCCCGGATCAGCATCAGTGCCCGAAGGCTGTCCAGCACGGCGCGTTTGATCTGATCATCGCTGACCTCGACACCTTTGGCCTCGGCCTTGTCCTTGATCTTTTTACCTGCGGCCTTAGCGTCGATCTCAGCCCATTCGCCCGTCAAGGCGCCCGTTAGGTCATCCGCCGGCATCGGAGGCCAGTCGGTACGGGCCCAGGATGGTCCTTCGGCCTCTTTCTGAACATCCGGCGTGGCGTCGCCCATCGCCTTGAAGAATTCGGCCCAGGCGGCATCCACAGCGCCCGGGTTCTTTGTGTACTGAGCATAGAGCTGCTCCAGATATTCGGCATTATGCCCCTGCATGAAGCTAGAGGCATGAAAGGCAGTGTTGGGTGAATGTTCGGTCATGGGGCTACCTCATGTGGGTTGGGACCGTATTGATTGGTGCCTGGCTGGCTGGGGCGGGTCAGCCACCACAAAACCAGGAGGGGTGACACTGCCAGAACCAGCAATGTCGGAATGACGATAAGCAAGGTGGCACGGGTGAACAGGATATCCAACGTGCCGCCGTGGAACTGGCTGGCGATGCCGATGCCAAAGATCAGAACCGCCAGGGCACCAACCATCAGCAGGATCGGCAGCAAGGCAAAAATCCCGTTGCGCCCGGTATCATGCATCCGGCGGAAGGCCACGGCCAGATGCGGGACGAAGACGATCAACCCCACGATGCTCTGCACAGGGCGCGAGGACGTGGCGGTGACGGATTTCACCTCATCGGTTTTGGCTACCGAGACCTGTGTGAAGAACTGCCAGTCGATGATCCCGGCGATTACGTTCCAGATTACGATGAACAGGAAGAAGAACCAGTACTCGGGCCGCGAGGCACGACCTGAGAAGGTGAAAAACTTGGAGAAACAGGTGCGGACTGCGTCGGAGAAGGTCATCAGAAGCCGCCACTCAAATTCTTGTTAGTTGGAGTTCTCACTTGATTAATCCCCACGACGCTCAACTGAATTGCCTGAGATGGATGTGCAGCACAACCGGGAGCACCCCAACTTCCGGAAACTTCTCGTTTCGAAATGCGGATAGGCGAGTAAACGTGCTTCCTACATGCTCATAGAATTTAATCCTATGTTCATAACTTTCTCTTCCGCCTCCCGCCGAGATTTCTTTACCAGAATAGCTAATAGCGCTAGGAACCCGGTCATGATCCGGGCCGAGATAGTACCAACAATCTTGCTTTTTATCGTTGTTTTGGGTGGTAGGCGGTGACGTTTCATAGGCATTGAAGAACTGCCAGACGGCTTCAGACATGTGTCTAGGAAACGCAGCGACTATATTTACCTCACTATCGAAACCCGGCTTGGCCGTTGCCATAATGATAGGTTCTGGCGTCTTGCGATCTGAGATTAAACTCGTTCCTTTTTCGTCATTGGCCTTCCATACGACACTGACCAAAGGGGTATGGGGGCTAGTGGACCTCCACGGCTCTCCAGCGAACCGCTCAATAGAGTGATTGGATTGTCTCCGAGAGGTTCGCGACAAATAGAACGCGTCTTCCGCCGTCGCCAGTTGGAGCCTGCTCAAGTAAGCCATGGTTCCTGTATGATCGTTTATGGACGCACTTCTAAGCCCATCCCGCTTTGCAAACGCAGGCAACGACTTCACGGCAATTCGGCTGAGGTGTTTTGTTTGGTCAAGCTCGATATTCGATATCAACGATAGGTAGGTGGAAAGGTTTGGCCACTTGTAGAACAACTGCGTTCTTCTAATTTCCTCGGTCGCATCAGACAACCGGCGACGCCCAAATGCTCTTTCAAGCATTTGGGCTCTGTCGCGGCGGTTACCTTTCCGTAGGAGCATTACCCGATCGCTTCCAGCACAGCCTCACCCAGCTGCGCCGGGCTTTCGGCCACGACGATACCGGCCGAGCGCATGGCTTCGATCTTGTCTTCGGCACCGCCTTTGCCACCGGCGACAATCGCGCCCGCGTGGCCCATGCGGCGGCCCGGAGGGGCCGTGCGGCCTGCAATGAAACCGGCGGTCGGCTTTTTGCGGCCCTTCTTGGCCTCATCCGCCAGGAACTGAGCGGCTTCTTCCTCGGCCGAGCCACCGATCTCACCGATCATGATGATCGACTCGGTTTCGTCATCGGCCAGGAACCATTCCAGCACGTCGATATGCTCGGTGCCTTTGATCGGGTCACCGCCGATGCCCACGCAGGTGGACTGGCCCAGACCGACATCGGTAGTCTGTTTGACGGCCTCATAGGTCAGGGTGCCCGAGCGCGACACAACGCCGACCGAACCGCGCTTGTGGATGTGGCCGGGCATGATGCCGATCTTGCAGGCGTCCGGAGTAATCACACCGGGGCAGTTCGGGCCGATCAGGCGCGAGCTTGAGCCTTCCAGAGCGCGCTTGACCTTCATCATGTCCAGAACCGGGATGCCTTCGGTGATGCAGACGATCACTTCCATCTCGGCATCGATCGCTTCGAGGATCGAGTCAGCCGCAAAGGGCGGTGGAACATAGATCACCGAGGCGTTGGCTTCGGTCACGGCTTTGGCTTCGTGGACCGAGTTAAACACGGGCAGGTCAAGATGGGTCATCCCGCCTTTGCCGGGGGTCACGCCACCGACCATCTTGGTGCCGTATGCGATGGCCTGCTCGGAATGGAAAGTGCCCTGCGAGCCGGTAAAGCCCTGACAGATAACCTTGGTATTTTCGTCAATGAGGACTGCCATTTTGTCCCTTTCTCTAGGCGGTATTGGATTGATTGGGTTCAGTCGCCGGCAGAACCTGCGGCGCATAGGTAATTTTCTCGAGCGTAGCACGACCCAGTGCCAGATTGGCGATTGTACTCAGGCCGCTGCTGACTTCCGCGATGCCCCGGCGAATTTTCTGCCGGACCAGGGGCCAGCCCGTCGGACGGCGGCGCGGTGCGCCCATACGCAACTCACCGGGGGCGTCGTTGCCTTGTTCGACCATGGCGGGGATCACCTGATAGATGTTGACCTGCCGCGCCGCGCGTGAGGCCGACGGGTTGAACAGCAAGCCGTCCAACGTGATGTCATAGGGTTTTTGTGCCAGAAAGTGTTCAGCCGCATTACGAGTCAGCGCGTAGGCTGCACCGCCGGGGTGGCGTGAGCGCATCAGGCGCAGCTCTCGCCCCAGATGGGACAACCGCTTGCGCCCGAGTGCCACGTACAGCTTGCTGCTGCGCCAGCGTTCGAACCGCACGATGTCAGCGTCCGCGGGCCACCAGGACGGGTCGTTCAGCCATTCGGTGAGCTCGGAAGACAGGTATACATCGTCCTCAAGGATCAGCGCCTGTTCTGCACCCGAGGCGATCAAAGCCTCCCACGCTTTGGCATGGCTGAGCGTGCAGGCCATATCCTTGGTGTGGAAGTAACCCCACGGCCCTTCATCCCGGCAGTCACGCAGGAAATCCTCACGCGTGGCGGCATCGCAGTCAACGGCGTTGACGCGGGTTGCCGACAGGCCTGCCTTATGCAGCTCCTGCTCCATCAAACGCGCCCGCCCGGTGGCGCGTTCGAGACCTATGAGGAAGATGGGGATGGTCATGGGTTACGTTATTTCTCAGTCCCGTTTTAAGACAGATTAAACAGTCCACACCGAATGCGATCCACCCTGCGAGCCGGTAAAACCCTGACAGATCACTTTGGTGTTTTCGTCGATGAGGACTGCCATTTTAGGAGTCTCCTTAGAAAATTGTCGTTTCACTAGCTATATGGCGGGCTCATGCATTAGGTTAGGCTGGTTAATTTTGCGCAGAGATTGTCCAGGTATTTTCTCCATCATCGCAGGAAACCGGGCGACCAATGGCGAGTGATTGTTCTCGCATTGCATCCGCATCGGGGCCTGCGGGACAGTCAATCAGGATCGGCGTGCGCGAAACCGGGTTTTGTGGGACACCACCTTGGTTCAAAGCTGCTTCCTCGGCGCAACTTGCCAATGCTGCAAAAACCAGAACCAAGACAGATCTCATCATCAACCCTTAACCGCCTTCACGATCTTCTCGGCTCCGTCTTTCAGGTTATCCGCTGCGATCACGTCCAGGCCCGAGGTGTTGATGATCTCTTTGCCTTTCTCAACGTTCGTGCCTTCCAGACGCACGACCAGCGGAACCTTCAGACCGACCTCTTTCACCGCGGCGACAACACCCTCGGCGATGACGTCACAGCGCATGATGCCGCCGAAGATGTTGACCAGAATGCCTTTGACCTGCGGGTCCGAGGTGATGATCTTGAACGCCTCAGTCACTTTCTCTTTGGTCGCACCGCCGCCCACGTCGAGGAAGTTGGCAGGCTCGGCACCGTAGAGCTTGATGATGTCCATCGTCGCCATCGCCAGACCGGCACCGTTCACCATACAGCCGATCTCACCATCCAGCGCGATGTAGTTCAGGTCGTATTTGGAGGCTTCCAGTTCCTTGGGGTCTTCCTCGGTCGTGTCGCGCAGTTCGGCGATGTCGGGGTGGCGGTAGACCGCGTTGCCATCAAAGCCGACCTTGGCGTCCAGCACCTTGAGGTCGCCGCTATCGGATACGATCAGCGGGTTGATTTCCAGCATCTCCATATCCTTCTCGACGAAGGCGGCGTACAGCTGGCTCATCAGTTTGACGCACTGCTTGACCTGCGCGCCTTCCAGACCCAGCGAAAACGCGATGCGGCGTCCGTGGTAGGGTTGGTAGCCTGTGGCAGGATCGACCGAGAAGGACAGGATCTTTTCGGGCGTTGCGGCCGCAACTTCTTCGATGTCCATGCCGCCTTCTGTCGAGCAGACGAACGAGATGCGGCTGGTCTGGCGATCCACCAGCAGCGCCAGGTACAGTTCGCGTTCGATGCCGGATCCGGCTTCGATGTAGATGCGGTTGACTTGCTTGCCTGCCGGACCGGTTTGGTGCGTGACCAGCGTGCGGCCCAGCATCTTCTTGGCTTCTTCGGCGGCTTCCTCAACCGACTTGGTCAGACGAACACCGCCCTTTTCACCGGCATCTGCCTCTTTGAACGAGCCTTTGCCGCGCCCACCCGCATGAATCTGCGCCTTTACGACCCAAAGGGGGCCATCCAGCTCACCGGCTGCGGTTTTGGCTTCCTCGGCGCGCAGAACCGCGCGACCGTCGGAAACCGGAGCGCCATAGCTGCGAAGAAGGGCTTTGGCCTGATATTCGTGAATGTTCATCGAAATTGTCCCGTCTGACTACGATTTAACCGTTATAGGCGTGTCTAAGGGGCAAGTTTAAAGGGTTTTTTTGCGGGAAAGCAGTTTTTCACGAAGATTTATATATTTTGTGATCACAGTATTTTGGGGTGTGATCACAAACTGAAAATCTCTGCGGCGATTGATTCGATGTATCCCCGATGATCTCATAAAACATATTCACAAAGGGTGTTTGTGGCGTTTGCGCCAACATGTGTGAACAACGTAAGGGTCGTGATTGTGATCCGGCAAAAGAAAACCGGCCCGCAAGCGAGCCGGTTTGATCTTTTGAAAATGGATGCCTCAGGCCAGCGAGCTGTCGATGCCTTTGCACGCCTCAATCAGGCCCTTTACGGCATTGACTGAATTGTCGAAACCTGCCTGCTCTTCTTCGTTGAGCTTGATGTTGACAACGCGTTCGATGCCGCCGGCACCGATCACGGTGGGCACACCGACATACATGCCTTCGACACCCAATTCGCCATTACAGTAAGCGGCACAGGGCAGAACGCGCTTCTGGTCTTTCAGATAGGCTTCGGCCATTTCGATCGCCGAGGTAGCAGGCGCATAGAAGGCAGACCCTGTCTTCAGGAGGCCAACAATCTCGGCACCGCCGTCACGGGTACGCTGGACGATGGCGTCGAGTTTTTCTTGCGTGGTCCACCCCATTTCAACCAAATCCGGCAGCGGGATGCCTGCGACGGTCGAGTACCGTACCGACGGCACCATGGTGTCGCCGTGACCACCCAGAACGAATGCGGTGACGTCGCGCATGGAGACGTTGAACTCTTCTGACAGGAAATGTGCGAAACGCCCCGAATCCAGAACGCCTGCCATCCCACAGACCTTGTTGTGCGGCAGGCCCGAGAATTCGCGCAGGGCCCAGACCATCGCATCCAGCGGGTTTGTGATGCAGATGACAAATGCATCGGGGGCGTTGGCGGCAATGCCCTCGCCGACCGACTTCATGACCTTCAGGTTGATACCCAGCAGATCGTCGCGGCTCATGCCCGGTTTGCGCGGCACACCGGCGGTCACGATGCAGACGTCTGCACCTGCGATGTCTGCGTAAGACTGGGTGCCTTTCAGGTTTGCGTCGAAGCCTTCGGACGGACCGGACTCGGCGATATCAAGCGCCTTGCCTTCCGGAGTGCCTTCGGCGATGTCGAACAGCACGACGTCACCAAGTTCTTTCATTGCTGCGAGGTGGGCGAGCGTGCCGCCGATCTGACCTGCGCCGATCAGCGCGATCTTGGGTCTGGCCATTTGGATTTTCTCCGGTCGGTTTTGAAATCGCGATTTTGCTAGTCTCTAAAACGACATTGCGCAAGTGTTCTGCGGCGCGGCATGCGACCGCATACCGTTTGCGCATCACCCGCTGATTGCGCTAAAGGGCCTTCATAGCAAGCTGTTCCGGGGCAACCGCATGTTCGAATTGAACCTGATGTTTTTTGTTGTGGCGATCCCGGCGGTGATCTTTGCAGGTATCTCGAAGGGCGGCTTCGGGTCAGGAGTGGCCTTTGCGTCTTCATCGATTCTGGCGCTTATATTGGAGCCGGGGCAGGCTTTGGCGCTCATGCTGCCAATCCTGATGGTCATCGATGTTGCGACGCTACGCCCATATTGGAGGCGCTGGAATTGGCCGGATTCACGCCTGTTGATGCTAGGTTCGGTTCCGGGTGTGGCGCTGGGCGCGTTGCTGTTTCGCGGCACCAACGATGACCTGCTTCGCTTGTTGATCGGAGCGATCTCCGTCGGATTTGTGGCCTGGCATATCTCGCAGAACCGTGGCTGGGTGCGTGGGTTTGCTAATCGCCTGCCGCCATCTGCCGGATTGTTTGCCGGTCTTGTTGCAGGGTTCACCAGCTTTGTCAGCCATGCCGGCGGGCCGCCGGCAGCGGTTTATCTTTTGTCGCAACGCCTGTCGAAAACCGAATTTCAGGCCAGCACAGTTCTGGTGTTCTGGGTCATCAACGCCGCGAAATTTGTACCTTATGCCTATTTGGGCATGTTCACATGGCACACGGCCTGGGTCGATCTTTTGCTGGCGCCTTTTGCTGTGCTTGGCGCGTGGCTGGGCGTTCGGGCGCATTGGATGATGTCCGAACGCCTGTTCTTTGGCATCGCTTATGTTCTGCTGACCATTACCGGCAGTAAGCTGATCTGGGATGCACTGGCTTGACCCTCAGGCATTAGGTGGCAGTGCCTCAGCCAGCGTCTCAAACGATTGTCCCGAGGTTACAAGGCAAGTCAGCCCATCTGGCAGGGTTATCGTAATAGTCCAACTGCCTGTACTGGCCGAGGCGAACACTTCCATCACAGCACCCTGACGGGCTATCCCGATACCCCGGCGTGTTTCACCATACGTCTCCGCCAGTTGCTGAATCACGTCCGCGCGTGGCGCACATTGGCGGGTCTGGGCGTGCAGTTGTTGTGTTGCCAATACCACGATGCCCAATCCCATGGTCATCTTGATCAAAGTCGCATTCATGTCGGTCCCCTTTTCACCTGCATCCTTCAGCGTGACGGGACAGTGGAGAAATCCGGTTAAGGCAACGCACGTTGCGTCGATTGGAGGGAATGCTGCATTGCGGCAAATTTTCACTTGAACTTTCCGGCAAAAAATGCCCCATTTCGCGCAACTTTATTTCAAAGGGAAAAGTCAATGGATCCCCGACAGCGCCCCTATCGCTCGGTTCTTTATATTCCCGGCTCGAAAGAGCGGGCTTTGGACAAGGCGCGTACACTGCCAGTGGATGCGATAATCTTCGATCTGGAAGATGCGGTTGCCGCCGATGAAAAGGACAACGCCCGTGAAACGCTCAAGGAAGCGTTGGCCGTCGGAGGCTTTGGCGAGCGGGTCAAGATCGTTCGAATCAACGGGCTGGATACGGAATGGGGACGGGCGGATGCCGAAGCCGTGCGTGAGATGGCCGCTGATGTGGTCCTGCTGCCCAAGGTGAACTCGGCCGCTGACGTAGATGCGCTGGCCGCGATCACCGGGGACATTCCAATTTGGGCCATGATGGAAACCCCGCGCGGAATGCTGAACGCAGCCGAAATCGCAGCGCACCCGCTAATGGCGGGCTTTGTGATGGGCACCAACGATTTGGCCAAAGAGTTGCAAACCCGGTTCCGCCCTGACCGCTTGCCGCTGATGACCTCGCTGGGCCTGTGCCTGCTGGCCGCAAAGGCCGAGGGCCTTATTATCGTTGATGGCGTCTACAACGCCTTTAAGGATGGAGAAGGTCTGGCCGCTGAATGCGCGCAGGGGCGTGACATGGGCTTTGACGGCAAGACCCTGATCCATCCGGCTCAGGTGGACATCACCAATGCGGCTTACGCCCCGTCAGAAGTGGAAATCGATCTGGCCCGCCGCCAGATCGCCGCTTTTGAGGAAGTAAAGGCACAAGGGCAGGGCGTCGCTGTCGTCGATGGCAAGATCGTTGAAAACCTGCACGTTGTAACTGCCCGTGAAACTCTGGCAAAAGCAGAGGCAATATTAGCTTTGCAAGCGGGGTAAGCCAGCAATGGGCTTTGTTCTTCTGATTCTTGGTGTGCTGCTATGGTGGGCTGCACATCTGTTCAAACGTGTCATGCCCGAACGGCGTGCGGCGATGGGCAATGGTGGCAAAGGTGCGGTTGCGCTGGCGTTGGTTGCGGCAATCCTGCTTATGATATTCGGGTATCGCATGACCGATACCGTTTTTGTCTGGGCTCCTCCGTCCTTCATGGTTCACATCAACAACCTGCTGGTGCTGATCGCGATTTACATGATGAGCCCGGCCGGGACCAAAGGGCGCCTGCTGAACAAAGTGCGTCATCCGATGCTGGGCGGTTTCAAGCTGTGGGCCTTTGCACATTTGTTGGTCAACGGCGATTTGGCTTCGATCATCCTGTTTGGTGGCCTGTTGGCCTGGGCCGTAGTCGAAGTTATTGTCATCAACCGGTCCGAACCTGGCTGGACTCCGGGTGAGCCTGGTACCTATGGCAAGGATGCGATGTTCTTTGTCGCCTCGATCGTGCTGCTGGGGATCATCGGCTATATCCACGGGCTGGTCGGCCCGTCACCTTTCCCTTCGTAAGGAACTGACTCATGGCAAAACTCTATCGCCTGCTGACCGAGGAAGACACTTCGGCCTTCTGTCACAAGGTATCCGACGCATTGGCAAAAGGGTGGTTGTTGCACGGCTCCCCCTCTTACGCATTTGATCCAGCCAGCAATGTGATGCGTTGTGCGCAGGCAGTGACCAAGGATGTCGAAGCCGACTATTCCCCCGAAATGAAACTGGGACAGCAGTAATGGCAAAAACCAATCCGGGCCGCTTTTTCGAAGATTATTCTGTCGGGCAAGTTCTGCAGCATGCAGTACCCCGCACTGTCACAACGGGTGAACGCGCGTTGTATCACGCGCTCTACCCGGCGCGACATGCACTTTATTCTTCAGATGAGTTCGCCCGGGACTGCGGTCTGCCGCAAAGCCCAATTGATGATCTGGCGGCTTTCCACGTGGTCTTTGGAAAGACCGTGCCGGACATTTCGCTGAATGCTGTCGCCAATTTGGGCTATGCAGAGGGCCGCTGGCTGAAAGCAGTCTATCCCGGCGACACGCTACGGTCGGAATCCGAAGTAATCGGGCTAAAGCAGAACTCGAATGGCAAAACGGGTGTCGTTTGGGTTCGCACCCGTGGATTGAACCAGCGCGACGAAGTGGTGATTGAATATGTGCGATGGGTCATGGTGCGTAAATCGAACCCAGATGCCCCGGCCCAGCAAACCGTCGTGCCCGAGCTGAAGAAAGCGCTGAGTGCGCAGGATCTGGTGGTCCCGCAGGGGCTCGATTTTGCGAATTATGACTTTGCACAAGCAGGCGAGACGCATCGTTGGGGCGACTACGAAATTGGTGAAACGATCGACCATGTTGACGGTGTCACAATAGAGGAGGCCGAGCACATGCTGGCCACCCGGCTGTGGCAGAACACCGCCAAAGTGCATTTCGACCTGACTTTCCGGCCCGAAGGTCGTCTGATTTACGGGGGGCACGTAATCTCCATGGCGCGAACGTTGTCCTTCAACGGGTTGGCGAATGCGCAGATGATTGTTGGCCTGAACGGGGGCGCGCACGCCAATCCCTGTTTCGCCGGCGACACGATCAAGGTCTGGTCTGAAGTTCTGGATAAGGCGGAAACAGGTGTTTCGGGGGTCGGAGCCCTCCGCCTGAGAATGGTTGCGACAAAGAACGGTGATCCGTTTACGTTGCGCAATGAAGACGGGAAATATCTTCCCGGAGTACTGTTGGATTTGGATTATTGGGCTTTAATGCCCGTCTGACCCAGTTAGCTGCCGACCAGAGTTTACATTCATTTGAATGCAGTTTGCGGCAATCGTGTTAGGCTGCGGGCATGAAAATGCTTCGCTGTTTCATGACATGCTTGTGTCTGGCGCCCCCCGCTGCGGCCTGTGATCTTGCATTGGCTTTGGCTGTCGATGTGTCCGGCTCGGTGGATTCAACGGAATTCCGAATTCAGATGGACGGTCTGGCCGCTGGATTGCGTGATCCGGTCGTATCCGAAGCACTCGTCCGGGGGCAGGCAAACCTGATGCTGGTGCAATGGACCGGCAGCTCACGTCAACGCGTGACGATCCCCTGGACCCGAATAAACAGCTTCGATGTGCTGGACCGGTTTGCCGATCAGGTCTCTGCCGATCCGCGTGTCTGGCGCAACTTCTCCACAGCTATCGGCGAGGCGTTAGAGACGACAGTCAACAGTTTCGATGCAGTGTCCAGGTGCAAACGGCATCTTATCGACCTGTCGGGGGACGGAATTTCGAACGAAGGGGTCGAGCCATCCGAGTTGCACGGCCTGTTGCGTGATCGCGGCGTTACCGTGAATGCCATTGCCATCGAAGAGAGCGAACCAGACCTGACTGCATATTTTTTCGAGAACGTGATCGTCGGCGAAGGTGCCTTTGTTGTCTCGGCCGCCGGCTTTTCCGATTACCCGGAAAGAATTCGAAAAAAGCTTTTGCGAGAAGTGACACAGCAAACTGCCAACCTGGAATGACCCGTTTGCAGATTCGTGATCACAATGCTTTGGCATTGAAAACGCTAACATAGGAGGGGTTGAATGGATTTTGTGATCACGACATTATTTTGTGTGATCACAATATTGCATTATCCGCCGATTTGCGCCGAATTTAATGATTTTTGCACCTGCAGCACGTGACAGAGTCGCAAAAAGCGGTAAAACGTTCGGTAGCCAACCGAAAAGGAGCCGCCATGGCCGATGTAAATCGGGGCAACCGCCCGCTTTCTCCGCATCTGTCGATCTATCGTCCTCAGCTGACGTCGGTCACATCCATTCTGACGCGGATCACTGGAAACGCCATGATAGTGACGGCGTTGCTGATCGTCTGGTGGTTTTTGGCCGCCGCGACGTCGCCCGAGGCGTTCGCGCGAGCCAACTGGTGGCTAACCTCGGTTCTGGGCGATCTGGTGATGGCGCTGTCGCTGTGGGGTCTTTGGTACCACACATTGGCGGGTGTACGACATCTGATCTGGGACAATGCCGCCGGATTGGACCTCCCCACAGCCTACAAACTGGGTTGGGCCGTCGTGATCGGTTCGGTGGTCCTGACTCTGATTACTCTGTTGATCGTCGGATAAAAGGAAGCCTGACATGCGTTATCTGACCGACCGCAAACGCGCGATTGGCCTTGGTTCAGCCAAGTCCGGCACCGCCCATTTCTGGAGCATGAAAGTCAGCTCGGTTGCGCTGCTGATCCTCGTTCCATTGTTCATCTTCACTTTCGGTCCGGTTCTGGGCCAACCCTATGATGTCGTGTTGGACTACTACTCACGCCCGTTCCCTGCCATCGTCGCGGCGCTGACGTTGATCGTTGGCTTCAAACACTTTGCCAATGGCGCACAGGTGATGCTGGAAGACTATGTCCACGGCACAATGGAAAAGGTGCTGATCATCCTGACCACCTGTTTGTCTTACGGCGCTGCTGCTGCTGGCGTCTTCGCCATTGCGCGCATTGCCCTTTAATCCCCGGAGCTGAAAGAAATGGCTGCATACGAATACGAAACGCATGAATATGACGTGGTCGTTGTCGGCGCCGGTGGGGCCGGCTTGCGGGCGACGCTGGGTATGGCTGAACAGGGTCTGCGCACGGCTTGTGTAACCAAAGTGTTCCCGACCCGCTCTCATACAGTGGCGGCGCAAGGCGGCATCGCTGCTTCGCTGTCAAATATGGGTCCTGACCACTGGCAATGGCACATGTACGACACTGTCAAAGGGTCTGACTGGCTGGGTGACACCGACGCGATGGAATACCTGGCGCGTGAAGCTCCCAAGGCGGTCTATGAATTAGAACATTACGGCGTGCCCTTTAGCCGGACAGAGGAAGGCAAGATTTACCAACGCCCCTTTGGCGGCCACACCACCGAGTTTGGCGAAGGCCCCGCAGTGCAGCGGACTTGTGCAGCAGCGGACCGGACCGGTCACGCGATCTTGCATACGCTTTATGGCCAATCGCTGAAGAACAACGCCGAGTTCTATATCGAGTATTTCGCTATCGACCTGATCATGTCCGACGACGGGCAGTGTCAGGGCGTTGTCTGCTGGAAACTGGACGACGGTACTATGCATGTCTTCAACGCCAAAATGGTGGTGTTGGCGACAGGCGGTTATGGCCGCGCCTATTTCAGTGCAACTTCGGCCCATACCTGTACCGGTGACGGTGGCGGCATGGTGGCCCGCGCGGGTCTGGCGCTGCAGGACATGGAGTTCGTTCAATTCCACCCGACCGGCATCTATGGTTCGGGCTGCCTGATCACCGAAGGCGCCCGCGGCGAGGGTGGTTACCTGACCAACGCAGAAGGCGAGCGTTTCATGGAGCGCTATGCTCCGCAGTACAAAGACCTTGCGCCACGCGACTATGTTTCACGCTCAATGACGATGGAAATTCGCGAGGGTCGCGGTCATGGTGATGAAGGTGATCATATTCACCTGAACCTGAGCCACTTGCCTGCGGAAGCCTTGGCAGAGCGTTTGCCCGGGATTTCGGAATCGGCTCGGGTCTTTGCCGGTGTTGACGTGACCAAGGAACCAATCCCGGTTCTGCCGACGGTGCATTACAACATGGGTGGCATTCCAACGAACTACTGGGGTGAGGTTCTGAACCCGACCGCAGACAACCCGACGGGTGTTGTTCCTGGGCTGATGGCTGTTGGTGAGGCTGGATGTGCTTCGGTCCACGGCGCGAATCGTCTGGGCTCGAATTCGCTGATTGACCTCGTGGTCTTTGGCCGCGCTGCGGCGATCCGGGCCGGCAAGGTTGTGGATGCCGACGCGCCGAACCCGGTTCTGAACCAGGCTTCGGTCGACAAGGCTTTTGACCGTTTCGATGCTGTGCGCAATGCCAGCGGATCCATCCCGACCGCCGACCTGCGGCTAGAAATGCAGAAAACAATGCAATCTGATGCGGCCGTATTCCGCACCGCTAAAACCATGGCTGAAGGCGTCGAAAAAATGACCGCGATTGCGGCCAAGATGGACGATCTGAAAGTCACAGATCGCTCGCTGGTCTGGAACAGCGACCTGATGGAAACGCTGGAACTGACAAACCTGATGCCGAGTGCTCTGGCCACAATCGTCGGCGCCGAAGCGCGTAAGGAATCCCGTGGCGCCCATGCGCATGAAGATTTTGCCGAGCGTGACGATGAGAACTGGCGTGTTCACACCGTGTCTCGTGTCGAGGGCAATACGGTGGAACTCAGCTATCGTCCGGTTGTCGTCGATCCGCTTACAACCGAGGATGAAGGCGGCATCAGCCTGAAAAGGATCGCGCCGAAGGCGCGGACATTCTGATCGATTGGGCATGCAGCGATGAAACCGTCCTCTGAGGCTCGATTGGCGCGTTTTTCGGGTAAGGTCTTTGGTATAGGCCTGCCTAAAACCGCCACGACCTCGCTGGAGGAAGCATTTGAGTACTTTGGGTACACCAAGCTTGGCTTTTCGAGGCCCGGGCTGGCAGCCTTTCTTCAAAACGGTTTCTGTGATCGTTTGCGCGGCATTGTTGAAAAGAACGAAGCTTTTGCCGATTGGCCTTGGTGCCTGTGTTACAAGGACTTGTTTCGGGAATATGGGTCGAACGCTAAGTTCATTCTAACGCGTAGAAGGAACCCTGAAACCTGGTTGAAGTCGGTTTTGGCCTCTTCACTCCAAGCCAATATGGCGAGTGTCCGTCGGCAGGTTTACGGTTTTGAAATGCCGCATGGGCACGAGACCTTTTTGTTGGCCCATTATGATCGACACATCCACCGGGTGCGCAACTTCTTTGAGGAACGAGGAGCAGCCGATCAGCTGCTGGAAATCGACGTTGGAGAAGAAGGCAGTTGGAACGCGCTGTGTGATTTTCTCGGGGTCAAGCCTGATTCCAGAGGGTTTGCCCGAAAAAACGCCACGCAGGAAAGAGAGTTCAAGCACCGAACGCTGTATGCAAACCTAGAAGCTCTGAACAATGCCCAGATTGGTCTGGATCGGTCGATGATGACATTCCCCGAAGCCAGCCAAGCAATCGCCGTTCCAGAATGGCGTGACCCTCGCACGTTCCATAGTCTAAAAGAATACGCTCACACGGGGCTGAACTTATGTGACCTTCAGCACGCTCGGAGTAAGCAGCTAAAGTCAAGAATATCTGGATCAAAGAAGAAGATTGCGAACGCATTGTCGTTTGGGACCGGCTCAGTAGCAGTCTCAAAGGAGAAAAAAAACCAGATTCGAGGACGCGCCGCTGACCTTGTGTCGAAGCACATAAAGCGGTGTTTATCCGAAATTGAAGATAAAAAACTGTTTGGTCTTTCCGCACTTTCCGAGCTACCCGGGAAAACGGGTTATCAGGAGCTTGGCGGCGATGTCGCAGGGGTGTTAACGCAGGCCGTCACAAAATACGTAGAGAATAAGGGGGTTCTCCCTAACCTCCTGCTCCCGCAAACATTTAGTGAGTTTAATATTCTTGCGAAAGTGTTCTCCCGGTTTCCGCAGGGTCGCCTGGAAGACAAGATCGAGGCTGTTGGATTGGTGCCGCAAACCGTTAGGCATCTATTGGAAGATCACCACCGACCATTTATTGCCGATACGCCGGAAGTTCCGGACAACAAGCTGGTGCCACCGGGGGCGTATCTGTGGAAGGCGAATTTTGGATATGCGCTTTATGACATGATTGAGTTTCCGGTCAGTTCCGAAAAACTCGCCGATATGAAGGCGCAGGCGGAGGTTTGGTTCGGGTCGCCCAGCAACGTTGCAACAGGCCAATGGTGGACGGGCCATGTAAAGCGCAGAGTTTATTTAGAATCTCGATTGGGTGAACCCGGAGAGGATCCGAAAGACTGGAAGTTCTTCGTTTTTGGTGGGCGTGTTGGGCTGCTTCAGGTTGACTTCGGACGCCACAGTGACCACCACCAATCGGCCTACGACCGGGATTTCAACCGACTGGACGTGGATATCTTTGCCAGGCGCGGAGATGACGTTGAAAAACCCGAGAGGTATGAAGACATGGTTTCGGTCGCCGAAGCAATTGGCGCGGCCTTCGATTTCATGCGTGTCGATTTGTACTACGAAGATGGAAAGATCTATCTTGGAGAGCTTTCTCCTGTTCCCAATGCGGGATTCAAACCTTTCCGATCACAAACACTGGATTTCAATCTGGGATCCATGTGGCCGAAGGACAGTGTGCTGCGGCAGGATCTGGATTGGTACTACTATAATTGCAACACTGGTTCGCAACATGGATTGCCGGGCTGAAGGCGACCGACTGTGAAAGGCAACGCTAATGGTTCAACTAACTCTTCCAAAGAACTCTCGCATCACAACAGGCAAAACCTGGCCCAAGCCCGAAGGCGCGACCAATGTGCGAAAGTTCCAGATTTACCGCTGGAATCCCGATGACGGGCAGAACCCGCGCGTCGATACCTATTTCGTCGACATGGACACCTGCGGCCCGATGGTTCTGGATGCGCTGATCAAGATCAAGAACGAGATTGATCCGACCCTGACCTTCCGCCGCTCATGCCGCGAAGGTATCTGCGGATCCTGCGCGATGAATATCGACGGGATCAATACGCTGGCCTGTATCTACGGGATGGATGAGATCAAGGGTGACGTGAAAATCTATCCGTTGCCGCATATGCCGGTGGTCAAGGACCTGATCCCGGATTTGACGCATTTCTATGCTCAGCACGCCAGCATCATGCCGTGGCTGGAAACCAAGACGAACCGTCCCGCAAAAGAATGGAAGCAATCCATCGAAGACCGTAAAAAACTGGACGGTCTTTATGAATGCGTGATGTGCGCCAGCTGTTCCACGTCCTGCCCCAGTTACTGGTGGAACGGTGACCGGTATCTTGGCCCGGCGGCTTTGTTGCATGCTTACCGCTGGATCATCGACAGCCGCGACGAAGCAACTGGTGAACGTCTGGACGATCTGGAAGACCCTTTCAAACTGTATCGCTGCCATACAATTATGAACTGTGCCAAGACCTGCCCAAAGGGCCTGAACCCAGCCAAGGCGATTGCCGAAATCAAAAAGATGATGGTCGAGCGGGCAGTATAGCGGCCCGTTGGAAATCAGGCGCTTGCCGGTCTGCGGCAAGCGCAACCCCAGTCTGCAAAATTGTGCGGTGCGCAGACCGTGTAGCAGGCCTATGATCCGGATTGGGGAGGAGTGATTGGACCTGGATAGGATCACTCCGATGGACACGAAAAACACAAAAAAACAGGCGGATGAGGCACTTGAACTGCTCGAGCAGGCTTGGGCGTATTACACGCCGGAATCTCTGCCAAAGGAAAACTCGCACGAGCCGGAATTGTTCGAATACGCCAACGCAGCTTGAGAGCTGTTTTTGCATATCTGCCACGGATCACACAGCCACAGCACTTGAAAAACCCGTGTGAATCGGCAAAGCAGAGGGATGCCCGTCCTTCTGCTTTTACTTGCTGCCGGAGTGTTCGCCTATTTCGTCTGGCGTTCTCGGACGTCTTCGTTGTCACGTGAGTGCCGGTGGAGACAGCACAAGGCCCAAGGAGTTTGGCAGTGCAGCTTTTGTGGTGCGGTCTCGCCTTCCGATGCGCAGCCCACGCAATGTCTTAAAGGCCAGTCTTAACGGTTGCGCATGACGGGGTTTCCCGCGACTTCAATCTGCGTCACTTTGCGGGTTATGTCAGAATCCGAGATTAATACCCGCCCGCCTTTGGACGCAGAAGCCCGTCGCGCCGTGGCACCCGTCATCTGTTACCCAAATGATGAATTGCCCAAGCCGGATCTGACCTGGATGCGCGCCATTCGAAACAGTGCGACGAAAACGGATGAAGTTTTGATCCCACCACGCAAGGCTCGCTGCTTCGAGGTACCTGCAGGACATTTTTTTCGGATTACGTCGGTAGAAGGTCCGCAGGTCGGAGATTTGAACCTGTGGAACCTGAATGATCTGTCCGAGCGGTTTTACTCTGGCAAGACACGCGCCTTGCACGGCACTCACCTGACGACGGGCGAGCGGATGTGGTCCAGTTTCCCGTCATTGCGCCCGATGGCCACAATCATTGCAGATACGTTGGGCTGGTACGGTATCGACGAATTCGGTGGCTCGGTTCACGATGTGATTGGCACGCGATGTGATCCTTACACGGGAAATCTGTTGTCCGGGTCCCATTATCACCATTGCTGTCATTCCAACCTGACACGTGCTTTGGCTGATCATCAGAGTGTTCCGTTGTCCGAGGCTGAGCTTGCGGTACATGACGTATTGAACGTGTTCATGTGTACAGGGTTCACGCGAGAGACCGGGCAGTACTTCATGAAGGCGTCACCCGTTCGACCTGGAGACTATCTGGAATTCTTTGCTGAGATTGATCTGCTCGGAAACCTCAGCGCCTGTCCGGGCGGCGATTGCTCGTCTGAACACTCCTCGGATACGGCGGCATGCCATCCGCTGTTGGTCGAGGTTTTTTCCCCCGCGAAGGGCGCGTTGGACGGATGGCAAAGCCCGGCTCGAAACGGATATGACGGCTCTCATGGGCGATGAGCTGTATCTGATCTGCAAGCGCGGAGACCCGGGCTTGCAGACATGTCCTCAGTTGGTTGGAAACGCGGCCTGAAGTGCAATTTCTACCATATCGCCAAAGCTGCTCTCGCGATCTGACGAGGGCAGGGTCTCTCCGGTCAGCAGATGGTCGGAAACCGTCAACACAGCCAAAGCCCGGCATTTGTGACGCGCGGCCAGAATATAAAGCTCTGCCGCTTCCATCTCGACGCCCAGGATGCCATGGCGCACCATTTGTTCGTTCAGGTCAGGGCGTTCGTCGTAGAACACGTCCGAAGAGTAAATGCCGCCGACATGGGTCGGGGTGCCTTTGGCCGCCGCTGCCCGAGCTGCCGCCTGAAGCAAATCCCAATCGGCACAAGGGGCAAAGTTGAGCTCTTTCATGATGCCACGTGATGGCGTGCTGAGCGTGCTTGACGTCATGGCCAGAATGACATCGCGTACAGCGATGCTATCTTGCATCCCGCCACACGACCCGATGCGGATCAGAGTTTTGGCGCCGTAATCCCGGATCAGTTCATTTACATAAATCGAAAGAGAGGGCATGCCCATGCCGCTACCCTGAATAGTGACCGGATTCCCATTCCAGGTGCCGGTGAAACCCAGCATGCCGCGAACATTATTTATCTGTTTTACGTCGCTCAGAAATGTTTCCGCGGCCCATTTCGCGCGATAGGGATCGCCGGGCAATAGAACGGTTTCTGCTATTTCGCCTTTTTCGGCGCCAATGTGAATTGTCATTTTGATACAGTACCCTTGATCTAAATTTCCAAATCGGAAATATCGGCACCGGCTTTCAAAGCATCGTGAATCCATTGCGGTTTGCGACCACGCCCCGACCACGTCTGGTCTGGGTCCGCGGGATTGCGATACTTCGGCTTGGCTTTGGTCACCTTGGCAGAGCGTTGCGTGCCAGAAGACAGTTCGGACAAGGAAAAGCCAAACTCTGCCGCCGCAGCTTCCGCGGCCTTCAACGCTTCCTGGCGTTCTCGGGTTTCAGCATTTTTCAGGGCTTTTTCGATTTGGCCGCGCAATTCCAGTAATTCTTTGCGAGACATTTTTTCAAGATTGATCCCCATCATTATTCTCCGTGCGTTTCAGTTTGTTCGATAAGTAACGCGCACCGTAATTCTATTTGCGGACATTATCTATCCCCAATTAACCGCAAACAGTTTGAGAAAATGGCAGTGAATTAAGTTTCTATTCCGCTGCCAGGTTTTGTGGATCTGCCAATGACACAATATCACCCATAATTGCGTTCAGCTCAAAATTCTTGGGAGTATACACTTTGGCAACGCCCATTTGTTTCAGCCTTTCCGCGTCGTCGTCCGGAATGATGCCGCCGACAACTACCGGAATATTAGCAAGACCGGCTTCGGCCAATCGGGTAATCACGTCCTGAACCAGAGGCAGGTGGCTGCCGGACAGGATCGACAGACCGATGACATGGACGTCCTCTTGGGCAGCGGCGGCCACGATTTCTTCGGGGGTCAGGCGAATACCCTCATAGGTGATGTCCATGCCGCAATCGCGGGCACGAAAGGCGATTTGTTCTGCCCCGTTTGAGTGCCCGTCGAGACCAGGTTTGCCAACCAGGAACTTCAAGCGACGTCCGAGGCTGTCGCTGACCGCGTCAACGGCCGAACGCAGGTCGTCCAACCCTTCGGTTTTGTTGGAAACCGACCCCGAAACACCTGTTGGACCACGGTAAGTTCCATAGGCCTTGCGCATTTCTTCCGCCCATTCGCCGGTTGTGACACCAGCTTTGGCTGCGGCAATTGACGGCTCCATCACATTGCTGCCGGTCCGTGCCGCCTCGCGCAGCGCTGCCAAGGCACCGGCGACCGCAGTCTCGTCTCGTTCCGCGCGCCAGGCGTTCAGCCGTGTGATCTGTTCCTGCTCGACCGCAGGATCGACAACCATGATTCCGCCGTCTTCGGTCTGCAGAGGTGAGGGTTCGCCCTCGATCCATTTGTTGACGCCGACAACAACGGTTTCGTTCCGCTCGATCCGGTTCAGACGATCCGCATTCGAGTCAACCAGGCGCGATTTCATATACTCAATCGAAGCAACGGCACCGCCCATGGAATCGAGGTTGGCTAGTTCGGCACGCGCACCGTTTTTGAGTTCTTCGACTTTGGCGTCAACGACAGGATTGCCGTCGAACAAATCGCCGTATTCCAACAGATCGGTTTCGTAAGCCAGGATCTGTTGCATCCGCATCGACCATTGCTGATCCCAAGGGCGCGGTAAACCCAACGCCTCGTTCCATGCCGGTAACTGAACGGCACGTGCCCGTGCCTTTTTGGACAAGGTCACTGCCAGCATTTCGATCAGGATGCGATATACGTTGTTTTCAGGCTGCTGTTCGGTGAGGCCCAGAGAATTTACCTGCACCCCGTAGCGGAATCGGCGGTACTTAGGGTCTACCACTTCATAACGTTGTTGTAGAATTTCGTCCCAAAGATCGACAAAGGCCCTCATTTTGCACATTTCGGTAACAAACCGAATGCCCGCATTCACGAAAAACGAGATGCGGCCACAGAGCGCCGGGAAATCTTCGGCCGGAACGCGCGGGCGCAGCTCATCCAGAACGGCGATGGCCGTGGCCAAAGCATAAGCCAGTTCCTGCTCTGGCGTCGCGCCAGCTTCTTGCAGATGGTAGGAACACACGTTCATCGGGTTCCATTTTGGCACGTTGGTATAGCAATACTCGGCCACGTCGGCGATCATCTTCAGCGATGGTTTCGGTGGGCAAACATATGTGCCCCGGCTCAGGTATTCCTTGATCAGATCGTTCTGGACCGTGCCCTGAAGTTTCGAGACATCTGCACCCTGTTCCTCGGTTACGGCGATATATAGTGCAAGCAACCAAGGGGCCGTCGCATTGATCGTCATCGACGTATTCATTTGCTCCAGAGGAATCTGATCGAACAGAATCCGCATATCGCCAAGATGGCAGATCGGAACGCCGACCTTGCCAACCTCGCCCCGCGCCAAGGTGTGGTCGCTATCATATCCTGTCTGCGTGGGCAGATCGAAGGCCACCGACAACCCCGTCTGCCCTTTGGTCAGATTGCTGCGATACAGTGCGTTTGACGCCTGTGCGGTTGAGTGACCGGCGTAAGTCCGGATGAGCCAGGGGCGATCTTTCTGCGACTGCGTCATGGTGCGGGGCCTCGTGATCCAAGGAGTAACAAAATTTCACACAAGGCCTCTAAAGCGCAATTTTATGGACATGTCAATTCGCTGCATCGCGGCATCTTTGTGTTACTACAGATTGTGAGTGGAGGCGTTTGATGTCACTGTGCACCCATGACGCAGACCGTGGAACTTCCGCTTTGGTTATTTGTGCTGATCGTGGTCTTTGCCACGGTCACCTTTGCTTCGCATTTTTTGTTCCCGTCCGTGCGCTGGTTTTTTCGCAGACGCCTGGAGCGCGCGGTTGCGCGGCTCAACCAGCGACTGCAACGCCCGATTCAACCGTTCAAATTGGCTGAACGCCACGACATGATCCAAAGGCTGAGCTATGACCCACAGGTCAGCAAGGCCGCGCAGCAATATGCGCAAGAAAATGGCGTGCCCGAGGCCGTGGCTTCGGAAATGGCGCGCCGGTACGCGCGCGAAATTGTGCCTTCGTTCTCGGCGACGGTTTATTTCAGCGTTGCCATACGTCTGACCCGTTTGCTGAGCAACACGTTCTACAACGTCCGACTCAGCTATGAGGATGAAGAAGCCATAAACACGATCGATCCGGAAGCGACCGTGGTTTTTGTCATGAACCACCGCAGCAATATGGACTACGTACTGGTCACCTATCTGGCGGCGCGCCAGTCGGCGCTGTCCTATGCTGTCGGGGAATGGGCAAGGGTATGGCCACTCAGCCGTCTGATTAGGGCAATGGGAGCTTATTTTATCCGACGTAAATCGGGCAGTGATTTGTATCGGCAGGTACTGGCCAGTTACGTGCGCCACGCGACCGAGGCCGGTGTAACGCAGGCAATGTTCCCTGAAGGCGGGCTAAGCCTGACCGGGCGGTTGGGCCGACCGAAGCTGGGATTGCTGAAGTACATTACTGACGGGGCAGACCCTACGGGGCGAGACGTTGTCTTTGTGCCGGTCGCTCTGAACTACGACCGGGTGTTGGAAGATACGATCCTGACGGCCGCGGCTCTTGGAACCGACCGACGGTTCAGAGCGCGGATTGGCGTGATCACCCGGTGGACGCTAAAACAAATCTGGCGACGTCTGATCGGGCGATACAAACGGTTCGGTTTGGCATCCGTCCGCTATGCAACGCCGATTTCTCTGCAAGAATTCCGAAAGGAACACGAACGCGATCTGACCACCGATCTGGCACGTGAATTGATGCGTCGTATCGCAGGTGCGATCCCATTCGTTCCTCTGCCTGCAGTGTGTCGGTTGGTGCAGGAAAACGGTGAGGTCCCTGAAGGCCAACTTGTTGATCGGTTATCTTCCCTGATGGGCAGCGAATTGACGAGCGGTGATAAGCAAACTGTTCAGGATGCTGTCGATCAGCTGGTAGACCGGCGAATTTTGTTGCGTGAAAACGGCATCTTGCGGCCATCAGGGCAGCGCTCGGACCTGTTGGCTTACTATGCTGCGTCCTCCGCCCCAGGAGAACAACCACCTGATGCCGCAGGAGCGAAAGAAATTTCTGCATCTGCTGGGTCATAAAATTTCAAAAACTACATCGAAAACAGTTGCAATATTTCTCAGTGATTAATATTTCATGCTGAGAAGGCCGCGATTCTGCGTCGCGGCAAGAACTGTCACAAAAGGGAGGCCAGCATGGCTTTGGACATCGACAGCGGCATCGCGTCGTACGAGGCGCCGGAAAAAGACCTCTATGAGATGGGTGAAATCCCTCCGATGGGATACGTGCCCAAACAGATGTATGCGTGGGCTATCCGCAAGGAACGCCACGGCGAGCCCAACACAGCCATGCAGCTTGAAGTCGTCGATGTACCCAAGCTGGACAGCCATGAGGTGCTGGTCCTCGTGATGGCGGCTGGCGTGAACTACAACGGCGTTTGGGCGTCGTTGGGTAAGCCGATCAGCCCGTTTGATGGCCACGGTCAACCTTTCCATATCGCCGGCTCGGATGCCTCGGGCATCGTATGGGCCGTCGGTGACAAGGTTAAGCGTTGGAAAGTCGGTGACGAGGTTGTGATCCACTGCAACCAGGACGACGGCGATGACGAAGAATGCAACGGCGGCGATCCGATGTATTCACCCAGCCAGCGTATCTGGGGGTACGAAACACCCGACGGATCGTTCGCGCAGTTCACCAATGTTCAGGCCCAGCAGCTGATGCCGCGACCCAAGCACCTGACCTGGGAAGAAAGCGCCTGCTACACGCTTACGCTGGCCACAGCCTACAGAATGCTGTTTGGGCATGAGCCGCATGATCTGAAACCGGGTCAGAATGTTCTGGTCTGGGGCGCGTCCGGTGGTCTGGGTTCCTACGCGATCCAGTTGATCAACACAGCGGGGGCAAACGCAATCGGCGTGATCTCGGACGAAAGCAAGCGTGATTTTGTTATGAGTTTGGGTGCCAAAGGCGTTTTGAACCGTAAGGATTTCAATTGCTGGGGCCAGCTGCCGACGGTCAACACGCCCGAATATGCTGAGTGGTTCAAAGAGGCCCGCAAGTTCGGTAAGGCCATCTGGGATATCACCGGTAAGGGCGTCAATGTCGACTTGGTCTTTGAACATCCAGGTGAGAGCACATTCCCCGTGTCGACCTTTGTGGTCAAAAAAGGCGGCATGGTCGTAATCTGTGCAGGCACCACCGGCTACAACTTGACCTTTGATGTGCGCTACATGTGGATGCACCAGAAGCGCTTGCAGGGTTCGCATTTTGCCCACCTGAAACAGGCGGCCGCCGCGAACAAGCTGATGGTGGAACGGCGTCTTGACCCGTGCATGTCCGAAGTCTTCACCTGGAACGACCTGCCTGAGGCGCACATGAAAATGTTGCGGAACGAACATAAGCCCGGGAACATGTCGGTGCTGGTTCAGGCCCCGCAAACTGGAATGCGAACGCTGGAAGAGGTTCTTGCTGCTCGCGGTTGATTACTGAAGTTTAAAACGAAACACCCGCACTACGCTCAGCCGTTGTGCGGGTGTTTTCCGTTGTTAGGCTACTCTTTGTCTTTACAAAGACTTAATTACCGCAACCCCGCTATTTCTGGGGAGTAGAAAGCAGTGAATATGCCAAAATAATCCATACATGTTATGGTTGTGTTAACCCTTCGTTAACTATTTCGGGGACACCCTGATGGCGCAAAATGAGTGGATACTGGACGTGTTGTCGGACCTCAACGCCTTTGCGGTGGCGAACGGGTTAACTGCGCTCGCTGAACAGCTTGATGACACCAGGCTGATCGCCGCGGCCGAAATTGCGTCCATTCAAGATGAGGCACGGGCGCCCGCGAATGGTAACAAAGTTCGATTTGAGCCAAATTCCGGGGGATTTGGAAAACACCAGCACGCTTGAAGAGCTGACGGGTATTGCGGTTCGCTTGCGGGACAGCCTGAAGCTGGATCATATCATCTACCATTGGGTTGACGGGGCGGGGGACCAATACGGGTTTACGACCTATCCGGACGCCTGGGCCGATCGCTATCAGGACAGAAACTACCACCGGATTGACCCTGTTATTCTGGGGTGCTTCCAGCGGTTCCATCCGGTCGACTGGAAGCAGTTGGATTGGTCTGGCAAAGCGGCCCGCGCCTTTTTACAGGACGCGCGGGATCACGGTGTCGGAAATCAGGGGTATTCGATCCCGCTGCGCGGGCCTAGCGGCCAGTTCGCTTTGTTTACCGTGAATCACTCGTGTGATGACGAAGGCTGGCAGGCATTCGTCGGAACTTACGCCCACGATCTGATCCTGATTGCACATTTCTTCAACCGAAAGGCGCTGGAATTCGCCAAAGACCGGCAACCTGAAAGCCGACGTGGGCTTTCCCCCCGAGAGATTGATGCAATGACATTACTGGCGCTCGGTTATAGCCGCGCCCAAGTTGCCCATTCTTTGTCCATCTCCGAGCACACTTTGCGTGCTTATATTGAAAGTGCCCGCTCGAAACTGGGCGCGCAGAACACAACACATGCCATCGCGACGGCGCTCAGCCGTGGGTTAATAGTCGTTTAAGCAGCGCACGTTGCTCTCATTTTAAATTAACCATGCCTTCGTACCCCCTTTGTTCCAGCTATTGGACGACAAGGGGATCAAGTCATGTTGCGGTACGTTTATGCCGATGAATTACACAAGTTTCCGGATCTGGCCGAAGGAATGTTTCACGATCGTGCCGACCAGTTCAAAACGCGCCTGGGATGGGACGTTCAGGTCGACAAAAACGGATATGAGCGCGATCAATACGATGATCTGAACCCGCTATACGTCATTTGGGAGGAGGCTGATGGCAGCCATGGCGGGTCAATGCGGATCTTGCCGACAACTGGCCCAATCATGACAAATGACGTCTTCGGACATCTGACTGGGGGCAAACCGATTCGGAGCCCCCTGATCTGGGAGGTGACTCGTTTCTGCCTGTCACGCACCGCAAGTCCGCATACCGCCGGCGCCATCATGCTCAGCGGGGGGGAAGTGATGGAGGGGTTCGGCCTGACTCATATCGCGGGTGTATTCGATGCACGGATGATCCGAATATATCGGATGATCGGGTCGTCGCCGATTGTTCTGGGATCTCAGGGCAAAGGGCGCGATCAGATTTCAGTGGGACTGTGGCCGTATTCAGCCGAGGATTGTTACCGCGTTGCTGAACGCGCGGGCGTCTCGCGTGAGCTGTCGCGACTGTGGTTCCGAACCGCGTTTGGAAACGTTGCACAGCACCGATTTGCTTTGTCCGCCTAAGGACATGGAAAAACGGATTCCACATCTGGCCGAGGATGGCGCGGCCCTGTAGGGTCGCGCCATGTCCTTGCCCCTCGTGACCTTTTCCGAAGACCAGGCCGCTGCGTTTGACAGTATCTCAGCGATGCTCAAAACCGCGGGTGTTGACCTGGATGACGACGCTCTGCTGAAGCTGCCCGGCGCCGGAAAATCGGGAGTTATGGCAGTAATTGGTAAGGCTGGATCAGGTAAAACCCTGTTGCTGGCAGAACTATACAAGGCACTAGCTGAAACTGGCGTTCAGATTGTCTCGGGCGATTTCGAAAGCCGCAAGAACCGCGATAAACGCAGCCTCGCCATTCTAGCGCCGACCAACAAGGCCGCAAGTGTTTTGCGTCTGCGCGGCGTTCCGGCAACGACTATTCACCGGATCCTCTACACACCGGTCTACGATCCGGAATACGAACGCATCGCTGAGTGGCTGGCAGGCAATGACGAACGGCCTGAGATCGATGGTTTGACGGACGAAGCTCTAGACCGCGCTGCTGCGTTCTATGCCAACAACAAATCTATCCCTGGCGCATTGGCGGCGGCGGGTTTGCGTGGTTCGGATTTCATCACTGGTTGGAAGCGCCGGGATGAGCCTTTGGACATCGGGTTCATTGATGAAGCCTCGATGCTGGATGACCGGCAGTTCGAAGACCTTCAAGAAATATTTCCGACTCTGATTCTGTTTGGTGATCCGGCGCAGTTGGCACCGGTCAACCAATCTGGTTCGATGGTTTTCGAAAGCCTGCCAGAGCCACGAAAGCTGACTCTGCACCGTGTACACCGGCAGACTGCCGATAACCCGATCCTCGACCTTGCTCATGCTCTGTCCGATCCGACCATGGGTTTCGAGGATTTCGAACGCCTTATCGAAGAGACCGCCCGCAAGGATGATCGCGTGGTTTGGGGACAGCGGGTCGAGGTCGATCTGATGGCCCGCAGCCCAGTTCTCGTCTGGCGCAACGCCACTCGCATCCGGCTGATTCAGGCCTTTCGCAATGTTCATGGTGCCCCGGACACCGAATTGCTGGAGGGCGAGCCGCTGATCTGTGATGGCATCGAATTGCCGCTGAAGCACCGTAAGAAACGTTTGGATCTTGAAGCCAGAGGACTGATCAAAGGGGCACAGGTCATCTATTTGGGGCCGGGACGGAAGCCGGGCTTTTCACGGCTGCATGTCATGGGGGCCGAGGACCCGCAGGTCAGTGCGGCATCGATCGTGCAGATTGAAAAGCCAGATGAAGAAGAACCGTTTATCCCCTTTGCCGCGCGCATGGGTGCGACTTTCCTGCATGGGGCTGCTGTCACGATCCACAAGGCGCAGGGTTCACAGTGGGATACGGTTCAGGTGTTTGCGCCAGACATCTATGCGGCAGCGCGCATGGGCCGGACCGAGGCCGGACAACCGTTGTGGAAACGTTTAGCTTATGTAGCAATCACACGTGCGCAGCAAAGGCTGATCTGGGTTGTTCGCAATCGCTTGTCCAAACCAACATATCCGCTGCGAGTGGATGACTTGCGGTCGATTCCGGCGGCGTCGCTGACCTTGGAGGCGGAAGAGATATGAAAACCATCATCGTCACGGGTGCAAGTTCCGGCATAGGCCGCGCCACGGCTGAACTGTTTCTGGCAGAGGGCTGGACCGTTGGGCTGTTGGCGCGCAGCGCCGTAACGCTAAATGCGATGGCGGAAAGCCATGATAATGCGATCCCGTTGATTGCGGATGTAACCGATCCCGATGCGGTGGAAACGGCCTTTGCGACTTTTACGGATCGTGCAGGGCGGCTGGATGTATTGTTCAACAACGCGGGAGTTTTTGCGCCCGGCGGAACGATTGACGAAATTGCACTGGAGGATTGGTCGCAATCCGTCAACGTGAACCTGAACGGCATGTTTTTTTGCGCTCGCTCGGCCTTTGCCTCGATGCGGCGGCAGTCGCCTCAGGGTGGTCGTATCATCAACAACGGGTCCATTTCAGCGCACGTGCCACGGCCTAACTCGGTGCATTACACGACAACGAAACATGCCATCACCGGGTTAACCCGCAGCCTGTCTCTGGATGGGCGCGCTTTCGGGATTGCCTGTGGTCAAATTGACATCGGCAATGCCAGAACACCGATAGTGCAAGACCTGGTCGACACCGCCATCGCTGAGGGGCGTACGCCTGATCCGACTATGGACGTCGCGAATGCAGCGGCGTCAGTGTTGCACATGGCCTGTCTGCCGCCCGAGGCAAACGTGCAATTTATGACCGTGATGGCAACGACGATGCCCTATATTGGTCGCGGTTAGCGGTCAGCTTTCCCGCAACAGACGGAAAGCTGTCGAAGCACCCCAGCCAGCGGCAATGGCTATAGCCAGCGACATGAGCCCGTACCAAATGGGCTGTTCGCGGGACAGGTTGTAAAGGAACCGTTCCAGCCCAACCTTGCGTACATCAATGACAGTCTCAAGCTGTGAAACAATTTCCCCATCACGCGTCAAAAATATACGTGCCAGGTAATCACCTTCAGTCAGATCTGCGGGCATTTCTATGGAAGTTCGAAACAGGGTTTGCTCGTCTACGGCCACGGTGTTTTCCCGGACCGAGTAAAGGTGCTCTGCCTTGCGGATACGAATGACCGCGTCGGCAAAGTCCTGCGCGCCTCGAATATGCATAGCGGCCCCGACCGAGCGGATGGCGCGCTCGATCGAAATACGATAGCGCAGATCTTCTGTGTCTGTCAGGATGTCATCAAACGGAGCACTGGTCGCGACCGCATAGAAGCTGGGCGCGGAATCAACTAGAACACTGTCTGTATTCACCCAAATCCCGAATTTTCTTTCCTTGCGCCGGACCGTCACCGGTTCGGAAGGGCCGACAACCGAAACGATCACCTCCAGCGGGGGTCCTTCAGGAATAGGCGCCTCGCGCTTGACCGCCCCGAAAATGAGGATTTCCGAACCGTCGAAATTGGCCGTGATTGACACGCGATCCTGGCTGAGGCCCAGAACCACCTGTTCCTCTGCGGCTAGTGCGGGCAGGCAGAGCAAACACAGTGCGGCAATCATTCGGATCATGATCAATGCCCCCCTGTGTCGCCCAGCGAAAACAGCTCGGCCGGTTGCAGCAGCAGATCAAGTCCCAGTTTCCCGCAGACTACCAAAACCAGCGCGGCAAGCAGAACACGAAGCTGTTCGGCAGGCATCCGGGCCCCGATGACCGTACCGATCTGGGCACCGACAACGCCGCCGACCAAAAGCAGAACGGCCAGAACCACATCGACGGTATAGTTTGTTGTGGCATGCAACATGGTGGTGAAGGCAGTGACGAAGATAATCTGAAACAACGACGTGCCGACAACCACCTTGGTCGGCATGCCTAGCAGGTAGATCATGGCGGGCACCATGATGAAACCTCCGCCGACACCCATGATGGCTGACAACACGCCGACAAACAGACCCACGGCGATTGGCGGGATTACCGAAATATACAGGCCCGAAGTTCGAAACCGCATTTTGAACGGCATCGCATGAATCCAACCACGTTGCCGTCTTTTGGGTGCCGTTGTGCCAGCCTTACGTGATTTGCGCAGTGCATTGACGCTTTCGATAAACATCAGACCGCCGATGACACCAAGGAATACGACGTAGCAAAGCTTGACCAGCAGATCGACCTGACCCAGGCTTTTGAGGTAGTTGAATACAACCACACCCAGTGCGGCCCCGGCCAAGCCTCCGACCAATAAAACCGAGCCCATTTTTAGATCAACGGTTTTTCGTCGAAAATGCGCCAGAACGCCTGAAAACGAAGAGGCGACAATCTGGTTTGCCTCGGTTGCCACAGCGACTGCAGGCGGAATGCCTATAAAGAACAACAGGGGCGTCATCAGGAACCCGCCCCCGACGCCGAACATGCCGGAAAGGATTCCGACCATACCGCCCAGCCCAAACAGCAAAAAGGCGTTCACTGAGACTTCGGCGATGGGTAGGTAAATCTGCATGGCTACTTCTAAACGGTCCCGGCTGCGCCGTGCAACGCGACAAAGCCTCTGGTGACATTAATCTCAAGTGGCGGAACGCAGAGCGCGGACCGAAAAGAGCACATCCCTAACGCCGTCCGAGCACAGGGGATTTCCATGTTGAACAAGGTGAAGCGGGATGCATCCATACCCCCTTAGAGCGGTTGCGGCATGCAAAATCAACTCTGCATGCCGCTTTGCAGCAATCAGGACTGAACATGTGTCCTGAACTGGACCTATCAGCGTTCTTTCACATAGGGTTCGCCGCCCGCGCGCGGCGGAACGGCTTTGCCAACAAACCCGGCCAAAATCACTACCGTCAGAATATAGGGTAGGGCATCCATCACCTGCACTGGAATGACCACGCCACCCAGATCAATGTTCTGGAACCGAAGGGCAATCGCCTGCAGTAATCCGAACAGCAAGCAGGCCCCCATTGCGTGCCAGGGCCGCCACTTTGCAAAGATCAACGCGGCCAGCGCGATGAACCCTCGCCCGGCGGTCATGTCCTTGACGAAACCGGCCTGCAACGCCGTGGCCAGATAAGCCCCTGCTATGCCGCACAAAATACCGCAGATCGCAACGGCGGCATAACGCAGGCCGACAACCGAAACACCTGCGGTATCCACAGCTGCTGGGTTTTCGCCCACCGCGCGCAGACGCAGGCCGAACCGGGTGCGGAACAGAATCCACCAGGTTGCCGGAACCATCAGGAACGCGATGTAGACAAGGATCGAATGCCCTGACAGCAGCTCGGAATAGATGGGTCCGAATATCGGAACGCCACTGAGCGACTCGGCAAAAGGAAAGTTGATTGGCTCAAACCGTCCGCCGCCGAAAAGGGACGGTGTGCGCCCGCCTTGGCTGAACCAGCTCTGGGCCACAAGAACCGTCATACCGGCAGCTAGAAAGTTGATGGCAACACCCGAGATCAACTGATTGCCCCGGAACGTGATCGAAGCCATCCCATGCAGGCCTGATAACACCAGCGAAGATGCAATACCTGCCAAAAGCCCCAGCCAGACCGAACCTGTCACAGCTGCGACAGCAGCAGAGAAGAAGGCGGCCATCAACATCTTGCCTTCAAGCCCGATGTCGAAGATCCCGGCGCGTTCGGAATAAAGCCCTGCCAGACACGCCAACAGCAAAGGCGTGGCCAGACGAACGGTTGAATCGAGGACCTGGATCAGTGTCAGAAAGAATTCCATCAGGCCGACCCTTTCCGCAATGCCATGAACAGCTTCTCAAGCGGCATACGCACCATGTTGTCCAGTGCTCCGGTGAACAGAATCACAAGCGCCTGAATGACCACGATCAGTTCGCGCGGGATTGAGGTCCAAAGCGCCAGTTCGGCACCGCCTTGATAGAGGAACCCGAACAGGATTGCCGCCAGGAAAACACCAAATGGATGGGACCGTCCCATCAGCGCTACTGCGATGCCGATAAAGCCCGCGCCTTCGGTCGAATTCAGAACCAGTCGTTCTGCCTCGCCCATGACGTTGTTTGTCGCCATCAGGCCCGCCAGGGCGCCCGAGATCAGCATGGCGACGATGGTGATGCGCACGGGGGAGATTCCGGCATAGACAGCACCGGTTTCTGAGTGGCCGTAAGCACGAATCTCATATCCCAGCCGCGTGCGCCAGATCAGCGCCCAGACGACAAAACAGGCCAGTATTGCCACGAAGAACGAGACGTTGGCAGGTGCGCCGCGGAAAACAACATTTTCAGCCGTCGAGAACATCGATTGGAAGGTTGGCAGATGCACTGCTTCGGGGAAGCGTGCAGTTGCCGGGTCCATCGAACCCTGCGGGCGCATCACGTTCACCAGCATGTAGTTCAGGAAAGCGGCTGCAATGAAGTTGAACATGATCGTGGTGATCACGATGTGGCTGCCGCGTTTCGCCTGCAGATAGGCCGGGATGGCGGCCCAGGCGGCCCCAAACAACATGGACCCCGCACAGGCGGCGAGCAAAGCTACGCTCCAGTGTGGCCAGGGAATATAGAGGCAGACCATGGCGACACCAAGACCGCCCAACATCGCCTGACCTTCACCACCGATGTTGAACAGGCGCGCATGGAACGCCACGGCCACGGCAAGGCCGGTGAACATGAAGTTCGTGGCGTAGTAAAGCGTATAACCCCAGCCATATGTTGACCCCAGCGCGCCGGTGACCATCAGGTTCACTGCCTCGACAGGGTTTTCACCGATGGCGAGGATGACCAGCGCTGACAGTATTGCGGCCAATATCAAGCTGATGACAGGGATCAGCACCACATCGGCCCATTTGGGCATCTTTTCCATGTTACGCGGCCTCCCCCGCAACACCGGCCATCAGAAGGCCAAGTTCTTTTTCATCTGTTTCGTGGGGCAGGCGCTCGCCCATAATATGTCCGTCAAACATCACGGCGATCCGGTCGGAAAGCGAGAAGATTTCTTCGAGCTCAACTGAGACCAGCAGGATCGCTTTACCCTTATCGCGCAGTGCGACGATCTGTTTGTGAATGAACTCGATCGCGCCGATATCCACGCCTCGGGTCGGCTGACCAACTAGCAACAAGTCGGGGTTGCGTTCTATCTCACGTGCAACAACGATTTTCTGCTGATTGCCGCCCGAAAAGTTCTTGGCAGACAGCCATCCATCGGGTGGGCGCACGTCGAATTTCTCGATCTTGCGTTCGGTGTCGGCGCGTAGGGCAGCGTTGTCCATGAAAATACCGCGATTGTAAGCCGGATCACGGTGATAGCCGAAAGCCACATTTTCCCAAGCGTGGAAATCCATGATCAGCCCTTCGCGCTGACGGTCTTCTGGAACGTGCGCAATATGTTGCGCGCGCCGCGCTTGACCGTCTGATCCGGCACCGCTTAGTGCCAGAGGCGCACCGTTCAGTTTGATCGAACCTATCCCGGGGCGCATCCCGCCCAGGACCTCGAGCAACTCCGACTGTCCGTTGCCGGCGACACCGGCGATACCGACGATCTCGCCCGCGCGGACGGCCAAGTCGATGCCCTTGACGCGCTCGACACCCGCTTCGTCGATGACACGCAGATTTTCAATTTCGAGTATCGGTTTTCCGGGTTGCGCCGGAACTTTGTCCACCTGCAACAGAACCTTGCGGCCAACCATCAGTTCGGCCAGTTCCTGCGGATTGGTTTCCGCGGTTTTGACGGTTGCCGTCATCTGGCCACGACGCATCACGGAGACGGTATCGGTGGCCTCCATGATCTCGCGCAGCTTGTGGGTTATCAGGATGATGGTTTTCCCCTCTGCCCGCAAACGGTCGAGGATACGGAAAAGCTGATCCGCCTCGGCTGGGGTCAGAACGCCCGTTGGTTCGTCCAGAATCAGAATCTCGGCCCGACGATAAAGCGCTTTAAGGATCTCTACACGCTGCTGGGCCCCAACGCCGATTTCATCGATGCGCTTGTCCGGGTCGACGAACAGCTCGTATTCTTCCTCAAGCTCTTTCAGCTCTTTGCGCGCCTTAGTCAACGACGGGGCAAGCAGTCCGCCGTCTTCGGCGCCCAGAATGATGTTTTCAAGTACGGTGAAATTTTCGACCAGCTTGAAATGCTGGAAAACCATCCCGATACCGGCTGCAATCGCGGCCTGGCTGTCGGGGATGTCGGTCTTTTGACCGTTGATCCAGATCTCACCTTTGTCTGCTTTGTAGAAACCGTAGAGAATGCTCATCAGCGTGGACTTGCCCGCGCCGTTCTCACCGATGATCCCGTGGATCGTGCCGGGGGCGACGCTGATGGAAATGTCCTTGTTGGCCTGAACCGGCCCAAAGGCTTTGGATATCCCTTTGAGCTCAATGGCGGGGACGGTCATGTCTTGTCCTCAATTGCCGAAGGGGTTGCACGATTGCCAAACGGCAAAGCGGCAGAGTGGAAGCGGGACGGGGGGGTCCCCGTCCCACGCGATATCAGAACTGCAGCGCCGGGCAGCTGTCGTTCTCGTAGTAGCTTACAACCGCGACGTTGCCGTCGATGATGTCCTGACGTGCCTTGTCGACAGCGGCTTGCATGTCTTCTGACACCAGTGCCGCGTTGTTGTCGTCCATTGCTACGCCAACACCCTCTTCAGCCAGGCCCATAGTGAAGACTCCGGTTTCGACACCTTCACCCGCACTCATTGCGTCATAAACAGCAACGTCTACGCGTTTCAGCATCGAAGTAAGGACTTTGCCCGGATGCAGGTGGTTCTGGTTGCTGTCAACGCCGATCGATAGGATACCTTCGTCGGCCGCGGTCTGAAGAACACCAACGCCTGTACCGCCAGCAGCAGCATAGATCACGTCAGCGCCCTGGCTGATCTGAGCTTTGGTCAGTTCCGAACCCTTCACCGGGTCGTTCCAGGCCGCCGGAGTGGTGCCGGTCATATTGGCAACAACATTGACGTCAGGGTTTACAGCCTTGGCGCCCTGGGCATATCCGCAGCCAAAGTGACGGATCAGTGGGATGTCCATGCCACCGATGAAACCCACGGTGCCTGACTGCGACGCCATCGCGGCCATCATGCCAACCAGATAAGAGCCTTCGTGCTCGGCAAAGCTGACCTGACGAATGTTCGGGTTCTCCAGCCAGTTCACATCAACCGCGACGAACTTGGTGTCAGGGTAATCCCCTGCAACGGCAGACAGCGGGTCGGCCATGGCAAAGCCCATGGTTATGATCGGGTTCGCGCCCGCCTCGGCAAAGCGACGCAGGGCCTGTTCACGCTGCGCTTCGGACTGAAGCTCGATTTCGCGATAGCTACCACCGGTTTCTTCGGCCCAGCGCGAGGCGCCGTTGTGCGCGGCTTCGTTGAACGACTTGTCGAACTTGCCGCCCAGATCAAAGATCAGAGCCGGTTCGGCCATGGCAGCGCCTGCAGTCAGCGCAACTGCAGCTGCGGCACCCATCAAGGATTTCATCAGGGTCATTTCTTACTCCCGTTGTTATCGTTGGTCCGAGGCCAAGATAGCCTCGATTACCCACTCAGAGCGAGCATAACTGTTGTGATGGCGGGAATTAAGGCCGTTTGCAACAGGTTGGGTCAACAGAAATTTGACCAAACGGTTCAAAAAACTTTACTTAGGGCCGATCCAGGGCATATTCCATTAGGACAGCGTCCACTTTTGGGCCGTTTTCACGTAGGTAATATTCCTTCCGCGACCCGCACGGGACATAGCCACAGGCCTTATACAAAGCGATTGCCGGGTGATTATCCGCAGCGACGTCTAAAAAACCGCGGGTCGCACCCAATTTCTGCGCGACAAGGTGCCACTCTGCCATGCATTGCCGGGCCAAACCCCGTCGCTGATGGGCGGGGTGGGTCGCAATGGTAAGCAATTCGGCCTCATCCACGACAACTTTGAACAGGGCAAAACACCGTGGGCTGCCAACAGCTTGTACAAATGGGTTGGCCAGCAGATCAGCAAACTCTTCAGCCGCCCAGGGGCGCGAATTTAGAAACGCCGCTGCATGAGTTGCTGCCATGTCGTGCGGTGTCATTCGTCCAACATCACTGGCGGTAAATCCTTAGACGGCGCAGCATCCGCCGGTCGGACATAGAGCGGTGCAGGAGGTTCAGTCACGGTCGTTGCCCTGCGCGCAGCAATCGCAGCAATCGCGCGCACTTGGGCCGCGGGATCGTCGCAGAAAAAAAGGGGATAAGGCAATTCAAGTTGCTCAAGCGCGATCAGTTTAGGCTCTTCATTGGGCAATCGGATGTAAGCCTGTTCGCGAGGTGCACTTATCGCAGGGATTTGACCGTCTGGCGAAAATTCCGCCAATGCATCAAATCCATCAATTCCGATGGCCGGAACCTCTAGGCCGAGAGCAAGGCCCCGCGCGGCGGCGACCGAAATGCGTATGCCTGTGAAATTGCCGGGGCCGGTGCCAACGCCAATGGCGTCGAGATCCTGCCAACTGCACCCAGCATCGCTCAGAACTTCTTCAAGCAGCGGCATCAGGCGTTCAGCCTGCCCGCGTGTCATAGGTTCGAAACGGGATATCACGATGCGGCCAGCGCGCAGCAAAGCGGCCGCGCAATGCGCGGCCGACGTGTCGAATGCCAATACTGTCAGGTCAGACGGCAACCGGACGAACCTCGGTCACTTCGGGAATGTAGTGACGCAGCAGGTTCTCGATCCCCATCTTCAATGTGAGGGTCGAGGAGGGACAACCCGCGCAAGCCCCTTGCATATGCAGATAGACAACCCCCCGGTCAAAGCCGTGGAAGGTTATGTCACCACCGTCTTGCGCCACGGCAGGACGCACGCGGCTGTCCAGCAGGTCTTTGATCTGGTTGACAATTTCGGCATCTTCACCGGTGTGTTCGGCATGGGCCGGTGCCGTTTCAACGCCTGCGCCCATGACGGGCTGACCGGACTGGTAATGCTCCATCACCGCGCCCAGGATCGCGGGTTTGATGTGATCCCATTGTACGTCGTCGGATTTGGTAACCGTGACGAAATCATTCCCGAAGAACACGCCCGTAACGCCGTTTACGCCAAAAATGCGTTGCGCCAGCGGAGATTTTCCTGCGGCTTCAACAGTCGGAAAATCAGCTGTGCCAGCGTCCAGAACTGTCTGACCGGGCAAAAATTTCAGGGTGGCCGGGTTGGGGGTGGATTCGGTCTGGATGAACATAGCGCGGCTCCGTTTGGGTTGCCTTTGATATGCGCGCGCAGGCAAGGGAAGTCAAGATTTGGAACGATTCTAAATCTTGGATGCGTAAGCAATTGCGCTGTCGAGGCGGTCGTCACCCCAAAAAAGCTCATCCCCGGAAACAAAACTCGGGGCGCCGAAGATTCCAAGGGTTTTTGCTTGACCAACCTGCTCATGGAGCTTGGCCTTGATTTCTGCGTCACCCGTACGAGAAAGCAAATCAGGGGGTGCGTCAGAAGCGCTCAGGCAATCTGCCAGAATGGCTTCATCCGAAATATCGTGGCCCGAGCCGAATTCGGCGGAATAAACCGAGCGAACAAATTGTGCTCTTTGGTCTTGGGATTCGATGGCTAGTGCCAGGCGCGCTGCCCTAAGGCTGTTACGCGGAAACTCGGCCGGGCGCTGAAAGGGCAGGTCATGCTCAGCACACAGACGTTCCATGTCGCGCCACATGTAGCGCCCCTTGGCAGGATAGATATTAAACGGAGAGTTGTTCCATCCCTGTTCGGCAAAGATCGGGCCCAGCAGGAATGGCTGCCACGAAACGCTAACTCCTTTTGCTGACGCGGCCCGCTCGATCCGCATCGCGCTGACGTAGGAATAGGTCGAGGCAAAATCGAACCAGAACTGGATCTGCGTGGCCATACGATCGCTTTCAGGTGATCTCTTCCAGCTTTTCCTTGCTCAAGTCGCCTGGAACGATGGTGATCGGAATCGGTAGGCTGCCTGAGTTGCGGGTAAGCTGAGTCACAAGCGGTCCGGGCCCTTTCTTGTCCGTGCCTGCGCCCAGAACGAGCACGCCGATCTCCGGGTCGGCCTGAACGTGTTCGATGATCTGAGGTACCGGATCACCCTCGCGAATGGCCAATTCGGGCTCCACGCTTTGTTTGTCGCGCATCCATTTCGCGAAAACTTCGAAATGTGCGTGGATCCGTTCGCGGGCCTCTTCGCGCATGACTTCGGCCACACCGATCCAGTGGTTGAATTCATCCGGTGGAATCACCGACAGAATTGTAACACCGCCACCAGTATGGGCCGCACGCATCGCAGCAAAACGCATAGCGTTCAGGCATTCGCGGCTGTCATCCAGAACGACCAGGAATTTGCGCATGATTGTCCTCATTTTTTTCCGGGATCATGCCCGACCGGTTGCGCTCTGGCAACTGGAACGGGATGGCCTAGCGTGTGCTGGCCGCCCAATCCCAGTACATTTCGCGGGCTCGACGGGCAATAGGGCCAATCTGGTATTGCGTGTCATCCAGCGCCGTGATCGGAGTGACCTTGTTCATGTTGCCGGACATGAACACTTCGTCGGCATTGTGGAAATCGTCGAAACTCAGAACAGTTTCGTGGACCGTCACACCGTCTGAACGCAGATTCTTGATGTGACGCGCGCGGGTGATGCCGGCGAGGAACGTGCCATTGGGGATCGGGGTAAACACCTCGCCGTCACGGACCATGAAGATATTGGCCGTGGCCGTCTCGGCTACATGACCCATTGCATCAGCGACCAGGGCGTTCGCAAATCCTTTGGACCGAGCCTCATGCAGCATTCTGGCATTGTTCGGGTAGAGGCATCCTGCCTTGGCATTCACCACCGCGGATTCCAACAATGGGCGGCGAAAGCGTGTGGTGGTCAGCGTGGCCGATGCGGTTTCGGATGCCATCGGGATTTCCTCCAGGCAGACGGCAAAGCCGGTACTGTTTTCCTGCGGCACGATCGCAGTGGCATCCCCGTCGATGCCCCAATACATCGGACGGATGTAAACTGCGGCATCTGGCCCATAGGCCTGCAAGCCTTCTTTGACAATCTCTACCATCTGTTCCGTCGTGACGGTCGGTGTCAGCATCAACGCCTCTGCCGAGCGGTTCACGCGGGCGCAATGTGCATCAAGATCGGGTGTCACCTTGTCGAAAAACCGCGCGCCGTCAAAGACAGACGATCCCAGCCAGGCACCGTGATCTGCCGCGCGCATAATGGGGGCGTCACCGTCGTGCCACCGACCTTCGAAATAAGTACGGATATTCTTGCCGACTGCCATGCGCCCTCCCAAGCTTTTGGCAAACCTAGGAAGGCGTTGCACCAAGGTCCAGCGTAATCAGCGCTATTTTGCGCCGACCATGCCCACGATTTCGTAGGTCTGCCGCAGGATCGGAGCCGCAATTTCCCGCGCTCGCTCAGCACCACGGGTCAGAATACGGTCAATCTCGGCCTCGTCGCCCATCAATCGCGCCATTTCGGTCGAGATCGGCGACAGTTTGGAAACGGCCAATTCGGCAAGCATGGGTTTGAATTCACCAAATTGCTTACCGCCCGCTTCGGCCAGAACTTGTTCGACAGTCTGATCACTGAGCGCGGCATAGATATTCACCAGGTTCCGTGCTTCGGGTCGGTCTTCCAGGCCCTTTACTTCGGAAGGCAGGGCATCCGGATCCGTTTTTGCCTTGCGAATCTTTTTGGCAATGGCGTCGGCATCGTCGGTCATGTTGATCCGGCTCATATCGGACGGATCTGATTTCGACATCTTCTTTGACCCGTCCCGCAGGCTCATGACACGGGTTGCAGCGCCCTCGATAACAGGCTCGGTGATCGGGAAGAAATCGACACCAAAGTCATTGTTGAATTTGATCGCAATGTCCCGGGTCAACTCAAGATGCTGTTTCTGGTCATCGCCCACTGGCACATGGGTCGCGTGATAGGTCAGGATGTCCGCGGCCATAAGAGACGGGTAGGCGAACAGCCCCAGCGAGGCGTTCTGCTGGTTCTTTCCCGCCTTGTCTTTCCACTGTGTCATCCGTTGCATCCAGCCCATGCGGGCGACGCAATTGAAAATCCAAGCCAGTTGCGCATGTTCAGGAACCTGGCTTTGGTTGAACAGGATCGATCCCTCGGGGTCGATTCCGGCTGCGATGAAACCTGCACACAATTCGCGGGTTGAGTGCGCCAGCTCCTTGGGGTCTTGCCACACGGTGATCGCGTGAAGGTCGACCATGCAATAGACCGTCTCCATCTCGGGGCCCTGCATATCGACAAAACGCTTTAGCGCACCCAGGTAATTGCCAAGGTGCAGGTTTCCCGAAGGCTGGATGCCGGAAAACACGCGCGGCGTGAACTGGGTCTCAGTCATCGAAGGGAACTCCCGTCTGGAAAAATCAGCCCCCGTCGCTTACCCATGAGGCCAAGGGACGTCAACAGCCTCGAAAGGCCAGCCCAATGAGCAGTGAGCATTATGCACCGCCCGTGAACCCATTGCCGCCCGTCGTGGTGGCTTTGACCCTGTTCATCATGGGGATCGAACTGGCCTTTATGCTGGGAAGCCGGGGGCTGATCGGAGGACCATCAGCGGTGGGCTGGCGGTTGGATGCGCTACAGCATTACTCATTTTCACCAGATATCTTCGATTGGATGCTTCAGAATGGACGCTGGCCGTTCGAACATGTCATCCGTTTTGTGACTTACCCCTTCGTGTCAGGCAGCTTCACGCAGGCCATTTTTGTCTGCGTTTTCGTATTGGCCATGGGCAAGATGGTCGCCGAGGTTTTTGGCGGCGTTGCGATGTTGCTGATCTTTGTCCTGTCGGGAGTGGGCGGCGCGCTGGTCTACGCGCTGCTGCTGGATCCGGCCTATCCTCTGGTCGGAGGTTTTCCACCAGTCTACGGTCTGATCGGCGCGTTCACATGGCTGTTGTGGCGTAAGCTATCTCTGGTCGGGGAAAACCAGGCGCGGGCATTTCAATTGATTGCCGTTCTGATGGGCATTCAGCTTTTGTTCGGCCTGATCTTTGGCGGCACGCCGGACTGGGTGGCAGATTTGGGCGGATTCGCCACGGGGTTTGGCTTGTCCTTCTTTCTGGCCCCCGGCGGTTGGGCGCGTATTGTGGGTCGTATCCGCCGGGATTGATCTTTTACGAGCGGCGCAGTGCGCGCTTGAAATCCGAGATTTCAAAGGCCTTGAAGACGTGCCCAAGGAAGAAATAGGCGGTCGCTGCAACTGCGATTAACAGGAGCAGGGCCAGATAGCGCCAACCTGAAAGCTCAAAAGCCCATCCGAATAGGTTGATCGCTGCGAATAGGACTACGCCCATTCCTGCCGAGGCCGCCACAATTCGCCATGCCCGGCGTTTGAAACGGTCGTCGAACCGCGCCTCGTCCCCCATCCGTCGCGCGCCTATGACCAGCAGGACGACCATGGCCCAGCCGGCGGTCGATGCCGCGATGGCCGGTGCGATCCATCCGACCACCGGGTAAAGGCCGAAGGCCAAGACTGCATTCACCACCATGGCAACAATGGCATAGTGGAATGGCGAGCGGGTATCTTCTCGCGCGAAAAACAACGGTTGCAGCAGCTTTTGCAACATGAAGGCAGGCAACCCAATGCCATAGATCGCCACGGCCAGAGCAGTCGCCGTGGTATCTTCAGCACTGAACTGACCGCGTTGGAACAACACCGATACCAGCGGATTAGGAACAATTACAAACGCCACTGTCGACGGGATCGTCAGCAAAAGCATGAACTCTCCGGCCCGAGAAAACGCATTGCGTGCTCCTTCTTTGTCATCGGCCCGCAGGCGGCGGGACAGGTCGGGTAGCAACACGATCCCCACCGCGATACCGACCACTCCCAAAGGCAGTTGATACAGACGGTCGGCGGCAAACAACCAGCTGACCGCCTTTTCTGTTTTGGAGGCAACCAGCTGACCCACAACCAGATTGACCTGCGTAACCCCCATTGCCAGAGCTGCGGGGACAGCTATGCGAACCAGATTGCGCATTTCCGGGCTGAGTTTGGGCATCCCCGGGCGTATTCGGAAACCCGCCCGTTCGGTCGCGACCCAGACGAGAATAAGCTGGGCGACACCTGCAACGGGGATAACGGTGATCAGCCACCAAATCACCTCGCCCCCTGATATCGCGCCAAATATCAGCGCTGAACAGGCGAAGATGTTCAACAAAACTGGAGCAGCAGCTGCTGCCGCAAACCGGCCCGTAGCGTTCAGGACGCCTGAGAACAGCGCGGCTAGCGACATGAACAGGATATAGGGGAAAACCACGTATCCATAGCCGACGGCAAGATCAAAGCGCTCGTCGCCATAAAACCCTTCGGCGGTTAGCCAGACCAGTCCGGGCATGAACACCATGGCCAGCCCAACCAAGGCCAATACGGCCACAGCGAGCAGGTTGAATGCGTCCTGCGCGAAGCCTTGCGCGTTCTCGTCGCCTTCCAGACGTTTGGAAAACATCGGCACAAAGGCCGCGTTAAACGCACCCTCGGCAAAGAAGCGGCGGAACATGTTCGGCAGGCGGAAGGCGGCGACAAAAGCATCCATCACCGGGCCGGGGCCGATATAGGCGGTCAGCAGAATCTCTCGCAGGAAGCCCAGAATTCTGCTGGCCAGAGTCCAGAAACCAACTGTGAACAGGCCCGAGAACAACCGGATTTGTTTCATGAGGCGGCGCGCTCCGCACCTTCGGTGATGGCGGTACGTAGTTTGCTCTCTAAGCCGCGCTGTTTGCTTTCTGAGTGGTATTTCAGGCCAAACATATCCTTGACGTAGAAGGTATCTACCACCTGTTCCCCATAGGTCGCGATCACCGCATTGGCGATATAGACATTCGCCGCTGCCAGTGTCCGAGTCAGGTCATAAAGCAGGCCGGGCCGGTCGCGGGTGTCGACCTCGATGATGGTGTAGATTTCTGATCCGTCATTGTCGAAGGTGATATGTGTCGGCACGTTGAATGCGCGTTCACGCTTTTTGATCTTGTCGCGGGATTTCAGTGCGTCCCGGGCCACGACTTCGCCTTTGAGCGTTTTGTGAATCATTTGCGTCAGGCGGGGCAGGCGGGATGCCTCGAACGGGTGTCCTTCGGCGTCCTGTATCCAGAATGCATCCGTTACGTACCCGTCTTTGGTCGTATAACTTCGGGCATCCACAACATTGGCACCAACCAGCGCCAGTGCGCCTGCGATGCGAGCAAAGATACCGGGATGATCCCCCATGGTAAAACACGCACGGGTGGCGTCGCGATCCTCATCAGGGTGCAGTCGGATCTCCATCTCGCCGGGATCGGCCCCAAGTTCCAGCGTACGCAACATTTCGGCAAATTCCACATGGGTCGACAGTTTCAGACCTTGCCAATAAGGCGCGTAGTGGCGTCCTGTTTCTGTTTTGAGGTCTGTCTTGGTCCAGTCTGACAACGCTGCCCGCAGTGCTTTCTTGGCTTCGGCTCCGCGATTGGCTCGGTTCAGGTCTTCCATACCGGTTTCAAGCGCGCGTTTGGTTTCTGCGTGCAGGGCGCGGAGCAAGGTGGCTTTCCAGTTGTTCCAGGTATTCGGCCCCACGCCGCGGATATCGCAAACCGTCAGCACAGTCAGCAGGTCCAGCCGTTTGACGGTCTGCACCGCCTTGGCAAAGTCGCGGACAGTCCGCGGATCCGAGATGTCGCGTTTCTGAGCCATATCCGACATCAGCAGATGATACCGCACCAGCCATTCGACAGTCTCGGAATCTGCTTTGTTCAATCCCAGGCGCGGTGCCACCTTGCGCGCAATCTGTGCGCCCAGGATCGAATGATCCTCGGGCCGTCCCTTCGCGATGTCATGCAGCAGCAGGGCCACATAAAGAACCCTGCGATTGACGCCCTCTTTCAGAATGGACGAGGCCAGAGGCAGCGATTCAACCAGTTCGCCGCGCTCGATCTGGGCGAGATTGACAATGCACTGAATGGTATGCTCGTCCACCGTGTAGCTGTGATACATGTTGAACTGCATCATCGCCACGATGTGCTCAAACTCAGGCAGAAACGCGGACAAGACGCCCAGCTCGTTCATCCGCCGCAGGGCGCGTTCCGGGTTGCCGTGCTTGAGCATCAGATCAAGGAAAATGCGTCGAGCTTCCTTGTTGTTGCGCATGTCGTCATCGAACAGGTTCAGATTGGCGGTTACCAGCCGCATCGCGTCTGGGTGGATCAGTAATCCGGTGCGCAACCCCTCTTCGAACAGCCGCAGAATGTTGACTTTGTCTGACAGAAACTTTTCCGGGTCCGCCACGTCCAGACGGCCATGGACAACCTGGTACCCTGCCTTGACCCGGGGGCGGCGGCGAAAGATGCGTTCCAGCATTGGCGCGCCCTTCATGTGGGCCGCCTCCAGTTTGGTCAGGAAAATCCGGGTCAGCTCGCCGACGCGTGTGGCCTCGCGGAAATAGCGCTGCATGAAAACCTCGACCGCGCGTCGCCCGGCGCGGTCCTCGTATCCCATACGGTCGGCCACTTCGACCTGCAAATCGAATGTCAGTTGCTCCGTCGCACGCCCGGTCACCAGATGAAGGTGCGAACGGACGGCCCAAAGGAAATCTTCGGCCTGGACGAAGCCCTTGAACTCTTCTGGTGTAAACAAACCCAATGGTACGAGCTCGGCCACATCCTGAACGCCGTAGATGTACTTTGCGATCCAATAAAGCGACTGTAGGTCGCGCAACCCGCCTTTGCCCTCTTTGACGTTGGGCTCGACCATATATCGCTCGCCCTGCTTTAGGTGGCGCGCGTCGCGTTCCTGCAGTTTAGCTTCGATGAATTCGCGTTCGCTGCCCTTGAACAGATCGTTCTTTAGACGTTGTTCCAATTCGGCTGCCAGTACCTTGTCGCCAGCCAGATAGCGCTGTTCCAACATCGCTGTTCTGATCGTGAAGTCGTCGCCGCCCAGGCGCAGACAATCTTTGATTGTGCGCGAGGAATGGCCAACCTTCAGCCGCAGGTCCCACAAGATGTAGAGCATGGACTCGATTACACTCTCGGCCCAGGCGGTGATTTTATATGGCGTCAGAAACAGCAGGTCCACGTCTGAAGACGGCGCCATTTCCCCGCGCCCGTACCCGCCGACCGCCAGAACGGCGATCTTTTCGCCCTGCGTCGGAGTCGCCAGCGGGTGCAGGCGTTCACTGGAGACGCGCATGGCCGTGCAAACCAGCTGGTCGGTCAGATAGGTATACGAGCGCGTCAAAGGGCGCGCGTCAAAGGGGCGCTGGGCGAAGGCCTGTGCAATGGCATTGCGGCCGGATTTTTGCGCCTCTCGCAGAATACGCACCGTTTCGGCGCGTATAGCCGAGTTGTCTTTGCTGGTCCCGAAGGCGCTCGATAACCGAGTGGAAACTCCGACACTGTCGAAAATTTCTTCAGCCGGACAGATCAACGCACCATTGGGCGCACCGGTTTGTGCGAGCTGATCAGAATCCGGCGCCAGAGAAGCTTTGTGGGGCAGGGTCAATCACAACCACCTGTTTGTTTTGGATCGTGGCCACAGCCAGACCGCGTTCGTTGGTACCATTCGGACGTAGACGGAAAATTCCGCCTACACCTTGAAAGCCTGCGTTTTGCGTGAGGGCAGCGCCAGTCAAAGCATCGGATTTCCCCTGACTAACCAACGCGGCGATCGCGGCGATGCCATCATAAGCCAGCCCGCTGATGGGGTGCGGCGCCTCGCCGTAAGTCGCATTGTAACGCTGTCGGTATGCTTGCGCCTTGGCTGGGTCAGGCAAGGCGAACCACCCGCCCTGAACACCGGGCAGTTCCAGCGTTTGCGACGGTATATCCCAGCGCGTCAAGCCGATGTACTGCGTTGTTGCTGGCGAAACGCCGGCCTCAGGCAACAGCTGCGTGAGCAATGGCAAAGCTCCGGCTGTAGTTGAGGTTAGAAAGATCGAATCGGCGGCGTTTGCATCCACCGTCGCCTTAATGGTTGGCACGGAGTTGATTACACCTTGCTGCGACCGATCATATCCGACTGTGCCGGCATTGTTGACCCGGCTGTTGGTTAGTGCGCCGGCAATGGCGGATTGCCCAAGCTGACCAGCGGCATCGTTGCTGTGCACAATGACCACCCCAGTTTTGCCCTGTTGCCCCGCATAGCTGACCAGACGGTTCGCCGTGTTTTCAAATGTTGGCCCCAGAACAAAGACATTGCCGCCAGCAATGCTGGTATTGTTCGAAAAAGACAGGACGTTGACGTTGTTGTTCAGAACCGCAAGGCCGGCGGCGTTGGCCGCCTGCGCATAAACGGGCCCAATGATGATCTTGGCGCCATCCGACACCGCCTGCTGAGCAACGGTGGACGCTGTTGCGGCACTACCCGCCGTGTCATAGACGCGCAGATCGATCTGAACGTTCTGCAGATCGGACATCGCCAAACGCGCCGCATTCTCGAGGCTTCGAGCCAGAGACGCATCACCGGATTGGGGCGAGCCGCTGGGAACCAGAAGGGCGACAGGCACTGGTTTGGACGTGTTGATCGAGGGACCTCCACCTAGCCCGCCCGGCTCGCATGCAGCCAAAAATGCTGCGGTGGCCAGGACAGCTGCGGATTTCGCCAGCTTGCGAACGGGCTTGCAAACGGTAAACATCTAAATGAAAACTCCCTGATCCAGCGGCCAAAGCAACTGCTATTATGTTGAGCCGCGATAATAAACGTCACGCGGTGAGGGTCCAGCTTTGAATTTCCAAAAGGTAAGATTGAGCGCAGGTCTGTATTTCGTGGCCACTCCGATCGGTACAGCGCGCGACATCACGCTCAGAGCTCTGGACGTACTGGCTTCGGCGGACATGATTGCTGCCGAGGATACCCGTAGTCTGCGTCGCTTGATGGAGATTCACGGCGTCCCTTTGGAAGGTCGGCGCATTCAAGCCTATCACGATCACAGCGGCGCCGGTGCACGCGGCAAGATCATAGAAGCTCTGGAACAGGGGAAATCCGTCGCCTACGCGTCCGAGGCCGGTATGCCGCTGATTGCAGATCCCGGATATGATCTGGGTAAACAAGCGTCAGAGGCGGGATACGCTGTCACCTGCGCCCCCGGTCCCTCGGCTGCGCTGGCGGCGCTGACCTTGGCGGGACTTCCGACAGATGCATTCTTTTTTGCAGGGTTCCTGCCCAACGCTTCCGGTGCGCGTCGTACAAGGATTGAAGCGCTACGAGATATCCCCGGAACACTTGTGTTTTACGAATCACCCAAGCGCGTCGCGGCGTGCCTTGCAGATTTGGCGCAAGTGCTGGGTTCTGACCGAAAGGTGGCGGTGTGCAGGGAACTCACGAAAAAATTCGAAGAGGTCAGACGCGGTACGTTGGATGAACTGGCAACCGAGTTTCAGGACGCATCTGTCAAAGGCGAGATCGTTTTGTTGGTGGACCGTAGCCATTCGCCCTCTGTTAACGAATCTGACGTAGAACAGGCTTTGAAAAGAGCCCTGGAAACCCATTCCGTGCGCGATGCGGCTGACCTTGTGTCAGAAATGTACGACCTTCCGCGCCGTCCCATATACCAGAAGGCTCTGAAGCTGGGGAAGGGATGACATGACCAGACGATCTGCTCAGGGTTCGATTTCATTTCACTCTGGGCAGGCCGCAGAAATGTGTGTGGCCGCGGATTACGAACGGCGGGGGTTTACTATTGTTCATCGACGCTGGCGCGGTGTCGGCGGTGAAATCGACTTGATTGCGCGTAACACGGATGGGTTGGTGTTCGTCGAAGTTAAAAAAAGCGCCAGTTTCGATCAGGCTGCGGTCCGTATCAGCCGGCGGCAGATGGATCGAATTTGCGCTTCGGCTGCCCAGTTTCTCGAACACGAATCTACGGGGCAACTGACCAATGTGCGCTTTGACGCGGCCCTCGTTAATGCTGAGGGCGCGGTCCAAATCATCGAAAACGCCTTCGGACAGGTCTGAACGGCATTGAACCCTTGGACGTGCTGAGCCATGTATCAGGCGTCAAAACGAGGGACGCGCCATGAAAATCGCCTTTCAGATGGACCCAATCGGGGCCGTGGATATCAATGCCGACAGTTCATTTCGTCTGGCCGAAGAGGCGCAGGCGCGTGGTCATCAGCTGTTTTTCTATGGACCGGACCAATTGGCCTATCAGGAGGGCCGCATCACGGCGCGCGGGCAGGACATGACCGTTCAGCGCGTTCCCGGTGATCCGGCGGTGCTGAGTCCCGAGCGCGAAGTGGATCTGGCCGAGTTCGACGTGGTCTGGCTGCGGCAGGATCCGCCCTTTGACATGCATTACATTACCTCGACCCACCTGCTGGATCGGTTGAACGGGCAGACTTTGGTGGTGAACGACCCTTTCTGGGTGCGTAACTACCCGGAAAAGCTGCTGGTGCTGGACTTTCCCGATCTGACGCCGCCGACAACTGTCGCGCGTGATCTGCAGACCATTAAGGCGTTCAAGGAAAAGCATGGCGACATCATCCTGAAACCGCTTTACGGTAATGGCGGTGCTGGGGTTTTCCGCTTGGATGCAGCTGACCGCAACCTAACGTCTTTGCACGAGCTGTTCACCGGGTTTTCGCGCGAGCCTCTGATCGTGCAGAAATTCCTGCCTGATGTTCGCAACGGCGACAAACGTATCATTCTGGTGGATGGCGAACCTGTCGGCGCGATCAACCGCATCCCGGCAGAAGGCGAAACCCGCTCGAACATGCATGTGGGTGGACGCCCCGAAAAGATTGGGTTGTCCGAACGGGATTTGGAAATCTGCGCCGCTATCGGACCACTGTTGAAAGAAAAGGGTCAGATTTTCGTCGGGATCGATGTGATCGGAGATTACCTGACCGAGATTAACGTGACTTCACCCACAGGCATTCAAGAACTGGAGCGGTTCGACGGCGTTAATATCGCGTGCAAAATCTGGGATGCTATCGAAGCCAGAGTCTAAGCTGCGACACGGGCGCTGATCCGAAAACTCAGCGCCTCGGCCACATGCGGGCGGCGTATGTCTGCACTGCCCTCAAGGTCGGCGATGGTACGTGCGACCCGCAGGATGCGATGAAACGCGCGGGCCGACAGCCCGAACTTTTCCGCGGCTTTTACCAGTAGCTCTTTGCCTTCGGCATCCGGCGCTGCAATTTCTTCCAGCATTTTTCCTTCCATATCCGCGTTCTGGCGGGTTCCGGGAATGTCTACGAACCGTGCCGCCTGTATTTGCCGCACTTCTTCTACCCGTGCCGCAACCATGGCTGAACTGTCGCCGGAAGGGGGGAGGTCCAGGTCGGTGAACCCGACCGGAGGAACCTCGATACGCAGATCAAAACGATCCATCAGCGGGCCTGAGATACGTCCCAAGTAATCTTCCCCGCATCCCGGGGCACGCGAACAGGCGCGCGCCGGGTCAGTTAGGTATCCACATTTGCAAGGGTTTGCCGCGGCCACCAGCATGAACCGGCAGGGATATTTGACATGGGCATTGGCGCGGGCCACCATGACCTCGCCGGTCTCTATCGGCTGGCGCAGTGTTTCCAAAACCGTGCGTGGGAATTCCGGAAACTCATCCATAAAAAGAACGCCATTGTGAGCCAACGAAATCTCGCCTGGCTTGGCCCCTTTGCCCCCACCAACAATAGCCGCCATCGAAGCTGTATGATGTGGTTCCCGAAACGGTCTGGATCGACTGATGCCGCCTTCGTCCATCAAGCCGCAAAGCGATTGTATCATTGACGTTTCCAATGCCTCGATCGGTGTCAGAGGGGGCAAAATGCCCGGCAAACGTGCAGCCAGCATGGACTTCCCCGATCCCGGCGTCCCGATCATGATCATATGGTGCCGACCAGCGGCTGCGATTTCCATCGCTCGTTTTGCGCGTTCCTGCCCTTTTACGTCTCGCAGATCTCGGTTGCTTGGGGCGAGGTCGACTTCGCCGGGTGTTGCCGCGGGGAGTGGCGACTGGCCGGTGAAATGGCGCACAACATCGCCAAGTGATCCTGCGCCGATAACTTGTGTAGCGTCGACCCACGCAGCCTCGGCACTGGATAATCGAGGGCAAAGCAAGGCACGGTCTTCCGCTGCCGCTGTCATCGCGGCGGGTAGGGCACCCACTACGGGAACCAGCGAGCCGTCCAGTGATAACTCCCCCAATGCCACTGCCCCCTCGGCGGCATCCGACGGGATGATTTCCAGCGCCGAAAGCAGTGCAACGGCGATGGGCAGGTCGAAATGGCTGCCTTCTTTCGGTAGATCGGCGGGCGACAGGTTGATGGTGATACGTTTGGAGGGCAGTGCGATAGCCATGGAACTAAGCGCGCTACGGACCCGGTCGCGAGCTTCAGAGACCGCTTTGTCCGGAAGGCCCACAATCGAAAAAGCAGGCAAACCAGGTGACACGGCGCATTGAACTTCAACCGGGCGGGCATCTACCCCTTGAAAAGCAACAGTGTGGGCGCGGGAGACCATGGCGATCCTGTTCTTGGTTAACAGGTCGTTGCTGCCATGGTTGCGGTTTAAGAAGCGTTAACGGCACCGGTCATTGCGACGAATTTTGGCCACGCATCCGGGTCAGCGACGGTTTTGTCGCGGCAGAACGGGTTGCAGAAGCCCCAGATTTGTCCGTTTAATTCGAGAAGATCTTTCACGGGCTTACCGGAATAGGGACAAGTTGTGTTTTCGGATTGCCCGTCGGACACTGGTTTGGCCCGTGACACTCCTCCTACCGGCCAGGGTTGGGAAGGCAAATCCTGAGGGTAAGGAAACGGATCGTAGGACACGGTCAAGCCCATCGCTCGCCATTGTCGCACGGAAAGGTCTGACAAAAGTTCAAGGCAGTAAGCCCGGTTGGGGTCTGATACGGGAAGCCCATAGCCGATGATCCGCGCGGCAACAGGGGTATAGAATATCTCGGCCAGAGAATAGGCGCCGAACAACGGCCCAGTTGCTGCCCCTGAAACTGATCGCGCGTGGGCCCAGAGAGTTTCGATCCGGTCAAGATCGGCAAGGGTCTCGGGTGAGGGTACAAACCCGTCCCAACACTTTTGCAGCTGCATAGGGCACTGGCCGCGCAAGGCGGTAAAACCGGCCACCATCTCGGCGCAGAGCCAACGGGCGGTTGCCCGAGACGCCGGGTCCTGAGGCCAAAGGCCAGCATCGGGATGTCGCTCGGCCAGTGTTTCTGCCATAGCGAGGCTTTCCCCTAAAACAGTACCCTCAGGCAGGCGCAAGGCAGGGACCAGGCGCGCTGGTGCAAGAGGTTTCATATCCTCGGCCATAGTGCCGGAATAAAGGCCAATCATTTGGCTGCGATACGGCAGAGCGAACTTTTCAAGCATCAGCCAGCCGCGTAACGACCAGCTGGAGAACAGGCGGTCACCGATATAAAGATCATAGGTCATGAACCAACGATGTCGGAGAGATCTGTGTCCGTAAATCAGAGAATTGTGCGCAGTCAGATCACGGACAGTGATTGATGCGGCCCACTGACCACCGGTTGCCATGATGGGTGATTTCTGTCACCGACAGGTTGTCTATCCGATGTGACAGTGCTTGTAGTGCATCCAATCCAAGCGCGCGTTGTACCTGAGTCAGAATGACGCCGAAATGGGCAACCACGATCAGGTCCCGTCCAGAATGTTGCGTAATCAGGGCATCGATCACCCCATCCACTCGGGCACACACTTCGTTCCAGCTTTCGCCTTCAGGTGGGCGCACCTCGCCGGGGTTATCCCAGTAGGCAAAGGCCAGTTCTGGGTCCTCGGCCTCGATTTCGACGAATGCTCGCTGTTCCCATGAGCCGAAATTGATCTCACGCAGGTCCGGATGGTGCGGCAAACGTTGTCGCCCGCCCTGAATGGCGGAAGCCGTGTCAGCCGCGCGTGAGAGATCAGAGGATACGACCACTGCATCGGACGGCAGATGCGCGTGCAAACGGTCCAACGCCGCGCGGTCGCTCAGGTCTGCGGGCAGATCAGACCATCCGACCATGGTTTTCGCGTGGGTCGGCCCGTGGCGGACCAGATGCAGCCGTGTCATGGCAGTTGTCCCTTGAGTACAAGTGGAAGCCCCGCTGTAACCTGCACAGCCAGCTCGGCCTGCGCCGCCAGTGCGATATTCAGACGTCCCTGCGCTTCGCGGAACCGGCGGGCCAGGGCATTCTCGGGGACAATTCCGTGGCCCACCTCGTTCGAGACAATCACGATCTGCCCGGCGCAGGACTTCAGTGCGTCCATCAATGTTGCCTGCTCGTGCTTCAGGTCATGTTCGGCGAGCAGGTGATTGGTCAGCCACATTGTCGCGCAATCAATCAGACAAACGTCATCTGATGTCAGTTCTGAAAGCGGTTGCACCAGGTCGAAAGGAGCCTCGATCGTGGTCCAGCCAGCGCCGCGTTGTGCAATATGCTGCTTAACTTTTAGCCGCATTTCATCATCAAGCACTTGTGATGTTGCGACATAAACACGTTTTTTTTCTGTTGAAACAACAAGTTGCTCGGCAAGGGCCGACTTTCCTGATGCAGCGCCACCCATGACAAAGATTAATTCAGGATGCACTATTATTACCTTTCAAGTGATCCACCCGGTTTTGTTCTGCGTATCGACCACAAGTCGGCATGGCAAGCCCGGCCCGCGCCGATGTAAAGGGGAGAGTTGCATGGCACTGGACAACCCAAGAGATTTTTCGATGTCCCGGCAGGCTATGAAGGCCGAGCTTCTGGATGCGGAAACTGAATTGCGGCTCGCCTATGCTTGGCGCGATGAGAGGGACGAGCAGGCTCTGCATCGTTTGATTACAGCTTACATGCGTTTGGCTATATCGATGGCGGCCAAGTTCAAACGCTATGGCGCACCGATGAACGATCTTATCCAAGAGGCCGGATTGGGTCTGATGAAAGCTGCCGACAAGTTTGACCCGGACCGGGGCGTTCGGTTTTCGACCTATGCTGTTTGGTGGATCAAAGCCAGCATTCAGGATTATGTGATGCGCAACTGGTCGATGGTTCGGACTGGCTCGACGTCTTCCCAGAAGTCACTTTTTTTCAACATGCGCCGGGTGCAGGCGCGGCTTGAACGTGAGGCTGCCACAGACGGGCTCGAGTTGGACCGTCATCAGTTGCATCAGATGATCGCTGCCGAGATCGGTGTGCCCTTGCGCGATGTCGAAATGATGGAAGGCCGGCTTGCCGGGTCTGATTTCTCTTTGAACGCGGTGCAGTCGACGGACGAGGACGGGCGTGAGTGGATCGACGCTCTGGAAGATGATCGTGAACAAGCTGCCGAAGCCGTGGAGCACAGCCATGACAACCGGCAGCTGCGTGAGTGGCTGATTACCGCTATGAAAGCACTCAACGAACGCGAGCGGTTTATTGTCAGCGAGCGTAAGCTGCGAGAACCCGCTAGAACATTGGAAAGTCTGGGGCAGGAACTTGGCTTGTCGAAAGAACGCGTACGCCAGTTAGAGGCAGCGGCTTTCGCAAAAATGCGCAAGAACCTTGAAGCCCAATCGCGCGAGGTGCAACACTTCTTCGCATGAAACATATTGCGAATCTGGTGCTTACCTTCGGGTTTCTCGTCGCAGCAATGCGGCCGGGCCTTTCCGCCGAGCTCATCCCTGATGATGTGATCACGTCCATGCAAGCGGCGGATGTCGTGATTTTGGGAGAGATTCACGACAATCCCCAGCATCACCTGGTGCAGACCGAGGCGATCGAAGCCATCGCGCCGTCCGCCGTTGTCTGGGAGATGGTTACAGAAGAAGGTGCTCAGCGCCTTGCGCAAAAGGCGGCGTCGAATCCCGAAGAGTTATCGAAAATTCTGCGTTGGGCCGAGTCTGGTTGGCCTCCGCTCAGTATGTATTACCCGGTGTTTCAAGCTTCAGAGGCCCCGGTTTATGGTGCCTTGGTGCCGCGTAAAGCAGCCCGCGCAGCAATGGAGCGCGGGGCGGCAACGGTATTGGGGGCTGATGCGGCGAGCTATGGGTTGACCGTGCCTCTGGCGACCGAAGATCAGGCGGCCCGCGAAGCGGATCAGCTGGCTGCGCACTGCGACGCGATTCCTGCTGAAACGCTGCCACAACTAGTGGCCATTCAACGGCTGCGCGACGCTGTGCTGACACGGGCAATATTGCGTGCCGAAGAAGAAACTGGTGGCCCGGTTGCAGTAATCACCGGCAACGGTCATGCTCGAAAGGATCGGGGTATTCCTACATTTTTGTCTCGCTTGCGCCCGGGCATGAAAGTCTTTGTTCTCGGTCAATCCGAGGATGGGGTTGTGCACGGAGAATTCGATGCTGTGGTTGATAGCCCAGCAGTGGAACGTGAAGACCCCTGCAAAGCGTTCGAGACGCAGAATTAACTGCTGGAACTACCCGGTGGCGTTGCCTAATGTCAGGACCGACCGGAACGGGAAGGGCTGAACATGCTGGCATCCAAACGCATTCTGCTGATCATCGGTGCCGGGATCGCGGCCTACAAGTCGCTTGATCTGATCCGGCGGCTAAAAGAGCGGGGGGCCTCGGTTACACCGGTTTTGACTCGCGCGGCAGAGGAATTCGTGACGCCGTTGTCGGTATCGGCTCTGGCCGGAGAAAAGGTTTATCGCGATCTGTTCGACCTGACGGATGAAGCCGAGATGGGCCATATTCAATTGTCCCGATCCGCCGATCTGATTGTCGTGGCACCAGCTACAGCGGATCTGATGGGCAAGATGGCAGGGGGATTGGCCAATGATCTGGCCTCGACCTTGCTGATGGCAACGGACACGCCGGTGCTATGCGCGCCCGCGATGAACGTGCGCATGTGGGATCACCCGGCAACGCGGCGCAATCTCACGCAGTTGCAGGCGGACGGCGTGCGATTTGTCGGCCCCAACGAAGGCGACATGGCCTGTGGTGAATACGGACCGGGGCGCATGTCCGAACCTCTGGAGATCGTGGCTGCAATTGAGGCCGCACTGGGCGAAGGTCCACTCAGCGGCAAACGTGTGCTTGTGACTTCCGGCCCGACGCATGAGCCGATTGACCCTGTGCGCTATATCGCCAACCGCTCTTCAGGCGCGCAAGGGGCGGCGGTTGCCCGCGCGCTGGCCGCACTGGGCGCGAACGTAGTTTTTGTCACCGGTCCCGCCGATGTGCCCCCGCCGCAGGGTGTGCAGGTCGTTCGGGTTGAGACAGCGCAACAGATGTCTGATGCAGTCGATGCTGCACTGCCCGTCGATGCAGGTGTTTTTGCAGCGGCCGTGGCGGACTGGCGCATGGCCACTGCCGCGAGCAAAAAGCTGAAGAAAAGCCGCGATGGTTTGCCAACACTGGAATTCGCCGAGAACCCGGACATTCTGAAACGCGTCGCGCAGATGGAAAAGGGTCGGCCTGCGCTGGTGGTAGGCTTTGCTGCAGAGACCGACAGCGTAGTCGATCACGCAACCGCCAAGCGGGCGCGCAAAGGGTGCGACTGGATCGTTGCCAATGATGTCAGCCCGGCGACAGGGATCATGGGGGGCTCGGAAAACGCGGTAATCCTGATCACCGACGACGGGGCCGAGGAATGGCCGCGCATGGGCAAGGATGCTGTGGCAGACAAGCTGGCGCGTAGGATCGCCGATACTCTTACCCAATAAACACTCAGAGGAAGAACGATGGTAGCAATCCGTGTAACCCGCGAGGAAGGGGCTGACCCATCGGTGGCATTGCCTTCGTATGAGACCGACGGGGCAGCGGGCGCCGATGTACGGGCCAACCTGCCGGACGCGGTTTCGATCACGTTGCAACCCGGTGAGCGCACGTTGGTACCCACGGGCCTGCGGATCGAAATCCCGATGGGATATGAGGTTCAGGTTCGGCCTCGGTCCGGCCTTGCGCTGAAGCACGGCATTACTTTGCCGAACACGCCCGGAACCATCGACAGTGACTATCGCGGCCCTCTGGGTGTGATCGTTTTGAACGCAGGGCAAGAAGCCTTCGAAATCACTCATGGAGAGCGTATCGCTCAGCTGGTCGTCGCGCCAGTGGTGCAGGCACAGTTCGAACTGTCCGAAACCCTGGGCGAGACACAACGCGGGGCTGGCGGGTTCGGCTCTACCGGACGCGGCTGATGCTTCTGGTCCTGCTTCTTTGCGCCGGATTATGGGGCATTGGATATATTGCCGGCGTAACCCGATCCGTACGAACCGTATCTGTCGCGGTGCTTTTGGCGGGCGTCATACTGGCGCAACTGGTGCTGCCCGATGGCAACGCTTTGCGTCAGGCGACTGGCGGTTCTGCCGCGCTGTGGCTGATTCTGTGTGGCTTTGCCGCGTTGGCTTTGGTTTATGGCAGGGTATTGAAGGCCTTGCGCACCCGCGCCGCGCCGATCCCGGAGAAGGAAGCCGCTATGCCTGCCAGTCAGTTCACTGAAACGGAATTGGAACGTTACGCACGGCATATTGTGCTGCGCGAACTGGGTGGGCCGGGTCAGAAACGTCTGAAACAGGCGCGGGTGCTGGTGATCGGCGCCGGGGGTCTGGGCGCTCCGGCGTTGCAATATCTGGCGGCAGCTGGTGTCGGCACTATTGGTGTGATCGACGATGACGTGGTCGAAAACGCCAATTTGCAACGCCAGGTGATCCATCGCGACACCGACATCGGAATTCCCAAGGTCTTTTCTGCACAACAGGCGATGGAGTCGCAGAACCCGAACGTGGTTGTCCTGCCCTACCATCGTCGCCTGACCGAAGAGGTCGCTACCGACCTTTTCGCGGATTTCGATCTGGTTCTCGATGGAACCGACAATTTCGACACCCGCTATCTGGCAAACCGGACGGCGGTTGCACTTGGTAAGCCGCTGATCTCCGGCGCACTGTCGCAATGGGAAGGGCAGCTGAGCGTCTTTGATCCGGCAATGGACGGCCCGTGCTATCAATGTATATTCCCCGAGGCTCCGGCCCCCGGTCTTGCGCCCTCTTGCGCCGAGGCAGGTGTGATTGGTCCTCTGCCCGGTGTGGTCGGATCGATGATGGCGGTCGAGGCCATCAAGGTGATCGCCGGCGCCGGACAGGTACTGCGTGGTGAGATGTTGATCTACGATGCGCTCTATGGAGAGAGTCGCAAGATTACTCTGTCGCGCCGAGCAGCTTGTCCGGTTTGCGGGGGCACAGCCGACTAAAGACTGTCAAAAGCAACAGGCACTCTGGATCATCCGGTCGACCTTGCCTAGCTATAGGGGCAAAGGAGACATGCATGACCAACCCAATCTTGTCCGACTGGAATACCCCCTTCGAAATAGCGCCTTTTGCTGAAATATCCGATGAGGATTATGCCTCTGCTCTTGAGCAGGCTTTGCAGACGCATAACGCTCAGATCGACATGATTGCAGCAAATCCGGACGCCGCTACCTTTGCCAACACAATCGAAGCATTGGAGGCAGCAGGTGAGCAGATGGACAAGGTGCTTGCGGTCTTCTTCACAGTTGCCGGGGCCGACAGCAATCCCAAACGGGAAGAGTTGCAGCGTGAGTTTTCACCCAAGCTAGCCGCGCATTTCTCGGGCATATCTTCGAACAAGGCGTTGTTTCGCCGCGTGGCCGAGCTTTGGGATCGGCGCGATGATCTGGGCCTGAATGACGAGCAGGCCCGCGTGCTGATGCTCAGCCATCGTGGTTTTGTTCGCGCGGGTGCTGCGCTGCAGGGCGATGAGGACGCAAGAATGCAAGAAATCAAGTCGCGCCTGGCTTCCTTGGGTACGTCCTTTACGCAAAACCTGCTGGCGGATGAACGTGACTGGTACATGCATCTGGCCGAAGGTGACTTGCAGGGCCTGCCGGAATTCGTCGTGAATTCTGCTCGGGCCGCAGGTCAGGAAAAGGACGCGGAAGGTCCAGTGGTGACGCTGTCGCGATCGCTGATCGTACCGTTTTTGCAATTCTCACCCCGTCGGGATTTACGGGAAAAAGCCTATCGCGCCTGGACCGCGCGTGGGGCAAATGGTGGGGATACAGACAACCGTGAAATCGCCGCTGAAATCCTGAAATTGCGAGAAGAACGAGCCAAGCTGCTCGGTTATGGCAGCTTTGCCGATTTCAAACTGGAACCCGAGATGGCCCGCACGCCGGACCGGGTGCGTGATCTGTTGATGAAGGTTTGGGAGCCTGCCAGGGCTCGGGCCGATGCCGATGCGGAAATCCTGACGCAGATGATGCAGGAGGACGGCGTCAACGGCCCGCTTGAGGCGTGGGATTGGCGCTACTATGCCGAGAAGCGGCGAAAATCCGAGCATGATCTGGATGAAGCCGCCCTAAAGCCGTACCTGCAGTTGGACCGAATGATCGAGGCCGTTTTTGCCTGCGCCAACCGCCTGTTCGGTTTGGAGTTTGCGCAGTTGGACGTGCCACTCTACCACCCCGACTGCCGCGCATGGGAGGTTACAAGGAACGGTCGCCACGTAGCGGTATTCATTGGTGACTATTTCGCGCGCGGGTCCAAACGCTCGGGCGCATGGTGCAGTGCGATGCGCGGGCAGGCAAAGTACCCCAAGGATCAGGCGCCAATCGTGATCAATGTTTGCAACTTCGCGAAAGGTGATCCGGCGTTGTTGTCCTATGACGATGCCCGTACTCTGTTCCACGAGTTCGGCCACGCTCTGCACCAGATGCTGTCGAATGTGACTTATGAGAGCATCTCGGGCACCTCGGTAGCCCGCGATTTCGTCGAGTTGCCAAGCCAGCTGTATGAACACTGGCTGGAGGTGCCAGAGGTTCTGGCCGAATTCGCGACCCACGCCGAAACCGGTGAGCCAATGCCTCAGGAAATGCTGGAGAAAGTGTTGAACGCCGCCAATTTCGATCAGGGTTTCCAGACGGTCGAGTATGTGGCCTCGGCGTTGGTGGATCTGGCCTTTCATGACGGTGATGCACCGGCTGATCCGATGGCCAAGCAAGCCGAGGTTTTGTCGCAAATCGGGATGCCTAATGCTATTGGCATGCGACATGCAACGCCGCACTTCGCGCATGTGTTTGCGGGCGACGGCTATAGTTCGGGCTACTACAGCTATATGTGGTCCGAAGTTATGGACGCCGACGCATTCGCCGCGTTCGAAGAGGCCGGTGGGGCGTTTGACCCGGAACGCGCCAAAGCCCTTGAGGACAACATTCTGTCGACCGGCGGCTCACGCGAGGCCGAGGATTTGTATCTGGCGTTTCGGGGACGCATGCCGGGCGTAGATGCGTTGCTGAAAGGACGCGGACTGATCTCAGCTTAAGCCAACAGGGCCGTCAGTATCCCAACTGACGGTCCACCAAATGCAAAAACGGTTCACCTGCTTCGCCACGCCTGATGTTTTCGCAAATGACTTGCGCAGCAGTGACCGGTCGGGTTTCCGACGCGATGTGCGGCGTGACAGTAACGTGGGGGTTTGCCCAGTAAGGATGCTCTGGCGGCAATGGTTCCACCCTGAATACGTCCAGCGTGGCATGGCCGACCTGACCAGAGTTCAGAGCCGCCAGCAGTGCGTCGTCGTCGATCAAAGACCCACGTCCCGGATTGATGATCTTTGCGCCTTTTGGCAACAGAGCGAGTGTTTCTACGTTCAGAATGTTCTCTGTCGCGGGGGTGTTGGGAAGCAGAAGAACAACGATCTCGGCGTTTGACAGCGCAGTGCGCAATCCGTCTGCACCGTGCAAACATGTCACCCCGGGGATGTTTTTGGGCGTCCTGCTCCAACCAGAGACGTCGAAATTCAGCGCCGCCAGTGCTCGGGCGGATGCCTCACCCAGCGCGCCCAAACCCAATACGCACACGTTGCGCTGTGAGGCTAAAGGAGGTGCCTCGGGTGTCCACGTACCGTCCTGTTGCGTGATATGCGCGTCCATCCCCAGATGGTATCGCAACACATGCCCAACCACCCATTCGGTCATGCCCTCAGTCAGCCCGTGATCAACCATTCGGGCCAGCGGCACCTTAAGGGTTTTGTTTTCCGATATAGTCTCGACCCCAGCCCAAAGGCTGAGCACTGCTTTCAGGCGGGTAAACGGAGTGAAATCCGCAAGACCTCCATTTGGAGCATAGACAACATAGTCGACCTGATCCGCAGGAACGTTCGTAGCCAGATGGAAGTCCACGCCCGCCTCTTGCAGATACTGCGACAGCAGTGGTTCATACACGGGCCACAGTTCGGGGCGCGCGGAAAACAGGACGTTCACTGTCATGGAGGGCCTTTCAGATCAACGAGGGCGATGGATATGGGCGCTTTGCACAATACCGAAAGCGGCCATAAGCACCAGCATCGCTGATCCACCGTAACTGACCATGGGCAGAGGCACACCTACAACAGGAGCCAGCCCCATCACCATCGACATATTTACGGCAAAGAACAGGAAGAAGTTCAGTGCAATGCCCAGCGTTACCAGCGACGAAAACCGGTCTTTGGCCGACAGTGCCGTAACCATGCAAAACAGCAGGATCAGACCATAGAGAACCAACAAAGTGATCCCTCCGACAAATCCGAATTCCTCTGCCAGCGTTGTAAAGATGAAATCTGTGTGTTTCTCGGGCAGGAAATTCAGACGGGATTGCGTTCCCTGCATGAATCCGCGCCCGTTCCAACCACCCGAACCCAGCGCGATCTTGGATTGGGTGATGTGATACCCTGCACCCAGCGGGTCAGTGGATGGGTCAAGGAACGTGTCGATGCGCCGAAACTGATAGTCCTTGAGCAGCTGCCACTCTGTCCCGCGGCTGTTGAACACCGTCGCGACAAGGCCAACGCCCGCGGCAATCACCACTGCAAAATAGGCCCAATGGACGCCAGCGAGAAACATAAGCCCACCACCTGCGGCCAACAGCAGGATGGACGTTCCGAGATCTGGCTGCCGCAGTACCATGAAGGTCGGGATCAGGATCAGAAGGACCGGGAGGATGACCCAAAGTGGACGAGAAGTTTTGTGCGACGGCAGCCAGTCATAGTAAGCCGCCAGAAGCATAACCAGCGTGACCTTCATCAGCTCTGAAGGCTGTAGCCGCATGAATCCAAGGTCGATCCAGCGCTGTGCGCCCATGCCAACGGTGCCAAACAGCTCAACAAACACCAGCAGGGCGATGGAGCCCAGATAGGCCAGCACCGACATGTTGCGCCAGAACCATATGGGCACAATAGCCACGATGAACATGACCGCCATCCCCAGTCCAAACCGCTCCATCTGCGGTTCGGCCCAAGGTGTCCACGACCCGCCTGCTACTGAGAAAAGCATCAGGAAACCGGCACTGGCAACGCTGATCAGCAACAGTGTCAGCGGCCAGTTCATGTAAAGGACTTTGCGAAACCCTGATGGCGTAGATTTGACTGCGTATTCAAGATAGCTCATGCGCGGTCCTTTTCGTCAGGACGCGCTTTGGGGCGTCGGTCGCCCTCCAGCCGTTTTTGCTGTTCCTTTATACGCTCGCGATCCGCTGTCGGATAAGCCTCGAGCGGGGGGGTGCCGTTGTAAAGTGCCTGCAACATGATGTCCCGAGCCACAGGGGCTGCGGCCTTGGATCCACCGCCACCGTGTTCGACAACAACCGCTACCGCGTATTTTGGATTGTCGTAGGGTGCGAAACTGACGAACAAGGCGTGGTCGCGCCGCTCCCAAGGCAGGTCTTCGTTTCGGATAACACCTGCGGCGCGTTCAGCCTTGGTGATGTTGCGCACCTGACTGGTGCCAGTTTTTCCAGCCATGCGGAATTCATCCGCGATGATCCGACTGCGATAAGCCGTGCCACGTCGGTTGTTCGAGACTGTAAACATCGCTCGGCGCACCTGCTCCAGGTTATTCCGGTTCACGTTCAGAGGCTCACCGGCGCCCGAAGGCTGTTCAACACCGTTCATGCTGCGCACCAGACGAGGCGTTACCGCGCGTCCGGTTGCCAGCCGTGCGGTCATCACTGCCAGTTGCAGGGGCGAGGCCAGCATGAAGCCCTGACCGATAGACGCGTTCGCGGTGTCGCCAACCAGCCATTCCTGCCCGTGCACCCGCCGTTTCCAATCCTGATTAGGCGCAAGGCCTGCGGCAACAGCGGACATCGGTATGTCGTGTTTGACACCCAGCCCAAATGTTCGGGCCATGTCGGATATCTTGTCGATTCCGACGCGCAGGGCTACGTCGTAGTAGTAGACGTCGCAACTGCGCTTCAGCGAGGTCTCAAGATCGACCGTGCCGTGCCCGCCGCGTTTCCAGCAGTGAAACCTGCGGCTGCCCACCTTCAGATGGCCTGGACAATAGACGGTATTGGACGGCCCCATCACCCCGGCCTCCAGCGCGGCCATGGCAGTGATCATTTTGAAGGTCGAACCGGGCGGATAGGTGCCCTGAACTGTCTTGTTGGCCAGCGGGCGGTAATTGTCTTGCGTCAGCGCCCTGTAGTCAGCGACCGAGATACCGCGCACGAACAGATTGGGGTCGAAACTGGGGGCTGAACTGATCGCCCGTATATCGCCCGTTTCGCAATCGATCACGACGGCAGCGGCGCTTTCGCCTGCAAGCCGAGCCTGTGCGTATTGCTGCAGGTCCGCGTCAACCGACAACTGAAGATCCGCACCGGCCTCACCTTCCTGGCGATCTAGTTCACGCATCACTCGACCAGTGGCGTTGACCTCGACCCGTTTGGCGCCAGCCTTGCCGCGCAGGGTAATTTCCTGCTTGGCCTCAAGCCCGACTTTGCCGATCTGAAAGCGTGGGATGCGCAGAACCGGCTCGGGGTCTTCGATCTGACTCAGATCGTAATCACTGACCGGGCCGACATAACCTACGACATGCGCAAAGTCTTCATATCGAGGATACTGGCGGGTCATACCGACTTCGGGAATGACACCGGGCAGGGCGGGGGCATTGACCGCGACTTTCGAGATATCTTCCCAAGTTACTTGGTCGGCCAGCGTCACCGGCAGGAACGGGGCCGAGCGACGCATTTCCGACTTGGCGCGTTCAATCTCGTCTTCGTTCAGGGGGATCAGCTCGGACAGTTTGGCGACGACATTGTCGATATCTCCGGCGTCTTCGCGCACAATGACGATACGATAAGACGGAGAGTTCTGGCCAATGATCTGGCCATTTCGGTCGTAAATCCGACCGCGTGTAGGAGGGATCAGGCGGATATTGATCCGGTTTTCTTCGGCCAATAGCCGATATTCATCGGCCTGATCGACCTGCATAAATCGCATTCTTGCGGCCAGGCCACCGATGAACGCGGCCTGAAGCCCTCCTAGCAACAACGCCCGGCGTGGCAGTCGTTTATAAGCAAGGCCTTGTGATTTGGGTTTGCGCTGCTTCACGGTCGCGCTCCTGCGGTGGCATTATCCGCGGCGGAAACCCGGCGAACTCCGAAGCCGCTTTGACACAGCAGAACGACCAAAGGATAAATTGCAATTGTCAGGACCACTTGTATCACCGTCGGAGCCAGTGCAGCCTGTTGGACCGACAGGATACCAAGTATCACGCGATTCATAACAAAAATCGCCGTGATTACGGCACCGACCGTGGTCCATTCACCGACAAACCCTGTATCCCGCATGCCGGGTGCAGCCGAACGAAGATAGGCCGCTCCCAGAACGACCAGCGCCGCCAGAAGGCCCGGAGGGCGTTGCAGCAGTAGATCTGCCATCAGCATCACGGCCGCGATTGTAAGCGTCGGCACGTATTCCGGGCGGCGCAGAACCCAGGCGAACGTCAAGGCAATCAGAAAATCCGGGAACGGCCAGCGATCCGGCGGTGTGTCCAGCGGCAACAGGTGCAAAAACAAGACAAGCGCCGCCAGCAAGAGATACAAACTGCGCTTGACCCAAAGTTGTGAGGTTGGCTTATCCATCGCCGGGCTCCTGCGGCGTTAGGGCGGCTTCGGGTCTTAAGGGGCCAACGATACCGCCGGGATCCTGAATGGGATTGGCGGGTTGGTATCGTAGCACGCGCAGAAATTCCAACCGTTCGAAATCAGCGGACAAGCGCACCCGCAGCCTACCTCCCGGGTCAACGGTGACCTGACCGATCAGCAAACCGCCCGGAAACACACCTCCGTCGCCAGACGTGACCACGCGATCACCCGGACGCACCAGCTCGCGATTTTCCAGAAATTCCACCACCGGTGCCGAGGTATTGTCCCCGGCTATCAAAGCGGTCTGGCCTGAGGGCTGGATAGTGGCCGGAATGGCGCTTGAGGCGTCCGTCAACAGGATCACCCGTGCTGTGTCCGACCCCACGCCCGAGATGCGCCCGACCACGCCAATGCCATCCATAGTGGCCCAGCCATTCAGGATGCCGTCCCGCTCGCCTACATTCAACAAAACCGATTGCCGGAAAGGTGATCCACTGTCGGCCATCACAACGCCGGTGACATAAGTCAGTCGCGGGTCGAGACGTACGTTGTTAAGGTCCAGCAGACGGGCGTTTTCCTGTTCCAGCTGCAAAGCAGCTTCTTTCCAAGCACGCATCAGGCGCAACTCGCTGCGCAGTTCGCGGTTTTGTTCGCTGAGCCGCTGATAACTTTGAAAATCACGCACCAGATTGATAGCGCCGGTGACGGGCACCATGGCCCACTCCATTGAGGGGACGACCTTGTCCACCACCTGAGCGCGGAACCTTTCGACACGCGGGCTGTCAATACGCCAGACGATGAAGATGCCCAGAAGACACAGAACAACGATCCCCAACAGCAAACGGCGCAGCGGGGCGGTGTAGTCATCGCGCTGTGAACGGTCTTTTGCCACAGGACTCCTTCCCGTGCTGCTCGCGTCCGATAGTCACCCTGTTATGAGAGGGTGCGCGCCTTAGCTTTCGTAGTCAATCGCATGGCGCAGTTGTTTTTCGTATTCCAGCGCTTTGCCGGTGCCCAGAGCCACACAGTTCAGGCTTTCATCGGCAATCGACACGGCCAGACCGGTCTGCTCGCGCAGGGCCAAATCCAAATCTCCAAGCAAAGCACCACCACCGGTCAGCATTACGCCACGGTCGACAATGTCCGCAGCCAGATCGGGCGGCGTGGTTTCCAGAGCGGTCATCACGGCCTCGCAAATGGCCTGAACTGGCTCGGTCAGCGCTTCGGCAACCTGAGCCTGGCTGATTTCGATTTCCTTCGGGACACCGTTCAGTAGGTCGCGTCCGCGGATATGCATCGACTGGCCGCGCCCATCGTCGGGCATGCGAGCGGTGCCGATTGTGGTCTTGATCCGCTCGGCGGTTGATTCACCGACCAGCAGGTTTTGCTGACGACGCAGATAAGAGATGATGGCTTCGTCCATGCGGTCGCCGCCAACGCGAACTGATCGGGCGTAGACAATGTCGCCGAGGGACAGAACCGCAACTTCGGTCGTGCCGCCGCCGATGTCGACGACCATGTTTCCGGTTGGATCGGTGATCGGCATTCCGGCACCAATCGCAGCTGCAATCGGTTCGGCAATCAATCCCGCGCGACGCGCGCCAGCTGACAGAACTGACTGACGGATAGCGCGTTTTTCAACAGGGGTCGCGCCGTGGGGGACGCAGACGATAATCTTGGGTTTCGAGAAGGTCGAGCGCTTGTGCACTTTGCGGATGAAATGCTTGATCATTTCTTCGGCGGTGTCGAAATCGGCAATCACGCCTTCGCGCATCGGGCGGATGGCTTCGATAGAACCGGGGGTCCGACCCAGCATCAGCTTGGCATCCTCACCAACGGCCAGAACCTTCTTCACGCCGTCCTTGACGTGGTAGGCCACCACCGAGGGTTCCGACAGGATGACACCGCGCCCCTTGACATAAACCAGCGTGTTTGCTGTTCCAAGATCAATGGCCATGTCCGCTGTGAACAAGCCGCCCAGATTGCCAAAGAATCCCATGTGTGCCCTGATCCTGTTAGTCAGATGTTTTCTACTGCCCGCGACTCGACGGTTCCGGGACGGATGTCTTATAGGGTGCGAACCCTCCCGGTAAAAGGGTTGATTCCGCGACAATCAGCACCTTTCCGCCTCATTGATAAGGACTTTAGAAGGCAAAATGCTGTCTTATCAACACATTTACCACGCTGGAAATCTGGCTGATGTACAAAAGCACGCATTGCTGGCGTGGATGCTGAGTTATCTGGCGCAAAAAGACAAACCGTTGTCCTATTTCGAAACCCATTCCGGGCGCGGTCTGTATCATCTGGACGCAGCCGAAGCCGTGCGCACAGGCGAAGCGGCCGCAGGCATTGGACGGGCTCAGGCAGAAGGTTGGTTTGACGCGCAACATCCTTTGTCACGCGCGCTTCGGCTGGTGCAGGACAAACATGGTGCGATGGCTTACCCGGGCTCGCCTGTGATTGCAGCAAATCTGTTGCGAGAAATGGATAGCCTGCATCTTGCCGAGCTGCACCCACAGGAATATGCGGCTTTGACCGACGCCATGAGGTCATACAACGCCAAGACCTATCAGCAGGACGGTTTCGAGCTGGCGCAGTCCCTGCTTCCTCCAACGCCGCGTCGAGGTTTGGCTCTGATTGATCCCAGCTATGAGGTGAAAACAGACTACGACCGTCTGCCGGGTATCGTGGCTAAGCTGCACCGCAAGTGGAACGTGGGCGTGATCGCCCTTTGGTACCCGATCCTTACAGACGGGCGGCAGGCCCCCATGGTTGCAGCGCTGAAGGCACAAAACCTGCCCAAATCGGTTTGTCACGAAGTCCGTTTTCCAGCGGCGCGTGAAGGGCACCGAATGGTGGGGTCAGGGATGTTTGTCGTCAACGCGCCGTTTGGGCTTGTCGAAGAAACCCGAAATCTGGATGCGTTGTTCACCGGCCTCGGAGAGTGATTTACAGGCATTGGGGGCATCATCTGGCCTTGAATACACGCCTTGCATGTACGTGTGAATTTCCTTGTTAGAACAAGGCGCGCGGCACTAGACTTGTCGCAGGGGGAAACGATGGAACGCCGACTTGCCGCAGTTCTTGCAGCCGATATGGTAGGCTACAGCCGTTTGATGGAAATAGACGAACAAGGCACGCTGGCTCGATTGCGCACACACCGGATCGAGCTGATCGATCCGTCAATCGAAAAGAACCGGGGCACGATCATAAAGACAACAGGCGACGGGATGCTGGTAGAATTCGCCAGTGCCTGTGATGCTGTCGCCTGTGCGGTCGAGGTTCAGAACCGGATGTTTCGTCGAAACGCTGATGTGCCCACAAACCAGCGTATCCTGTTTCGGATCGGTATCAATCTTGATGAAATCATCTTCGAAGACGGGGATATCTTTGGCAGCGGTGTCAACGTGGCTGCACGTCTGGAGCAGTCTGCCAGTGCCGGAGAAGTGCTGATCTCCGGGGCGGTGCATGAACAGGTGATCAGTCGTCTGGATTTGCATTATGAGGATCTGGGGAACCTTTCGCTCAAGAACCTGTCTCAGCCTGTCCAGGCTTTTCGCGTTGGCCTGGATGGGGTGACTGAGGCTGGCGATGAAGATACCACGGGTGATGGTTCCACCAGGGTCGTCAAACCATCCATTGCAGTTTTGCCGTTCGAGAACATGAGCGGCGACCCAGAGCAGGAGTTTTTTGTCGATGGCTTGACCGAGGACCTGCTTACCGAACTTAGCCGTCGGCACGAATTGTTCGTGATCTCGCGCAATTCCAGTTTTGTCTATAAGGGTCAGGCCGTTAACCTGCGAGATGTGGGCGAAACACTGGGCGCCAGATACATCGTCGAAGGTAGCGTGCGCAAAGCGGGGAAACGATTGCGTGTAACCGTGCAGCTTATCGACAGTCAGAACGATGCCCATATTTGGGCCGAGCGGTATGATCGCGACCTGGACGATATCTTTTCCATCCAGGACGAGGTCACGTCAGCCGTCGTCGCAACCCTTCCCGGTCGGATCGAAGCATCGCAGCAGGAAGGATTGACGCGAAAACTACCATCGAACTTTGCGGCCTATGAATGCGTTCTGGCGGCCAAGGCTCTGCATCATCGCAGTACGCGGGAAGACAATGCCGAAGCGACCAGGTTGATCGACCGGGCAATCGAGCTGGATCCCGAATATGCGCATGCGCATGCCTGGAGCGGATGTATACGCGGGCAGGCTTGGGGGTATGGTTGGTGCGACGACCCGGAAGAGATGCTGGCGCTGTGTGAAGCGGCAACTTACAAGGCGGCGTCTCTGGACGACAACGACGCCGATGTGCACCGATTGATGGCAGCGGTTGCAATTCTGCGAAACAAGCTGGCCCGGGCGCGTTATCATCAGGAACGGGCTCTGTCGTTAAATCCCAACTATGATCTGGTTGTTGTCCAAATGGGCGAGTTACTCACTTGGACAGGGCGACCACACGAGGGGGCGGAGTGGATTCAGAAAGCAATGCGCCTTAATCCGCACCATCCTGCCCGGTTCTGGAGCCATCTGGGCCGCGCCCGATTTGGGGAAAAGAACTATGAGCAGGCCATTGATGACTTTGCTCATCTGCCCTTGCTGGACACAGCGCAGAATGCCTATGTCGCCGCGTGCCATGGTTGGCTTGGGAACGCGGAAGAAGCAAAAAGGCACGTCGAGGCAGTCTATGGTGCCCAGCCGGAATTCAAGATCGAAGACCTGGTCGCGACGCTGCACTACGCCAATAACGAAGATCTGCAGCATTTCGTCGAAGGCATGGAAAAAGCCGGACTATCCTGACTACGCCATGAAACGACCGGCAAGAAGGTAACGGCCCGGATTACCGAGCCGTCTTTGTTTGTTCATTTGCCGATCAGGTCAGGTCTTTGTAGCTGATTTCCCGTGCATCTGCTCCGGGGCCGGCCTTTGCGCGACGAACGATCAACCGGTTCAGGGCGTGTATGTACGCTTTGGCCGATGCAACGACTGTGTCGGTGTTGGCGGACTGGCCTGTGGCGATCATGCCGTCTTCTTCCAGTCGGACCGAAACTGTGGCTTGTGCATCGGTCCCTTCGGTAACCGCATGCACCTGATAAAGCTGCAGATGCGCCTCGTTTGGATAGATCGCCCGGATCGCCCGAAAGGCCGCGTCAACGGGACCGTCGCCATGTTCTGTGGCTGTGACATCCGCGCCATCAACCTCGAGTTCAACGGTAGCTTCCGCTTGTCCACCTGTGCCACAGGTCACCTTCATCGATACCAGTTGCAGGTGATCGTTGGCCTCGTCATCGTCCAACGTCATCAAGGCGATGAGGTCGTCGTCGAACACCTCTTTCTTGCGATCGGCCAGATCTTTGAAACGGACGAAGATATCTTTCAGTTGGTTGTCGCCGACTTCATACCCAAGGGTTTCCAGCTTGTCGCGCAATGCTGCACGGCCGGAATGCTTGCCCAACGGCAGAGATGTGCCCGACAGGCCGATATCTTCGGGACGCATGATCTCGAAGTTTTCGCGGTTCTTCAACATACCATCCTGATGGATGCCACTTTCATGGGCAAACGCGTTCTTGCCGACGATGGCCTTGTTGAATTGAACGTTGAAGCCCGAAACCGTCGCTACCCGGCGCGATATATGCATGATCTTGGTGGTGTCGATACAGGTTTTCCAAGGCATGATGTCGTTGCGCGTGCGCAGTGCCATCACGACTTCTTCCAGCGCAGTGTTGCCCGCACGTTCGCCAAGACCGTTAATCGTGCATTCGATCTGGCGTGCACCACCGGCAACAGCCGCCAGCGAGTTCGCGGTCGCCATGCCAAGATCGTTGTGGCAGTGGGTGGCAAAGACAACTTCATCCGCGCCTGGAACCGTTTCGATCAGCCGCTTGATTAGGTCCGCAGACTCGAGCGGGGCTGTATAACCCACAGTGTCGGGAATATTGATCGTGGTGGCGCCCGCCTTGATCGCAATCTCGATCACACGGCACAGGTAGTCCCATTCGGTCCGGGTCGCATCCATCGGCGACCACTGCACGTTTTCGCAAAGGTTGCGGGCATGGCTGACCGTGTCGTGGATCTTCTCGGCCATTTCGTCCTGCGTCAGGTTCGGAATGGCCCGGTGCAGCGGAGAAGTGCCGATGAACGTGTGGATGCGGTTCTTTCCGGCGTGTTTCACCGCTTCCCAGCATCGGTCGATATCAGCAAAATTGGCGCGGGCGAGGCCGCAGATGCGGCTGTTTTTCGACCGCTGTGCAATCTCGGACACGGCCTTGAAATCGCCCTCGGACGCAATCGGGAAACCGGCTTCGATAATGTCGACGCCCATCTCGTCCAACAGCTCTGCAATTTCCAGCTTTTCGTCATGGGTCATGGTCGCGCCTGGGCTTTGCTCGCCGTCGCGCAAAGTAGTGTCAAAGATCAAGACGCGGTCTTGGTCGGTCACGTTGGTCATGGGAATCTCTTTCTTGTCTGTCCTAAAGCCTATGGCGCGCGGGCGTCCTCCTCTGAGCGGGCGCGCCGGGTGGCACGCTCAGAGGCGGATTAGGATCAGTAGGCCACGCAGCGACGCACCGCGAAGGGCGGCGTCGGCAAAAGCGATATCTGCGCGGTTGATCATGAAGTTGAGGTTATACAGTTCGATCCCGGAATGAAAAGAAGGAAATTGCCCAAGCGTGAGCTTTGCGCATTATTTGGCGGCGTACAGTGTTGATTGGTCAGTGTTGCCGACTAGCTTCCCCTCATGAAAACGGCGTTGATCATAGGTGCAACGGGTGGAATTGGCCGGGCCGTGTGTGACCGGCTGGAGGCCCAGAATGTTGTGGTTACCCGGGTGTCACGGTCTGTGGATGGGTTTGATCTGAGGCGACCAGATGTGGCTGAACGAAAACTCTCGCAGATCGAGGGCCCGTTCGATCTGATCCTTGTTACCACAGGCGCGCTTGAGATTGACAATGCAGCGCCGGAAAAGTCGCTACGTGCGGTCACGGCGCAGGCGATGATGGATCAGTTCGCTCTGAACGCAGTTGGACCAGCGTTGGTGTTGAAACAGGCAGCCCGCCTTTTGCCGCGCGAACGTCGGTCGGTATTGGGGGTTCTGTCCGCGCGAGTTGGGTCGATCGGCGACAACAGGTTGGGAGGATGGGTCAGTTACCGCGCAGCCAAAGCAGCCGTTAACCAAATCGTCCATACCGCCGCTATTGAGCTGGCGCGAACCCACAAGCAGGCCATATGCGCATCGCTTCATCCGGGAACAGTAAAAACTGACTTTACCACAAAGTACCTCGGTGGGCATCCGGCTGTGGAACCGGAAACCGCAGCCAAGAACCTCTTGACTGTGATCGACGGGCTGTCGACTGCCGATACGGGCGGATTCTTTGATTGGGCTGGAAAACCAGTGCCTTGGTAACTCGGTTTATCCGTCCGAAGTGTCTCCATCCGGCGTGTTTTCGGCAGGGTTGGTTTCCGGAGGCGTAGGTTCAGCGGCAGGTGCTTCGGCATCGTTTTCTGCCTCGGATGACAGTTCGCCGTTTTCCCAGACTCCTGTCTTCTCCTGCCCGCTCGCATAGCGCATCGTGCCATCGCCATGGCGTTTGTTGTCCAGGAATGTGCCTTCATAGACATCGCCGGTTTCATAGGTTGCGACACCGACACCGGTGATTTTCCCCCGGACCCAGTCACCGTCGTATTCGAAGCCCGTTGAAGTAACGATCTTGCCCCTGCCGTGTCGGTTCCCGTTGTCAAAGCTGCCTTCGTATACTGTTCCGTCGGGGTAGGTTGCCTTGCCCTGTCCCTGCCTGACACCATCCACCCAGTCGCCGTCGTAACGGTATCCGTCGGCGAAAGTCAGAACACCCTTGCCGTGGTTCTGGGCGTTTTTGAATTGGCCCTTGTACACGGTTCCGTTGGGAAATGTGGCGGTTCCGCTGCCTTCGAATACGCCAGCGATCCAGTCTCCGTCATATACTGCACCGTTGGGATAGGTCGTCTGACCTTTGCCGTGAGGCAGGTCAGCCTCAAAATCGCCGACATAGACCGAACCATCAGGGTAAGTCATTTCGCCCAGGCCTTCGATCTGGCCTTTTGTCCATGTGCCGGAATAACGGAAACCGTCGTTGCCGGCAAAAACACCCTGTCCATGACGTTGGTCGTCGACAAAATCACCCTCGTATACCGCACCGTTTGCGTATGTCGCTTTGCCTTTGCCCTGGCGGCGACCTTCGACCATATCACCTTCGTAAACGTCGCCATTGGCCTGAGTCGCCCGGCCGGTGCCGGTCATGTGTCCCTCGACCCAATCACCAACATAGCTCATGCCGTCTGGAAAGGTCATGGTGCCTTTCCCGTGGCGTTGGCCTGCCCGGATGTCACCTTCATAGATGCTACCGTCAGCCGAGGTGATTTTCGCTGTACCCTGTTTGACCCCCTCGACCCAATCACCGTCATAAACAAATCCGTTCTGATCGGATAATACGCCCTTGCCGTGGCGGTGCCCATCTTCGAACTGACCTTCATAGCGCATACCGCTTGAATACACAGCGACGCCCGTCCCGTTGACTGCGCCGTTTGCCCACTCACCTTCGTAAGAGCCGCCATCGGCAAACAGTATCTTGCCTTGCCCCTCGGGCTGGCCTTTGGAGAATGCGCCCTCGTAGATGGATCCATTGGCGTATCGGGCCGTTCCTTGCCCCTGAATCTCACCCGCGACCCATTCGCCTGAATACTCGAACCCGTCGGGCAATCGGTAGGTTCCGGTTCCATGGCGCAGCCCGTTTTCGAATGTACCCTCGTAAACGCCGCCAACCTCATCGTCGGCAATGATGATCTGTCCTTGCTGTGCCAGGGTAGCCTGCGCCGCCACTGCAAGCGTTACTATGGCAATTGAGTTGCGGATCACATTCATGCTGGTTCCTGCCTGCCCTGTTTTTCGGGTTGCATACTTTTTCGCAAAACTAAGGTACCGCCGGGGGCAGAGCAACGGCTTTTGCCGCATTTGTCTTTTACTCGCGGTGTGATCTGCTAAATCCCTTTGGGACCTACAAGAACAAGGGGGCAAAATGGCCGATCGTTTCCGCATCACTCTGGCGCAGCTCAACCCCGTGGTTGGGGATCTCGAGAGCAACGCGTCGAAGGCGATGGAAGCCTGGGAGCAAGGGCGCGATGCCGGCGCCGATCTGGTGGCGCTGCCCGAAATGTTCATCACCGGCTACAATACACAGGATCTGGTGATGAAGCCGGTGTTTCATCGCGCCGCGATGGCCGCGGTCGAGGTGCTGGCAGCGAAATGCGCAGACGGCCCGGCGCTTGCCATCGGTGGGCCCTGGTTCGAAGGCGGCAGTCTGTACAATGCCTACTTGATTCTGAAGGGCGGGCGCATCACCAGTAAGATGCTGAAACATCACCTGCCGAATGAAACCGTGTTCGATGAGGTGCGCCTTTATGATGCTGGGCCGCTGGGCGGGCCTTATTCCGTCGGCAATACACGGATCGGCAGCCCAATCTGCGAGGACGGCTGGCACGAGGATGTCGTAGAGACCCTGGCAGAAACGGGTGCCGAGTTCCTACTGATCCCAAATGGTTCGCCCTATTTTCGCAACAAGTATGACGTACGCCTGAACCACATGGTCGCCCGGGTGGTCGAGACCGGATTACCGCTGATTTATCTCAACATGGTCGGCGGTCAGGACGACCAGGTTTTTGATGGCGGCACGTTCGGGCTGAACCCGGGCGGCGAGCTTGCCTTTCGCATGCCGGTTTTTGATGAAGCCGTGACCCATATTGATCTTCAACGCGGCGACGACGGGTGGCAGATGGTGCCGGCTGAGATCGTGCCGCAGCCGGATGAGTGGGAGCAGGACTATCGCGCCATGGTGCAATCCCTGCGTGATTACATGGGCAAAACCGGGTTTGGGAAGGCGGTGCTGGGGCTGTCCGGCGGGGTCGATTCCGCGCTGGTGGCTGCCATAGCGGTTGATGCGATCGGGGCAGACAATGTGCGCTGTGTGATGTTGCCATCGGAGTATACCAGTCAAGGTTCCTTGGATGATGCCGAAGCCGTAGCCCAGGCGTTGGGCGTGCAGTATGACTTTGTGCCGATCTCGCAGGGACGTGCGGCGGTAACCGAGACTCTCGCTCCGCTGTTCGCCGGGCGCAATGAGGACCTGACCGAGGAAAACATTCAGTCTCGTTTGCGGGGTTTGCTGTTGATGGCGATCTCGAACAAGTTTGGCGAGATGTTGCTGACGACCGGCAATAAATCCGAGGTCGCGGTGGGGTATGCCACGATCTATGGCGACATGAATGGCGGCTACAATCCGATAAAGGATCTGTACAAGACGCGGGTTTTCGAGACCTGTCGTTGGCGCAACGCCAACCATCGTGACTGGATGATGGGACCTGAGGGCGAAGTCATTCGACCTTCGGTCATTGATAAACCTCCGAGCGCCGAGTTGCGCGAAGATCAGAAAGACAGTGATAGCCTGCCGGATTACCCGGTTCTGGACTCCATTCTTGATATTCTTGTGGATCAGGATGGTTCGATTGCTGACTGCGTTGCCGCCGGGTTTGACGAGGCTGTCGCGCGACGGGTCGAGCGCCTGATTTATATCAGCGAATACAAGCGGTTCCAGTCTGCGCCAGGAACTCGGTTGACCTCACGCGCCTTTTGGTTGGACCGACGGTATCCCATCGTGAATTGTTGGCGAGACAAGGGTTGAATAGGGGCTGGTTTTCGCGTTGAGTATACAACAGTTGGAGTCCGCACCTCTAATAGTTGACAAATCGGATGTAATTTCGAAAATCTCATATCATTGTCTATAAAAAACAGCTAGTTGCCGAACATTCCGACACGTGCGCCTTGCGCTTTTGTCCATTTTTTGCCACATTTGTGACCGGGGTTTGCCTTAGTTGGGGCAAGCGTGACGCAACCCGGTCGGTCGATCTGCCTTCTGACCAAAGCGCCGGGTTTGTTGAACTGGGAGTATTGCGCCCGTGTGTGTGGGTGCAGGTAAATGTTTTGGTGGTCAAATGTATAATGAATACGATAAGTCGCTTCATTCGCCTTTGAGGTACAAGGCGATGGAGTCACCTGCGCAAGAACTGGACGAGGTAGCATTGGATGTCGCTATTGCCGATATTCTGAGCGAAGAGACAGCTGCCGATCCAAAAACTACCCTAAATGAGCCGAATGTCCGATCCGAGTTTCCAACCCTGATGTCGCATGAGACATCTGAGGAAGAAACCAAGCCTCAGGAAAGCGGCGTAGGCGCGATCCTGCGTCAAACTTGGGCGCATTTGTCCGGCGCGGCGTAAGTCAAACGGATACGGTTGTCCTGAAGGGACTCTATTCCTGTGGGTTCGTTTGCTAATGTGCCACAGGCTCGGGCAATCGCCCGGTTTATTGTTTTTCTACATTGTCTGCACCTACGTCTTGGGGCTCCATACCGGTCCGAAGAATTTTAGTTGAGCAGTTGATGCCCGGCCCTAAGCCAACACATGTCGAATCCGATTTTACCTTGCCCAAACAGGTGGACGTCGTCGTAATAGGCGGCGGCATCATTGGCGCGTCCTCAGCGTTGGAGCTGGCAGAGCGTGGGCTTTCGGTTCTGTTGTGTGAAAAGGGTCAGATTGGGGGCGAACAAAGCTCTCGCAACTGGGGTTGGGTCCGGCTAGGGATGCGCGATCCCCGAGAGATTCCACTAATGCAGGAATCTATTCGTATCTGGCAGGGGTTGGATGCGCGGATCGGGCGAAAAACCGGTTATGTTCCATCGGGAATAATGTTTGGCGCGCGAAACGCACTGTCAGAAGGAAAGCTGAACCGCTGGCTTCGTCATCTTGAGGGGCTTCAGACCGGTGCGCGTATGGTCTGGGGCGCTGAACTGGATCAGCTGTTGCCAGGCGCTACTCTGGATTTGTCTGCGGCCCTGTACACGCCGCAGGATGGCCGGGCAGAACCACAATGGGCCGCGCCCGCAATTGCCGAAAGCGCCCGGGACAACGGAGCTACGATCCTGACCAACTGCGCGGTTCGCAGCCTTGATGTTCAGGCGGGTAAGGTTGCCGGTGTCTACACCGAGCGCGGTCGTGTGGCCTGTGAAGGGGTTGTTCTGGCCGGTGGGGCGTGGTCCCGCCTGTTTGCCGGGAATCTCGGTATCGCGCTGCCGCAGCTCAAAGTCCTGAACACCGTAATGCGGACTTCGCCGACTGAGGCAGGACCGGAAATCGCCTTGTGGTCAGACGATTGTGCGATCCGAAGGCGGGCAGATGGCGGGTTTACCATTGCTTCGGGGCACGAAAACACCGTGGACATCGTTCCCGATAGCTTTCGTCTGGCGTGGCAATTCCTGCCTGCCTTTGCACAGGAGTGGAAATCGCTGCGGTTTCGACTGTCACGACGCTGGTCGGTTGAAGCGCGGCAGAACCGGACCTGGTCTCCATCAGACATCACAGCGTTTGAAGATTGCCGCATTCTGGACCCGGAACCCTCGAAAAAGGCATTGCGGCAGGCGTTGTTCGCAGCGACCAAAGCCTTTCCCGATCTGAAGAATTCGGATGTTGTGGAAAGCTGGGCGGGCATGATCGATGTGACCCCGGATGCTATTCCGGTGATCTCGGATGTGGAAAGTCTGCCGGGTCTGTGGATTGCCACAGGTTTTTCTGGCCACGGTTTCGGGATCGGGCCGGGTGCCGGTCGGTTGGTTGCCGATCTCGTGACGCAGGTTGCGCCGTGTGTCGACCCATCGGCCTTTCGCCTGTCCCGTTTCACAGACGGTTCGAAAGTAAGGCCGGACCCAGGGTATTAGGCTATTGTGTGGTAAGCAATCTAACGCTTTTTGGTTTCCCTGTAGTCAGGATTGAGTGTTGATTTTAGGAAATCAAAATATGGAAACGCATTGTAACCGGCCCGGATTGACGACCTCCAACTGACATGACTGATTCATTGCGTGCGTCTCGGGCATATCATCTTGAATCATCACGTCTGGCCGATCTCGGGCTTCGGCGAGAGATGAAGCCGGACCATACCGGTGACCCGGAATTCATCGATAGAAACTATGATTTCGACACGGTTTGGATGACGCCATTCGGGACAAGGGCAGAACTGAGATCAAATGCCCGAAACTATTCGGTCTTCACAGGGTAATTAGTGAGAGCAGTTTTCACGTGGATGGATAACGTAGTCGGCAAGTTTTACAGCATGCAAAGAATGCTCTACTTCGATAACGGCTCCACAGGGTACGAAGTAGAAGATGTAGGAGAGGCATTGCAAGGCGCCGGTCTTGTGGAATCCGTCGTGATCAGTGTGCCCTTCCGCTATGGTGAGATCACGCAGCGTTATCACTCAGCGTTTTTGGCTTACCATTAACCGAAGGGCTGGTTTCGCGCGGCTGAGTGTTGTGAGGCGATATCCAATGACAAATGGACTGGCCGTCCAGACATTCGGATCATATCCATGCTGACCAGATGATAAGCCTGCGGGGGAAGTACTGAATCAATCCGGCCGGGCGCCGGAGTGTTTCTGAATGGCGCGTTCACGCGATCGGGTTTCTGAGAATCCGAGGCAGGCTTATTGCTCGCGAAAAAGCACGAAAATTGGCCTTGCAAGGCGATCGCGGACAGTGACTGGAGGAGGTGTTGCCGCGGCCAATCCGTAGATATTGAAATTGCCAGGAAAACTCAGTCGCAGCTTCGCGCAGGGAACTGGGATGGCGAACAGGGCTACCTGCCCAGAGGCCGAAGGTCAGGTTGCCCCCCGTCACAGTGTTTGCACCACAAGGAAACCACCGAGCGTATCGGCCACATAAGTAAGTAACGTTCGCGAAGAGCGCGTATGTTTTCGCCCCGACGCTCCGGGCGCCGGGGCTTTGTGATCTCAGCCCATCATCTGATAGCTGACCGGGACAAAACGGAAACCGTTACTGCGGGTTTCGACATACCCGGCGGCGGGGAAAGGCATGTGATAACCGATCATCGGAACCTTGTCGGCAGCCAGCATGCCCAGCACATTGCGCCGCGCCTCGGTGGCAGCGGCTTTGTCCATGTCAAACTGCACCTCCCATTCCGGATGGGCGAAGGACCAGACATAGTGGTTAGCGAGATCAGCGGTCAGGATCAGGCGTTGGCCGTTGTTTTCCAGATGATAAACCATATGACCTGGCGTATGCCCAAACGCCGCCATGGCCGTGATACCCGAGGCGACTTCGCCACCGTCTTCGACAAAGGTCATCTTTTCTACCAGTGGTGTCACCTTGGCCGCCACCAGATCACCCACCCGGTTACCTGCATCCTGAGCTGCCCAGAAGTCATATTCCGTCGCCGCAGTAACATAGCGTGCGTTCGGAAATGTCGGAGCATCGTCAGTCGTCATGCCGCCGATGTGGTCGGGATGCATGTGGGTGATGACTACCACGTCTACCTGATCCGGAGTCACGCCTGCGTCAGCCAGAGCAGCCTGTATGCCGCCCTGTCCAAGGCCGGTGTCGAACAAAACCAGTTCAGACCCGGTATTGACCAATGTGGGGGTAAAGAAGAAATGCGCCTTGTCAGCAGGTATGAAATTCTCGGCCGAGACCTTGGCAAATTCTTCGTCTGTGGCGCCGCCGCCGAAGATCTCTTTGGCTCCATCGCGCGGCAGGCTACCATCCAGAAGCGTAGTGACTTTAAAACCTCCCAGCTGGAAGGACTTGGCGATCGTAGAATTGGCTTTGGTGTCCGATCCCGCGGCCAGAACCGGTGCTGCCACTGTTGCAAATGGCAAAGCAGCGGCAGTTCCAAGAGCCGCCCGGCGTGTCAGTTTAATTGTCATTTTCGTTCTCCCTGTCAGAACATCAGGATTTCAACTAGGTCGATGCGAGCGTCCCGCCACTCTATACCCCAACACATGGGCTGCGCAGATGAACATTACGTGTTAATTTTTGTTCATGCCGCGATCTCAGAACAAAACCGTTCCAACAAAGCAAAGCGTCGAGAGCTTTCTGTCGGGCGTCCTGCCGCCTCGCAAAGCGGAAGAGGCGCGTGTGCTGGACGCGCTGTTTCGCGACATTACGGGGTTTGCACCTGTTATGTGGGGGCCTTCAATCATTGGCTATGGCAGATACCACTACCGTTATGACACCGGGCGCGAGGGGGACTTTCTTGCAACCGGTTTTTCTCCGCGCAAGGCCGCGCATTCCATTTACATCATGCCGGGATACGCCGATTTTGGAGAAATCCTGTCTCGTTTGGGAAAGCACAAGCTGGGCAAGTCGTGCCTGTATGTGAACAAGCTGCCGGACATTGATCTTCAAGTTTTGTCTGAATTGATAACTGCTGGGTTGAATGACCTGGGCCGCTATTGGCCTGTGGAACCAAACTGACACGCCTCTTGGCTGGCTATCTCCTCAAGCGGCTGCTGGACAAAACGCTGTTCATGTGACAAGAGCCGCGCCAACAGGAGACACCCATGACAACCACCCGTTTTGCCCCGTCGCCCACCGGTTACATCCACGTGGGCAACCTGCGTACCGCCCTGATGAACTATCTGATCGCCCGCAAGGCTGGCGGCACGTTCATCCTGCGTATCGACGACACTGATCCTGAGCGGTCGAAAGAAGAGTATGTCGACGCCATCAAGCAGGATCTGGAATGGCTGGGATTGCATTGGGACCGGGTTGAGCGGCAATCCGAGCGGTTGGACAGGTACGCTGAGGCCGCTGACAAGCTGCGTGAGATGGGACGGTTCTACGAGGCGTTCGAGACGCCGACCGAGCTGGACCTGAAGCGTAAGAAGCAATTGAATATGGGCAAGCCGCCGGTCTACGACCGCGCCGCGCTCAACTTGTCGGATGTAGAGAAAGAGGCGCTGCGCGCCGAGCGCGGCAACGGCGTCTGGCGCTTCAAGCTGGACCATGAGCGGATCGAATGGACCGACGGTATTCTGGGTGACATCTCGATTGATGCGGCCTCGGTGTCCGACCCGGTGCTGATCCGAGGCGACGGCCAGGTTCTGTATACGATTGCGTCCGTGGTGGATGATACCGAAATGGGCGTGACGGACGTGGTGCGTGGTTCGGACCACGTGACCAACACTGCGACCCAGATCCAGATCATCGAGGCGCTGGGCGGCACATGCCCGCGCTTTGCACATCATTCGCTGCTAACCGGCCCGCAGGGCGAGGCGCTGTCCAAGCGACTCGGTACGCTGGCACTGCGCGATCTGCGCGAGCAGGGGGTGCAACCGATGGCTCTGCTCAGCCTGATGGCGCGGCTGGGTTCGTCTGATCCGGTCGAGTTGCGGGCCGAGATGGCCGAACTGATCGAAGGGTTCGACGTCACTCGCTTTGGCGCAGCGCCGACCAAATTCGACGTACAGGACCTGTTCCCGCTGACCGCCAAACACCTGCAGTCGCTGCCTCTGGTTGACGTGGCTGATGCCGTTGCCGATGCAGGAGTTCCGGCAGCGTTGGCTGAACCGTTCTGGGCTATGGCGCGCGAGAACATCACCACTCTGGCCGACCTCAAGGGTTGGTGGGAGTTGTGCCGAGACGGAGCAGAGCCTCTGATCGCCGATGAAGATTGCGATTTCATTGCCGAGGCGATGGCATTGCTGCCTGAGGGGCCGTTTGACGGTGAAACCTGGGGTGCATGGACCAAGGCCGTGAAAGAAGCCACAGGCCGCAAGGGTAAAGGCCTGTTCATGCCATTGCGCAAAGCGCTGACCGGTATGGAACGGGGTCCGGAAATGGCGACTCTGTTGCCGTTATTGCAGGTAATCCGCGCGCGGGGCTGACGTTCCCTGCGCAGCAAGGTGAGCTGCCACTGTCGGTAATATGGATTGGAAGAAGGGTGGGGTGAAAACTCCACCCTTTTTTAGCGGGCGTCCTGCAATATCCGCGCGGATATCCGATGCAGCCGGTCGTCCACGAATTCAGTCTCGGACGGGTTCAACTGCTGATGGCGCGGATAACGCGGTTCACTGCGGTCGTTCAGAATCGGGGCCTCCCAGCCATCAGTGGTGGCAAAGAACAAATCTGCGCCTTCGGGACCGAATGCACGCAAATAACCCTGCACGACAACGTCAATGTAACTCAGCAGCAGAGGGTGGCAGTTGGTGGGTTCGTTCTGACGGCCCTTCGGCACGGCATAAACCGCAATCTCGACATCATGCGTCAGGGGATGGGTGATGGACTGTGTCGCCGGAATTCGGTCATAGGCCCATTCTCGTTCATCCAATGCGACCCAATCGTTTTTAGGGACGTGCGCGACCATGCCCTGAATTTCGGAATTCGAATCGGGGACCGCAGTCAGGAAAGCGACTGGTCGCAGATCTGTGTGCCTCCAGACGCGTCGCCAGCCTTTTAAAACAGCCGGCTGCGGATCGGGAAAATCATGCGTGGCAAGGTTCACCAGGCTGCCATAGCCAAAGAAATAGGGGTCTGCCATGCGCTGAGGTTTCCTTTTGTAGCGATTGATGTATGTCAAACCGCTTTTTTGTCCGGCATGCAATAAGATTGCATCTAGTATTCTGGGAGGATTCCATGCGGATTACCAAACGGACAAACATTGCTGTGCGGCTTTTGATGTATTGTGCTGCACATCAGGATCGGCTGGTGACCAAATCCGAGATTGCCGAAGTGTGCAATATCTCGGAAAATCATCTGGCTCAGGTGATCAACCAACTTGGCCAGCTGAACTATCTCAGTACGCAGCGCGGTCGGAATGGCGGTATGTCGCTGGCGCGGCCTGCGGATCAGATTCGTATCGGGTCGGTTTTTCGCCACGTTGAGGGCGGTCTACCGATCGCCGAGTGTTTTGCCGACGCAGACAATACGTGTCCCCTGACAGATGCCTGCCGGTTGCGGTTGGCCCTGCAGGACGCCGCCGAAGTGTTCTATGCCTCGCTGGACGAAATCACGCTTGATGCACTGGTTTGCGACAATGATCAGCTGCTCAGGATATTGCAGCCCGTCGCTTGTATGCACTGAGCTCAGTCGCAGGCACGTAGGGTACGGGCTGGCCGGACGGAAAGTGGGCGAATTGCAAAGATCAGGCCGGCGCCCAGCGTCACGGCTATCCCGGTGCCGATGATGATCAGTGCTGATGACCAGATGACGGTGAAATCCGTTTCAAAGATATAGGTCGCAACGGCCCATCCACCGAGGATTCCGGTCAAAAGGGCGACGCACCCGGCGGCAGCGCCCAGCAAAATGGCCCGCAAGGCAAAGCTGAACAGAACGCGTCGCCGACCAGCTCCCAGCGTCTTGAGGATCGCGGCCTCGTAACGCCGTGCGGGTTCCCCCGCTGCGGCAGCGCCGATCAGCACAAGAAAACCTGTCAGTAGCGAGACTCCAGCACCATAGGACGTCGCGGCAGCCAGTCCTTCGAGCAGCCCCGAGACTCGGTCGATTGCATCCCTCACGCGGATTGCCGTGATGTTGGGGAATTGCCCGGCAAGATCCCGCAGAATGGCAGCTTCAGCATGTTCCTCAGCATAAACTGTTGCAATAAAACTGTGTGGCGCGCCAGCCAGTGCCGTAGGGTTCATCGACATGACAAAACCCATGCCTGCCGTTGAAAAATCCACTTCGCGTAGCGAAGTAAGTTCCGCAGTGATATCGCGCCCAAGGATGTTGACGGTCAGCTCATCCCCCAGTTTCAAACCCATTTCCAACGCTTCTTCTGCGGCAAAGCTGACCTGTGGGGGCCCTGAATAGGTGTCAGGCCACCATCTTCCTTCGGTTATTCGGGTGTTCGGGGCTGGGCGTTCTGAATAAGTTACGCCCCGGTCGCCCTCCAATACCCAGTGATCACCAGCAACCTCGTGGGCTGGGCGCCCATTGATCTCTGAAATGATGCCGCGCAGCATCGGCGCGCTTTCGATCCGACTAACGGCGGGGTCGGTCTCTAGCCGTTTGGAAAATCCGGGCATCTGGTCCTTTTGAATGTCGACAAAGAAATATGATGGAGCGACGTCGGGCAGGTTCCCCGATATTGCGTTTCGCAATGTCCCATCAATCTGACCGACAGTAGCAAGAACCGACAGGCCTAACCCGAGCGACAGTACAACAGAGGCCGCTCCTTCGCGTGGGCCGGAAATCGCAGATAATGCCCACCGCAAGGCAGGACGACCACGTGCCAGGGGGCTGCCTTTGCGCGCAAGCCATTGGATGGCAAAGGCCGATAGCGACAGAAGGAAAAGCGCGCCGACGATCCCGCCGCCAGTCCAGAGCGTCAGCTGGGTAGACCCGCTGAACACTGCAGCAGCGGTGATCAACAACGCCAGCCCGATCCCAGTTGCGAGAACGTAAACAGGGCGTGGAATGCTGCGCGCGGATGACAGGGCATCCCTGAACAACGTTGCTGCGCGTACCTCTTCTGTGCGGGCCAAAGGCCACAAGGTGAACAGAAACGCCGTAAGCAGCCCATACAACGCAGCCTCTGCGAGAGGTTGCGGATAGAGTGTAAATACCGCTGGTACAGGCAGACGGCTTTCGATTGCCGGAGCCAGCAACAGGGGAAGCGCGCCACCAAGAAACACGCCTAACAGAACTCCTATGCCGGAAAGAACGCCGATCTGGATCATATAGGTTTGAAAAATTGTGGCTCTGTCAGCGCCCAATGTGCGTAGTGTTGCGATGGTATCGGTCTTCTGCGCCAGATACGCGCGAACTGCGGCTGAAACGCCGATCCCACCAACAGCCAGCCCGGACAAGCCCACCAGGACCAGAAATGCACTGAGGCGACCAACGAATTCGGTAATACCCGGCGCACCGTTACGGGCATCAGTCCAGCGCATTCCGGTGCCCTCAAAGGCTTGCCCTGCGTCCGCAGAAATTCGGGCGAGATCGGTTTCCCGCGGCAGGTTCAGACGGTACTTGGTAGAAAACAATGTCCCCGGCTCTAGCAAGCCGGAGTTCTCGAGATCTTGTGTGCGAACCAAAGTCCGTGGACCCAAGCCAAACCCGTCTGAGACGCCGTCCGGTTCGTGTTCCAATGCTGCCATCAGAACGAAATCCTGTGTACCGAGTGCAAACCTGTCGCCGATAGAAAGCCCCATACGTTCAATAAGCGTAGGTTCCATAATTGCGCCCGGCAGGCCGTTCGTCCCATCAAGCGCTGCTGACAACGAAATGCTCGGTTGCAGCTGGACGGAGCCCAACAAAGGGTAGGCGTCGTCCACTGCCTTAACCTGTGTTAGCGCCCGTTGCGTTTCGCCGTTGTGGTCTGTTACGGCCATCGAACGGAAGTCGACAACTTCGGATACAGCGTGCGCAGCTTCCTCCATCCACGCCCGTTCTCGATCATCCGCAAACCGATAAGTGAATTCCAGCTCGGCGTCTCCGCCAAGTAAAGCTGCCCCTTCCTGCGCCAGACCTGTCTCGATCGCCGATCGTACAGACCCGACGGCTGCAATTGCCGCGACACCCAGGGCAAGGCAGGCCAGAAACACGCGAAAACCGCGTAATCCTCCGCGCAATTCCCGACGCGCCATCCGCGCAGCAAGTCGCAGACTCATTCTGCGGCCTCTCTCGTTATGTACTCGGAAATGCGACCATCCCTTAGCCGGGCAACCCGATTACATTTCTGCGCCAGCGTATGGCTATGGGTGACCAGAACCAGTGTTGCGCCATGCTTGTCTCGCAAGTCAAAGAGCAGGTCGACAATGGCCGCCCCGTTGGCTTCGTCCAGGTTGCCGGTGGGTTCGTCTGCCAGCAAAATCTTTGGGCGCGGGGCCGAGGCCCGGGCTAGTGCCACGCGCTGCTGCTCTCCGCCCGAAAGCTGGGCGGGATAGTGATCGCGCCGATGGAACAGGCCGACAGCGTGCAATTCCTGCTCGGCGCGGACGAATGCATCCTTGTAACCTGCAAGTTCCAGCGGAGTCGCGACATTCTCAAGCGCAGTCATGGTCGGGATCAGGTGAAAATTCTGAAAGACGACGCCCATTGAATCACGCCTGAACCGAGCCAGCGCGTCTTCATCCATTCCGGTTAGGTCACGGCCAAGTGCCATCACGCTGCCAGCCGTCGCTTGTTCCAGCCCGCCCATCAGCATCAGAAGTGAGGATTTTCCTGACCCGGATGGGCCAACCAACGCCAGTGTTTCGCCTTGACCTACCGTTAAGGTGATTTCATGCAGAATATCGACACGACCGGCATTGCCATCCAGCGACAAAGCGGCATCTTTAAGCGTCAGAACTGGTGTCGTCATCGATCATTCCAAAAGGAGTTCAGTCAATTGGGATATGGCGCCGTAGAAAAAATTCGCAAGGCTTTGATTTCAGGTGTCTTCATCTGCTGCGGCTTCGCGGCCACAGCCGAGCCTGTGGTGATTGCGGCTTTGGGGGACTCGCTGACGCAGGGACACGGGCTGGCCAAACAGAACGGATTTGTACCACAATTGGAACGTTGGTTGCAGGATCAAGGGGCTGAGGTGCGTCTGATCAATGCAGGTGTCTCGGGGGATACAACGGCGGGCGGGGCGGCACGGGTGGAGTGGACGCTGACACCCGATGTTGACGGAATGATCGTGGCGCTGGGCGGAAACGACCTGTTGCGAGGTATAGACCCGACCGTTTCCCGTGCGAATCTGGATTATATTCTCAGCGTGGCCGATGCAGCGGACGTGGATGTCCTGCTGATTGGGTTGAAGTCGCCCGGCAACTATGGTGCCGCTTACAAGCAAGCGTTCGATTCAATATATCCCAACCTGGCCGGACAGTATCAGACGCTATTTGCTCCAAATTTTTTTGAAGGCTTTGGGGTCGGTGATGATCCAAGGGCTGCGCGCCGATTCATGCAGGCTGACGGTATTCATCCCAATAAGTTCGGCGTTTCCGTGATTGTAGACGCGCTTGGTCCGCATGTGCTCGAACTGGTTGAGCAGGCCTCGGAATAAGGGGTAAGTCAAACGACCGTTACGACCGTTCCCAACGGAACCCGCTGGTACAAGTCGATCACATGCTCGTTTAGCATCCGGATACACCCGTTTGACACGGCATGCCCGATTGTCTGTGGCTGCGTTGTGCCGTGGATGCGGAAATAAGTATCGACACCGTTCTGGAACAAATACAGCGCCCGCGCCCCCAAAGGGTTGTCGCCACCTCCCGGCTGAACATAGTCATTGTCCTTAAAGCGGGCATAAGTCACTGGCTCGCGCTCGATCATTTCGTCGGTCGGGCGCCAGGTCGGCCATTCCTTTTTCACATCAATCGTGGCGGTGCCGGTGAATTCGAGTCCCGCCTTGCCGACGCCGCATCCGTAGCGAATTGCCTTGCGCGGCTCGGTCACGAAATACAGATAGAATGAACGGGGTGCGACCAGAAGCTGGCCGGGTTGAAACTGCTTCTTGATCCGGACAACTTGCGGTGTCGGGTCATATTCGACCGGTTTCTTTTTGGCCAAACTCATACTGGGTGCGAGGCTGGCGGCAGCAGTTGAGGCTAGAAATGTGCGGCGTGTGAACATGGCAGGGCTCACTTATCGATCAATGAAAACATGAATCCAGTTTCCAAAGGATATCCGATCTGGTCAATCGGCGCGCACAGATAAAGAAAATGTGATGTATTGCGAGCGCCACACTATCGGGGGCTCTGAAAGAAAAAGGGCGGGGAAGATCCCCACCCTTTCAACTGGTTAGGCCAGTTCGATGTTGTCGGCGCTTTCGCGGCCGTCACGACCAGCGCGCAGCTCGTACGTGACTTTCTGGTTGTCGGCCAGACCGGTGAGGCCCGAACGCTCTACAGCAGAGATGTGTACGAAGACGTCTTTGCCGCCTTCTTCAGGTGCGATAAAGCCGAAGCCTTTGGTGGTGTTGAACCATTTTACGGTGCCTGCAGGCATATCCGTGTCTCCTGTTTAAGTGCTGCCCACGGAGTTGCGGCAGCCTGGCGTCGTTGTCTGTATCGATAGACTGAGCGCCGGAAACGGAGACAGTAGGTCGAATAGAATAACGTAAGCCCCATGGATATGGCATCGGGAAAGGCGTGTGACAAGGGAAGATTGTTCGGAATGTGCTGTGCTTTCAGGGCGCAACCGGTGTGTTTGGACGGAAATCCGCCGAGGGTAGAGTACGCAACTGAGTGGCCGTATTCTTCGATATACCACGATATTCGTTCGGGTCGGGTTGATCCGGAATGGAGTGGCGGCGCGACCGAAGGGATGTTTGGGGAACCGTAGGATGCGTGATTTCACCCATCATTTGAGATAGTTGGATTTTGGAGAATTGAGGAGTGATGGGTGCGAGTACCCATACTACGCTTGCTGGGTTCAGACAGCCATTTACCCATTGTTTAAATTGTATTTCGCACATGTGTCTCCGATTTTTTGATGGTTCGCATTTAGATTTCCTCGGCGATAAAAATCCTCAACCAAGCCAGCTGCGAAGCATGAAATAAAAGCCCCTTTTTGAATCTGCTCTTTCGAAAAACCTTCCTCTTCCAACTTCTCTCGCAATCGAGAAACAGACACAATGTAGACGTCAGAATCTAACGTTCCTCCGAAAACTCTACTTGATAACTGATAAAAATGCGTATCAACAATTGACAAAACAGTTTGGAATGAAGTGTAGAGTTTTGCCGGAACAAAATCGATGTCTTCTCTGTTTTCTATGAAAACCACAATCACATCAGATTTTTCTGGATCCACCCATTTATCGGTGAAATCAAATTTTCCCTGCTCACCGTCGTGCTTGCGCAAGAAATAAGTGAAATCCGCCGGCGCGGCAAAGGTGGTAACCTTCTTTGGCGCCTCAGCCAATGAGCTACCTGCACCGCAAACTAGGAAAGCAGAAATCTGGACACAGCGCGTCGCTAACCTAATCATTAAGAAAGCATCTCCATTTCTGCTTTTTTAGCAGTATGACGCTCATCCAGTCTTACCGCGCAAACTTCTTATGCTTCAACCGCTTAGGTTCCAGCGCGTCCGGTCCCAACCGCCGCTTCTTGTCCTCTTCGTAATCCTCGAAGTTCCCTTCGAACCACTCCACATGGGCGTCACCCTCAAACGCCAGAATATGCGTGCAAATCCGGTCGAGGAAGAAGCGGTCGTGTGAGATCACCACGGCGCAGCCGGCGAAATCGACCAGCGCGTCTTCCAGCGCACGCAGGGTTTCGACGTCGAGGTCGTTGGTCGGTTCGTCGAGCAGCAGGACGTTGCCGCCCTCTTTCAGCAGGCGGGCCATGTGGACGCGGTTGCGCTCACCGCCCGACAGCAGTGAAACCTTTTTCTGCTGGTCGCCGCCCTTGAAGTTGAAGGACGAGCAATAGGCGCGGGAATTGACCTGTGCGTCACCCAACTGGATGATCTCGGCACCGCCGGTGATTGCCTCCCACACGGTGTCGTTGTCCTTGAGGTCATCGCGGGACTGGTCGACGTAGGACAATTCCACGGTGTCGCCCAGCGTGATGGTGCCGCTGTCGGGCTGTTCCTGACCGGTGAGCATCTTGAACAGGGTCGATTTACCGGCGCCGTTGGGTCCAATGACGCCGACGATGCCGCCAGGGGGCAAGGCAAAGTCCAGCCCTTCGATCAGTTGCTTGTCGCCCATGTGTTTCGACAGTCCCTCGACCTCGATCACCTTGCCTCCAAGGCGCTGGCCATTGGGTATAACGATCTGGGCGCGGGTGAGCTTTTCGCGTTCGGACTGGTCTGCCAGCTCGTTATAGGCGTTGATCCGGGCCTTGGATTTGGCCTGACGGGCCTTTTGGCCTTGCCGCATCCATTCCAGTTCGCGCTGCAGGGTCTTCTGCTTGGACTTGTCCTCGCGGGCTTCCTGCTCCAGCCGTTTGGCCTTTTGTTCCAGCCACGCGGAATAGTTGCCCTCGTAGGGAATGCCGCGGCCACGATCGAGTTCAAGAATCCAACCGGTGATGTCATCCAGGAAATAACGGTCGTGAGTGACGATCAGGATGGTGCCCTTGTAGTCGATCAGGTGCTGTTGCAGCCATGCGATGGTCTCGGCATCCAGGTGGTTGGTCGGTTCGTCGAGCAGCAGCATGTCCGGCGCTTCGAGCAACAATTTGCAGAGCGCCACGCGACGTTTTTCACCACCCGAAAGGTTGGCGATATTCGCATCGTCCGGAGGGCAGCGCAGGGCTTCCATCGAAACGTCGATTTGGCTGTCGAGATCCCACAGGTTTTCGGCGTCGATCGCGTCCTGCAGGGTGGTCATCTCTTCCATCAGCTCGTCCGAGTAGTTTTCGGCGATCTCCATAGCGATTTCGTTGAAGCGGTCGACCTTGGCCTTTTTCGCGGCCACGCCCAGCATGACGTTTTCGCGGACGGTGAGGCTTTCGTCCAGTTGCGGTTCCTGCGGCAGATAGCCGACCTTGGCACCTTCGGCAGCCCAGGCCTCACCGGTGAAATCAGTGTCCAGACCGGCCATGATCTTCATCAGCGTTGATTTACCCGCGCCGTTGACACCGACGACACCGATTTTCACGCCGGGCAGAAAGCTCAGGTGGATGTTTTCAAAGCACTTCTTGCCACCGGGATAGGTCTTCGAGACACCCTGCATGTGGTAGACATATTGATAGGCGGCCATTGATCTGCTCCGATGGAATCCAAGTTTAATGGCGGTAATATATTGGAAGAGATTGAGGAGCAATCAGCAGATGTCATTTGACAAGATGGGAATTAGACGGCGGCACATTCAGGACGCCATAGATTGGACGAAATCACTGAGTTATTTGCCAACTGGACGGGCACCTTCGCAAAACACCTACGTCTTATGTCCGGTTGACCATACGCTTTGGGATCTGAAGATCGTCGTGAACCGGGCAATGTCAGGTGTGCCTGTCGCGACAAAGCCGCGCGAATGGGTCACGCAGACATATGAACCCGATTTGAGCCGTTTGGGATTTGAAATCGTCAAGTTTGCGACAAACAAATCTCGAATTCTCGGCGTGCGCGGTTTCGACCCGAATGAGCTGTCCGACCCACACATTGTGATCACGGCAGACGGTGAAAATGAAGAAAACGGGTTGGCGATCAGCGCCGGGGCGCAACCAGGGCGCAAGTTGGTGAGCAGCAACAGGTTTGTTCGGAATTCTGATTTTGTCAAAGGGGTCCGATCCAGAGCTGCGGGGCGGTGTGAATGTTGCGGCGAGCGGACGTTCAGGAATGCGTTGGGGGAGTGGTTTCTTGAGGTTCACCACAAGGTCTGGCTTTCCGAAGGCGGTGCCGATGAGATTTTCAACATGATAGCGCTTTGCCCTAATTGTCATAGGCGGGAGCACTTCGGAACCGACCGCCGGTACGGGCTTTCCTGTGACGCGGAATTGAGTGAAATCAGAACATGATGATTTCCGATCTTATCGGCGGCTGGACGCAGCCGGGGAGGGTTGAATGGGTTGGTCTGCGCCCTGACCGGCGGGTTGAGATGGAGATTGTGGATGCTGCCATGATCTCCGCCGGCGGGCTTTCTGGTGATCGCAGCAGGGCAGGCAAGCGAGCGGTGACTCTGATTCAGCAGGAACATCTGGCGGCCATAGGCTCGTATCTGGGGCAGGGCTCGGTGGCACCGGAAGTCCTGCGGCGCAATCTGGTGGTTTCGGGGATCAATCTGGCGGCGCTCAAGGGGCGTGAGGTGCAGGTGGGCGAGGCCATATTGCGCTTTACCGTGATCTGCGCGCCCTGCAGCCGGATGGAGGAGGCGCTGGGTAAGGGGGGCTACTCCGCCGTGCGCGGACATGGCGGCTGGTGCGCCGAGGTGGTGCGGCCCGGGCGGGTTCGGCTGGGCGACGCGGTGCAACCTGTTGATTGACAACACCCCTGAGTTCTGAACATCAGCAAGGGATGTTGCGAAGTGCTGTTCCATATGCGCGGCCGGGACAGGTCGTGGGGCTGTTCGGTGGGTCTTTTGATCCGCCGCATCAGGGACATGTGCATGTCACGCTAGAAGCGATGAAGGCTTTCGGGCTGGATCGGGTCTGGTGGCTGGTATCTCCGGGCAATCCGTTGAAAGTGAGAGGGCCTGCTCCGCTGGCGCAGCGAATGGATGTTGCGCGAGATGTGATGCGGCACCCACGGGTTGAAGTGACGGACATCGAGGCAAAAACGGGTACGCGAGCGACGGCTGATACGCTGGCTGCGCTGCAGCGATTGTATCCGGAGGTCAAATTTGTCTGGCTGATGGGCGCGGATAATCTGGCGCAGTTCCATAAATGGAAAGATTGGCGGTTGATCATGGACAATGTGCCGGTAGGCGTGGTGGCGCGGCCAGGGGACCGGATCTCGGCCCGGATGTCTCCCGCAGCGCGGGTTTATGCCAAGTACCGGATCGACGGGCAGGCGCGGCGTTTATTGGGGCGGGCGGCGGCACCGGCCTGGTGTTTCGTAAATGTGCCGATGGTCGATGTCAGCTCGACTGAAATCCGTACGCGGGGCGAATGGACGACCGGAGTGTTGCCTGAATAGCCCCCCTGGGCTCATTATCGTAATCGATGGTTGTTTGGCGGAGATCTCTGGGATTTTAATTGACCATGGTTGATCGTTTTTCGCGTCGTGCATTTCTTGGTGGGTTAGGGGCGTCTCTGCTTCCGGCCTCCGCTCTGGCCGAAGCGCCATTGGTGTCATTGCGTCCTCAGGTGCGGGGCGTACAGCTAACAGGGGCGGAGCGTCTTGTTCAGTCTGCCGGGTTGCGAGGCGAAGTCGTATTCGCCGTTGCTGACGTCAAGACAGGTTCTCAATTGGAGGCATTCGGAGGAGACCGAGGCTTACCGCCGGCGAGTGTCGCAAAGGCGCTGACTGCGCTTTATGCGTTGGATGTTTTGGGATCGGATTATCGGTTAGAGACTAAGCTGGTGGCAGATGGGGTGATCGAGAACGGAATCCTCAAAGGAGATCTGATCCTTGTCGGTGGCGGTGATCCATTGTTGGATACGGACGCCCTAGCCGCTATGGCCGCAAATCTGCGCAAGGCTGGAATTACCGAGGTTAGAGGAGCCTTCAAGGTCTATGACGGGGCTTTGCCATATGTATTCAGTATCGACCCTGGCCAGCCCGACCATCTTGGGTATAGCCCGGCTATCAGTGGCATTTCGTTGAATTTCAATCGTGTGCATTTCGAGTGGAAGCGCGAAGGCGCTAGCTATGGCGTTTCAATGGATGCGCGCAGTCAGCATTACAGACCTTCGGTCGACATGGCGTCGATGAAGGTCGAAAGTCGCAGTCTTCCAATCTACACATATCAACCCAGCGCACGGCAGGATCGTTGGACCGTGGCCAAAGGTGCGTTGGGCAATGGCGGCGCGCGTTGGCTGCCGGTACGCAAGCCAGCGCTGTATACGGGCGACGTTTTCCGGACGCTGGCACGAGCGAACGGAATCGTGTTGGGCCGCGTACAAGTCACGCGTGAAGCGCCGCAGGGAACAGTTCTGGTGGTGCACCAAAGCGACCCGCTGGATAGCATTATGCGCGGGATGCTGAAGTATTCGACCAATGTCACGGCGGAAATGGTCGGGATGGCGGCGTCGAAAGCACGCGGCGCCAACTTGCAAAGCCTTGCGGATTCGGCGGCTGAAATGAACCAATGGGCTTCCGAGGTCTTCGGCGTGGGCGGGATCGCAATGGTCGATCATTCCGGTCTTGGGGACACGTCACGCATGGCGCCGGGTGATCTGGTGGCTGTATTGGTCGCGGCGCGTAACTCCGAGGTTTTGCGACCTTTACTTAAGCCATTTGCTCTGACCGACCGAAATGGAAGACCGGTCAAAAATCACCCGATCACTGTCGACGCCAAAACGGGAACGCTGAATTTTGTATCGGGGCTTGGCGGCTTTCTGACAACGGCGGAAGGTGCCGAATTGGCCTTTGCCATCTTTTCAGCCGATGTAGATCACCGCGCCACAATTCCGCGCGCATTTCGCGAGCGCCCAGAAGGCGCCCGTAGCTGGAACAGAAGATCTCGCAAATTGCAGCGAGCCCTCATTGAACGGTGGGGCGCGCTGTACGGCAGTTGAAACCAAAGTCAGACAGTATGACGGGCACGAGCCCCGCGTTCGATGGCCGCGGCATGCAGGCGATCGATATTCAGCTCGTACCGGATCTCTTCCAGCAGACGCAGTTCAGTCTCGGCCAATGATCCGTCAGCAGCTGCCACGTCACAGGCCAGCGCATACGCGGTTTCGTGCAGTCGTTCGGGCAGGTTGTTACGGATCAAGCCGAAAAGCGCATCCAGACCATCTTCCTGTTCGAACAGATCAAAAACGATCTGTGAAACGCGGCGGGTGCGGTCGATGTCATATTCAGCAAAAACCGGCAGCATGTTCACGGCAGTTTCGATCTTAACCAACTCGGCAGTGCGAATGGTTTCGTCCGATGCCGAGACCGCAACCATGATTGCCACAAGGCAATCTTGCGGGGACATTGGGTGGGGAACTTGCTCGGTCATGGGTTCGTCCTGCTTGGGTATAACTCGTCGCGCACGATATGAGGGGCCGGGAGCAGGTTCAACACCTTGTTTGCACCGGAGGCAGAGTCGACTTGGTTGGTGCGCACACGGGTCTCACTTGCCACTTGCCAATACCGTTAAAATGACAGGGCTGACCGGCAACAGTGTCCCAATCTATCTAAAATTCGCGTTCTGATCTATCTAGGCAGGTTCAAAGCAACTGCGCTCTTGCGGTCTGCAAGAAACGTGAGACTTCCAGCCCAAGACGGGATTCTATTGCAATTTGCAGTTCGGAATTCTGTGCAAATTCAGCATTTAAATCTGGCAGGTTCCAAACAATGATGCGTGATGGCTTTTTGGTGCGTACCGTGACAGGTGCAGTGAAGTGTTCGTCATTGCTCAGCAAGGCGGTGCCTCCGAGAAAGCGACCCTCGCCAAGTGTGTCCATTGGAGTGCCGTTCATTTCGACGCTGACTTCGCCGTCGGCAATGAGCGAAAGGTTGCGAACGTTTTCACCTTGTTGGAGCAGCGTAGTTCCCGTTGGAACCGATTTGCTGACACCCATCCGAAGAAGCTTGAAGGCCTCCGGTTCACTAAAATTTCGGAGGGCCAGTTCGTACAGTCGTCGTTCTTCTTCGGTAAACGGCGGAGGGCGGCGTTCCAACAAAAGGCGGGCAACCCAGTATATATTAATTGCCATGAAAAACAGGTTCCATCCAATCGGTGCCCATAGCGGCGTGCTTTGGAGATAGTAATAGGGCAACAGGATAACTGCGCCGACTATCGACAAGATACGTAGCCAAAGAATGTCTTTTACAGAGTAAGACAACAGATAAAAAACGTTCGCAGCGTTGACCAGCAGATCTAGTCCCAACATGTCTTTGCCCCATCCATGATGTACAGACGCCGACCACCGTAAAACACATTTAGAAATGGGCAAGACAAGTCCACTGTCACGGAAATAGTGGTAGACATGTGGCGAAAAGAGCCGTGCTTTATTGACTCATGCTGCATGAGCACAATAGGAGAAGCCGGGTCGGTTGCATGGGGTAGCTGGCACTGTTCCCCCGATGGAGATCAAATCAAATGTCTGAACTGCGTGAAACCGCGATGTCGTCCAAGGCCTGGCCTTTTGAAGAGGCGCGCCGGTTGCTCAAACGCTACCAAAAAGGCGCTCCGGAGAAGGGATATGTGTTGTTCGAGACCGGATACGGTCCTTCCGGCCTGCCGCATATCGGAACATTTGGCGAAGTCGCGCGGACCACGATGGTCAAACGCGCGTTCGAGTTGTTGTCTGATATTCCGACCAAGCTGATTTGTTTCTCGGACGATCTGGACGGGATGCGCAAAGTGCCCAGCAATGTTCCAAACCCGGAGATTCTGGAACAACATTTGCAGCGCCCGCTGACTTCGGTGCCGGATCCGTTTGGCGAATATGACAGCTTTGGCGCGCATAACAACGCGATGCTGCGTCGGTTCCTCGATACCTTTGGGTTCGAGTATGAGTTCTACTCGGCTAAGGAATTCTACGAGTCCGGGCAGTTTGATGAGGTCCTCAAGCGCGCGGTTGAGCGCTATGACGAGATCATGGCGATCATGCTGAAAAGCCTGCGTGAGGAGCGTCAGCAGACTTATTCGATCTTCCTGCCGCTGCACCCCGAAAGTAGGCGGGTCATGTATGTGCCAATGAAAAAGGTCTGCGCCGAGACCTACACTGTCACATTCGACGACGAGACGGGCAAAGAATGGACCGTTCCCGTCACCGGCGGCAACGTGAAGCTGCAATGGAAGCCGGACTTCGGCGCGCGCTGGGCGGCACTGGGTGTCGATTTCGAGATGTACGGCAAAGAGCACGCCACGAACGAAAAAATCTATGACTCGATCTGCCGGGCTCTGGGCGGTCGCGCGCCGGAACATTTCTCGTACGAGTTGTTCCTGGATGAGAATGGTCAGAAGATTTCGAAATCGTCCGGTAATGGCGTATCAATTGACGAGTGGCTGACCTATGCGCCGACCGAGAGTCTGGCATACTTCATGTATCAGAAGCCAAAGACGGCCAAGCGGATGCATTTTGATGTGATCCCGAAGGCGTACGACGAATATCATCAGCAACTGAGGGCCTACCCGGGGCAGGAGTTGAAGGCGCAGTTGAATAACCCGGTTTGGCATATTCATGGCGGAAACGTTCCGGAATCAACACTGATCGTGCCATTTGCGATGCTACTGAACCTAGCATCTGTTTCGGGCGCGGAAGACAAAGAGGCGCTATGGGGTTTCATCCGCCGTTATGCACCGGAGGCTACCGCGGAAAGTCACCCCGACCTGGATCAGGCGGCTGGATTTGCAGTGCGTTACTTCAACGATTTCGTCAAACCGACCCGCAAGCATCGCGCACCGACGGACCAGGAACGTGAAGCATTGGAAGCGCTGAAAGCTGCGTTGGAAACCTATGACGGGCCGATCGAAGACGAGGCACTGCAATCTGTGGTATATTCCATAGGGCGCGAGCGATTTGACCCGATGCGCGGCTGGTTCACAGCGCTCTACGAAGTACTGTTGGGCGCATCCCAGGGGCCTCGGTTTGGCGGGTTCATCGCGCTATATGGCGTGTCCGAAACCATTTCGCTGATTGACAAGGCTTTGGCCGGGGAACTGGCCTGATTTGACCTGATTACGCATGGGGCTACTCTTCCTTCAGGAGGTGGCCCCATGCGTCGTTTTTTACTTGCAGTGTCCGTGAGCATCGGATTGGCCTCGGGGGCGTTTGCCCAGAACGCCGAGATTGAGGCCAGCATCGCGGCGCAGATACAAGCCTTTAAAGCGGATGATTTTGCGACCGCCTTTACCTTCGCCAGCCCCAACATTCAGCGTCTGTTCCAGAACCCCGAGAATTTTGGAGATATGGTGCGAAATGGGTATCCTATGGTTTGGCGACCCAGCGATGTGCGTTTTCTGGAATTACGCGAGGTTGCCGGAGCATTGTGGCAAAAGATCATGATCACCGATGGTGGTGGCCGGGTGCATATTCTGGACTACCAAATGGTGCGGCAAGGCGGCGGCTGGAAGATCAACGGTGTGCAAGTACTTGGGAATTCGGACCCCGCCGCCTGAGGCAACACCACCGTAACGGAGGTATGAGCAGCGGTTAATCCCTTTTCGGTATTCAAACTTTCGCGCTCGGGAATTGCCCGGGCCTTGGGTTTTGACGCGCGTAGCGGGCGCGATTGGGAAAGGGATATCAATGAACAAGGCAATCACCGACGGTATCGTGTTTATGCCGCCTGCTTTCGCAGATGGTCTGGGCGTCTGGTCTAGTGGCGACGGGACGCCAGGTTCTCCGACATATGACGGGTCGGGCACCGGCGTGTTTGTGCCTGCGGACGCGGATTTCGGAGGGTGTCTCGAGGTTTTTAAGTCCAGCCCCACCCAGCAGCTGCGCTTTATGGGTCAAACAGTTTTGCTGCCCGGCTGCTACATTCAGGTCAAGGCTCGGGTCAAGGCGATCAGCGGCCCGCTTCCGTCTGTCCGAATTGCTGGGTGGGCTGGGGGCGCGGGCGACGTGCATGTCTCCGGGGTGGTCGAACAAGGACCGGTGACACAGCTTTCTGGCTATGGAACGGTGCACGAGATTTCAGCCATTATTGGCACCGGTCGTCGGGCTGGCGTTGACATGTCGTGGGGACCGTCCGCCATTTTTGGTCACTTCGGGATCGACATCGAGGGCACTAACGGCGCCGTCGTGCGGATCGACGATATCGTTGTCACTGACATTACATCGGTTTTCCTGCGCGACATGATAGGAGTAGTCGATGTACGGGATTTCGGTGCGGTTGGTGACGGTGTTGCAGATGACACAGCAGCGTTTGAAGCTGCGGATCAGGCCGCGAATGGTCGTCGGGTTTATGTACCGCAGGGTAGTTTTCTACTGAACCAGAACACCAGCATCGGATCGGAGATTGAATTCGACGGCACGGTCACAATGCCTGACGACAAGATGCTGTTGCTGACCAAGAGCTTTGATCTGCCTACCTATATAAACGCTTTTGGGGACGAAACTCTGGCATTCAAAAAGGCGTTTCAGGCGCTGCTGAACAATTCGGACCATGAATCGCTGGACATGTGCGGCCGCAAAATATCGGTCAGCGCGCCAATCGACATGCAAGCCGCTGTGCCCAACCGCACGGGCTATTCCACACGCCGGGTGGTGCGCAACGGACAGTTCGATGTCAAAAGCAGTTCGGCCTGGGATACCGAAACTTTCACCTCGGTCGCGACGTACAACCCCAACACCCCATACAAGCTTTCGAATGTCGCAAATGTCGTGAACATTCCTGTCGGCTCGCTGATTACAGGCAGCGGCGTCGGGCGCGAAATTTATGTGCGGTACAAAAACGACGTTTCCGGAGAGATAACGTTGAACGCCCCGATTTATGACGCAGCGGGAACTCAGAACTTCACGTTTACTTCCTTCAAATATCTGCTGGATTTCAGCGGTTTCAGCGCGTTGCAGAAGTTCAACATGGAAGACATCGAGTTCCAGTGCAACAGCCGTTGCAGCGCAATCCGCTTGTCCCCAGGGGGCAATACCTTCGTTCTGAAGAACTGCTTTGTTAGCCGCCCAAGGGATCGCGGGATTACCTCAACTGGTGCTGGTTGTCAGGGGATGTTGATCGACGGTTGTCAGTTTCTGTCGGCAGAAGAAAGCCTGAATGTTTCGGCGCGGCGTTCAATTGCGCTCAATTCCAATGCCAATGACGTCAAGCTGCGCCACAACCGTGCCTCCCGGTTCCATCACTTCGCCGTTCTGGGCGGTGACAACAATCTTGTGTTAGGCAATCACTTCTTCCAGGGTGACAGCGTTCCCAACGGTGTGCGCAACGCGGGTTTGGTGATGATCGGTGGATACAACAGTTCGTCCATAGCCGAGAATTACGTGGATAACTGTTTCATACAATGGACTAACGAGCGTGACCCCAAACCCAATTTCACTTCCGGGTACTCTTTCAGCGCAATGAGCGTCACGGACAATATCTTTTATTCCAGCAACGTCGCCCCTTGGTTCAGCTATTTCGTTATCCGCCCATACGGAACCGGGCATTTCCTGAACGGGTTGACAGTGACAGGGAACAAGTTCCGTACAAATGCAGGCAATATCGACCGGGCTGAACGGGTGGATACTTCCTTTGCGGGCCTCAACCCCGAGCGGTTCTTCAATGTAACTTTCGAAAACAACACGTTTCATGGGATAACGAAGCATACTGCAAACCCGCTGAGAATCCGCCACTCACAAAACTCGACGTCGTCCGCCTGGACAATCAGTTCTCAAGGGCGATTGCCATTCGGCGGCAGGGCACGTGCATGTGACGCGGTGGTTCCTCTCGGCCCACTGAAGACTGTGTTGAACACTACTCGGTACACGGCGTCATATGTCGAGGTGAAGCAGGGCTCTAATCAGGACGCTATACGGCTACGGTGGCCCGAGTCACTGAAAGGCACGGTTTGGGCCACCATGCGCGTCGAAAACTGATAAAACCAGGCGCCGGTCGTCATTGGGTGGCCGGTGCGCTAATACATGCTCCACAGTGCAAGCTTGATGCCCAGGTCATCGTGCGCTTCGTTGCGTTCAACCCCCAGAATCCACGTCGTTTTGCCAGATTTTGGGCGGTACATGACAGAAGGGCGCGTGCTCCAGTAAAGGGGACGGCCCGGAGTATAGGATGTTTCTATCTGGACCAGCGGATCAAACCTTCGTTTCGAGGTTAATCCCACTGTCAGATCAAGCTTGCGGATCAACGCTTCGTGCGTGCGGTATTCCAGCGCCGTGTCGATTGCAATCCAGCCGCCGCCCCAGCCGGTTTGAATTCCTCTGCCATAGGACAAGGTTGCCTTGTACATCGCCCAGGTACGATACCCCTGATGGTGTGCACCCACCCCGAATTCGGCCGCGAGATGACCTGGCGTGCCGAATTCCGCGATGGGGAACCGCGCAAACACCAGGGCGTGCCCAAAAAGGTCTTGATGCTCTTCCGCATCCAGCCCAAGCGTGAGCCGAGGTCGAATTCCCCATTCGGCGTATAGCGATGCCTTGTATTTTATTGCTTCGTCGGCTTCTTGAAAGGCTGTGACGGAAGCAGCCGTGAACACCTTACCATCCTCTCGTAGCCAGGCGCCGGGCCAAGCAGGTGCGCTCAGTAGGCACATCAGCAGTGTCACAATCAGGCATCTCATGCGGGCAGCATCGGCTAGCATGGTTAACGGATGGTTAGTTTATTCCTCGTTTCTGGAACGAAATTGTGCCTTTGCATCAGACTTTTGCAATGAAACGGGTTGCGTTTTCAAAAGCTGTGTTAGGCTTGGTTAAGTAAAAGGAGAAGCCAGATGCCTCACATTTCGAAAAACAGCAGCAGTCAGACCGTCATAACAACATTCGAGATGACCCCGGGTACTTGTCAGGACCTGTTGGAAGCGCTGACCGACGCGTACGCGTCTTTCATTTCAAAGCAACCGGGTTTCATTGCGGCAGGACTGCACGTTAACGATGCACAGACCCGAATCGCGAATTATTCCCAGTGGGAGCGGCGTGAAGATTTTCTGGCCATGCTGCGTACCCCTGAGATGCGCGAGCGTAATCGCAGGGTTAATGAATTATGCAAAAGCTTTGAGCCCGTCATGTACGATGTCGCTGAAACATTTGGAGAATCCTGACCTAGATCAAGGCCAGCAAGCCCATTGCGGTTCAGTTTAGGTTCGTAATGACGGAGGCGCAAAACATGTACCACAACATCCTTGTTCCAATATCATTTGATGCCGAGAGAGACATCTCGGCACCACTGAAACTTGCGCAGCTGTTGGCCACGCCGGACGCGAAAGTCACTCTGCTGCACGTGGTCGAGCATATCCCCGACTATGCAATTTCCTATATGCCGGTCGAGTATCTGTCCGAAGCTCGGAAGGCCATACAGACCGAGCTGGACAGTTTGGCAGCACAGGTCCCTAACGCGATAGGGCTCGTGGTCGAGGGGCATTCAGGGCGTACAATTCTGGATTGGACCGAGGCCAACAACCCGGACCTGATAATCATGGCATCGCACCGACCGGGGATGCAGGACTTGCTGTTGGGCTCCACGGCAACCCATGTTGTACGTCATGCAAAATGCGCGGTGCATGTCGTGCGCTGATCCGGAACGGATCAGAAATCGCCAGGCGACAGTCGCCAGGCTTTGCCGAAACCGCCGTTGAGCAAGCCATCGCTGACATCGAATCGGACAAAGCCGAAATCGGTGAAATCGATGTACAGCCGCGCCTTTGGCCGCATGGACAAATAGCGCGAGCGCAAGTCTGCATGATCTCGCGAATTGCGCTCGACCATGTTGGCGGTGCAATGCAGGGTCAAACGCGGATGGGTTAACGGATCGCCTTTGTCGCCGGGTGCCCCGACCAGCAAGGAACAGGCCGGGTCGGCTTGAAGGGCGCATGTGTGTTCTGCCAGAGTCGAAATCAGGGAAATAGGTTGGTTTAACTCGTCCGTGGCCAGAGCAATCCGGGTTACCGAGGGCGTCGTGGTTTCGGGTCTCAAAACTGCCAGCGCTGCATATTCGGCGTTGGCAATCAGATCGCGTGCGATGGTGCGGGCCGTGTCGTCTACAGGTTGAAATGGATCGGATCGTTTCACTGCTTGCCCTCGAGTTGCGTCATCCCGATGCCTCGGCTTTGCCACATAGTTGGTGTATCGCCAAGCGCATGAAGTTCAAGACTACAGAAGACGACGGCCAGATTCCAACCCAGCGCTCCGCAGGGCGGCACCGGCGAGCGGACGCGCTGCGCAGAAGGGCGTTATCACCTATTCGCATTTTGTTTATGGTGCTCTGTCTGCCTGTGACGACCGCGATTATCGCAACTGGCGTTTTTTTGAGGGTCACCGATTACGACCGTCACGAAGCCGTAGTTCATTTGGTAGCGCTGGCTGGATGCGACGCGGCGCAGGCCATAGGTCTTGGCCCGTTTCGTGAGGGTCAGGCGGGATACCACACGCGCAACGATCCGGACGGCGATGGTGTGGCCTGCGGAGCTTTCGTAAAGAAAGGTGTTTCGAGCGCTCCTGTTGTGCCCACGCAGCCAACTACCAACCGAACCGTCGGCAGTGCAAAATTCGTGCGACCCTGACCGGTCTTTCGGGAAGGGCGGCATTTGGGGTGCTTTGCTGCTCTGTGACCTACATCTCTGAACTTGAGTGGGCTTTATGATATGACCCGGTTGGTGGGCGCGCTTTCGCCGCCCGCCACAGGGCGCTTGTGCCCAACGAGGGAGGAATACCATGTTTGCACGTGTAACTCAGTTCAAGATGAAGCCAGGCACGCGTGAGGCGGCGACGGCAAAGATGAACGAACTGAAAGACCAGATCATGGCTATGCCCGGCATGCACTGCTTTACCAATGTGATGAACGAAGACGGCACTGGTTACGTAATCTCGGTCGTCGAAAGCGAGGCGACTTCGAACGCGAATGCGCCCAAAGTGGCCGAGTTGTGGGGGCATTTCGCAGAGTTCATGGAAGGCCCGCCAACACCTGCTGGATTCGACGTGATTGCCCATTGGGATAAAGGCTGAGGCACGGTCGATAAGCTGTGCCTGAATTGTGTCTAGGGCCTTGCGGAACACTCTGAAGTTGGTAGCAATGCGCTTATGCGATTTCCTTCTATTCTTCTGTCGATTTCCACGACTGTAGTTGTCTGGTCAGTTCTTAACTTTGGCGCAATCCTCACACCCCCGCTGATTATCGCCGCATTGGGTGTTTGCGTTGGGATCGCTCTGCTGCTGCGGGCAATAGTCAGGCGGCGACCCTGGCCTAATTGGGTCGTCGTCGATGGCTCGAACGTGTTGTATTGGAACAATGACACGCCTTCTCTGGGGGCGGTGCGGGTGGTGATCAAAGAGCTGATGTCACTTGGGTTGACGCCAGTTATCTGGTTCGATGCAAATGTCGGCTATTTGGTCAGTGACAGATATATGGGCCCGGACAGGCTTGCGTCGGCATTGAAATACTCGTCGCGGTATATTTTTGTGGCGCCGAAGGGCACGCCCGCAGATCCTATGGTGATCAAGGATGCGCGGGAGCTGAACGCGCAGATCGTGACCAACGACCGGTTCAGAGACTGGGTCGAACAGTTCCCACAAGTGCAGCAACAAGATCTGTTTCTGCGTGGTACTGTGCAGGGCGGTGCCGCAACGATTGATATTGCGTCTTGACGGCGAACGCATACTTATCGGCAAACACAAGGATTGAGTGGCTCAATGACACGAGAGGAATTCAATACTTTCTGTTCCGGCCTCAGGGCTACCAGCCATGTCGTGCAGTGGGGCAATGCGGATGTGTGGAAGGTAGGCGGCAAAGTCTTTGCGATCTGTGGGTGGAACGACGGGAAAGACGCCTTCACCTTCAAGGCCACCGATCTGGCCTTTGAAGTGCTGGGCGGCGAACCCGGCATCCGCCCAGCGCCCTATCTGGCGTCGCGCGGGATGAAATGGCTGCAGGTCTATGATGAACGCGGCATGAACGATGCCTCACTGCGCGAGCATATCATCACATCGTATGATCTGGTCGTGGCCAAGCTGACCAAAAAGATAAGGGCAGAGTTGGGGGTTTAACCCTTCATCGCGTGCAGCAACTCCAGCAATTGCTTCCGGTCATCATCATCGGTGTAGTTGCCGGTCGCCAGGCGCTCGGCTATGTTCAGGCGCAGGCGTTCGTGCTGGGTGCGGACTTCTTCTCCGGCGGTTTCGGCGAGGGTCTTCATGATCACCGCCACCGCCTGCTGACGCTTGGTGGTGGGGTTGGCAATGTAGTCGACAAGGCTCTGCTGCCCGGAATCGAGGATGTTTTCGGCCAGATCGCGCAGCTGATCCCCATTGGGCAGCAGAGAGGCGGGGGCGCCCTCGGGCGGCAGGATTTCCGGCAGGTTGCGCGGGGTCTCGGCCAAGGCATTTGCGCCGTCGACAAAGGCTTCGGTGATCATCCGAGTGATCCTGATCGCGCGCGGGTCCTTGAACAGGGCCGAGGCGATGGCCACCCCGTAATCGGTATAGACCCACGGATTGACCCGCCGCCCACCGCGGCCCTTGGGTTTTGGAATCACATTCTGTGATTGCAAATCGGCGACTTCGGCATCGGTCAGCTGAAAGCGGTAATCCTCGAACAGGTCCTTGTTGCGCGAGACGGCCTGATTGAAGGCGCTGACGGATTTCCCGTAGAACTGCGCCAGATCCTCGGCCAGCACCACGCGGGTACCGCGCACCCGGTGAATAGCGCTTTGGACCTCATGCGTGGAGGGGAGGTTTTTTTGGTTCGTCATGGCAACCGTTTGGAATCACAATTTGTGATTTCAAACGTGGAGGAGAGAGCGCTGGGCTGCAAGGTTGAAGTGTAGGTCGCTCTAAAGTCGAATTTTACAAAGATTTAAACTTCGACCTGTTCTCAGGCAATTGAAACAGCCCGCTTTTTACCGTGGATCTTTGCAGGAGAATTTTATCCCAGTGCCACAAAATTGCAGCTCTTTCCGCTTTCTTTTTACTATTTTGAAGGTCTTTTGAAACAACGATCCAATCGCTGCCGAGCCTATTGAAATAATCAATATCAGAGATGTTCTTCGGAAAAACATCCCGCAGTGCGAAGGCCTCATGACTGTCGACTTTGATCAGTTCATGAAGCGACCGAGCAATGCAAGGTGGCATGTTATGGTCAAAAAGTACTTTAACCATTTGCCTCGTCTAAACTGCGCTCGAACTTAATGCACTTTCGGATAAGTTTTTCCGGCACTTCATAAATCTTTGAAAGATAACTTGTGTCGTTAAACTCACCAAATTCTGTGTAGATTGTGCCCGTCGAAATTCCGAACTCATCTAAAATTGGATCACCAAAATGGCGCGTGGGGTCCAAGACTACATCGGTGTGATTTCTCGGTCGCCACCTTGCTACCACCTCGCCCTCGTACTCCAAGTCATTTAGGGATTGTGAAATGATGTCCTTAAAGACCTTCTGACCGGGTCTTTTTTCGAAAGGCTTACGTATTCACCGTCGTTTTCAATTGCCTCCATGAGAATTTCGGAGCCATCAGTTTTGAACGATTGGGAAGCAAGCGGTCTCTCAATGCCAAACTTGTCTTGGGCAAACGAAATCGCAAACCTGATGGATTGTAGGGATACATTTGCGTTTCGCATCGCCGCAACAACGCGGACTTCAATCAAGTCCAAAAAACTAATCTCGGTAATGTCATCATCCAAAAACTGATAATGCGCATTCCAAAGCGGCAGGTGTGGTCCGCTGCCGCGAGTCCAGCGTAGAACCTGCTGCACGTTGGTTCCAACCAAACGCGCTGCCTCCCGAGGCGTGTAAACACCTTGTCCTAGTATCGCATGGTCAAGCGGCATCAGCGTCCTCCTGTAGGTTATCTAGCCCGGAAATTGCTACAGGGGAATCCAGTAATTTATCTTTTCCGCCGCTTCACATTCCCACCCCGCTGCCCCGGCCTGCCCGCCGTTGACCGTCCGCGCGATTTCACCGCGTCTTCCGAGGCTTTCTCAACCGCCCATTGCCGCGCCATGGGGTCGTCGGCGACGGCCAGATCGACCGCTTCCAGACGTTTGATCTCATCCCGGATATTGGCGGCCTCTTCGAATTCCAGGTTCTCGGCGGCTTTGCGCATCTGCTCGCGCAACCCGTCCAGATGGGCCTCGAGGTTGGCGCCGTGCATCGGTTTGTCGATGGTGGCGGTGACGCGGTTCATGTCGACGTCGCCTTCGTAGAGACCGGCCAGAACGTCCTCGACATTCTTCTTCACCGTCTCGGGGGTGATGCCGTGTTCCTCGTTATAGGCAAGCTGTTTGGCGCGGCGACGGTTGGTTTCATTCAGCGCGCGTTCCATGGAACCGGTCACCTTGTCGGCATACATGATCACCCGGCCATCAGCGTTCCGCGCGGCGCGGCCGATAGTCTGGATCAACGAGGTCTCTGATCTCAGGAAGCCCTCTTTATCCGCGTCCAGAATGGCGACCAGCCCGCATTCGGGGATGTCGAGCCCCTCGCGCAGCAGGTTGATGCCGATCAGCACGTCGAAGGCCCCCAGCCGCAGGTCGCGCAGGATTTCGATCCGTTCCAGCGTGTCGATGTCCGAGTGCATGTAGCGCACTTTGATGCCCTGTTCATGCAGGTATTCGGTCAGATCCTCGGCCATACGTTTGGTCAGGGTGGTCACCAACGTGCGGTAGCCGTCGGCTGCAACCTTGCGTACCTCGTCCAGCAGATCATCCACCTGCATCGAGACGGGGCGGATTTCGACTTCGGGGTCCAGCAAGCCGGTGGGGCGGATCACCTGTTCGGTGAAGACGCCGCCGGTCTGTTCGATCTCCCACTTGGCCGGGGTAGCCGAGACAAAGACGGATTGCGGGCGCATGGCGTCCCATTCCTCGAACTTCAGGGGCCGGTTGTCCATGCAAGAGGGCAAGCGGAACCCGTGTTCGGCCAGCGTGAACTTGCGCCGATAGTCGCCCCGGTACATGCCGCCGATCTGCGGGACACTCACGTGGGATTCATCAGCAAAAACGATGGCATTGTCGGGGATGAATTCGAAAAGGGTAGGGGGCGGCTCACCCGGCGCACGGCCCGTTAGATAACGCGAGTAATTCTCGATGCCGTTACAAACTCCAGTGGCCTCGAGCATTTCTAGATCGAAGTTAGTGCGCTGTTCCAGGCGTTGGGCTTCCAGTAGTTTACCCTCGCCGACCAGTTGGTCCAGCCGTATGCGCAGTTCCTTTTTTATGCCGATGATCGCCTGCTGCATTGTGGGTTTCGGCGTCACGTAGTGCGAATTTGCATAGACGCGCACTTGCTCCATCGTGGCGGCGCGTTCGCCAGTCAGCGGGTCGAATTCGGTGATCTGTTCCAACTCCTCGCCGAAGAACGAGAACTTCCACGCGCGGTCTTCTAGGTGGGCGGGCCAGATTTCCAGACTATCGCCGCGCACCCGGAAGGAGCCGCGCTGAAACGCCTGATCGTTGCGGCGGTATTGCTGGGCCACCAGATCGGCCATCACCTGCCGCTGGTCGTATTCGTTGCCAACCTTCAGGTCCTGCGTCATCGCTCCGTAGGTTTCCACCGAACCGATCCCGTAGATGCAACTGACGGAGGCCACGATGATCACATCGTCCCGCTCCAACAGCGCTCGCGTGGCCGAGTGGCGCATCCGGTCGATCTGCTCGTTGATCTGGGATTCTTTCTCGATGTAGGTGTCCGACCGGGCCACATAGGCTTCGGGCTGGTAATAGTCGTAGTAGGAGACGAAGTATTCGACCGAGTTTTCAGGAAAGAAGCCTTTGAACTCGCCATACAATTGCGCCGCCAGTGTCTTGTTGGGCGCAAGAATGATAGCGGGGCGCTGAGTTTCCTCGATCACCTTGGCCATGGTGAAGGTCTTGCCGGTGCCTGTCGCGCCCAGCAGCACCTGATCACGCTCTCCATCAAAGACACCGCCGGTCAGTTCCTTAATAGCCGTCGGCTGGTCACCCGCGGGTGCAAACTCGGTATGCATAATAAACTGCTTGCCGCCCTCGAGCTTCAGGCGCGCGCGAACGTCATCGGCGGTCAACTGGGTTTTGTCGGAATGGGCGTAGGGCATGGGTTGGCTCCGGGGTCAGGCCTCTACATTTGTTCTTATTTTGTCCACTTGCAAGGCCTGATCCGGCTTGGAAACTGCAGTTTCAATAATAGGCAAATTGGCCGTCAGGAATTTGTTCCGAATGCACCTTTTCTGCGAGCGCTTTCAGGTTGCCATCCAATACCCGGCCCATCATCGCCTTCAACAGTGTTTGCCCAATCAGCCAACCCAAGGGGCCGTACTTCATCTGATAATCCATACTCCAGATGACCCGTGAATGGCTGTTTGCAAGCGGTTCAATGGCGATGGCTGCGTGTGCTTCGGTCAAAGGCATTGCCGACATCTCGGATAAACGAACGCGATAGCCTCGGTTAACTCGCCACTCTGTGACTTCTTCGACAAGCGAGGTTCCGTTCTCAAAATGGCAGCGCCGTTTTGATCCGATGCCAATTTGAGCATTAGTCAAAGCATCCACGGATTTTACTTGCGGTGCGAATTCGTCGATATGCATGAACCGACTCAGAATGGCCCAGATGGCATCGGGCTGAGCATCTATTTCCAAGCTTCTTTTGTAGTGGATCATCTTTTTGTCCTCATCCTGGGGGAGTGCATTTCATAAATGACCCTGATGACAGTTTCTGGCATTAGAAGAGTTGCGCACTGCCTGAACGGCAGTTTCAGGGCCGCGACAATTGCCACCTTGTCCCGGCTCGCGCCCTGACGCATAAACAAGCCCAGCAACGTGAGTACGGAGAGGCGAAATGCGCGCACGGATTTACCAGCCCGCAAGAAATGCGATGACTTCTGGGATGGCCAAGACCCGCAAGTGGGTTCTGGAATACGCCCCTGCATCGGCGCGCGAAGTTGATCCACTGATGGGCTGGACCTCTTCCAAGGACACGCAGACTCAGGTGCGCCTGAAATTCGATACCAAAGAAGAAGCGCTGGATTATGCCAAGGACAATGGCATCGATGCGCTGGTCAGCGAACCGCATAAGCGCAAACCGAATCTACGGGCGCGCGGGTATGGCGAAAACTTCGCCACCGACAGGCGTGCACCCTGGACTCATTAATCGAGAATTGTTGAATGATCGAAATTCGCGAGGCTGATCCCACATCGGACGCGCTGCGCCCGGTGATCGAATCCCATTTTATGCATGGCGAAGCCGCAGGCCCTGCTGAAAGCAACCACACTTTGGACGCCGAATCTTTGGCTGACCGGGATATTCAGTTCTGGGCAGTTTTCGAGGATGAAAAAGCACTGGGTTGTGGTGCGCTCAAGGTTTTGCCTGACGGGACGGCTGAGGTGAAGTCTGTGCACATGCTGGCCCAGGCGCGCGGACGTGGTCTGGCGCGACAGATGATGTCACATCTGGCGGATCTGGCACATAGTGAAGGTGTTTCTGCACTGGTTTTGGAAACTGGTGCCGCGCACCTGACCGAGTATGACGCGGCCCGTAAGCTCTACGAGGCACTGGGTTATTCTTATTGCGGGCCGATTTATGGGTACGAAGCCGATCCGAACAGCGCCTTCATGCGCTTGGCACTTGAACCTCGCCCCCAAAAGCAGCAAGAAGGGCTCAGCGGTCCCGTAGCTCAACTGGATAGAGCAGCTGACTTCTAATCAGCAGGTTGAGGGTTCGAGTCCTTCCGGGATCGCCATTTTTATCAATGAGTTATGTGGCATCTCAAGGTTTTTGCGTTTTGTCTGGCTACCACCAGGCTACCACCGTTTAAGATTTCGCGCGATTATTGGCAGTCAGATCGGGTATCAATCCATCCCCGCGCCCCGCAGGGGCAAGTGGCTCCGTCGCACCAACTCGGCAGAGTTCAGGCTCCATGAAAGGCAAGGGACGCTCCTGCTAGGTCGGCGGGTGATCAACGCCCCCTGAGCACAGATTATTGCGAGGTAGCTTCAAATTGCCTGTAACTTTTGAAACTCTGTTATCACTACATTTAAATTATTGTTTTCACTTACTTATATTGGCTCTACTTGGTTACAAAAGGAGTTACAGATATTTCGATCCGTTACGCATAAGTAATTGATTTTATTAGATAAGAGGTTTCGTAACCCCCCCTTAAACTTGACACGCGAAAAATCTCATTACCTCCGCCGGTCCCTTGCTTAGCGCCCCGAGCTTTTCATGCCCCCCAACCCATGGGCTTTTTTCCATGACGCTGGCCGTGCGAAAATAAAGGCATACCCGCCGGTTAAGGTAATTGGGCACTAAAAATAGCAAACCCCGGTAGGTGGCTGAAATCCCCAATAGAAAGATTAAATTTCGGGGTCCTTGATTATTCAAGGCAATGTGCCACCTCGCCTCCGGTCGAAGGCTGGATATTTGTGCGCGACAGAGCCACTTGCCCATGCCGGGCGCGGGGAAAGAAAGTAAGCGTTACTCTGGCAACCTACCTCGCCCCTTAACCCGACGTTGACAGATCATCCTATCACGAGATGCTGCGCCACGTCCGAGGTCCGCTTAGCGGACGAAGCAGACTTTCGCTGCAGCTGCACCAAAGCCCGGTTGTGGAACTTGCCATTGCTTTGGTGTGGAACCGAACTCACGGCAGAATGTTTGCTTTCATTGCGTGTATGTCATCAGCCAGTTTCTGGCCGAAGTTCTGAGTTATCAGAGACGCCGGGCGATGTGCGGGGGTGAGAATTGAAACACTGCTGCTGATTCTCGGGCTAAAGCGGCGAAATACGATACCACCGGTACCGTGCAGGGGATCGTTGCAGCTAAAAGCTGTAATCAAATCGCAAATCAAATAGCATAGGCCCGCTTGGACAAACTGTAACCCAGGTAAGAATGTCCGCAACTCGAACCTACGCTCAAAACTTTTTCCGGTATTCTTAAAGGCAGCAGAGGTCTGTAGGTATGTCGGATGCTCTGAGAAAAGTGTTGCCAGATTTGCGCCATCCAGGTCTTCTGTTGAAATCAGGGATTTTGCAGCCAGCGGGTCCGAAGAGGGCATGGCACAAAGGCATTCCAGGTCGAAATCCTTCTGATGAATTGATTTTCGTGGCTCAGGTGTTTCGGTAAACCCGAGATCGTATTGCTGCGAGGCGATCAGTTCCTCTATGACTTTGGACGAGCGCATCATCAACGACGCCTTGATAGCGGGCTTGTCTTGCAAAAACTGGCCGAGAACACTTGGCATGAAGAACCCTGATGCAGCTGGGTGGCAAGCGACGCGCAGGCGTCCACGCTTCAGGTTCGATATTTCCTGCAGAGTGTTCTTGGACTGTGTAAGCCGCGACAGGACGGCCTCGGCCTCTTCCAAAAAATAATGCGCTTCGGGCGTCGGTGTCAGCCGGCCATGCTCCCGTTCGAACAGCCGAAATCCGATCTCATTCTCCAGGCCCGCAATCATCGCGCTGACCGACGGTTGCGTGCGTCCGAGCGTACGCCCGGCTTCGGAAATGGACCCAGTGCGCAGCACTTCGCGAAATGTCGTGAGTTGACGGATTGTCAGGTTCATGTGGTTCATCCCATTTCAGTCCATAGAGGCAAACTATGGATATAACGTAATTTCCAATTTGCTTCTATGGAAGAAGAGAAAGTAGGTACGACGACGACGGACAATCACGTCGCGAGGGGGGAAATGGAGCGTTTCGTAAAATACCTGCTGACCAGCATCATTTGCATCGTGGCCTTGGGCCAGTTTGTTCAGGTCATTACCCGCTATGTGCTGCAAATACCGGTGATGGGGCTTGAGGAAACCATGGCCTACCCGGCGCTGTGGCTCTACATCCTTGGGGCGGTAAACGCCTCGCGGGAAAATACCCATATCCGTGCAAATGTGCTTGAAATCTTCCTGAAGACCCCGCGCCAGCACGTCATTCTGGCGATCATAGGCGAAGTGATCAGCCTGATTGTCGGGCTCTGGCTGCTGAGTTGGTCCTGGGAATTCACCCGCTATTCCTGGCGCGTCTGGAAAGAGAGCCCGACGCTCTACATTCCCACATTTTATGCCGAGGTGGCTCTGACCATCGGTCTGACGCTGATGATGATCTACACGGCGATCCATCTGGTCCGCCACATTCTTGGATATGATACTGACGAGGAGATTCACCTTGGTTGAAGTCGCCCTGCTTGCCGTCGCTGTCCTGGTGATCCTGCTGACCCTTGGAGTGCCGTTGCCCTATTGCTTCGGTGGTGCGCTGATGGTGATGTATTTCATCGGCGGCGCCACTATGAAGGGCAACATGCTCTGGGGATTCCAGCAACTTGGAAACCCGATTCTGCTGGCCATTCCGCTATTTGTTCTGGCCGGATCCATCATGAGCGAAAGCGGTATTGCCGCCTCTCTGCTGCGCTTCGTCAGTGCCTTTATCGGCCACGTGCGTGGCGGTTTGGGAGTCGTGGCGGCGGTCAGCTGTGCAGTGATCGGGGCGATCTCGGGGTCCGGCCTGACCGGCATCGCGGCGATCGGACCGCTGTTGATCCCGGAAATGGAAAAGCGCGGCTATCCCCGCGAATACGCGACCGCTCTGATTGCCAATTCCTCGATCCTTGGTTTGCTGATCCCACCCTCGGTCACCATGATCATCTACGGCTGGGTCACCGACACCTCAATCCTCGCCTGTTTCCTTGCGACGCTTGGGCCGGGTCTGTTCATCATGTTCAACTTTTCAATGGTGAACCTTTGGATGTCGCGCAAGTTCAACCTGATCCTGGATGAAAAACCCACGTTCAGCGAACTCAGCAGCGAGGTTGCCAAACGCGGCGTTCACGCCTTCCCCGCACTGTTGATGCCGGTAATCATCCTGGGCGGAATCTATGGCGGCATCATGACCCCGACCGAAGCTGCCGCTGTAGCAGTGATCTATGCAGTGCCCGTCGGGTTTCTGATTTACAAGGGGCTCCGTTGGGAAAACTTTCTGATGGCCGGTAAGGAATCCGCAACCGCCGTCGGCGCGATCCTGCTGATGATCCTGTTTTCGATGATCCTGAGCCAGATGTATGTGATGGAAGGCATCCCGCAGGCACTGGTCGCCTCGGTTTTCGAGATCACCGACAACAAGGTTCTGCTGCTTATCCTGATCAACATTATGCTGTTTCTGGTCGGCATGGTCGTGAACGACGTGACCGCGATCATCCTGATCGCGCCGCTGCTCTTGCCGCTGATGAATGCCATTGGTGTCAGCCCGGTGCAGTTCGCCGCGATCATGGGGGTCAACACCGCGATGGGGGGAGTGACGCCGCCCTATGCTTCGATCCTCTATCTCGGGGCGCGGATCGGAAACGTGAAGGTCACCAAGGTGATCCCGCCCGCGATGATCCTGATCGTGACCGGTTACGTGCCCGTGGTGTTCCTGACATCGCTCTGGCCGGACCTATCGCTCTTCCTGCCCAGACTCTTTGGCTACTGATCTTGAACCAACTAAACCCAAACGGAGGAAACCCAATGAAACGCATGAAGAATACTGCTGCAATCGGAGCGCTGATGGCGCTGTCGACCACCGCGATGGCGGCTGATCTGAAGATGAGCCATGTACGCCCGCAAGGTACGACGATCGACGTCGAGCTGAACGCCTTTGCCGCCGCCGTGGACGAAGCAACCGGCGGTGACGTCAACGTCAAAATTTATGCCGCCTCGGCGTTGGGCGACTATACAACAGTGCAGGAACGAATCTCGGTCGGCGCGGTCGACATGGCGACCCAGCCGGCCGCCGCCGCCGCAGACCGCAAGATGCAGATCAGTTCATTCCCCTATCTCGCCGGAAACTGGGAACAAGCCCGTGCGATCTACGGCCCTGGCGGCGTAGTGCGTGAAACCATGGATGGGCTTTACGCCAAGCAGGACATCACCATGCTGGCCGCCTATCCGGTTTACTTTGGTGGCATCGCGCTCAACACCAACGCAGTGTCGCCGGGCGACCCGTCGGTCGATAACGGCATCAAGGTGCGGGTGCCCGGCATCAAGAGCTTTCAGCTGACCGGCGACGCATTGGGCTACATCCCTGCACCTATCCCGTTTTCCGAAGCCTTCACGGCGGTGCAAACCGGCGTTGTTGACGGTGTGATCGGCTCGGGTGCCGAAGGCTACTATGCCTCGTTCCGCGACGTGACCAAGACCTACATCCCGGCCAATACCCATTTCGAAGTCTGGTACATGATCATCTCGAATGAATCCCTTGCCGGCCTGGACGCCGAGGATCAGGACACGCTGAAAGCGGCCGCGGCAGAATTTGAAGCGACCCGTTGGACCGTGGCGGAAGCCGACCAGAAGGCCAACGAACAGAAACTGGCCGATCTGGGAGCTACCATCGTCTCGCTAAGTGATGCGGAACTGGCCGCAATGTCGGCCAAGGTTCAGGCGGAAGTCTGGCCGGTCGTGCTCGAAGACGTGGGTGTGGAATGGGGCCAGGCGATCCTGGACAAGGTTTCCGAATAAGCAGCCTCTCGTCTGATACAATCCGGGGCGGCACCTTTTTTCGCCCCGGCTCTACTCAAACCAAAATTCAGAAACTGAGATCATGGAAACCGACTTTGCAATCATTGGCGGTGGTGTTGTCGGCCTGTCTGTTGCATGGGGCCTTTTGAAACGCGGCAAGCGCGTTCTGGTCCTTGATGGAGGCGACGGCAGCTTTCGAGCCAGTCGGGGAAATTTTGGACTTGTATGGGTGCAGTCCAAGGGGATCAAACAACCCCGTTATGCCGCTTGGAGCCAGCAATCCGCCGCCGCATGGTCCGGATTTTCCGATGAGCTTACTGACGCGACCGGACATGACATGTCGCTTGAGCAGACGGGCGGCTACGATCTGCATTTCTCGGAAGATACGCTGACGAAAACAGTCACTCAATACGAGGAGCTGAAGGCGAAGCTGGACGGCAATTACCCATATGAAGTTTTGGATCGGAAGGCGCTCCTGACGGAGGAGCCAGAGATCGGCCCGAAAGTCGTCGGTGCGATCCTTCATCATCAGGACGGCCACGTAAATCCATTGAAGTTGCTGCGGTCTCTCGCCGACGACGTCAGGCGGCTTGGTGGACAGGTGCAGAACGAAAAAACTGTCACCGAAGTTGAAAAATCTGATGTCTTCACCATCACCTGTGCGGATGGAACCCGGGTGCAGGCCGACAAGGTGATCCTTTCCGCCGGTTTGGGCGCGATGGAACTTGGGCCCAAGCTGGGCTTCAAAGCCCCGATCCGGCCACAACGCGGCCAGGTTTTGATCACCGAAAAGCTGCCAAAACTCATCAACCGCCCCTCGCTGATCGCGCGGCAGGTGGATGAAGGCGGCGTCCAGATCGGTGCCACCAACGAAGAGATGGGGCTGAACGATGGGGTCACCCAGCCTGGCCTCTCTGGTCTCGCCTTGGAGGCGATCGCGGCCTACCCGGTGCTTGCCAGGGCGCAGCTCGTGCGCAGTTGGGGGGCTCTGCGGATTCTGTCGCCTGACGGCCTGCCAATCTATCAGGAAAGTCCCGAAATGCCCGGCGCCTTTCTGGTCACTTGCCATAGCGGCATCACCCTTGCGGCGGCTCATGCCCGTTTCTTGCCCGACTGGCTGGAAGGCACCAACGCCGCCCCGGATCTGGAGGTGTTCAGTGAAGACCGCTTCGTCGTTTCTTGAGTTGGAGGAAGGGCGCCCGCTGGTTCCAGTATGGTTCGAGGGCCAGGAACTGCAGCTGCCCGAAGGTTCAAATCTCGCGGCCGCGATGCTGGCCGCCGGGGTGGGGACGTTCAGGTACACACCGGTTTCGGGCGCTCCACGCGCGCCATTCTGCATGATGGGGGCCTGTTTCGACTGCCTCGTCGAAGTTGACGGTGTGACCCGTCAAGCCTGCATGCTCGAAGTCACGGACGGGCTGCGCTTGTCGATGCCGCGCAAAGGAAGGGAAGTGACCGATGCAGATAACTGATCTTGTCATCATCGGGGCTGGCCCGGCCGGGATGGCCGCGGCCGCAACCGCCGCAAATGCTGGCCTGCATGTTATCCTTCTGGACGAGCAGCGCCGTCCCGGCGGGCAGATCTACCGCGATGTGGGTCGGGTCGCACCTATCAGGGGCGAACTGCTGGGTAAGGACTATATAGACGGATTGCCCCTCACAGCCGGGCTGGATCACGGCAACATCACCCATATCAGTGGCGCGGTGGTCTGGTCGATCGAAGAGGGAATTCGGGTGCTCTACACCGCTGACGGTCGGGGAGGCGCAATCGAAGCGAAACGCATCCTCATCGCCACAGGAGCCCTGGAACGCCCGATGCCACTGCCGGGCTGGACCCTGCCTGGCGTGATGACAGCGGGGGCGGCACAGATTCTGTTGAAGCAATCCGGCGTCCTTTCGAAAAACGCGGTTCTTGTCGGATCAGGACCGCTGCTTTACCTGATCGCCGCGCAGATGATACGAGCGGGCACACCGCCGCTGGCACTGGTCGAAACGCAGACAAGGGCAGATTTTCTGCGGGCTCTGCCGCATTTAGGTGGAGCCCTTCGCGGTTGGCGATACCTGTTCAAGGGGTTGACGATGCTATCGGAAATCCGTCGTGCCGGGGTACGCCGCTATACTTCCGCGACGAATATTTCGATTGAAGGAGAAACTTCCGCCGACGGCATCCGCTTTACTGCGGGGGGAAAGCCCCGACATATTCCTTGCGACACAGTGCTCTTGCATCACGGTGTCGTACCTAACACACAGGCGGCTCGCTCCATTGACGTGGCGCATCACTGGGATGCACGGCAGCATTGCTTCGTGCCTAACCTCGATGACTGGGGCGGAACTAATGTCGAAACGGTCCATATCGCCGGTGACGGCGCTGGCATCGGCGGCGCGAAGGCAGCCGCATTGGCAGGCCGCCTTGCAGCGTTGAAAACGGCTGCCGATCTGGGTGCGATTTCGACGATCGAGAGGGACACCGCCGCCAAACCAATTCGGAGGCGTATCGCGCGGGAGCTAGCGGTACGCCCTTTCCTTGACACCGCCTTTCCACCCGCAATCGAAGCCACAAAGCCCGCCGACGCGACTATCATCTGCCGTTGCGAGGAAATCACTGCCGGAGACATTCGTCGCCATGCCGGGATCGGTTGTGTGGGTCCGAACCAGGCCAAGGCCTTCAGCCGTGCCGGAATGGGACCATGCCAAGGCCGGTATTGCGGACTGACTGTGAGCAGCCTGCTGGCCGAAGCGAACAGCGCTACGATGGACGAAACCGGATACTATCGGATCAGGCCACCGTTGAAACCCGTGACTCTCGGCGAACTGGCAGCAATGGGCGGTTCGGTGCACAGCGCAACCAACTAAGAAAGAAACCCCCATGATCGAACGTATCAACACCAGCCAACGCATGAGCAAAGTCGTCAAACACAACGGCGTCGCATTTCTCTGCGGGCAGGTTGGCGAAGGTGCCACTGTGGCCGAGCAGACCCGCGAGTGCCTGTCTCGCGTCGACGCGCTTCTAGATCAAGCGGGTTCCTCGCGGGAACAGATGTTGCAAGCAATCATCTGGCTGTCCGACATGGCCGATTTTAGCGAGATGAACGATGTTTGGGATAGCTGGGTTCCGGCCGGGTACGCCCCGGCTCGCGCTTGCGGCGAGGCAAAGCTCGCCCGGCCGGATCTGAAAGTTGAGATCATCATTACAGCTGCGTGTATTGCATGACGGCAAGAGGCTTGGAAAAGGCACATACAATTCACTTCGAGTTTAGTAAGATGACGTGTCTTGAATGAACCTAATCTGTACCTGACTAGGTCTTCAATGGTAGGAAAGCCAACCGTGGACCTACTGTTTACAATCCAGTTGATTGAATGTCGGCTCTTTCGATTCGCGCTGTTAATATCACGGTTGCAGCGAGTGATGGCTTCCCGCCCTTGGTGCAGGAGATCGAGGTCGCGATGCGCAGACTGCAGAAGTTGGGGTCCGCGACGTGAATTCACGCTATGTCCGCACAGCAGGCTTTGGGGCTGTTAGAACCGGGTCAATGTCCTATTGAATATGTCAGATGACCGCTCTGAGCCCATTGCCGACTTTCATCCGCCTTAAACATCTCTGAAGTACGACCCGCCAAACCGGACTTTCGCTGCAGGCGCAAATGATACGTCCAGCTTTGTCACGCAGTCGGTGCCTTGCTGGATGATACACGACATACAAAAGCTGTGTGCCGCCGCGTAGAATGCAATTGTTCCCCGCTCATCTGTTGGTGCGGAAGGCAACATTGCTGAAATTCCTTAGGAACTGGCTAGCGATACGACCGCGTTATCCCTGCAAAATACATGCGAATGAGCGTCGATCGGAAGTTGGGATGCTCAAGATTGGCTGCGAGAGTAGCGCCTTCTGCACTCAAACCCGCAGAAAAGACGCGAAAATAGGCCATCAATGCGTCATCTGAAAGGTCCGGATCAATTAGTCCGGCATCCTTTCCTTGAGCAAAGAAGCGAGACACAATCGTGTCAATTCGCGGTGTCAGAGTTTCTACGCGATAGGCGTTCAGCCTTTCATTCTTCGTGAAGGCTTCTACGACAAATGCTCCGCCAAACCGAACAATAGCGCGTTCCTTGACGCCTATGATGGCTTCAAGCTTGCCTTCAAAAGAGATGTCTTGATCAAGGATCAGCTCGGCATCTGTACAACCCTGTTCGAACTCGGACCGCATTATCTCGAAGATCAATCCATCCTTGCTGCCAAAATAGTTGAAGATCGTCATGCGACCAACGCCAGCGTGTTCCGCAATATCGTCCACGGAAGTCTGCTGAACTCCGTACATTGTGAACAGTTGCTCGGCAGATTTCAGGATTGAGCTGGTCTTTTTCAACCGCCGCCGTTCATGTCCGCTCATGTCGCCTCCAGGGTGCTTCCATAAACTTTATATACTTTGAATCATATCAAGTACATAAAGTTCAATCTCCCATACACTGATAAAATACCGGCTCTTCATGAACCAACCGAACATCAGTTGGTGAGCGGACGCAGATGCCTTTCAATGGAGAACAATGATGTTTAAAGGACTAAGCTTTTTAGCTGTGATCCTTGGTTTGCTCTGTCTTCCTGTGCTCGCTCAGGAAAGTGGTTCAACCAACGATTACGGTGGTGATCATTTTCAAAGCGGCTGGACTGTCATCGCGGATCAATCAGGAATTGATGAACTGTTCGTTGCTGGCTCAACCGTTCGAGTCAAAACTGATATTGCCGGATCAGCCTATTTGGCAGGACGTTCCATCACGGTGACTGGTGCAATCGCTGATGAGGTATTTGTCGCTGGATTTGACATCACTCTAGAAAAACCCGTCGGCGGAGACGCCACACTCGCTGGCAAGAGCATCTCGGTTCAAGAATTGGGTGGAGACCTCCGCGTGACGGGTGGAGACGTTGTTGTAGATGGTCCAATTGACGGATATGCCATCCTCGCGGGTGACAAGGTTCGCCTAAACAACGTCGTGACCGGTGACCTGTATCTTGCCGCGCACGACGTTGACTTCAGTGACGGTACGCATGTGCTCGGACGACTAGTCTTGTTCGAAGATGAGGAAGGAACTCTCATAGTCCCGGCTAGCGTTGTCCCAGAGGACCGCATCGAGCGCCGGGGTGTTTCAGAATGGAGCGACGCCGTTCCTGAAATGGCCTCGGAAACATGGCAGAGCCTGCTAGTTTCATTCCTCTATGGTGCTGCGGTAATTGCCTTATTTGCCTCCATCATTGCAGCACTTGTTCCCGAAAGGCTCGCTAAACTTCGCCTCGGACTTCTTGAACGTCCCTTGCACAATCTTTGGTTTGGGTTCCTCGCGGAATCCGTTGCAATCGGGTCAGCGATCATCTTAGCAACGACCTTGATAGGGATATTGCTGGTCCCCGCTTCACTTCTCGTTGCTCTGGTTATTGGATTTGCGGGATATGTGGTTGCTGCCTACTCACTGGGCGTCGCTCTTACGCTCATGATTGGCAAATCTGAGCCAGCAAGTTTTGCGAAACGCTTCCTTGCGGCAGGCGTTGGCGCAGCGGTTGTGAGCGCGGCTGCCCTGATCCCGTTCTTTGGTTGGCTGATTGCGTTGGCGCTCGTGTTGACCGGAGCGGGTGCCATCACACTCATGCTGTTCCACAGCCAGCATTCTTCGTGCCCCGTGAGCAAACGAGGCTTGCATAGCAGCAAGCGCGCTCACTTGCCGAAAAATGGTCAGCCTGCAGCTCTGAAGAAGACCCCGGCTGACCCTCCACCGATCGAGGGGTTTGACGCTTGGAAGGGGCATAGCGCTGCAATTCGACCGGTAAAGCACTAAACCCATTCGATTGAACGCTGAGGAGTTAAGACATGACCAACGACGCCAAACGCATCGATGTGCACCACCACATCCTCCCCGAATTCTACGTGGAAAGACTAAAGAGTATTGGTGTGACAAAGGCCCTTGGTGTGGACCTGTCCACCTTCGATTGGTCACCTGAAGGTACGCTATACATCATGGATAAGATGGAGGTCGAAACGGGGATCGCATCCATCTCCGACCCGGGTATTTGGTTTACCACAGACCCAGAGTTTTCGGTCAGTCTTGCCCGCGCCTGCAATGAATATATGGCGGAGTTGCGTGACAAGTATCCAGGACGGTTCGGTGGCATTGCGTGCATTCCACTTCCCGAACCAGATGCCGCGGTGGAAGAGCTTCGTTACGCCCTGGATGACTTGAAGCTCGATGGCGTCTGCCTCATGACGCACTACAACGGTGTTTATCTGGGTGATCCCAGTTACGATACGGTGTTCTCTGAGTTGAACAGGCGAAAGACCGTCTGTTTTGTTCATCCCATCGATCCACCGGTCGATGCCATACCGAACATAGATCTGCCGACTTCCGTTATCGAGGCACCCTTTGATACAACCAGAGCATTCGCAAATCTTATGCTCCAAGGTGTTCTCAACAAGTACCCGGATATCAGCTACATCCTTGCCCATGGCGGTGGTGCGATCCCTTATCTCGCCTGGCGGTTCGCCGCTGGCGTGAAGTATCAGCAAAAGGAAGGAAAGCCTGGGTTCCTGCGAACGGCTTATGACTTCTACATCAAACACGGCCCCGAAAGCGGTCTGAATGATCTGAGGCGCTTGTTCTACGATACAGCACTCGTTTCCGGTTCATACGCTCTCAACACGCTTCATTCATTTGCGGGCCCGCATCACATCGTATTCGGCAGCGACCTGCCTTTTGCGAAGATCATCGCCCCAAAAGTAGCCGACAATATCAAGCGCTACACGCGTTTCCCTGATCAGGACTACGAAGCGATTGACCGGGGCAATTGTAGTCGTTTGTTCCCACAGTTTGACGCGCAATCACCGAAAGGAGAAGCAGCATGAGTTCCGAACACCCCAACACAACTCTTATGAAGAAGCTCGATCTTCGCAATCTGGACGGATGCGCTGACCTGTTCGCACCAGGCTTTGTCTGGCACTACTTCAATCGAGCACTTCCGAATCTGGAGGGCGACTATTCAGGCGTTGAGGGTCTAAAAACATTCTTTTCCAAATTGGCCGGTGACACCGACGGAACCTTCAAGGTCGAACCGCTAGCCATACACGCTTTCGGGGACGAATTGGTCGTCGCCCATGTACGCGACACGATGATCAAAGACGAGCATTCGCTGGCGCTGGCGCTGGATGCGTTGGCGATCTGGCGCATCGTAGACGGGCGGATCGCCGAAGCCTGGGACATTCCCGCGATCAATACGATCTCAATCAATTGACATGGATTAGGCAACTATAGAGGACGGCCCAAAGCTGCCGTCCAAGCAGATACAGCTTGCTGCATCGCGGCTTCTCGGAAGCAGTCGTTTATGAACGTCCATTCAACATTGAATGGCTCGAAGCGCTGCCAAGCTTGATTTATACTGAGGCTCCGCTGCGACCACATTCAAGCAATGCACGCATTTCCCCATTTTCGAGGACCGAAGAATGACGAGGATCACGCATCGCTGAATCAAGCATGGCATGACCGAATTCATCGGAAGTTATACCGATGGATGGCATAAACCTTTAAAGCGGTCTGAAGGGGTAGTCGGCCATAGTTCTGTTTGTACTAATTGCCGCCACGTTTGAAACTTGAAAATCCATAGCGTGTAGGATTGTCGAATGAGAACTTAGGCCATCAATAAGCTAACACTGGTTAGCCTATTCCACGGCCAGCCTGTCCCAGACCCAGGTCGCAATTGGGCTATGTGTCTGTGATCTAAGCCTAAGCTCATGAATCGCAGAAACAATTCGGTAAGTGTCAGGCGCCAGCTCGATTAGGGCTCCGGTATCAGTCCAGATTTTGGCATAGTGGACCGGTATCAGGCCTATGTGGGTGCCTGCCAGTGTCAGATAGGTTGTTGACTCGATATTGCTTTGTGAAATCTCAGAATTTTCCTCGAACAGATGAATATCCAGAGCTTCATCAATTGGGTTTTGCAGGAAACTATGGGCGGAAATCTCGGTGGCGCGCACACATTTGGCCAGTGCCTCCGGATCGGTGATCTTGCTACAGGGATGATCGCGGCTGCAAAACAGGCCACTTGGTTCATCATAGAGGTGCCTGGTCTCGACATCTGCAGGAAGGCGGGCGTCCTTTGCCACGCCGACCAAAGCGATATCGAGGCGCCCCGCGCGCAACTCGGTCAGGCAATCGAGATAGTCGTAAACACCAATCCTAATAGTCAGCCCCTGGAATTTCGCATTAGCTTCGCTGATTGCGTCGGTAAGCGGGTTTTGGCGGTCGGTCAAAAGACAATCAACTACGCCGACGCGCAGCAATGCCTCAGCTTCATGTCCGATTTCGTTCAGGCGTGCTGCATAGCTATCAAGATGAGCAAGTAGTTGATTGGTCTCACGAAACACCTGTTCGCCCTGCGGGGTCAGCGAAAACCCCTTTCGACCTCGATTGCACAGGCGTACATTCAGCCGATGCTCAAGGTTCGCAATATGCGAGCTGATCGCCGGTTGACTGATTCCAAGCTCGTCCTGTGCCTTCACAAAGCCGCCTGCTTCGGCAACGGCCTTGAACACACGCAACAGGCGCAGATCGATATCAGTCAGTCTCATCTCATCCCTCACGCATGATCCACATGGATTCAAAGCAAAAAACAGGAAACATGTCGATTGGGTTATACATGTATCAACAGTTCTGTATGGTTCCGCAGTTTTGACGTGACTACCATCTGAAAAATACCGGACGCACCGATCAAGAGCACCTCTAAAGCGGCGCCTGTCCAAGATTTCAGGGAGCATCGCAATGAAACTGCGCAAATCAAACATCGTCGCCGCTGGTTTTCTGACCGTGTCAGGATTGGCTGTTGCCGCCGAAGAAATCACAGTCAGTGCATGGGGCGGGTTTTTCGAGGAAACGCTGAAAGCTGAAATCTATCCAGCGTTTACCGAGGAAACCGGCATCACCGTACGCTCGATCGCGCAACCTGCAGATCAGGCGTGGATGACGCAATTGACCAACGCGGCGCGCGCCAAAACAGCCCCCTCCGATCTGTCTCTCGTCGCCGACGAAGTTTTCCTGCGTGGCCAGTCCATCGGCCTATGGGCCAAACTGGATGGAAGTGAAATTCCGAACACCGCTACGCTTCTCGATGGATTCACAAAAATCGACGACGATGACACACTTCGGGCGGTTGGGGCGCTGTCCTGGTACACGACGCTTGTCACCAACTCCGAGGCAATTCCAGACGCGCCCGAAACTTGGGCCGACCTGTGGACTCGCGACTGGGATGGCAAGCTCGGCCTGACCTCAAATGCGAACAGCGGTCTGATGGAAGCCACCGCACTGACTTTCTTTGGCGGATACGAGGTGATGGAAACTCGCGAAGGCTTGGAACAGGTCATCGCGAAGATCGCCGAACTTAAGCCGAAGGTACAGCTTTGGTACCGCGACGAAGGTCAGTTTCAGCAGAACCTCGAAGCGGGCGAGTTGACCGGCGGGTTATACTATCACGACGTCACTATGCTGTCTGCGGCTAACGGCCTGCCGGTGGTTTCAACATTCCCAAAAGAAGGCGGAATACTGGGCGATGCCTACTGGATCGTTCCGCGTGACTCGGAAAACGTCGAGGCGGCGCAGAAATTCATCAACTACATGATCCGCCCGGACGTTCAGGCGCAACTGGCGCGCAAACTGGGCGTTGCCCCGGTGGCACAACGCGAGACTATGGACCTCACGGATGAGGAGTTTTCCGCTGTCAGCAGCGTAGACACACCAATTCGGCCGCAGACCCACATCCATTTGCGGGAAGGCGACTGGCTGTCCGACAAATATCTAGAGATGATCTCGCAATAACCTTGGTTATTCCCCGGCCGGGTCGGCGCGTCGTCGTTGGCCCGGCAACCAGAAAGCACCGTTTCAATGGCACAACTCGCACTTTCCAACATTCAGAAGTCCTTTGGCACATTCCAAGCATTAAAAGATGTGAATCTGGATATCGCCTCAGGTGAATTCATTTGTCTTCTGGGCGGCTCGGGCTGCGGGAAAACCACCCTGCTGCGGATTATAGCCGGGCTGGAGACTAAAACCTCGGGCGAGATGTTGCTGGACGATCAGGACTTTTCGACCGTGAATTGCCATCAGCGCAATGTCGGCATGGTATTTCAGAGCCTGGCGCTGTTCCCCCACCTCAATGTCGGTCAGAACATCGCCTATGGGCTGGAAGTGCGCGGTGTACACAAGGACAAACGGCAGGATCGTGCCCGCGAGTTGCTGGAAGTGGTCGGATTATCCGGGCTGTTCGACCGTCCGGTTTCCGCACTTTCGGGAGGTCAGCGGCAACGGGTAGCGATTGCCCGCGCCCTGGCGATTGAGCCTAAACTGTTTCTGATGGACGAACCTTTCAGCGCCCTGGATGCAGGGCTGCGGGAACATCTGCAGATAGAGGTTAAGAAGTTACAACGAAAGTTGGGTGTGACGACCATCTTCGTCACCCACGATCAGCATGAGGCAATGTCGATTGCCGACCGCATCGTCATCCTGAACGAGGGTCGGATCGAGCAAGCCGGGACACCGACCGAAGTTTACGCCCATCCCAGCACACGGTTCGTGGCAGATTTCATGGGCACCAACAACATCTTCACACCTGAGTTCACCCCCGGTCAGGCGACCATGCTGGACGGTGCCAATCTGGGGACGCCGTCAGGCGATATGGCCAATCTCTCGGGGAAACACACAATCGCCGTGCGTCCGGAGTATTTGCGGCTCGCACCGGCAAACGAAGACACCGGAGATCTGATCGGGACGGTCAATTTCGTGCGCTTGCTGGGCGCGTCCATCGAGACCGAGCTGAAGGTCGGAGAACGTACATTTGTACACACCCAGGTCTCGGACCGTGCCCCGGAATTCGCGGTGGGCGACAAGGCCGGCATTAGCTTCGACCTCGATCATGCCTGGGTTATCCCGTCATGAAACGCGCGGTCGTCCCTCATCTGATTGGACTGTTCCCGTTGGGAATGATGTCCTTTTTCTTTCTGGCACCGCTGGCTTTCATGGTCGTGGTCAGTTTTTACGAACGTGACCCGCTGGGCTTTTATAATGTCGCCTTCGTCTGGGACAATTACGCCAAATTCTTCTCGTCCTTTTATTACACGGTCTCCCTACGCTCATTGTGGTCCGCGTCTCTGGGGGCGGTTGTTGTCGTGCTACTGGCCTTCCCAGCGATGTACATCATCGTTGATATGTCCCGGCGCTGGCAACTGTTCTGGGTCATCTTGTTGCTATCGCTGATGTGCCTGAGCGAGGTGATCATCGGCTTTGCCTGGCTGATCCTATTCTCAGAAAGCTCGGGCATCCCGAAATTCCTTGGCTGGATTGGCTTATGGGAAGACCCGGACTCGTTGTCGCCAAGCTTTGGGGCTATGCTGACAGGGTTCGTCACGCTGGGCTTTTCGCTCGTCGCGCTAATGTTCTTCCCTCAAATGGCACAGCGTGACCGCAGCATCGAAGAGGCAGCGCTGACGCTTGGCACACCTCCGGCGCGGGTGTTTTCCAAGGTGGTGCTACCAAACTTCCTGCCTGCCATCATCTCTTCGGTCGTGACCATGTTCGTCTATTTCCTCGGCGTGTTCGTGATGCCGACCATGCTGGGTCGCCCTCAGGACTGGAACATGACGGTTATCATCACTGACAAGGCTGTCGGCGACGCCAACATGCCATTGGGCGCAGCGCTTTCGGTAATCATGTTGGTGTTTACCTTGATCATCATCTGCGGCCTGTTGCTGGGCTCGCGCAGAGGGAGGGTGCAGGCATGACCCGGTTGCTCAAACGTCTGTTCATTACCGCAATCGCCATCGGGCTGATCCTGCCCTTCCTGATCGTCGCCGGGGTGTCGATCAGCGCAGAAAGTAACATTGCCTTTCCACCACAGCAATTGTCAGCTCGTTGGTACACGGAACTGCTGACGCAGCGCGACTGGCTGATCCCGATCCGAAATTCGCTGGTCATCGCCGCTTTTGCCGCCTTGCTGGCAGTCAGTATCGCATTGGCCGCGAATTACGTGCTTTGGCGGCTAAAGTCGGGATTTGGCCGCCTGATCTTTGCCATCGGCGTCGGGCCGTTCATGCTACCACCGATCATCATCGCCATGGGAGCAAGCGTGTTCTGGGCCGAGATGGGCTGGTATGGCCGCGCCGAGGCGACAGTGATTTCACATGGTGTTTTCTTTGTCACTCTGCCGCTTGTGATTATCGCGCGCGGTTTCGCAGCGCTTTCCGACGACGTAATCGAAGCCTCGCGCACTATGGGCGCCACGCCGTTGCAGACATTCACCAAGGTCATCTTCCCGCTGGTTCTACCCTATGTCATCACCGGCTATGCACTGGTAGCGATCATAAGCGTTAACGAATACCTCATCTCTTATATGGTATCGGGTTTCGCCGTTGAGACCTTGCCCATCCGCATCTTCAACAACGTCCGTTATGGCTACACGCCGGTAGTCGCCTCTGCGGCGATGGGCTTTGCCCTGTTAACCATCACGGTGCTTCTGTTGTTGTCGACCATCACCGACCTTCTCAAACTTCTCGGAGCTTCACGCGACTAAGCCGTGCCCGAAACCAATCAGGATCTGAACAATGAAAAAGCTGTCCCGACAGGATTTGGAAGACATTCTCTATGGCGCGGCCATCCTTGGCACCGGCGGCGGCGGTGAACTGTCAGAAGGTCTCGCAATGATCGACGACGCGCTGGCCTTGGGCAAAGAATTCATCATGGTCGATCTGGACGAGGCCCCGCAGGACGCGCTGGTCTGCACCCCTTACATTCTGGGCGCGATATCGGCGCTGCCAAAAGAGGAAGAGCGACTGTACGAACGCCTGCCCCGTAGCACCGAACACGCCATTCTGGCCGCCTATCAACGGTTTCAGGACTATCTGGGACGCAGCTTCTACGGCACGATTTCCTGCGAGCTTGGCGGATCGAACACAGCAACCGCCTTTTATGCCGCAGCGATGGCGGGGGCCTATATCATCGATGCCGATCCCGCAGGGCGCGCCGTGCCTGAGATCACACATTCGACCTATTACCTCAATGGCTTGCCCGCTGCGCCGATCGTCATGGCTAATGAGTTTGGCGAGGCTGTCATCTGCGAAAATGTCCTCGACGATGCCCGGGCCGAGCACATCGTCCGCGCCCTGTCCAAAGTCAGCCGCAACAGCATTGCCGCGATCGATCACGCGCTTGAAATCAATGAGATCCGCGGCGCGGTCATCCCCGGCGCGATCTCACTGGCGCTGAATATGGGGCAAAAATGGCGCGAGGCGCGCGCGCAAGACAACGATATTGCCGAGACCATCGCCTCGGTGGGTGCGGGCTTTGTGGCATTCCGTGGCACCGTCAGCATTTGTGACTGGGAAACCAAGGATGGGTTTACCTACGGCAATATCCGCATCTCCGGGTCCCGTGACTTTGAGGGCGACACCTACCGGATCTGGCTTAAGAACGAAAACATGATCGGGCGTCTGAACGACGAGGTCCACGCCACCATACCGGACCTGATTTGTCTGATCGACACTGAAACCGGAGAACCCGTCACCAACCCAAACTATTACCGCGACCAATCGGTGGCAGTTGTCGTTCTGCCCGCACCGGAACCGTTTACCTCAACCAAGGGGCTCGAGGCATTTGGCCCTGCCTATATCGGGCTCGATCAGCCTTACCAGCCGGCCGTTGCAGCGCTGAAATAATCCACGCCGAGTTGATCCGCGCATAACCGTAAACAAACCAAAGACGATCCTTTTACCGGAACAAGACCATGACCGACCAATCGTTCCTGACCAGCGTAAACACATTCATTGATACCGCGATCACTCATGTCGATCTGCCAGAAGGGTTGGCTGAACGGATTGCTCAATGTAACTCAACCTACTCCGTCCGTTTTGGTGTGAAACTCCGCGGCCGCATCCACAGTTTCGAAGGATGGCGCTCGGTTCACAGCGAACATATCGAACCTGTAAAGGGCGGTATTCGTTATGCGCCTGATTCCGATCAGGATGAGGTTGAGGCGCTTGCTTCACTGATGAGCCTGAAATGTGCGTTGGTCAATGTGCCCTTTGGTGGTTCCAAGGGGGCGCTGCGGATCAACCCCGCTGATTGGACGGAAGATGAGCTTGAGAAAATTACCCGTCGATTCACGCAGGAATTGGCGTTGCGAGACCTGATTCACCCAGGCCTCAATGTGCCCGCCCCGGACATGGGTACGGGAGAACGTGAAATGGCTTGGATGGCTGATGAATACCGCCGAATCGGATCGTCCGATGCGATGAACCACAGCGCTTGTGTGACCGGCAAACCGGTCGCCAGAGGCGGGATAGAGGGACGAGTCGAAGCTACGGGGCGTGGTTTGCAATATGCCCTAAACGCCTACCTCGCCCACCCCAAGACCGTCCCAATAGCCGGGCAAAAAAGCTCCAAAGGGTTGACTGTAGTGGTGCAGGGCTTTGGCAACGTGGGATATCACGCCGCTAAATTTTTGTCGCAAGACGGGTGCAGGATCATTGGCATTGTTGAGCATGACAAGGCGATCTTCAATGAAGACGGGCTGCCGGTCGAGGACGTGGCTGCGTTTCGGGGTAAAACCGGTTCAGTGGGAGGTTTCCCGGGCGCTGTGACCGTGCCAAGCGCTGTTGGGTTGACGCATTTGCCTGCAGACATCCTGATCCCGGCCGCCAAGGAAAACGCAATTACAACGGAAAACTGCGATCAGGTAAATTACAGCCTGATCGTAGAAGCTGCGAACGGGCCCGTCACGGCCGAAGCCGAAGACTGCCTGTCGCGACGCGGTATCGTCGTATTGCCTGACCTCTACGTTAACGCTGGCGGCGTGGTTGTCAGCTATTTCGAATGGGTCAAAAATATAACCCACCTGCCGTTTGGCCTGATGGATCGTCGCCAGAACATCCGCGCAGGCACAGCCGTGCTTTCCGCGTTGGAAGAGTTAGCCGGAAGGCCTCTCTGTGAACCACAACGCTCACAAATATCCCGGGATGCGCGCGAAATCGATGTCGTGCGATCAGGGCTCGAGGAAATAATGGTGCAGGCATTTGACGACATAATGAACTGCAAGGAAAGCATTGGGGACGTGTCGCTGCGAACTGCAGCTTATGCCGTGACTATTAAAAGAATATCCGAGTATTATCGGGCAATCGGTTTATAGCAAATCACCACTGGCATCAGATCAAGTGTGCGAGACGCGCCCTAAATGTGGTCGGATTAGTTCACTCACACCGGATCAAGCTGGTTTTCTCGTTGTGAAATGCTCGATCAATTGAGATTCCGGTCGATCAATTGGCGGACAAAGCTGACATCGGCTCGAGTCCGAGAACACTACTTCAACAGCTGTCTTCAGTGACGGAACATCCTGCATCTCAAGGCACAAAGTTGAATTCACCAATGGTCGTAACGCGAACTGCGCAACTCTTGAGGTCGCGTATTGGGCCCGTCTGTGCTGCCTTTGCCATTTAGCCTGGTAACATTTAGCAGAGTCGAAATGGAGATTGATGGGATTTCCAATCTCCGGCGCATTCCAAGCAACAGTCATCAGCAAAGCTGCAGAAGGTGGAGGTTCATGCGACAGGAGACCGGCTGAGATCGTTAGCTCTGTTTGGAGCGACCATGAACATCATGACCCGTGATACTTGTTCTTCACTGGGACCAGCACCGCGCACCAAGTGAAGAATTGCGCTTTCTAGATTAGCTGCATCGTCTTCGCGTTTGTCGATCATTGCTAATATGAATTCATGAGCCAAGTTCCTTGGCTCGATTAAGGCTTCCGCCCGCGTCAGACTCAACTCGCTGAGCATAAATTCAAGCAAGAAAGCGATTTCGTTCCGCCGCTCGGGGGAACTTTCCGTAAATGACAATTCCGAAAGTTTTCCGTGTGTTTCTGTCAGAATAACGTTTAACGGCAACGGTTCTTTAGCATCAGGCTTCCGTGGCTTTGCCAGGAATGCTTTCAGTCGATCAAGGACGATCGGAACTTCCTTCCTTCAAGTTATTGAAGCACAAGCTTTGCAACATCAAGGTCTCGTAAAATACCAGCATTCTTACCAGCGCAATGTATTACTTTGTCGGTCCTGTACCTGCACTCGCTACCAGTGCTCGTGAGTGGCAGTAGCAACTCAATCGGCGATCCTTCTTGTTGCAAAAAACATGAACAAGTGTGTCTTTTCAATAACTTTATGACCATTCACACTCAAGAAACGCAATTTATTGTTGGGTGAGTTGTTGTGGTCCCTAAAGATGATCTCAACAGAGACTAGCCTTCAAAAGGTTCAAGAATGCGCAGAACGATCCTTTCCTCTATCCTTGTTATGTTTGCTGGCATTGTGCATGCACAAGCGCCCGAGTGTAACAGGCTCTGCTCTCGAGATTTTATGTTCAGCCTCGAGTCCGGGTTTGATGTTATCCCTCTTGTTGCAGATGGTGAGCATGCCAACGGGTATATGGAAGACGGAAGAACGCCATTGATTTGGGCTGCCCTGGATCCAGATCATGAAGACGCCTTATACTTCTCAGATGCTCTTATTTTTGCCGGAGGCGATGTGAATGCTCGCGACAATACCGCCGGGAATACGCCTCTTCACTGGCACCTTCTCCGGAACAGAGAGGCATCCGCAGACGTGGTTGCGCTTTATATCAAAGAAGGAGCGAATGTTCTCGCAAAGAATAAAGCAGGCTACTCTCCGGTTGATTATGTCAATGGAGCGTTAGATAGCAGCGTCATCATTTCTGATGAAGTCTATGACCTCATCAACGATGAAGGTGAAAGACGAAAGGCATACCTCTTTGCCGTCGAGCTATATCAGAGCGAGATTTTTGAGCAGGCTGTTCATCATTTCAGATCTCTAGCAAAAGATGGGTATTTGCCGGCGCAATATGCTCTCGCGCGCATGCTGGAAACCCCAGAGAGTGATGAGATCGCCCGAGATATTGATGAGGCACTCCACTGGTATACTGAATCGGCAAATGAGGGATATGCGAACTCGATCTATCACTTGGGTGCCGGCTATTACCAAGGGGAAAGCTTTGGGCAAGACGATGCACTTGCTAGTGAATGGCTCTCTATTGGATCGCGCAGGGGCGACGTGAACTCTCAAGCCCAATTGGGTTTGATGTATGCGAATGGGAGGGGTTTCGAAAGAGACCTCAAGAGAGGGATGATGTGGTTGCTCGTCTCTCTTCGGTTTGGTCACGACGATGAGAGACGAGTGGATGTCCTCAATAAAATTGCCGCCGCACTTCCTTATGAAGACGTCAAGCAGGTCGAACATATGGCCCAAGAATGCATTATGGGCTTCTTTGAGCATTGCTGAGGAAAAAAGATGAATAATATTATTTAAGTTGTGTGCCCTCGCCTCCTCATTGGGTGTTTCCGCCCAGGCTGAAGGGGTGTGGCCTCCGGAGCCTCTCGTTCGAGATCGTGAACCTCATGTTCTGAAGATCGACGCCAATACGGTGCTCTGCGAGGTCCAGTGGGACGGTCACAGAGAGAACGGAGAGATTCTGGATATTTCCGCAGAGGCGGACTTCTATATTGAGAGTGTCTTGATACCCATGTCGGGTGAGTATGTGTTCATCAGCTCAGACCCGGTTCAGGTATTCGGGGAAACGCAGGAGTTTCAATACGTCGATGACGGTGTGGAAGTGGAGCTTACGCTTTTTGGTCATGTGTCAGATTCTGGCGATAAGATCCTTGAGCTCAGCGAAGTAGTTCACTTGGCTTTTGACAACAAAATCAGAAGTGATCTCCGGGGTCGTCTTTTTTGCCCTTAGTGGGCTTGTAAAGAACTACAAAGGGGCTCTAAACAACGGCCTCGCCGCATCGCTTCGCGGTCAGATCAGAGCAGGCACTCAGATCAGGCAGGGAAGGATGGCAGTGCGATTGGAATGGTGGGTGATGAGAGACTCGAACTCCCGACATCTTCGGTGTAAACGAAGCGCTCTACCAACTGAGCTAATCACCCGTGAGGGGGGATTTAGCCAAGCCAGCGGGCAGGCGCAAGAGGGTTGGCAGAATTTCTTTGCTTCAATTGCGTAATGTGTCGGATCAGGGCGTTATATCCTTGATAGCGGCCAGCAGTTGGGCGACCTCGTGTTCGGTGTTGTAGTGACATAGCGAAATGCGGACACAATCGTTCAGCCCCAGCGGGTCCAGAACATTGCCGCTGTAGTGATCGGCCTTGCGCGTATGGGTGCGGATGCCTTGCGCGTTCAACAGCGCAACCACCTGAGCCGAGGGGATGTCGCGCACTGTAATGGAAACCAGCCCTTCACGCGCCGCATTATCGGCACCGGCCAGGATCGAGACATGATCCATGTCGCGCAAACCTGGCAAGTTGCCCGTGCCGTTGATCATCGCATTGGTCAGATGGGTTTCATATGCGTGAATCGCTTTTCCGGCGGCCCGTAGCCTGTCGCCGCGATCCGAAGAATCACTTACCTGCGCACCCAACCAGTCGAAATACGACACGACGTCAGACATTGTGGCATAGGCGCCTGTATCTCGCGTGCCGAATTCCCACCCATCGGCCGGGGCATCGATTAGCTGGTCATGAGGTAGGGATGTCAGCCTGTCGGAAATCCAGGCGATTCCATAACCGTGGCGAGAGAAAACTTTGTAGGGTGAGATCGCATAGCCATCCACTTCGTAACTGTCGATATCCATCTGACCGTGGGCCGCGTGCTGAATACCGTCAACGATGATGAAACACTCAGGCGAAACTGTACGGATAGCTTTGGCGATGGCAGCAACATCCATGCCCATACCGGTGACTGGGGACGCATGCAGGATCGTTGCCACTGTCACGTCCGGAGTCATGAACGCCGCGTAATCGTCGGCGGTAACCAGCCCGGTGGCATCGTCATGTGGGACGTTAACGTAGTCCAGTCCGGCAATCCCGGCCCAACGGCGGGCGGCGCTGCGGCTGGCAGGGTGTTCGATCGAGCTGCCGATGACTTTGCTGCCCGCAGGAGCGTTTACACAGGCAGTGCGGATCATGCGGAACAACAACTCGGTACCGCTTTCACCCACAAAGAACTGACCAGATGAGGCGTTCATGAAGACAGATAGGTCGGCCTTGGCCGTGTTGATGATATCGACTAACGCATGGCTGGCCACGTTCTCGCGGCCTTGGTTGTCTGGGATGGCTGCAAATTTCGCGGATGTCTCGGCAACTTTATTCAGAGTCAATGCACCACCGGCATTTTCAAAGAAAATGCGCGGGCCCTGAAACGGACAAGTTTCGACATGAGCGAAGCGGGCACGGATTTCGTCGATAAGTCCGGGGGTCTGATGCAACATGAGCTAGGTCCTTTGGTCTGCAGCGGTAGCTTCAGCCTGAATTCAGCGCAGGATCAATCCCGTTTGCGACAGATTCTATAAGCTTTGGCAGCGGGCTAAGTCTGCAAAGGGCCTTGCCTGTCCGGTGCCGCCTCCGATATGCCCGTGGGGACTGCAACCCTCTGAACCGGAGGCACAAGATGACCGGCGTCTGCCGCTGTCTGATCGCCGCTTTGGCCTTTTGCGCTGTGCTGGCGGCTCCGATTCGAGCCGGCGCAGAAAGTGTGTTGGTGTTTGCAGCAGCCAGTCTGAAGACAGCCCTGGATGAGCTGGCCGTCGAGTTTGAGCAGGAGACCGGGCAGCAGGTAACAGTCTCCTATGCTGCGTCCTCGGTTCTCGCGCGGCAGATTCAACTGGGTGCGCCTGCGGATCTGTTCATCTCCGCCAATGTAGACTGGATGGACGTGCTGCAGCAGGATCAGTTGATCGACCCTGTTTCTCGAGTGGATTTGCTCGGTAACGAGCTGGTTTTGATCGGCGCGCAAAGCGCAGAAAGGACCGAGATTGGCCCTGATTTCAACCTGCAAGCCAAGTTGGATGGCGGTTACCTTGCAATGGCGCTGGTCGATGCGGTCCCTGCGGGGATCTATGGCAAGGCAGCTTTGCAGGGATTAGGTTTGTGGGACGGTGTCCATACGCGTGTCGCGCAGGCAGACAATGTGCGCGCTGCTCTTGCCCTGGTGGCAACGGGAGCCGCGCCTTTGGGGATCGTCTATCAGTCCGATGCGCGGGTCGAAGACAGAGTGCAGGTTGTCGCGCTCATACCATCTGATCTGCATCCGCCGATCATCTACCCTGCAGCATTGACCAGTTCGGCTGGACCAGAAGCCCGGAACTTTCTGTCTTACCTGCAATCGGACCAGGCGAAATCTGAATTTCTGAGGCAGGGGTTCTCCCTGCCTGATGGGTAGTCGAATGGATTGGCTGGGACCAGCAGAGGCCGAAGCGCTGCGGTTGTCGCTGCGTGTGTCCTTTTGGGCCACGCTTGCTACTTTGCCCTTTGGGATTTTCATTGCCTATGCACTTGCAAGGTGGCGTTTCCCCGGTCGTCAGGTGCTGAACGGTCTGGTGCATTTGCCACTGATCTTACCGCCGGTGGTCACGGGGTATCTGTTGCTGCTGACCTTTGGTGTGCAGGGGCCCCTCGGCAAATTGTTGGCAGAGTTCGGCATCGTGGTGGCGTTCCGCTGGACCGGAGCTGCATTGGCTGCGGGGATCATGGCCTTTCCCTTGATGGTGCGCGCAATTCGCCTGTCGATCGAGGCAGTGGACCCTCGGCTCGAGGAAGCCGGCGCAACACTTGGGGCTTCACGGTTACTGGTTTTCGCCACGGTGACTTTGCCGATGATCCTGCCCGGTGTGATCGCGGGCGCCATTTTAGCCTTTGCCAAAGCGATGGGAGAATTTGGAGCAACCATTACCTTCGTCTCGAATATTCCCGGCCAGACGCAGACCCTTCCTTCGGCAGTCTACGCATTCTTGCAGGTTCCGGGAGGTGAGGCTGCTGCCACCCGTTTGGTCATCATTTCGATCGTCATCGCGATGGGGGCGTTATTATTGTCAGAGTATGTCGGTCGCCGCGTGGCACAAAGGGTGGCCGGGTCATGAGTCTGTCCGTTCGCCTGAACCATCAACTGCCAGGGATCGCTTTGGACCTGGATTTCGACGCACCGCCGGGTGTGACGGTTCTGTTCGGACGTTCCGGATCTGGCAAGACAACTGTGGTCAACGCGGTTGCCGGTTTGTTGAGGCCAAATGCCGGGCGCGTCGCAGTCGGAGACTGGGTTCTGTTCGATACGAACAAAGGCGTGTGGTTACCGCCGCATCGACGGCGTTTGGGATATATCTTTCAGGAAGGAAGATTATTCCCTCACCTGACCGTACGCCAGAATTTAGCTTATGGTCGCTGGTTCGCACCCCGTAAGGAACGCCGGGAAAACCCGGACCGTGTGATCGAGATGCTGGGGATCGGGCACCTGCTGAACCGTCGCCCGGCGATGCTGTCAGGGGGCGAGAAGCAGCGGGTCTCTATCGGGCGAGCATTGCTGGCCAGCCCTCGCTTGATCCTCGCGGACGAGCCGCTGGCCGCGCTGGACGATGCGCGAAAGGCAGAAATCCTACCTTATTTCGAGCGGCTGCGCGATGAAGTCTCGGTGCCAATTCTATACGTCACACATTCCGCCGCCGAGGTAGCCCGGCTGGCAACCTCTGTAGTGGCGTTACAGGATGGTAAGGTCCTGCGCCACGGACCGGCGTCGGACGTGCTGGCGGACCCCTCTGTTGCGCCTGCCGGTGTACGCGCCGTTGGTGCTCTGCTGCAGGTAAAAGTCGCGGCGCATCACGCAGACGGGTTATCCGAACTCGAGGCTGGCGACGCGCGGCTGTTCTTGCCACGTATCCCGCACCAGATCGGCGAACCGCTGCGTATTCGCATCCCGGCTCAGGAGGTGATTCTGTCCAGTAAGCCGCCCGAGGGCTTGTCTGCACTGAATGTGCTTGAAGGCCGGGTCGAGGCGGTACGGTCCGGCGAAGGCCCGGGGGCAATCGTATCGGTCCAAACTTCGGCAGGTGTCGTATTGGCGCGTGTCACCCGGCGTTCAGTTGCTGCATTGGGTCTGCAACCGGGCAGCCCATGCCATGCTGTCATAAAAACCGTAGCGCTGGCGCCGCAGGATGTGGGCGGGCGCATTTCCAGAGAAAACGGGGCGGGCTAGACGAGTGCGCGCGCCTCATGCTCGCGCAGGATCAAGCGGGCAGCGCGTCCAAAGCTCATGCCGTTGGGTGCTGCTTGATCGGGATAAATTGCGGCCAATTCCTGCAACGCCTCTGACGACAAGGTGTGCAGCGCCTCTTCGCCCAGAAACAGGCTTTCAGCCAATGCGCCTTCGGCAGTCAGGATTTCATGGCGGTCAAGCAGGATGTGCAGGTATTCGACGGGCCGATCCGAAGTATCGATCGATATACCGGGCCAGCCACACAAGTGTTTGGCTGCGACCAGAACTTCGGGCGCACCGAACAGCAGATCGACTTTCGGACCGCTCACCAGAATGCGGTGCTGTTGCGAAACCAGCAGATCGCGCGCCGGAGTGTTTCGCCCAAGGCTGCCGGCCGTGATCCGAACCGGTCGCATGTCGGGATTGTCCCTTAATCGATCTGACCCGAGTTTGCTGCTTTCGATCCATCGGATTGGCTGCAATCCGTTATCCGCAGTCATTACTTCGTCACCGACATCGAGCGTTTCGATGGCGCGTGACCCATCCGCTGCATCGATCAGCGTACCCGCGGTAAAACACACGCCTTCGATCGTGATGGTGACCTGCTGAGTCTGAGTGTACGGCTGAGCCCCAAGGATAAAGGTCTGAACGTCTCCTGAAACCTGAACGGTAAACGTGTCGGTAACGACTTGGTTGTCCAGCAAGCTGTCGAAAAAGGCGGGGTCGACTGTGTAGGTCCAATCCCCTGTCACCGGGTCGATACTCGCCGTGCCGTGGGCGGGAGGCGTTTGAATCGCCCAGGTCTCAGAGAGGATTGGAAAGTTGCCGCTCACGTCCAGATCACCAGTTGCCTGGTTGGGCGGCTCTCCTGTCACGAATCCTGTTGTATCGCCGCTGATCGTGATCGAGACCATCTTATGCTCCCTCCTGTTTCAGCGTCTGCGCGAATTCCTTTTTCTTAAATAAACGCATATGTATTTCACCCGCGTCATCCCGGGTCCATTCGACGATCCGGTTGCGGGTCAGGTCACTGTCCATTCGGTTGGTCCGCACACGCGGATGCGGAATTTCACGCTTGAGAATATCCACCATCTGGTTGGTTTGTCCAAACGGCGCGACAAAGTCGACGATCCAGAAGGAGGAACCGCAGGTGAAGTCCTTGTCGGTCAGCGGTTTTTCCTGAACCGCGTATCTGTATTCCGCCTCGGGGCTGAGACCCGCAAAAGTGACAAAGCCGCGGGGAAAGCCGTTCTGGCGGAAGATGTGGTACTGGCCCAACCGCAAAGGCGTTTCAAAGGCGTAAAGCACCTGCGCCAGTCGTCGTTGCTGGTGCGTTTTCGTCAGTGCCGCAAGGTAAAACAACGCGCCAAAATCGGCGTATTTTTCCGGTGTCAGATCGAACCAGTCTTTAGGAAACGACGTTTGCACACAGCACCCCGGAAACTTCTACTTCAGAAATAATAGCGCTCATCACATTCAATCATAGTGTTTTTGCTAGTTTAAGCAGCTTGGGGATGACAGTGTTGCGAGACGGACATTCTACAAAGTCCTTGCCTGCTGCCTGTTCAGTCTGTTCTCTGGAGAGACAGGTTTTTTGATTTTGTCACTTTGGGGTGAGCAATGAAGCGTATTTCGAAAGCGATTCTTATAATCGCAGTGATGCTGCCGCCGGGATTGGCGCAGGCTGTCGGATTTGGTGTTGGCATCCGAATGGGATACCAAACCGAGGTCACGCCTCTGGAAAATGGGGTTTACGAAGTGAGGGCCATCAGCTCATCCGCGCCGGTAGCCTTTTGGTGCGGAATCGGAGATTTCGCGATCCGCACACTGCGCACAAAGTCCTCGCAGCGCATCTATATTTCGCGCGCCTACGAGCGTGGCACAAAGACGGTTCAGTTCACGCTGACTCCACCGCCCGGGGTCGACACAAACCCCGGCTATTCCATCACCGTAAAGCGCGTAGGTGAGAACATGTCGGCAGCATCAGCATGGCGCTATTGCACTGACAACTTTATGATGGATAGGCGGTTCTGAAAATCATACCCATTTGGCCAGCGGAGGCAGGCTCATAAGAACGGCATCCGGATCGTGCCCGGTTTCAAGCCCGAATTTCGTGCCCCGGTCATAGACCAGATTATACTCGGCGTAGAGGCCGCGATGCACCAGCTGGGTGTTTTTGTCTTCGTCCGAAAAGCCCTGCTCACGGCGCTTTTCGACTAAAGGAAGAAAGGCTGGCAGAAACGCGCGGCCAATATCCTGCGTCAGGGCAAAATCCGACTGCCAGTCGCCGGTGCAATAATCATCCATGAAGATACCGCCGACACCGCGCGCCCGTTTGCGGTGGGGGATATAGAAATACTCGTCCGCCCAGTCTTTCAGGCGCGGGTAGTGACCGGGGCCATGTGGGTCCAGATGTGCCTTTTGCGTAGCATGGAAATGCGCCGTGTCATCGTCATATTCGATGCAGGGGTTCAGGTCCGAGCCGCCGCCGAACCACCAGGCGTGTGGTGTCCAGAACATGCGGGTATTCATGTGAACTGCGGGCACATGCGGGTTCTGCATATGCGCAACCAGGCTGATGCCTGATGCCCAGAAACTTGGATCTTCGGTCATGCCGGGAATGCCTTTGCGAGCTGCCATTGCCTGTTGCGCGCGTTCACCCAGGGTGCCGTAAACAGTCGAGACGTTGACGCCAACCTTTTCGAAGACACGCCCGCCCCGCATGACCGACATTAACCCGCCACCGGCATCGGATCCGTCCTCGGATTGGCGCGTGGTCTCTTTGACTTCGAACCGGCCTGGTTTTGCATCGGAAAACGGACCGCTATCGTGGCTGTCCTCGAGTGCCTCAAACGCCGCGACAATGTCATCACGCAGTTGACGGAACCACGCAGAAGCAGTGGATTTTTCAGTTTCAAACATGGGTCTCAATGGGCTGGGGCGGCGACCGGGTCCAGCAGGGTGCGGCCACCGTCGATGGTCAGAATTTGTCCGGTCATGAAACCCGCCGCGTCAGAGGCCAAGAACTGTGCGGTTTCGACCAGTTCGTTCGGCGCGGCAATGCGGGCCAATGGTGTGTGTTTTTCGATGTCGTCGCGGAAATCGCGGTTGTCCTTCAGCGTTGATTGCAACGATGCACTCATAACTGATCCCAGCGCGATTGAATTTACCCGGATGCGGTTTGGGGCCAGCGCTACGGCCAATGACCGGGTCATCTGATCCAGCGCAGCGGTCGATACCGAATATGCCATCAGATCGGGGTGCGTGCGCCGGGCCGCGATGGACGACAGGTTGATGATGGAACCCGCAGGGTTCTCGTCGTCGTCCCCGGCCTGCTTGATCATACGCTTGGCGATCAACTGGCTGAGACGCAGGGCCGGCATCAGATTTTGGTTCAGAAGTGTGCGAACCGAATCGTCCTCCATGTCCAGCGGGTCCGAAGGTATTACCTGCCGTGATCCGTTGACCAGTATGTCTACCTGATCAAAGGCATCCAAGGTGGCTGAAAGCAAATTGGCGATCGTCAACTTTTCACGCAAGTCCCCTGTAAAGTACCTGATATTACCGTCATCAGCCTGATCGCCCAGCTCTTCTGCCAGTCGCTTTTCATCCATGTCGGCGAACATGACATTAGCCCCGGCATCCGCAAAATGGCGCCCGATGGCCAGACCGATTCCACTGGCGCCCCCGGTCACGATCGCTGTCTTGCCAGTTATGGAAAAGGACATGGGCTTTCTCCTGAGTTGCGGGGCACGTTAGCCGGGATTACCGACGAGGGCGAGAGGCATGAAACACCTTGAACCGATTGTCGCCGGCAACCTCGTCGACGCGGAGAAACACCTCGGTCAGAGCGGTCTCGTAAGGCAGGTGGCGGTTGGCGACCATCCACAGACCGCCTGCGCGGGCCAGATTGCGTGCAGCGGAGGTGATGAACCCCCGGCCCAAAGCAGGATCAGCGGCGCGGGACGTATGGAAGGGCGGGTTCATGACGACCGTGTCCAGAGGTTCCGGGGCTGTCCACGTGACAGCATCTGCCCAATGAAACTGCGCCCGTTCGTCCGCGATATTGTCGCGTGCACAAGCAAGTGCCACGTGATCAGCCTCGACCATATGTAGACTGCGAATTTTGTCATCTACCAGAAGCTGAGCAGACAGAAAGCCCCAGCCTGCACCCAGATCAGCGACCCGTGACCCCAGCTTTTGAGGCAGTGCTTTGGCCAGCAAAGCAGACGCCGGATCAATCCCGTCGGCGGAAAATACGCCGGGCGCGGTTCGAAACCCATCCACCTGCTGCCGGTCCGGTGCCGCCCAATCTGCAAAAGCCTGTTCGTTGGACTGGAACCAAAAGATCTTGCCATGTGCCTTAGAGATTGGCCCTTCGATGGAAACCCGTTTGCGAACATCCTTCAGCACGCTGTCGATGCCATCTGTCTTGGCGCCGTCTACAACGACAACACCGCTGGCTCGGGAACATGTTTGACTGATCAGCGCACGCGCCAGCGCTTTTGCGCGCGGCAGGAAAACGACTGCATCTTTGCAGGAGGTTTCCGACTCGGGTTTGGTATCAAAACCCAGTGAGGCGAAATGATCGTGAAACGGCCGGAAGGGCTGTACAATCTCAGTCTCCCTCGAAAGGGCTGACAGGTCGTGCTCGGGCGTCGCTCCGATTACGGACAGCGGCCCTGACAGGCTCAGGCCGGTATCCAGTGCAAGGCTGAGGCGAGGGGACATTACTAAATCCAGCAGGCGGAGCGGATCAGGCGCCAAACAGGCTGCCTTACTCTTCGCGTTCCATTGTGCATTGCAGGGGGTGCTGATGGCGGCGCGCAAAGTCCATCACCTGACCCACCTTGGTTTCTGCGATCTCGTGACTGAAGACCCCGACCACGGCCACGCCCTTCTTATGGACCGTCAGCATAATCTCGAACGCCTGCGCGTGGGTCATGCCAAAGAACCGTTCCAACACGTGAACGACGAATTCCATCGGTGTGTAATCGTCGTTCAGCAACAGCACCTTGTACAGCGGCGGGCGTTTGGTCTTTGGACGCGTCTGTACCAGGACCGACGTGTTGTCATCCTCATCCGATTTGTCAGACATCATCCACGGGGTTTCGAGCATTGCCTTAAAGAATCCGTTTCATGCTTCGGTTTGTGTCAGGGCTTATATAACGTCAGGTCAGTCAGAGAAAAGAGAAACCGGACGGAATCAGAATGAGTAACAGGCTGACTATAATCGGTTTCGATGCCGATGACACGCTATGGCACAATGAGCGGTTCTTTCAGCTCACACAGGCGTATTTCGCCGAGTTGCTGGCCGACCACGCAGAACGTGACCACCTGATGGAGCGGTTGCTGGCCGCGGAAAAACGCAACATCCGACACTATGGATTCGGGGTGAAGGGGTTCACCCTGTCGATGATTGAAACGGCAATCGAGGTGACCGATGATCGCGTTCCCGCCTCGGTAATCCGGCGTTTGATTGAGGCCGGACAAGAGATGCTCGCCTATCCGATTGAGCTTTTGCCACACGCCCGCGAAGCGATTGAAGAAGTCGCCCGCTTGCAAAAAGTGGTACTGATCACCAAGGGGGACCTAATCGATCAGGAGCGGAAGCTGGCACAATCAGGCTTGGGAGAATTGTTCGACGCGGTCGAAATTGTGTCGGAGAAAGTGCCGGAGACCTACCGGTCTATTTTTGCACAACATGGCGATGGTCCGGCTTCGGCGATGATGGTGGGCAATTCCATGCGATCCGATGTGGTGGCACCCATACAGGCCGGATGCTGGGGGGTCTACGTGCCTCACGGACATGTCTGGGAAGTAGAGAAAGCCGAAATACCAACCGGGAATCCGCGCTACCGCGAATTGATGGATCTGAGCGAACTGGCCGAACTTGTTCGGGCACTTTGCTAATGTTGCGGTTTGGCCTCAGTTTCCAAAAAAGCGCGGCTGGTCTGATCTTGGTGCCTTATTTTGTCGCTGGTGTGGTGGGTTGGCAGTCGATGCGCACAATATATAGGGGTGCCTAGGCGGCCAAAACATTCGCGTGAAATTCCAGCTTTCGGTTTATTTCATTGGGCCTCTGTGCTAGCCTTGTTCGTAATAAAATAATTTTAGCTGACCGGGAAAACCCGGCGGCGCGAGGCAGACAGAGGCAAAGATCGTGCAGATTCGGCGGACAGTTCCGGCCCGAACGGGCTTTCTCTTTATAGCATTCGTGTGGCTGCTTGTTATTGCGCCACTGAAGGTCGCGGCGGCCCCCTACGCGGCAATGGTAATTGATGCGCGTACCGGGGAGGTTCTGCATTCCCGCAACGCGGATACCCGGCTGCACCCGGCGTCCCTGACCAAAATGATGACCCTCTATATCGCGTTCGAGGCGGTGCGAAATGGTGAGATCACACTGGACACACCGGTCCGGATCACAAAGAAAGCCGCGTCCGAGCCTCCTTCCAAGCTGGGTTTGAGATCGGGACAGACGATCGCGTTTCGCTATCTGATCCGCGCCGCAGCTGTGAAGTCTGCCAATGACGCGGCTACCGCCATCGGGATCGCGCTCAGCGGATCAGAGGCGGCGTTCGCCCGTCGCATGACACGGACGGCCAAGGCGATGGGAATGAGCCGGACGACCTTCAAGAATGCCCATGGGCTGACTGAGTCGGGGCACTTGTCCACGGCGCGCGACATGACGACTCTTGGCCGCCACCTGCTCTATGACTATCCGCAGTACTACAATCTGTTCTCGCGACAATCGACGCATGCCGGGATTAAGACAGTTCCAAATACGAACCGTCGTTTGCTCGCTGCTTACAAAGGGGCCGACGGTATCAAGACTGGCTACACCCGCGCCGCGGGTTTTAATCTTGTTGCTTCAGCCAAACGCAAGGATGAGCGTATTATTGCGACCGTCTTTGGCGGTAAGTCCGGCGCATCACGCAACGCTAAAGTGGCCGAGTTGCTGGATATGGGTTTCCGCCGTGCACCGTCGCGTGCTCCGATCCGCAAACCTGCGCGGCCAGTTTATGCAGGGAATGCTGGATTGGGCGCAGTGGTCGCAAGCCTGACCGGAGCGCCCAAGTCCAGCCTGCGTCCGGTTCTGCGACCGGGGGCTGGTGCTGCCGTACAGGTGGCTGGGGCCGTAGCCGAAACCGCTGTCAAAAATGGGGCTCGCATTCAAAATGGTATCGCTGCTGCCATTGCAGCTGCGGATATCGCGCCTTCAAACGACAGTGATACACGCCCGGCTCCCCGCCCAGAGGATTTGGTGTTGGCCTCAACAGGATCAGCGCAAAAGCTCGAGCCAGAGCAAGAAGTTGTTACCCGCCTGTCCACATCGGGTGGGCACCTATGGGGCGTAAATGTGGGCCGCTATACGACGCGTTACGAGGCCGAGAAAGTCTTGTTGAAAACAGCCTTGTCGGAAATGACCACTCTGGAGGGCACTTTGCGCAAGGTTAACCAAAGTTCGCGAGGCTTTGATGCAACGTTTCAGGGCATGACCCGCGAACAAGCCGATCTGGCCTGCCGCCGTCTGCAAGCGCGAAACGTCACCTGTTTCATGATCGGGCCGTCATAAGACCCGACGTACTCTCACTCTTGAACCTTGGCTGTGAACGAAAGTTCACAGCCTTTTTCATTGTGGGGTGTCAATCAAATACGTGGCCGTGTTCGTATTGCTCGTCCTGTCCCGCAGCGGCGGTCAGGGCGGCTACATTATCCTTGGTAAAGAAACCATCATATTTGTGGCAGCGCTCGATATACTCGGTAATTAGCAAAGTGTTCTTCGAGTGCTTCGAGAAGATCTGCTTGAGGTTCGGATCATCTTTGCACTCTCCAACCACATGCGCCAGGAAAGGTACGCCTTTGTCCTTAAGCGTGTTGACGACGAAATCGACATTCTTTTCCCCTGCTCCGTGATCGCCATCCTGAATCTCAACCGCCATGTGGTGCAGACGGCGTCCGAAGTTGCGCACGAAGTCCTCGGTCGGCATGGGTAGCTTGGCGAAGGAGTTCACGAAGGACGGGGTGTTGTTTGCTGTGAACACCTTGGCGGGCGATTTCTTGTCATCGTCCACGTTGGCGTTCCGGTTTACGTTGGTCGATGAGTTCATGTCGAAGATGTTGTAGGCCCCCCAAAAGTAATAGGGCACCATCGTCAGGAACTCGAGGATAGCATCTTCGCGTTCACCGGCGAGAACGCGCGTGGCCAAGTGGTCGATGCCCAGCATCAGCGGCGCAATTCTGCTGTCTGTTCCAAAGGCCTCAGCCTGATCCAGACGCGCCTGCTCATCCGCGCTTAGCAGTACCCGGTCGCCCAGCCCCAGACTGTCTGTGTCTTCAAAGTCCAGCGTGGAATATCCCACCCGATTGCAGGTGAAATCGGATGGCGTTGTAAAGCGAAACCCGTCCTGCGTGTAGAATGGGTTCTCTGTGTCACCGCTGTATTCGAACCGGATGTTCTGATCTTCAAGTGTTTCAATAAGCGTGTTCAGATCCGAAGCCGCAAAAATCTCACCGACATAACGGGTCTGCGGAGTGTTTCGCGCCAGCGGATACATGCGGTTGATGCGCGGGATGAAGTCCTCGAACGTGTCGCTGAGAGGTGCCATCACGATCATTGCGGGGTAGTCGGGATGGGAGTGCAAGACCGAGAATTTATGGGTCGATCCAAGATAGCTGGCCGTGTGGCGATAGGGCGTCATAACGTACAATTCGACCATCGTGTCGAACAATGCAGCCGCCTCGACCTGGATCACAATCGCGCGCATAGCGCCCACCTGCTCGGCAATACCCGAGCTGGTGCGGCGTTCGTAAATCTTTGGAAGATACTCGGTGAAGAAGTCCGAGTTCTTCTTGTCACCTCGTGGCTGATAGGACATCAGGTCGAAAGACATTTGTGCCTCCTTGCGCGAAACTTGGCCGCGTTCGGGAAAGCCGGGGTCTCCCACGCGAATTACATTGCTTCAATTACAGTATTCAGAACATGCACTTGCAGGCATGCTAGGGTCTGAATCCTGTTCGGGCAACAGTAAGAAGCTGGGTCGCAGAGATTGCGCGTATCTGTCTATCGGATGAATTTCGTTACATCGACCCCACCTGCGATCAGGTTCTCGCGAACCGCGCGTGCGATCTGAACGGCGGTCGGCCCGTCGCCATGCAGACAGATCGTATCGATCGATGTTTCCAGCCGCTTTCCGCTTTCTGCAATAATCGCGTCTTCGCGAACCATGTTCAGGATGCGGGGCCCCGCAAGTTCTGGATCATGGATAACAGCGCCTGGCAGACTGCGATCAACCAATGTGCCATCATCGTTGTAGGCGCGGTCTGCAAAGATTTCTCCCACCCATTTGCAACCGAGCTCCCGCACAGCCTTTTCCTGCTTGGTGACGGCCAAAACCATGATGATGATATCGGGATCGACATCCAGTGCGCCTTGGTAACAGGCCCGCGCCATGTCAATATCGACCGAGCACATATTGGCCAATGCCCCGTGCAGTTTCAGGTGACGCACTTTGGTTCCAATTGCAGTTGCCACACCCATTGCCGCCCCTAACTGGTACCGCACGAGATTGCGCAAGGTATCATGTGGGACTTTCATGTTGCGACGTCCAAAGCCCTGCAGATCCGGAAATCCGGGATGCGCGCCGATACCGACATCGTTTTCGGCAGCCAGGGTCATGGTTCTCGACATCACATCAGGATCACCCGCGTGAAAACCGCACGCGATATTGGCCGACGTGATGATCTGCAGCAGGCTTTCATCGTCACCCATCTTCCAGGGGCCAAAGCTTTCACCCATATCGGCGTTCAGATCAACTTGCGGCATCGGCATATCTCCTTAATCCGTGGCAGAGATTACTCCGCCAATCAATTGGTAGGACAACAGGTCGGCGATGTCATGGGGATCGCGGATCAAGGCCTCAACCCTGCCCGGTAGGCGGGCAAGGTCCGTAACAAAATCCGATTGAATTGCGACGGCCTGTTCCAGTGTCACAAATTCGAACTGCAACCGTCCTCCTGCCGGGGTTTGCGCCGCGCGGGGCAGATCGCAGGGCAGTACTGTCGCGATACGGGGATAACCGCCAGTCGTCTGGCATTCTGGCAGTAGGATGAAAGGATTTCCGGTGCCCGTCATCTGTATGTCGCCGGGGGCAATGACTTCGGAAAGCACGTTTAGCTGGCCCTTGGCTGCAAACCCATCTCCGTCACTTTCCAGTTGCATCCCCATTCGGTTGGCACGGGCACCGCGCCGGAATTCGGTTTTGGCAAACCGATCCAGGGTGGCCTGATCGAACATCGGAGTTTGAAAACTGGCGACGACCCGCAGGGCGCCACCCGAAAAACGGTCTTCCGCACGCAGTTTCCGGCCCGGCTTCCCTGCCTGATATCCGGCCGGCAGCACGTCTCCTGCCTGTAGGGCGCGGCCAACCTTAGCCGTCAGATGGGTGGACCGCGATGCCAGAAAAGGCTCGGTATCAATACCTCCGCCGACATGCAGATAGCCGTAATTGCCTTGCGAGGCCGCACCAACGTACAAACGCTGGCCCGGTTCCAGCATGTGTGACGCGTTCCATATAACCGGGCTCCCATCGATCGTCGCCTGCATTGGTGCTCCGGTCAGCGCAATCTGCGTCTGCTGTGTAGCCTCAAAGCGCCCACCCATTCCGGCCATTTCTAGTGCTGCCAGGGCAGGACTTTGACCCAACAACGCGGCTCCTTCATGCAACGCTAGAATATCCGCCGCTCCAGACCGAGACAGGCCCTGGTCTAGAAATCCCTTTCGCCCCAGATCCTGAATCGTGCAGGCGGGACCAACGCTGAGGACGGTCAGGCTCATGGTTCGATCTCCTGACAGGCCGCACTATCCGCGTGACCGGACTTGATACTTTCGAGCTCATCCCTCGATACCGACTCGAACAGCATCTCGTCCCCGGGGTTCAGGGCAAAGGCCTGACGGCTTTCGGGGCGGAAACATCGAAATGCTGTCTGCCCGACATGGCGCCACCCGGTCGGAGTCGGCCCGGAAAACAGGACGAATTGCGAGATCGCCAGAACCAGCGCTCCTTCAGGCACCATCGGGGTCAGCTCTTTCAACCGGGGAATGTTGAACTCGGGGCCAAGCGGCCCGAGATAGGGTTGCCCTGGCGCAAATCCGATTGTCAGCACGCGTACCCGTGTCTGGCTAAGGCGGCGGACGGCCTCGTTTGGTGTCAAGCCGGCTGCTGCTGCTGCCTCATCCAGTTGCGGTGCGAGGTCGGTTCCGTAAACAGTGGGGACACGCCAAAGCTTTCGTCCGTCGGGCAGAGGGGCGTTGTACCAATCACGTTGGTCCAGCATTTGCCGGACATGATCTTCTATTTCGACATGCGGTAGGGAGAGTGGATCGAAGCGAACATAAGCCGAAGCCAGAGACGCAGATGTTTCAATGACACCCTCCAACCGCAGGCTGTCGACGGCGCTTCGAAAGGCCAGCGCGGCGCGGTTTGATGACTCCGTCATCGAGTCCGAGAAGGTTACCAGCAGGCCGTCGTAACCAACTGTACGAACCAGAGGAAAGGAATTGGCATGGGTCATGGTTGGCATTCAGGAAAGGTGGTGGGTTTGTCGTGTGACCTGACCGCATCTTGGGCAGATGCGCAAGGCTCTGAAACAAGTTGCCGTGTATTGGGGTGCCGTCCAGGGCGCTTATTGGGGTCATTGAGAACTCAGAATGTCTTTTTCTCGGCAGAAAATGAATCACTTCGAGCAATTCGAGTCGGGTGGCGCTTGTGTAGTGGATGTCCCGAGTCACTATATCTGGTGCAATGGTGTAGGGACCTCCGGGAGAGAGCCATAGTTGTTAGGTTGATCTATGCCGAAACAGGATGGATTCCCCTTGATCGGTAACTAGTAAACGATTGATTTAAAAAGGTTAAATAAGAAATGGCAAAAAAAATGCGCGGAATGTGATTTTCCACTTGCGGGTATTTGTAGTTATCCTTAGAACCCCCTTCACCGGCGCTGCTGAGGTGGTGCTGACACGCTGGCGAGACGGCGGGACG
>NZ_JBWVBF010000006.1:0-281284 GCF_057221115.1 Ruegeria sp. HKCCD6426 | reverse complement strand
GGTTGCCCCGGCTGTCCAGTATCTCGCGTGCGTGAATGTCGATGATCGTGCTCATCGGCGGCCTCTCAAGCGCGAGCCGTCATGGCGCAGGCTGTATCCAGCATTCGATTGGAGAAACCCCATTCGTTGTCGTACCAGCTGAGAATACGAACCATGCCGCCGTCGGTCACGCGGGTCTGCTGAGTGGCAAAAATCGACGAATGCGGGTCGTGATTGAAATCGATCGAGACCAGCGGCTCATCTGTCACGGCCAGAACACCGCGCATCTCGCCCGAGGCCGCTGTACGGATGGCATCGTTGACCTCATCAATTGACACTTCACGCTTGGGCATAAAGCAAAAGTCTACCGCAGATACATTCGGCGTCGGTACCCGGATTGCCGAGCCGTCCAGCTTGCCTTTCAACTGAGGCAGAACTTCCCCCACTGCACGGGCGGCGCCCGTGGATGTCGGAATCATCGACATGGCAGCGGCGCGTGCTCGATACAGGTCCTTGTGCATTGTATCCAAAGTCGGTTGATCTCCGGTATAAGAATGCACTGTCGTCATGTATCCAGTTTCGATGCCGAACGCGTCATCGAGAACCTTGGCGACCGGAGACAGACAATTGGTCGTGCAGCTTGCGTTGGACACGACAACTTCTTTGCCGGTTAAGCTGTGGTGGTTGACGCCGTACACAATGGTTTTGTCCGCGCCGGTGGCCGGAGCAGAGACCAGAACCTTTTTCGAACCGTTTCCAAGATGCTGAACAGCACTTTCGCGCTTGGTGAACAGGCCGGTGCATTCCAGGGCGACATCAACATCCTGCCAGGACAACTTGGCAGGATCACGCTCCGCACTCACGCGGATTTGGCGGCCACCTACCAACAAGGTGTTACCCTCGATTTGAATTTCCGCATCAAGCCGTCCATGGATGCTGTCATATTTCAGCAGATGGGCATTGGTGTCGACCGGCCCCAGATCGTTGATGGCAACGACCGACACGTCGTTCCGTCCCGCTTCAACCAGAGATCTCAGCACGCTGCGGCCAATGCGGCCAAATCCGTTGATGGCTACTTTTACGGTCATGTCTATTCTCCCAATTCCCTTGGTTCCCGCAGATCGAAATGCCGACTCACGAGGCGGCTAAAGCGTTACCGCTAACAATCACTATTCGATCAAAAAGTCAACACTTACGCTCATCATAAGTGGCCTATTTGGCGCAATTCGCGCAAATTCGAACATAATTACCTTGCGAACACACACTTATTCGCGCATTTTTGGTGTACCATAGGAATTTCGAACATGCTGAACCAAAACCGTAAATCCGAGATCCTTCAAATCGCGCAAGACGAAGGCACAATTCGTGTTGAGGATCTTGCGCGCCGTTTTGGTGTGGCCGAACAAACGATCCGGCGGGATCTTGCGCAATTGTCTCAATCCGGTCAGCTTGAGCGCGTGCATGGAGGCGCCGTCGTATCATCGGGCCTCGGAAACCTTGACTATGTACAACGACGCAACCGAAACACCCAAGGCAAGGCAAAGATTGGGAAGGAATGCGCCCGTCATATCCCGAATGGTTCAACCGTATTCATCAACATCGGCACCACGACCGAGGCAGTTGCCCGCGAGATGCTTACTCATTCAGACCTGCTTGTGGTTACCAACAGCCTGAATACCGCCAACATTCTGGCCGCAAACCCCAATATCGAGATTGTCGTTGCCGGGGGGTCGCTGCGGCGAACCGATGGTGGCTTATTGGGCAACCTGACAACGCAGGTCGTTGATCTATTCAAGTTTGACTTTGCAATCATCAGTTGCGCAGGCATTGATGCAGACCTCGATCTGCTTGACTTCGATTTTCAGGAAGTCCGTGCAACCAAATCCATTATCCGTCAGTCGAAATCTGCGCTTGTTGTAGCTGATAGTTCTAAATTCCTGAGATCCGCGCCGGGCCGGATCGGCAATCTTGGCGACGCAGACAAGCTGTTCACCGACGCACCCTTGCCGCCGGAAATGAGCGCGGGACTGGGCGAATTAGAAACATCGGTAATCGTAACTAAAGCCTAAAAAAATGGCCGGACTCCACGTTGAGGAGCCCGGCTAGAGTTTTGATGATTTTGGAAAGTGGTGGTCTTAGAACGACCACCTTAATCCAGCCCGAATATTCGGGCCTTGCGCAGCGTCGCCAAACTCCTGCTCAGCCGTCAGCTCCAGCGTCATGTCGGACAGAAGTTCTTTTTCGTAACCGACCAGCAAGCTTGCGCCGTTAAAGTCTGTCGACGCGAAGGTCAGTGCCTGCGACGTCGAAAAGAGGGTCACATTAGTTGAATCGTCACCGACATTCCGACGCAATACGCCGCTTAGCTGTCCAATGAGAAGGCCACCGCTGTTCAGCGACTTTTCAACCTCAACACCAAGACGAGCCTCGACGACTTCGGTCGTTGTTTCTCCGATAGTGGCGTTGGCGTTCGAACCGGTCTCAGTGTAGGCATCGTCCTGCTGGCTTGTATACCGCACGTCGCCAAAGCCCAGCAGGTCGAAATTGTCACTTACATCAAATGAGCGTTCGACGCCCAGATGCGCTGTCAGCAGGGTGCTGTCGTAGTCGGCATTTGCGTCAGGGCTGCCCGCAATCTGTCGCGAGCTGTCTGTCGACAGCCAACCGTAGCCCAACCCGGCTTCGACTGTGTAGGCACCAAACTGGCGCCCGATTGCGGCGTCCAGGTAGAAACCTGTTGTGTCAAAGTCGTTCGAGTTTTGGTCGCCATCTGCATAAAACACGCCCATACCAACGGCTACGGCCAACCCGTTTTCCAACTGGCCGGAATACCCCGCGCTGCCATTGAAAAGTGTGACGTCAGTCTCAGTGCCGATTTCGGATTCAAACTGGCGTGCTTCAGCATCGATCATAGCGAACGGACGGAACGCACCAAAGGCAGATCCCCACGCGCTGTCCAGTGATCTGCCCTGACTGACCGCCTCGGGGCGATCGAACCGCAAGGCGTTGCTAACGCTGCCGATGACGCTGCCGTAATAAGCCACGACGTCACTGTTTGGTGCGATATCGGCCCCATCCACAACCGCGTAGACGGGTGCGGAACCACCGGGATCTTCAACAAACCACCCGGATCGGCCATCCGAAACAGTGGTCGTGAATGTGCCCGAGCCCGGGGCGGCATCCTCGAAATAAAATATCGCGCTGCCACCTTTTGCATCAAGATTCACGTTGTGATCCTGAACGCGCATCAGACCAGATATCTGATCCTCGGTGTCCACGTTCAACGTGCCGGTCCCAGTACCCAAGAAGATCGCATAGGCATCCCCGCCTTCGGATGAGGCAGAAATCTGACCCACATTTGTGATCACCCCATCGAAGTTTTCAAAGTACAGCCCATAGGCGTCAACCTCAGCGCCGCCTGTCGCCGATGCCGTGATAACGCCAGTGTTCGAGAAATCCCCCTGCATGTTTTCGACCCAGACGCCAGCGGCTAGAGCCATAGCACTGGAAGTACCGTTTCGGATACCGGCAGTCGCACTCAGATGGCCTGAGTTCGAAACATCTGCAGTCACATCGTCATATAGTAGAATGGCCTGAGCCCGTATATCCGCAGAGCCTGTGGCCGAAACCGCAATGCTGCCGCTGTTTGAGACATTTCCTGTCGTGTTGTTACGGATATAGATGCCGCGGGCGCGCGCATTGTCATTTCCAACGCTTGTGGTTTCAATCACACCGGAATTCGAAAGATTGCCGTCGTACCCACCGCGCAAATAGAGTCCGCCACCATACGCCGATGCACTGGTGCCACCATCGGTTTGCACCGAGATTGAACCGGTGTTGTTTAGGTCCCCGGCCATACCGCTAGAAACATATAGACCATAGGCCGCTGCCTCGCTTGTCTGATCAATGGCGACAGCTTGGATCGTCCCGGAGTTGTTGAAATCCCCTGTCAGCCCACCGGAGATGTAGAAACCGGCAACTGTCGCGTCAGAGTATCCTTCGCCGCGCACATTAACTGTTCCAGTGTTGTCAATGTTGCCCGTCATACCACTGCTGACGTACAGGCCGTAGGCTTCGGCTTCTTCTGTCTCGTCCGTGGCCACGGCTTCGATCGAACCGGAGTTGCTGAAATCTCCCGTCAGCCCACCGGAGATGTAATAACCGGCAACTGTCGCGGAAGAGTAGCCTTCGCCGCGTACGTTCACCGTCCCACTGTTGTCAATGCTCCCAGTCATCCCACTGCTGACGTACAAGCCGTAGGCTTCGGCTTCTTCTGTCTCGTCCGTGGCCACGGCCTGGATCGTACCGGAGTTGCTGAAATCCCCTGTCAACCCACCGGAGATGTTGAAACCAGCGACTGTCGCAGAAGAGTAGCCTTCGCCGCGCACGTTCACCATTCCACTATTGTCAATGCTGCCGGTCATTCCATTGTCGACGTACAAGCCATACGCTTCGGCTTCCTCTGATCGATCAGTGGCCACGGCCTGGATCGTACCGGAGTTGCTGAAGTCGCCATCCAGCGCGCCCGAGATGTAGAAACCAGCAACTGTCGCGTCGGAGTAACCTTCGCCGCGCACATTTACCGTTCCGCTATTATCTATGCTCCCGGTCATATCGCTTCCGACGTACAAGCCGTAGGCTTCGGCTTCCGCTGATCGAACAGTGGCCACGGCCTGGATCGTACCGGAGTTGCTGAAGTCGCCATCCAGCGCGCCCGAGATGTAAAAGCCAGCAACTGTCGCCGAAGTTTCGCCCGCGCCGCGCAGATCGATCATTCCACTGCTGCCAATGTTTCCGGTCATGTTACGATTGACGTACAGACCGTAGGCCTCGGCTCCTTCTGTCTCGTCAGTTGCGATAGCTTGGATCGTACCGGAGTTGGTGAAGTTGCCGTCCAAATTGCCTGAAGTGTAGAAACCAGCAACTGTCGCGTCAGAGTAACCTTCGCCGCGCACATTAACCGTTCCGCTATTATTGATGCTCCCGGTCATATCGCCACTTACGTACAGGCCATAGGCTTCGGATTCTTCTGTCTCGTCAGTGGCGACGGCCTGGATCGTACCGGAGTTGCTAAAATCTCCCGTCAACCCACCACGGATGTAGAAACCGGCAACTGTCGCCGAAGAATACCCTTCGCCGCGCACAGTAACCGTTCCGCTATTATCGATGCTCCCGGTCATACCGCCCCTGACGTACAGGCCATAGGCTTCGGATTCTTCTGTCTCGTCAGTGGCGACGGCCTGGATCGTACCGGAGTTGCTAAAATCTCCCGTCAACCCACCACGGATGTAGAAACCGGCAACTGTCGCAGACGAATACCCATCGCCGCGCACATCGACCGTTCCACTGTTGCCAATGTTTCCGGTCATGCCACCGTCGACGTACAATCCATAGGCCTCGGCCTCATCATCGGTTGCATCGACAGCCCGTACAGTAATTGTACCGGTATTGGAGAAATTCCCGTTCAATCCGCCGCCGATTTCGATTCCTGTTGCGGTAGCTGACGAAACCGCCTGCGCAGAAACGGAAATATTGCCACTGTTTAGGATATTACCATCCATCAATCCAACGACACGGAATCCGGACGCAACAGCGCTATCGCTGGTGGAGTTTGCAACCACCGAAATCGATCCGGTGTTTGTGAAATGACCTGCCAGATCTTTGGTCAGAAAAACACCGGACGCAGAAGCATTGGATACAGCATCTGCGCGAACGTTAATGGTGCCACCATTGGAAACATCTCCGGACGCATTATCAGCGACCAACATACCCGTCGCATCGGGTACAGCCGCAAAGGGAGGCGGAGGTGGTGGGCCAAAAGACCCCGCCGAAGTCGAAGCGACATTTATCGTTCCAGTATTGGAAAATGTACCCGAATAGCCGTCACCAAGGGCAATCCCGACCGCCGTCACACTGTTTCCCCCATCCGCACGGACGTCAACGGTTCCGCTATTGGATACGTTTCCGTTGGCAAAACCAACGATGAAAACACCTGCCGCGCGTGCGGCACTCGACGACGCGTCGGCCGCGGCAGTGATTGTTCCGGAGTTGTCAAAATCCCCATTCAGAACATTCTGAAGCTGGACCCCTGCGGCAGACGCCGACGAAAATCCGGCGGCCATCGCCGAAATCGACCCGCTGTTGTTCACATTGCCTGTCACGGCGCTCTGGATTCGAACCCCGGCAGCAACAGCCTGACTTGCACTATCCGTGGCCACAGCAGAGATTGTGCCGGAGTTATTCAAATCGGCGTTCAACGAGCGTTGGACTTCAATACCTACGGCAAGCAAGGATGTTGCGTCCGCGGCAATTGCCGAAATGGTGCCGCTATTTGTGATATTGCCGTCTACATCATCGACGAACAGAAATCCTAACGCCTCTGCATCGCTGGAGCCGGTTGCATTTGCGGACGCCGTAACTGTCCCCGAATTGAGTACAGAGCCCCCTGCCTCTACGCCATTCACAAAAACGGCACCAAGGGCGCTTGCATTACCACCGGATGTAACGCTGGCTGCCGCAGTGACAGTTCCGGTATTGACAAAGGCACCGGAATAATCGCCAAGCATCAGGAAACCAAGCGCAGCGGCAGAACTTGTACTGTTTGCCGTGATATCAATTACGCCATTGTTCACGATCTGGCCGGTTGACGACAGATTCCCGTTCAAGAGCACACCAAACCCCACCGAGCTGCCCGGAGCCGGACCGGTAATGGTTCCATCGTTGGTAAAGACGCTTGTGTAGTCGGTGGCGATTTCAACGGACGGACCACCGCCCGTGGTCAGATTGACGGCCCCTGTCGATGTAATCGTATTGTCTTCGTCCACGGCGAACACGGCGCGTGTGTTTTGTGGCGCTGTAATCTCGGCAGCCGTTGCGATCCCCACAGAAAGCGCTGCAACCGATGCAGATGCTAAAAACAGCGACGGCGCGACGCTGGCCACCCGCCCTTTCCATTTCAAAACACGACCACCGCGTGCCACGCAGGACCGCGCGCGCACAACTGTACCTTTACTCATCTCCGACAACCCCTCGGATATTCTTTTGTTAATATTTTGTTAAACGATAAGTAGAGCCGAAGCTGGGCACAATTATGACCCGCGCCTAAAGCCTGAAATTTTTCAAGCTATGGCAGAGATCACACAATGCCTCTCGAATTGAGACAAAATGATCCGCAAAACCTGACGCGTGGACGACGCCGCCAGAATGCTCTAACACGTGGGGGTTATCGGGATTTGTTGCGGTCGCCAAACCCACAATCACTGCTTAAATGAGGTTACTATTATGGCAAAGCAGCAGCAGGTATCGGTGCAGGACGCATTTACGCAAGCCATGTCACATTACGAGCAGGGACAGTTGCAGCAATCTGTCAATCTGTTCTCTGAAATTATTCGCGCGGCACCGCAATATGCTCCAGCGCATCACATGTTGGGGTTGATTGCTTTTCAGGCCGGACAAATTGATCCAGCTGTCAACGCCTTGACCCAGGCCGTCAAATTACAGCCGGAAAACGTGCAGTTTCTAACCAATTTTATCGAAATCCTCCGCTCGGCCGGACGCCTGGACCAGGCCCGTGAGGTTGGCGAGCGCGCGGTGCGTCTCGCCCCTGGCAGCGCGGCTGCGCATTCGAATCTGGGGTTGGTTTTTTACGATCTGAAAGATCTGGATCAGGCCCAGGCCTCGCAACAAAGGGCCGTAGCCCTTGCGCCCGAGTTTGATCGTGCAATCAACAATCTCGGCAGCATTGCACGCGACACCGGCGACCGTGAAAAAGCCGTCCAGTTTTATGAGAAAGCGCTAAGGGTCAACCCGAATTCCTCTGAAACCGCAAACAACCTTGTGTCGGTTCTGATCGAGTTTGAAAGGATCGCCGACGCCCGCAAGCTTTGCGAAGGCTTGCTTGAACAGTTTCCAAAAAATGCGGAATTGCACCGTAACTTCGGGCGCCTGTTCTCGTTGGAAAGCCAAATGGACAAGGCCGAGGCCGCATTCCGGAATGCCATTTCTCTGGACGGGAAAAAGGCGGATAGCTACGTTGGACTATCTCAGGTTCTGTTTGAAAAGAACCATCCGAAACTGGCATTGATCGAAGCCGAGCAGGCCCTGCGCTTGGACCCGGAAAATGCGGTCGCCTGCCATCAGGCCGCCTTGGTCAAAGCCCATCTTGGGGATGTGGAAGCCGCAATCAATCTGTATCACAAGGCGATCGAGCTAAAACCTGAATTGACGGCAAGCCGGCTTGCCTTGGGGCATCTTGCCCTGGAACAGGGTGACTTTGACACCGCGCGCCAGTTTTTCGAAGCCGCTGCAGAAACCAGTGACGACCAACTGAGCGCGTGGATTGCCTTGGCTCGGCTGGAAAAGATAACAGAAGACAGCCCGATCTTTCGCGCGCTTGAGGCAGAACAGCCCATGTCGAAGGCCATGTTGCCCCAAAAAGCGGTCGCTTATCATTTCGCAATGGGGGACTGCTACGAAAAACTGGGTCGTCATGATGAAGCGTTTGGAAGTTTCGCGAAGGGAGCCCAGCTCAAGCGGTCCTTGGTATCGTATGATCCGGCGGAAACCGACACATTGACCGACGACCTGATTGCGACGTTCGACGCTACTATGATCGAACGGCTGCATGCTTGCGCCAATTCCGATGCCACTCCGATTTTCGTGGTCGGAATGCCGCGTTCCGGTACCACGCTGACGGAATCCATTCTGAATGCGCACCCGGACGTTATTGGTGCCGGAGAATTGAACGACCTCCAGAACTTGTTCGGTAGGATGGATGACGGATCGTCAAACGTGCCTCTCTCCGTTAGGTCGATGTCTGACAGCACTTTGACACGACGTGCGGAAGATTACCTTGACGCCTTGAAATCACACGGCCCGGACGCGCGGCATGTGGTCGACAAAATGCCTGCGAATTTCCAAATGATCGGATTAATTCATGGCATTTTTCCCAATGCAAAGATCATTCACATTGCCCGCAACCCGCTTGATACATGCCTTTCGTGCTACACTCGCTTGTTCGAGCGCAGTCAGCTGCATAGTTACGACCAAGTCGAATTGGGTCAATATTTCAACAATTACGTGCGCGTCATGAACCATTGGAAGGAAACGCTACCGCAGGGAGCATTCCATTCCATTCGATATGAAGACTTGGTCGATGACATCGAGACCGTGGCACGCGGGATCATCGAGTATTGCGGCCTGGACTGGACCGATTCCTGTCTGGAGTTCCACTCGGCCAAGAGACGGGTGCGTACAGCCAGCGTACAGCAGGTTCGCCAACCGCTTTATTCTTCGTCGAAAGCAAAATGGCGTCGGTACGAGGCACACTTGCAGCCGCTGATCGAAACCATCGGTTCAAATCAGATATTGTTCTGACAATCCGCCGCGACCCGTTCACCCGGCTACGTCGGCCTCAGCTAAATCACTAGGGACAGAGGCTGGCGTGAATTGTGGATATACATAGGTTTGGTGTCAGCTTGGCTGTTGCGTGCGGAAATGCTGTTGAACACTTATTTGTGCTGCTCCCCCGAACAGATCCAGGCAGAGTTCGATTTACGAGATTTACGCTGCTGCGACCACTCCGATTGTCGCCAAACGATGCGGGCGTGATCTCGACCGCCACGCTTGTTAACTTGAAGGATGCCACCGTTTCGCACTCGGTTCGCAGACGCCCAGGCAATCGACGGCGCGTGCTGCAATTTGATCGATAATGTCGGGCAGATCGCGCGGCCCAAGATAAAAGGCGGGAACCGGCGGCATGATCACTGCGCCCATTTCTGTCGCGGCAGTCATGTTCCGCAGATGAGCCAGAGTCAGCGGCGCTTCCCGAGCCAACAAAATCAGACGTCTGCGCTCCTTAAGCTGCACACTTGCCGCGCGTGTAAGCAGGTTGTCGTCCAGGCCAAGCGAGATTGCAGCAAGCGTTCGCATTGAACACGGCGCAACAATCATACCGGCCACCGGAACCGACCCTGACGCAATACTGGCACCGACGTCGGCGGTCGCGTGGTGGCGGGTTACCAGATCGCGCAGTTCGTCAATTGCGCCCGCGCCGCACTCCTGCGCAAGCGTTAAGTTGGCCGCAGGGCTGACAACAAGGTCGATCTCGATGCCCTGCGAGGCCAACTTTCGCGCCACAGCAAGGCTGAGCACCGCGCCGGACGCACCGGAAACCCCCAAAATGACTCGTGCATCTGTCATCGGTTCAGCTCCGGTAAAAGCTTGTCCAGCAGATCGGTCGCAAAGGCGCTGTCCGCGTCCGAGGTCTGCATAACCTCCCCCCATTCCCGGCTCGTTTCGCTGCCGATCTTGGTGGTAGCGTCAATGCCCATTTTACCGGCCAATCCAGGCTGAGGAGAAGCAAAGTCGAGATAGTCCATCGGGGTGTTTTCCAGTAGCATCACATCGCGAACGGGATCCATGCGTGTCGCCAATGCCCAGGCAATATCATCCCAATTTCTGGGGTTAATGTCCGAATCCACGGCGACAATCATCTTGGTGTAGCTAAACTGCGGCAACATCCCCCAAAGCGCCATCATCACGCGGCGCGCTTGTCCGGGATACCGCTTATCGATGCTGACGACGGCGATGCGGTATGAACAGGCAGCAGGCGGCAGCCAGAGATCGCGAACCTCGGGTATTTGGGCTCGGATTGTTGGCAGAGCGAGTTTGTTGAACACCTCTCCGATGATCGCAGGTTCATCTGGTGGGCGACCGGTATAAGTGGACAGATACAAAGGCGCGTCGCGGTGTGTCAGCGCACTGACATGCATGACAGGAAATGGCTCTGCCGGGTTGTAATATCCGGTGTGGTCACCAAACGGGCCTTCGGGTGCGGTTTCGTTGGGGGAGACCCAGCCTTCCAACACGATCTCAGCGTCTGCGGGAACCAACAGAGGCACCGTTTTGGCAGGCACAAGCCGGGGGCGAGCGCCGTTCAAAGCCCCCGCAAATGTCAGTTCGGATACGGCTTCGGGCAAAGGCAGCGCTGCCGACAGAAGGGTCGCGGGGTTTGCACCCAGAACGATTGCCACGGGCATCTTCTCATTTCGCTGAACCCAGCTCCGATGGTGCGCGGCCCCTCCGCGATGCTGCAGCCAGCGCATGATCAAGCGGTTCTGACTAAGGACCTGAACACGATAGACGCCGGCATTATAGCTTCCGACGTTATCCGGCTCACTGTCGTAGGGCCGCGTTACAACCACTGGCCAGGTGATGAGTGGGCCCGCGTCGCCCGGCCAGTGCGTCTGAACAGGCAGTGCGCGCAAGTCCACGTCAGCGTCATTGTGGATGACACTTTGAACTGGTGCCGATTTGACAACTTTCGGCCGCGTCGCAAGAGCTGCTTTCAGCATCGGCCATCGTGACAGCGCGTCACGCAGTCCGTCAGGTGGTTCCGGGGCTCGGAGGGCGGCCAGAAATTCCCCAAGGTCGTCCAGACCTTCAATCGAAACACCAAGCCCGACGGCGACACGTTCGGCAGTGCCGAAGAGGTTCACAACGACAGGAATGTCCGATCGACCGCCCGGGCCATTCATTGGCTGATCGAACTGCAGAACCGGTCCATTCGCCTCCAGCACGGCACGATGGACGGCGGTCATCTGATGGCGCACTGAAACCGGGTCAGGCACAGCTTTGAACTGCCCGGTCTCCTGGCACCAAGCAAGGAAATGCCGAAGACTGGGATATGGTGGGAAATTTCGAATGGGTCTGCTCCGGAGATCTTCCCTTTCCCCTAACAGCGGAACTGCAGGCCACACTTGACAACGGTCAATTCGCCGAGACCGGATGCAGCCTAGGAAAGCAGCGTGCACAAATTCGTTGAGGCTGCAGGAGGTCTGTTTGTCCGATCCTCAAAACCTGATACCGCATTGCCCAGCCGCACTGGCGGCGGCGCTGCGGGTTATTCCACTCGCGCCGCTGTCCCTGTCTCTGACTGCGTTTTCCCGCAAAATCGCAAAGAACAATCCTGGCATGTTCAACCGTCTCGGTGAATATGGCCGGACCGACTTTGTTCTCGATCCGACCGATCTGCCAATCGTCCTTTGCCTTAATCCAAATGGCGGTCTGCCCACTGTCAAACTCACCCGACGGCAGGCTGAAGGCGCCGCTCGAATTTCCGGCCCCCTGGCTGCGTTGCTTGGATTGGTTCACGGTGCATTTGATGGCGACGCCCTGTTTTTCTCGCGCGATCTTGTGATCGAAGGCGACACCAGTGCAGCACTGGCCTTGCGCAATGCAATAGACGATGCGGAACTGGATCTTGCGCAGGAGGCGGCAGCGCTGTCGGGACCATTCGCGCGCCCGGTTCAGCAGTTGATTGCCCTTGCAGAGCGCCAGACGGGGCTTTGTCTGACCCGACCAGAGGATGCCGTAATATGGTGATGGAAATTGTTTGCCCGGCCGGGACGCCTGCCGCACTGCGTGCGGCTGTCAAGGCGGGCGCGCATACTGTCTATTGTGGCTTCAATGACGAAACCAATGCGCGCAACTTTCCCGGCCTGAATTTCGACCGGGCGGAAATGCGCGAAGGCGTGGCCTTTGCCCATTCACATGGCGCCAAAGTGCTTGTCGCCATAAACACTTTTCCCCGCGCCGGTGATGAGGCGATCTGGCACCGCGCAGTTGGCGATGCCGAAACTTGCGGCGCAGATGCGGTGATCCTGGCCGATCTGGGGTTGCTGGATTACACGGCGCGCAACCACCCCGAATTGCGTCGACACCTATCGGTGCAGGCGGCGGCAGCGAATGCCGATGCGGTCAATTTTTATGCCAATACCTTTGGTGTCAAACGGGTGGTTCTACCCCGCGTCCTGTCAGTGCCCGAGATTGCCGCAATCAACTCTGAAACCGAGGTAGAGACCGAGGTGTTTGTCTTTGGCGGCCTCTGCGTGATGGCCGAGGGCCGATGCTCGCTGTCGTCCTATGCTACTGGTTTGTCGCCCAATATGAACGGTGTCTGTTCGCCGGCCAGTCATGTGGAATACAGCGAAGATCAGGGGGTTCTGGATGCCCGGCTTGGCGGCTATCTCATCCACCGGGTCGAGAAAGGGCAGCCCGCGCCCTACCCCACGCTATGCAAAGGGTGTTTCTCGGCAGGTGACAAGACCGGCCACCTTTTCGAAGATCCCGTCAGCCTGAACGCCGAAAGGCTGATCCCGCAATTGCAGAAGGCCGGGGTCACAGCCTTGAAAATCGAAGGCCGGCAACGGTCGAAATCATATGTCGCGCAAGTTGTGCGGAATTTCCGCGCAGCTGTTGATGCGTTGGAAGCGGGCCAGCCAATGCCCGAAGGCATGCTAGCGCGTTTGTCCGAAGGTCAGGCCATGACCACCGGCGCCTACAAAAAGACGTGGAGATAGGGCGATGGAACTGACAGTTGGACCCAACCAATTCTTTTGGCCTGCCGATACTTGGAGTGGCTTCTATGATGATCTGACCCAGTCCCCGGTAGACCGTGTTGTGATCGGGGAACTCGTTTGTTCAAAACGATTACCATTTTATCAGGATCGTATCCCCGAAGCGATTTCCAAGCTGGTTGAGGCCGGCAAGGACGTTGCCCTGACCAGCCTCGCCCTGGTGACGTTAAAGCGCGAACGCAAGCTGACTGCCGAACTGGCGGAAATGGGTGTCACGGTTGAAATCAACGACCTGACGGCAATGGCGTACCTGCCCGAAAACGCTGAGTTTACGGTCGGTCCCTTGGTGAACGTTTATAATGAGGGCACGTTAAAATGGCTGGCCTCTCGCGGCGCAAAACGCGTTTGCCTGCCCCCGGAATTACCTCTGGGTTCGGTTGAAACACTTGTAAATGCAGCCACTGATCTGGGCGTCGCGATAGAAGTCTGGGGGCATGGGCGCCTGCCACTGGCCATCTCCGGGCGGTGTTATCACGCGCGCCTGCATGGGCGCACCAAAGACAATTGCCAGTTCGCCTGCGAAGATGATCCCGACGGTCTGGACGTGCTCACCCGAGACGGCAAGCCGTTCATGGCGATGAATGGAGTGCAAACTCTGTCGGACAGTTATGCCTGTACCGATCATCAAATCGAGCTGCTGCGCTCGGTCGGTGTCTCGGCCCTGCGCCTGTCGCCGCAATCGCACGGGTTCGTGCAGCTGTGTAAGCTTTATCGCCAACGCGTTGACCAGAACCTGACCCCAGGGGAATTGGCGAAAGAGGTCCTCTCTTCTGATGCCGGTATTCGCCTAAGCGATGGGTTTCTGTCCGGCGCATACGGTGCAGAGTGGTCCGGCAGCTAAAGCCCGTGGCTGCCGCATCGGGCGACAACAGGTTCTTTCGAGATTTCTGGGAGGCTCCGCATCGCCCGCTATTCTCGGCTGCCATTTTGTGCGCTCTGCTCACTATAGCCTGGTGGCCGCTGGGAGTTCACCTTGGCCTACCCGGGCCAGGTTTTGACCCCATAGTCATCTGGCATGTTCATGAACTAATCTTCGGTTTTGCCGCAGCCGCAATCGGAGGTTACCTGCTTACGGCGCTTCCGTCCTGGACGGGAAAGCCGCCCATTCGCGGGCGCGTTTTAAAAGCGCTGTTGTATTTTTGGGTTTCCGCACGCCTGGCTTTGGCTCTGGCTTCCCATGTTCCAACTACATTGCTTTTCTCGCTCAATGCTGGGTATTTTCTGCTGCTGGCCGGGATCATCGGCGCTCAGTTGCTGTCAACCGGCATTTACAACAAGCTCGGATTCTTGTTCGCAATACTCGGTCTTGGTGCGGGCGAGGCCCTGTTTCTGCGAGCCGCCCTGGCTGGGTCGCCTTGGGTCAGCCTGACAACGGCTCAAACCTTGCTGATCGGTATCGTCATGCTTATGGCCAGCGTTGGAATGAAGGCAATCCCCGCCTTTACTTACAACTGGCTTGCGCTGAACCGGCGCGAAATCCGAGTACGCCGGGATTCAACACAGTTGAGAGCTCTGGTGCACGTACTATTAGGAATAACGATTGGCGCCAAACTGATCGGTCTTCATGCCACGGCCAATATTGCGATGATTGCCGCTGCGTTGGCATTACTTATTGCCATGTGCGGATGGCAAAGCATCTCAGCACTTTCCAATCCCTTATTGGCCGCCTTGCACCTTGCATTCTTCTGGCTACCAATTGGCCTGATGTTAGTTGGAGTTGCGAGCTTTTCACCTGCAACATACCCAATAATTGACGCGATTCACGCCATCACAATCGGAGGAATGTCGGGACTTACAATGGCAATTTCCGGGAGAGCGGCAGCTCATGCTCCGGATGGTACAATGCAAGCCACGTTTGGTTTCACGATTGGCTTCCTGCTAAATTGGATCGCGACCTGGATCCGTCTGGCTGCGCCTTTCTTTCCTGAAACACCGATGGTGACAACGGCTGCAGCAATGTGGTGCTTGGGTTGGTTAGCGTTTGCGGTTGGTTTCTTACCGGCTCTGACCCGGCCCTTGCATCGCCCGGTTCTCAGCGGCAAACGGCATCCGGAGTAGGCAGAGAGCGTTGCGCAAGAAGATCACATTTTCTAGCCATATTGACATTATAGGTACACAATATGCGCAACAACCAATTCACGCTGAAAGTTTGTCCGTTTCGATGGTTCGTGAGGTTGGCCAATTAGCACCGCAGATCAAAAATCCTCAATCAAGCGGCTGGAAATTTCGCAACAAATCCCCATGAAAACTACCATTGTCAACGTATGGTGCAAGGTGAGCGACCGCGACAAAATGGTACTGGAATCTTCTGATTGTTCCAACATATACAGCGGCTTAGGGTACGGTAGTTCGTCTTAAAGTTGTGTATTCTTGCCCTCTCCAGAAAACGCACTCCATCACAAAACGATGGGGCAAAATAAGATACTAACCGGCAATCCCGGAGACCCTGTGATGTTAAGAAACGTGCTTGCGATCGCTTTGCTGCTGACCGCTCCGACCAACCTGTTTGGGCAATCCACGTCAGAACCCGCGGAGTTCGCAGCACAGGCTGCAAACCGGATAAACATCGCAGGACGCCAGCGGATGTTGTCGCAGCGCATGGCAAAAGCGGCCTGCCTGATGGCGCAGGACATCGGCACAACGACGGCTTTTGATCAGCTGACCCAAGCGCACAGCTTGTTCATCCGTTCAGATAGCGCTTTGCGCAGCGGAGACCCAGAGCTGGGACTTGCCCCGGAAGAATTCAGCGCTGTTCTTGGGGCGCTGGAAGAGATCGACCCTCATTGGACAATCTATCGGGGCATCGTTGATGTCGGGATCGAAAACGCCACGATAGAAAGGGCAGATCTTGAAGTCCTTGATAACGCCAGCCTCAACGTACTCGCATTTATGAATGCAGCGGTCTACGCCACCGCTCAAGCCTATGCTTCTGCAACTCCGGAAGTCCCACTTGGCCTGGCGATGACAATTGATGTTGCCGGGCGCCAGCGGATGCTGACGCAGAAGGCCGTGAAAGAAGCCTGTTTAATGCGGGTTGCAACCGATCCCTCTGTGCAAGCCACACGACTGACAGAGACAATTGAGTTGTTTGACCACTCCCTTGTGGCTCTGCTGGAGGGTTTCCCCGCTGCAGGCGTTATTCCCCCGTCCAACCCAGAGCTGTCCCGCAAATTGAGAGAAGTGGCAGACCTCTGGGTGCCTGTGAAAAAAATTCTCGATCGCGCGATCGCCAGCGAACGTCTGACGGACAGGGAGCTTTCAGCTCTTGCAAGGGAAACAGAACCGCTTCTACGCAAGATGAACGAAGCCGTCATTATGTACAGATAACCAACACAAAACGACCTGAGACAGCCACGTCTCAGTATATAAGGATACCAAAATGATCAAAATGGTTCTGACCGCGTCGCTCTTGGTCTGCGCAACAATTGCACCCCAGACCCTGACTGCACAGGACAGTGAAAATGTTGATCAGGTTACACATCGGGTAAATATCGCCGGGCGTCAGCGAATGCTGACCCAGCGCATTACCAAAGCCGCTTGCCTGATGGCGCGGGATGTCGGGTTCACGACGTCATTTGACCAAATGACCCAAGCTTATGATCTGTTTCTGCAATCCGACAATGGACTGCGAAACGGGGACCCGGATCTGGGTCTGGACGCCGAGAACAATGACACAGTCACCAAGGCGCTCGGGGCGATTGATTCTCATTGGGCCGCTTATAAACCGATCATAGAAACCGGTATTGACAACGCCACTATCGCCAGTGCCGAGCTGGATGCGCTCGACACTGCAAGCCTGCGGGTTCTGAAATTTATGAATATCGCTGTCTACAAAATGGCACGTGCCTATGCTTCTGAAACGGCTTCTGTCTCTTTGAATCTGGCGATCACCGTTGATATCGCCGGGCGCCAGCGCATGTTGACCCAAAAAGCCGTGAAAGAAGCCTGTCTGATGCAGGCTGCAGAAGATCCGTCTGAGCAGGCGGCGCGTTTGGCCGATACTGTCGAACTTTTTGATACCTCTCTGTCAGCGCTGCAGGACGGATTTGCGGATATTGGCGTCATTGCACCGCCCACACAGGAAATCGCCCGCAAACTTCGCGAAGTCGAAGAGCTGTGGAATCCGGTGAAAGGCCTGCTGGACCGCGCCGTGAACGGAGAAGTGCTTTCAGATCGCGATCTGGCTGTTCTTGCACGCGACAGTGAACCGTTACTTCAGCGCATGAATGAGGCGGTCGCCCTTTACACAACGCAATCCTCTTCGAGCTGAAGGTATCCATCGGAAGGCTGCCGTGGGTACGGCTCAACCCCCGGCTCCCCGGTCCTTCAGCGAATACACCAGGCGAAATTGGAGTAAATTCAGATGTCTCATGCTTCCTGGCTTTCAAAATCAATCCTGGCACAGAATTCCAGGCACCTGTTTGTAACCGCCTGCATGTTCGCATCTGCTGTTGCCTTTGAAACTAGTGCGCAAACGACAAACGAAGTCGAACTAACCACGCATGACGGTGGCACAAGTGTCCGCGGAGTAATACTCGAATATGACGGGGCTACTTATGTTCTGCAGACAGAGCTGGGAAAGCTGACACTTTATGCGGCGATGCTAACATGTTCTGGTGCAGGCTGCCCCGGCGCTGACGGGACTATCGCGGAAGAGGAGCCGGAGAAAGAGGTTGTCGACACGCGGGTCACACTCGTTTCCCGGAGCGACGATACAGAGGTTGTGGGCGAGCTGGTTGACTATAGCGACCGCTATTTCGTCGTTGAAACGCCCCTCGGCAGCTTCCAGCTTTCCACAGACCGGGTTGATTGCGTTGGCACAGCCTGCCCAGATCTGAATCTCTACGATCCAAGGGTCGCTGTTCTTGGTGGAACAAATGCCATTGAATCCATGATGCCGGCGCTGCTGAGCGCATATGCGCGTGAGCGGGGGCTTCGGTATTTGGTTGAAGAACAACCCCAAGGTCGTTTCGTCGTCACTCTTCTAAGCGGCGAAGATGGTTCTGTTGTAGCCGAAATCGACATGCAGCCTTCCAGCACAACCGAGTCCGTCTTCGCCCCGGATATCATGATTACAGACCAGCGGATCAAAACAGCCGCGGGTACAGAGCGGGAGTTTATGCTTGCACTTGATAGCCGCGTTCTGATTACCGGCGACAAAAACCCTGTTCGCGACTTAAGTATTGAGGAAATCGCCAGCATTCTGTCCGGTGATCTGCGCTCCTGGGAAAACTTGGGTGGAGGAAGTTCGCCGGTTACGCTGCATTTGCTGGAAGGGGATACACCGGCGCTCTTTTATCAGAAGACCTCCAGCAACCCCGATGGTCCCTTGGCAGCGGATACGGTGTTTCACCCCAATGCGCAGGATCTGATCAACTCAGTCCGGGCAGACCACACGGCGCTCGGTCTACTCGATCGCGTGCAGGTGCAGCGTGGCGGGGCGGATATGATGTCCATTCGAAAAGCCTGTGGTCTCATGTCCGAACCTTCCGATTTCGATATGAAAATCGACAATTATCCGCTGTCGCGCCCAGTCATTGCGTATGCAGCAGATGAAGATCTGCACCCGGTTGCCGAAGATTTCTTGCAATGGACTCAGACAGATGCCGCACAACCCGTGCTGGAAGATACAGGGCTTGCCAGCGCCCGGCTTCAGCGTATGAAAATCCAAGACATGGGCATAACCCTGATCCATGCTGCTGCCGTAGAACCGGACTTCAGCGGCGATGAGTTTTCGTCAATGATGCGCGAGTTGCGTCGTGCCGACCGTCTTTCGATCACCTTCCGCTTTGAAAATGCCTCTAGCACTTTGGACGCGGAGTCGGTGCTGAATATCCGGGATCTGGCAAACCGGCTGCGCAACAGCGAATTTGACGGGCTGGAACTTCTGCTTGTCGGATTTGCGGATAGCGTAGGCGATGCAGGACAGAATACGCGTCTTGCACAACAACGAGCAGAGGCTGTTCGGGGCGTACTTGCAAGTGAGTTTGCCGCCGATGGCCTGAGCCAGTTCAACATTCAGTCGCTGAGTTTCGGTGAACAGATGCCGCTTGACTGCAATGACACGGAAGAGGGCCGCGCCAGCAACCGCCGCGTTGAAGTCTGGGTCCGGGTACCTGAGAACACCTAACGAGGAACGTTCTCGTCGTCCTAGGCGATGTAGAAAGCGCTTCGGCTGTCACAGTTTGATGTGAGCTGATTGTGGGCGGGTATCGAACGTCCATGTGCATTGCTCTTGCCGCTCAATTTGGACAAACGAAGCCCGGCCGTTTCCTTCATGTGCTGGCAGCCTCACTGCACCTTTGAACAGGTTGAGCAACATTTTGGTATCTGAAAGCGGGCTAACAAAATCGCGCCATCCGAAGAGGTTAGGTCACGCGGATCAGTCCGGCCACCAGCTCATAGCTTGATCACGGCCATCTTGTCCTGAGTCATATCATGCATGGTGTACCTGATGCCTCCGGTATTATAGCCGGATTGGCGGCGCCCGGCGAAAGGCATCCAATCCACCCGGAACGCAGTATGATCGTTTACCATGACCGCCGTGGCATCCAAACGCTGAATGGATTTCATGGCAGTATCGAGATTTTTTGTAAAAACCGCGGCCTGAAACGCGAACGGCAGGCCGTTTGCGGCCGCATAGGCACTATCCAGGCTGTCGTAGCCGTAGACGCAGACGACTGGGCCGAAAATCTCTGCTATTGAGACGCGTGAGTCCGCGGTTGGGTTCAAAAGAACGGTAGGAGCATAGGTCGTTTGCCCCAGACGCTTGCCACCCGTCATCACCGTCGCCCCGGCCTGAACGGCCTCATCAACCCAGGTTTCAATACGATCGACTTCGGCCGGGCGGATAAGGGGGCCGCATTCGACGTTGGGGTCGCGGGCATCACCGACCGTCAGCAAGGCAGCAGCATCCGCCAGTTTCTGTGCAATCTCAACCGCCTTGACAGTGGGCGCATAAACCCGCTGTACCGAAACGCAGACCTGACCAGCATGATAGAATCCACCCTTGGTCAGCAGCGGAACCATGGCGTCGATGTCTGCCGTTTCATCCACAATTACTGGGGCAGCTCCACCATGCTCTAACGCACAGCGTGCACCTGGTGCCAGTTTTGATCGCAGCATCCACCCAACGCGTGCCGATCCAATGAACGAGAAAAAGCCAACGCGAGCGTCGGTTATCATTTTCTCGGCCACGTCATTCTGACAGACGGCAAAGCGGCACCAATCCTGCGGCAAGCCCGCCTGATGCAAAATGTCGACAAAAACCTTGCAGGACAAAGGCGTATCCAGCGCCGGCTTCACAATCACCGGACAGCTGGTGGCGACGGCCGGGGCAACCTGATGAACAATCAGGTTCAGCGGGTGGTTGAACGCACTGGCCGCAACCACCACGCCGATGGGTTCGCGCTGGGTAAAAGCGATGCGTCCAGTTCCCGCCTCGGTCAAATCCATCGGGATTTCCCGGCCGCTCATCTGACCAATTTCGTGTACGCACAGCTCGACCCCATCGATTGCACGCTTTACCTCGACGCGGGCATCAATTAGCGGCTTGCCGCCTTCGCTTGCAATCAACAAGGCCAGTTCCTCGGCCCGCCCCAACATCAATCGGGCGGTTTCTTTCAGGATTTCAATCCTTTTGTACGCAGGCAACCAGCTGTCGCGATTGCGATACAGGGCATGGGCAGCGCCGAGCATCGCATCAATATCGTCCCATCCGCAGAGTTCCACGCTGCCCACCTTTGCCAGATCAAAGGGGTTCACGACCTCAAGAACGCCGCTCATATCAGGCAGACCTTTGCAGCCAGCTCATCGATCAGAACGCGCTGATTTTCGCTGTAATCGACAGGCAGATCGACCAGATGCACGCCACCTGCAGCAAATGCTGCCTCAAAGGTTGGCACCAGATCTTCGGCACTTTCGACCCGGTGACCAGATGCGCCATAGCTGTTGGCGTATTGCACAAAATCGGGATTATTGAACTCCAGTCCCCAATCGTCGAAGCCGGCATGCGACTGCTTCCAGCGGATCATGCCATATGAGCTGTCGTTCAACACCAAAACAACTAGGTTCAGGCCCAGACGTACAGCGGTTTCAATTTCTTGACTGTTCATCATGAACCCGCCATCGCCACAGATCGCCATGACCCGGCGGTCAGGGTAAAGCTTGGCGGCCATCATCGCCGAGGGCAGCCCCGCCCCCATCGTCGCCAATGCGTTGTCCAGCAGCACGGTATTGGGCTGATAGGCCTGATAATTGCGCGCATACCAAATCTTGTAGATGCCATTGTCCAGCGCGATGATATCGCAATCCCCCATGACCTTCCGCGTATCGGCCACAAAGCGCTGCGGGATCACCGGGAACCGGGCGTCATCGGCCCCTGCCGAGGTGTGCAGATCGGTTTCCTGTTTGACGCGATCAAAATAACTGCGATCGAAATTCAGTGGGCCGCCCAATTTTTCACCCAGCCGGGCAATGGATTGCGCCAGATCACCGACCACCTCGACCTGCGGGAAATAGACCTGATCGACCTGTGCAGCCTTGTAGTTCACATGGATCACCTTGGTACCACCTTCCTCCATGAAGAAGGGTGGTTTTTCGACCACATCATGGCCGACATTGATGATCAGGTCGGCCCGTTCGATGGCACAGTGCAGATAATCCCCGTCCGACAGCGCAGCAGTGCCAAGGAACAGATCCGAGCGCTCATCCACCACGCCCTTGCCCATCTGCGTATTGAAGAACGGGATTTGCGTGTCCTTCACAAACTGGCTGAGCGCACTACGCGTGTGTTTACGATTGGCCCCTGCCCCCAGCAGCAGCAGCGGCATCTTTGCCGCGCGGACCATTTCGGCGGCTTCATTCAGTACCGTGTCACCGGCAACCGCATAATGGCGTGGATGCGGTTCCAGCACAGGTTCCGTGGTGTCTTCGGCCGCGATGTCCTCGGGCAGTTCCAATAGAACCGCGCCGGGACGTTCCTCTTGCGCAACACGAAATGCCTCGCGGATCAGGGATGGGATGGTGTTGCCGTGCACGATCTGTTTGGACATCTTGCAGATCGGCGCAAACAGGCCCACCACATCGATGATCTGAAACTGGCCCTGTTTGGATTTCTTGATCGGCTTTTGCCCGGTGATCATGATCAGGGGCATGCCACCCAGATGTGCATAGGCCGCAGGGGTGGCAAAATTCGTGGCACCTGGCCCAAGCGTTGCCATACAGACACCAGCCTTGCCAGTCAGTCGGCCATAGGTGGCCGCCATGAAGGCCGCGCCCTGTTCGTGCCGGGTCAGCACCAGCTCGATCTTCGACGTTCTGAGCGACTCCAAAACATCGAGGTTTTCCTCGCCTGGTACGGCAAAGATGTATTCAACGCCTTCAGCCTCAAGTGCTTCAATCAGTAGGTCCGAGGCTTTGGTGGGGGATGATACAGTGGGAGTAGAAGCTGACATGCGATCTCCTGATGTTTTGTGGACCGACAGCGATTGGCGATCCGGGCGGCAACCCAGGCTGCCACGACCTTAAGGTATACAGTATCGGCTATTCGGCGGCCTGCATTTGTTGGGGGTCTGGATAAAGTTCATCCATGGAGACCGAGCGTCCGTTATCCAGAACGATACGCGCGTGATACCGTTTCAACAGCCGCGGCTCGGCCACGCCGCAACTGTGGGCGATAATACCGACTTCTTTCTTTATGTTCTTGGCATAGCTTGCGACACGCTCTGCCTTGCTGACCGGATCAAGCCCGAATTGCAGTTTGGGATTGTGAGTGGTGATGCCTGTAGGGCAAGTGTTCTTATTGCATTGAAGGGCCTGAATGCAGCCAAGAGCGAACATGAACCCCCGAGCAGAGTTTACGAAGTCAGCACCTGCGCAAAACGCCCACGCCACCTCGGACGGGTTAATCATCTTGCCGCTGGCACAGACCTTTATCCGGTCTTTTAGGCCGTATGTCCTGAGCATATCCACAGTCAGCGGCAAGCTTTCCCGTAAAGGCATACCCATATTGTCGATCAGGCTCATTGGCGCGGCACCGGTGCCGCCATCGGCACTGTCAATGGTCACAAAATCCGGGGCGCTTTCCAAACCCCGTTTCAAAATCTCCTGACACAAGCTTTCAAAGAACCCATAAGCCCCTATCACAGCCTTGAAGCCAACCGGCTTACCTGTCAGGTCACGCACATAGGCAATCATGTCCAGAAGATCGCCTACACTGTTGATCTCGGGGTGGCGGTTGGGGCTGATCGCGTCCTGACCGACCTTCAGCCCGCGAATTTTGGCGATATCTTCAGTCACTTTAGCGCCGGGCAGAATCCCACCCTTGCCCGGTTTAGCCCCCTGACTGAGCTTGATTTCAAACATTTTTACCGCGTCATGGGCCGCAACAGAGCGCAGCTTATCTTCATCAAACCCGCCTTCGGGTTTGCGCACGCCAAACTTGCCAGTACCGATCTGAAAGACGATATCTGCGCCGCTTTCCAGATGATAAGGTGACAGACCGCCTTCGCCGGTGTTGATCCAGATACCGGCCTTTTTCGCCCCCGCTGACAACGCCCTCACGGCCGGAACCGAGATCGCGCCATAGCTCATGCCCGAGATGTTAAAGACCGAATCTGTCGAATAAGGTTCTTGCGCAAATGGACCGATGGTCACGGCCGAAGGTTCCTTGGCGTCCTGTTCCAACGTCGGGAACGGGCAATTCACGAAATACACTGTCCCCGTCGGGCGCAAATCGCGGGTCGAACCAAAAGCGACGGTCGAGTCAACATTCTTGGCCGCGCGGTAAACCCAAGACCGTTCAGCCCGATTGAACGGCATCTCTTCGCGATCTTGCGCAAAGAAATATTGACGAAAAAACTCGCCCATATGTTCAAAGAAATAGCGGAACCGCGCAACAACCGGATAATTTCGCCGTAGGGTGCTTTCGGTTTGGGTCTTATCGCGGAAGTAGATCACAACGACCCATAGCACCGCGAGACCTATGGCAAAGATGAATGCATAGGAGAGTATTTCCAAAAATTTCAGGATTACATTCGATAGCTGTGACATCAATTTTTCGCTCCTGACTAACGTCTTGGCTGTGAGCGGATTGACGGGTGTGTCATCCAGCCTGTCCATCACAATTCAAGTCACATTGGGTCCCAAAGGCGCATATTCCATTCACGACGTTATCAACTTTTGATGATCTGTGGACCGGTGATCGAGTAAACCTCAAGCATTTAGCTCCACGCAGGACCGTTGGAAAACTGATCGGCTTAACGCAGGTTCCAAGTCCATTCTGCAATGTTTCGCTGAGCTATTTGGTATGTACTCGATTACCAAAAAATCACGAGCACGAAGTGGTCGTGGCTACGCCAAACGGTAATGCTCTGCTGCAACCCGTCCGGTCATATCCGAACTGCATGAAGGATATGAACGTCGCGGCATTCAATGTCGGAAAAGGTGCGGTAGGGTTCCTTCTCATGCAGCTTCAAAATTGCTGAAGATCAGTTTGCCTGCGGACAAGGCCTGGCTCTCCACAATTGACGCCTAATCGACTTTCTTGCATTGGTTGATTGCGTTTCAAAAGTATGCTGCGTTCAGTCCTAACTGAAATGGGTTTGCAATGTCCGACGATCCACTTCTTCAACCCTATCAGTTGAAACATTTGACTTTGAAGAACCGGATTTTTTCAACCGGGCATGAGCCCGCCTATTCGGAAGACGGTCTGCCCAAGGATCGATACCGGCTCTATCACCGTGAGAAGGCTCGGGGTGGTTGCGCGCTGACGATGACCGCAGGGTCGGCCTTGATAGCCGAAGACAGCCCGGCTGCTTTTGGAAACCTGCAAGCTTGGCGAGATGAGATCGTGCCCTGGATGCACGCCTTGGCCGATGACTGCCATCAGCACGACTGCAAGGTGATGATCCAACTCACACATCTTGGCAGGCGCACAGGCTGGGACCATTCCCACTGGCTCCCGGTCATTTCCGCCTCTGGGGTTCGGGAGCAAGCGCATCGGGCGTTTCCCAAACCCGCTGAGGAGTGGGACCTTGAGCGGGTCGTGTCTCGGTTCGCGGATGCAGCGGAACGGATGAAAGAGGCAGGGCTCGACGGAATCGAGCTTTACGCCTCCGGACATCTGGTCGACAGCTTCTGGTCACAATCCCTGAACGACCGACAGGATAGCTATGGCGGCTCGCTTGAGAACCGCCTGCGGTTGACGATGGAGATAATTGATGCGGTGCGTGACCGTGTTGGTCCTGAATTCATCGTTGGCATGCGGCTTACGGCGGATGAGGTCGAAGCTGGCCGCCTCACCGCGGATGAAGGCTCTGAAATCGCACGGCGGATTGCAGCTACCGGTAAAATAGATTTTCTCAACGTCAATCGGGGTTTGATCGAGACGGATAATAAGCTGATCGATTACCTTCCGATCCAGGGCATGCCGACAATGCCCCATCTTGCGGCCGCTGCGCGCATTAAGGCCGAGACAGGTGTACCAGTTTTTCACGCCGCCCGGATCAACGATGTGTCAAACGCACGACATGCGGTTGCTTCAGGTCAGCTTGACATGGTCGGATTGACGCGCCCTCAACTCGCCGACCCGCATCTGGTGCAAAAGGTGATCGATGGCCGGGAAAACCAAATCAGACCCTGCGTCGGGGCGGTTTATTGTCTTGGTCGCATTTATCAGGGTCACGAGGCACTTTGCATTCACAACCCGTCAACAGGCCGCGAAGCGACGTTACCGCATGTCCTGTCCAAAGCTTCTGAGTGCAAACGTGTTGTCATAGTGGGTGCCGGGCCCGCCGGGTTGGAAGCGGCTCGTGCATCTGCCGAACGTGGTCACGACGTGACGATCTTTGAGGCGCAAAACCAACCGGGTGGACAATTGAGATTGATTGCGCGGACCAAGCGCCGTGCAGAGATGATCGCAATCGCAGACTGGCGGGTGGCTGAGCTGGAGCGGCTGGGCGTTGATCTTCGCTGCAACGTCTATGCCGAGACCGACGACATTCTGGCCAAAAACCCAGATATCGTCATCATCGCCACCGGAGGTCTACCGGACCCCGATATTTGTGAGGGCGGCGGGCTGGCGGTGTCGAGTTGGGACATTTTGTCAGGCGATATCGCTCCGGGGTCTGAGGTCCTGTTGTTTGACGATCACGGGCAGGAGCAAGGCCTGCAAACCGCGGAATTCCTTGCCGAAACTGGGACCTCACTGGAAGTCGTCACGCCTGAACGCTTGTTTGGCGTCGATGTGAGTGGCATGAACCACGCGCCGTATGCGCGTGCCTTAGCGACGCATAGCGTCAGGGTTACGGTCAACACGCGACTTGAAGCCATCAAGCGCAAGGGGAACCGACTTTTGGCGACGCTGGGCTCGGACTATGCGGATCGGAAAATTATTCGCGAGGTTGATCAAGTTGTCATCGAATGCGCAACCCGCCCGCTGGACCAACTCTATTTCGATTTGAAGCCGCTCTCATGCAATTCAGGCGCTGTGGACCATCGCGCGCTGATCGAGGGGCGTCCGCAAATGATAAACACCAACCCGGACGGCCAATTCATGCTCTTTCGGATCGGTGATGCCGTCGCCAGCCGTAACATCCACGCCGCAATTTACGATGGCCTCCGTTATGCTAAGGATTTTTAGTCACCTTCGTTGCAAAATTGAACGTCCACCTATTCTAGACGTACTGCTGGACGGCGTTCACCAAAGCAGACCTTCACCATTTGGTTGGAAGGCTTTCGCGACTAGGCGTCAAAGCTGCGGAGTGATGCAAGCGCTGATTGTAGAATTTCCGTGCTCTCAGCGCGCTCCTCAGGCGTCATCGAGTTTGGATCAATAACCAATTGAAAATTCGGCTTTTGACACTCCACTTTAACGAAGGGCGCTCTCGACTCCTTTTGACCCAAGACGCGGTAGGTAATGACGGGTTGAGTAACGCCTTTGACTTGAATGGCGCCAACCTCTTGGGTGTCAATTGCATCGTTCACGTGCGCCCAGGTCTCGTAAGAGATAAAAATCTCTCCTTCTTCAGCCTGGTGTTCCAGCCTTGAGGCAATGTTCACGGCCCCACCAATTATCGTGTAGTCCATCCGGTCTTCGCTGCCGAAATTCCCGACTGTGCAGTAGCCCGTGTTGATGCCAATCCGGCATTTCAATTGCTGGCGTATGCCTTGGCGTTTCCACTCTGCCTGCAACTCTTCCAACTTGTCCCGCATCGCAATTGCCATTTGCACGCATGCCAGTGCATCTTCCCGCACCCCTTTGGTCTCGGGGTCACCGAAGAAGATCAGAATGGCGTCTCCAATAAACTTATCAATCGTAGCACCGTGGCGCAGAGCAACCTGAGCCATTTCAGTCAGATAACTGTTCAAGATTTGAGTTAAGTCTTCAGACTCCAGCTGATCAGTAAGCTCTGTGAACCCGGAAACATCGGAAAAAAACACAGTTAACTTTTTCCGTTGGCTAGCAAGTTTCACTTCCTGACGACCGGAAAAGATAGACTTATAGACTTGCGGGGATAGGTACTTTGCGAGCTTCCCTGACAACGCTTCAAGCTCTTGATTCTTGAGAATAACTTCTTCAGCGGCGGCGCGCTGTTTTTCGGCCAGAGCACTAAGTTCCCGCTCGTTTCGATCACTCAATCGAATCATTCGCCGAGTTGTTCTGAGTAACTTTCTGTATTCTTTTGCAAGGTTTTGTATCGACTTGCGCGTTTTGTCGTTTGGAAACTTTCCGCTGTCCAGCGTCGCTTCCACCGTCTCGAGAACTTCTTTCTCTCGAGTAAAAAGATCGTCGATAGTCATCGATCCGACAACTTTTTCAGAGCAAACCTGGCATGCATCAGATCTTCTCCAAACTCCTCGCCAAGCTCTTCCATTGTTTCATCTTCAGGGTCGTGGAACCAGTAGACCTCTACGCTTCTCCCGGTCTCTGCCGCAGAATCCAGCAGCTCCAAAATCATCATGATGGCTTTGGCACTGGAGGAATTGAAATAAATTAGTTCAAAATCAAACCGACAGTACGATTTTGAATTGTCTGACAGCCACTCTCTCAGGGCATCGAACAACGGATTGTAGAAAGTGGTGACATCCTCTGGGTAGGATTCTCCAATCAGCCTGAGGTGACCAGTACCGAAATCAAACGCGACGCTGGGTGTCCGGTTGGTTGCGGAGATCTCAATATTTTGCATCAATCCCCTCTTAGACTGTGGCTTTGAGCGCAAAAAATGCGTGTTGGTCGTCAACCCGCATAAAGTCGAACTCAATTGGTTTTGACGCTCTGCGCGCAATCTCGATTAACCCGATGCCGGCACCGTTAGCGACGCTGTCACTCTCGGATCGAAGCTGGTCCTTGTATGCAGCCTTGAGTTCTTCGCGGTTCATGTCGCGTAGTGCTGACAACCGGCTTCTCATGTTGTCTACGTCACTCAAAAGGATCAGATTTCCAGCGTGAACGACATAGTTTTCAGCTTCGTTCCCAATCGTCAGGATGCCGTAGCGTATGTCCAACACTTCGGTCTCCCCATCGACAGGCAATTTTTCAACTGAATATCTAATGATGTTCTGCATTTGCTCTACAAACACAGCGAATACACTGCGAAGCGTTTTGGTGTCGGCATCTTCAGACACCAACTTTTGCTTCAAGGCGTCACCGACACCGCTGAGGATGCCTTCAGTTACATACCCGCTATAGGCAAAAACGACGCCTTGTTTACGCAGGCCAGCGCGCAGCTCGTAGACTTCGTTTGCAAGCATCTGTTTCCCTTGATCATTCCCGGAACGAACCAAGTTCGATCAGGACCTTCATATCACAAGATACACATTTATGCATTTTTAGTGTATCAATTGTGCAGTGTTTTTAGTGGGGAGGTGAGGATGACCAGGCTTTTTTGCATGCTCGCCGGGGTGTTGATTTCCAGCCCGGTAGTCGCTGCCGACATTCCGACTGAGGTGAAGGCAAAACTTCAATCTGCTATGATTGCACATGTTGATGGCGTGATGGTTGATGGTGCCTATACGTATCTGGATACAACCACCAACGAGATTGAGACCGTCTACCCAGCAAATGTTCATCCCATGGTAATTCCTGCGGGAAGTGATTTCTTTGTTTGTTCCGAAATGATTACGGACAACGGAGATACCGTGACAGCGGACTTCCTCGTGCGTGAAATTGCCGGGGATTACAAGGTCGTGCAGATGATAGTCAACAATCGTGATGCTCTTCAGGCTGCAATGAAGAATATCGGGAACTAGGCGCCTGTCTGTACTGGGGCGAATGGTGCGAGAGGTTTGGACCTCTCTTAACCGCCGAATATTTTTAAAACATATTCTGGCGACCCTCTTGATTGGGGGTGTGTTGAATGCGGTTGTGCTCTTTTTCTATTACGAGTTCAAAAGGCAGGCGCAGACAGATCAAATTGCGGCCGAAATGGCCACGATCGCCAATCGCATTGCGCGCCCGCTGGCTGAATTGGTTGAAGCAGGGAACCTCCCGCAAGCCACAAGTTTGTTGGCGGTGTATTCGGGGTTTCCCTACGTGGTTTGCGCTGAACAAAAACTAGAGCTAGGTTCGAAAACTCTGGTGTCCTGGCCCGCTATAGGGTGCGCCAAGATAAAAAAACCAGGTTTGGATATTTTGGTTTCCGTTCCGACGGAAGCGGGACCAACCACCATGTTGGCGCGAATTGACCAAGAAGTCCTCAAGAGAGAGCTGCGAACAGAAGTAGGCGTTGTGGTTCTTCTTGGGATTCTCGGAGGGCTTGCACTGATCCTAGCCGGTGCCGCCGCATTCTTATGGCTAATCAACAGACCCCTCAGTCAAATGCTAAACGCCATTGAAAAGTTCGAACTGTACGACGACCCGCAGCGAGTGACCTACCAATCGGAAGATGAGATCGGCAAGGTTGTTCAAAGCTATAACTCAATGCTTGATCGGGAGGTCGAGCGCGTCACTGCAATCCGAGAAGCGCATCACCATATCGTCGAAAGTGTAAACTATGCCACGCGAATTCAGCAGGGCTTATTGCCGACTGCAAATCAATGCCAGGACGCCTTCGCCGATTTCGCCGTCAAGTGGGAACCTCGCGACTTGGTCGGTGGAGACATCTATTGGCTCAGAGCGGCAGGTCCAGTTTCAACACTCGCGGTAATTGACTGTACAGGCCACGGAGTCCCCGGAGGGTTCATGACCATGTTGGCAATTGCCACCCTCGAACGGCTTTACTTTGAAAACGAAATTCTTAGCCCCTCATCGGCTCTTTCGAAGCTGAGCGACTTGACACGTACACTCCTAAATCAGGTCAATTCCGACGCGACATCTAACGACGGCATGGACGCAGCAATTTGCCAGATTGATGCACGGACAAGGACAGCTATCTTTTCTGGCGCTCACATGTCCTTGTTGGTCAAGTCAGATGCGGGCGTTGAACGGATTCGAGGCGACAAAATGAGTATTGGATATGTGGATACTCCGAGTTCACCTGAGTTTTCTGAACACGAGATCCAGTTTGAAGAAGCCACGACTTTGGTTATCTCTACCGACGGTCTCATCGACCAGCTAGGCGGGGAAAAACGTCTGGCATTTGGTTTTCAACGCGTAATGGCGATAATCCAAAAGGGTGACTGGTCAACCTCGGAAGAGCTTTTGCGGGCCATAGACAGGGCATTTCAAGACTACACTAAGGATGAAGAGCGACTGGACGACCTGACGGTGATTGCGCTGCGCCCAGCAGGCAATAGTGATTGAGCTGCCACGCAGGCACTTGACCACCCAACGCTGGGCTTTACTACCGGACCACGTACCCAATTCAGGTGCTCCAAATCCGTTCAAACGCGCCGGAGATTCGTTGAGAACGATGGTGCCAGCGCCCGCCCCAGACGTGTCTTCCTTTTGCATGGGCGAATATCGGCACACAGAACGTTTCTTCTAAGAACCCGTGGTCTGCTTGTTGACATCGCCTGGTTGCCCAACAACTTTAAGCTATGATTGATTTGCAAGACCTACCCGAAGAGTTTCTCGAAGATCCATTTCCATTTTACGATGCATTACTTGAGACTGCGCCAGTTTGCACGCAACCAGACGGGTCGGTTATCTTGTCGCGCCATGCAGATCTGGAGCGGGTATACAAGGATACAAAACTCTTTACCTCTGACAAGAAGGCAGCTTTCGCGCCGAAATTCGGCGAGCATAGTTTGCTGTATGAGCACCACACGACATCCTTGGTTTTCAACGATCCTCCGCTTCACACGAGGGTACGTCGCATCATGTCATCAGCACTCGCGCCGCGCGCAATTTCGCGCCTAAAACCTGGCCTGATCGAGACCGTTGATCAACTGCTCGATGCGTTGAACGATAACCCCGACCTGATCGAGGATTTCGCTTCGCTAATTCCAATTCAGATAATTGGTAATTTACTGGATGTCCCAATGGATGAACGCGAACCCCTACGGGATTGGTCTCTGGCAATTTTAGGTGCGTTGGAACCGGTTTTAAGCGAGGAACAGCTTGCCGCCGGTGAACGGGCCGTTTCCGAGTTCAAGGTATATCTAAAGGACCTTATCTCACGTCGGCGTCAGGCGCCTGGTGATCCCGACACAGACGTTCTGACCCGTCTTATTATCGGCGACGATAACGGGCAACTGACCGAGACCGAACTCATCCAGAATTGCATTTTCATACTTAATGCAGGCCATGAGACCACGACCAATCTGATCGGGAATGGCTTGGCACTGCTGCATGACCACCCGGATGCGCAACGGGAATTGCGCAACAATCCGGACCTTATCGACACATGTGTCGAAGAGGTTTTACGTTTCGCCTCGCCAAACCAGTTTGGCAATCGGGAAACAGCGCAGGATTTTGCGATAGACGGCATTACCATTCCAAGTGGCACCAATCTGCACCTTTGTATTGGTGCCGCAAACCGTGACCCGACAGTGTTTCCAGCTCCGAACCGTTTCGATATTGCGCGCAAGCCAAACCGTCATCTCGCTTTTGCCGGTGGGCCGCATATTTGCGTTGGTCTCACCCTGGCACGCATGGAAGGGCAAATTGCATTGGGGCGGTTTCTTGAGCGGATCAGGTCATTCACGCTGACAAATCGCGTGCAAGGCGGTCGCGTCCGGTTTCGCGGCTTCAAGAATCTCAAGGCGGAAGTCACACGCCATTGACTGAGGTGACCAAACAATCCCCAATAGCGACTAGGGTCAGAGAATTCGGTGCCATTTATGATCGGGGACCGTGGGAACCGCAAAGCGGCTCCCACAAACGACACCCATTCTGATTACCCTTCGACAGGGGCAAAATGTGCTCGGAAAAAGCGCAGATATTCCGGCTCATACGTGAACTTGAGCCCGCGGATTTCATTTGCCTTTTCCATGACCCGTTCAACGCTTTCGGCAACCACGTCCATATGCGCCTGGGTGTAGACGCGACGCGGAAGGGTCAGGCGCACAAGTTCCAGTTTCGGCATGAAGTTTTCGCCGGTGTCCTTGTTGCGCCCGGCCGAGACAACACCCCGTTCCATAACCCGTACGCCTGCGTCAACATAAAGTGCCGCAGCCAATGCCTGCGCGGGAAACTGATCCTGCGGAATATGGGGCAGGATCGCGCGCGCATCGAGGAAAATCGCGTGTCCGCCGATCGGGTTCACGATCGGCACGCCCATGGCTTTGAGTTTGTTACCAAGATATTCGACCTGTCCGACACGGGCGTTGATGTGGTCATCCTGCACGCTTTCTTCTATGCCGATGGCCAGAGCTTCCATGTCTCTTCCGGCCATGCCGCCATACGTATGCAGCCCCTCATAGACCACAACAAGGTTACACGCCTTTTCGTACAGCTCCGGATCATTCATCGCTAGGAACCCGCCGATATTGACCAGTGCATCTTTTTTGGAAGACATCGTGGCCGCATCTGTCAGTGCGCAGAGCTCGAATACGATTTCGCGAATGGATTTGTCGCTATAGCCGTCCTCGCGGCGCTTGATGAAGTAGGCATTCTCGGCAACCCGCGTCATATCATGGACAAGCTTCACATCGTTTTTGTCGCACCACGCGCGCAGTTCACGCAGATTAGCCATCGAGATTGGCTGTCCACCAGCCATATTCACGCAAGTCGCGACGCAGATATAGGGGATCTTGTCTGCGCCGACCTCACCCACAAGAGCTTCGAGCTTGGCCAGGTCGACATTGCCCTTGAACGGGTGGGTCGAAGCAGGGTCGTGTGCTTCGTCGACGATGACATCGACAAAGGTGGCTCCTGCCAATTCCTGGTGCAGGCGGGTGGTCGTGAAATACATGTTTCCGGGCACGAAGTCGCCATCTGAAATCAGGATTTGCGACAAGATGTTTTCGGCGCCACGCCCCTGGTGGGTCGGGACGGTGTGCTTATAGGAATAGTGTTTCTCAACCGCATCTCGCATACGATAGAAATTGGCACTGCCAGCATAGGCCTCATCGCCCGCCATCATCCCAGACCACTGCCGGTCGGACATTGCGCCGCAGCCAGAATCGGTCAAAAGGTCGATGTAAACATCCTCGGATTTCAGCAGAAATGTGTTGTAACCGGCCTCAGCGATCGCGGCCTTCCGCTCGGCTTCAGTGGTCATCTTCAGCGGTTCGACCATCTTGATCTTGTATGGTTCGGCCCAGCTTCGGTTTTGCAAAGTCATAGTTGGCTCCTTGTTCAAACGACACGTAAGTGGGTTTTCGCGTGGAGCCTTGAGGGTGCGCCACGGATTGCCCGTGGCATTTCATCCCTCCTTGCCAGAACTCGCGCTCTGGCCAGAGTGGCCGTGTCGAACACTATTGTCTAATGGCGGGACACTCAACCACGAAGTGAAGCTGATATGTTAAAACCCGGCTTTCGCTGGCCAATGTTCCAACCATTCGATTGGCATCCCAAGAGCCATTCAACTTTTCACATTGGTTTGGGCATTTTCGCGGAAGTTTCCCTAAGTTTGCCGGTACGATCTGATCTCCTCATAAGCCGAAAGTGTCCAAGACCAGACTTAGCCAATACTCAAGGGTGACACGCACGTTGACGGGCGGGTTGCACCCCTCTGCCTCCATACCTGAGACGAATTGCATTTTTCTGGCCTTGGTCATGCCTCAGCTATCCGGCGGTGCTCCACCGTTGGACTCGTCTGTGGCGCCAGGGGCTCTGACCGACCGAGATGGCTTTGGCGCTGTGCCACATCCCAGAAGCGAAAGAGCCCTCCTGAGGCTTGCAGCCGCCGCCGAGCGGTCTTCTTCCGACATCGCTGACACGTCAACGTCCATTCTGAAGTGAGGCTGATGCTCGTGCAGGCTTTGCGGGGTCTGACCTGTCCTTTCCTGCGGGTCAGCAACGCTGTAGGCAGCAACTGGATAGGCGATCCCCTTAACGTCTATATCTCCGTATTCTGAGCATTCAATCTGATCCCGGACAATCGCGAAAGTTTCATAGGACATCAGGATTTCGCCCGGGGCGGCCGTCGCTTCCAATCGCGATGCAATGTTCACGGCACCCCCGATGATCGTGTAGTCCAACCTGTCTTCGCTACCGAAATTGCCCACCGTACAGTACCCCGTGTGAATACCCATCCTGACCTGGAGCGGTTTTTCGATTCCGGACCTGTGCCACTGGTCCTGAAGCTCTTTCATCCGGTGCCGCATCTCCATGGCCATCCGAACACAGGCGAGAGCATCCTCTTTCACGCCCCGTGTTTCTGGATCGCCGAAAAACACAAGAATGGCATCACCCACGTACTTGTCGATCGTGGCCCCGTGCGCGAATGCGATCTGAGACATTTCAGTGAGGTAGTGGTTAAGAAGTTGCGTCAATTCTTCGGACTCGAGCCTGTCAGCGGTTTCCGTGAAACCTACGATGTCGGAAAAGAATATGGTGAGTTTCTTGCGTGAGCTGGCCAACTTGACTTCTTGCCGACCGGTAAAAATCGACTTGTAAACCTGAGGCGAGAGATACTTGGATAACTGGTTGGCCAACCCCTCCAATGCCGCTGTTTTTTCAGCCAATTCGGCTTCACGTTGATCAATTAAACCCATATAGCGCGACATTGCGCCTGAAATCTCGCCGATTTCGTCTGGACGGACATCGGAAAATCCATGTTGCCGGTCCTCCGCATAGCGTTTCAATGCCATTCTCAGCTTATCAAGACGCAGGAACACCCGCCGTCTGAGCACCCGGGAAACCAGGGCAGCCCCTGCGATCAAAACAAGGAAAAGTGCGGAGGTGATAAGCAATGTGAACCGCGTCGTTTCATTGACCAATTGCACCTGGGTTTCGAGTTCGGAGCTAGCCTGCCAGAACGCGTTGCTTGCACTGCTAAGCAGCCTGTTTGCAATCAACGAGTTCTCCTCGATCAGCGCCTTGATCTGGAAGGCATTTGACAGTTGTGACGATTTGGCTTCCAGAATCTCCGTGCGATGTGCGTTCCAGCTTTCGATCAAGTTGTCCGGTCCAAGACCTGATGCGCGCACCGTTGGCTCTCTTCCTGTCTCGGCGAGGTGACGGGTCAGCGCCTCAATACTCTCTTCTGTCGACTGCCGGTTTCGTGGAAGCCGTGCGCGGTTTGTGTCCTGCAACAAACTGTCGATCTGCAATGCCGCACGTGTTGCCAAGTCTATGGCCACAGGGTCATCACCGGGTTCTGCGGAATGCAAGTCATTCAGATGCCGCGCAAAAACCCTGACATGGGTCTCAATCGTGCGACGAAGGTCGATTTGCTCATCCACGGCATCCATCAGATGTTCAAGATTTTCATTCAAGGTGGCAGCACTTAACCGGAGCGGCGCAACACGTTCCTGACCACCACTTAATCCCTCCAATTCGTCGAGGAGGGCCAACAGCGAAGCCTGCTTGTCGTGGATGCGTGCGATCAGTGTGTCTAATTCCGAGCGGGTCGCGGCTTGGCTCAGGGCTGGCGCTATGGAACTCGTGGCAGAGGCTTCCTGAGATAGCTGCGACAGCCGGATCAAGCTCGGGAGCGATTGAGTGCGGAGCACATCAAGCTCCCTGTGGATCTCGAATAACCGAAGCGTTATCAGGAGCAACCCCAGCCCGAGCAGTACGCCGATCATCGCCAATACAGTAAACAGCAGCGTCGATATGCGTTGCCAAACATTGCCGTGATTTGCCAATTGATCGGGCACGGTATCGGCCTACCGGAATGGCGGGCTGATCATCAAACCGCCATCTCGCCAAAGCCGGTTCAGCCCACGATCAATATTCATCAAACTGCCCGGACCAAGATACCGGTCGAATATTTCGCCGTAGTTTCCGGCGCCTGCGATCACGTTTCTTGCCCAATTCCGGTCCAAACCGGCGACCGCCGTTCCTTCCACGTCATCAAGCCCCAGCAAGCGGCGGATTTCGGGATCGGAGCTTTCCAGGTGCGCCTCGATGTTTGACCGGGCAATGCCTTTCTCTTCGGCTAGAATTGTCACAAAAATCGCCCACCGCACGATATTTGCCCACATCATGTCGCGCGAAGACACGTACGCCACAAGCGGTTCCTTAGAAATAACCTCGTCATGCAGCACATAATTCGCGGGATCGTCAAAAGCCGAGCTCCGCATCGTTGCCAGAGCAAACCGATCTGTCGTCAACAAATCGCATCGGCGGGAAAAGAAAGCATCGTTTCGACCCTGTGATGACTCGAAAGCCTGTATTATCCAGTCGAGCCCGTGTTGAGCTACATAATCTTCCAGATTGCCGATGGTTGTCGTGGCGCGTGATACGCAAACGGATGCGCCACCCAAGTCGCGAAGCGAACCTTTGATCGTTCCCCTATGAGACATGAACCCTTGGCCGTCGTAGTAAAGTACAGCTGCAGGGGTCAGGCCGAGGGCTATGTCGCGGGAAAACGTCCAGGTGACATTTGAAACATAAAGGTCGACTTCACCCTCAGAGATGCTTTCCAACCCCGCGCGAATGAGGGCTGGCGACATCTGAACCGCATTTCGGTCACCTAAGACTGCCAACGCAACAATCCTGCAAAACTCGGGGAAAAACCCTTCATACCCTTCCGAGCCAATACGCGTATCACCGACCAGCCGGTTTCCAATAGAGCACTTGACAAAACCGCGCTCCCGGACTGCGCTCAGAACGCTTTCGTCTGGTCGGGCGACACCGACACTCAAAGACACAATAAGAACTGCAGCGGTTATCGAGACGATAAGAGAACGCATCGGCACCTCCCTCGTTGATCCTCATTCTATCACGATCCAGGGAATTTACGAATAAAGTGGAAATTGCTGACCAAGGGCAGATTCGAGTGGCCCTTCGCGCGTTACACGGCTTTGCGACACAGACGATCCGAACGGAACCATCAGGATTTCCGCCTGAGTTTGCATGCTATCGCGACCTTGAACTGGACTTTTCTCTTGGCGATTGCCAGTAAATCTAGTACTTCATCTGTGATCACAGTTTGATTTTTCAAGGGGAATCACATGCCCGCGACCAGAGCTATGTCAGCCGATGAACTACGCAAGGAACTGACCGAACTGAAACAGCTGGATCAGGAACAGGCGCGAACAATGCCGCCCAGTTTCTACACCTCCTCCGATTTTCTGGAGCTTGAGAAAGAGCACATCTTCCGTCGGGAATGGATTTGCCTTGGGCATGTTGAAGAAATCCCGGAGCCTGGTGATTTCTTCACTACCGAAATTGTCGGCGAGCAGCTGTTGGTTTCGCGCGGGCAGGATGGCGACGTACATGTGCTATCCAATGTTTGCCGCCATCGCGGCAATCTGGTGGAGACCAGCCCCAAAGGGCACCGCCGATCTTTTGTCTGTCAATATCACGCCTGGACCTACAACACCGAAGGCCAGCTCAAGACCGCACCTTTGATGAAGAACGCCAAGAACTTTGAAGTGAAAGGCTGTCGTCTGCCCCGATTGAAGTCCGAAATCTGGAGCAACTTCATCTTTGTCAATCTGGATGGCACCGCCGAACCGCTGGAACCTCAGATGGAGGTTTTGGACGGCATTCTGCACAATTACCATAATGAACAGCGTAACCTGCTATTCACCGACGATGGTGTTTGGAACACCAACTGGAAAAATTTGACCGAGAACTTCATGGAGGGCTACCACCTCTTCGCGACCCACTCCAAGACCCTGCAGCCGATGACACCAACACAGCTGTGCCGCAAAGTTCCGGGCGAAGCACGCTGGACGGCCTACAGATCCTATTACGATCCAGACTTCCCTCCGCGTGGCCCGTTCCACGAAGATATGACAGAGGATGAACAGCGCAACACGGTCCTGTTCAATGTATTTCCCAGCTTCGTGGTGGCCGTGGCCGCCAATTATACTCTGTATCTGTGCCTGCGTCCCAACGGCGCGGACAAAGTGGCCATACGCTGGGGAATTGCAGGGTTTAAAACCGACCCGAATGACCCGGAAGTCGTCAGCTATGTAAATCTTTGCAAGTCTTTCAACGCAGAGGACAAGGAAAAGCTGGAAACCCTGCAGATCGCTCAGAACACTCGCTATTTCCCACACGGCCCGCTGGCGCCAGATGATTTGGAAGGCACCATCTGGGACTTTCTGGGGTATATGGGCCGGATGCTGGGATCAGACCGTGATCTGTGATCAGGCCGAGACAAAGACCAAAATCAAGGGAAACGCATAATGATCAAAACCCGCGCAGCAGTTGCGGTGGCTCCTGGTAAGCCACTGGAAATCATGGATGTGAACCTGGAGGGTCCGAAGGCGGGCGAGGTTCTGGTAGAAATCAAGGCAACCGGTCTTTGTCATACGGATGAATTCACGCGATCAGGCGATGACCCCGAGGGGATCTTTCCGGCGATCTTGGGGCATGAGGGCGCGGGTATTGTGGTAGAAGTCGGTGAAGGCGTCACCAGCCTGAAGCCCGGCGATCACGTGATTCCACTTTACACACCGGAATGCCGCGAGTGCGAATATTGCCTCAACCCCAAGACAAACCTGTGCCAGGCTATTCGCTCGACCCAGGGGCAAGGTCTGCTGCCAGACGGCTCCACCCGTTTCAGCATGCTGGACGGCACACCGATCCACCACTACATGGGCTGCTCGACATTTGCCAATCATACCGTTGTTCCGGAAATCGCGCTGGCAAAAATCCGTGACGATGCGCCCTTTGACAAGGTCTGCTACATCGGCTGCGGCGTCACCACGGGCATCGGTGCCGTGATAAATACCGCCAAGGTAGAAATTGGCAGTCGCGCGGTTGTGTTCGGCCTTGGCGGGATTGGCCTCAATGTCATTCAGGGTCTGCGACTTGCTGGTGCCGACCAGATTGTCGGCGTCGATCTGAATCCGGGCAAAGTGGAAATTGCCGAACATTTCGGCATGACTGATTTCGTCGACCCTGCCGATGTTGAAGGCGACTTGGTCGCACATCTGGTGGACCTGACCGGTGGCGGTGCCGACTACACTTTTGATGCCACCGGCAATGTGAACGTGATGCGCACCGCACTGGAATGCGCTCACAAGGGTTGGGGTGAATCGATCATCATCGGCGTGGCGCCTGCCGGCGCCGAAATCTCAACCCGCCCTTTCCAGCTGGTCACCGGCCGATCGTGGCGCGGCACTGCCTTTGGCGGCGCATCGGGCCGAACAGACGTGCCGAAGATCGTGGATTGGTACATGGACGGCAAGATCGAGATCGACCCTATGATCACGCACAAGCTGTCTCTGGATCAGATCAATGAAGGCTTTGAATTGATGCACGAGGGCAAGTCCATCCGTGCCGTAGTGGAATTCTGAGGGAAAACAACAGATGGTCAAAATTACTTATGTCGAGCATGGCGGAAACGAGCATGTTGTGGAGGTGGCGGATGGGTTAACCGTCATGGAAGGCGCCCGCGATAACAATATCCCCGGCATCGAGGCGGATTGTGGAGGCGCCTGTGCCTGCTCGACCTGCCATGTCTATGTGGCACCCGACTGGGTGGGAAAACTGCCTGCCAAGGACGACATGGAAGAGGACATGCTTGATTTTGCCTTTGAACCGGATCCGGGCCGGTCTCGGCTGACCTGCCAGCTCAAGGTGTCTGCCGCTTTGGACGGGCTGGTGGTACAGATGCCGGAAAAACAGATCTGACAGCTGACGTCTCAGAGCTTCCCAAAGTGGTGATGACGAATGCCACGCGCGGGGTCTTATGGGCAGCGGCACGGCGCATTGACCTTTGCGGGCGACGCATCCGCTAAACCCTAACAATCAGGATTGCCGCTGCCAGATAATGTGCCGCGCTACCCGTTTGCGGCAATTTCTTCTTTACGTCTGATAACATAGGCTTCCAGTTCTTCCTCCACACCCGAATCAATGGGGGGCTTTTCATAGCTGTTAAGCAGTTGCTTCCAGATTTCGTTGGCCCGCTGGGTGGCCGTTTTGGCACCATCATCGCGCCAAGTTTCAAAGTTTCGCCAGTCGGACAGGATCGGGCTGTAAAATGCGTCTTTGTAGCGGGCCAGCGTGTGGGCGGTACCAAAGAAATGCCCGGCGGGGCCCACTTCGGCGATGGCATCAATGCCAAGGGCATCGTCGTCCAGATCAATGGGGTCGAGAAAGGCTGCCTGCATTTGCAGAAGTTCCGCATCGAGTATCAGTTTTTCGAAAGAGCAGGTCAGCCCGCCCTCCAGCCATCCTCCGGCGTGCATCATGACATTAATATGGCCCTGAATGCAGGCATTGATCGACATGCTGCTCTCGTAAGTGGCTTGGGCATCCACACAGGCCGAGCCAGTCGTGTTGGAAGAACGGATCGGCAATCCATAACGCCGTGCCATCTGTCCCGAAACCAGCACCGATTGCGCGTATTCGGGGGTTCCAAATGCAGGTGAACCCGTCTTCATGTCTACGTTCGAAGTGAAGTGTCCGTAAAAAACCGGCGCCCCACGACAGGCAGCCTGACCCAGGATGATACCGGCAAGCGCCTCGGCATTCTGCTGCACCAGAGAGCCGCCGATAGTGGCCGGGCTCATGGCTCCGGCCAGCGTAAAAGGGGTGACGTGGATCGGCTGGCCTGCCCGTGCAAACTCGATCAACCCCTCGGCCTGGCTATCATCCAGCAGAAGCGGCGAGTTGGTGTTTATTCCGCCAATGATACCGGGTCGTGCGCGCAGGCCCTCATCATCGGTCTGCAGGGCAATCTTGGCCATCTCGATACAGTCACGCGCGCGGTCCGTCGAGTTCAGCCAGCAAGGTTGCCACCCTTTGTCACAAAGGGTGGTCTGGGCAAGCATCATGTCGAGGTGCCGCGTCTCCGGCGGAAGCTCCAGTGGCTCGCAACCCGCCCCTCCCTCATGATGGAATATGTTGAGCGAGGCGGAAAGTTTGACGAAATTTCGCATATCCTCCAGCGTGCCTGCACGCCGGCCATTGTCGAGGTCAGAGACAAAGGATGGGCCGCTGACAGTCGCGAAGGTTAAGGAGTTGCCACCTACCGTCACTGTCTTGTCCGGGTTACGGGCGTGTATGGTGAATTCAGATGGGATACCCATCAACATCTCGTCAACCATAGCGGGGTCAAAGCGGACGCGGGCCGTATCCCGCTCCACATCTGCACCCGCTACGGCCAGCAAATCGCAGGCGACGGCGCTATCGACTTTGATACCAATGTCGCGCAGAACCTGGAGACTGGCGTGGTGGATCGTTTCGACCTGATCATCAGAAATCAGCTCGGATGGAGCAAGCGGGTTGCGGACCTCTCCAAAGGGGCGCTGCGTGAAGCCCGAGCTACGGGGCTGGCGGGTAGAACGGCGGCGGCGGGACATAGAAAATCTCCTGTTGAGTGTGCGAAAGGGCGGCTAAGCGCCCCCTCGCACCAGCCCAGGTTTCTTCTCTGACTACCGCAAACCGCATGATCATCTCCGTGACTCCTTTCAGATATATCCACTGTAAGATTTGGGCACGACAGCCCGATGCATCCATTCCACACAGGCTATGAAATCAAAGACAGGCAATGAGGTTGCCTGCCGGATATCCTGAGCAAAGGGCGGAAGACTGGTGCATTCCAACAGCACTGCCCCGACCTTGGGGGCTCGCGCCTGACCTTCCGCAACGGCGTTCAAAATATCGTCACGCAGCGCATCTGTATCGCAGGTGATCTGCGTCCCGCCCATGCACATGGCGTTGAAGGTCTTGGAATCGTCCAGGCCAACCAAAGTTATCCGGTCTGCCATATCTGCCCCAACCGCTCTGAAAAAATCCTTCCCCAGCAACCGTGCGGCAGCCGTCACGACAATCACCGATTGGTCCGGTCGGATCATCTGTTGGATGACCGGTAGCATCATCAATGGTGACGTCATGACCGGAATACTCACGTGTTTCGCCACGGCCGCTTGAACCAACGATAAGAACCCGCAACACATGGCAATGGCACGCACGCCATCCTTTTCCATCTGAACCGCAGCATCGATGCAGCTTTGCACTTCGGGCGTATAGCTCCCGTCTGGCCCGGTCAAAGGTGGATACGGATTGTTCTCCAACCCCTCAATCTGACGCAAAAGAACGGGAAACGGATAGCTTGTCGCGTTTCCGACATCGCCGGGAAGCATGGGATACAGCTTTTTGTCGAACATCAAAATCCCGACACTATATCCCTGATAGGAATGCCCACCGGTAACGATCATCCCGCCATACCCCCTACTGTCGCATTCGACTGCCCGCTGGATCATAAAGCGGTTTTCTCTGGATCCGAGCGGGATGAAGCGCGCCGAATATTTCGACTGCATAATTGCCGTCTTCACGATACGCGTCCGGCGGCACATAGCCTAGTGCGATGTGCTGGCCTGTGACCGGCCCCCAACCGCCTGAGGAAACATAACCTACAGGCTGGCCGTCAAGAAAGATTGCCTCGTCGCCCCATATCGCCAGATTGCCTGCATCGACCGTCAGGCTGATTGGACATTCGCGTGGCGGGCCGTAGTTCTGCACAGCCTCCCGGCCGATGAAGTCCCCCTTGTCCAGTTTGACATGGTACATCATTCCGCATTCATGGGCGAAGTAGTCCGAAGTAATCTCGAGTCCCCAGGCCGGATAGCTTTTCTCAAGCCGCAGCATCATCAGGGCGCGCAGGCCACAGAGGTTCGCTCCGCCGCTGCGCAGTGCATCGAAGATCTGAACCTGATGTTCCGGCGGCATGTAGAGCTCGTAACCTGTTTCACCAGTGTAGGAGACGCGCAATCCAATGACGTCCGGCACCCCTGCCAAGGTGATTTGCTTGGTGTCCATAAATCGGAACGAAGCTGTTTCCATGGGCTGATCGGTTAGCGCGGCCATCATGGACTGCGCCTTGGGGCCAGCCAGTGCCAGACCGGACAGCCTGTCGGATAGGTTCCTGAGTGTAACACCTTCTGCCGGCAGGAATTTGCGGAAATGGCGAAGGTAAGCCAACTGCATCGCATAGGTGCCGATGATCAGATAACGGTCCCCCAGATTGGAGATGGTGAAGTCACCGATCACCCTGCCTTTGTTCGAGAGCATGGGAGACAGGCAGAGCCGCCCCGGTTCGGGCAATCGGTTCGCCATGATACGATCAAGCCAGTCCGCGGAACCCGGGCCGGAAACCTCGAATTTCGCCATGTCCGAGAATTCGAACAATCCCGCCCCCGCGCGCAGGCGCTTGCCCTCTTCCGCGACCGGCTTCCACCAGTTGGGCTGGCGATAAGTGAGAGAGTCCTCAGGCGGCGTCCCTTCAGGCGCAAACCAGGTGGCGTGCTCGCGCCCAAAGCCTGTGCCAAACACTGCGCCCGCCTCGGCCAGCCTGTCATGCACGGGGGATTTGGACTGCGGGCGGGCTGCCGGGAAGCTCTGATACGGAAAAATCTTTTCAGATCGGTTTTCATAGAAATACCGGGTCATCTCCTCGGTGTATTTCTGTGTTGCAAAATCTCCAAACCGGGCGACGTCCCAGTTGAAAATATCGATCTCGGGTTCTCCGCCAATGATCCATTCCGCGATCACGCGACCTATTCCCCCGCCCTGATTGAAACCTGCCATGACCCCGTTGGCGCAGAAGTAATTGCGCAAAGCAGGATGCGGGCCGATCAATGGCGACAGATCAGGCGAGAAAATCATCGGCCCGTTGATCACTCGTTTTACACCAGCCTCGCCAAGACAGGGCATGATCTCGACCGATTTCTCAAAGTTCCATTCCATGCATTCCAGGTTGTCCGGTAACAGTTCATGGCCGAAATCCAGTGGTGTGCCATCCTTGGCCCAATGAGTCATCTTGTTCTCATAAGCACCCAGCAGCATCCCCATTCCTTCCTGCCGCGCATAAGAGCCGGTTTCGTTGTCGTTGATCTGTGGTAGTTCAAAGCCGAGGCTTTCGATAAGCGGGATGTTTTCTGTCACCAGATAGTGGTGTTCCACGGGCATCAGCGGCAGCTCAATCCCCGCCAAACGGGCAACTTCGCGACCCCAGAGGCCAGCAGCGTTGACGACATACTCTGCGTGAATCGTTTCCTTGTCTGTCACCACATCCCAAGAACCGTCCGCCCGCTGGTCGGTCGCAATGACCGGCGTGTGCCGGTGGATCGATGCACCCATCTGACGGGCAGCTGCGGCAAAGGCATTGGTGGCAGAGGCCGGATCAACATGGCCGCCCTCCTCTTCCCAAAAGGCACCCATCATGTGGGAGGTGTCCAGAACCGGCGCCTTTTCCTTGGCCTCCTGCAATGAGATGAAGTGGCCTTCGATGCCAAGTCTGCGGCAGGCGCTTTGCATCATAGCGTTGCTGTCAATCTCATCCTGAGTGCGGCAGATGTTCAGGCCACCGGTGAAATGGAATCCGCAGGGCTGACCTCGTTCCTGCTCCAGTTCGCGGTAGATCTGAAAGGTATAGCGATGCATTTCGGCCGCTGCATTGGGCCGCACGACGGTAAACAAGCCCCCAGCCGCGTGCCAGCTGGAACCGGACGTTAACTCCTGCCGCTCCAACAGCATCACATCGCTCCAGCCGTTCCGGGCTAGGTGGTAAAGAATGGAGCAGCCGACTACACCGCCCCCAATTACAACAACCCGCGCTGTCGTATTCATGTTTGCACCTGTCTGTGTCTGTTTCAATTGGTGGGGCTGTCCCACCTGCCTTTATCCGTCCAGCGCAGCGACCAACTTGCGCCGCTCGACAACCGCGCCATCCAACCAGTCGGTGCGCATCTCAGGCACCGAGTTGAGCAGCAGTTGCGTGTATTCGTGGCACGGAGGTTTCAGCACCTGATCCACTGGGCCTTGCGCCACAATTCGCCCGTGCCGCATGACTGCGATACGCTCGGAGATTTTCGAGACCGTGGCAATGTCGTGTGTGATGAACATATAACTCAGGCCGAGTTCATCCTGCAGATCTTCCAGAAGGTCGAGGATCTGTTGCGCCACAATCGTATCAAGCGCAGAGGTGATTTCATCGCAGATGATCAGTCTCGGCTGTGCAGCCAGGGCCCGTGTCAGGTTGACCCTTTGCCGCTGACCTCCCGATAACTCGGGCGGGTACCGCCAAGCAAAGTCTGTCGGCAAGCCAACGCGCTCCAGCAGGCGGGCGGTTTCCTTGGTAGCCTCACGTTGCGACAGGCCACGATAGAACATCATCGGACGGCTCAAAATCTTGTTCAGTCGCTGTCGGGGATTGAGCGCCACATCGGCCATCTGAAAGGCAAACTGAATCTGGCGCAATTCATCGCGAGAGCGTTGGCCGACCGAGGGTTTTAACTGTTGGCCATCAAGATAGACCCCACCCTGCTTGGCCCCCATCAGACCCGAAATCAGACGGCCCAGCGTGGTTTTGCCAGAGCCGGATTCACCTATGACCCCAACGGTTTCGCCAGCATTGATCGTTAGATTGATGTCGCGCAAAGCAATGATGTTTTGGGTCGGACCGTAACCGGCAGTCACGTCCCGCACCTCAAGCAACGGAGCATCTTCTGCCGCCGTACCCGGCGGAGCGTGGATTTCTTCGGGCATCACATGGGCCGCGGCCATCAGCGCTTTGGTATAGTCGTCCTGCGGGTCCGAGATAATCTGATCGGTGGTGCCGTATTCCACCATCTGACCTTCTTTCAGAACCAGAATGTGATCGGCAACCTGCGCCACCAGCGACAGATCGTGCGTAACGTAAATCGCAGCTGTGTTGTTGTCGCGGATCAGCTTTTTGAAAGAATGCAGCACCTCGATCTGGGTGGTCACATCAAGCGCGGTCGTGGGTTCATCCAGAATCAAAAGCCGCGGATCGCTGATCATGGCCATTGCCGCCATTAACCGCTGAAGCTGGCCGCCCGAAACCTGATGAGGATAACGTTTGCCAATATTCTCCGGGTCAGGAAGCTCCAGATCCTCATAGAGGCGCATGGCCTTGGCAAGAGCATCTTCGCGGCTCATGGCGCCAGTGATCACCGGGATTTCGGTCACTTGGGCGTCAATCGTCATCGCTCCGTTGAATGAAGCTGCTGCCGACTGCGCTACATAGGTGATTTCCTTGCCGCGCAATTCCTGCAGTTTGGGCAGCGATTGCTCCAACACTTCGGTGTCGCCCAATTTCACCGACCCTGCTGTAATATGACATCCAGGGCGCGTGTAACCCATACAGCCCAGCGAAATCGTGGTCTTACCGGAACCGCTCTCGCCGATCAGAGCGATTACCTCACCCGGCTGCACATCAAAGGAAATGCCGTCAACGATTTTAAACTCGTGACCCTTTTTGTCACGAACCGATACATCCAGGCCGCGGACTTTCAGCAATGGCCCACCGGCCGGTTCAAATTGAGAGGTGTCGCGCATATCAGATCTCATCGGGAAGCTTGGCGCTTGACCGTTGCAGCAGCCAGTCGACAAAGACGTTCATGGAAATGGCAATCAGCGCAATGCCGAAGGCCGGGTATAAAGTGGTGTATTCACCCCAAAGGATCGCCTGCATATTTTCTTTGACCATTACGCCAAGATCCGATTGCGGCGGCTGTACCCCGAGGCCAAGGAAGGAAAGCGTCGAGATGAACAAAATCGCGTAGGTAAAGCGGATTCCGAATTCAGCGGCCAGTGGTGTCAGAGCGTTCGGCAGCACTTCGTGCCAGACGATCCAACCCTTTCCTTCGCCGCGAACGACCGCAGCCTCAACATAGTCCATCACCATGATATTGACCGCAAGCGCACGGGAAACCCGGAAAACCCGCGTCATGTCGATGAAGGCGATCGTGAAGACCAGCACCACAATGGAAGACCCCAACGAGTTGATCACGATCAGTGCCAGCATTAGCGCTGGAAAACTTAGCAGGGCATCGTTGATCCGACTCATCCAGTTGTCGGCGCGCCCACCGAATGCAGCGGCAAGGAAGCCGAGAAATACGCCTGCGAAGAAGGAAAGGAACGTGATAATCAACGCCAGGAACAGGGTGACACGGACACCGAAGATCAGCCGCGACAGTACGTCCCGACCAAGGTAATCGCTGCCCAGCCACATTTGGCTGTTGGGCGGTAGAAAGCTGTCATTGGTCAGTATCTCGCCTTCGCCATAAGGAGCGATCCAGGGGGCAAACGCACCGATAAGGAAGAAGGACATCAATAACAGGAGGCACAGCGCGACGCCGGGGGTGAGATCAGATACAGCCTCGCGTAGTTCGCCTTGCCATGTACGGGTGCCGGGGGTCATTTCTTGTACCTCACGCGCGGGTTGGCCATGATGGACAGGATGTCGGCGGACATGTTCAGCAGCACGTAGCAAGAACAGAATATCATCGCGCAGGTCTGCACGATCGGAACATCCCGGTTGGTGACTGCTTCAACCATGTAGCGACCCAGGCCGGGAAAGTTGAAAAGGGTCTCAATCACCACCACACCGCTGATCAGATAAGCCAAATTCAGAACTACAACGTTGATGATCGGCCCCAACGCATTGGGCAGGGCATGGCGCAGCAGCAGACGGCGGCGAGGCACACCCTTGAGAATTGCCATTTCGATTGCCGGGCTGGTCAACACGTTCAGAACAGCAGATCGGGTCATCCGCACCATATGCGCAAGGATGGTGAACGTGAGGCCCATCACCGGCAAGATCAGGATGCGTATCCAATCCACCAGCTCATAGCTGGGCCGGATTGAGGCGATGGCCGGTAGCCAGCGTAGCTTGATCGCAAATATGGTCACCAAAATAACTGCGACCAAGAAATCGGGGAAAGAAATCAGCGCCAGTGAAGTCGAGGTTATGATCCGGTCAAGCAGCCCACCTGGCTTGACTGCAGCAGCCAGACCCAGAGCGACTGCGAGGGGTACGGCAATCACCGCAGTACAAAGGGCCAGAATGATTGTATTGCCTGCGCGGCGTGCGATCTCCGTTCCGATGTCCGCGCCATTTGCAAGCGAAGTTCCAAAATCGCCAGTAACAAAATTCGTCAACCAAACCCAATATCGCACGTATAGAGGCTCGTTCAATCCGAGGCGCTCGCGCACCTGATCCAGAAGTTCTGGTGTTGCCCCCTGCCCCAAGATCGCATGAGCCACATCACCGGGCAGTATCTCGGTTCCCAGAAAAACCAGCACTGAAACAAAAAGTAATGTGCCAATCCCAAGGGCTATTCTCTTCCAGAGAATCTCCATCAAACTCATGTGATCCCTCCCTTGTGCTGGCTTGTCGCTTGCCGGGGATAAGGAAAACTGTGATCACAGATCACGTAAAAATCAAGAGATAAGTTTTTGCTGCATCATTTATTTGAAACTCTAACGGAGGAGTTCAACTACGCGAGCGGTATAGGTCAACGCCCCAACGCGCATCCTTCTCTACCAATTTCCGCGCCAGCGTTGCGTCGCGGTCTCGCAACGCCTGTATGATCCCGGGGTGGTCACCCATCCAGTTGTCGATGGTAACCAGCTCGGTGATTCCATGTGCCAGCCAGGGACCGGTGCGGGCATAAAGCGATTCGATCATCGATTGCAGGGCGCTGTTACCGGTGAGGCTGTATATTCTGCTGTGAAACTTGAAATTGGCAACCAAGAATTGCACCGCGTCCTGATTTTGCCAGGCGGCATCCATGTCCACCACCAGCCTTTCCAGAACTTTGATATCCTTGTCGCGCACGTTCTCCACGGCAAGTTCTGCCGCTGCGCCCTCAAGTATGGCGCGAATAAAAAACAGGTTCGCGGCTTCGGCTGGATCAAGGTCTGGTACCCGGTGGGCTTTCTTGGCAGCGCCTATCAGCGTGTCCTCTGAAGCCAACTGGCGCAGCGCTTCACGGACAGGCATCGCGGAAACGCCATATTCCTCGGCCAGCGTCCTGATCGACAGTGTTTCAGCCGGACGAAGCTGGCCTACAATCAGCTTCATTTTCAGGTCAGTATATATTTTTGCGCTTAGGTTTTCCGCAGGTGCTGCGTCCTGTTGTGTCGCTGTATCCATCTGGTCTCCAATGTCTGCTTTATCACTGTTCACCGGCCCGGCAATTACTGCGCTACGAACCCGACACCGCCTATGCAATCCATACCATGGCTGCCATCTGTGATCAAAGATGCTTGATTTTTACATCATTCTGTGATCACAGTTTCCCCAAATAAACAAAAATCCAGCCTGCAAAAGGTCTGAAAATTCCAGGCAGTCCAGTGGCGGACTACCCAACAGCGGAGACTTCAAATGTCCGACAGCAAGTTCAAAGATTATATGTTCCAGCAATATGTCGCCGGGAAATTGTCGCGGCGTCGGTTTATGGGAACTTTGGCCGCCGCAGGGGTGTCGTCGGGTGTCATCACCGGCCTGACAGCTCAGCGCGCTCAGGCCGCTACGCCGAAAACCGGAGGGCGGTTGGTCGTCGGTGTTGAAGCCGCTCAGGCGCAGGATAGCCTCGATCCAACCCTGTTTTACGGTACCGCGAATATCATGATGGGCTACTCCGTCTTCGATACGCTCGTAAACCGCAACGACAACCTGCAGGCAATGCCCTGGTTGGCCACCTCATGGGAGGCCAACGAAGATGCCACGTCCTGGGTGTTCAACTTGCGGGAAGGTGTCACCTTCCATGACGGCGCACCTTTCGGTGCAGAGGATGTGATGCACACCATCGCCCGCATCAATCACCCTGACAGTGAAGCCCCCGCAAAATCTTATATCAGCCAGATCACCAACGTCGAAAAGCTGAGCGATCATCAAGTTCGTTTCGAGTTGTCCGGCTCGAACGCCGAATTCCCGATGATCCTGTCGGATACGCGGCTTCACATCGTCAAGCGCGGTATGGAAGACTTTACCGGCACCCCACCGGGAACCGGTCCATTTAAGGTTGTCGAGTTCTCGCCGGGCAGTCGGTATGTGTTCACCCGCAACGAAAACTATTGGGGTGATGGCCCCTATGTGGATGATCTCGAATTTATCGGCATCCCCGACAATACCGCCAGGATCAATGCCCTGATCGCGGGCGACATCAACATGTTGCTGCAGCTGGATCAGAAGGCGACCCGCGTCATCGACAACTCGGGAATCGGATATGTTGTAAACGCACCCTCAGCGGCATTCCTCAATGCCGCGATGATGATGGATCGTGAGCCGACCAACAACCCGGACTTCCGGCTGGCAATGAAATATGCAGTCGACCGCCAAGGCATTGTCGACAATATCCTCAAGGGGTTCGGCATGGTTGGCAACGATCATCCGATCGCCCCAATCGATCCTTATTACAATGCAGAAATCCCACAGCGGGTATATGACCCCGACAAGGCAAGATTCCACATTAAGAAAGCTGGGCTGGAAAACACACCGATCGACTTTTATGGCTCGGATGTTGCCGGAACCGGTTCCCTGGCGGCGGCACAACACGTCCAGCAAAGTGCCAAGGCCGGCGGGGTCAACATCAATGTCATCAACCCACCTGCCGACAGTTTCTGGTCATCGGTCTGGATTCAGAAACCGATGATTACCTCGGGCTGGGACCCGCGCCCGGTGCCGGATCTGATTTTCTCCATTGCCTTCTCGAATACTTCCAGCTGGAATGAAACGCTCTGGAACAATGACCGGTTCCAGGCCCTTCTGCTGGAAGCGCGTGCGACGCTTGATTTCGATCTGCGCAAGGAAATGTACGGTGAAATGCAACAGCTGCTACAGGATGACGGGGGTCATATCACTCTTGGTTTCCGTAACTTTGTAGATGCGGCGCGCAATGAAGTGCAGGGCATTTCCCCGCATGGCGCCGGACCTCTCGGATTCTATCAGGGCGCCCGAACCGCCTGGATCGACACCTGACCCGGACCCAAGCGCTAACTAACCGGCCAACACATCTGTCGCTGGCCGGTCCCCTGCTCTCTGGAGAACCGAATGGCGCCACGATCCCGTGACCGGCGCGCACGTCCCGCCTTGATCAGGCCGGAACGCAGGATGCAAACCACAACCATTTCAGCGACCGAAGCTGAAAAGGTCGTGGAGGCCGTTCTCAACGTCTTGCACAAGGTTGGTGTTCTTGTCGAAGACCCTGAGGCGCGCGCGCTGTTGGCCTCAGCGGGTTGTCAGGAGCACGACGGCCGCGTGTTCTATCCGCCGGACACTGTGCGGGCCGCTATAGCTTCGGTGCCACCTATAATAGCCTTCTATTCGCAGGATGGCACACCTGCCTTTACAACCAGTGACCCAATTTCGCGCTTTGGAACTGCGGTTAACTGCGTGCAAATCCTTGATCCGCGCAGCGGCGATTACCGCCCCTGTTGCCTCGCGGATATCGCAGATCACGGTAGGCTTCAGCAGGCCTTGCCACATATCGATATCGCTGCCTCACTTGGCTATCCAAGCGATGTGGATGCTGACGAAGAGGCTCTCGCGAGCGCCAAGGCATTGTTGGAGACGACCTCTAAACCTATCTTCTTCACTGGCCATGACGAACATGGCGTGCTTGCGATCTGGCAGGAGATGGCCGCACGGGCCGGCGGCATGGCAAATCTTTCTGCGAAGCCATTTGGACTTGATCTGGTTGGCCCGGTGTCGCCGCTAAAGCTGGGCCAAGAGACCTGCCAGCGCCTGCTGATGGCAGCCAGATTGCATTTGCCTGTCGTCTGCTATCCGGCGATCTTTCCCGGCATGGCTTGTCCGTTGACACTGGCTGGCGCGATTACCCAGTCAACAGCAGAGTCGCTTGCGGGAATTGTCATAAGCCAACTGGCCAGCCCGGGTGCACCGGTGATGTCAGGCTCATCGGTAATGCCAATGGATATGCGCCGGGCGGACATGGCCATCGGATCACCCGAATATACACTGGCCGGGTTGGGTGCGGCGGATGTGTTCAACTATCTCAACATTCCCTGTTGGGTTGGCTCGGGCTGTACTGACGCACATGAACCCGGACCCCAGGCTTTTGCCGAAGCCAGCGCCAGCCTGCACGGCACCTGTCTGTCGGGAACGGCGCTGACCCATAATCTTGGAGTGCTGTCCAGCGGTCGTACCGGATCGATGGAGATGCTGGTGGCCTGCGATGAACTGGCTGGCATGGCAAGCCAGTTTGGCGCTGGACTGGAAGTCAGCGCCGATACGCTCGCCACCGAAGTCATTGCCCGTGCCTCGCAAGACAATAGCTTTTTAACCGATCCACATACGCTGGAACGGTATCAGACCGAAATGTGGTTTCCTTCCCTGTTTCGTCGCGAAGGGATCGAAAACTGGCAGGAAGCAGGGCAGCCGGGCCTGACCAAGTTGCTGCGTGAAAAGACCATGGATTTGCTGGGAAGCCTCTGAAATGTCCGAATACACCCTATTCTGCGCGCCCGATACTTATGCCATGAGCGCCCATGCCGTGTTGGAGGAAATCGGCGCAAACTACACCGTCCGCTGGGTTAGGTTATTCGACGAAAGCCCCGATCCGGATTTTCTGGCTGCCAGCCCTCACTGCCGAACCCCTGCTTTAGCAGGACCGGATGGCACGGTGTTCGAGACAGGTGCGGTGTGCCTGTACCTGGCCGAGCGCCACCCAGAGGCCGGGCTTGTGATCCCTCCCGGTGAACCGCACCGCGGTGCTTTTTTGCAGTGGTTCCATTATCTGGCCACCACATTGCAGCCCGAAGTGATCATACAATACCACCCGGAGTTCTACCATCAGGCGCCAGAGTGCCAGACGGCGCTGAAGGCAGCTTCAATGACGCGCCTCAAGGGTGTTTTTGAAACACTGGACACGGCTTTGGCCAATGGCCCGTATTTCTTTGGCAATCTGCCAACGGTGCCAGATTTCATTTTGGGCATGCAAGCTGTGTGGGACATCATCTTTCCGGACGGCGATATCACCGCCTATCCAAACATTGCCCGACATCGCGAGACAATCTGCCAGCGGTCAGCCGTCGAGCGGATGCGTACAGCGCATGCTGCGGAGCAAGCGCGTCGTCAGGCATAATCCTAATCCCCACGTATAGGTGCTGGAGTGTTCGCCAATCCGACTGTCTCGCCCAACTGGATTCCTAACCCATTAATCATTCGCGCCCAATAAGCAAACGCAGCGGTGATCTGAATCAGATAGGAAATTCCTTTGTCACAAAACCCTGCGGCTCGCAGCGGCTCCAGGTCCTCGGCACTCATGCGCTCTGGTGTCATCGAAAGCTTGCGTGCATAGCGAAGGGCGGCCAGCATCTGCGTGTCTTCCTCGGCTGGCTCATCGCCTGCCACCAGCGCCTGCAATATTGCGTCTGCGCGCATGTCATCCTGCAGATACATCCGGAAATTCGCGCCGTGATTGGCGACCGCGTACCGACACCCACAAAGGATCGCAACATAGGTCGAGACAAGCTCTGCCAGCCAGGGTTTCAAAGGGTTGTCAGGGTTATGCAATAGGGCCAGGTAATGGGCATCCGCCGGCTGAATCGCCGCCGGAGTCTGCGACATCGCCAAGTATAGGTTCTCGACTCGACCTCCCTCATCTTTGACTGCGTCATAAGCCTCAGCCACGGCACCTACGGCGTCGTCCTGCGAAATCACCTCGACCCAGGCGATGGGGTGTTTCATGGCTTTCAAATCCCGATGTCATGCAGCACGGAAGAATTCAAAAGCCCGCGCTGACTTGCGGGCAGCATGGCTTGAATTTCCGGTCTGTCCAGAAAAACCATCCGACCTTTATCCCAGACGGTCTGATCGTCGAGCGAGATCGTCAAATCCATCAGATGAAAAGCCGCATCACCGGGATCAATCCCCGCCGCATGCATATGGGTATAGCGTGGCGATCCATAGGCAACAGTGCCCCATTTCTCCAGATCATCATAAGGATCGTCTCTGTAGAAAGTGCCGGGATTGATGCCCGTATGCCAAGAATTGACCAGCCAAGGATCGCCGCCAGTAAGCTCTGCTGCGCGTTCCAACTGCGTTTTCAGTCGCGCCACCAAATCTGCAGGGCCATCAAAATCTACCATGCGCGAGTTTTCGACCTGAGCCAGAATCGTCTTGTCCAGCACCAGTGTACTGTCGTCGTACGCACGGGTCGACGAAGAGGTCACGAAATGTTTGATGGCAAGAGTACCGTTCATATTGTGGCAATGTACCGGCGGAAAGATCATCACCGGGAACAACTCAAGCGCAAACTCGGCGATTGCGCTGTCCCGGCCCGGTTTGATTTCACCAATCAGATCGGTGCCGCATTCACCGGTCATCTTCCATGATTTGGCGTTTAGGATCAAACCCAGCAATGAGTCATGCACTTGTTTCATGGCACTGAAATCAGCGCGGGCAAAGGGGGCGGCCATATGCTCCAGTGTAAGGGTATACGTCATTACCGCTTTGCCCCCTTCCAGGTTAAAACGGACCTGATCGCCCAAGCGTGAGAAAAAGATCGTCCGATCCGCCCGTCCCATCGCTTCGCGGACCGTATCAGGAAACTCTCCGGAATTTGCCACCGGAGCAGCCATGATGATTTCCGGCTTCAAACCCATCCCTTCGGCGATCTGGGCCGTATAAGCGCATAGGTCCGGTTCAAAATACCGATCGTCACCTGCCTCGCCCACCAGCAGTATTCGATCCCCGGTCTGTGCACAGGCACAAGACTGCAGCAGGTTGCGCACGCCGGGCTCAAAGTCTGCAAGCGGTAGATTTGCCATTTGGTCTGCCTCCGGCCCATTGATACTCTTCAGTATATGACTGAACTGTGATCACAGATCAACGGCAATCTCAAGCTTGCCAAGTCAGACAGCCTCCGCTATCTGTGATCACAGATTGAATTAGGACTTCCGGAATGGGCTATTCTGCGTTTTCCATACTGGGTCATGCCTTGACCGCAAACAAGCACTGGCGGGCGGTCATCGGCACGCCCGAGATGCGTTCGTCCTATGATGTCGTCATCATTGGCGGTGGCGGTCATGGGCTGGCAACGGCCTACTACCTAGCTAAGCACCATGAAATAACCAATGTCGCGGTGTTGGAGTCCGCGTGGATCGGCGGTGGCAACACTGCTCGTAACACAACAATTGTACGCTCTGATTATCTGTTGAATTCCAGCTTCCGGCTTAAGGACTTTGCCTTGCGACTGTGGGACGATCTAAGTCAGGATCTAAATTTCAACCTGATGTATGAGCCTCGGGGATACGTCGATCTGGCCCATTCGGACGGTGAACTGGAGCATTTCACGCTGCGCGCCAACGCGATGCGGTTGGGCGGGGCGGATGCTGCGATCCTGACCGGAGACGCTTTGCAAAACCGGGTACCCGAACTCGACCTGTCCTCTGACAAGCGGTTCCCTATTACTGGTGCACTGGTGCAGGAGGCTGGCGGTGTTGTGAGGCATGACGCGGTAGCCTGGGGTTTTGCCCGTAAGGCGTCACAAGCTGGCATTCATGTGTTTCAGAACTGCCCGGTGACCGGAATCGACGTGCAGAATGGAAAGTTGGCAGCGATTGAGACCCCTAAAGGGCGGATCACCTGCGGCAAGGCATTGGTTACCGTAGCTGGCGCCAGCACTCAGGTGGCAGCATTGGCCGGACTGGACCTGCCGCTGAATTCGATCAACGTGCAGGCCTTTGTGACTGAACCCGTGAAGCCTGCACTGGATACTGTGGTGAACTATAACGCGGGTTATTCCTATGTCAGCCAGACCAGCAAAGGCGAGTTCGTGCTGGGCGGCGCGACCGATGGCTACAGCTCGTTCGCTCGGCGCGGCAGTTTCGAACGGATTGAAGACGTGCTGGCCCGTGCGCTGCAAATGTTCCCCTTCCTGTCACGGCTACGGCTAATGCGGCATTGGTCGGGGACTGCGGATATTCCGATGGACGGCAATGCAATCCTTGGTCCTACCCCGGTGGAGGGGCTGATGATCAACGCCGGCTGGGGCTATGCCGGATTCAAGGCGACACCCGCAGTCGGCCACCAAATGGCAGAACTGTTGGCGACAGGGCAGATGCCCGAACTGTTGCGGCCATTTGCCTATGATCGCTTCACCCAAGGCGCCGAACAGGACGATGCAGGCATCGGCCCGTACCCCTGGCTGCATTAGGAACAACGAGATGCTGTTGATCCCCTGCCCCCACTGCGGCCTTCGCGAAGAAAGCGAGTTTACATATGGCGGCCCTCGGCGTGTGTTACCCCCGCTGGACGGGCGGACAGATGCTGCCGTCTGGAACCATGCCATGTCCACGGGGCACAACCCTCGCGGTCCCCTACGGGAGATTTGGTATCACGGCAGCGGCTGCGAGCGTTGGGTCGAAATCACCCGCAACACGACCAATCATGAGTTCGTCGACGCCGAAGCGGGAGGTCCGGAATGAACCGCTTGCCGTCCGGGGGTTTGATCGACCGCAGTCAGACGCTCCATTTCACCTTCGACGGAGAGGCCCTGACCGGCCACCCCGGCGATACACTGGCCTCGGCTTTGCTGGCCAACAGCCGCCATTTTGTGGCGCGATCGCTGAAGTACCACCGGCCACGCGGGATCATCTCGGCAGGGTTGGAGGAACCCTCGGCCATGCTTACGGTCCGGGAACAGTCCGGGTGCACACCAAATATGAAGGTGACCGAAATCCCGCTGCGCGAAGGGTTGGAGGTGACCAGCCAGAATGCACTACCGTCCCTTGAAAACGACCGGGCAGCGATACTGGGGCTATTGGGCAAGATGATCGGAGCGGGTTTCTACTACAAGACATTCATGTGGCCAAAAGGGGTTTGGCACCGGCGTTTTGGACCGAAGATCCGGCAGGCAGCGGGGCACGGGACAGTGGACTCCGCCCCCGATCCGGCGCTTTACGACAAGCGACGCAAAAGCTGTGATATACTTGTGATCGGCAGCGGTCCTGCCGGGCTTTCAGCAGCCATTACCGCCGCACAATCAGGCGCCACGGTGATCCTGCTTGAACAGGACCACGCGCTGGGTGGGTCACTGCTGTCCGCCAACGAAACTCTGCAAGGGTTGTCCGCGTTTGATTGGGCAAACGACGCCGAGGACGCGCTGCGGGTTCTGTCAAACGTCACAGTCATGCCGCGAACGTTAGCCTTTGGTCAGTACGATCACGGATTGGTTCAAGCGGTGGAGACACGTCCTGACGAAAGTATATGCAACGCGGTCTTCTGGAAGATCCGGGCAAGGCGCATCCTGCTGGCGGCCGGGGCTATCGAACGCCCGCTGGTATTCCCCGGCAACGACCGACCTGGCATTATGTTGGCGGGCGCCGTTCGTTGTTATGTCCGCCGCTTCGGTGTTGCCCCAGGGCGCCGTGTTGTGGTGGCGGTTCGTGACCCTCAGGAGCGCGCAGATACGGTCGCTGCCTTGCAAGAGGCTGGAATCCAGATCGCAGCTGAATTGCCAACCGGTTCGCAGCTCCTCTCCACGCGAGGCAAACGGCACCTGACCGGTCTTGTCTGGCGGGATGCTCAAGGTCACAAGCATCACACTCCCTGCGATCTGATAGCCATGTCCGCAGGCTGGATGCCGACTGCGCATTTGTTTGCGCAGACGGGAGAGCGCCTCAGTTTCTCGGCATACACCCAAAGCCTGTTGCCGCCAGAGACGGACGGTCGATTACGCCCCATAGGCGGCGCCCGTGGCGTACTGGATACGGCCGAGTGCGTAGCCGACGGTAAAGCGGCCGCGCATCAGGCCATGGCAGAGCTGGAGATGCACAAATTCCTCGACCTGCCACGCCCGGACCCGAAGCCCAGCTCAGCCGGGGATTTCGACGCGGGCAAAGGCAAAGCCTTCGTTGATTTTCAGAATGATGTCACCTGCGACGACATCGCACTCGCACAGCGGGAAGGCTATCGAGATATCGAACTGACCAAGCGCTATACCACTCTTGGAATGGGCACTGATCAAGGCAAAACCAGCTGGACCAATGGTCTGCTGGAGATCGCCGCTTTGTCAGGGCAAGACCCCACCGATATCGGTCACACAACCTATCGCCCGCCTTATTCTCCAGTCTCACTTGGCGCGCTGGTCGGTGCAGAGGTTGGCGCGCAAATGACACCCGTCTTGCGCACCCCTTTCCATACCGGGTTCGAGAAACTGGGTTGCGTTTTCCAGACCTCCGGCGACTGGCTCTATTCCCGATACTTCCCGAAAGCGGGGGAAACGATGGCCCAGGCGATCATGCGTGAAACCCGCGCCGTTCGCAATTCACTCGGCTGCGTTGACATGTCCACCTTGGGCAAGATCGACGTTCAGGGACCGGACGCGCTTGAGTTTCTCTCACGTCTTTACTGCAACAACTTCGATACAATCAAACCCGGTCGCCTGCGCTATGCCTTGATGTTGCGGGAAGACGGTTATGTGTTTGACGACGGAACCATCGCCTGCCTCGGCGAAGAGCATTTCCTTGTGACTTCTACGACAGCCAATGCCGGGTCCGTCTGGCGATACATGCAGAAATGCTCCCAGCTAGAATGGCCCGATCTGGATGTGTCCCTCACGGATGTCAGCGACCATTGGGCTTCTCTGGCAATAGCCGGTCCGAATGCGCGCGGACTACTGGCTGCATTGAAACCTGATTTCGACATTGCGCGCGACGATTTCCCCTTTGCGGCGATACGCGAGGGGCATCTGGACCAGTTGCCCGTCAGGGTGTTCTCGGTCAGCTTCTCGGGCGAATTGAGTTACGAGATAAATGTGCCGGCAGGATATGCCGAAACCCTGCTGACGCGCGTACTGGAACGGGGCGCTGAATGGGATATCACACCCTATGGCCTTGAAACGCTGGATGTGTTGCGGATCGAAAAAGGCCATTTGTCGGTGGGGACCGAAATAGACGGACGCCGGACGCCGGGGGATCTTGGGATGGCCGGAATGGTTTCAAAAAAGAAGGACTTTCTGGGCCGCGCCCTGCTACAGCGCCCAAACCTGCAAGGCAACGCACGCGAACAGATGGTGGGGCTGGTGCCTGAGGACGGAGCTACCACAATACCGTGCGCATCGCACCTGAGTGACAGCGACCTCGATGAGAGTGGACAAACCGTCACAATCGGCCATTTGACCGCCGCAATACACAGTCCAGCACTCGACCATCCGATTGCGCTTGGGTTCCTGCAAGCGGGCCGAGCCCGGATTGGCGATGTGATTTGGGCGCATTCCCCGGTGGCCGGTACATCGGTGCCGGTTCGGGTTGTCGAGCCCTGTTTCTATGATCCAGAAGGGGACAGGCTTCATGACTGAGGCGTTGCAAATCACCCGTGCAAGCAATGCCGTCGGGTTCTTACCCGGTTCGCTGGGTCTGCGGCTGGATGAGGAGTTCTTTCCGCTGATCGCATTGAATGCAAATCCGGATGCTCTGGATGCACTGCTGCCATTTGGCCATGTTCAGCAAGGTGGCGAGACCTTCCTGCTGCGGTTATGGCCGGGAACTGTCTGGTGCGGCGGGCCTGCCCCCGCTGGAACTTACCGCCAGGTGGACATCGGCCACGGCTTGACCCGCTTTCGCCTGCGCGGGGTCGAGGCCCTGCATTTTCTGGATCATTACACTTGCGCTGATCTGTTTTCCCCCCAGACACGTCAGACCCATTGCACTCGCACCCGGCTTGGCTGCTATGACTGCACCATATGGTGGCATAACACACGCGATGTGAACCTGATCGTTTTCCGCTCGGCCGCGCAATCTTTTGCAGACTATTTGCGCGCCCTGGCCTTTCGTCATGACCCTACCGATCCATCCACCTATCCGCGCCCGGTTGTCCCCGGCGCTCCAGACAGAAGAGGTTGAACATGTATCTCCGCAACACCTGGTATGTCGCTGCATGGGACAGCGAAGTCACTCGCGAGCCGCGCCAGATCAAAGTTCTGGGTGAAAAGATTGTGATTTACCGCACCGAGGCTGGCACGCCTGTTGCCTTGATCGATGCGTGTCCGCACCGAAAACTGCCGCTCAGCAAGGGCCGCATCAAGGGTGACCACATCGAATGTGGCTATCACGGGCTGACCTTTGACTGCTCCGGCAGCTGCGTGCGAGTACCCGGTCAGGATAAAATTCCCGCGGCTACAAACATCCACTCATTCCCGGTCGAAAGCCGCTACGGCTTGGTCTGGATCTGGATGGGCGATCCGGCGCTGGCGGATACAGACAAGATTTTTGAAGTTGAACATTTTGAAGAACCGGGTTGGGGCATAAACAGGGGCGATGCGATGCCATTCCCTTGCAACTACCTCTTTATCACCGACAATCTGCTCGATCCGTCTCACGTGGCCTGGGTGCATCAAAGCTCATTCGGTAACGCTGCTTGCGAAGAGGAGCCGCTGACCGTGACAGGTGCCGAAAACGGGGTGATCGTGTCGCGCTGGATGTATGATGTCGAAGTTGCGCCCTTCTACAAAAAGCTGGTGCCATTCGAAGGTAATTGCGACCGCGAGCAGCACTACGAAGTTCGCTATCCTTCGCTTGCCTATATCAAGGCGATCTTCACGCCTGCTGGCACTGGCGGTGATGCGACCAATCTGCCTGAGGGGCAGTACTTTCAGATGGACAGCTACAACTTCATGACGCCGGTGGACGAAAAAACCACCCGATACTACTGGTTCCAAATTCGAAATGTGCATGCAGACGATGCAGAGATTTCGCAATACATGAGCGACTCGGTGGAGTTTGCTTTTAACGAAGATCGAGACATTCTGATCGAAGTGCAGAAGGGGATGGATGATAAATCCACCCGCAACGTCGATCTGGCGATTGATGCCGGACCTCTTCTATTCCGCCGCCGCCTGCAGAAGATGATCAATGCGGAACAAGAAGTCTTGGAACCGGTCTGACCCTAGAGCCATCTAACGGGTTATGTTGCGTTTGGCTGACCAGGCTGAGCGGCATTGCCATCATGTTGTTCTGGCAGGGACGTTGAAGCCCTGCTGGAATAATCCAAATTTCCGCGTTACCCCATCTGAATGGCTTCGGAATGGGCACGTTATTGTAGGATTTATACCAGAATTAGGCGATCAGTTTGGATAATTGTCGAAACGGTTAGTTGCGCTTGCGTCGCTGCCGCCAGGTCTGCGCCCCACAAGTCGTCACTACTCAGGAACTTGCCGGCCGCTCCTATAACATCACGGATCAGCCGCATCCCGATGATGCCGCCCATCAACCAGTCATTCATCTCCGCGTTAATAGCACCAATCTGAATCGGATCCCGGCCAATTAACCCGTCCGCCATTTCAGCGATTGCCGAACGGACACCTTAAGCATGCTCAGGCTGATAGAGTGGCCCCTTGGGGAGACTTCACCCCATCCGATTAGGCCAGTATCAGTATCTGTCCATACGATGGTGTCGTCAAAGGTCTTGTAAGTCTTGTTGGGGTAGGTTGGCGGGATGGCCAGCGAAATATCAAGCAGGTAGACAGAGTTATTGGTAATATTTACGTGGGAAGACCCCAGATCTTATCTTAGCTTAGGCGGCATTCCTAGACGAAATCGAGGTTAACGATACCCCAATAGTGTGGAATACTGTCCCCTTTGCGCGAAGAGTTCCTGCAAGCCAGAGCTGTGAACACGGATCACACAATTCTGTGCCAAATCGCCTGACAATGATCGGCCGAGCGGATTAGAGGGCCTTCAGACAGTACAACAACTAAATAACCGTGCTCATAACTAGATTGCGACAATTCCCTCATCTAGCTGGAAGCCAACCCAAACAACTCCTCCGGGTTATCGACAAATACACGGCGACGAAATGCTTCAGGCACCCATCCTATTACCAGGTCCAGAAGTTCTGCATCGTTAGGATAGTCTTCGGTCCGAGTCGCCATATTGTGTGGCCAATTTGTTCCCCAGACGATCCGTTCGGGCGCATATCGGGCTATTTCCCGAGCAACTAAACCAATGTCGGCAAAGCCCGGTTTCCCGGACCGGGAAGACTCGTAGCACCCCGCAAATTTGAACCAACAGTTACCCCGATCAATCAGGCGTTTTAGTGCATCGACCTGAGGGCTATCCGGTGTAACGCCGCAAAAGAACTTACCATGATGATCGATCACGTAGCGGCTTTGCAGCGACTGAAGAGTATGTTCATGATCCAGGATATGGCTGCCGTCGAACTGAACAGCAATTGCCAAGCCACACGAAGAAGTCTTAGCATCGACATCCTTCAATTCCCGCAGACCAATAGCGCCTCCGGGCAGATCCATGACGCGAGCGCCGACAATGCCTGCATCCACCAGCGACCGAAGTTCGGATTCACTTGTTTTGCCGTGAATCGCCGCAACTCCTACTGCGCGACCGGTGGCCTGCCGCAGCACCTCAAGCAGGCATGAGTTATCGAACTGGTACGCATTGGCCACTGTGACTACGAACCGGTCAATTCCCAGCCACTGGGCCACCTGCAGATATTGCTCAAGATCCGGGCAACCGTCTGGGATGGCCGGGCCACCAGGTTGGGCGGAATATCCCTTTAGATAGACATGCAGTTGTGTGTCCACTGCCCCCTTTGGCACCTGGATTTTCGGGGGCGCTCCGTTCAGTTGGCGGCGCACCATGTTCATGAGTCCTGTGGCGCGAAGCGTTTTAGAGCCGACCGGTCGATTTCGATACCTAAGCCTGGTGCGTTCGGGATCTGCACAACGCCATTTTGATGCTCAATCGGGGTCGTTACGACTGCTTGCCGGAACGGATTCTCGGTGCGGTCGAATTCCAGTATCGGCTCGACAGGTCCCTTGCGTGGCGGGTTCGGTGGTAAAGCCGCCATGAATTGCAGGCTGGCCGCAATCTGAATTGCCGTCCCCCATACGTGCGGAACAAGTCTGATGCCGTGCAAAGCAGCCATATCTGCGATGCGGCGCCCTTCCGTGAAACCGCCAGTGCCGCAAATATCAGGCTGCAAGATGTCCACTCGGCGCTGTTCGATCGGATCTTTCATCCCCCAGCGCCCGTGCCAGGTTTCCCCTCCCGCGACGGGAATCGGTTGCTTCGCCTTGACTTCGGAATAGGCGTCCAGAAGTTCCGGCAAAACCGGCTCTTCGAACCAGTCCACCCTGTACTGTGCCGCCCGCTGTCCGACTTCGATGGCCTCCAGAACGTCATAGCCGTGATTGGCATCAATCATCAAACGCATGTCCGGTCCGATGGCATCACGAACAGCGGCGATTACACGCAGATCCTCTTCGACGTCAAAGCCAATCTTGATCTTAACCGCGTGGAATCCCTGCTCGCGATAGCTGCCCACTTCGGCTGCAATATCGGCGACCCGATCTACATCGTCCTTGCGGAACGAACCGGTGGCATAGGCGCGCACCTTGTCACGGAACCGCCCGCCCAGCAAAGTGGATACGGGCACGCCAAAGTGTTTGCCCTTAATATCCCAAAGCGCGATGTCGATCCCCGACAGGGCTGTCACGGTCAACCCGCGCTGACCCTGGTCGCGCAAGGCATTGTAAAGCTCAATCCACGTTTTTTCGGTTTCCAACGGATCGCGCCCTGTCAGCATCGGCGCGTAAGCCTGGACCACCGCGGCATTGGGCATGGCAGGGCCGAGGCATTCTCCCCAGCCGGTCAGTCCATTGTCGCAAGTGATTTCGACCAGAACGTGCTGGCGCCGGTCAAAGCGCATCGAAGCACTTTCGAAGGCGGCATCGAGCTTGAAATCCAGGACATGGGTTTGAACGGACTCAATCTTCATCCTGCATGCGCCTCAATGAGCTCCAATAGAGAAGCAGATTCTTTTTCAGTCAGATCCGTCAATGGAGGGCGCACTCGACCTGCGTCGAACCCGACAAGACGAACACCGGCCTTGATCGCCGATACGGCATATCCGCGCTTACGATCACGAATGTCCATGAAGGGGTAAAAGAAGCTTTTGAGGATTTCTTCAGTGCGGTCTTTGTTTCCGGTCCGCAACGCCTTGTAAAAGTCCTGCGCAAGCGCCGGCACAAAATTGAATACCGCCGAAGAATAGGTTGTAAATCCTGCCCCGAGATAGGCCTCCGCAAACAACTCTGCCGTGGGCATTCCACCCAGATAGGTCAGGCGGTCGCCAACCGTGGCTGTGATCTTTCGTACTTCACCGATATCACCCGTGCCATCCTTGAACCCGACAAGGTTGGGGCACGCATCGCACAGTCGCATCAGTGTATCTGCTTCAAGAACCGTATTGCCCCGGTTGTAGACCATAACACCGATGGAAACAGAGTCGCAGACAGCTTTGACATGAGCGTAGAGCCCCTCCTGCGGCGCATCAATCAGATAGTGGGGCAACAGCAGAATGCCGTCTGCGCCTGCCTTCTCAGAAGCGCGCGCCAGGTCGGCAGCCATAGTCGTCCCGTACCCACACCCTGCGATAATCGGCGTGTCCCCAGCTGCAGATTTGGCGGCAGCGACGATTTCCGGGACCTCGCTTGGGTCAAGCGAGAAAAACTCGCCGGTTCCTCCGGCAGCAAATAATGCGGTCGCTTCGAAGCCAGCCAACCAGTCAATGTGCTTTTCGTAAGGCGCACGATTGAATTGTCCGTTGTCGTTAAAGGGCGTCACCGGAAACGAAAGAAGGCCAGCGCCAAGTGCGCTTTTGAGAATCTGGGGGTCCATATTGGTGTTCCTTGTTCGAGTTTGAACGTCAGATACAGCATATGGTCGGATGCGACACTGTCAACAACTTATAATATAAGTTAGCAGCAATTTATCGAACCAAGTCCCGATATCGGTCACCGCTACCCTTCAGGTGAAGTCGCATTGCGTCGCGCGCGGCCTGCTCGTCCTGATCCGAGATTGCCTTGGCAATTTTCTCGTGCTCCGACAGAATCTGTTGCAAATACCGTTGCGTAGCCGCCTCTCCCTCACTGCGCTCAAGCCGCTTACGCGGGATGACGCGATTGCCCATCAATTCGAAAAATTCGGTAAACCGCGGATTATTAGTGGCTGCTGCAATTGATTGGTGAAAGGCAAAATCTGCCTCAGCCGTCGGCACTCCCTCGCGAATCAGTGCACCCATTTCCTGGCAGCTTTCGAGAATCGCGCCCTCCTGGGCCGGAGAACGGCGCTTGGCCGCAAGGGCCGCCGCCTCAACCTCTACAGCTGTGCGCAGCTCAAGGATTTCGATTATTGACGATATCTTGTTGGTATCAAAGGATTTCAACATTGTAGCGGAGGGCATGGCCTGCCGAATCACAAACACGCCCGCACCTTGCCTGGCCTCGACCAGCCCATCCGAGCGAAGCGAAGCAATTGCCTCCCTCACAACCGTACGGCTGACTTTATGCGCGGCGGTCAACTCCGCCTCGCTTGGCAATTTCTCTCCAATATGAACCTGCCCACTGAGGATCGGCTCGCGCAGCGTGGCCGCCAATGCCGCCACCATATTTGCTCGCCCCTGCCGCGGCTTAGGGGCCTTCTTGGGATTTTCTTGACCACCCATGTTTTCAGCTGCGCTCCTTATATCTCAGGTTTTTCGATTTTTACCGTGAAGTCGGTTATCCTACAACTAACGAATTTCTCATTGACACAACTCATCATATATGTTTGCAATATTATCGCAACATGTATGACAACTATCGACCTTGAGAGGGAGGATCTCATGAAGTTTACCAAATTCAGCGTGGCCACCAGCATAATTGCCCTGACGCTCGGAGCATCTGTTTCGGCGGAGGAGCTGCGCGGCTGGAACACGCACGTGCCGGATTACCCCGTTTCCATCGCCATGGACCGCTTCGGCGAACTGGTTGCCGAGCGCACCGAGGGCAGGATCGAACCGCGCACGTACCACTCGGCTCAGCTGGGTGAGCAAGACGACGCAATCGAACAGATGCAGTTCGGCGGCATTGACTTTGCGGTGTTCAACCTTGTGCCGTTGAATAACATTATTCCGGCCACCCGAGCCACAACCCTTCCGTATGCGTTCAAGTCAATCGACCACATGCACCGTGTGTTGGATGGTGACGTTGGGGCCGCCATTAGCGCCAAGATGGAAGAGGCGAACATGGTAGGGCTGGCCTGGTATGACAGTGGCGCCCGATCATTCTATGCCAATCAGCCGCTGAACTCGATGGCCGACCTTAAGGGACTGAAAATCCGCGTGCAGAATTCGGATGTGAATGTCGCGATGGTCGAGGCTCTGGGCGGAAACGCAACTCCAATTCCGTTTGGTGAGGTGTTCACCTCGATTCAGTCAGGCGTTGTGGACGGTGCAGAGAACAACTGGCCTTCCTATGAATCAACCGGGCATTTTGAGGTGGCGGGCCACTATCTGTTGGACCAGCACACAATCGTTCCCGAAGTCTTCGCAGTGAACAAGAGTGTCTGGGACGGGTTGAGCGCCGAAGATCAGGAAGTCTTGCGGCAGGCTGCAATCGAAAGCGCAACCCTGCAGCGGGAACTGTGGGCCGAACGCGAGGCCAAGTCTGAAGAGATCGTGCGCGCGGCAGGCAACACCATTGTAGAGTTGGAAGACAAGTCCGACTTCATCGCCGCGATGGCACCTGTCTACGAGGAGTTCGCAACCGATCCAGTGGTGCGCGATATTCTCGAACAAATCCAATCAGTAGACTAGGCTGATTTCTTAGGAAACAGCGGGGCAGACGGCAACCCGTCTGCCCCGCGAAAGTGAGGGCCTCATGCATTGGAAACTTTTCGACTGGCTGTCAGGGTTCGTCATCGTGATTGGTGGAGTTTCCCTGATCGCTCTGATCGGGATCATGGGCTACCAAGTTTGGGGACGATACGTCCTAAACGATACACCGACTTGGGCGGAAAGCCTGGCGCTTCTGCTTATCTTGATGGTGTCATTGCCAATCGCGGCGATCGGACTGCGTGAAAACTTCCACCTAGGCCTCGACTTCCTCACGGAACGCCTGCCGACGGTTGTTCAGGCGGGCCTGAAAGTCCTCAATACGGTGATCCTGCTGGTCTTCGGACTGGCCATGACCTGGCATTCCTGGGGCTTGGTGAGCGGCACCTGGAACCGGTTAATTCCGTTGATCGGGATACCGCAGGGGGTCAAATACCTGCCACTCGTGTTCTGCGGCGTGCTGATCGTGCTCTTCATGATCGAAAGATTGTTTTTTCTGCTGAAAGGCGCGTCCGCGTCTGCAGCAGATACAGTAGACGAAGGAAGCTGAGATGGGGCTTGCTATTCTTCTAGGCGTTTTTGCCATCGCCATGCTGGCCGGCATTCCGATTGCGTTCTGTCTTGGCATCGCGGCGTTTTCAGCGGCGTTAATCGAAGGCCTGCCGGAACCGATCGTGTTTCAACGCATGGTTTCGGGCATGAGCGGCTTTACTCTGCTGGCCATTCCCTTTTTCGTCTTCGCGGGAGAGCTGATGATGCATGGCGGTATTGCGCTCCGTTTGGTGCGCTTTGCCGAAAGCATAGTCGGGCGGGTCCGCGGCGGTCTGGGTGTGGTCAACGTTCTCAGCTCGATGTTGTTCGGCGGCATCTCCGGCTCAGCCGTGGCCGATACATCGGCTCTGGGGTCGGTGATGATCCCGATGATGCGAGAGCAGGGATATGACGACGACTATTCCGTGAATGTCACCGTAACCTCATCGATAGCCGGCATCATGATCCCCCCGAGCCACAATATGATCCTGTATGCGCTTGCTGCCGGAGGCGGTGTTTCGATCTCGTCTCTGTTTCTGGCCGGCATCGTGCCTGGCATCATGATGTGCGTGATCCTGACTGTGGCTACGTATCTTGTCGCCGTGCGGCGCGGCTATCCTGCACAACCCTTCCCCGGCTGGCGCGCAGTTGCCGTCGCAGGTGTTGCAGCACTTCCGGGTTTCATGACTGCTGTCGTGATCATCGGAGGGGTTTTATCGGGCATTTTCACCGTCACGGAATCCGCGGCGATCGGAGCCATCTGGGCCTTGCTGGTAACGTTGTTCGTCTACCGGTCGTTGACCTGGAACGCTTTCTGGCAATCGATCACCCAGGCGATCCGGACAACGGCGCTGGTCATGATCCTGGTCGGAGCGGCAACAGCCTTTGCCTACTTCCTGGCACTCTACCAGGTTCCGGACAAAATCCTTGGCTTGATGACGGGCATATCCGACAACAAGATCGTCGTGCTGATGATGATCAATGTCGCGCTCCTGGTCCTGGGCATGTTCATGGACATGGCGGCATTGATACTGATCTGCACACCGATCTTTCTTCCTGTTGTACGTCAGTTCGGAATGGATCCGGTCCAGTTCGGCATGCTGTTGATGATGAATCTCGGCCTCGGCCTAACGACGCCACCTGTCGGCTCCTGCCTGTTTGTCGGCTGCGCTGTGGCGAAGGTTCGTATCGAAAGCGTGCTTAAAACCATCTGGCCCTTCTATCTGGCGATCTTTGCCGCGCTGATGCTGACAACCTATGTCCCGGCGATCTCGCTGACCCTTCCAAGCTTGTTTGAATGAGGTAGTCGCAATGCTCGAAAAACTACTGATCACCGGTGCTGGCGGGGCATTGGGCAAAATGGTGCGCACCCGGCTTGACCACGTCGCAAAATCGCTGCGCGTGACCGCACGACGGGACATCCCGCTCAATGGCCCCAATGAAGAACTGATGATTGGCGACCTCGCGGACGCAGCCTTTGTCGATCGCCTGGTGGACGGGTGCGACGGGGTGCTGCATCTGGGCGGCATATCGGTCGAACAACCCTTTGGGCCAATTCTTCAGGGCAACATCATCGGCATGTACAACCTGTACGATGCAGCACAAAAGGCGGGTCAGCCGCGCATCCTGTTCGCCAGCTCGAACCATACCATCGGGTATCATAAGGTGACAGAAAGACTGGACGCCAGTTCGGTGACGCGCCCAGACGGCCTTTACGGCGTGTCCAAGGTTTTCGGCGAAGCACTGGCGACCATGTATTTCGACAAGCTTGGGCAGGAAACGGCCATCGTGCGCATCGGCTCGTGCTACGCTGAGCCGAAAGATCATCGGATGCTCAGCACCTGGCTCAGCCCGGATGATTTCATCGCATTGATCGCACGGGTTTTTCAAATCAAAAGGCTGGGATGCCCAATCATCTATGGGGCCTCTGACAACGATGCAGGTTGGTGGGACAACGGCCAGATCGCTGATCTGGGTTGGTCGCCCAAAGACAATTCGGAAAAATTCCGCGCCGGGCTGGATGCGAAAGTCGAAAAGCCTGCACCGGATGACATCGCGGCTAGATTTCAGGGCGGCGCCTTTGCAGCGGCGCCGATAATGAAGGACTAAACCCACATGACCTCTGGAAAACACTACATCGCCGGTGACTGGATCGACAGCACCGAAAAATTCAACTCGGCCCCCGTCGACGGGCCAGCGCGGTCCTTTGCAAAAGGTACACCTGTGCTTGTTGATCAGGCCGTCGAAGCCGCCGAAGCTGCATTCCTCAGCTTTGGTTGGGCCAGCCGGCAGCGCCGCGCGGCGCTTTTGCGCGCTATTGCCGATGAAATTGAGGCGCGCGGCGATGAACTAACACAGATGGCCACGCAAGAGACCGGTTTGCCCGAAACTAGGTTAGTTGGCGAACGTGGCCGCACCACCGGGCAGCTTCGGCTGTTTGCGGATCATATCGAACAAGGCGCTTACCTCGACCTTCGGCATGACCCCGCCTTGCCAGACCGGACCCCTCTCCCCCGTCCGGATCTGCGTATGATACAACGCCCCATTGGCCCTGTGGCCGTATTTGGCGCGTCGAACTTCCCACTCGCATTCTCGACCGCCGGCGGTGACACGGCAGCGGCGTTGGCAGCGGGTTGTCCGGTGGTGGTAAAAGGGCATGAGGCACATCCAGGCACCGGGGAAATCGTTGCCCAAGCCATCGCTGCCGCAGTTCAAAGCTGCGGTGAACATCCCGGAGTGTTCTCGCTGGTGCAAGGCGGCTCGATCGAGGTCGGCGCCCGGCTGGTCCAGCACCCGCTGATCCGCGCGGTCGGGTTCACCGGCAGTCTGCGCGCCGGGCGCGCCCTGTTCGACCTCTGCGCAGCCCGGCCCGAGCCGATTCCGTTCTTTGGTGAATTGGGCTCGATCAATCCGGTCTTTGTGCTGCCCGCCGCCGCCGAAGCCCGCGCGGGCGACATCGCAACCGGCTGGTCCGCCGCGCTGACCATGGGCGCTGGCCAGTTCTGCACAAACCCCGGCGTCGTTCTGGTTGAGGATGGTTCTGCAGCGGACGCTTTCCTGGCCGCGGCTGAGGTGGCGCTGGCGCAGGTGCCCGACCAGACGATGCTGACCGACGGTATTGCCCAGGCCTATCGCGATGGTGCTGCCAAGGTGACGGGTCGCGCTGGCGTGACCAAAGTGAAGGGTTCTACGGGTGAAACCCGCGCCGCTGCGCCGGTTCTGCTGTCGGTTTCGGGCGAAACCTGGCTGAATGATCCCGACTTGCATCACGAGGTATTCGGTCCTCTGGGCATCGTCGTTCGGGTGCGTGACATGGAGCAAATGACGCAGATCGCAGCTGGGCTGGACGGGCAACTGACCTGCACCTTGCAAATGGACGAGCAGGACATGAAACAGGCGGGCCAGCTGCTGCCAGTGCTCGAACGAAAGGCTGGGCGGGTGCTCGTCAACGGGTTCCCAACCGGTGTCGAAGTGTGTGACAGCATGGTTCACGGCGGTCCCTACCCCGCATCAACCAATTTTGGGGCAACATCCGTGGGCACTTTGGCTATCCGTCGGTTCACCAGGCCAGTCTGCTATCAGAACGTGCCCGAAGCCCTCCTTGAAAAGGCAATCGCCTGAAGCCCGCGCGATTTGCTGGCACAACCACACCGCCACGAAGGAGAATTCGCAAAATGTCGATGGGAAAAGCTTTTTCGCTTCGGAGGATGACGGACGAAAAGGGTGTCTTTCGGATGACATCTCTGGATCAGGTACCACCGATCCGGGATGCATTGCGTCCAAACCTGGCGGCAGATGCGAATCTGGACATGGAAATGATCCGGTTCAAACGTCTGATTTTGGAAGGGTTTCAGGATTCCATGACGGCGATGCTTCTCGATCCGGGCTATGCGATTGCTGGTTGCCTCGACGCTATGGAACCGGACACAGGTCTGTTCATCTCACTGGAGGACCCATATTCCCCAAAGACCAGTCCGGGGGCTACAGAGACAACACTTGTCAAGGACTGGACGGTGGGCAAAGCCAAGCGCGTTGGCGGAAACGCTGTGAAACTCCTGATCTGGTATCGTCCGGACGGCGCGCCCGAGGTCAACGCCCATCAGCAGAATCTGGTCCGCCAGGTTGGCGAGCAGTGCAAGCACTATGACATTCCGTTCATTCTGGAATTGCTTGCCTATCCAGGCAGAACACTGTCGGACACGCTGAGTGAAACGGTGCTGGGCTCTGTCGCGACCTTTGCCCGTCCTGAATTTCACGTTGACGCCTTTCTTGTCGAAAGCCCGGTACCGGCAATCGAAGTTCCCAAATTCGGCACTGACGGTTCGGACATGGTACTGAACTGTTACAAAAGGTTAGGTGAGCTTGCCGGTCGCCCGTGGATCATGATGTCGATGGGTGCGGATATGGAGCAATTTCGACGAATTATGAGCTACGCTTATGCTGCGGGGTGCTCGGGCTACTTGGCCGGGCGCGCCTATTGGCTCGACGCGTTGGAGCAATATCCCGATTGGAACAAGGCGGCGTCGGTTTTGGCCAACAATATCCGCGAATATGTCGAGCCACTGAATGTGCTCACTGAGGCGCAGGCCGCCCCGGAATACGGAATTCCAGAGATGCAAGCCCAATACACGGGCGCGGCCTTCTGTCAGTCCTATCCGGACTTTTGAACGGAATGCCCGATTGTATCCAAAACCGCGACTCTGCTCTTTTTCCGCCAGTGTCTTCACATCAACTGTCGTTCTTTTACCGATGACCCGATTTGGGCGTAGGTGACGTCGACGAAGTCGTCTTCAATCAGCGACAAACGCCACCGCCTTCCTGCTCAGATCGTTGCTCACGCAATTTGGATGTGCTTTCGCTTCAATTTGAGCCTGCGCGCAGTTAATCTGTATGGCATCGTGACGGATGAAACACTCCTACCGAAGCGGGACAAACAGGCCGCAATACGGATGTTGTGGAAGTTGTCAAAACGCCTTTGGTTTCCTTCCCAAGAGAAATCCTCTCTACCGATGAGTCCATTCTTCGCCGAAAGCAATTGACATGAGATAAAAACTTCTTACTGCTTTTGTGAAACTAGTAAGGAAATTTAACCTAATGCATGACTCCATCGGCGAACCAGCTGCTAGCTTCCCCAAACTGTTTCAACGTGGAGTTTCAAATACTCGTTTTCGAAAAATCGGAACCAAAGGCTTGCGAGTGGTTTCGTTTGAGAACGAGACGTTTCTGAAAGTGTCTCATGACGCGGTCAGCCAGCTTACCAGCGCGGCATTTGACGACGTCTCCCATCTGTTGCGGCCCGCGCATCTGGGCCAGCTCAAGGACATCCTGGAAGACGCGAACGCAACTGAAAACGATCAGTTCGTGGCGCTTGAGCTATTAAAGAACGCGGTTATTTCGGCCGATCAGGAATTTCCAAGCTGCCAGGACACCGGCACCGCCATAATAACCGGAAAAAAAGGGCAAAATGTGCTGATCGAAGGCGATCTTCACGATGCTTTGTGCCAGGGAGTTCGGGACACTTGGCAAACCCGCAATCTACGATTTTCGCAGATGGCGCCGCTGACTATGTACGATGAGATGAACACCGGCTCCAACCTGCCGGCACAAATCGATATAGAGGCGACTGACGGCGATGCATTGGAATTCCTGTTCATGGCCAAAGGAGGCGGCTCGGCCAACAAGACATTTCTGTTTCAGGAAACCCGGCGATTGCTGGAACCGGAGCGCCTCTTGGCTTTTTTCGACGAAAAGATCCGCACGCTGGGCACGACGGCTTGCCCCCCTTATCACCTTGCGATCGTGATCGGCGGATTGTCAGCAGAGCAGACGCTGAAGACCGTCAAATTGGCTTCGGCCAAAGAGTTGGACGATCTGCCGACATCGGGCGACGAGACCGGTCGCGCGTTTCGTGATGTTGCGTTAGAGGCGGAGGTTTTAGAGCTGACCCGGCAGATGGGGCTGGGCGCGCAGTTCGGCGGCAAGTATTTCTGCCACGACGTTCGGGTAATACGTCTGCCTCGTCACGGCGGCAGCTTGCCGGTTGGTCTGGGTGTAAGCTGTTCGGCCGACAGGCAGATCAAAGGCCGCATCGACCGCGATGGTGTCTGGCTGGAAGAACTTGAGCGCAACCCGGCGGCCTATTTACCCGAACGGAAATTCGAAGCCCGCGCGGCGCGGCGGATCAATCTCGATCAACCCATGGACGACATCTGCGCTGCATTGTCCGATCTAGACGTCTCCACACCGGTTTTGCTTACGGGCACCATGATCGTGGCACGCGATCTGGTACATGCGGAATTGGGCCGCATGATCAGGGAAGGTAAACCGCTGCCAAGCTACATCCATGACCACCCGGTCTATTACGCAGGGCCGGCGAAAACACCGGAAGGCCATGCATCGGGCTCCTTCGGGCCAACGACGGCAGCGCGCATGGATCCGTATGTGCCCGAATTACAGGCGCAAGGCGCATCGCGCGTAATGATAGCAAAAGGCAACCGCTCTCCGCAGGTGGTGAACAGCTGCAAAACTCATGGCGGTTTCTTTTTAGGTTCTGTCGGCGGCGCGGCGGCGGTCTTGGGCAAAGAGGTGATAAAGAGCATTGAAACGCTGGATTTTGCGGATTTCGGGATGGAAGCCGTTTTTAAGATCACAGTGAAAGATTTCCCTGCATTCATCATCATCGACAACAAGGGGGGCGATTTCTTCACCCGCAAACCCAATCTTGAAACGAAGCGTCCAGGATGAGCGAAGACGGCGTATCAAAGATCACCTTGCGGCAATTGGAGATATTCCTGTCCGCGGTAGAGAACCGCAATTTCATCCGAGCAGCGGAGCAATTGGGGCTGACCCCGCCTGCGGTCTCTATGCAGATGACACGCCTGAGCGAAGAACTGGGCGCGCCTTTGTTTGAAAAGGACGGGCGTTCGATACAGCCGACTTCTGCCGCGACCACGCTCATGCCGTATGCCGAGCGGGTGACAGAAACCGTTCGTGAGGCAAAGGAAGTCGTCCAGGCACTTCAGGGCGAGTTGAACAATCTGGTGCGGATCGCAATGGTTTCGACAGCACGCAATTTCGGCCCCCATCTGGTTCAGGCGTTCAAAAAACAAAATCCCGACATGAAGGTAGAAATTTCAATCGCCAACCGGCAGGGCGTGATTGCGCAGCTTGAACACCAGCAGATTGATCTGGCGCTGATGGGACGCATGCCCCGTCGCTTCGAAGTAGAGGCCTTCAAATTCGCCAAACACCCATACGTACTGGTCGCTCATCCGGAGCACCCGCTGAATCGTTTCAAGAAGATTCGACGAGCGGATTTGGCGGCACACAGGTTTATCGTGCGTGAGCCCGGATCGGGGACGCGCATGGTACATGACCACTTTTTTGAAGAAGCCCAGTTGGCACCACCTCGCGCACAAGAGATGGACAGCAATGCCAACATAAAACAGGCCGTTATGGCTGGTATGGGATTGGCGTTCATTTCAGCCCATACAATTGCTTTGGAGCGAGGCGCCGGCAAGCTGACCGTGTTGGACGTAACAGGCATGCCAGAGCTTCGTGACTGGTTCGTTTTACATCTGAACGGCAAGAAATTGTCGCCAGCAGCGCTGAAGTTTCGTCAGTTCGTCAAGGATGACGGCCCCAACTTCATGCAGGATTTTTTTGGGGAGTATCTGTAGCCAGTAGTGCCTGTGCTCGCGCCACGATAGGCGGATCGATCATCTTGCCGTCCAGCTGAACCGCGGCGCAGTTATTTGCAATTGCCTGTTCGAAGGCGGTGACGATACGAACGGCCTGTTCGCGTTCCTGCGGGGTAACGGCAAAGACCTGGTTGACCACTTGGACTTGATTGGGATGAATGCACAGTACAGCGTCATACCCTATTGCCTTTGCTCGCTGCACAGTGGCCGCAAACTTGGAAGAGTCACTGACCTCTGCAATGGAACCGGGTAAACCGATAACCTGAACCCCGGCGACGCGGGCTGCCAGTATCAATTGCTGGCTGGGACCAATGAGATTTTCGGAGGTCGGAGCAAAGCCGCATTCGGTCGAGAAATCTTCCGTGCCTAAGGCCAATGCTGAAAGGCGGGGGGACGCTGTAGCAATTTCTGTGGCCTTTCGCAGTGCTGCAGGTGTTTCGATCAAGGCGATTAACTTGATCTGCCGATCCGGGAGGCCAGCGGCGCGCTCACATGCACTGAGATATTCATCCACCAGCTCAACATGATCCGGGCCCGCCACTTTGGGCAGCATCACTGCGCCGACGCCCGGAAGAGTGGCCGCCTTTAGATCGGACGCGCAAACCGCCAGATCCCGGTTCACGCGCACCGCCACTTGCGCGTCCTGCTCCGCCATCCGGGCAACGCTTGCAGGCAGCAAACCACGGGCGATGTCTTTCTGGTTCAGAGGCACGCTGTCTTCCAGATCGAGCACGATGGCATGCGCGCCCCGCTCGTGGGCGCGGGCGATGAACCGTTCCTGATGCGCCGGCGTGAATAGAAAGGAGCGGATCATTCGCCTGCGGCCAAAATGTCTACGCCAAATTCGCGCCGGATATCCTCCGAGTGCTCGCCGAGCGCCGGCACTCGTCCGAAACGTGGTTTTTCTGGGTCGAAGCTATGCTGCACCGGCGCGGCGACCAGGTGGGCGGTGTCTCCATTTTCCAGGGTTACGGGCGTATAGCGCAATTGAGGGTGTTCAGCGAAGTCCTCGACAGAATTCACAGCGCCATAGGCTATGGCCGCTTCACGCAGCATCGGCTCCAGCTCTGCACGCGTCTTCGTCAGGAAAAATCCGGCAACAATGGCATCTAAGGCTGCGCGGTTCTCTACACGCTTGGCCGCGTCGCAGAACCGGGTGTCGGTTGCCAGTTTGGGTTGGACGAGCACTTTGGCGCAGAGCCGTTTCCATTCGCGCTCATTCTGGATCGAGATCGCCAAGGTTTCTCTATCCGCAGTGGAGAAGCCGCCGTATGGCGCAATCGAGGGGTGGTGCAGCCCAACAGGCTTAGGGGCCTTGCCGGTGTAGACAGTATGCATCAGCGGCACAGTCATCCAGTCAGCGGCAGTATCGAAAAGCGATACCTTGACCGCGCTGCCCTGCCCGGTTTTCTCACGCGCGATCAGTGCTTTTTGAATGCCGATGATCGCGTTCATGCTTGCGCCGATGTCGCAGACCGAAACGCCGATCCGGCCTGGTGCTCCGGGAGCACCATTAACGGCCACCAGCCCGCTTTCGCATTGCACGAGGAAGTCATAAGCCTTCATGTCCTGATAGGTACCGGCTTCGCCATAGCCGCTAATATCGCAAGTGATCAAGCGAGGGTTGCGGGCGCGCAGCACGTCCGAACCAAAACCGGCCCGGCTAATAGCGCCGGGGGCAAGGTTCTGGATAAACACGTCGGCCGTATCGAGAATTCGGTGCAGCAGCGCAGCGTCTTCCGGTGATTTAATATCCAGGCACAAGCTTTCCTTGCCGTGATTGGCCCAAACAAAATAGGAAGCCGAGCCTTTCACCGCACCATCGTATTTGCGTGCGAAATCTCCGGTATCACGTTCGATCTTGATCACCCGCGCCCCACCCTGAGCAAAGTGACAGGAGGCCAGAGGAGCTGCAACGGCCTGTTCGACAGACACAACCACCAGGCCTTCATAGGTATTAATAATCGGTTCTGCCATGTCAGGTAGCCCTTCGAGCTGTCAGAATAGTGAGGTTGCGATGCATCTCGTTGGCAACGATGGTCATGCCTTCGTCAAATCCCATGCCGGGTTTGACGAGAACGCGTTGGGGCCGCGTAGCCTGGGCGACGTTGACACACGCGCGAGCTGAGATGTCTGTCTCGTTGCAAGTGCCGCCCTGATAGGCTTCCACTCCCATTTGTTTGCAATAGAGCACCGCTTCGATTGTGTTATGTAAACTGCCCAGATCAGGCGTCTTGATCTGTACCATGTGGCAGCAGTCCGCATCAACGAAATCGATCACGTCTTGATATGTGTTACACCATTCATCCGCAACGATACGCACGGTGCTTTTGCGCGCATCCAAAGCGGATTTGATTTCGCCCAGCAACTTGATCTGCCCTTTCTTGGATCCTGCATCCGCCGGACCTTCGATATAGAGCTGGAACGGAGAGGCGCGCTTTTCAAGACCCACTAGATATTCGGCGATGCACTCCGCATTATTGTCAAATATCAGCCCGATCGTACCGTAGACATCAATGTGCAGTTGCGGCTGATAATCGGCATCCTTTCGCAAGCTTTGAATGCGGCGGGTCAGCCAGGTAACGTATTCCACCAACTTGCCACCATTTTTGCCAAGCTTGGTCTGCACATTGTTGATCAACCCGTGCGGCAGCGCATCGACCCGCTTCAGCACCATCTTGTCCACCGCGCCATAGCGGTCATCCCCGCTTTGACCAAACAGCGCCAGCGGCTGCGCGATGATCGGCAGATCGTACTCGCGGCAAATGATTTCGACCTTAAGTTGCCCGCTGGCTTTCGCAGCAGCGTCTAGCAGCGCCTGACTGAGACCATAGCGGATTGCCGTGTGCAATGGTTCACCATCAATCTCGAGAACGTCGAAAAACGCGGCGTTTCCGCGGAAGTCGTCGATATCGCGACCCAAAAGCAATGGCGCAATATGTTCTTGCAAATAGGGAATGAAACGCTCGGCGGTGAAAAGCGGGTCGCGCCCCGCCGCGCCTGAATACTGAACGGCCGAGCAGTCGCCTTCAGCGATTTGGCCGTTCTCAAGCTCTAACAGTACAGAAATGCTTTCGCCGCGCTGGCGGATGCTTTCGAAGCCGGAAGTCGCAGCCGGTCCGATATAGGTGAAGCCATCCTGCTTCGCCCCAGCCTTGATGGCGGATTGATCGTCAAAGTAGAAGGCCGCGAAACCCGGTGCGAAATTTGCGTTTATTATCTTCATTTTTGGTCTTAAATCCTAGGAGATTTCGGCTTTCGGCCGCCCGATGAGCTTGCTAGCAGAGATGGCATTGACATCGTCGACCACCATCTTGAAAGAAGCGTCCCGCCCCTCCGCTTTGGCCCGTTCCGCAATCTTGTCGTTGTGGAAGGCGATGACATCGTCGGGCAACGGCACATCCCCTCGATCAAAAACCCGAATAGCGCCGAAATTGTCGCGCACCGGTGTCATGCGACCGGCATTGGCTCTCGCCGGCGCGAAGGGCACGTCCATCACGCCGCTTTCGAAGGCCAACACTGCGCCTTGTGCGATGTCCCCCTGCCCCAGTCCCAGCACCTTGTGCATGACGGCATGGACCTCGGCTTCGATCATTTCGACTTCCTGCGCGATCTCGGGTGTTTCCATGCGGTTCTGGTCGGAAACCATGTTGACCATCTGGCGGGTTGCCAGCAATCCGGCCTTGTTGGCCTCGAGCGTTGGGATGCCGCTGGCTTCGTGCGGCGTCTTCACAATGATCTTGGTCGCACGGGCGTATTTCGCTGCCATGGCGCCCAAGCAGATCACGGCTGTTGCCTTGGCTTCGTCCTCGGGGAACCCTCCCATCCATTGATGAAAAACCGTTGTCAGGGCATAGTCTTCATGGCCCGCGGCCATAAAATAGTGATGCGCCAGGTTGCGCAGGCTGCGAAGAGCAGCGATATCCTGGGCCATGTTGCCACCCTGACCATAGCCGAGGGTGATGCATTTCACACCTTGCTCCAATGCCAGCAGGCCCTCGATGATGGCGACGACATGCGACACGAAGGGCGGCACCAGCGTCCCGGTCAGCGGTCCGAACGGTTCGCGATTGATGCGAACGCCTACTTCTTCATAAAGACCAACAAGCCGGTCGCAATATTGCCAATGGCGGATGGATTGGGCCAGAGAGATCTTCTTGGCGTAGGGGATATTGTAGGAAATCCCTCCACCTTCGAAGCTGGTGAATCCGGCCGCAAGCGTGATTTCCGCCATCAGGCGGGCGTCGGGCGTCCCATGGCGAACCTGTACGGGCTTGCACTGGCCCTCGACAAGGCGGCGGCAGCCGTCTACGCCATGGTTAACAGCCGGAAACCCGTTCAGCAGCGATGTACCCGCGGCGCGGGACTTGTCGATCCCCTTTTGGGCCTCGTCGTAACGATTGTGGCGCGTATAGGCGTCCACGGTTGTCGGCAGCACGTCGCAATATGGTGAAAGACCGTTCAAAAGCGCGGTATGCTCGCGCAGCAGGGCCACGCCCGCGCGAGGCTGCAGAAGAGTTTCTCCCGCAGCCTCGGCATTTGCCAAAACGGTGGAAAATCGCTTGTCTTCCGAAAGCGACTGTTGAAGCGCGACGCCGTCTTTGAAACTTGCATCGCGTCCCGTGGGCCATGTGCACAGAACCTTTGCGCGTTCAGCTTCGAAGGTGGCCTGGTCAAGGCGCGTGTTCAGTATATCTGTCGCATTGAGCATTGGTTTATCAGACCGATTCTTGAGCGTTCGTAAGGACATCCCTTTTGGGTCGGCGCCAAAGGCGCCGAAGGAACGTTGCGTGAATTATGGTGGTGTCAGGTTGATTTGTCGTAGGCTGCGACTTGGCTCCACAAGGCAGCCGAATTATGACCATAGGCCGCCGGGCGTTTCGCCCGAATATCTTCTTTCAGAATTTGGGAAACTCGATCGAGATCGTCGCTGGGCTTAAAGACGCGATCAAAACCCATTTCCCAAAACTGCGCTTCCACAGTAGCAAAATCGCGTTTGCCAATGACGAGGTTGCCGCCAACGTACAGGATGATGTCTCCGATACCTTGCTGCTCGCACCGCGCCCGGAAACCCTGACAATCAATCTCTCCATGTCCATAAATCGAGGATACCAGAATGGCGTCCGCACCACCTTCGATGGCGGCCGTGATAAATTCATCCTGACTGACCATCACACCAAGGTTATCTACTTCGATTCCCTGCGCGTTCAGGACACTGGCGATGATCTTGTTTCCGACGGCATGGCAGTCGACGCCAATCACCCCGAGGACGACTTTGAATTCTTTGATTTCGTTCAGCACCGCGTTTTGCCTTCCGAGATGAGTTGGTTGTTTCTGCGTTGTTAGACGATTCCGCATGTTGCTCAAATTTTTTTATCTAAAAATATTGTTTGCTAATTTTTATTTACCGTTTTGAATTAAGCCCACCTCATCGCAACACGACCATCCATCCGGTGGAGCCGTGTTGCTTCATTGGCGAGAAAGGTTGCGAAGGTGTAGATGGTTTCGTCAGGTTGTTGGCCTCGCAACGATGGCGAAGCGAAGTGCCATGCCGAGTTTAACAGGCCTGCCTCGCATCAAAGGCTTTCGTTTTCTCGTGCCGTGATCGGCAATGCTGTCTGGATGTACCATTGATTTGCCCTCAGCTTTAGAAACGTTGAGGGCCTTCTTGCGCCACGCGGGATCTGCGTTTCATACGGGATTGAGACGCGCACTTCGGCAGGCAGTTTGTTGCGAAGGCAGCCGAAGCCGACCCATCAGCTTCTTCGGCTTCATGGCAACCCTTGGGCCGGAAAGTCATGACACGCGTCGGGCGGATTAACGAACTGATCGCTCCGCCCTCATATTACGGTGACGCCGAGGTTGGTCTTGCTAAGCTCTCACTTATTGGCAAGCTTCTTCAAAGGGCACTGGTCGGCTCATGAAAGGTCAAACAGTCAGGCCCAATACTATTGAGGATGGCAGGCTCGATAAGACCATTGTCTTCCAATTGCGGGCCAGACATTTCAAGTGCGGCCCGAAGTCCCATTTTAGTGGGTACACGACGCCACACCACTCTTGTGGCGTATGGTGCACCACCCAACCGCCATGAACTGCCGTGCATTAGGCCTGTCATGATATCTGGTCTGTACGCATGAGGCGCATCCAGAGTTGACAGGCACACAGAATACGGAGGGACAGATTTTTGTTCCGTCACATACACACGCCCATGTATGAATACAGCCGAGCCCTGATAGCGTGCGCGTTGCCTCGTGCCGACTTTGCGGTCTTCGCCGCGTTCCGACGTCCAAACGGCAACCTGACCATCAACCTCTTTCAAGACCGTTACACCGACTTTGATCACATTGGGCCATGACGGTGTACGATAGAATGTGTTGTAAATCCCGAGAACGTGCTGCCATTCCTGGAGCGGACTGGTGCCGGCAAAGCGTCCGACATGTTCTTGGCTGTCTACATTTCCAGCGGAGGTCGCACGATTTTTGTGCGTCAATGACGGTGCAATCTCAGGTGCAGAAAAAGTGTCTTCATGGCGAGAGAATTTGGGACGAACAAAGCGCAGTCCCCGGCCATACTCCCATTGAATGCAATGCTCCGGGCTTTTGTCATCCGCTAGTGCTTTTCGCAACGCGCTGACCCGATTGTAAATCGCGGCGTCAGAGACCTCTCGGCCGTCCCAAACAGCTTCAATAAGCTCATCTTTTGCCACCACTTCGCCCTCTCGGCGAACCAGGAATTGAAACAGCTTCAGGACACCTCGTTGCAACCGCACGACATCGCCGTCGACATATAGCAATCTTCGCTTAACGTCGAAACTCCAGTGCCCATAGCTGATCGAAGAGGATTCAAAGTTCATACTGCAGAACCTCACACCGTTTTCTTTTCTGTTTAGGTGTAATTTTCGTGTGATTCCACAGCGCAACTCAACTTCAAGTTAAAAAAATAGGAATTGATGTTGCAGATTGATGGCCGCTGACTGCGTACAAAGCCAGAGTTACTTCACGATTAACGAGTTTCACGCTTAACGAGTAAAGAGAAATGGTTCCCTGGAGCCAGGTTGAATTGGCCCCAGGGAAGCAATGTACGGCCATATTGTGTGGTGCCACAAAAAGCAGAGCGAGGGCTTCAATACCACCGCAATTACCGGCGATTTGCGCCAAAGAAATCGCAAAGCCAATAAGTGAGAGATGCTCAAGCTTCCCGGAACATTGGCAAAAAACTACATTAGCGTGAAGTGGAAACAGTTGTGAACATGCCACAGATGGGCGGATCTTCGAGTGATCAGGCCGAAGAGATCAATACGGGCACAGCCACAAGTACGATACCGGAAGCGACGGAAAGTAAGGTCGAATATTCCGTTTCCACAGGTCTTGCAGCGCGGCTAAACGGACTGGGGTTGTCTCTGGCCTTTTCTTCGTATCAATCCGGGCTCCTCTATCTGATCGGTGTCAAGCCGGACAGCGGAATCAACATCCATCAGATGGCCTTTCCGCGCCCTATGGGGCTACACCGGCACGGGGCACACGGTTTGTCGCTGGCCGCCGATGATCAGATTCTTCATTTGCAGAATGTACTGGAGCCGCATGAACGGATGAACGCCTTGTTCGATGCCGCCTTCATGCCTCGGCAAAGCGAGTTCACCGGGCGGCTTGATCTGCACGATCTGGGCATCGACGCAGATGGGCGGTCGATCTTTGTAAACACCCGCTACAACTGCCTGGCCACGCCTGACCAGCGTCACAGCTTCCGCGAAGTCTGGCGGCCTCCGTTTATCTCGGCACTGGTGGATGAAGACCGCTGCCACCTGAACGGGTTGGCGATGCAGGACGGCCGGCCCCGATATGTCACTGCCGTTAGCCGTTCAGACACGATCGACGGCTGGCGCGACCGTCGCGCCGATGGCGGGATCGTCATCGATGTGGAGACCGGCGATATCGTCTGCGAAGGTCTGTCGATGCCCCATTCCCCCCGCTTGCACAATGGACGGCTGTGGCTGTTGAATTCGGGCACTGGAGAGCTGGGTGCGGTGGAGTTCGGCCCTAACGGCAAGGGCCGCTTTGTGCCGCGTGTCTTCTGCCCGGGCTTTGCGCGCGGGTTGGCGGTGCACGGCCGGTTTGCCTTCGTCGGCTTATCCAAACCGCGCTACAAACGGTTCGAGGGTTTGGCGCTGGACGAGCGGTTAACCGATGCCGACAGCGTGCCTTGGTGCGGCATTCAGATCATCGATCTCGAGACCGGTACCTGCGTCGACTGGCTGCGGATCGACGGTGCGGTGGCCGAGCTTTACGACCTCGAATTGCTGCCCGGCCATCTCTGCCCGCTGGCCATCACCCCCAGTACTCCTGAGGCGGCAGAATTGATCACTGTAGCAAAACCGGCGTGAGACCGGATCACATCCAAAATAAGGGACGGGATTTGTGAAAAAGACGAGTAGCGGATCGATCCAACCGTGGAACCAAAGGGTTCTGTTGCGCGGCGGGCGGATGACAAAACTTAAGGGGCACGCTGCCAGTTTTGCGCCATCAATCAGTTGCCTGATGTTCGGCGTTTCGGCTTCAGCCCTCAGCGTGGCCGTATCCTTCAGCGGTAGTGCGGCACAGGCGGGCAGTTGCGCCCTGCAGCCCGATGGCTCGTATCTGTGCTCCGGGCCGGCTGCTGCGGGAGTGGACACCACGGTTAGTATCCACCCTGCCACCGGGCCGGTCTCTGTCCTCACAAGCGCCGGGTTTGGTCTGGATGTATCCACTGGCGATGGCGTGTCTCTGAGCGGTGAAGACGTCACTTTCACGGATATTTATGGATCGACGATCACATCACAATACGGCACGGGGATTGATGTAGAAAGCAACCCCGGTACTGGCGGTTTATCCTTTACGTCCTCGGGCGCGATTACCGGTGCCACTTCCGGCCTCGTCGCAAACAACTACGGCGGTGGAGCGCTGACAATCGACGCGGCAGACGTCACCGGAGCGGGTTACTACGGGATATGGGCATACAACAATGGTGGCACCGACCTCTCGGTCACCACCTCCGGCGCCGTAACGGGTGGATTTACAGGCCTTGTTGCGCTTAACGGTGGCAGCGGCGCTCTGACGATCGCGGCGGTGGACGCCACCGGAAGTCGAAATGGCATTTATGCGGCGAACAACTCCGGCGCAGCCACTGATTTATCCGTTACTACGACGGGTGCGGTCAGCGGTCTTAGTGGTATTGTCGGAACAAACTACGGCTCTGGCGCGCTATCGATTTCAGCGGCAGATGTCTCGGGCGGAAGCTTCGGAGGCATTAACGCCAGGAACTACGGTACCGACCTTTCGATCACAACAACTGGTACCGTCACGGGTAGCACCGCGATAAACGCCAGAAATTATGGCGGCGGAGCGCTGACGATCGACGCTGCCAACGCCACCGGAAAACGCAGCACCGGGATTCGGGCCGACAATAGGGGCACTGAACTGACTGTCACCACGTCCGGTGTAGTCAGTGGTGCCGCAAACGGAATCTGGGCACGCAATCGAGGCAGCGGCACACTGACGATCAATACGGCTGGCGCCACCGGAAACTCAAGCGATGGGATTTATGCCGCCAACTCTGGCGTCGACCTGTCGATCGCCGCGACCGGCACGGTGAATGGTGGCCAGAACGGAATAGATGCGCGCAACAATGGCAGCGGTGCGCTGACGATTTCAGCCGCGGATGTCTCGGGCGGAAGCTCGGAAGGCATTCGCGCCAGTAACTACGGCACTGACCTTTCGATCACAACAACCGGCACCGTCACGGGTGACAGCGCTGCGATATTCGCGCAAAACTACGGCAACGGAACGCTGACAGTTACTGCGTCAGGCAATCTTGTCGGTGGCTCTGGGTCCGCAATTTCCACTCAGACGAATGCTGGTCAGCTGACCGTGATTGAATTACAGAGCGGCGCGTCAGTTTCCGCCAGATCCGGCGAAGCCATCAGCAACAATGAGGGCGATAGTCAGGTGACACTGACGGCGGGTTCAGCTGTAGCAGGCGCAGTGCGCCTGGATGATGGCAAGGATGCGCTTACGGTCAACGGTGGAGCCGATATCAGCGCCGCAACGCTGTTCGATGGTGGTGACGGCGCCGAGGACGAACTGACCCTCTCAGGTTTCACCGGTACGTTCGACAACACCCTCTTTACCAACTGGGAAACCCTAGTTGCTGACAATGGCAGCGACCTGACCCTTAACAGCGCGGCAGCGGGTTTCGACGTGCTGAGCATCCGCAATGACGCCAGTGTTACGGCCGAAAACACGGACTTCTCCTTTGGCGGTCAATTGCAAATCAGTACAACCGGCAGCTTCCTCGCCGGATTTAACGGCCTGGGTGCCGTTGATATCAACGGCAATGTCCTCAACCACGGCCTGCTTTCTCTGGCCGATGGGCAAAGCGGTGACCGGCTGACCATTGGCGGCAACCTGTCGGGCAGCGGAACTATCGAGCTTGACGTTGATCTGACGGCCGGGACAAATGACGAGATCTTTGTGACTGGCGACAGTGCGGGTGCAAGCCAGGGCCTGGAGGTGGAGAAATCCGGCAGTGGCAATGGGGTCTTGCAGGAGTTCACACTGGCCACTGTCTCCGGCGCAAGCACCGAAAGTGACTTCCAGCTTGTAAACGCCGATTTCGTCACCACTGAGGGTCAGCAGGCAATCAGTGACGGCGATGTTACCTACCTTCTGGAATATGATGCGGCCACGGGCGAATTTGTCCTGTCACCCTTCGACAATTCCGGTGGGCTGAACGACAACCCGGGCGGTTCTTTTTTGGCCGCCAGCGTCCAGCAGTTCAGCGACCGGTTGTCTCTGGGCGGAACGCTGCAACGAGTGACCGGAAGCTCGCGTGGGGGTTCAACACAGGTTAACACCGTCAGCCGGGCGCTCTACGACCTCACCACCACGAAACAGCCGGTGATCTGGATGGAAGTCGAAGGTGGGCGTGACAGCTACGCCGTCGATGACCGGGACGTCGATACAACCAGCGGCGGCCTGCGGGTCGGAGCCAGTCTGCCCATGGCCGAGATCGCAGGCGGGCAGCTGGTTGGCGGTCTGGAATTTGGCGCATCAAACCTGTCTACGACGGTGCGTACCTCGCTGGCGGAAGCCAAGGTCGATACTGATGCCTATGACGTGACGCTAAGCACGTTGTGGCTGGCCGACAGCCTACTCTATCTCGACGGGCAGCTGCGTTATGCCTACTTCAACGGTACAACCCGTCCCAATGGTGGTGCAGAAGTCGACACTGACGGCAACGGGTATGGCCTGTCCGTCGAGGTTGGCAAGCCGTTCGCGCTGGAAAACGGGTTGAGCCTGATCCCGCAGGCGCAACTGATGTACAGTAGCCTTGATACAGACGATGTCGTCGGCGTTGCGGGTGGGGGCCTGACCGGCTCATTGGCCGACGGTGACACGCTGACCGCACGTCTTGGTTTGCGGGTAGAACATGCGTTCGTATCCACTGGCATCGTCTTTGGACAGGTTGATTACTATCATGCGTTCGACAATCGAACCGGCGTGACATTTGGCCAGGACACCATCCTGACCAAGCGAGACAAGAACACAGCCGCATTGACCGTTGGTGGCCATATGGCGATCACAGCGAACACCACGATGTACGGTGAAGTGTCAGGCGAAACCGGGCTCGGCAGCAGTTCTGACGACTATGGCTTCGCTGGCCAAATTGGATTCGAAATCCGCTTCTGAGCCCGGCAAAACCCGTCAGCCCACCGTCTCATTAAGGTGGGCTAATCGCGTAGGAGACATGTAAAGAGGTTGAGCCATAGCGGCAAACCTATGCCGTTAGAGGGCAACAGCGACGACTGAACCTATAACAACTAAACGAGAAATTTGGCGAGACGTCCAATTGCAGGGTTGTTGCGAGACCGAAGTGATTCTGACCGTATACGCAAAATAGGTACAAACGCGGAGAATGCAGTAGTCTGCTGAGAAGTCGCAAAAAGGAAGTGCGGTTATTTCGGAACCAGCAACTTTGCGATCAGACCGATCGTGTCTTTGGGGCCTGTTCCGGTGTCATAGAAATTACGCTCATAGCTCAACTGCCATTGCACCGGTCGACCACCGATACTGGTCAGTTTCGACAGCTTCACGCCAACTGGCAAAGTGACGAATTCGCCGCGGTCCCAATCATAAGTAAAGGTCATGTCGGACGCGCCCACCGACCAGCTGTTTCCCAGCGAAACATCCAGGATCGGTTGAAGGGTAGAGATATTCACGTCCGGTCGCGAGTCATCGCCAGCGATGGTAAAAATGTTCTGGTTGAATGCGCCGACCAGGCCCCAATCGGGTTGGGCAACAAAACCAACCGCAGGTCCCAGCCCCCATTTCTCGGCACTTAACCCATCAGCACCCGTTGGCAGCAGGGCAACAAGCCCGACACCGTAGCGGCCCCAGTCACGGTCGAAGGTGGTCAGGTTGAACAATGTGGAATCGCTGAGACCTGAATCCCCGGCAGCATTTTGGGTCACATAAGGTACGGTCAGTCGGGCGATGTTGTTGGTTCCGCCAAGCTGATAGGGAATGGCGGCACGGAATTGCGTTACGTTCTGCGACCCGGAACTGTTGTGCAGACTCGGGGAATAGAAATCCTGCACCAGAAATGCCATCAGAGACGCCGTGGGATCGCTCGCCTCGCTTTCCAGCGATTGTTCGGCCAACACCGCAGAGGTGCAGCCCACCGCCAGAACCGCCGCCTTCAGTAACAATGCAAAACCCCGGGTTTCTTGTCTTGCCATGATCTGGCCTTTTCTTCTTCTTTCAAACGCAATCCGGGAGGGTTAATCCCGATCCGCTTCCAACTCAATACCCGAAACTCCCACTTTCGCGTGGGAAATTAGAGCCCGCGGGCTTTGTCGCGAAAAGCCTTATCCAGGTGTGTACCAGATCGGCGAGGTGTAGGCCCGTTCCTGGATACTGGCAGGAAGACCTTCCGGCAGGTCGGTGCCAAAGAACCTGGCATCATAGGTTGTCCAGCGCGGGGTCGGGATTTCGATGACCCGGACATAGTAGAATGCCCGCTGTGCGGGTTCAAAATCGGGGTCAGTCCAGAACCCGTCAAGAAACCCGGCACCGATACTGTTGGAATAGGTCGCCTCTTCTATATTGACCGTGTTGCCTACTGGTGTAGTAGCCCGCCCATTGGCGTCAATCTCGCGCTCGCCCGAGACAGCAACGTCGTAGATCCGCTCATGCGTTTCGCCTGCCGCGTCAGCCCAGCCCTTGACGATCTGTACCCGGTCCAGATTGGCACCATCAGGGTCGCGCAGCGCCCGGATCAGAAAGGTTGGGGCCGTGTCGGATGCCTTGAGATCGCCGCCCATGGGCACGCCGGTCTCGTAACCATGTCTGGCGAAATCGGCGCGGTCCAGATCTGCTGCGGTGAAATCGTAGCCACCAAAGACGCGGACCCGGATGCGGGTGCCGGTTGTGGCAAAAACTTCCTTGCGGGCCATAGCGTCCCAGATGGCTTCCCGGGTGTTCTCGCGCGCCCAGACGGCCGCTAGGCCCGAGGCAGAAATCTGGCGCGCATATTGCTTGGTTTCCTCTGGCCCCGGACGGCCCGCTACGACCTCGTCAAAACGGATGGGGTCTGCGGTGGGTTCCAGCATCGAGACCTTGCCAAAGTAATTGTCCTCTTCGACCGTGGCCAGGCCGGTATGGGCGTCGGAAGAACCGATCATGCCGAACTTGAACGGGTTCGCCCCCAGTTCTGCCTCGTAGCTCAGACCACGCTTCAATGCTTCGCGGGCATATTCCCGCGGCAACATGTCCGGCGTCTTGGGTTGCGCCCCGAAACTGCCTTTGTCCCATGTTTCGAAGTCCGCAAACTCGTCCTCGGGGGACAGCAGGGGATGTGTTTCACCGTCACCTTTCATCTGTGTGACTTCATACAGCGGCTCCCAACGCATGCGGCGTTCGGCAAAGCCCTGATCGATAGGGGTTTTCGTGCTCAGCGTCACATCGTCGAACATCAGCCCGTTGGACAGGTTGCCGTTATGCGGAATCGCCAGCACCTTACCGCCTGTCATCGCCTCGTAATCGCCCATCCAGGCCCACAGTTCCTCGGGGTCCTGCGTGTCGTATTGCGAAATGGGCACGATCTGATCGGCCTCGCTCTTGCCATCCCGGAAAATGATGTTTCGGTGCAAATTGTTGCCGTCGGCCTGCAACGTCCATTCAAAGCCGATCAGCGCGGTGAACAGGCCCGGTGTATAGAAACGCTCGGCAGATTCTGTGATCCGTCCCCACATGGTTTTAGCAAGGGCTGTCTCCTCGCGCAGCGGATCGTCGAGCGCATTCAACGCCTTCTGCCACTCTTCATACGCTTCCAACTGGCTCTCGAACGTGCCAATTTTCGATAAGTCATAGATTTTTCTGCCCCAGTCATTGGCCAGCAGGTCCTCATTACCTTCGGCAATCGCTGGCGGCAGGCCCAGATTTTCTGCGTGGTCCGTAACCACCAGAAAGTCCAACGGGCGCTCCAGTCGCGCCGGAACGCCGGAGCTTGAAACGACAACTTCCCCACGTGCGAACCGATAGGCGTCATCTGGTCCCAGCGTCGCCCCGACTAGCCCGGCATCGGCAGAGTAGGTTGTGTGCAGATGTGTATCGCCGAAATAAACGTTGTTAGGAAAATCCTGCCCAGGATACGGCGAATACTCAATTGCTGCACCCGATGGCGGCGGAGTATCCTGCGCCATGGCAGTGGCAGTCATCGATATCGCAAAAAACACTGTTACTGCGTTCTGAAACCGACCCATTTGTTTTCTCCCGAGGTACCTGCCCTGCTTGCGGTGGCCGAAATTCCGTCGCATGGCCGCAGGATTTGTACAAATATTCAACTTTGTGCAGCAGGAATTCTGCGCCGAAGCCCAATGCGAAACAAGTCCCTCCTACGCTCCGCAAATCAGAACGACAACACCCGCTCGACAAACCAGAAGGTCGCCACGGACCCGACCACATAACCCAACGCCAAATTGGCCAGACTGTCCCGCCTCTGCCAGCTCTGCGCGGCAACAGGCAGCGCCTTACGTATCAGCGCCGCCACGATCAGAACGACACTCACAAAGGCAAGCTGCCCGGCCTCAACACCGACGTTGAAGGCCAGAAGCGCGGTGACAATGTCCTGCTCGGGCAGGCCGATGTCACGCAGGGCGCCCGCAAAGCCAAGCCCGTGCAACAGCCCGAAGGCGAACGAGATCAGCCAGGGCGCACGCTCGGACAAACGGTCCTTTCTGCTCCGGGATTTGAGGATTTCGACCGCCATGAAGATAATCGACAGCGCGATCACTGCCTCGACCGGCGGGCCGGGGACCGAGATATGGCCCAACGTGGCCAGCGCCAGCGTAATAGAATGGGCAATAGTGAACGCGGTGATCGCACCAACCAGACGCCAAACGTTACGGATCAGCATCAGCAAGGCGAAGACGAACAGCAGATGATCCCAGCCTTCCAGGATGTGATCAAAGCCAAGGGCCGCATAACTGCCGAACACGCCCAGCGTCGATGGTTTCGCAGGAACGATATAGCTGGTCTGATCCGGAGTAAGGCGCACCGTGACAGGAGCGCTGTCCAATGGCTGCAGCCGCAACAAAACATCCGTCTGCTGCGCGGACAGGCCAGAGATCGAGATATTGCCCCCCACCAAACCACCGGGACAGTCGGACACCCAGGCCGATATCCAGGCCGCGCCGTCGAAATTTGGTGCTGGCCCAATTTCGGGCGTGCAGTTTTCCGGCAAGGTCACGTCGATTTTCATTGGCGCGCCGGTCACATCCGGCTTGCGCCAGAAAACCTGCCAACTGTCCGTCGTCAGTTGCCGGACATCCAGATACCCGGGCTCAAGCGCATGTCCCAGCGCCGCTACACCTGGCAGGCATACCAGCAGCGTTACAAACAAAAGACGGCGCAGCATCACTGCGAAACTCTTTCAGCCAGTTGATCGGGCGTGGGTGCCGTAATCTCGTATTTCGATTTCAGCTGTTCGAACTGGGCCCGAGACAGTTCAGACATCAGATCACGCCGCCAGTCGAACAACACATCGTCATGGATGGTCTCCAGCGAAGGCAGAGCGGCCTCCTGCCGGTCCTCCAAATAGACCAGGTGCAGCCCGTACCCGGATCTGACCGGCCCTACCCAGCGATTCAGGGGCAGCTTGTTCAGTCCCTCAAAGAAACCACGCCCAAACGTACCATCGATCTGCCCCGCCGTCGTCAGGGGCAGCGCGTCCGGCAGCAGGCTGATCGACCTGAATGTGGAGGGATCCGCGCCATCGTTTAACGCTTGCACAGCAGCTTCTATACCGGCGGGGTCGCTGTCGGCATCAAGCCCGACCTGACGGAAAGCAAGCTTGCCCTGCGGCATGAACCTGTCCGGGTTTTCGGTCAGATGATCAAGCAGCACCGGTTCCTCCGGTTCGATGGCCTGCGCCACTGAGGTCGTCAGGAAGTCCATCTTCTGGGCCAGGCGTTTGCGCACAATACTGTCACCGCGATCCAGCCCCAGTGCGCGGGCTTCACGCACCAGAACCTCTTCACGCAGCAGATTGTCTTGCAGATTTGCTAATTCTGCAGCTGTGGGTGGCCGTTGCCAGGTTGTCTGGAACTGCCCGATTAACCGCTCGATGTCCTGATCGTCGATGACAATCTGGTCTTCGCGCTCCTGCACATTGTCCGTGGGGTTCAGATAGTTGAACCATCCAAAAACGGCGATGCCCACAAGCGCAAAATGGAACAGAGGTTCCCTGTAAAAGGTCATGTACACTCCATCATTCGATCAGTTGTTCCTGACAAATCCAAGAGGGGCCGGACGAGCCGAACCCGGTCTGGCTTAACTTGGCGTATACCAAATCGGAGAGGTATAGGCACGATCCTGAACGGTAGAGGGCACGTCCCCAGGCACTTCGGCGTCAAACAGCTTGGCATCATAGGTGGTCCAGCGCGGCGTTGGAACCTCGATCACGCGTACATAATAAAATGCGCTTTGCGCGGGATCGAACTCGGGATCCTGCCAATGAGCCGTCAGGATCGGTTCACCAATCGTATTGGTGTAGCTGGCATTTTCCACATCGACCGTGTTTCCGACCGGCGCGTCGCAACGGTGGTTGGCAGCCGTACCGCGATTGTCGGAACAGGCGACGTCATAGATGGCTTCGTGAACTTCTCCATCCTGATCGAGCCAGCCCTTGATCACCTGCACCCGGTCCAGATTGGCCCCTTCAGGATCGCGCAGCGCCTGAATCACCAATGTTGGTGCTGTGCCGTCCTGCGAGGCGCCCAGATCGCCACCCATCGGCACTCCGTTGGCGTAGCCATGCGCGGCAAAGTCCGGGCGGGCAAGGTCATCTTCAGCAAAACCGTAACCGCCAAACACGCGAACACGCAGGCGGGTTCCGGTAGTTGCATAGACCTCGCGGCGCTTCATCGCATCCCAGATCGCCTCACGGGTATTCTCGCGGGCCCAGACGGCTGCAAGTCCCGCGGCAGAAGTGTAAGCAGCGGTGATATCATCCGACGGATCATCTGGCGTCAACGCACCGGTGACGGCCTCTTCCATACGGATCGGATTGTCGGTGGGTTCCAGAACGGTAACTTTGCCAAAGAAATTATCCTCAGCGGCGGTCGACAGGCCCGTGTGACTGTCGGTTGATCCAACCATACCGAACTTGAACGGGTTCACGCCCAGTTCCTGCTCATAAGCAAGGCCGCGTTTATAGGCCTCACGAGCATATTCGCGGGGCAACATGTCAGGGGTCTTGAGCTGTGTGCCAAAACTCCCTTTGTCCCAGGTTTCGAAATCCGCGAACTCATCTTCGGGCGACAAAAGCGGGTGCGCCTCGCCATCACCCTTCATCTGGGTAACCTCGTAAATTGGCTCCCAACGCTGACGGCGTGTGGCATAATCCGAAGAGAGCGGCTCACCCGACGCTCTGACATCATCGAACATAAGGCCGTTCGAAAGATTGCCGTTATGGGCCAGTGCCAGAACCTGCCCGCCAGTCTTGTCTTCGTAGGCCTGCAACCAATCCCACAGATCTTCGGGGTTCTCGGTGTCATAAGCCGACAGCGGAACGATCTGATTTGCCTTGTCGCTGCCATCCCGGAAAATCACGTTGCGATGCAGGTTGCTGCCATCTGGTGCCGAGGTCCATTCATAGCCGATGAACGCGGTGAACGCGCCGGGATTGTTGTGACGCTCGGCGGCTTCGGTGGTCTTCTGCCAGTAGGTCTCCATCAGGCCGGTCCCGGCCATGGGATCGGTGGCACCGGGGTTGTTCACGTTTCCAAACCACATGCCATAGGCTTCGCGCACGCCATCCATGGTGCCGGGCGCGAATACCTTGCTGATTTCGCGGCCCCATTCATTGGCTTGCATGACTGGATCGCCCGATGTCATGGCCACAGGAAGGCCGAGGTTTTCAGCGTGATCCGCCACCACCAGCCAGTCGAGCGGCCGTTTCAGGCGTCCCGGCACGCCCAGCGATGAAACCACCATCTCGCCTTTGGCAAACCGATATGCATCGTCGGGGCTCAGCGTGGCCAATGCCAACCCCGCATCCGCCGAATAGGCCGTATGCAGGTGAGTGTCCCCGAAAAGGACCTGATTGGGGAAATCCTGCTCAAGATAAGGCGAATAGGTGGCGCTTGCTTCCGGTATCGGAATGATGGTCTGTTCCTGAGCCGCCAACGGCGCGGCTCCGGCAGTTATTGTAAGAGAACAGAGTAGACCTAACCGTTGCATGGTATCTCCCGATAAATGTGTGTAATTTAACAGGCGCACCCGGTTCGGTCAGAAATGGACCGCCAAACGCCTTTGCGACAAGTTACACTTCGAAATCAGAAAGATACAAGATGCCTTGCTTTCTTTCAGCGGAATTCCAGCCAGACCTGGAACGATAGTTTATTGTTCGCGTCGCAAAGGGCCCTTTGCAGACATTTTCTGCAGCGCGTAGTCGATTGGCCAATGAGGTAAGACATTCGATGGTGAAAATTGGAAAGTTCGATCGGGACCGGTGCGTCAGTTAATACCGCAAAGGTCGAAGTTATTAGGCGTTGAACGCCTTTCTCTTGGTCCAACTATGGCGGTTGGATCGGGCAGGTGTGACGTTCAAAACGCAATCCAACCACTGTTTCAGGGGCGCTGCCTCAGAAATACTGCAGCGCCCCTTGGCAACCCACCGTGAAGGCATAAGCGATCAGCCGGGCGACGCTGGCAAGTCTTGAGCTATCCAACGTGGGCTCATCCCGGCGGACGGAAACGGTCTGTGCTCTTGACCTGCTAGCGAGCGTTCGGGTCCATCATGGCATCCATTATGCCTTGGACGTCCAGATCGAAGCTTGCCTGCCGAGGTGGATACTCCTTGAATGAAGCAAAGAATTCCAGAGCAACTGCTGCAGCCGGACCCAGCGCCCATGAGCGGTTTTCCTGCCACTCGTCAAATCCACGCGTTTCGTGAAACCGCTCAAAAGGATCGAGATCGAGGCGGGTGATCAGGGGCGTCACCAACTGGTTCTGGATTCCATTGAACCACTTGTCCTGTTCGGTGAAGAGAAACTTCCACTCTCCAAATCGCAGACCATGGAAGGTCGTCTCCGAGAAAAACGGGAAGAACATTCGGCTGGATGGACCTTCACCAGTTAGCACAGGCGTCTGGTCGACTCCGTCAATATGAACACGATACTCGACGCCATTGATCTCAGCCCCGTCGAGCAGATCTTCTGCGAGGCTCGGTTGGCCGAGAAGCGACATGATCGTGGGAACCCAATCCTCCATCGTGACGAGTTCACCCGTCGTAGTTCCCGGTTCCACCACGCCGGGCCACTTGATCATCGCGGGAACTTTGAAGCCGCCCTCATAGCCCCCAACACCCTTGTCGGCTCTGAACGGATGATTGCCACCATCCGGCCAGGAGTTCGAAGCGGCACCATAGTCTGTTGAGAACATCACGACCGTATTGTCCGCCACACCCAACTCATCAAGTAATTCAAGCAGCGCTCCGACGTCGTCGTCAAGTTCTACCATGCCGTCTGCATAAACGTTGCCGGTGCCCGTAATGCCGTCGTATTCATCGCTCAGGTTGGTGCGATAGTGCATCCGCGTGGTGTTGTGCCAAACGAAAAACGGCTCTCCCGCCTCTACCGCGTCGCGAATGAAACGCGTGCTTTCGTCAAGCACTTCTTGATCCAGAGTGCGTTGGCGCTCTGTTCCAAAATCGCCAAGATCCTCGATCTTCTGTTCGCCTCCGTCTTCGGCTGAGAGGGAATGGATGACACCGCGCTGTGCGAATGGTGACGTTTCAAAAAACTCCGTAGGATAGTCAGCCTGCTCTACATATTCACCGGCATTTAGGTGATACAGAATGCCGAAGAACTCGTCGAAACCATGCGCTGTCGGAAGGTGCTCGTCCCGGTCGCCAAGGTGGTTCTTGCCAAACTGACCAGTCCGATATCCTAATGGCTTGAGCATTTTAGCCAGGGTCGGGTCTTCTGGCTGAAGGCCTTGTTCCGCGCCCGGCAAGCCGACGGTCGATAGGCCTGTCCGGATTGGTTACTGCCCGGTAATGAACGCTGCGCGTCCCGCCGTACAGGAGGCATGGGCATAGTGATCCATAAAAAGAAGACCATCTTCCGCGATGCGATCGATGTTTGGCGTGTCACAGCACATCATTCCGCGGTGATAGGCAGAGATGTTCCACATTCCGACATCGTCGCCCCAAATGACAAGGATGTTGGGGCGGTCAGGACTCTGCGCCAATGTCATTGCAGGCGACAAAATGAGGGCCGCCACCGCTAAGAGATTTTTAAGTTTCATCAAGAAGAAACCTCCTTAAGTGCAAAGATTCCACGTTACTCTATAGAGCGGATTATTCTTTTGAAATACTTCGTGAGAATGCCTGAACGTCATCTTTTAAGGTCGAGCTTTTGGCAGTCAGGACCGATGTCAGAGAACACTCTTTTTTGTGGTTGATCTGTTCCACTGTTGAGCTGCCCCCCTTGAAACCTGGCACTGACGTGAGCCAGGGTTTTCTGTCGGAAAAAAACAAGCCAGAGGCAAAACCAATTGGGTCTATCTTTGTCGCTCGATCGAAAAACACGAAAAGACTCTTGTTTTTTGGCTGTCCAAACGCCGGTACAAAGTTGCAGAAACAACGTTCTTTACGTATCGAATTGGTCAACATGATCCGAAAGGGCCAAATCGTAACTGTGCTACGCCCATTTCAACAGTTTTCTTGACTATCATAGTGGGCCTAAATCAATCGAGAGTTTTCGGAATAATCGCCTTGGGAAATCGGCCTGAGGGCGCTCGTTTACAAGCTTGTTTGATCAGGATTGGCGTTGCATTATCGCGGTTTCAGCCATTCATTATACTGGAGCTCCCGTGGCGATTTTGACCAAAACCGGAAAGCTGTTTCTGTTCGCTCTTTGTGTGGCTCCCTTTGCCTTGCACGCTCAGGACAAACCTCGTTTGATACTGCAAATTACAGTGGACCAACTTCGCGGAGACATGCCCGCTCGGCATTATGACGAGTTCGGGGAAGGTGGGTTCCGTTATCTCATGGACGAAGGGATTCACTACACCAACGCTCATCACACCCACGCCAACACCGAAACCATCGTCGGCCACACCACGCTCGCAACAGGCGCGAACCCTGCGGCTCACGGTATGGTCGGCAATCTTTGGTACGATCGGGATCAAGGACGAACAGTATACAATATTGAAGACCCTGATTATTCAATTCTCACCAGCGGCGCGGACGTAGATGACGATACTGAGATCGACCCAACTCAACGCGCGGCAAACACCGATGGTCGCTCACCCCGCGCAATCCTGACTTCTACCTTTGGAGACGAACTGGCTGTCACAACCGCAGGCGCAGCCAAGGTATTCGGTGTTTCTATCAAGGATCGCGGTGCCGTGGCTATGGCGGGGCATGCGGGAAAGGCATTCTGGTTCTCAAAATCTGCCGGCCAGTTCGTTACGAGCAGCTATTATTTTGACGCCTATCCAGAATGGGTTGATGCCTGGAATGCCAAAGGCTTGCCGAAGAGCTTCAGTGGGCAATCCTGGACGCTTCTCAACCCAATAGACACTTATCTGTTTGCGGATCGTGACGATCAGGAGTGGGAGCCGGACTTCGCGGGGTTCGGGCGTACATTTCCTCACCGGTTGGGTTCGGTCGATGGCAAGTATTTCACAACACTCCTGACATTCAGCCCGTTTGGAGACCAGATAACGGCGGACTTCGCAAAGACCCTAATTAGCGCGGAAGGGTTGGGCGATGACAAAGTCACCGACTATCTGGCCGTCAGCTTCTCCGTAACAGATTACGTCGGCCATCTGTTTGGCCCATCGAGCCTTGAGGCCGAAGACAATTTGCTTCACCTCGACCGTACGCTGGCCGATCTGTTTGCTTTTGTCGACGCAGAGATTGGATTGGAAAACACACTGATCGTGCTTTCCTCGGACCACGGTGCGCCTGAGGCACCAGGGTATTTGGAATCTATCGGCTTGCCCGGAGGCTATGTTACTCCCGGTGATTGGGAGACAACCCCTGCTGTTGACCGGATCAGGAAGCGCTTTGGCCTGACGGGTCCCCTGTTCGCGGGCTACGATCACCCGTATCTGACGCTGTCCGACACTATTCTCAACAACCGGAACATCGACAGGGTCGCATTGGAAACGGCAATCTCTGAAGAACTTGTCGCCTTTGAGGGAGTTGCCTATGCGGTGCCCAGTTCGCGACTTCGCGAGGGTTCATTGCCCGACAATGCTCTTATGCGGGCAGTCCTGAACAACTATCACCCGGACCGATCCGGAGACATTTACGTGGTCTTCCAGCCAGAGTGGTTCATCAACGATATGGATGGATTGTCAGTCACTGTCACCCATGGTTCTCCTTGGCGCTACGACACATTTGTACCGATCATGTTTGCGGGCCAAGGGGTGAACCCACAAAAAATATCTCGGCAAGTTCATACTGTAGATGTCGCCACAACCTTATCAGCGGTTGCTGGAACCAGGCCGCCGTCTGGCGCGGCAGGAGCCGTACTGCCCGAAATACTAGGGCAAAAAACCTGTTGCAAAGATTTGAGCACTGACGCTCGCGAGCTTAACGAGTGAAAGGCCTGCATTGGTAATCGGTTGAGAGGCTACTCATGATCTCCTTCAATGGCGCACGGTAGGACCCTCCTCCTGCAGCCAGATTACGGTGTTGTCACGTTAACTTTCGATCCACAAAGAGATCCTGGTTTTCGGATTTCATGCGGCTTGAGTGGCGGCGTTCCAGGCGTCAAAGGCCTCGAGGCGGTGATATCAGATTGTTAAAGCTGAACGACGACGCGCGGGAACACAGAAGCAATTCCGAATGGCTGAATGGGTGGCCTACGAACCATTGTAACGCTCCTGGAAACCGATGGCCCTGCATCGTCCGTTCCCGCTTTGGGAATGGGGGGGGTGGCTGTTCTCGGCTCGATTGTTCAAGCCCGTGTGCGACCAATGATCCAACCCCGGCGCGACCTCTCGATTAGCGGCGCCATATGAGCGCAGTTTGTCCGTGGTGATCCGCTTGGGAATGAAACCAAGACGCTTTGTTAGGCGGCGCAACAGCCGTTTTGCCGCCCATTTGTCCCGTTTCGGTTGGAGGATTTCGTCCAGCACAACGCCATGCTGATCGACTGCGCGCCAAAGCCAATACTTGCGACCGGAGATACAGACGACAACCTCATCGAGGTGCCAGACGTCGCCTGGTCGGCCCTGTCTCCGCCGCAAATTTCGAGCGATCCGCGGTCCAAACTTGATGACCCAACGCCGGACAGTCTTGGTAAGAGGCATCGATTCCGCGCTGCAGCAGCATCTCTTCAACTTCCCGCAGGCTCAGATTGAAGCGAACGTAAAGCCACACCGCGTGGGTAATGATCTGAGGGGGAAATCGGTGACGCTTGTAGCTGATGGATGATGAATTCATCGATGTCATCTACGTCCAAATAACATCATCGGCAACCGAACGACGGTTAACGTGACAACGCACTCAGCCGCACTCGACCCCTTTGTCATCATGACCTAGTCCGGCGTGACCTCTTCGGCCAGGAAGAAACTTCGCAACAGATCCCTGCCGGTGTTACTAAGCCGATAGCCATTAGGCCCGAGCTGCCCGTTTTCTGACAACGATGGACTCCACCTCCTCGGCCTGCTCGGCGCCCCTGGTGGTCAGGGTCTTGACGTTCTCGGGGTAATAGGTGTCCGTGACCGTCGCCGCGCTGGGACGTGACCGCAGCCGCGCATACCAATCGGTGACTCTGGGCCGATCCCGCCACAAGAACCCGGTCTGCAATAGATCAAGCCGGATCATGTAAGAGGTAAACGACGTATCCGAGATCGAATAGCTGTTGCCGGTCAGCCATTTGGTCTGACCCAGCAGCGTCTCGAATTCTTCCAAAACATCGTCAAAGGCCATGATCGAACGGTGGAACACCTCGGATTGGATGCCGTTGAAAACCACGTCCTCCAGCCAGCGGCGACTTTTGGGGTTCATGTTTCGGTCGATCACGGCGACCAGCTTGTCGTGATCCATGCCGCCTGCCTCTTCGATCAGGTGATGTCGATAGGCAATGGCATATGTCAGAACCGAGGCCGCGAAATGAATCGAGGTGTCGCCGGCGTCGAGCTTCATCATCAGCCGCCGCGCGGTGGCTGAGTGCCAGGGATCAGCCGGGCGCAGGGGTTTCTCGGGGAAGACATCCTCAAGATATTCCATGATCACCGTCGACTCGATCACCGGCCTGCCGTTATGGACCAGTGTTGGCACCACCGCGGCCGGGTTCATTGCCAGATAGTCGGGGTCGAACTGGGGATCTGTTGCAAACTTTTGGCTGTTGACGAGATCAGATGCTGCGGGCGAATGGCTTTCGGTATGATCAGTCGAAAGTTAGTTGATGATCTCCTTCAAAGGCGCGCAATATCCGAAGGATGTGATCCTGTTCGCGGTGTTTTTCTATGTCCGATACGGTGTGTCATACCGGATTATGGAAGAAATCATGACCGAGCGCGGTGTTTCAGTGGACCACACCACGCTAAACCGATGGGTAATACGGTATTCTGGTGCAATCGCTGAGGCAGCACGTCGCCGCAAAGGGCCATGTGATCGTTCGTGGAGAATGGACGAAACTTACATCAAAGTTAAAGGCGCGCGGGTTTACCTCTATCGAGCTGTCGACAAACACGGCAAGACCCTTAATTTCATGCCTTCACGACGTCGAAACAAACCAGCCGCCACCACGTTCCGCGCCAGGATGTTGGAGGCAAATAGACTGCCGGGGAAGATTGTGAAGCGGAAATACTTGAACAACATCGTCGAGCAGGACCACCGATTTATCAAGCGGCGCACTCGACCGATACTGGGGTTCAAAGCCTTTGCTTCTGCAGCAGCAACTTTGGATAGTATCGAAGTCGCGAACATGATCCGTAAAGGTCAATTCACGCCCTGACCCTGCCCGTTTCGTCAATTTGCGGAACTGGCTGCTTAACCCGTCGGTCCTGCGGGATCTCTTCGTTCAGTCGGAAACTTCGCAACAAAACCCATTCAAATCGCCAGGACGGCCCTTACATACTGTCTTGACACACGATAGACTTCTTCGATGTCAAAACGCCCCAATATTCTCTTCTTCATGACAGACAACCAGCCAGCAGAGCTGCTGGGCTGTTATGGAAACTCTGAGATCAGCACGCCGCATATTGATGCCCTCGCAGCCGAGGGATTCACATTTGAAAACGCATTTTGCGTCAACGGGATGTGTTCGCCTTGCCGCGCCTCAGTCATGACGGGGTTGATGCCGTCCCAGCATGGTATCCACACTTGGATCGACGACCGCCTGCGCCACCTCTGGCCCAAGGGCTGGAATGCGATTGCCGAGTTCAAGACACTGCCCGCGATTTTGGCCGCGCATGGCTATAACACCGCCCTGATCGGTAAATACCACATGGGGGCACCCGATGCGCCGCAGAACGGGTTTCAACACTGGATCACCGATCCGCATGGCCATGTGACCGATTTCTGGAACGGCGACTATATCGAGAATGGCGAACGCAAACATTATGCGGGCCACAGCGTCGATTATTACACCGACAAGACCATCGAATATCTCGACAGCCAGTCCAGCGACGCGCCGTTCTTTGCCTTCGTTCCCTACAATGCGCCTTATGGCCATTGGCCTGCGCTGAAGGGGCGAGCGAAAAACCGGTTCAGGGATTTCTATGACAGTGTCGACATGCACTCCGTCCCCCGCGAAGGGCTGCACGAAAATGCAATCGCCCGATTTCTGCGAAAGGCATCCGACAGCGTCGGCGGGGTGGATCACAGCTCGGAACTGCGCATTCCGAACGATCTGGACACGCTCAGAAACTATTTTTCCGAGATGAGCATGGTGGACGACGGTGTCGGTCGTGTTCTTGCTGCACTGCAACGCCTAAACCTCTATGACGACACTCTGATCGTCTACACGACCGATCATGGGTTTTCGCTGGGCCATCACGGCATTTGGGGGCATTCTCAGGCCACGCTGCCGTCAAACACCCATCGCCAAACCTTCTCGATTCCATTGATATTTCGCCACGGCGACAGAATGCTGAACACAAGAACTGCCACCCACGTCAGCCAGATTGATCTGTTCCCGACGCTGCTGGAGCTTGCCGGGATCGCCCCGGATGGGCACAACGCCGACTCCCCAGCGGTCAGTTTTGCAAGTGCCCTTGGCACTGGAGTCTTTGCCAAACCGGACGAAGTGTTCATGGAGCAGGAAGAAACTCGTGCCATCCGCACCCAAGAGTGGCTTTACAAACGCCGCTTCCAGAATGCACCGAAGCCACCCTATCCGGACGAGCTTTATGATCTCAGAAACGACCCACTGGAGAAACACAACCTGATCGACCGGCCGGAACATGCAGCGACCTCAAGAGAACTGACGGGGCGGATTGAGGCGTTTTTCGCCCAGTATTCCGACCCCCGCTACGACCTCTGGCGGGGTGGCGCACCGCAATCTAACTCCGACAAACCGTGGCTCTGGAAAGATGCGTGGGGCGAGGATTGGGCCGCTGGCTTTCAACCTTGATTGAATGCCGGTAGTTAGATTGGCATTGCCAAGTTGATCGCGTTGTCCTTCTCGGATAGCGCGGTGCCATGACCATACCGACCTCATTGCCGGGGCTGAAGGGCTTCCGTTTTCCTCGCGAAGTCATCGCCAATGCGGTGTGGGCATATTATCGGTTTGCTCTCAGCACGGCGGATGTCGAGGACTTCCTGGCGGAGCGTGGCGTCTTCGTCAGTCGTGAAGCGGTTCGTCTCTGGGTGAACCCTTTCGGGTCTCAGTTCGCGGCTTGTATCCGACGCGACCGGCCCCGGCCGCACGACAAATGGCATATGGACTAAGTGGTTGTCCCGATTAACGGCGTGAAACATTGGCTGCGGCGTGCGATCGATGGCAATGAAGATATACTCGACATTGTGTTCAACTTCGACGTAATGCCAAAGCCGCTAAGCGTTTCTTCAGCCGACTAGTTGCTGCCTATGGCGAACCGCGTGTCGTGATCACGGACAAGCTGCGCAGCTATACCAAGCCGATCAAGGCCATCGCGCCGGGCGCCGACCATCGGGCGCACAAGGGGCTCAATAATCGGATCGAAGGGTCACACCGGCCGACGCGAAAGCGGGAAACGATGATGGGTCGGCTCAAGTCACCACGCCAGGAACAACGATTTCTCGCCGCCCACGACCAATTCAGTACGATCTTTCGTCCCCGCCGCTATCGCCTTTCCACTCTCTCCTACCGCCATGCCAGAGCCGACGCGTTCAAGTTGTGGGAAGGTTATGCTGCGGAAATATCGGCCTGATTGTGCGGTCCCACGCATATTCCATTCCATGTCAGATAACTTGGCAATGCCCCCCGTCAACTACGCAAGGACGGCGCTGAATGGTTGGAACCTCAAATCCTATCGCCGTCCACAAAACGCAAGTAGCTCACTCTGCAGGGCGCCGGCATCGCGTCAAGAAGCACCTGGTTTGGTTTCCATAGAAAAGACCAGCCCGACCGATGCCGGGCTGATCGAGCTTTAACCTGACTTCAGATATGCAGGGCTTGACCCAAGGCCTTCAGACAAGCTTCCTGCAAGCCTTCAGACTGTGTCGGGTGGGCGTGGATGGTTGCGCCGATGTCCTCAAGGCAGGCGCCCATTTCGATGGCGAGCGAAAAGGCCGCCGAGAGTTCCGACATCTGCGCGCCGACAGCCTGAATGCCGACAACAGCATGATCGCTTTCTCGCCAGACCACGCGGACAAATCCGTCTTCACGTTCGCATGTCATGGCCCGGCCATTGGCTGCCAACGGAAAATCGTTGGCCTTTGTGCCGTCAAGCTCGCCGGGTAGTGCGCCACAGGTGACGACCTCGGGATCGGTGAAGCAAACTGCCGGGATCGCGCGTTTGTCCCACTCGACGGTATGGCCCGCGATATGTTCGGCAACCATTTCGCCCTGCGCCATGGCGCGATGGGCGAGCATGGGTTCGCCTGTGACATCCCCGATTGCATAAATGCCCCGCATCGAGCTCTGACAGGATTCATCGATCTGGATGAACGGTCCGTCCATGGTTAGCGACAGCTCCTCAACTCCGATGCCATGGGTGCGCGGACGGCGGCCGACGGTCACCAGTACCTTGTCGGCGACAACATTGCCCTGATCCGTGGCCAAAACACCTTCGGAAAAGCCTTGTGCCTTGGTGCCGGTCATTACCGTGACGTTCAGAGCCGACAGACGTTTCGCCACCGGTGCAGTCAGCGCTTTGTCATAGGTGGGCAGGATGCTGGATTCGGCCTCGATCACCGTGACCTTGGTACCCAGTTTGGCAAAGGCCGTGCCCAATTCCAGCCCTATATAACCGCCGCCGACAACGGCAAGGCTTTCAGGCACGTCACCCAGCGCGAGAGCTTCGGTCGAAGACAGGATATCGCCGCCAAATGGCAGGAAGGGGAGTTCGACCGGGGCCGAACCCGACGCGATAACGATGTATTCAGCAGTGATTTCACGGCTCTCACCATCGGTATCGCTGACCAACACGGTCTTTCCATCCAGAAACCGGGCGCAGCCCGAAACGAACCTGACGCCTGCCTTTTTCATCAGGCCCGAGACACCGGTATTCAGCCGTTTGACGATACCGTCCTTCCAAGCAACAGTCTTGGCGAGGTCAATTTTCGGGGCTGAGGCGGTGATGCCCAGCGGGCCGTCATTCACCGAAGTGATCCGGTGAAACTCGTCGGCAGCGTGGATTAGCGCCTTGGAGGGGATACAGCCCACATTCAGACAGGTGCCGCCGGGCTTGGCCTCGTCCACTACGATCGTGTCGATGCCCAACTGCCCCGCACGAATGGCGCAAACATACCCGCCTGGACCAGAGCCGATGATCAGCAACTTACATTTCAGGTCCGACATTCAGCCCTCCACAAACAGCATGGCCGGGGTTTCCAGCAAGGATTTCAGTTTCTGCACGAAAACGGCCGCATCCCAGCCATCGACCACCCGGTGGTCAAAGCTGCACGAGATGTTCATCATCTTGCGCGGTTGGAACTGCTGGCCGTCCCAAACCGGGCGGATCTGCATTTTGTTGACGCCGACAATGGCCACCTCGGGGTGGTTGATGATTGGCGTGGTGGCCAACGCACCCAGGGGCCCGAGCGAGGTAATGGTGATGGTGCCACCCTGCAATTCCTCGCGCTTGATCGTGCCGTCACGGGCGGCCTCGGCCAGACGGGTCAACTCAGCGGCATTGTCCCACAGGCTGCCCGCCTCGGCGTGACGGATCACCGGCACGTTCAACCCGTTTGGTGTCTGAGTGGCGATGCCCACATGCACCCCACCATGGCGATGGATGACACCGGCCTCATCGTCGAAACGCGCGTTCAGTCCGGGCTGTTCACGCACCGCCTCGACAATCGCACGCATCAGGAAAGGCAGCATGGTCAGCTTTGGCCTGTCGCCCTTGTGCTTGTCATTCAGCGCCACCCGCAAGGCGTCGAGCGCCTCGATTTCGACCTCTTCAACGATGGTGATATGGGGGATTTGGCGTTTCGAAAGCTGCATCTTTTCGGCGATCTTGCGACGCATCCCGATGACGCGCACCTCTTCGATGCCGGTATTGGCCCCACGGGTGATTTGGCCCTGCTGAATGCCGCCCGAGGCAATCCACTGGTCGAGATCGCTGTGGCTGATCCGCGAGGCCGGGCCGGACCCCGGCACCTGGCGCAAGTCGATCCCTTCTTCACGGGCACGGGCGCGCACCGAAGGTGAGGCCAGCGGCTTGGTGCCTTGGGCTCGTGCCACGACAGGTGCGGCCCGCTCGGGTGCCTTTACGGGTTCGGGCTTTGGCTCGGCCTTTGGCTCTGGCTCAGTTTCCGGCTCAACTTCGGTCACCTCGGCCACGGCAGGAACGTCGCCTTCGTTGCCTTCGCCATCAACCTCAATGCGGATCAGAGTGGCGCCAACGGCCATCAACTCGCCGATCTCGCCCCCCAGTTCCAGAACCTTGCCCTCCACGGAGGACGGCACTTCGACCGCAGCCTTGTCGGTCATCACCACTGCCAGAACATCGTCTTCCCTGACGATATCGCCGGGTTTGACCAACCATTCGGTCAATTCGGCTTCGGCGATACCTTCGCCAATGTCCGGAAGACGGATTGTATGTACGCCCATGGCTCAGTCCTCCATGACGGTGTTGAGGGCTTCGCCCAACCGCGCGGGACCCGGGAAATACTGCCATTCCTGAGCATGCGGATAAGGGGTGTCCCACCCGGTGACCCGGATAATCGGCGCTTCGAGGTGGTAGAAGCATTCCTCTTGCACAAGGCTCAGCAGCTCGGCGCCAAAGCCGCAGGTGCGCGTGGCTTCATGCACGATCACGCAGCGACCGGTTTTCTTCACCGAGGCGGTGATCGTATCCAGATCCAACGGCATGAGTGTCCGCAGGTCGATCACCTCGGCGTCAATGCCAGTTTCCATTGCGGCGGCTTCGGCGACGTAAACCATGGTCCCGTAGGTCAAGACGGTCACATCCGCGCCCTCGCGGGTGACCTTGGCCTTGCCCAGAGGCACGATCTCTTCGCCTTCTGGGACGTCGCCTTGGACGTGCTTTTTCCAGGTTGTCAGCGGCTTGTCGTGGTGCCCGTCAAACGGCCCGTTGTAAAGCCGCTTGGGTTCCAAAAAGATCACCGGATCGGGGTCGGCGATCGACGCGAGCAATAGCCCCTTTGCGTCCGCAGGGTTGGACGGCATCACCACCTTGAGGCCCGACACATGGGTAAACAGTGCCTCAGGGCTCTGGCTGTGGGTCTGACCGCCGAAAATACCGCCGCCAGTGGGCATGCGGATGACAAGCGGGCAGGTGAAATCGGCGTTCGAACGGTGTCGCAAACGCGCGGCTTCACTCACGATCTGGTCATAGGCGGGATAGACATAGTCGGCGAACTGAATCTCGATCACCGGTTTCAGACCATATGCGGCCATACCGATTGCGGTGCCGACGATGCCGCTTTCGTTGATTGGCGCATCGAAGCAGCGGCTTTTGCCGTACTTCTCCTGCAAACCTGCGGTGCAGCGGAAAACCCCGCCGAAGAACCCTACATCCTCACCAAACACCACCACACGGTCGTCGGCCGCCATGGCCACATCATGGGCATCGCGAATGGCTTCGATCATTGTCATTTGGGCCATCGCTTAATACCCCGCTTGCTGGCGTTGCCGGATCAGATGCGGTGGCATCGTTTCATAGACACCTTCGAACATGTCGCGGGGCGATGGTGCCTTACCGTCGCCCAGGGTGCCGACGCTCTCGGCCTGTTTCTGCGTTGCTATGACCCCATCCATAATTTCGGCCTCGGCCTGTGTATGGCGTTCTTCTGACCATTCGCCGATCGTGATCAGATGCTGTTTCAGGCGTTCTATCGGATCGCCCAGCGGCCAGGCGCTGGCTTCCTCACCCGAGCGGTAGGCCGAGGGATCGTCAGACGAAGAATGCCCGCCCGCGCGGTAGGTCACATATTCAATCAAGGTCGGGCCCAGCCCGCGACGCGCGCGTTCGGCGGCCCATTTGGCGACCGCATGAACGGCCAGATAGTCGTTACCATCGACGCGAAGAGAAGGGATGCCGAACCCATGGCCGCGCGCGGCAAATGTACCGACACCGCCCCGGGCGATCCCCTGAAAGGTCGAGATAGCCCATTGGTTGTTGACGATGTTCAGCACCACCGGCGCTTTATAAGTGGAGGCAAACACCATCGCCGCGTGAAAATCGCTTTCCGCGGTTGAACCGTCGCCGATCCAGCCAGCGGCAATCTTGGTGTCCCCCGAAATGGCCGAGGCCATAGCCCAACCAACCGATTGCACGAATTGCGTGCCCAGATTACCCGAGATCGAAAAGAAGCCGTGTTCTTTCGAGGTATACATGATTGGCAATTGCCGCCCGTGCAGCGGGTCATCGGCATTGGAATAGATTTGGTTCATCATCGTCAGCATCGGATAATCCACCGCGACCAGAAGGCCGGCCTGACGATATGTCGGGAAGTTCATATCACCGGGTTGCAACGCACGCGCGAATGCACAGCTGATCGCCTCTTCGCCCAGATGCTGCATATAGAAACTTGTCTTGCCCTGGCGTTGCGCCATCAGCATACGCTTGTCAAAGGCGCGCAGGGTCAGCATATGGCGCAAGCCGGTACGCAGCTCATCCGGCGTCAGTGCCCCTGCCCATTCACCGACGGCCTGTCCCTCTTTGTTCAGAACCCGAACAATCGAAAAAGCCATGTCACGAATGTCATCCGCTGCCACGTCGACCGGCGGGCGCAGGACCTCACCAGCGCGGGGGATCTCGAAGTCCGAAAAATCAGGCGTATCGCCTGGTCGGCAGCCCGGCTCAGGTACGTTAAGCGAAAGCGGTTTGGTTGTATCGCTCATGCTGCCCCCTCCTGTTGATGGCCACGTGCACGGTCCAGAATGTCACCGACAATCTGATCGGCGACCCGTGTGGTCGATTGGCCGGTGCGTTTCGAGGTTTCCAGGATTTCGGCAATACGCGTCGCGATCTCCTTGAGCCTGGACTGGCGATATGTCTCACCGGCCTTGTGGATTTCACCTGCCACGCTGATGATGCCGCCTGCATTAACTACGTAATCTGGCAGATAGCGAATTCCGCGTGCGCGAAGGGTCTCGGCAACGTCGTCTTCAGCCAATTGGTTGTTGGCCGCGCCACAGACCAGCCGCGCCGACAGTTTCTGCGCGCTTTCATGCGTCAGTATACCACCCAGAGCACAAGGTGCGAAAATGTCCATCTGTGCGTCAAAGACCTGATCCACGGGGCAGATATCCGCACGCAGCCGGTCGCGGGCCAAATCCAGCGCGGCCTGATTTATGTCCGACACGATCAGCGACGCACCCGCAGCATACAGTTTTTCCGCCAGGCTCATGCCTACGTGGCCCAGACCCTGAATCAGCACACGACGCCCGGTCAGATCGTCGCTGCCGAACACGTCGTGTGCGCCAACCTTCAGGCATTGGAATACCCCTTCGGCGGTAAAGGGTGACGGGTCGCCGCTGCCATGCTCGCCCCCTTCGAGGCCAACCGCAAATTCCGTTTCCTCAGCTACAATCCGAATGTCTTCGGGCGAGAACCCAACATCTTCGGCCGTATAATACTGCCCCTCCAGCGCATCGACCACGCGGCCAAATGCGCGCAGCATTGCCGGAGTTTTGTCTTCGCGGGCATTGCCGATGATCACCGATTTGCCACCGCCCAGCCCGAGCCCAGCCATGACGTTCTTGGCTGTCATGCCGCGTGCCAGTCGCAGCACGTCCTCGCGCGCAGCCTCCCGACTGTCGTAAGCCCACATTCGACAGCCACCCGCCGCCGGGCCGCAAACTGTCGAATGCAAGCAGATGTAAGCCTGCAACCCGTTGTTGGAATCCTCGGCAAAGATCAGACGTTCATATCCGGGCGGTGGGGTTTCTTCCGTGATGATGAGAGGCATGGTTTCACCATTCGTTTGCATGGCAGGAGTGTCGTCAATTCGATCCGTCAGGATCATCACTTCCAGCCTATGGTCCAGTAATGGGTTGAAAAACCGCTTTTCTAAGGTACTTTAAAACAATCTTAGTGGGATTCACTACAAAAATAGGGATTCATGGTGCCTTACGCTACTGATCAAGCAGATCGAGAGATTCTTCGCGCGCTGCAAGAGGATGGACGCATGTCATTGGTCCAACTTTCGGAACGCATTGGCCTGTCCGCCACGCCTTGCAAACGCCGGTTGGCGCGCCTTGAGGAATCTGGATTGATTTCGGGCTACAGCGCCCGAATTGACCGTAAAACGGCAGGCTTTCCAATCACAGCTTTTGTCTCGGTCGAATTGGAGAGGCAGGACGCCGAAAAAGTGGCCGACTTCCAGCGCCAGGTCGCGCTGTTTGACGAAGTGGTAACTGGAACGTTGATGACCGGCGCACAGGATTTCTTGTTGGAAATTGCGGTTGAAAGCCTTGAAGAGTTTGAGACGTTCCTACAGACAAAACTAATGCGGTTACCGGGATTACGAGTGGTGCGTTCACGGTTCGCTTTGCGCCAATTCATTAGTCGAACGCGCATCCCATATTGATAGCATAGCCAGTTTCGCTTGCGCTAAACCTAGCGCTATCAGAAGACAGCTCTTTGCGCGCAGTTTCTTCAGGAAATAATGCGTAAGGTTATTCACGCCGCCGTTGAAAACACAGTTGTCAATCGGCAATCAGAACCGAAACTTTGTAGGCTGCGAGTTTTTTCCATCTTTGTGCTAAGTGAGCCTGGCGCTGCGTAGTCTACATCTAAAGCAGTAGTGACGGACCTACGGAGTATCGGAAGGTTTTGTTGCAAAGTTTCTTACTGACCGAAGAGCTCACGCCGAGCTAGCTGGTTATGCAGCCAGTTCCGCGAACCGCTGAAACCGACAGATTCCGGGCGTGAGCTGACCTTTCCGAATCCTATTGGCGACTTCGATCCCATCAAGCTTGGCCGAAGCGGATCTGAATGACTTAAACCTACACATGGGTTCTACCAAGTTGTTGGCGTCAGATTGTTCTTCATTGGCAATGGTTGGATCATGTCGACATTTCAGCAGTGTAATCGACCCAGAGGCTAAACGCTTCGTTGCGGGCGTGGCGGTATGATGTTGCGGTGAGTTGATAGCGGCCAGGGCGGCAGACCAGGTTGATCAGGTCATGTGCGGATAGAAACCTCTGAGCCTGCCGGTGAGATTTGAACCGGCCAAATATTTTCTATCGCTTTCGGGTCGGCCGGTGCGAGACCTCGATCGCGTTGTTTAGGCCTTTACGGGCGCGATGGTCAGCGCCTGCGGCCAGTGCATGGATCGGTTTGTAAAGCTACGTAATTTGTCGGTGATGACCACTCTCGGCTCGCCGTACTTGGCAACCAGTATTTTGAAAATGGCTTTTGCCGCTTTGGCATTTCTGCGGGCTTGAACAAGAATATCAAGAACGTCACCATTGGCGTCGATCGCACGCCACAGCCAGTGTTTCTTGCCACGTGTGATGATCACGACTTCGTCCATGTGCACTTGTCGTTCGGCCGTGGACGATCCCGCCTAATGCAATCTGCAAAGTGTCGACCAAAGCGATCGATCCACAGCCGGATCGCTTCCCGGCTGACAATCACACACCGCGCTGCCAACAGGTCTTCAACATCAGCCGTGCTCAACGCTAATCGATGGTAGGCCCAAACAGCGTACGCAATGATCTCACGCGGGTAGCGGAAACCCTTAAGGCGCTGCATATCAATTGGAAAATTCATGGGCTGACATACCTTTATCAAACCCAGTCAATAACTTGGCAATACCCCGCTCCGTTTTCGAGCGGTGAATCACGCTGCGCAGTGAAAAAAAATGCATTCTGACCCCAGGTCTCGTGCCAAGCTGGTCTCCATCATAGATGCCAGCTTGAATCATGTCTTTCGCCGGATTTGAATCCCTTTTGTCAACACGTCGTAGGGGCCGAGACTATGCTTCGACCGTTATCATCATCGACAAGAACACATCCCGCAGTTTCCCGGTCTCAGTCGACTCGTGAAATCCTTCAAAGTGCATTTTGTCCTTTTCCATAACGCTTTTCATTGCGCGCTCAATCAACCGTTTGCCGACTTCCGTCAATTTCACGATCTTGCTGCGTCCGTCTTTCGGATTTGGCGAACGAAGTATCAGGTTTCGCCGTTCTAGTTCGATAAGGATGTTGGCCGTACCACCCGTGGTCAGGCGAGCGGAGCCGCAAAGCTCGGATGGCGTAAGTCGGCGCGGATTCGGCTGAGCCCGAAGCGCAACCAATACCCCAAACGCTGAATGCATAAGGTCGAACTCAATCAACGCTTCTTCAGTCCTCGCCCTAATCAGTTCATGCAAACGGATCACTGAAAGTATGATGTCGGTTTCCGAAGAAAACGCTTCCGGCCAGTCGACCTTGATACGTTGAAGAAGCATCTGAATCGGGACTCGGTCCGCCATGTTTGTCCTTTCGTGGTGCACTCAACTCAAAAATACCTTTGCAGAAAGGTAAATTGGGAGCTGCTTCGAAATGCTAAACCTCGCACAAGCGTTGATCGATAATCTGCCCAAGGCAGAGCTTCATCTGCATATCGAAGGAACGCTGGGGCATTGCCAAGTTGTTTGAGAACGGTTGAAAAGCGCTGTGGACGGCGCGTTCAGGAGGTTAACTCAAGGGCATAGCCATTCCAAAGATCGTGTGCATCCGATCGAGCGTGGCGGTAGGAGATAGCGGGGAGGTGATAGCGGCAGGGTCGGAACATGATGTTGATCTGGTCGTGAGCGGAAAGGAACCACTGGGCCTGCCTCGGAGATTTGAAGCGGCCCATTAGTTTTTCGCGTTTTCGGGTCGGCCGGTGCGATCCTTCAACGCGATTATTCAACCGCTTGTGCGCTCGGTGGTCAGCGGTCGGACATAGTTCTCTAATCGGTTTGACGTAACTGCGTAGGTTGTCGGTGACGATGACACGCGGTTCGCCGAACCGGTCGATCAGTCGGTTTAGAGGACGCCTGGCGGCTTTCGCATTGCGTTACCTTTGCACCAGGAAATCTAGCACGCTGCCATTGGCATCAACCGCCCGCCAGAGCCAATAGCTTTCACCACCCATAGAGATGACAACCTCGTCCAGGTGCCAATTGTCGGCAGCCGCAGGCCGGTCGCACCTAATGCAATCGGCGAAATGGCAACCGAAACGATTGATCCATTGCCGGACACTTTCACGACTGACTGCCCGCCGCGCTCTGCGAGCAGGTCCTCAACGTCAGCCGTGCTTAGTGCGAACCGGTGATATAACCAAACCGCGTAGGCGATGATTTCGCGAGGGAAACGGAAGCCTTTCAGGCGCGGCATGGTCGTCGGTATCTTCATCCGCATCGATTAGACCAGACCATCGCGGGGAACAACTTGGCAATGCCGTCGGGCCTACACCCTACCCTGAACGCCATTAAGAGACGCGGTTCAGGTATCACTCACAGGATGAAAACAGGCAACCGCGTGAGGATTGTCATCAAGTTCAGGGAAGTCCGTCCGGCAGCGGCTGGTGACCTTCCAGCAGCGCGGGGCGAAGGCGCAACCTTTGAGGTCGTCCATCGGCGAGGGTAATTCTCCTTCGAGCTTGATCCGCTCCTTGGTTGCCGTTGGATCGGCGTGCGGAGTCGTAGACAGAAGCGCCTTGGTATAGGGATGACGGGGCGCAGCAAAAAGGGTTTCCTTGCTGCCGCGTTCAACCGCGCGCCCCAGATACATCACGATCACCTCGTCGGCGAAATGCTTCACAACGGACAGGTCGTGCGAGATGAACAGATAGGCTAGACCCAGCCGATCCTGCAATTCAACCAGCAGGTTGAGGATCTGGCTTTGAATGGACAGGTCGAGCGCCGAAACCGGCTCGTCCAGCACCAGAACCCTGGGATTCAGCATAAGGGCGCGCGCGATCGAAATGCGCTGACGCTGCCCGCCCGAGAACATGTGCGGATAGCGGTCGTAATGCTCGGCGCGCAAACCGACGAGTTCGATCATCTGCCGCGCCCGCTCTTCACGGTCCAGGGCCGAAAGCTCGGGGTTGTTGATGATCAGCGGTTCCTGAAGGATGTAACCGATCCGTTGGCGCGGATTGAGCGACCCGTAGGGGTCCTGAAACACAATCTGCACGGAACTTCGCAGCCCCGCCCAGTGTCGCGGGGTCACTTCGGCACCGTTGATTTCTAGGGTTCCGTTGGTCGGCTCTTCGATCATCGTGACCAGCCGGGCAAGCGTGGACTTTCCGCATCCGGATTCCCCAACAACGGCAAGGGTCTTGCCCGGTGACATTTCGAAATCGACGTTGGACAGGGCCCGCACGGTCTTGGCCCTGCCGAACAATCCTCCGCCTAGGTTATAATGGCGGGCCAGGTTCCTGGCCCGGACAATCGGAGCTTTCATCGTGCATCTCCCTGGACATTGGCGAGCGGATAATGGCACCGTGCCCGACCTGCCTCAGGGCCGCAGGGTGCAGGGGGTGTCTTGAGGCATTTTTCGTCCGCGAACTGGCAGCGCGGCGCAAAAAGGCATCCGTTGGGGCGGTCGAACTGGCCGGGCACGACGCCGGGGATCGTTGGCAGCAGTTTGCTTGTTGCGCGTTCCGGTAACGCGCTGAGCAACGCCGACGTATACGGGTGAAATGGGTGCTCGAACAGATCCCGAACCGGCTGTTCCTCAGCTCTTTGGCCGGCGTATTGCACGCAGACCCGCTCGGCGGTTTCGGCAACCACCCCCATGTCGTGGGTGATCAGCACCAGGCCCATCTCGAACTCGTCGCGCAGGGACACCAGAAGGTCGAGAATTTGCGCCTGAATCGTGACATCCAGCGCCGTAGTCGGTTCGTCGGCGATCAACAGCTTGGGCTGACAAGCGATGGCCATGGCAATCATCACCCGCTGGTTCATGCCGCCGGACATCTGGTGCGGAAAGACCCTGAGCCGGCTTTCGGGGGCGGGGATCCCGACTTGTTCGAACAACTCGATGGCACGCCCTTGGCGCGCGGCCCGGTCGAGACCCAGATGGATGCGCAGCGCCTCCTTAATCTGGTAACCGACGGTGAAACACGGATTCAGCGACGACATCGGCTCCTGGAAGATCATCGAGAGATCCTTGCCAATGATTTCTCGTCGGTGTCGGGGCGAAATGGTCTTCAGGTCACGGCCTTCGAAACTCATCTCATCCGCGGTGATCGTCGCTGTCCAGGGCAACAACCCCATGAGCGCCAGCATCGAGACGGACTTGCCAGAGCCGCTTTCCCCAACGATGGCCAGAATATCGCCGCGGTCCACGGTCAGGTCCACGCCGTCCACGGCCCGGAACTTGCCGGCGGCCGTGGCAAAATCGACCGAGAGATTGCGGATACGTAACAGGTTCATGTCTTCAGCTCCGCTTCAACTTCGGGTCAAGCGCATCGCGCAACCCGTCGCCCATCAGGTTGATTGCCAGCACCGTGACCAGGATTGCTAGGCCGGGGAAGGTCACGACCCACCAAGCGCGGAGGATAAATTCACGGGCTTCGGCCAGCATCGTGCCCCATTCCGGCGTCGGCGGCTGGGCACCCATCCCCAGAAACCCAAGCGCTGCCGCATCGAGGATGGCGGTCGAAAAGCTGAGCGCCGCCTGCACGATGATCGGTGCCAAGCAATTTGGCAGGACAGATATAAACATCAGCCGTGCCTTTCCGGCACCGGCCACACGCGCCGAAGTCACATAGTCCTTCTGCCGTTCCGCCAGAACTGAAGCACGGGTCAGGCGCACGTAATGGGGCTGGAACACAATCGCGATGGCAATCATCGCATTTGTCAGGGAAGGGCCGAGAATGGCGACCAGAACCAATGCAAGCAGAAGCGACGGAAAGGACAGGATGATGTCCATCACACGCATGATGATGGTGTCGATCATTTTCGGCGCAAAGCCGGACAGCAATCCGATAATGATGCCCCCCGAAGCCGCAACAACGACAACCACGATCCCGACAAAGAAGGAATACCGCGCGCCGTTGATCAGACGCGAAAGCATGTCGCGGCCCAGCGGATCAGTCCCCAGCGGGAAGGCCCAGCTGCCGCCCTCCTGCCAGGCTGGCGGTTGCAGGATGTGATCCCGGAACTGCTCGGTCGGGTCATAGGGCGCGATGAGCGGTCCGAAGGCTGCAAGAAAGGTGAAGGCCGCAAAGAACCACAGACCAATTACCGCCCCGCGGTTTTCGCTGAAGTAGTACCAGAACTCGCGCAATGCGCTGGGGCGCGCGGGCGACTGGCCGCTGGTCTGCAGTGGGCTTGCCGCTTGGCTGGTCATGACCGCCTCCGGATTTTGGGATTGATGGCGCCATAAAGCATGTCGACGGTGAGGTTCACGATCATCACAATGACCGCAATCATCAGCAAACCGCCCTGAACGACCGGATAATCCCGGCGGAAAATGCTGTCGACCATCCACTTGCCAATGCCCGGCCAGCTGAAAATCGTTTCGGTCAGGATGGCACCGGCCAGCAGCGTGCCGACGCTGAGGCCGATCACGGTGACAACGGGTATCAACGCATTGCGCAGTGCATGAACTCCATTAATCCGCGTTGGAGAAAGCCCTTTGGCGCGGGCTGTGCGGATATAGTCTTCGCCGAGAACTTCCAGCATGGCCGAGCGGGTTTGCCGCGCAATCACCGCCAGCGGGATGGTGCCCAGGACGATCGTCGGCAGGATCAGGTGGCGCACTGCAGATTTGAACGCCCCCTCCTGCCCTGAAAGCACGCTGTCGATCAGCATGAAACCGGTGACGGGTTCAAAAAAGTACAGCAGGTCGATCCGGCCCGACACCGGGGTCCAGCCCAGGTTGCCGGAAAACACGATGATCAGCAGAAGCGCCCACCAGAAAATAGGCATCGAATACCCCACCAACGCAGAGGACATCAGCGCACGATCGAAGAACTTTCCGCGATTGACCGACGCGATCACACCGGCTGGCAGTCCAAGCATGATTGCGAAGATCATCGCGCAGATGGACAGTTCGAGCGTCGCAGGGAACAACGCGAAAAACTCGTCCCAGACCGGTTTTTTGGTAATGAAGGATTCCCCGAGATCGCCCTGGAGAACGCCGACAAGGTAATCCCAATATTGCTGTAGCACCGGCTTGTCGAAGCCCAGTTTCTTGACCATCTCCTGATAGCGTTCATCGGTCATTCCGCGCTCTCCGGCCATGACAATGATCGGATCACCTGGCAGGACGCGGATGAACATGAAGGAAATCAGCGTGACGCCGATGAAGGTCGGAATGAAGGTCCCGAGCCTGGTCAGAATAAAGCGTGTCATCAGCGCGCCACAACCATCAGGTCTTTCGGGAACGCGGTCAGGGACCGGCATCCGTTCTCGGTGACCAGAACGTCATCCTCGATGCGTACGCCGAACTTGCCAAGCTTATAGAGTCCCGGTTCGTTGGTCCAAACCATCCCGGCCTGCATAACCTCGTCGTTGCCGCGCATGATATAGGGCGCTTCGTGAACTTCGCGCCCGAGTCCGTGACCGGTTTTGGTCCGGATACGGTCGGCATAGGGCGAGTTTTCAAGCACGCTCGTCACCGCGTCGTCGATGTCATGGGCCGTCACGCCGGGGCGCGCTACCTCGAACCCTTTCAGGTTGGCGGCAAGAACGGTTTCATAGACGGCCCGACCCTCGTCCGAGACACTTCCCACAAAAACGGTTCGCGTGATGTCGGCGGCAAATCCGTCCTTGCGCGCGCCGAAGTCGAACAGCAAGGCGTCACCGTCGCGGATCTCATAATTGCTACGGGCCTTGGCATGGGGTCGGGCGCTGTTATCGCCGGCCGCCACGATGGGATAAAACGCCTGGTCGTCCGCCCCTTCGGCAAACAGTGCCTGGATCAGTGCTTGTTCGACCTGTTTCTCGGATTGTCCGATGCGGACCCCATCCAGCACCCGGAGCAAGGCGCGTTCAGAAATGTTGATCGCCATTTGAATCGCCGTGATATCCTGCTCGGTCTTGATGGCGCGAAGGCCCGATATTTCCTTTTCTGCGTCGATGATCTTCAGATCCGGCATCGCCTTTTTCAGCGCGTGATGCACGAAGACGCGCATCACCTGCCCTTCGACGGCCAGCGAGTTCAGCTTCTGGTGCCCGGCCAGCGCATCAAAAGCAGCCTCGTATCCATCCTGATCACGCCAGTCAAAAACCGCGCCATCAAAATCCACCAACGCCCAGCTGCCCAGTTCGAGGTTCGGCACGATGGCGGCGGGCTCTCCGTCGGCGGGGAGGATGACAAGAAACGGGCGCTCGTGGCTCATGAAGGGTTTGCCGAAGGCCCGGTTGAAGTTCGGCCCCGGCACAAGCGCCACGGCGTCCACGGAAAGCGCGCGGGCCACCTGGCGGTATTCGGAAAGAGAAGACATCAGCGCCTCGTATTCAACAAAGGTCCGGGGCCACACATGCGAACACGGTAGCCCCGGCAGGGAGGGGAGGGTTATTCGACGCTTACGCCGTAGAAGATGTGGCCACCCAGAGGATGCACCTTGTAGCCCTTCACTTCATTGCGCATCGGCATGAAGACGACCGAGTGTGCGATGGTGGCCCAGGGTGCCTGCTCTTTGAAGATGGTCTGCGCCTCTTCATAGAGCTTGGTCCGTTCTGCCTGATCGGTAATCTGCTTTGCCTTCAGGATAAGGTCCTCGAACGGCTGGTGGCACCATTGGGCGCGGTTGGAAGCCTCGCGACCGTCGCAACCCAGCAGAACGGCCAGGAAGTTGTCCGGGTCGCCGTTGTCACCGGTCCATCCCAGGAGCACGGCGCCGTCACGGTCCATCGCCTTAGAGCGGGACAGGTATTCGCCCCATTCGTAGGAGACAATCTCGACACCCACGCCGACCTTGGCGAAGTCCGCCTGGATGAGCTCGGCCATACGACGGGCGTTCGGGTTATAGGGTCGCTGAACGGGCATTGCCCAGATTTTCATTCTCAGGTCGCTGACACCTTCGGCTTCTAGCGCTGCCTTGGCCGCTTCGGGATCATAGGGATCATCCACGATAGAGTCGTTGTAGCTCCACATTGTCGGCGGTATTGGGTTCTTGGCAGCCTGCCCGGACCCCTGGAACACGACGTCGACGATCGACTGCTTGTCGATCGCCATGTTAAGAGCCTTGCGGACCTTCGGATTGTCAAAGGGCGCGATGGTGGTGTTGTAGGCAAGATACCCGACATTCAGTCCTTCCTGCTCCATCATGTTGATGTCAGGATCATCCGTCATTGCCTGAATGTCAGCCGGGTTCGGATACGGCATGACGTGGCATTCGCCCGCTTTCAGCTTCTGGTAGCGAACGGAGGCGTCAGGCGTGATCGCAAAGATCAGGTTGTCGATCTCGGCCGGTGCCTTCCAATACTCGGCATTGGCCTTGTAGCGGATCACGGCATCTTTCTGATAAGCAACGAATTCAAACGGACCGGTGCCGATCGGTGCCGTGTTCACCTTTTCGGGCGTGCCGGCATCCAGCATCGCCTGCCCGTATTCCGCTGAAACGATCGAAGCAAAATCCATGGCCAAGTTGGCGACGAATGGTGCTTCGGGCTTGGTCAGCGTGAACTTCACAGTGTAGTCGTCGATCTTTTCCACCGACTTGATCAGGCCGGGCATCCCCATGCCCTGAAAGTATTCCCAGGTACCGCCGGACACTGAATGGTAGGGGTGCGCCTCGTCCTGCTGACGTGCGAAGGAAAAGACGACGTCATCCGCGTTGAAGTCGCGGCTGGGGGTGAAATCGTCGTTGGAATGAAACTTGACGCCCTTGCGCAGAGAGAAAGTGTATTCCAGTCCGTCATCGCTGGCTTCGACGCTTTCTGCCAGACCGGGAACGACGTTGGTTGTACCGGTTTCGAATTCGAGCAACCGGTTGTAGATCGGATGCGAAGAAGCATCAAAAGTCGTTCCCGCTGTAAACAGCGCGGGATCAAACCCCTCGGGCGATCCTTCCGAGCAATATACCAGATTGCCGGCTAATGCCGTCGTCGCCGAAAACGCGATCGCCGCAGTTGCCACTGCCATTGTGAATTTCATTATTTCCTCCCAAGTGGACCCGTTCGCTTCTTAAGAATGTCCCCACTCGCCGAACGGTCAGGCGTATGAACGTGTGGGTTCATATATTGGATACAATATCCGCATCGCGCGTTGCCAGTCAAGCGCTCGAAACCGGGACCAATACCAAAAGCACCCATGCGACGCACCTCAGATTAAGCACCACTTTCCGTAAAGTTGTTTGATTTCTGACACTTGCGAGGAAACTCTGTTTGTTGAGTTTTTCGCGCCCCGCGTGGAACCACGAAGGCATACCCCCTTGGAACTCCGTAGCGCAGCACGCGACTCGTAAGAGAAATTCGGGAAAAATGAGCGGCCGCGAGGTGCTCAATTCCGGGGGATTCGGACCCAAATTTGGATTACCACAACCAGCCGGGCACTATTCGGCTAGCAGCACACTTACTCTCACCTCAGTCGATTTCCCCCCTTTTACAACGTCTTAGTCAATTCTTCTTTCCGCGAAGATCACTCAATGCTGTGCGTTTCTATTTTTTATATTGGATTTTGGATACAAAATGACCTATAGCACGGTACATCATCTTTTTTCGGGAGGAAACCATGCTCAAGAAACTCGCCGCTGCCGCGGCCTTCACCACATTTGCGGCCATCCCCGCACTGGCTGACACGCTGGACGACGTTGTAGACCGCGGCACCCTGCGCTGTGGCGTTGTTCTGGACTTCCCACCAATCGGGTATCGCGATGCAAACAACGAACCTGCCGGTTTTGACGTTGACTACTGCAACGATCTGGCCGCGGCACTTGAAGTCGAGCCCGAAATCCTGCCGGTAACCTGGGCCGAACGTCTGCCGGTGATCGTCACCGGGCGTGCAGACGTGGTGTTCGGCGCCACCTCGGACAGCCTGGCCCGCGCCCGCACGGTCGGCTTCACCATTCCCTACGCAATATACTACGCCCAGGGTGTGGTGAACAAAGACAGCGGCATCGAAAGCTTTGAGGACATCCGCGGCAAACGCGTTGCCGCCGCCATCGGCACCGTACCGGAACAGGAATGGCTGAAGATCGCGGCAGAATGGGGCGAGGAAGGCAACTATCAGGGCTACCAGTCCGAGAATGAAGTGTTCCTGGCCGTGGCGCAGGGCAAGGCCGACATTGGCATCACCACCAACACCGCCGTGCTGCCGATCACTCAGCAGTATGACACCGTCGATGCCGGGCCGCGTATGCCCTGGACCACCGACTATACCTCGGTCGTCGGCAAGCGTGAGGACGTAACGTGGCTGAACTTCCTCAACCTGTTCGTCACCCATCAGGCGCGTTCGGGTCGCTACGCCGAGCTCTGGGGCAAGTATGTCGGCGGCGAAGCGCCCGAACTGCGCATCCCCGGCGTGATGTACTGATCTAACCCACTCACGGAACCTGCCCCTGCTCGCCTGTCGAGCGGGGGCTACGGGAACAGAACTCATGTTCGACTATAACTTCCACTGGCGGCCAGTACTTAAGAGCCTGCCAGACCTGATAGATGCGGCCTTTCTGACGCTTCAGGTGGCAGTGCTGGCAATGATCCTGGGCATCATCATCGGCCTGTGCCTGGCGCTGACCCGGCTGCATCTAAAGGGACCGCTCTACTGGTTCGCTTCGACCTGGGTCGAACTGGCCCGCAACACGCCCGCCCTGTTCCAGCTGTTCTTTTTCGGCTTCGGTCTAGGCGCGTTCGGACTGCACCTGTCGCCCTACATGATCGTGCTGGCAGGTCTGACCTTCAACTGCGCCGGGTATCTCGCCGAAAACTTCCGCGGCGGCTTTCAGGCGGTGCCGGAAACCCAGCTGCGCGCGTCGCGCTCGCTCGGCATGACCGCATGGCAGGCCTACACCCGCATCGTGATCCCGCAGGTGTTCCGTATCGTCTATCACCCGATTACAAACCAGATGGTCTGGGCCGTGCTGATGTCCTCGCTGGGCATGCTGGTGGGCTTCCGCGAGCTTTCGGGCGAGACCCAGTTCTTCGCCAGCCGCACCTTCCGCATCTTCGAATATTTCGCGGTCACCGCAGTCATCTACTACGTGATCGTCAAAATCATCCTTATAGCCTCACGCCTGATGGCGGCCCGGCTGTTCCGCTACTGAGGAAGCTCAAATGGAACCCTCTGTCAGCTTTTTCAGCGGCTTCAACATCAATGACCTGTGGTTTCTGGGCGAGGCCGCACTGCGCACACTCTGGATTTCCGTCCTGTCGATCTCGATCGGCACCGTTCTGGGGGCCGTTTTCGGCTGGATCCTCTACGAAGGCAAACTGACTGCGACCCTGACCGTTGCACCGATCCTCGACGTGTTCCGTTCGGTGCCACTGATCATCCAGCTGGTGCTGTTCTACAACTTCGCCCCTATCGTCGGGCTGAACCTCGACCCGTTTGCCTCTGGCGTGGTGATCCTGACGATCTATACCGCAGCTCTCGTTGCCAACGTGGCCCGCGGCGGCATCGAAGCCGTCGGCACCCCAATGCGCCGCGCCGCGCGCAGCCTCGGCATGAGCTACTGGCAGGATCTACGATATGTGGTGCTGCCGATCGGTGGCCGCGCGGTGTTCCCGGCCTGGGTCGGCGTGGCGCTCGGCGTGATGAAGGACAGCGCGCTGGTCTCGGTTCTGGGCTATGTCGAACTCCTGAAAGCCAGCCAGATCCTGATCACGCGCACTCAGGAACCCTTCCTCATCCTCTCTCTGGCCGGTGCGTTCTACTTCGCACTCAGCTTCCCCATTTCGCGCTATGCCGCGACGCTTGAAAGAAAGTGGGCCCAATGATCGAAATTCGTGACCTGCATAAATATTTCGGCGCGCTGCACGTGCTGAAAGGTATCAATCTGGACGTCGAGAAAGGCGAGGTTCTCTCGGTTATCGGCGCGTCCGGCTCAGGCAAATCCACCCTGCTCTATTGTATCAACGGGCTGGAGCCGATCCAGAGCGGGCATGTGGTCGTCGATGAAACCGACGTCCACGCCAAAGGCACGGACATCAACAAGCTGCGCCAAAAGCTGGGCATGGTGTTCCAGCAATGGAACAGCTTTCCGCACCTGACCGCTCTGGAAAACGTCGCGCTTGCCCCGCGTATCGTCAAGGGCAAGACCAAGGCCGAAGCGCTTGGAATTGCGGCCCGGCAACTGGGCCATGTGGGATTGGGCGAAAAACTGGATGTCTATCCCTCGGCCCTTTCCGGCGGCCAGCAGCAGCGGCTTGCCATTGCCCGCGCGCTGGCGATGGAGCCGGAATACATGCTGTTCGACGAGGCCACTTCGGCGCTGGACCCGGAACTGGTTGGCGAAGTGCTCGAGACCATGCGAATGCTGGCCGAGGAAGGTATGACGATGATCTGCGTCACCCACGAGATGGGCTTTGCCCGCGATGTTTCCGACCGGGTGGCCTTCTTCCATCAGGGCGTGATGGAAGAGATCGGCCCGCCCGCACAAATCTTCGGCGAGGCGCAATCCGAACATACCCGCAAATTCCTGGCCAACGTGCGCTGATCCCGCGGCCCGCACTTAGATTCAAAGGACCTGAACAATGATCACGAACATCTTTACCGGCACCATGCCGGCGCTCATGACCCCCTGCATGGCCGACCGCACACCGGATTATGACGCCCTTGTGAAAAAGGGCAGCGAAATGATCGAGGCCGGCATGTCCGCCGTTGTCTACTGCGGCTCGATGGGTGACTGGCCGCTGCTAACCGATGCCGAGCGCATGGAGGGCGTGGAACGACTTGTCGCCGCCGGTCTTCCGGTTGTGGTCGGCACTGGTGCGATCAACTCGAAATCGGCCGTTGCCCACGCGGCCCATGCACAAAAGATCGGCGCTGCCGGCCTGATGGTCATCCCCCGTGTGCTGTCGCGCGGGTCCTCGCCCACAGCGCAGAAGAACCACTTCAAAGCCATCCTCAGGGCAGCCCCTGATGTCCCCGCGATCATCTACAACAGCCCCGTATACGGCTTTGCTACCCGCGCCGACCTGTTCCTGGCGCTGCGCGCTGAACACCCGAACCTGATCGGGTTCAAGGAATTCGGCGGCAAGAGCGATCTGCGCTACGCCGCCGAACACATCACCTCGAAGGACAATCAGGTTACGCTGATGGTCGGCGTCGATACCGAAGTCTATCACGGGTTTGTCAATTGCGGAGCGACAGGCTCGATCACCGGTATAGGCACGGCCCTGCCCAAGGAAGCCCTGCTGCTGGCAGCCTTGTCTCAGAAGGCCGCCGCCGGTCACGCCGAAGCCCGTATGCGGGCGCGTGAGCTGGAGGAAGCCTTTGGCGTTCTGGCCAGTTTCGATGAAGGCACGGACCTGGTCCTCTACTACAAGTACCTGCTGGTGCTGAACGGTGAAGAAGAATACCGCCTGCATTTCAACGAAAGTGATGCCCTGACAGACGCACAGCGCAACTATTGCGAACAGCAATACGCGCTGTTCCGCGCTTGGTTCGCCGATTGGTCCGCGCAGGGTGGGATCATCGCTGAATGCATGTGATCGACAGCCATACCGGTGGCATGCCCACGCGGGTGATCCTCGACGGGGGACCCGACCTCGGGTCGGGGTCATTGGCCGAACGCGCCCGCCGACTGGCGGAGGAGCATGAAGGGTTCTGGAAATCCGTCCTGTTGGAACCGCGCGGGCAGCCCGGCATGGTCGGCGCCCTACTGGTCGAGCCGCAGGGTGAGGATTGCGCCGCCGGTGTGATTTTCTTTGATGCGAAAGCGGTCCTGCGGATGTGCGGTCACGGCACGATCGGGTTGGCCGTGACGCTGGCGCATCTGGGCCGGATTGATGTCGGCCGGCAGCGCATTGATACCCCTGCCGGAGTGGTCACGATAGAACTGACCGACGCGGCCACCGTGACCGTGACCAATGTCGAATGCCGCCGGGTTCTAGGCGCGGCCTCCATTGACGTCGACGAGCTTGGCATCGTGACCGGTGACGTGGCCTATGGCGGCAACTGGTTTTTCATCGTTGATCCCAGCCCGATCCCGGTGAAGCCCGGCAACATCCAGAGCCTCATCGATGCCGCCATCGCCGTGCGCGAGACAGCTATCGCAGCGGGCTTGGGCGGTGAGAACGGCGAGCCCGTGGATCACGTGATCTTTCAGGATGCATCCGGCGATGCCGCGGTACATAGCAGGAATTTCGTGCTGTGCCCTGATGACACCTATGATCGCTCGCCCTGTGGCACAGGCAGTTCGGCACGGCTGGCGTGCTTGGCAGCGGACGGCAAGCTGACACCAGGCGAAGAGATCGTGCAGCAAAGCGTGATCGGCAGCCCTTATCGCCTGTCTTACCAGCTTGGTCCAAATGGCGGTGTGATCCCGTCGATCACCGGGCAGGCCTTCGTGATGGCCGAAAGCAAACTGATTTTCGGTGATCGTGATCCATTCAGGAACGGCATCGTTCCCTGAAGAAACCACAGAACCCGGCCAAACCGGGTCACCCCTTCGATATGTTTTCCAGTGACCGGGTCGGTCCGTCATATCCAAAACAGAGGAAGAAAATGAAACTTTTTTCAACAATTGCCGCGGCGGCTCTCGCCACCGCTGTCTCAGGACCTGTCCTGTCCGCAGAGGTGGAATGGAAAATGACCGCTGCCATTGGCGAAGGCTCTTTCCTGTACGAGAACTTCATGCAGCGCTTTGCCGACAATGTCGGAACGATCAGCCAGGGCCGGGTCGAGATCCAGCCCTTTGGTGCCGGGGTTCTGGCCCCTGCGTTTAAAGCGTTCGAGGTCGTGCAGGACGGAATCGTCGAAGCCGGTCACTCTACGCCCTCCTACCTGGTGAACCAGGACCCGACCAATGCGATCTTTGCCAGCTTCCCCGGCGGCATGTCGCCCGAGGCGACCCTGCACTGGGTCTATGAGGGCGGCGGCGAAGAGCTTCTGCAGGAATTCCGCAGCGCTGAAATGGGACTGCACAGCCTCGTGGTTGGCATCGGCACCTCCGAGATCATGGCGCATTCCAACGTCAAGATCGAAACCGTCGCGGACCTGAACAACGTGAAATACCGAACCTCCGGAGCCTTTGCCGCCGTGCTGCAGGAGGAGTTCGGCGGGGTCCCCACCGTGGTTCCGGGCAACGAGATCTACACCTTGCTGCAACGCAAGGGCGTTGACGCAATCGAATGGTCGACACCGGGTGCAAACATCACCGAAGGCTTCCACGAAGTGGCCCCCTACATGATCATGCCCGGCGTGCATCAGCCATCCTTCCTGTGGGAAGTCTTCGTCAAGCAGGAAACCTGGGACGCGCTGCCGGAAGATCTGCAAAACCTGATCGAGGCCGCCGCCAAGCTCAGCACTTATGAAAGCTACACCCACTTTGGCGACAGCGACATCACGGCGATGGCAAAGTACCGCGACACCAAGGTCGAATTGGTGCTGATGGAGCGCGCCGAATCCGAAAAGATCCGCGAGGCTGGCCGCAACTGGGCGCGGGCCAAGGCGAAAGAGCTGTCAGATGCCGGCAACCCGCGCATGCAGACCGTTCTGGATAGCTACCTGACCTATCAGGCGAACTGGGCCGAGAACTCAGGCTACCTGGTGCGCGACAGCGCTAACTAACACAAGGCAATCGGGGTGGCCGGCGTCTGCCCGCCATCCCGTACCGGAGGGCGTCATGACTTTAATCAGGAACAGCATCGAGGGTTTTTCGACGATCCTTGGCGGTATTGGTCGGCTGGCCATTTTCGCGCTGATCGTCGCCATGCTCTACGAAGTGATCGCGCGGTATGCGTTCGGTGCGCCGACGCTCTGGGCCTTTGACATCTCCTACATGCTTAACGGGTCCATATTCCTTTTGGGCTCAGCCTATTCCCTGCGTAACGACGCCCATGTGCGCATCGACTTCCTGTCACAGAAACTACCGGCGCGGGTACAGCAGGTCCTGAACGGTCTGGTCTATCTGCTGGTGATGTTCCCGATCGGGCTGGCCTTCGCCTGGGTCTCCGGCTCCAAGGCAATCAAGGCGTTCGCCACGGGCGAGGTTGAAAGCGTCAGCCCTTGGGCGCCGCTGGTCTGGCCGTTTTACGCGGCGATCGCCATCGGGCTGCTGGCCTTTGCCCTGCAATTCGCCGTCGAGGCCCTGAAATACCTGCTGGGAGAACGAATTCCCGGTGATACCGAATCCGAAATTCAAGAGCTGGAGATCTGATACATGATCCCCCTTCTGATGTTCGCTGCCCTTTTCGTGCTGGTGTTTTCCGGCATCCCGGTTGCGTTCTCGCTGATCATCGTGGCCGTTGGGTTCGGCTATGCGGTGTTCGGAGACCTGATTTTCCTGCAGCTTTACGGCCCGTTGCTGCACACCGCGTCGAACTTCGTTCTGGCCGCGATCCCGCTGTTCATCTTCATGGGCGCGGTGCTGGAACGCTCCGGCATCGCCAGGCGCCTGTTTCAGGCGCTGCAGCTCTGGCTGGGCGGGCTGCCCGGCGGTTTGGCCCTGTCGACCATTGCCATGTGCGCGATTTTCGCCGCTGCTTCGGGCGTTGTCGGTGCGGTCGAGATCGTCGTCGGCCTGATGGCGATTCCGGCAATGACCAAGGCGCGCTACAAGAACGACCTGATCGCCGGGACGATCTGTGCGGGCGGGTCGCTGGGAACGATCATTCCGCCCTCGGTGATCGTGGTCGTTTATGCGTCCATCGCCCAGCTTTCCATCGGACAACTGTTCGCCGCCTCGATCCTGCCGGGAACCCTGATGGTGGTGTTCTTCGTAGGCTATGTTTTGCTGCGCAGCACGCGGTCGCCGCAGGATGCACCCCCGTTGCAGGCTGCTGAACGCGCGGTGCCGCTGCCGCAGAAATTGCGGATTACCGTGACAGCCATGTTGCCGCCGTTGGCGCTGATCGTAATGGTCTTGGGCTCACTGCTGGCGGGTGCTGCGTCCGCCACCGAGGCCGCGGCCGTCGGAGCAGCGGGCACCATCGTTCTGACGCTGCTGTTCCGCGAGCTCGACTTCAAGCTGCTGCTGGATTCGCTCGGGGTCACCTTGCGCGTCACCTCGATGATCATGCTAATCGTCGCGGGAGGAACCATGTTCACCAGCATTTTCGCAGTGACAGGAGGCGGCAACCTTGTCCGCGACACGGTCGCTGCGGTCGGATTTGGCAATGCCGGCGTGATCGCCTTTTTCCTGCTGGTGGTGTTCTTTGCCGGATTCGTTCTGGACTGGGTGTCGATCGTGCTGATCTTCATCCCGATCTTCTCCCCCATCGTCAAAAGCGCAGGGATCGACCCGATCTGGTTTGCCATGCTGGTGCTGGTGGTGATCCAGACCTCGTATCTGACCCCACCAATGGCGCCGTCTATCTTCTACCTGCGTTCCATCGCGCCGCGCAGCATGACCTATGGGCAGATGTATCGCGGGGTTCTGCCCTTTGTCGCGGCACAAATGCTGGTGCTGGTCGTACTACTTCTCTTTCCGGCAGCCGCCACCTGGCTACCGTCGATCCTTGTCGGGCTTTAGAGGTAATCAATGAAACCGCTAAACATCATCATCGTCGGCGCCGGAATTGTCGGTATCGGCGCGGCGCTGGAATTGCAGGCCCGGGGTATGAAAGTACGGGTCCTTGACCGCAAGGGCGTGGCAGCCGAGGCCTCGGAAGGCAACGCCGGAGCCTTTGCCTTTACCGACATCGTCCCATTGGCGACGCCGGGGGTAATGCGCAAGGCGCCGAAATGGCTGCTTGACCCGATGGGGCCGCTATCCGTGCCACCGGCCTATGCCTTGCAGATCGCCCCCTGGATGTTGCGTTTCTGGCGCGCGAGCTGGCGTGACGGTTTAGAGAAATCCGTGCAGGCGCAAACCCGGCTGATGGAGTTGTCCCGCGAAGCGCTGGAGCGCCAGATCATTGCCGTGAACGGTGAAGAGCTGATGCAGCGTGACGGGCAGATGCAGCTATACGAAGGCGAAAAGGAATTCCGCGCCAGCCTTGAGGGCTGGGAGTTGCGCAAACGTCACGGCATCGCATTTTCCCTGCTGGAAAGCGCCGGAGCCATTGGTGAAATCCAGCCCGGGCTGGACCCGCGCTTTACCCACGCCGCCTTTACCCCGGGCTGGATGAACACCACTGATCCGAAGGCCTGGGCGGAACATCTGGCCCGGCGGTTCTGCGAGGGCGGCGGCACGATCGAACAGGCGGATGTCACTGCCGTGTCGCAGGCAGAGAGTCAGGCTGTTCTGACCACGCAAGGCGGGCGCCTCGTCGCCGACAAGGTCGTGATTGCCGCCGGCGCGTGGTCGCATCACCTGGCCCGGACGCTGGGGGACCGCATCCCGCTGGAAACTGAACGTGGCTATAACACCACCCTGCCGCCAGGCGCCTTTGATCTGCGCACACATCTGACATTCGGCAACCACGGGTTTGTCGTCACCAGAATAGCCGACGGCGTGCGTGTCGGCGGCGCGGTCGAGCTGGGCGGTCTGAACCTGCCGCCCAACTACAAGCGCGCCGAGGTCCTGCTGAACAAAGCGGCCCGCTTCATGCCGGGGCTGAAAACCGATGGTGGCCGTCAGTGGATGGGCTTTCGCCCTTCGATGCCCGACAGCCTGCCGGTGATCGGCTGCTCGCCCCGCGCGACATCGGTGTTTTACGCCTTTGGCCACGGCCACCTTGGCCTGACTCAGTCGGCAGGCACCGCCGAACTGGTGTGCGATCTGATCACCGGCAAACCCCCCGCCCTGCCGGTCGAAGCTTACTCTCCTACACGTTTCTGAAAGGAACCAGCATGAAAATTTCCGCACTCAATGTCTATCAGGTCAATCTTCCCCTTAAAGAAGGCCGCTACAACTGGTCGAATGGCAATTTCGTCGAGGTGTTCGACAGCACGGTTCTGGAAGTCGTTACTGACGACGGGCTGAAAGGATACGCGGAATGTTGCCCGCTGGGGTCGGCCTATCTGCCCTCCTTCGCGCTCGGCGTGCGGGCAGGACTGGCCGAGCTTGCGCCGCACTTGATCGGGCAGAACCCGCTGAATATCGGCGGTATCAACCGCACGATGGATGCGGCACTGCGCGGGCATCCCTATGCCAAAGCGCCGGTTGACATCGCCTGCTGGGACCTGCTGGGCAAAGCGACGGGGCAGCCTGTTTACACGCTGCTGGGAGGCGCCGCACAGGATGATGTGGTGCTCTATCGCGCCATAAGCCAGGAAGCGCCCGAGATCATGGCCGCCAAGATCGAAGGTTATGCCGCCGAGGGCTATACCAAGTTCCAGCTGAAGGTCGGCGGTGATGCCAATGACGATATTGACCGGATCCACGCAACCCGCGCGGTGTTGAAGAAAAGCGACCTGCTGGTAGCAGACGCCAATACCGGCTGGACCCGCCACGAGGCCGCCCGCGTTGTCGGCGCAATCTCGGGACTGGATGTCTATGTGGAACAGCCCTGCCTGACCTACGAGGAAAGCGTGTCGATCCGCCGCCGCACCGCCTTGCCGTTTGTCATGGACGAAGTGATCGACACTCCCAACACACTGGTGCGCGGCATTGCCGAGGATGCGATGGACGTGATCAACCTGAAAATCTCCAAAGTCGGCGGGCTGAGTCGCGCCCGGCTGATGCGCGATCTCTGCGTTGCCCACGGCATCCCGATGACCATCGAGGACACCTGGGGCGGCGACATCACCACGGCCACGATCGCTCATCTGGCGCGCTCCACACCGTCCGATTTCACTTTCTCAGCGACGGATTTCAATTCATATGGCACGATCACAATTGCCGAGGGTGCACCGGAACGGGTCAACGGCCGCATGACGGCCTCTGACCGCCCTGGCCTCGGGATCAGCCCGGTCTTTGATGCGCTGGGTGCGCCGGTCGCAAGCTATTCTTGAGGTGCATGATGCGTAGCAACAAGACAATCCATGTGATTTCGGCCCATGCCGAGGGCGAAGTGGGCGACGTCATCGTCGGAGGGGTTCTTCCACCACCCGGCGACACCCTGTGGGAGCAGCGCAGCTTCATCGCCCGCGACGAAACCTTGCGAAATTTCGTTCTGAACGAACCGCGCGGTGGAGTATTTCGCCATGTAAACCTGCTGGTACCGCCCAAGAACCCGCAGGCCGATGCCGCCTTCATCATCATGGAGCCCGAGGACACGCCGCCGATGTCGGGATCGAACTCGATCTGCGTGTCGACCGTGCTGCTGGATGGCGGGCTGTTCCCAATGCAGGAACCCGAAACCCACCTGACGCTGGAAGCCCCCGGCGGGCTGGTGCGGGTGCGGGCCGAATGCCGGAACGGTAAGGCCGAGCGTATCCATGTGCAGAACTTACCCAGCTTTGCCGACCGCATCGGCGTGTCGCTTGAGGTCGAGGGCCTGGGCACGATCATCGTAGACACGGCCTATGGCGGCGACAGTTTCGTGGTCGTGGATGCCGCGTCGCTGGGTTTTGAAATCATCGAGTCCGAGGCTAGGGATATTGCCCGACTGGGCGTAGCGATCACCAATGCCGCCAATCAGCAGCTTGGCTTTTCGCATCCCGAAATCCCGGACTGGGACCACATTTCGTTCTGCGCGTTTTGCGGGCCGCTGTCAGAGACCGAGACCGGACTTACCGGCAAATCCGCCGTAGCGATCCAACCCGGCAAGGTTGACCGTTCGCCCACGGGAACAGCCGTATCCGCACGTCTGGCGCTGATGGCCGCAAAAGGCCAGATGCAGCCCGGTCAGGTTTTCGAGGCGGTTTCGATCATCGGCTCGCGGTTTACCGGGCGCATTGCCAGCACCACCCAAGTTGGCGATCGCGACGCCATCATACCCGAGATCAGCGGCAGGGGCTGGATTACCGGCATTCATCAGCACATGCTGGACCCCGATGACCCATGGCCCGGCGGCTACCGCCTGAGCGATACCTGGGGCCTGGGGAACAAGCCCACATCTTAGGCCGGAAGCATCAGCAAGTCCCTGTGCAGCGCTTCCGGCACCTCGACAAACCCCCGCGCGAGGTTGCGCTTGCGCGCCTCGAAACGGCGTTGCGAGGGTAACCGTGCACCTTGATCCAGAATGTCGGCAAAAAGCCGTTCCGCGCGGGCATCGTTTTCGGCAACCCGCCCACCGCTCAGATGCGCCGGATCAAAGGCCAGCAGAATCTGGCCGTGATAAGGCGCTCCGCCGTGGCCTTCGGCAAAGGTCATGCTCTCCTGGCTTGTCAGATCGTCGATCAGGGGACCGGCCAGCAGTTCGATCATGATCGACAGGGCCGAACCCTTGTAGCCTCCGAAAGTCAGCATCGCGCCACCCAATGCCGCCTGCGGATCTGTGGTCGGTTTTCCGCCGGCATCCACGGCCACCCCGTCCGGCAGCGGCTTTCCCTCGCGCAGGTAAAGCTCGATTTCGCCGCGCGCAAAGGCGCTGGTCGCAAAATCGAACGTAAAGGGGGACTTGCCGTTTCGCGGCCAGGAAAAGGCCAGCGGGTTCGTACCCAGCGTTCCACGCGCGCCACCCGCCGGCGCCACCCAAGCGTGGCTCGGCACCATGGACAAACCGGCCAAGCCTGCGGCCGACAGCCGTTCAACCTCGGGCCACAGAGCGGAAAAATGGAAACAGTTGTTCACCGCCATCGCGGCCATGCCAAAACGCCGTGCCTTGTCGATCAGGGCGGGCATGGCCTTGCCCACGGCCAGCAGCGACATGCCACCCCTTGCGTCCACCCGCACGACGGCGCTGTCCGTATCCTGCATCTTTGGCTGCACATGGCCGTCGATCTTTCCGGCCTTCATGGTTTCGCAGCACATGAACAACCGGAACAGCCCGTGTGAATGGCAATCGTCCAGCTGACAGGTGTAGAGCATATCCGAGATTGCCCGTGCGTGTTCGGACCCATACCCCACATCAGTCAGCACACGATCCGCTGACGTCCTGACATCTTCCAAAGCGACCTGAACGGTAGGTGTCATCCAGAATTCTCCGTGCCGGTTGTCATATTTTGGATACTGGATACACTTGGCAAACCTAGACATTCAATCCAAATCTTTCGACCCAACTGATATCAAGGACCTTGAAAAACAGGGCGCAAAGAGTAAACGTATCCAAAATTCAACGCATCACATAAGGGTTGGGCATGGTTGGCAAACGGGCGGTATCCAGACGAAGTCTGCCGGAAATCATCGCTGACGATCTGCGTGAACGCATTCTGAGCGGCGAAATGGCCGAAGGCGAGGCGATCCGCCAGGAAGCTCTGGCCGACGAATACGAAGTGTCGCGGATGCCAGTCCGCGAAGCCCTGAAGCGGCTGAATGCCGAAGGCCTGATCCAATGGGCCAACAACCGCGGCGGGTCGGTGACGAAACACTCATTGGATGAAATCGGAGAGATCTTCGATCTTCGCATCCTGATCGAAGTCGATCTGTTCCGCCGAGCAATCCCCCTTATGACAAGCACGGATTTCGACAAATGTGAGTCGATTCTGGAACAGATGGAAACATCCTACGACGAAGACGATGTGGCGCGCTGGGGGGTTTTGAATCACGAATATCACACGGCCCTCTATTCCTCCGTTGGGCGCAGCCTGACAAAAGAGCTTCTGGACCGGATCAACCTTCAAGCCGACAGGTATGTCCGTCTGCACCTGAGCGTGATGAAACAGCGCGAACCGGCCAAGGAAGAGCACCGAAAACTGCTTGAATACGCACGAACAGGTCGGGTGGATGAAGGTTGCAAAGTGCTTTCCAACCACATTCAACGTACAAAGGACCAGTTGCTTCAGATGGTTGAAGCCAAACGGGCCAAGGACGACTGAAGAAGCGGCAGGTTTTGCCGACAGAAAGCTTGTCAAGGAAGATTTTTGGATACATTATCCAGTTAATGATTCTTGACACAGCGAGACCCTGATGACCTACACACCACGCGGACACCACCTGATTGCCGGCAACTGGGTCGCAGGCGAAGCAACATTCACCTCTGAGCCGGCGCATGGCGCGGCGCAGGAGTTCTCGGTCGGCACACCGGCGCATGTGGATGCCGCCGCCGAAGCTGCGGAAGAGGCATTCTGGTCCTATGGCTATTCCTCGCGTCAGGACCGCGCCGACTTTCTCAACGCCATCGCCGACGAGATCGAGTCGCGCGGCGAGGTGATCACCCAGATCGGCACCAGCGAAACCGGCCTGCCAGAGGCGCGGCTTCAGGGCGAACGCGGTCGCACCACCGGCCAGCTACGCCTGTTTGCCTCGCATATCCTCGCGGGCGACTATCTCGATCTGCGCCATGATGAAGCCTTGCCGGATCGCGCGCCCCTGCCCCGCCCGGATCTGAAAATGATCCAGCGCCCAATCGGCCCGGTCGCCGTGTTCGGCGCCTCCAACTTCCCGCTGGCTTTCTCGACCGCCGGTGGCGACACTGCCGCCGCGCTGGCCGCGGGCTGCCCAGTGGTGGTCAAGGGCCACTCCGCCCATCCCGGCACCGGCGAGATCGTCGCCGAGGCGATCCAAGCAGCTATCGCCAGATGCGGCGTGCACCCAGGCGTGTTCTCTCTGGTGCAGGGCGGCAAGCGCGAAGTGGGCACCCGACTGGTGCAGCACCCGCTGATCAAGGCCGTGGGCTTCACCGGCAGCCTCGCCGGGGGCCGGGCGCTGTTTGATCTCTGCGCACAGCGCCCCGAGCCTATCCCATTTTTCGGCGAGTTGGGCTCGGTCAACCCGATGTTCCTGCTACCCGCCGCCATGGAGGCGCGCGGCGCCGAGATCAGCACCGGCTGGGCCGGATCGCTGACCATGGGCGCAGGCCAGTTCTGCACCAATCCCGGCATCGCCGTGGTGCTGAAAGAGCAGGCCGACACGCTCGCCGCCAGCACCGCCGCCGCCCTGAAGGTCACTGGCGCCCAGACCATGCTGACAGACGGCATCGCCGCCGCCTACCGCAACGGCCAGGCCCGCGTGGCCAAAGGTACCGGTGTGCAGGAGGTTCTGACCACTATGTGCGACCAACGCGACGCCACCCCTTATCTCTACCGGGTCTCGGCCGCCGACTGGTTGGCCAACGAAGCGCTGGCCGAAGAGGTTTTCGGACCGCTGGGTCTCATCGTCGAGGTCGACGATTTCGACCAGATGCGCACCATTGCCAAATCGCTCGTTGGGCAGCTGACCTGCACGATCCACATGGACGAGGCAGATATCGAGGCCGCGCAATCCCTGATGCCGATCCTCGAACGCAAAGCGGGACGGATCCTCGCCAACGGCTTCCCCACCGGGGTCGAAGTGGCGGATTCCATGGTCCACGGCGGCCCCTATCCGGCCTCAACCAATTTTGGCGCAACCTCGGTCGGAACCCTGTCGATCAGACGCTTCCTGCGACCCGTCTGCTATCAGAATATCGACCCCGCCCTGCTGTCGGATATTGCCATCTAGATTACGTGTTTGCAGTGAGTTAGGCGCGGAGCATGATCTTTCCCGAGGAGATGCCGCGCCTCGAGTAACTTGGCAATACCTCTCCAAGAGTTCCAAAGATTTGTACGGTGTGTCTCTGTAACGAATTCTTCACCCGAAATTACTCAGGCGTCGTTTGGAAAACTGAATCTAATCATGTCCCTGAGTTTTTCGGTCATTTCGACCAAAACAATTTACCCATCGCAATCATGGCACGAGCAAGAACTTGCGAAATTCACCGGTAAACCAAAACTCACTTCCAAACTTGGCTGATGATCAGCGCGCAAATAATCAAGTGATCTTGTTTTTTTGCTGCGCCGGCGAGACACCATATTGGGACTTATACAATCGCGAAAAATGCGCGGGATCGTTAAAGCCACAAGCAAGACCAACTTCGATTACCGAAAATTCAGTTTGCAGCAATAGCTTATTGGCTCGATCCAGCCGCATCTTCAAATAGTGTTTTTTTGGAGTGGCGCCTAGAAATTTGGCAAATAAGCGCTCAAGTTGGCGTGTGGAAATCCCAATTTGTCCAGCAATCGAAGAGGGTGAAACCGGAGTTTCAATGGTTTTGCGCATTATCCTTATTGCTTTGTCGATGTGGGAATTACGAATGCCTATTCGCGTCTGATATGAAACACGTTGCTCTGCGGAACAACCGCGTACAGAATTGTAGACCATTTGATCAGCGACTGTTGTTGCCAAGTCTGGTCCGTGATCCTGTTCTATCACATGTAGCATATAGTCTGCGGTTGCCGTACCACCAGCTGCTGTTGGGTGTTTTGTATCGTCAACAAAAACCGTTTCAACAAGGTCTACCTCGGGAAATTTTTCTTTGATACCTTCGTGGTATTCCCAGTGGATTGCCGCAGGGCGGCCGTCCAAAAAACCGGCTTCGGCCAAAATCCATGTACCTGAGCATAGCGCGCCGACCGGTATCCCGTGTGCTCTTTCCCGACGCAGTGCCGCCATGAGTGTCCGGGAAGTCCGCGTACTCATAGATTGGCTCGCCAGCACGAACAGCCTGTCGCAGGAAGGCAGATTGTCAAATCTCGAATGGACTGCCAATTCGAAACCGCTCAAGCAGGTTGCAGAGGCACCGCTTTCGGAGGCGAGGCTATAGCTATACAGGTTTTCTCCACTGATCCTGTTAGCAAGTCGCAATGGCTCAATCGCGCAAGAAAAGGCGAGATGGGAAAACCCGTCGACAAGCAAAAAGCAAAATCGCTGACTTATTTCTTCACTTTTCAAAGCGACTGGGACCTCCGAGCCTAACCTTATGATGGGCGCAAACAAAAAACCTGGTTTAGCCTGCCAAATTGACCGACTTTTGGAACATGTCTACCTTGCCGCGTCATTTGTTTTCGTGACTTGGGAGTGACCCAGTTGTTCTTTACGCATTTTCTCTAATTTCAATCCAAGTCAGACTTCGCACAACCTCAGCCTGTTTCGGGCATCACCCGAAAGATGCGACCGGCGCACCAAACTTAGTTTCATCTGGGGTCACACCAAGGCCAGCTCCAGTCGGTCGCTTAATGTATCCTCCTTCAATTCGGATGCCATTTTCCTCGTCGTAGTTTCCGTCGATATAAGGGGCGGCGAGCCAAACACCTTCACAGAGGTCGGGACGTACGGTGGCGCCTATTTGGGTGCATGCTGCAGCGATGATATCGCCCCCCCAACTGTCATCGCAAGTATGCGGCAGGCTACGTGCTTCGCAGATATCGCGGAACGCACGCATATTCTGCAAACCGCCTATTCGAGTGACCTTCATACCGAACCCATCCACGAGACCTGTCCCTGCTGCGGATATCACTGTGTTTAGGTCTACGCCGTTTTCGTCCATATAGATTCCGTGCTGAATCTGTGGGCGGATTTTTTCAAGTTCCTGAATGGTATTGCAGGGTTGCTCCATAACAAAGGGAACGTCCGGGCATTCGCGGCTGACCCTCAGCGCATCGCGGGTTGGCCATCCGCGGTTTCCGTCCACCGCAATGCGCATTCCGGTGCCTTTTACGACTTCCCACACCTTTCGAATTGTCTCGATGTCAATTTCGACCGGACGACCTCCGACTTTAACCTGAAGGCGGGGAAATCCTTCGGCGAGCTTTTCTTTTGCAAGCAGAGCAATGTCATCCGGCGCTCCGACGCCAGTTGCATAATAGGATGGAATGCGGTCGTTCATCGCGCCTCCCAATAGGTCTGCCACACTCACCCCGAGCGATTTCCCAATCAGGTCATGTGCTGCAATGTCGATCGCTGCCTTGGCGTAGTTGTGTCCATTCAGGATTGAATCCATCTTTCGCCCAAGTGCTACAGGCCAGAGGTCGGCGCCGAGCAGCCCCACGGCAAGAACCTTTAGTGCGGCCCGCGCGCCTTCTGCATGCGCTTCAGCGTAGGTCGAACCGATGGGGCAGGTCTCCCCCCAGCCTACTTTGCCATTTTCAGCCACCAGTTTCACAAGAGTGGTGTCAAGCTTATCAACCGCACCACTGGCCATTACATAGGGACCGTTCTTGACGGGAAGGCCATGGGAATAAATGTGAATTTCTTTTATTTTCATCGCGCGCAACCTGGTTTTCGAGTGCCTTTCAAGGACGGCACGGGTTTCCTTGTTTTGAGACTTCGCTTCTGTTCTTGATGCGGTTTGTCATGGCGAAAATCGGTCCGGGCTGAAGGCCTGGATATCGATGTGCTGCGCACGACCTGCGATTTCCGCCGCGACAAGGCGTGCTGTTGTGGCGCCCAGCGTCAGGCCTAACTGGCCATGACCAGTGGCAAAGGTTACGTTTGCCAAGTGTGCGCTGCGACCAATGATGGGCCTTGTGTCCGGCGTAAAGGGGCGGCGGCCCATGCGACGCTCGGCCCTGCTTGCGTTCAGTCCCGGCAGCACCCGATGTGCGCGTTTGACCAAAACTTCAGCGCGTTTCCAGTTTGGTGTGGCATTGAGGCTTGCAAACTCGATGGTTCCAGCCACGGCCAGCGCGCCGTCATAGGGGGTAATGCCAAAGCCACCCTTGGGGTAGAATACGGTGTGGGTCAGATCCGCACCCGCGTCGCTGAGCGCGGTAGAGTACCCGATCAACCCTTCAAGATGCAGAGGCACGCCCATACCTTTGGCCAGTGCCCGCGAATGCGTCCCCGCTGCCAGAATGATCTCAGTGCCGCTCAGCTCTCGACCGTCGGCGAGACGTACGGCGCGAATTTCGCGCCCCTCGCGTTTGACCCCGACCGCAGTCCCATTTTCGACGGTGCCGCCACGGGCGCGGAATGCTTGATGCAGTGCTTCGACCAATCGCTTGGGATCAGTGACATAGCTCCAATCCCTGAGCACGGCCGCATGTTTGAAATCGGGCGCGATGGCCGGTTCTATTTCATGCGCCTCTGGACCGGAAATCTCGTCGATGGTGCAGCCGAGGTCGCGTGCAAGACCAAAGGCAGCGCCCATAGTGGCCTTGTCTTGATCATCGTCAAACAGCTTGAGAACAGGGCGTTCCACCAAAATCTCGGGCGCACCGATATCGGCCAGCTGCGCCCTGAAATCCTCGGTAGCGGAAAACGTAAGCCGCGCGAGGTCGGCAGCGATAGCGCGCATCTTGCTGGGGCGGGCGTTGAGGGCGAACCGCGTCACCCAGGGCAGGATACTTGGCAAAGAGGCGGGACGCATGGCCAACGGTGCCTCGGGACTCAGCAGCCAGCCCGGCACTTTCGTCAACATGCCGGTTTGTGACAGCGGCACAATCTCACCTACCGCAATGCAGCCGCACGAAGCCCAACTGGCGCCTTCTCCTACCGGGCCTGGCTCGATCACGGTGACGTTATGCCCCTCGGCCTGCAACGCAAGCGCGCATGATATTCCAACGATGCCGCCGCCGATCACCAACACATCAACCATCGCCTCTTGCCTTTCTTCAACCCTGAAAGCCGAGTTGTTCAAGTAGGTCCGTGCTGGCGGCGACCCCGTCCCGTTCTGCGCGAGCACGGTCAGACAGCCGGTTGTCACCAGGCACAAAGGCGGTACCGTTGCCTTCGATTTCCGCGCATATGCGGGTGACGTACTCACCAAACTGGCCGTTGCCGAATTTTGTCGGATCAATGACGATCAGCGTGGCACCGCCTTTGATGTTAAGAGCGCCGTGGGACAAACGTTCGTCATTGTCGACGGATAGCGTGCCACCAGCGAGCGCTGCGCCAAGAACTTCGACCAGAAATGCGATGGATGCGCCCTTGTGTTCACCGAAGGGCAGCAAGCTACCGGTTTCCAGAATGGCGTTGGGATCAGTGGTCTCGTTCCCATCCGGGTCAATGCCGCCTGGCCGCGGCAAGTCGTGACCTTCTGCTGCGGCCATTTTCACGTCCATTAGTGCAACAACTGAGGCTGCCTGATCCCAGACCACTGGTGCGGCCCCATCCCGCGGACAGGCAAAGGCCATCGGGTTTGTACCGAACACAGGGCGCACGCCACCTTTGGGCACGACCATTGACAGCGAATTGATGACAGCGATTGCGATCAGCCCAGTTTCGGCCAATGGTTCTACGTCAAAGCGCAGACCTGACAGATGGTGACAATTGGCACAGGTAAAGGATGCGATACCGTTTTCGCGAGCCATGGCGATCAGTTGTTTGTGGGCCTGCCGGGCAGCAATTTGATAATAACCATTGTCGCCATCACCGCGCAGTACACCGGGGGCCAGGCGTTTTATTGTTGGGTTGGCGATGGGATTGGCATAGCCCGAGGTGAAACTCTGCTCGTAGACTGGCAACATGCGCAGGCCGTGGCTGCGCGGGCCATCGCGTTCCGACAATGTGACAATGTCGGCTAGAACTGCGCTGCCTTCCTTATTCATTCCCGCCTTCACAAGGACAGAGGTGGCAAGGTCTCGGACCTCGTCGAGTGAGAGCGTTTTCGTCGAGATATCAGTCATGGACCATCCCTGTCCTTGTTTAGGGGGGGGCGCAAGCGCCCCTTATTGGTGTCAAGCCGCGTCGGGGCGGTATTCCATCCGTTTTTTTGCGACAAACTCGTCGAGGGTTCCTCGGATGTCGTGGTCCATGGGTGGTTGGACATAATTGTCGAGCATCCGCTGCGCCTCTTCGGTGCCGACCATTTCGGCGGTTTTCGAGCCTTCGGCCTCCCACTGTTCAAAACTGTCGTTGTTTTGAAGCGGGTTCATGTGCATCGGGTTTTCGCGGGTATGGTCGGTGCCCAGGAAGTGGCCGCCGGGGCCGATGTTTTCGATGTCGGCCAGCAGGGCGTCGAGGTTTTCCGCTTGCAGCCCCGAGAAGAAACGGTGGAAGTTTTCCAGCTGTCGGGTGTCCTGCACCCATTTCGAATAGCTTACCCCCAGCGCGCCTTCGAGGAACCCGGCCGAGTGCACGATATAATTGGCCCCGCCCAAAAGCACCGGCCACATGGTGTTGGCGGTGTCGAAAGCGGCCTGCATGTCTGGCGATTTTGACCCGGTCCACATGGTGCAGGTGCGCCAGGGCACCCCGTAGTGACGGGCCATCTGACCCACCAGCAGGTTCATGAGACCCGGTTCTGGCGAACCCATCATCGGTGCACCGGTCTTCATCGAGACGCCCATGATCGCCACGCCCAGCACCATTGGTGCGCCACGGCGGATGATCTGGCTATAGGCCATGCCAGCGAGCGATTCCGCGATCAACAACGCGACACCGCCTTGCGGGCTGGCAGGCGTGGACGCGCCAGCAAGAACAAAGGGTGACAAAAGACAGGGCTGGTTGGCCTTGGCGTAAACGCGCAGGCTTTCCAGCATGGTCTCGTCCCAGACCAGCGGTGTGTTGCAGTTTAACAGCGCCGCAAGCACCACATTGTTGTCGACAAACTCTTCGCCAAAAACGATGCGCACCATCTCGACCGTGTCCATCGCCGCCTGTTCCGACAGCACAGACCCCTTGATCGGCTTGTCGGTCAGGGTCAGCGCCGCATGTACCAGGTCCAGATGGCGCTCCGGGACCGGGACGTCCTGCGGTTCGACCGGCAGGATGCCCGGAACCATCATCGACTGACTCATCTGGCTCATCTTGAAGAAGTTATGGGCATCCTCGAGCATCGACGGACGGCGTTTACCGTCCAGATCATAGACGAAAGGGGCGCCATATGCGTTGGCAAAAACCGAGTTTCGGTTGCCCACGCGCAACGAGCGGTCGGGGTTGCGCGCTGCGTAACCCCATTCCGACGGCACGGTCGAAATCAGGTCCATAAGCATGTCGCGACCGATACGCACCCGTTCGCCCTGAACATCGGCGCCGTATTTCTTCCAGTCGGCCAGGGCGACCGGGTCGCGGAACTCGATGCCCGTCGTTTCCAGAATCGTCATGGCCGCGTTATGGATTCTCTCGACCCCTTCGGGACCGAGAAGATCGATCGGGCCGACCTGACGGTTCAGGTGCGGCAGGTAGACAGGGGGCGGGTTGGTCCGGGCACTGACCCGTGCGGCGCGGCCGCCTCGTGCTTTTCTTTCAGCCATGTGACTTACCTCTGATCAGGCGCGCGCGCGGGCGCTGGAAGGATCGACAGCGCAGATGTCGATGACCTCTGCGTCACGCATTTCGTTATGGACCTGCACCTGCATCCTGGTCCCCGGTGCGGTCATGCCTTGCGGCACCAGCGCCATGGCGATGTCGTGGTTGCAGTAGTACGAGAACCCGCCCGAAGTGACGCGCCCGATCAGCTTGCCGTCTGCATAGACGCCTTCATCGAACATCACCGAGGTGTCGCAGAAGGGCAGTTTCAGTGTGACCAGCGTATGATGATCGCCCGCCTTTTTCTGCTCCAGCAGGGCCTCTTTGCCGATGAAGTCACGCTCGGTGAATTCGCCATTGATCTTTTCGCGGTAGGCCACGAAACGATCCAGATCGGCCTCAAGCGGGGTCATGTCCTTGCAGATCTCGCGATTGATCGCGCGATAGGATTTCTCAAGCCGCATGGATTCCAGCGCTTCCAGACCGAAGGGCTTCACACCCGCTTTCAGCAGCAGATCGACGAGGTGACGGTTGTAGCCGACCGGGTGGTGCAGTTCCCAACCCAACTCGCCGGTATAGGAGACGCGCAAAAGGTGCACATCCTTGGCGTAACCCACTTCGCCCATCTGCGCCGACAACCACGGGAAGGCCTCGTTCGACAGGTCGTTGTCGGTCAGGGGTTGCAGGATCTCACGCGATTTCGGCCCGGCCAGCCCGATCACGCCTAGTTGCTCCGAAATATCCTCGATCGCAACCGAGCCGTCCTTGGGTACCAGACGTTGCAGCTGATCCCAGTTGTAGGCGCGCCAGTTCGGGGTCGAGATCAGATAGAAATCATCCTCGGCATAGCGCACGATGGTGTATTCCGCGTCCATGCCGCCCTTCTCGTTCAGCATCAGTGACAGCGTCATGCGGCCCACCTTGGGCAGCTTGTTGGCCATGATGCGGTCGAGCCACGCAGCTGCCCCGGGGCCGCGCACGATGAACTTGGTCATGGGCGACATTTCGATGAACCCGGCCTCCTCACGGGTGCGTCGGACCTCTTCCTGCACCAGCTCCATGTGGTCGGTGCGTCGGAATGAATGCTCGGGGATCGCCTCTTCCGGTGATTTGGCGAACCAGCGTGGGAATTCATAGCCGTTGAAACTGGTCCAGACCGCGCCCTGTGCGGTCAGCAGGTCGTAACTGCCCATGGTCTTCATCGGGCGCGCCGAGGGACGGTCTTCGCCTGGTACGTGGGCGTGCATGTGCACTCCCCAGGCTTCGCGCACCTTGTCCATGGTCCAGCGCTTGGAGGCGTAGTCGGAGAAACGACGCGGGTCGAGTTCGGACATGTCCATGCCCGGATCGCCATTGACGATCCAGCGCGCAAGACGTTCCCCCACGGTGCCACCCCACAGGATGCCACCGGGCATGCCCTCGGCCAGCCACAGGTTGTCATGGCCCGGCGCGGGACCTGCCAGCGGCAGCTCGTCGGGGGTCATCTGGAACGGCCCGCGCGTGTTGGCCTTGATGCCCACTTCACCCAGCGCCGGGACGCGCTCAAGCGCACGTTCCCATTGGGTTTCCACTGCTTCGAAATCCTCGGGCAGCAGGTCGGCACCGAAATCGGGTGGCACCCGGTCTTCGGCAAAAAGCTTCAGGTCCTTTTCGAACTCGTACGGGCCGAACTGGATGCCGCCCACGTCCTCACGCAGGTAAGCGCCATAATCTTCGTCACGCAGGATCGGGAATTCTGGCAGGCCCTGCTTTTTGCGCTCCAAAAGAAGCGGCACGTGATCCGTGGTCCAGTATTGGTGGACGATCGGAATGCAGGGCAGGTCCAGGCCAACCCGGCGGGCGTTTTCACGGGCATAGTTGCCGGTGGCAAAGATCAGATGCTCGCAAGTGATCTCGCCTTGGTTGGTGGTCACCTTCCAATGACCGTTCTCCAGCTTTTCATAGGATTGGGCTTCGGTATTCTGATAGACTTGGGCGCCTGCATCGCGCGCCAGCTTGGCCATCGCCATGGTGATATCGGCCGGGTTCACATAGCCGTCTTCCGTGTGCAGGATCCCGCCGCGAATGCTCTCTGACTGGTTGAGAAGCGGATGAATCTCGGCAATCTCTTCCGGCGTCACCAGCTTGCACGGTACCCCGGCGGCTTCGGCGATAGAAATATAGGACTGAAACTCATCCCAGCGCTTTTCGGTGTTGGCGACACGCAGCTGCCCGACCTTGCGCAGACCGACGGAGTTGCCGATCTTTTTCTCCACCTCGGTGTAGATGCGGATGGTTTCCATCGTCATCTTCGAGACATCGTGCGAGCGCACGAAGGTCACCAAAAGACCCGCTGCATGCCAGGTCGAACCGGAGGTCAAGGTGGTGCGTTCCAGCATCACTGCGTCCGAGCACCCATTTTCCGTAAGGCCATAGAGGATGGATGCGCCAACGCACCCTCCGCCAACAACCACAACTCTCGCATGTGACTTCATCGTGTTTTTCCTTCAGGAATGCCGGTGGGCTTCATCGTCGTTTCGTGTTTCCGTTTTTTTGCCGCGTTAACGGCGACCGCCCTGTTTCCAAGTTCGGTCAGCTTTTCCTCTGGGACTGATTGGGGCCGGATTGGAGTAACACTCATGACCACCGGGCTCCTTTTCGCGCACCAGATCTCGAACCAGGCTATTTTGTATCAATTGGCTCATCACACAATTGCAAAAAAATTCAGCATGCATTATTTGAAGTAACCCAAACCTTCCTGTTTGTACTGAAAAGCGGTCAAACTGGAAAATGTCATGCGAGAATAAATTGTCCAACGGCCGCCGTTCTCACCCATATGACCTGCCTCCAATGACTGCATTGGTCAGCTTCGAAGCTGCAGCGCGTAATGTCAGTTTCAAGGCAGCCGCCAACGAGCTCAATGTCACGTCCGCTGCGATCAGCCATCAGATCAAGGCGCTAGAACAAGAGTTGCAATGCAGCCTGTTTCACCGTTTCCATCGCGGAGTCGAACTGTCGGAAAGTGGGGCATATTTGCTCGTAGCGCTGCAACGTGGCTTTGAGGGGATCAATGAAGCGATTGGACAACTGCGCGCTCAGCACGGGCGTAGTTCGGTCACCATACGATCTACAACCGCCGTCAGTTCACTCTGGCTGACTCCAAGGTTGGCGCAATTCTGGAAGCGCCACCCCCACATTTCTGTGGCGCAGGTGGTGAGCGACCAGAACACAAACGCGGCGGATTGCGACCTAAGCATTCATTATGGTCGAATGGATGAAGATTCGAGCAACTGTCGTGCCCTGTTTCATGATCGGATAATGGTTCTTGGCAGCCCACGATTTGCCCGTGAGCATAAGCCTGCCAGCGTCGAGGACCTGGCGCGCATCCCGCTCATCCATCTCGATGCAGCTGAATCCGGCTGGACGGATTGGCAAGCTTGGGCAAACGCATTGGGCCAATCCCTTCAACTGCGATCTGGGCACCGTGTGAACAACTACGTGATTGCGCTTCAAGCAGCGCGAGATGACATGGGTGCCGTGCTCGGCTGGGAAGGATTGACCTCGGAATTGGTTGCCTCAGGCAAGCTGGTTAAGCTGTTACCAGAAACCGTGTCGTCGCCTTTGGATTTTTACGTCAAGTTACACAATCAAGCGTCTGATCGAACGAGGGTTCTATTCAGGTGGTTGTCAGAGACCGCGGGTCGGGATTCAGGAAGTAATTCCAAGTAACGATTCACCACTTCGCACGGGTCGGCGTAACCATTGAATTTAGGTGGGGCGATATGCTTGAGCTTAGATAGGGTTGGTTGCCGTTTTTGGCGTCGATTTGTATTTCGCATCCTTCAAATGCCTAAATCGTGTTCTTAACACATTGATACCAAACACTTATTAATCAGCGCCGAGCGCTGATTGAAAAATAATTTCTGAGGGCTCATTCGAACGCACAGGTTTAGGGTGTTGTATTACTTTTTTAAGCCTAAAGACCGGAGAAAACATCGTTTGCGTGAGAATTCACGCATGGCCGATGCTGTCGTTGTCAATGACCCTTGGAGCGACGACAAGTGAGCGGCAAAGTATGCCCCCCAAAAAAGTGACCTCTGTGAGCTCCATCTCAAACAGCGGAAATGAGGTGCCGACTAGCCCAGAAGTTGTCCCGCCGCCGGTACCAGGTGAGGCGTGCGTTTCGCCGCGGGCCGCTGTTTTCTTTGCAAAAAACACGGACCAAAATGCACGTTTTGGCAACAAAAACAGAGCCATCGACAATGCGACAATCATTGACGGAACCGATGATCTCCTAGCGGACGGTATACCTGACATCGCTTTTCCTGACACCTCCATGCGCTCTCAAACAATCAAGGAGCGGATAACTGTGACTGGATCTTCGCGGGCGGTGAATACGTACCCCAAGAGCGCGTCAATTTCCTCTGCTGCACAACTAGTGCCCCGGGCACACCGTCGAACAAACCACTCAATCGTGGGAGCGCCAGAACCGGACTTTTAGAAAGAGCCCAGCTTAAACTGGGTAAAAGTACAGGGAAAAGAAAAGTGAAAACGACGAAAGTAAAAAACAAGTGCGCCGATAGGTGATACACCAAAATTCGGAAGTCTGCCCGAAGCAGATAAAGAATTTGCAGTTAATGCTCTCAAGAAAGGTGCAAACCGGCGGCAAGTTATAGGCTGGTTGATGTCGATGGGGGCAACAATTGCGACGACCGACACCATTGTAACCGGCGCCACGCTCAAACGTGGTGGACGCGTCCAGTTTGCCAAAAACGGCGGAAGTCCATCGGACACATTGGATCCCATTCTACAAAACGGGTCCCAAGACTACTCGCGCGCAAAAGCGATGTATAACGGCCTTTGCCGGTTGAATGATGATTTGACCGCCTCGCCTGAGCTTGCAGGCTTCATTCGAAGCCAATGCAGACGCGATGGAACGGGTATTCAAGCTCCGCAAGGATGTTGAGTTTCACGACGGATCCAAACTCACCGCAGACGAAGTTGTTGCCTCCATGTCTCGCCATTTGGGTGAGGAAAGCAAATACCTAGCCAATCCGCTGGTGAAGGATGTTGATGAATGGATCAAGGTCGATAACCATACAGTTAAAGCATAGCTGAATTCGCCAAACGCCGAACTGCCTATTATCCTAGGCACTTACCACATCAAGGTGCACAAGGCAGACGAAACCGAGTTCCAAACACCTGTCGGGACCGGGCCCTTCATTTCGAAAGAATTCAAACCAGGAATTCGTTCTGTTCAGACCCGCAATGACAATTATTGGGAAAATGACGGGCCCTATTTTGAGGAGTTCGAAGTTTTCGGCATCGAAGACCCGGTTGCCCGTGTAAACGCACTTATTTCTGGCGACATTCAGGCAATGGCAGATCTCGATCCGAAATCCGTAGAACAGATAAAAGCCGCGGAAGATGTTGAACCGGTACTGCCATTTGTGGACGGCCCCGATTTTGCAAGAGTTTTGTTAGTGCCTGAGATTTTAGCTAGCCCTCATTTGTCCGGCCTGTTTACGCGGTGCATATGCCCGCCGGCCTTGATGAAGTCCGCAGACCGGATCCCTATCAAGTTGACGGGCTGCTACGCCCTAGCAATACCACGGGGTGTTCCGATTGAGGCTGCATTGATCGTCATCACTTCGATTGCTCTTGCAAAATCGGGGCCGTCCACAAATGGCAGTACCCCTCGCTACACTAAAACTGCAGAAGGCTTCTTGGGATCCAACATCATCACGCAATTCCACCGTTGGCTCTGCTGATTACCGTCAAAACCTAGCCGCCTGCGCAGTGCAAATATACTAACAGCACATAACTTCTTTAACTAAGTTCACTTCGAGCCGGAGGCAATGGAAAAAATGCGAAAGAAACAGGGTAGCTGCGCGCTTCCAGTTGCAACCCCCTTCCGATAGGCTGCAGACCCGTACAAAAGCCTGCCAACGTGGACCAGAATGGTAGAACAAACCAGAATTACGATCTTAGTGCTGCCTGAGTTCAACCTCTTCACCACGCTCGGCTTTGTTGATCCTTTCCGGATCTGCAACCTGCGCTCCGAGCGGGAAGTTTTCGCATGGGAATTTGTCTCACTTGACGGAGGGCGGGTGAAAGCCTCGAGCGGGATTCAAGTTGAGACCTGCGCATTGGACGAGTTGGGCGTTCGGCCCGATATTATGATCCTTTCCGCGAGCCTTGTGCCGCATCATTTTCCGGCAGACAGGCTCCGTCCGCTGCTGACCCGTTGGCTGTCGCGTGGTACCCGTTTGGTCAGCATCAGTTCGGGCGGTTTCATCCTCGGCGCTCTCGGGCTTTTGGACGGAAAGCAGGCGACCGTTCATTACGACTTCTTGGCGCCCTTTGCTGAGATGTTCCCCAAAGTGCAGGTCACCGCCGCGGGCTTTACGGCCGACGGCAATATTATGACCAGCTCGGGCGGGCTGGCGACAATTGACCTTGCTCTCGACCTTCTGGCCTCAATTTCGGGCCAACGTATCGCGGATGAAGTAGCCCGTACCGTACTTCACGGCGGGCTGCCGGGCAGCAATAAACAACAAGACCCGCTGGGCGAACAGCAATTGCAGCAGTCGCTTCCAACGGCGTTGCAGACGGTGGTTGCACTGATGCGGGACAACATCGAAACACCCCTGAGCATCGAAACGCTTTGCCAGCATGCGGGCCTGTCCCGTCGCCGGATTGAGGAATTGTTTTCCGAACGCGCAGGAATGACCCCAAAGGTCTACTACCTCACCCTGCGGCTGAACAAAGCGAAAGATCTTGTGGCAGAGACCACGATGTCCTTTGCGGAAATTTCCGCGGCCTGCGGCTATTCCAGTGCATCAAAGTTTTCCGCGGCTTATAGAAAGAAGTTCGGCCGCTCTCCAACCGGTGACCGCGCCAGTGCCCGGCGCAGCCACCTGTTGCACAGCGGCCGGTGGAACTGAAGCCGAAGCTTCAGCCGAAGACAGCAATCGCTTCGCCCAGAACCTCGAGGATCCGACAGGCGCCGAAATCAGGAAGATCGGGCGCGGAGACAAAGCGGCCCTCGCGGCGGGTTGGTCACGGATTCCTTCTTTATCCCCACTGGCATCAGTGTGCACCTCAGTTTTGGTGCAAAAATTTTGGCCGTTCACGCTCGAAAACTTAGCCGTCGAAGGAGTATAGACAAGGCATTTGAGGCTGCATGAAAAGTGTTATTGCGCGGCTCTCAGGGTTCCGTTTCTGCTGTGTAACATTCCCAGATGGTGAACGCATTTGAGCGTTTGTGGCGGTACGAGATTGCGGTGAGTTGGTATCGGCGAAGACGGAAAATTAAGTTGATCCGGTCATGCGCAGACAGAAACCTCTGGGCGTACCACCGCTTTGCACTGAGCGCCGCACGTTGGTCGGATTTCGGCAGGTCTGCTAAACTCGTGTGAACCGCGAGTTCTAAACCCTGAAGACAGACGGCAGAGCGACCGTCTTCCGAGGCGAGGCGAATGCGATAAAGCTCCTGCCCGCTACATGATTGGCCAGGCGCAGCGGCTCGACCGCGCAAGAAAAGGCCATATGAGAAAAGCCCTTGAGGAGCAGAAATCAAAAATATTCGCACAGGGTTTGCCTCTTTCGTCGCTCCCTGCGGACGGCGGTTGAAGTCATTTCGATTCCGTCGGCCGCAAGAGTTCAGAGCATCATGCCTTTATTCGGTGTCATGACTGGGCCTGCGGCGGCAGCAGAACCAACTGACCGGCGTGGGATTTTTCCAGAAAATCCTCCTGCGCCCGGGCGATGTCTTTCAGCGCGTAGGTTTGGGCGACCAGCGGGCGGATTTCTCCGGCTTCGATATATTTCACCAGATTGGCAAAGACCTCGTCCTCTTGGAAGGTGCACCCGAAAAGGGTCAGATCCTTGAGGTAGAGAGTACGGATGTCGATCTCGCAGATCGGCCCTGCGATAGCCCCGGCGGTGGCATAGCGTCCGCCACGCCGCAGCACGTCCAGCAGACTTCCCCAGCCGGGACCGGCAACAAGGTCGATCACAACGTCGACGCTGCCTTCGCCCAGTTCAGCCACAAGATCGGCGTTGCGGCCCAGCACTTGATCGGCACCAAGCGCGCGGACTGCCTCTGCTTTGGCCGGAGAGCAGAGCGCAATAACCGTCGCGCCGCGCCGCTTGGCCAACTGGACGGCAGCCGACCCCACGCCACCCGACGCCCCAGTGATCAGAACGGTTTCAGCCTTTAACTGTGCTCGGTGGAGCATATTTTCAGCGGTAGAATAGGCACAGGGGATCGCTGCCAATTCCGCATCCTCCCAGTCGCATGCAACGGTATGTGTTTCGCGGGCGGGTGCAACTGTGAACTGCGCGAAACCGCCGTCGCATTCACTGCCTATCGTCCAGCATTCGTAGGGGCGGTAGTCCACATAGGTCCGTAGCATGTTGCGTACAATCACCCGTTCGCCGATGCGGGCCGGGTCCACGCCTTCGCCTGCCGCGGCTACATAGCCGCAGACATCGGCCCCCTGGATTCGAGGGAAGGTCAGCGACGTGCCAGACCAGCTGGCATCATTATCGTTCAATGTGTCATAGCCGCCCGCACCGCCCGAGTCGGTGTCACTGGTCACGGCCTTGGAATACCAACCGATGCGGGTGTTGATATCGGTGTTGTTCACACCGGCGGCAGTGACCTGAATCAGGACTTCTCCCGGTCCGGGGCGGGGTACAGGTACATCCGTGCGGTACTCAAGTTTTTCCAGACCGCCGTGCCCGGTCAGCTGGACCGCATGCATCGTTTCAGGGATCATTTCTTTTCCTTCTTAGAATGAGGCCACAGGGGCGCCAAAGAGACTGTCGTCCCGCACAACGCCTAGCCGGGCGCCGGATGTACCGTCTTCGGCAATCAGCTTCACAAGGGTCGTATCCAAAGACCAGACCGTGCCGCTCGCCATCGTGTAAGGGCCGTCCCGGACCGGCAGGTCATGGGCGTAGATATGACTCTCTTTGATTTTCATACGGCTGTCTCTTCAAGCCGTCGGCATGCTGCGTTCAATCATCTCTGCAAACCAGGAACAGCCATAGGGAATGGCCTCATCATTGAAGTTGTATTCCGGATGGTGCAGCGCCGCCCCGTCGCCGATACCCATGAACAGGAAGGCACCGGGGCGTTCCTCCAGCATGTAAGAGAAATCCTCGGATCCCATAAGCAACGGCAACTCAGTGTATTGACCACTGACGATTTCCGCCATCTGCGCGGCGTGGCCGACTTCTTCGGCGGTATTGATGGATGCCGGATAGCCCAACGGCATATCCAGCGTCACGGTGCCGCCGAACATGGCGGCAGTGCCTTCGGCCAGTTCCCTAATGCGTTCGCGGGCCACAGCGCGGGTCTCGCGTGACATGGTACGCAGGGTACCTTTGACGGTGATCTTCTGCGGGATCACGTTCGTCGCCTTCGACGAGCTTTCGATCGAGGTGATCGACAGCACAATCGGATCCACCGGATCGATGTTGCGCGCCGGGATGGTCTGGAGCGCCAGCACCATGTGGCAGGCGATCATCATGGTGTCGACCGACTTGTGCGGCTCTGAGGCGTGTCCGCCCTTGCCTTCCAGATAGATCTCAAACGAGTCCCCCGCGGCCGTGACCGGCCCTGTTCGCGAGCGGAATTCCCCCAAGGGAAAGCCCGGCATATTGTGGATCGCGTAGACCTCCTGGATGTTCCAACGGTCCATCATGCCATCCTGCACCACTTTCTCGCCGCCGCCGCCGCCTTCTTCGGCGGGTTGGAAGATCATTACTGCAGTGCCGTCGAAGTTGCGGGTTTCGGCCAGATATTTCGCGGCACCCAGCAACATCGCCGTATGGCCGTCATGACCGCAAGCGTGCATCTTGCCTTCGTGGATAGAGGCATAGTCCACTCCGGTCTCCTCTGGAATCGGCAGTGCATCCATGTCGGCGCGCAGGCCAATGACCATGCCAGAGCTGTTCGAATTGCCCTTTATCACAGCAACAACGCCGGTTTCGCCAATGCCTTCGACCACTTCGTCGCAGCCGAATTCGCGCAGCTTTTTGGCGACGATGCCTGCAGTGCGGAGGACCTCAAAGCCCAGTTCCGGGTGCTTGTGGAAGTCCTGCCGCCAGGCAGTGATTTCATCGTGCAATTCTGCCAATCTGTTTTTAACAGGCATTATCAGGAACTCCAAAAAACCGGCACGCCCAAAGTGTGGTGCCGTTTCTTCCACCGCGGCGGATCAGACCGCTTACGAATCCATATTGTACCCTTTTGCCGAACCAGATTTCCCGCTGCCCCAATTGCGCTGACAAGTTTCCTTTTTAGGAAAAAATTCACGTCAGCCGAGCGGAAACGGGAACCTTCTGAAAACGTCGGCAGTGCGGTGTTTCACCTTCGTCACAAGAGCGCAGATCAATGAAACGCGCCGCAAGAAATGCTCCGGATTCTTAATTCGAGCACCCATTTTGGGGTAAATTTTCGCGCAAAAAGGGTAGATAGAACAGCTTATCCCCACCCCTATTAAGAGGGACCCGGCATGCGGGAGGCTCTTAATCATGGGGCTTCCGGTGCCACACAGCAGACCATAGGGAGCAAGCAGAATGACTATTAAATCTGGGAAAGACATATCCAGCAGTATCCGCTTTGGGGACATGGGCGAGGCGGACCGGGAGTTTGCCGGTCGGTCCTTGAAACAAGGCGCATCGCGGCGTCAGGTAATGGGCTGGCTGATGGCGATGGGCGCAACGGCCACCAGCGCTGGTGCTATTGTTGCCAGCGCCACCGAAGCCGTCGCCGCAACGCCCAAGCGCGGCGGCAAGATTCGTGCGGCCTTTGCCCAGCACGGCCCGGCTGACACGCTGGACCCGATCCTGCAGAACGGATCGATCGACTATATCCGGGGGCGTCTGCACTTTAACAGCCTGACCCGCATGCAGGACGACCTGACGGCTGGACCGGAGCTGGCGCATAGCTTCGAAGCCAACCAGGGCGCCACCGAATGGACCTTCCAGTTGCGCGACGACGTGGAATTCCACGATGGCTCCAAACTGACCGCTGACGATGTGATCTATTCGATGAATCGCCACATGGGCGACGAAAGTAAATCTCTTGCCGCAATCTTGGTAAAACCGGTCTCTGAATGGGTGAAGGTTGACCAACACACGGTCAAAGCCGTGCTGAGCGAACCGCAGGCGGAGTTGCCGATCATTCTGGCAACCTACCACTTCAAGATCATCAAAGACGGCACCACCGATTTCTCGACCGCAAACGGCACCGGTCCTTTCAAGTTGAAGGAATTTGTCCCCGGCGTGCGCTCGGTTGCGGTGCGCAACGACAATTACTGGGGGTCCGAAGGCCCCTATCTGGACGAGATCGAAACGTTCGGCATCACCGATCCCGTTGCCCGCGTCAATGCGCTGATCAATGGCGACGTCCAGATCATGACCAATCTGGACACCAAGTCCGTGCCCCAGATTGAGGCCGCCGCCGGTGTCGAGCCTTATGTTGTAAGCTCGGGCCAGTATATCGGCATTGCTGCGCGCTACGACAACAGCCCGGCCGGCGGCACCAAGGAGCATTACAATTTCCTCAAGGGTCTGAAGCACCTGCAGCGCCGCGACCGAATCCTACAGGTTGCGAGCGGCGGGCTTGGCGATATCGGCAATGATCAGCCCATTGGTCCCGCCTACGGCGCGTCCTGGTGCAAAGAGATCAACGACCCGGTCATGCACCCCTATGATCTCGACAAAGCCAAGCACTACTTCAAGAAAGCAGGGATAACCGGTGCTGAGTTGAATGTCGCGGAAGTCAGCGCAGGCCTCACGGATATGGCTGTCATCCTTCAGCGCGAAGCGGCCAAGGCCGGGTTTGACCTGCAGCTGAAACGTGTGCCAGTCGATGGGTTCTGGGGCGCTGTCTGGAATAAAGAACCACTGTTCGTGACGAACTGGAACGCACGCCCGACCGCCAACATCATGATGTCGCTGGGCAATATCTCGGACGCGAAGTGGAATGAATCCGCCTGGAAGAACGAGACGTTCGATAAGCTCCTGATAGAATCGCGGGGCGTCACCGATCCTGCCAAACGCTATGAGATGAACTGCGAACTGCAGCGTCTGTGTGCGGATGGCTCCGGCTCGGTCATTCCGGCGCATATTCCTTACAAGGATGCCGTTGCCTCAAACGTTCGCGGCCTGACCAAGGTGCCGCTCGGCCCTGTTGGCGGCAACGAATGGCCCGAGTTCGCCTGGCTGGACAGCTGAACCTGTTGAAAATCCGATCGGTCGCAGGAGTGTCCTGCGACCGTCTTTATCCGCGCCGCCAGCGGCATGGATGATCTATTTTAGGTCAGGGAAATGTTTGGACTGATATTGAAACGAATAGGCATTGCCGCCCTTCTTGTCTGGGTTGTGTCGGTGCTGATCTTCATCGCAACCCAGATTCTGCCGGGCGACGCTGCCGAAATCCGGCTAGGCCAACAGGCCACTGCGGAAAACCTGGCGGCGCTGCGAGCAGAACTGGGGTTGGATCGGCCTCTGGCCCTACAATATCTTGGCTGGCTGGGTAACCTTCTGACCGGAGATCTAGGCATTTCCCAAGCCGGCGGGGCGACCGTTTCCAGCCTTATCGCCAACCGGATCGGCAATACGGCCTTCATGGCACTGGTGGTTTCAATGATCGCCATTCCGCTGTCCGTATCCTTAGGCCTGATCGCGGCAATGAACCCCGGCGGGCGGATTGACCGTCTGGTGACGCTCACCACCCTCGGGCTGATCTCGGTGCCTGACTTTCTGATCGCCACAATCCTGATCTTCGTGCTGGCGATTCAACTGGGGCTGACGCCTGCGGTGAGCTATCTCAGCGGCACCGAAGGGTTTTGGCAATCTCTCTACGTTCTGTCACTGCCGATCTTGACGCTGGTGATCGTAGTTTCTGCCCAGATGGTCCGGATGACCCGCGCGGGTGTTCTGAACGTCATGGGCTCTCCTTACATCGAGATGGCGATCCTCAAGGGTATTCCGCGCAGACGTATCGTATTGCGCCACGCGCTGCTGAATGCCGTCGGGCCAATCGTGAACGTAATTGCCCTAAATCTGGCCTATCTGGTGTCCGGCGTGGTGATCGTCGAAACGATCTTTGCCTATCCGGGTCTGGCGAAACTGATGGTTGATGGGGTGCTGTCGCGCGATCTGCCTCTGGTTCAGGCCTGCGCGATGATCTTCTGCGTCTCGTACATCGTCCTCATCCTGATCGCCGATATGGCTTCTATCTTATCCAACCCGCGTTTGAGGCATCCGAAATGACCCAACCGACACGTACAGACGATGCAGCGCAATTCGGCGATCTGCCCGATGCACCGCCCAAAAAACGCATCCGCCTTTCTCTTTCCAGTAAGGTCTGCGCAGGTATCCTGCTGGGCTTTGTCTTCCTGATGATCTTTGGCCCGATGATTGCTCCTTACGATCAGGCCTATTTCATTGAAGAGACCCTGACTGGCGAGTTCATTCTGGACCCGGGCTATCGCCCACCCAATGAACAAGCCTGGCTGGGAACCGATTATCTTGGCCGCGATACGCTGTCCCGGCTGATCTACGGCGCAAGGACAACTATTGGTATTTCCCTGGCCGCCACAGTGCTGGCCTACCTGATAGGAATTACATTGGGAATCGGCGCAGCTGTGGCCGGCGGCTGGACCGACTCCATCCTCAGCCGTGCCGATGATGCGGTGCTGGCCTTCCCAAGTATCATGCTGGCTCTGGTCATGATTGCAGCCATCGGATCGTCGATCCCGCTGCTGATCGTTCTGGGCGGGGTGGTCTATGCCGCCGCCGTGTTCCGCATCGCCCGCGCGCTGGCGCTGGACATCATGGTACAGGATTTTGTCGAGGCCGCCCGCGCCCGCGGCGAGGGGCTGTGGTGGATCATCACGCGTGAGGTGCTGCCCAACGCGATCATGCCACTGGCCACGGACTTTGGCCTGCGGTTGGTCTTTGTAATCCTTTTCGTCACCAGCCTCAGCTTCCTTGGGCTGGGTGTGCGTCCGCCCCTTGCCGAATGGGGCACAATGATGCGCGAGAACATGACCGGCCTCGGCAATGGGTTCTGGAACGGTGGCATCGCCTGTCTAGCGCCGGCTGCCGCCATCGCGATCCTGACCATTTCGATCAACCTGATCGTGGATGACATTTCCGCCCAAAGCGGCGGTGCATTGGCGGAGAAGATGACATGAACGAACTGCTGTTTCAGGTCATAGACCTTAAAATCGAAGCACGGCCGTTCGGGGTGCCGCCAGTTCCGATTGTTAAAGGTGTCTCCTTTGATGTGCCCGCAGGTCAGGTCGTGGCGCTGATCGGCGAGTCCGGGTCGGGCAAGACTACCATTTCGCTGTCCTCGCTTGGTTACACCAAACCGGGGCTGCATTTTGCCGGCGGCAAAGCGCTGCTGCGCGGTACCGACATGTTGACGGTCGAGAGCGAAGAGCGCCGCCTGATGCGCGGGAAGCACGTGGCTTATCTAGCACAATCCGCGGCGGCTACATTCAATCCCTCGCTGAAAATCGGCGAGCAGGTCACCGAAAGCGTGATGCTGCACGGCACCATGACCCAGGAAGAGGCCGACGCCCGCGCACTGGAGCTTTACCGCGCGCTGGAACTCCCTAACCCGGAGGGCATTGGCGAGCGCTACCCGCATCAGGTCTCTGGTGGGCAGCTGCAAAGGCTGATGGCTGCCATGGCGCTTGTGGAAAAGCCCGACCTCTTGGTTTTGGACGAGCCGACGACAGCGCTGGACGTCACCACACAGATCGAGGTTTTGAAGGCCTTCAAAAAAGTGATCCGCGAGGAAGGTTCGGCGGCGATCTACGTGACCCACGACTTGGCCGTTGTGGCACAGATCGCTGACCATATCGTCGTGCTGTATGGCGGCGAAGTGATGGAACAGGGGCCGGTTGAACAGATCATCAACAACCCGCGCCACCCCTATACGAAAAAGCTGATGGCCGCTGCGCATCCAATGCCGGAGTCAAAGGACAGCGCAAATGACTCAGGCGGAGGAGACGAGGATTGTCTCGATGTGAAAGCCGTCACTGCGGGATATGGCGCGATCACCGACCACCAGCCGCAGTTCCCGGTTCTCAAGGACATCAATGTCACTGTCGGACGTGGCAAGGCGGTCGGAGTAATCGGAGAATCCGGCTGCGGCAAGTCCACCTTGGCGCGGGTAATCGCCGGGCTGCTGCCTGCAGCGGATGGTACGGTTTCGCTCTCGGGCAGGCAGCTGCCCGCTGACCTGAAAAACCGCAGCCGAGAAGAACTGCGCCGGGTACAGTTCGTCTTCCAGATGGCCGATACCGCGCTGAACCCGCATCAGACCATCGGCGAAATCATCGGCCGCCCGCTGAAATTTTATGCCGGCCTGAATGCCCGTCAGCGCAAGCAGCGGGTGGGAGAGATACTTGAAATGGTGGAGTTGCCGCCCAGTTTCGCCAACCGCCTTCCAGGAGAGTTGTCGGGCGGGCAGAAACAGCGGATCAACCTGGCCCGCGCCCTGGCGGCGGATCCGGAGGTCATCCTCTGCGACGAGGTGACCTCGGCGCTGGATACGATAGTGGGCGCATCGGTGATCAAGCTGCTGTCGGGCTTGCGCGAAAAAACCGGAGTGTCCTTCGTCTTCATCAGCCACGATCTCAGTACCGTGGCGTCCTTCGCGGAAGAAATCGTGGTTTTGTACGCCGGACGAGTGGTAGAAAAGGGGCCGGTCGCCCAGGTTCTGGCACCGCCCTTCCACCCCTATACCAAGCTTTTGATCGGCTCGGTCCCCGAAATGCGCACCGGTTGGTTGGAAGACACCATGGCGTCGCGTGAAAGCCAGGCGGGCATTTCCGGGGGAGTTGACCTCAACGCGGCGGGCTGCCCGTTCTTTGCGCGCTGCCCGTTGGCGATCCCAGGCACCTGTGACAGCACCGTGCCGCCGGAACGGGCAACAGGCCCCGGACATGCAATTGCCTGCCACCTCCAGGCGGAGGACTTGAACGGCCTCGCCTCCAACCTACAAGAAAGCACCGAGATCGCATGAAAATTACCCGTATCAGCATCTACCAGATCGATGTCCCGATCGAGCCCTTCAAGATCTCCCATGGGCGGGTCATGGAGAACTTCGATGAGACCATCGTTCGGGTCGAGACAGACTCCGGGATCGAAGGCTGGGGCGACAGTGTGCCCTGGGGGTCAAACTTCATTCCGGCCTTTGCTGCTGGCGCGCGTGCGGGCCTAATGGAGCTGGCCCCCGGGCTTATAGGCAAAGACCCCCGCATGACCGGAGCCATCAACGAGCTGATGGACGCGGAGATGACCGGTCAGCCCTATGTCAAAACTGCGCTGGATGTGGCGTGCTGGGACATCCTGGGGCATGCCTTGAACACACCGCTGTACATGCTTCTGGGCGGCAAGCTTACGCCCAAACTGGGATGTTACGGGTCGGCTCCGCCCACGGTTGGCCCGGAACTGGCCGAAGCGATAGAACGGCTGCGAGATGAAGGCCACAAGCGGTTCTCGTCAAAGTCCAGCGGCGACCCGGAAGCAGATATCGAATACCTGCGTACCATTGGTGAATTGATGCGCCCCGGTGAGTCCCTGAAATATGACGCCAATGCCGGCTGGCGCGTGGATGAAGCGTTGCGGATCGCCCGCATGGCGGGGCAGGTGGATGTACTGTTCGAACAACCTTGTGCCACCTACGAAGAATGCCGCGACGTGCGCCGCAGCAGTGGCGTACCGCTGATCCTGGATGAAAGTGCCTCCGACCTGAATGTTGTGCTGCGCGCCAAGGCAGACGGGGTGCTGGACGGGCTGAACCTGAAGCTGGCCAAAGTCGGCGGTATTTCCAAGATGCGGGTGATCCGTGATGTCTGCTCGGCGCTTAAGGTGCCGATGGACCTGCAGGATTCCTCCTGGAGCGAGTTGGCCTGCGCTGTAGTTGCCCACATGGGCCAGGCGACCCCGTCGCGCAGCTTGATGACAGCCCTGATGCCGATGGGAATAAAGAAGGAAACCGTGACCAACCCTCCGCGCCGCGAGGGCCGTTTTGTCTCCGCGCCCGATCTTCCCGGCATCGGCACCCGTCCGATCCTTGAGGTTCTGGGCGAACCGATTGCGGTATTCAGCTGAGGTTTCGGCTGCAGCTCCACCGGCCGCTGTGAAACAGGTGACTGCGCCGGGCGCTGGCGCGGTCGCCTGTTCCCCCAACTAAGACATGATTAGGGCCGGCGGCGACACTCATGGTAGACGGGTTCTGAAGGTACAGACGCCCTCATTTAGGCTGTTTGCAAACCCACAACAGCACATTGGGGCCTGCAGGGGCGACTACACCTTCAGAACCTTTTGCTAACTTCCTGATGGCTTCCATCTCCAAGACTTACCAGAGGAGAGATCAGGGGATGTCCTTTCCATCAGAACCCCCGATAACTTCTCCCTCACCGCTTGATGCACGGCCACATCAGCAACGGGAGTGAACAGCGCGATTACTTACGATTGACTATACCGTCCAGACGGTATAGTAAGGAATCAACTTGGCAGAGGAGGCGCCAAGTTTCAGCAAGGGAGGAATTCAGATGAGACCAGAGGCGAAGCACTTTCTGTGGGGGGTCACCGGAGCTGTCGCCCTGACCACCGGCGGCACCGCTGTATCGGCGGCCGAAGTATCGATTTTTTGCAGCTCTGCGGGCACAGAGCTTGAGCTCTGTGAAACTGCGTCCAAGGCATGGGCTGAAGAAACCGGCAACACGGTCAAGATCAACAAGATGCCGGCCAGCTGGGGCGAAGCGCTACCGCTTTACCAGCAACTTTTGGCGGGAAAGTCCGGTGACATTGACCTGATGACGCTAGACAATATCTGGGTTGGCGCGCTTGCGCCGCATCTTCTGAACCTTCGCGAACACGTCCCAGCAGAAGAGCTGGACCAACACTTTGACTCCGCGCTTGCGGACGCGACGATCAACGGCGAATTGCTGGCTATGCCCTGGTACATCGACGCAGGGATGATGTTCTATCGCAAGGATCTGCTGGAAAAGCACGGCAAGCCGGTGCCGACAACCTGGCAGGAACTGACCGAGACCGCTGAGTTCATACAGAATGCTGAGCGCGAAGACGGAAACCCGGATATGTGGGGATACGTCTGGCAAGGTCGTGCCTATGAGGGTTTGACCTGTGATGCGCTCGAACTGGTTGCATCCTTTGGCGGCGGTAACTTCGTTTCGCCGGATGGCGACATTACTGTCAACAACCCTAAAGCCATCGAGGCGCTGGACCTCGCGGCATCCTGGGTCGGTACGATCAGCCCTGAGGGCGTTCTGAACTATGATGAGGAAGCGTCGCGCGGTGTGTTCGAAACCGGAAATGCCGTGTTCCACAGGAATTGGAGCTATGTCTGGGGCACGTCGCAGGAAGACGGCGCGCTGCTGCAGGATAAAGTCGGCGTAATGGCCCTGCCGGTAGGAGCGGAAGGGGAAAAATCCAGCGGTTGTTACGGCGCAGGTATGCTGGGCGTTTCGAAATACTCGAAAGACCCAGAAGCCGCGACGAGCCTGGCAGTTTTCCTGACCAACGCGCGCGAGCAGAAGCGACGCGCAATGGAAGCCTATAGCCCAACGATCGAGGCGCTTTATCAGGACGAGGAAATTCTCGAAACCAATCCTTTCCTGAAGGATGCGGAACAGGCCTATGCTGAAAGTGCTTCGCGGCCCTCGCAGGTGACTGGTGCATCTTATAACCGTTCTTCACAGCGAATCTTTAACGCTGTCCACAATATTCTGAGCGGTAAAGTGACGGCTGCTGAAGGTGTTGAGCAGGCCGAAAGCGATCTGGAGCGCATCAAGTCGCGCGGCTGGAGATAGAATCTCCCAGAGGGTGCTCTGGCCGCCGTCGTGATGGCCGGAGCACCCTAAAAAACTCTATTTTAATCAGGTGGAAATAGCGATGAATTTTGCGATTGCTCCTTGCTGTTGGGGTGTCTACTGGCCTGAAGGCAATACTCTGACCTGGGAAGAGTATCTGTCGAAAATCCACGAGGCGGGATACCGGCAAACTGAACTGGGCCCTTTGGGTTTCGGACCAACCAGTGCAGATGAACTGAAGTCTTCTGTCCAGGCAAAGGGCATCGAAATCGTTGCCGCAGCGCATGTACACACACTTGCCGACATTGAAACAATGGAGAAGCTGCGCCAGCAGACGACTGAGTTGTGCGAACTGCTTTCTGCCTGCGGTGCGTCGCAATTCATTCTGATGGACGAATCCGAGTTTTATCCTAAGGACGCAATGGGCGTTGTCACTGCGGAGCAATGGAAAAACGTTGTTACTCAAATCAATGAAGCCGCTCAGATTGCCCGCGATCACCAGCTTGAGTTTTCGTTCCATCCACATGTCGGAACTTGTGTCGAAACGGAACTTCAGATCGAAAAGCTGCTGAATGACACCGATCCGGATCTGGTGAAACTGTGTCTGGATACGGGGCATCACGCCTACTGGAACGCTGACCCGATTGCGTTCTTCGACAAACACCACAACCGTATCTCTGCCGTTCACCTGAAGAATGTCGATCCGGATGTTCTGGCTCGCGTTCACGCGGAAAACATCCACTGCGATACCGCGTTCGAAATTGGCGTCATGACCGATTTGGATCAAGGAAGCGTCGACATACGTGCAGTTGTTGACGCGTTGAAACAGACCGATTTCCAAGGTCTCGTTGTTGTCGAGCAGGACTTGTGGGATGAAAACCCCCGCAGCCCGGAGGTGATTGCCAGATCAAACCTGGCGTTTCTGACCACTCCGCAATCCGCGGAGGCAAAGCTGTGACTGCCACTGTATTCACATATGACACTCCCGGGATGGCCGGTGAAGCGATTGCAGATCGTATCCTCTTGCTTTTGGAAGCCAAGGGGCACGGCAAGCCGTTTCTGCTTGGGTGCCCGGGCGGGCGCAGTCCTAAACCCATTTACAATGCGTTGGCCGACAAGGCGGCCCAACAGAGTCTGGATCTGTCAAACCTGATCATTGTCATGATGGATGAATACGTTCTCGGCCATGATGATGATCAGAAGCTACCGGACCGAAACGCGCATTTTTCCTGCCGTGGTTTCGGTGAGCGGGACATTCTGGGGCTCATAAATGCCAACCTTCCAGCATCACGTCAGATTCCGTCGCGGAATCTTTGGGTGCCCGATCTTTCCGACCCTTTGGGTTATGACCAGAAGATCGCTGATGCGGGCGGGGTGGATTACTTCATCCTAGCATCTGGCGCTGGCGACGGGCACATTGCATTTAATCCTCCCGGTGCGGAGCGTGCCAGCCGGACGCGCGTAGTACGGCTTGCCCGCCAAACTCAGATCGACAATCTCAGCACGTTTCCGGAATTTTGCGGCGTCGACGACGTGCCCGAACACGGATTGACTGTCGGCATCGGAACGATTGCAGACCAATCCCATGAAGTCGGGTTGATCCTCTGGGGTGCAGACAAAACGGATGCCTTTCAAAGGATCACCCGAGCGAAAGCCTATGAACCGAGCTGGCCCGCCACAATAGCCAGCGTTTGTAAACGCGCGGCGATCCATGCTGATCGCGCTGCCGCTGGGAAGGTGCAAAATGGCGCTTGATTATGGCAAAGAGCGAAACGGCGTCAGCATCGGCATCGATATCGGTGGCACTAAGATGTTGGGGTGCCTTTTCGACGGAGACATGCAGGCACCGGTCAAGTCAATCACCTGGCCAACAGCCCGGCGCGAAGGGGGACAGGCGGTTCTGGATCAGGCGTCTGAACTTGCCCGAACACTTTGCTCTGAGACAGATCAGAAAGTTCAGTGTCTTGGGGTAGCTGTACCGGAACTTGTCGACAACAATGGCCAGCCCGCTTCTGACTGGAATTTCGATTGGCGAGATCTGGAACCTGAGACCGCATTCGATCTGGGCCTGCCTGTTCGTATTGTCAGCGATGTCCGCGCCGCGGCCTTCGCCGAAAGCCGCCTGTCCAGATTGGCAGATGCCGATCCGTTTTTGTACGTCACCTTGTCCACGGGCATTGCCCATACTCTGGTGATCGACGGAAAGCCTTATGCTGGAGCCAACGGTTACGCCCTCCATTTTGCCGGCAGTGATCTGCTGACCCAATGCGACACGTGCAAAACCCTGTCGCCATTTAATCTGGAGCTTTTTGCCGGAGGCCGGGCCCTAGGGGAACGGTATGCTGAGTTGAAAGGTAATCCGGATCTCTCGGCCCGGGACCTGTTCGAAGCCTGTCAAAATGACGCTGGCGCCCGAAAATTAGTCGATGAGGTCATAGATTCCCTCTCATCCTATCTCGGTCAGCTGATCAATACTCTTGATCCTGCCGCGATGGTGATTGGTGGGGGAATGGGCACTCGGCCAGATGTTTTTGACCGTCTGTCTCGGCGGACGAGAGATTTTATCTGGGCGGAAGGCGCGCGCAACCTGCCCATCGCCGCCAGCAATCTTAACGGCAACGCTGCTGCAATTGGCGCTGTCTTTCTAGCCGAACTTCAAGAAAAGGATGTTAGCAAATGACTTCTTTGACGCTCAGGCAGATCCGGAAGAAATTCGGTGGTGTCGACGTAATCAAAGGCGTTGATCTGGATGTCCGCCCCGGTGAGTTCATCGTATTCGTCGGACCATCGGGTTCCGGCAAGTCAACCTTGTTGCGGATGATCGCTGGCCTAGAAGAAATCAATGGCGGCGACCTTGCGATTGGCGAAGATCGTGTAAATGACGTGCCGCCGTCGAAGCGGGGCATCGCAATGGTGTTTCAATCCTACGCGCTTTACCCCCATTTCAATATCGAGAGAAACCTCGGTTTTGCGCTTGAAACCGCCGGAATGGAGAAAGGTGAGATTCAAGATCGGGTGCACCGCGCAGCCAAAATTTTGCAGATCGAACATCTTTTGAAACGTAAACCCAGCCAGCTTTCGGGTGGGCAGCAACAGCGCGTCGCAATCGGGCGCGCAGTGGTTCGCAGTCAGAAATTGTTTCTGTTCGATGAGCCGCTGTCCAATCTGGATGCGGACCTTCGGATGGAGATGCGTGTTGAAATCGCAAAACTGCACGAACGGCTTGATGCAACCACAATCTATGTGACCCACGATCAGATGGAGGCGATGACACTCGCCGACCGTATCGTTGTGCTCAAGGACGGTCAGGTCGCTCAGGTCGGATCACCGATGGAACTCTATTCATTTCCGGCCAACAAGTTTGTCGCCGGCTTCATCGGATCACCCAGAATGAACTTTCTGACGGCCGAAATGGAAGGTACACAGATCACGGTCGCCGGTGAGAGCCGCGAGTTCCCGATCTTGCACCAAGGCACGGTCAATTTCGGAATCCGCCCGGAGTCCGTTGTGTTTGGGCCAGCGGACATCAACTTTGGTGCCAAAGTGGTTCTTGTTGAGCCTTTGGGCGGAGAAGCACTGGTCCACCTCCAACTTCATGACGGCCAGAAGCTTGTGGCGCGCCACACCGGTATGCCGGCTTTTGCCGAAGATGAAACGATCACCGTCGGAGCCAATTTTGCCAATTCTTATGTCTTTGGTGCTGACGATACAGCGATCTGGCCGAAGCGGGAGCTGGGCTGATGGCCGCGACCGAGCAAATTCCCGCAGAACCCACATTGGCGGATGACGCCCCCAGCGTGCTGGCCCGCAAGAAAACCCGGACGGCCTGGCTTTTCCTGCTGCCCAGCCTGGTTGTGCTGTCGGCCGTCGCCCTCTGGCCCCTTGTCCGGACCATCTATTTCTCTTTTACGGATGCCATTCTCACCCTCCCGGGAGACTACTCGCTGGTCGGTCTCGACAACTACTACGCCCTTGCAACGGACGCCCTTTGGTGGAAATCGGTCGGCAATACACTGATTTTCACCAGTGTCTCCGTCACGATTGAAACCGCTTTGGGGCTGGCGATTGCGTTGCTGTTGTCGTCGCACCTGCGCGGACGTGGCCTGATGCGGGCGATCATTCTTATCCCCTGGTCTATCCCTGTCGTCGTCAGTGCCCGGATGTGGCAATGGATGCTGCACGACCAGTTTGGCGTTATCAACAACATCCTGATCAATCTTGGTTTGATCGAGCGCGGGATCGCATGGACTGCCAAGGCCAGCCTTGCCATGCCTGTTATCATTGCCGTTGACGTGTGGATCACGACGCCCTTCATGGTCTTGCTGATCCTGGCTGCGCTGACAATGCTGCCCCGCAACCTTTATGAAGTGGCTGCCGTCGACGGTGTTCCCGCGTGGAAGCAATTCACCTCAATCACTTTGCCGCTGGTCGGGCCGGGCATTGCGGTGGCAGCACTCTTCCGGATGCTCGATGCGCTTCGAATGTTCGATCTGGCCTATGTGCTTTCAGCCAACAGTGACGACACCAAAACGGTATCGATCTACGCGCGCGAAACTTTGGTGAACTTTCAGGAAATGGGCTACGGCTCGGCCGCCTCGACTGCGGTGTTTTTCCTGCTTGCGTTCATCACGGTCGTTTATCTGACCATCTTCCGCGTCAACCGTAAAACCATGGGGGCCTGAGATGGTAAGAGGAAAAGGTACAAAGCGCGCCCGCATAATCGCGATTTACGTCCTGTTCGGCGTCGTAGCACTCTACACCCTGTTTCCATTCTACTGGATGATCGCATCCGCGCTGAAATCCAGCCAGGCCCTGTTCGATTCCAGCTTTCTGCCGGATTTCGACCTGACCAATTTCAAGATCATGCTGGAAGACAAGGTCTTTGTCGGATCGATCCTGAACTCGTTCATTGTGGCCACGTCCGTCGTCTTCATCTCGCTGGGACTGGCCATTGGAGCGGCCTATGCTTTGGCCCGCGTTAGTTTTCGCGGTCGCAGCTCGATCATGATGACAGTCCTTGCAGTATCTATGTTCCCTCAGGTCGCGTTGCTGTCCGGCCTGTTTGAACTGATCACCTGGCTGGGGCTGTACAACCATATCGGCTCATTGATCGTGGCCTATATGATCTTCACGCTGCCGTTCAACATCTGGGTATTGACGGCGTTCATGCGCAACCTTCCGAAAGAGGTTGAAGAGGCAGCGATCATGGACGGCTGTTCACCGCTGCGAATCCTTACTCACATTTTCCTGCCGATGATGGTCCCGGCCATGATCTCTACCGGCCTGCTGGCGTTCATCGCCGCATGGAACGAGTTTATGTTCGCGTTGACCTTCATCCTTACGGACGAAAACCGGACTGTTCCGGTGGCTATCGCCCTTATCTCTGGCGACAGTCGCTTTGAGACACCGTTTGGCGCGATCATGGCGGCGTCGACGATCGTTACCGTCCCGCTGGTTATACTCGCCCTCATCTTCCAGAAGCGCATCATGGCTGGTCTTACAGCAGGTGCGGTAAAAGGCTGACCCTCGATCTCATCGGAGAATAATATGACAAATCCCATTCGCGTCGGCATCATCGGACTTGGTGAAGTAAGTCAGTTGATGCACCTGCCGATCCTGGCGGATAACGCCCACAATTTCACCATCGCGGGTGTCTTCGACGTATCACAAAGCGCAATCGACAACGCCTGCGCGCGCTACCCCACCGCCAGAGCATTCGAGAGCGCAGAAGCGCTGATAGCCGACCAGGATATCGACGCTGTCTTCATTCTGACGCCGGACAACACGCATGGCCGCCTACTGGAATTGTCGCTGAAAGCCGACAAGCACATCTTTCTGGAGAAACCCGCGTGCCTGACCGTAGGCGAAATCGACGCGGCAGCGCCGTTGGCAGAGCAGAGCGACAAAACACTCTTCGTCGCTTATATGCGCCGCTACTCACGGCCGTTTATCAAGGCCAGGGACATGATGCCGGATCCTTCTGAAATCCGCACGGTACGGGTTCGCGATCTGATTGCTGAAGGGCCGTTCTTCATCGGGCAATCGCGTCGGATTCACTATTCCAGCGACGTTGATCCCGAGATCATCGCACAGGGGCGGGCCGAAACGGATGCCCTGCTACGCACAGTTGTCGGAGAGGACGCACCGGACGGTTTGAAACGCGCGTATCAGGTGCTGACGGGACTGTCGTCGCATTCGCTGTCGGCAATGCGCGAATTGATTGGCCTGCCAAAACGTGTGATCTCCGCCAACTGGCGGCAGGGCGGTGAATCGATCGTTGTGGTGTTTGATTACGGCCCTTTTCTAGCGGTTTACGAGGCCATGATCGACAACATTGCCCGCTTTGAAGCGCGGATCGACGTGCTGTCTGACCGCCAGCACCTCGAGGTCAGCTATGACACACCCTACATCCGAAACCTGCCGACCCAACTGAAAGTGGTCACGTCTGATGACGACGAAACCAGAACCACTCTGCACGGTCCGGACTTCCTTGACCCTTTTCAGGTCGAGCTCGACGTGTTCCACGGCCATGTGACCGAAGGCACGACGCCCAAGACATCTCTGTCAGATTCGCGCGAAGATCTTGTTCTGCTGGCGCAGATTGCCGAAGCAATGAATCGCAGCTAGGAAAGTTGCCTTCAATTCAGGGAGACCGAAGTGGGACGCAAACCGAACGCCAGAACCCTTATTCTGAAAACCGCCGAAGACATCGTTGCGAAGAACGGTGTCAGCAGCCTGACCTTCGACAAAGTCGCAGAGGTGTCCGGTCTCAGCAAAGGCGGCATTCTCTATCACTTTGCCAGCAAGAATGAGCTGATCAAGGCGATGGTCGAGCAGTTCGTGTCCAGATTCGAAAACGGTATCGACGAGCTGAAAGAAGCCGACGACACGGATAAGGGCCGCTTTTCCAGGGCCTATCTGCGCGCGACCTTTGGCGGGGCGGCTACGACCGGAGCAGATTTCGATCGGCTCGGCGCTCCGATTACGACTGCCCTGTCATCCTTCCCGGACTATCTCGAGATTGTGCGGCAACAGAATATTCGGTGCCAGCACGGTGTTGAAAATGACGGGCTGGACCCGGTTCTGGCAACCATCATCCGGCTGGCCGCCGAAGGCATGTGGCTGGCCGAAGCTTTCGACGTAATGAAACTGAACCCGCAAATGAAACGCGATGTGATCGAAAGGCTCATCGCCATGACGACTGGTGATTAAATCGCCTGAAATGGAGTAAATATGGGATACAAAGCCTCACCACGGCCAACCTTTGATCAGCCGAGCAAGATCGCCTACGAAGATGTCACCCGACACCTTTGGGGCGAACCAGACGCTGGTCAGGTCGATGACTGGATCTATGCCTCAACCGACAAAATCCACCAGTTGCTCTTTGGGCTGGCACCCGGCGGGAAATTTACCCACAGTGAGAGCTTTCGCACGATTTTTGGTGCCGACGAGTTGATGTACGTCATCAGTGGGACGTTTGGCCTTGCTAACCCTCAAACCGGTGAGTTTCACGTCGCCAAACCTGGAGACACTCTGTTCTTCCGTGCCGGCACCTGGCACCACGGCTTCAATCTCGGGAACGATCAGGTTCGTATCCTGGAGTATTTTTCGCCGCCCCCGTCGCAGGGAACGTCGGGCCCCTATGCACGAACAAAACCGTTTCTGGAGCCTGCTGACAGCCGTTACTGTCAGGACAAATGGCTGGGGAACTGGCCGATGGGTCTTGAGAAACAAAAAGCGGAGCGCACCATAATCCCGGTTTCGCCAGCAGATGCCATCTGGACGCTGGATGCGGAAAGCCACGGGGCCTTTACGCGCATATTCTGCTCGACCGAGCATCTGACCTCGGGCGAGATGACAGTATTGCCGGGTCACAAAACAGTAATGGAGACACATAAGGGTGACGAATGTCTGTACGTGACGGAGGGCATCCTGAATGTCTATGCGCCCGGTGCAGATGGGCAAGTGTGGTTCGAACTGAAGCCCGGTGACGGCTTTTTTGTTCCTGAAGGGTTCGAACATCAATACCACAACACCAGCGCCACCCCGACAAAGTTTGTGTTTGGCGTTGCGCCCGAACTTTAACTGGTGAATTGGAACCCGGACCGAAGTACGATTTTCGGTACGGGTTCCATCAAAATTTTTGGGCCGATGCGTATTTTGTTGGGTTCAGGTAAGCGTTCTTATGAAAAAAGGGGCGTGTCGAAAATTATTGGAACGACCAGAGTGAGCGTCTTTATTGGGTCAATTATCCTACGTTCTCAGCAAACTGCGGCGTCAATACTCAAATCAGTTGCAAGGCGTCGTACCCTTCCCAATCTCCCCCGCGCAGAAGACTAGCCATCCTGATCCATTGAATCCATAGGGATCCGCTGCAAGTTTTGGGCCATTGACGCCCGCATCGCCAGCGGATGATTGAATTTCGATATCGTCAAGTCGAAAGTCAGCCCATGATCTCTTTCAAAGGTGCACAATATCCCAGGGAAGTGATCCTGTTCGCGATGATTTTCTATGTCCGATACGGCGTGCCAAAACGGGATCTGGAAGAGATCATCCGCGAGCGAGGCGTTTCTATTGATCACACCACGCTGAACCGATGGGTCACACGGTATTCCGGCGCGATTGCAGAGACAGAGTGACGCCGCAATCGTCTATGTGACCGCTCCTGGAGAATGGATGAGACTTACATCCGCGTGAAAGGAGCGTGGGTGTATCTCTACCGCGCATTCGATAAGTAAGGCCGGACACCTGATTTCATGCTTTCCCAACGCCGAAACAAGCCAGCCGCCACGAAGTTTTTCGCTCGGATGTTGGAGACCAATGGTTTGCCGACGTAGATTGTGATCGACAAGAGCGGCGCCAACACCGCGGGCCTCAAGGCCATCAACAAAATGCTGAAGAGCTTCGGCTGCCCGATACCAATGAAGATGGTGAGGCGGAAATACTTGAACAACATCGTTGAACAGGACGACTGTTTCACCAAGAGGCGCACACGGCCAATGCTGGGGTTCAAGACCCTCGCTTCAGCGGCGGCAACGCTCGACGGAATCGAAGTGGTACAGATGGTCCGCAAAGGCCAATTCTCGCCCGGAATCTGTCCTTTCAAACAATTCGCCGAACTGGCTGCCTAAGCACGATCCGATCACTGAAACGACGCGTTGCGTTCAAAACTTCGTAACAGATCCCCAGAAAACTCAGCGCCGGGAGATAACACTCCGGCGCTGATGAGGCATCAGAAAAAGTCGACCCCGTTGGTGTTCATCGGCAATTGGGTGACGCGCGGTCCGTGTTGCGCGATGGCGTTTGCCAGTGCTGGGGCAGAAGGCGGTGTGCCGGGTTCACCGACACCGGTCGGAGGTTCGGCTGAGGCAACTATATGAACATCAATCGCTGCGATATCACCGATGCGCAGGGGTTCATAGTCGGGGAAATTCGATTGATCCACCACGCCCCCGGTCAGAGTAATCTCATCGCGCATCACGTGACCGATACCATAGCCGATACCTCCCTCCATCTGAGCCTTGATGACATCTGGGTTCACCGCTAGACCGCAGTCCACAGCGCAAGTGACCTTTTCGATCCTGACGCCATCCTCAGCCATGCCCGAAATTTCGACGACTTCTGCGGCGTAGCTGCCAAAGCTCTTGTGTACGGCGATCCCCTGACTGCGGCCGTCGGGTGCGTTGCCCCAGTTGCCTTTTTCGGCGGCGAGGTTAAGGACACCGGCAAGCCGATCCTGATCCTTGCCGCCGTTCTGCAGAAGTGCCATGCGGAACTCGACCGGATCGCGGCCTGCTGCCCGTGCGGCCTCATCAATCATGCTTTCCATCACATAAGCCGTGTGAGTATGCCCGACCGACCGCCACCAAAGAACTGTCGTGGCCTTTGCCACATCGGACAATCCGATAAACTGACCGGGGATTTGATAGGGATTTTCAGTAACACCCTCGACTGAGCTGTGATCGACTCCGTCATGCACCAACATTGGTTCAAAGGCGGTTCCTTTGATGATTGACTGCGCGGCGATCCGGTGATCCCAACCAATGATATTACCTTCCCCGTCCAGCCCTGCGCGGACGCGATGCGCCACGGCGGGGCGGTAGTATCCGCCGGTGATGTCATCCTCGCGCGACCAAACCAATTTCACCGGACGCGAGCGATCAGTCATGGCAAAGGCCAGCGCGGCTTCGACCTGATAATCCGCAGTGGGCGTTGCCCGCCGCCCGAAGGAGCCGCCCGCGAACATCGTGTTGATGCGGATTTTTTCCATCGGCAACTGGAAGATTTCCGCCATCGCCATGTGCGGGCCGGTGGGCATCTGTGCCCCGTCATGCAGGGTGACGCCACCGTCCTGATCCGCTTCAATCGTGCAGGTCAACGGCTCCATCGGGGCATGCGCCAGCAAAGGGAAATAGAAAGTCTGCTCGACCACCTTCGCCGCCGAGTCGATCAATGCGGCGGTCGCGTTCTGATCCGCACCGGTCACGTTATACTGCGGATCGGCATTCACAGCAGCAATCAGTTCGTCGCGAATCTGATCGGAGCTCCGGTTTTCAGCGGCCGAGAAATCCCAGTCCACCGAGATGGCTTCACGCGCCTGAAGCGCGGACCACGTGTCTTCGGCATAGACCGCCACACCGGCTTTGTTGGGCAGAACAGCGGCGCGAATGTACCCCTTCACACCCTTGGCCTCTGTGTCATCGAAACCTATAGCGACGCTGCCCATGCGAGGGCTGCGGGCGATGACCACAACCATCTGGTTCGGCAGATGCAGATCCATCGCGTATTTTGCGGTGCCATTTGTTTTGGGCGGTGAATCTTTGCGGCGAACCGTGGCGTTGCCGATTAGACGAAATTCGCTTGCGTCCTTGAGGCGCGGTTCTGCCGGAACCTCCAGTTGGGCAGCCACCCCTACGAAATCGGCCAGCGGTGCAGAGCGCCCGGCCCCCTTGATAACACTGTCTTCGATCACCAACACGTCCGGGGCGACACCCCAGTCCTGCGCTGCGGCGGCAATAAGCATTTCGCGCGCAGCAGCACCGGCCTGCCGGTATTGCAGGAAAGAGTTGGCCATGGCTGTCGACCCGCCGGTTCCCTGAAATGGCCCGAAGGCCAGGTTGTTATAAATGGAAGGGTCGGAGGGGGCGAATTCGTACTGGATGTCCTCCATCGAAACACCCAGTTCTTCTGCAATCAGCGTGGTCAGGCCCGTGGCGGGCCCCTGCCCTTTTTCGAAATGCTTGACGATAACCGTTACGGTGCCATCAGCGTCGATTTTGACGAAGGGGTTCAACTGCGCGGGCGCGGACCCGGCAGCGAGCGAACCATTCGGACGAGTCCCAACATAAAGAACGGTGGCGGCTGCAGCAGCGCCCTTCAGGAAACCGCGGCGGGATGGGTTGAGTGTCATTTCAGGCCTCCATAATTTCGGATGCGCGCTGAATAGCTGCGCGGATGCGCTGGTAGGTGGCGCAGCGGCAAGCGTTGCCGTTCATGTAATCGTCGATTTCTTCGATGGTTGGTCTGGGGTTCTCGCTGAGCAAGCCAACGGCGGACATGATCTGCCCTGACTGGCAGTACCCGCATTGCACTACGTCCAGCTCGACCCAGGCCGCCTGAACCGCTGCCGATACGTTGGAATTCAATCCTTCGATCGTGGTGACCTCGGATCCTTCCAAATCTTCGATATAAGTCTGGCAAGAGCGCACCGGCTCTCCGTCCAGATGCACGGTGCAGGCCCCGCAAGAGGCCACGCCGCAGCCGAATTTGGTGCCAGTCAGTTTCAGTTCATCCCGGATCACCCACAAAAGCGGGGTTCCGGCCTCGGCTTCGACAGAATGTGTCTGGCCGTTGAGTTTCAGAGATATTGCCACGGCTGTGGGCCTCCCTTTTGGCTGATTGTTTTGGCTCAGGATTGTTCGTGTTTTGCGAAAGCATCCGCGAAATCGGGATGCCAGCGCGACAATGCGGGACGGTTTTGAAGGATGTCGCCCAAGGCCCATTCAATCCGCAATCTGTCGCGTTCGGGCGTTACGTCATTGTCAGGGCACAGAATGTAGAAATCTCCCGCAGACATGCGGTCGATCAGATGATCGACAGTCTGTTCCGAAGTCCATGCCGAAGTCGGCTTTTCGGGGATATGACGGGCGACCATGCCCGTATAAGTGAAACCCGGTACAAAAAGATGCGCTGAGATCGGGGCTTTGGCTTCGCGAAGGTCGTGGGCCAGCATTTCGGTCAGAACCTTGACCCCGGCCTTTGAGACGTTATAGGCCGGGTTTCCGGGTGGCGTGGTAATCCCCTGTTTGGAACCGGTGTTGATCACGACGCTGGGGCGGTTTGCAGCCACCATGCGGGGCAGAAATGCCTGCACACCGTTGATCACACCAAAAAGATTGACCTCGATCGTTGCCCGCCAGGCGTCGGGGTTGGTCCAACTGCCGCTGGGGCGGCCGATACCCGCGTTGTTCATCAGAACCGCGACCTCACCGGTCGCGAAGGCGACGTCTGCCAGCGTCCCAACGGCAGCCGCGTCACTGACATCGGTGGGAACGGACAGAACCGTTGCTCCCTCAGATGCCAGTTCGGTAATTCGGGCGGCTGCGTTGTCGAGCGCCTCGCCTGGCAGATCGGCCAGAACCACGCCCAGCCCTGCCTTGGCAAAACGTTCCGCCGCCGCCAGACCGACTCCACTAGCGCTGCCGGTTACGACGGCCAGTCCACCGTGTTCGAGTGTTTGTGTGTACATTTGGCGTCCTCCCTGTCAGGGGCTAAAGCCCCATGTTTTGCTTCAATGAAGTGATGAAAGTGTCATCGTCCTGCGCCTTACGCGCGTCCAAAAGCGCTTCGGCATCTGCACCGGCGCGATAACGCAGTTGCTTGCTGCCATCCGTCACTGCGTTCCAGATCACATCGGCCACCAGGTCGGGCTCGGACGGCGAAGCGGCGTAGGTTCCCATGGCCGCCTGCATCCCGGCAACGGTCGGCAAGTATTCGGACATGGTCTCGTCCACCACGAATTCGAATGACCGTCCGCCGAAATCCGTGTTGATCATGCCGGGCTCGACGATTTTGACCTTCACACCAAAAGGCTCAAGTTCGAAATGCAGTGCCTCGGACAGGCCTTCCACGGCAAATTTTGTGCCGTGGTAGAGCGTGCCCAGCGGAAAAGCCATCTGGCCGCCGATGGAGGAGATATTGACGATCGTTCCCGATTTACGGGCGCGAAAGTAGGGCAGAATCTCCTTAGTGACCGCCAACAAACCAATCACGTTGGTATCAAACTGCCGTTCGACCTGCGCCATCGAAAACGCTTCCAACGGGCCATAGGCCCCGTAACCTGCGTTGTTCAGAAGTACGTCGATTTCGCCAAATCTCGCGATCCCTTGGGTAACTGCCGCGGTAATCGTATCGGGTTTAGTCACATCCAATGCCACGACCATCGCGTTTTCGGCGGCTTCGAATTCCCGACCGTCCTCCTGGTTGCGCATCGTGGCGATAACGTTCCAGCCTTTTGACAGAAAAAACCGGGCCGTAGCCTTGCCGATACCAGTAGACGCGCCAGTGATGAGTATGGTCTGTGGCATGGGGAACTCCTGCTGCGTTTGTGTCTATTTAACTAGCAACAGGGCCGCATCCCGCCTTGCCTTATCCTCCGAATGATCTGCCTAATCCTCCAAATGCGCGGGTTTTTGAGTTCATGATCCGCACTGTCCCACCTATATTTGTTTGACAATGGGAGGCCCGCCGATGATACCGCAAGATCTGGTAACCGATGTTTTCAACCACGTGAAAGCGCAAGGCGCCTTGGGAACTGGGTGCGAGACGGGAGTTGACGGTCTATATGCCTTTGGCAATCTGGGGACGACCGCCTGCTCGGCAGCCTTTTACGAACCCATCATGTGTCTGGTGCTTCAGGGTGCGAAAGAGGCGCATATGGGCGGGCGCGTTGTCCGCTATTGCGCGGGCCAGACCCTGATCGTCAGCCATGCGGTTCCGGTGGACGCAGCGGTTATCCAGTCCAGCCCCGAGGCCCCATATACTTCGCTTGCCCTAAGGCTGGATCTGGCATTGGCACGCAGCCTGTGTGACGAGATCGGTGAAATGGAAGAAACGGAGCGCAATCTGCATTCTCTGGATGTTGCAGCCAGTGACGCGGCTTTGGTCGACGCGGTGGCTCGGCTTTTCCGGCTGTCGCGCGATCCGGTCGAGGCACATGCGCTGGCTCCGCTGGTGATGAGGGAAATCCATTTCCGCCTGCTGCGTGCTCGACACGGCGGCATGTTACGCCAGCTGCTTCAACACGAAAGCCCGGCCAGCCGGATTTCCAAGGCCATTGCCCTCATCCGCAGTGATTTTCGCAGGCCCATCCCGGTCGCCGATCTGGCGGCCGAATCCGGGATGAGCCCGTCGGCCTTTCATGGGCATTTCAAGTCGGTGACCTCGACTACGCCGCTGCAATACCAGAAAGAACTGCGCCTGCTGGAGGCCCGGCGGCTACTGATAACCGGCGGTCAGTCCGTTGCGTCAACGGCGTTCGAAGTCGGATATGAGAGCCCGACCCAGTTCAGCCGGGAATACTCCCGCAAATTCGGCCTCTCTCCCAGTGACGAAAAATTAGCCTCTCCTCTCATTGCCGTTTCGTGATTGTGAAAAACAGCAAGACCCCTATTTCGCATTTTTAATAATGGCAGGTGGGGATGGTCTTGGCCTGTCTGGATGTACTTGCCTACCAGCTTCATTGTTTGCGATCCAAAACCTGAACGGATACGAGTTTTTTGAAAGCGAGTACATCGTACATACGCGGCGAAACTCCACTTTCTGCCTACGAAAGCAATCCGATATGCCGCAATCTTTTTGGAACGGCCTGTTCTATCATTTCACCCGGCACACCTATCCCGCCAATTGTCGAAATAGTCGAAAGCCGAACTTTGTCGCTTCAGGGAGTTGCCTCGACGGCTCATGGTGGCGACTTCGATACCATCCAGGGTAGCCGACGCAGAAGCGAGGGTTTGAACCCACACATGTGTCGCATGCGCCGACCAGTAAAATTGTGATCCTATTCCACTATGTTGTTTACGCAATTGGACCTGATCGTCTGCACTTTTGGTCGGACAACCGGAACGGTTCAGGGTTTTGTTTATCTCATGAAAACCTGCCGTATTGGCCCTGCTTCTGTTGATAACGATCTTGTCTGGGATTCCGTTTGTTGACAGTGCTTTGGCAAAGAACTTGGTTGCAACCGGACTGCTTCTTCGCTCCGACGGCACGAAATCAAGGACGCTTGCCGCTTTGTCGACCACTCGATAGTGATACATCCACTTGTCTGTCACGAACAGTAGACGGGTATCGTCCATACGCCGGGATTTCAGGGTTGGGCGCGTTCTAGATTGCGTCCGTGCAGCGACTGTCGGCGGGTACTTCACAACCCATTCAATCAAAGTTGAGTGGTCACCTCGCACACCGCGTTCGGCCATGATCTCTTCCAAATCACGATAGGACGCCGTGTACCGGAGAAAAAATATACGGCATACAGGATCGCGTCCATTGGGAAGTGCGCGCCTTCGAAGGAGATCAAACTAAAGCTTGCTCATTGTGTTTGTGGCGGCAAACGGAACCGATAGAAGCACTCTCGTCAATCAGAGCCCAGAGTTTGCGGCACCTTCAATCTCATTGGGTGGGAGAGTTAACGTGACACCACTCTTGCGCTGAAATCCTCGACAAGTTCAGCCCAACTTTTCGCGAGCAGAGTTGAATCCGCGGTTGGCAATCCGCGCAAGACGTCCAGTGCTGCGGGGTACGCCGCGCCAAGGTTACTCCTTGCCTTTCCCACAATTGCCTCGGTCGAAAACGGCTTATCTGCGGCACCAGGTGCGCTAAGGCATTCCCCGGTCAGGCTGCTCCCGTCTGAAAGTGTCACGCGGACGCGGGCAGGTCGATCATTGGGAGGCTGCATTTCCGGTACAAACGATTTCAGAACGACGCGGGCACGCAGTGCGGCCAAATCAGGATTCAAAAGTGTGTCAGCATGAAACGCTGGCGCGCCAGCGTGTCCAAAGACCGTTGTCGCAGCAACAATATGTTGCATCGAGAATTTTGCTGCCAGCGTCGTTTTTGGCGCCGCGTTGTCGAGCTTGAGCCCATGTGCATGAGTTTCAATTTCGATGCGCTGCACGTCCGTCGCCGACAGAGGACCCGTCGGCTGCAGTGCCGAAAGAATAGCCTCGACCGCAGAGTGTCCGTATTGGCAACACGCGTGCATCTTGTGATATCCGTGGGCCATGGCCCAATCTACCCCAAGCGCATTGTCGAGGGCAGGTGGCGTCGAGGTCGCCCCCAAGATATTGCTGAGCACGAGGTCAAGGCTGTTGGATGTGCCGGAAATGCCGACGCTCGACCAATCGACGGCGCGCAAACCCATTTGGGCGCAAAGACCGGGCCACACGTTTCGGACCAATGCTCCTTCAACGGCATGATTGAAAGGCCCCGGTAAGACCATGGTCGACGCTGTCTGGATGGCCAGTGCCGCGTCCGACCCAGAGAGCCTTCTCAACTTGGCGATTGAGGCGGCGGCACCTATCGTTGCTAAGCCACCGTGGGGATGAAGCCGCAAATGCGGAAAGGAATAGCACATAGCGATCCGGGCGACTGTTTCGTAGCCAACGACCAGTGCCAACAGCATTTCCTGCAACGTCCGGCCCGTCTCTTCTCCCTCCGCCAATATGGCTGGCAGGCAGTAGAGAGCAGCATGGCAGACAACAGGGCGGAACCCGCCGTCCAGTTCACACCAATCCGCCGCGGCGCCATTGCCGAGCGCTGCACTATATCGATCTAGCCGGTCGCCCGATCCGTCGAAAACACTGGACATTCCGGTGCCGGCACTTCCCGCCAACTGTTGGCGCAAGGCGATTAGCTCTGGCTCATTTCGCGCGGCGACCATTGCGGCAAAGTCATCCAGAAAGATCAGCCCTGCGCGACGCTGAATATCTGTAGGCACTTTTGTCCAGGTAAGCGCCGAAGTGAATTCGGTTAATCTTTCGAGCGCATCAGCGGTTTGCTCCGGTAGAACATTCATGGCAGTGCTCCGCCTCAGGCTGCCATTGATGGCAGAAAGGTCACGATTTCGGGGAATAGGATCAACAGGATCAGGATCAACACTTCCATGAAGATGAACGGCGTCACCCCTCGAAACACGTCGCCCAATTGCAGTGGCACGGGTGAGGCTGATCGTACGACGTAGACATTGAGACCAACCGGTGGCGTAATCAGTGAGATCTCCGCCATCTTCACCGCGATGACCCCCAGCCAAATGGGGTCGTAGCCGACCTCGGTCATTACCGGGAACATGACTGGCAAGGTCATGATCATGATCGCAATCGGCTCAATAAACATGCCGAGGACGAGGAAGAGCAGCGCAAAAGCCAGAAGGTAGGCAAATGGGGGAAGCTCGTAGGCCAGTACGATCTCTGAAATAGAGGTCACCAGGCCGGTGTAGGTAAGAAAGCGCGCAAAGAGCATACCGCCGATGATCACCGTGAAGATGGTCGAAGAGGTGACTACGGCGTCGCGAAAGGTTTCCGCCAGCACTGGCCCTTGGCTCCGGCGTTTCAGGAAAACGATCAGAAAGGCCCCGAATGCACCAACAGCGCCGGCATAGGTCGGCACGAAATAACCGCCGTAGATGCCGCCGATGACCAGCGTGAAGAGAGCGACGATGCCCCAAACGTTCTTGAGCGATCCCAGCTTTTCGGACATCGGAATCGGGGTGGTCGGCATAGGCGCGATTTCGGGTTTGCGCTTTACCATTACGTATATGCCAGCGAGGAAGACCAGAGCTGTCAGAACGCCAGGTACGAGTCCTGCGACCAGCAGCCGGCCGACCGATTGTTCGGTGATCAGCGCGTAGATGACCATCAAAACGCTTGGCGGGATCATTGCAGCCAGCGTGCCAGAAGCGGCGATGGCCCCTGCGCTGAGTTTCTTGTCATAACCCAAGGCGGTCATTTCCGGCATCGCCATGCGAGTGAAAACAGCCGCGTTCACGATGGTTGAACCGGAGGCCGCGCCAAAAGCAGCCGAGCCGATGGTCGTGGTCATGGCCAGGCCACCGGGCAAGCGCGAGATCCAGTTGTAGGCAGCGCGGTAGAGTTCAGTTGTCAGGCCGGCTTGGGTCGCGAGCGACCCCATCAGAATGAACAGAGGGATTACCGCCAACGTGAAGGAGTTGGTTGTGCTGAATGGAACGGTCGCCAACTGCGCGAGTGACGCGTCAGGCCCGGCGGTCAGATACATCCCCAGAAGACCTCCCAGGCCCAACGACACACCGATATGCGCGCCGAACAGCAGGAGAAAAGCGACGAGGCCGATAACAAGGAGAGCGGCTGAGGCTGGATCAAGCAAAGTTTGCTTCCTTTTAACTATAGGAGCAGGGAAGAACTCGTCGGTTCAGCCGAGCTCGAATTCCTTCTCGACACCAAATCTGACGATATTCCGGATCAGATCGAGGACGAGTTGCAGGATCATGATCGCGGTGCCGCCGACGAGGGCAAAGCGGGCGGGCCAAAGCGGCATCCGCACAAGGCCGGATGTTTTTTCCGAGATGGCATAGCTGAACATGGCTTCGTCGTAACTTTGCCAGAGCAGCAGACTAAAAAAGAGAATTCCGGCCAGTGAGGCCACCACGTCCATGACAGACCGCAGCCGAGGTCCGGCTTTCAGGTACGCCAGTTCAACTCGTAGGTGCCGGTGGCGAATCTGGCCAAGGGCCAGACCGCCAAAGACGATCAACACCATCGTGCTTTCTGTGACCTCAAGGGCGCCGGGCAACGGATGGTTGAACAAAGTGCCAACAACATCCCCAACCCCGAAAAACATGGAGATTAGGAGCCCTAATGCGCCGAGGAGAACTGCAAAGAACGCAAGTTTCTCCAAGGCATTTTGTACTTTGTCTAGCATCGGACTCCTCCACTGATGGACGAGGGCGTTTGGGCAGCCCCCGTTACAATCTATGCTCGTCGACTATTCTGCGGCGGTCTGCGCGCGCCAAGCCTCTGCAGCGGCTGCGGCGGCTTCACCGTGACCTCGGCCTTCCAGTTCTTGGACCCATGCCTCAAGAATGTCGGGTGCGGCGGCGTGCCACGACTTGATCTGTTCGTTGGAATACGTGTGAATTGTCACGCCTTCGTCGACCAGCCGTTCAGCGGCTGCAGCTTCGCTCGCGTCGACCCATTCCACGTAGCGTTGCTGCGCTTTGCTCGCTTCCTCCAAGAAGATTTCTTGGATGTCCTGAGGCAGACGCTGCCATGCGCGTTCGCCGATGACGATCATGTGGCCCGAAATGGAAATGCCAGGGCCGCACAGGTTTGGGCCGGGTTCGCTTAGGCGCAGAGCCTCGATGTTGCCGATATTGACGAATGCATAGTCGAGCGTTCCGCGCTCAAGCGCTTCGTATTGATCGCCCGCGCCCACCGATTGCGGAACGGCACCGGCAGCGGCCATTACTTTAGGAATGTCGGAACCGAAGGTTCGAACCTTTTTGCCCCGCAGGCCTTCGACGGTCTTGCATTCATCAGAAGGGCCAGCGAGGTAATACGAACCAATCGGTTGGTGGAACAGTCGACGCACGCGCAGCGGCTTCAACTCATCTTCAAACGCCGGGATGTTGTTATAGGAATACTCCGCCACGGCGATCGCTTCGGCCGGGCTGTCGAAGACGAAGGGCAGCTGCAGGGCCTTGGCGAATAGCAGCTGGTCGGCATAGTAGCCGGGCACGACGGCAGCCAGGTCGATGGCACCGCGACCGGCGAGAGGCAAAAGTTCACCTCCGGAGCCGAGGCCGCCCGAATAGACCACATTGAATTCGACACGGCCTTCACTGCGTTCCTCGACCGCCTGAATGAATTGCTGTTCGACTTCAAGGAAGGGACCGTTTGCGAGGTAGTGACCCCAATTCAGACGATAGTCGGCGGCTTGGGCGGCCGATCCGAGAGCGATAGCTGAGACGGCGCCGAGCACCAGTGTATTCAGTTTCATGAGTTCATTGGTCCTTGTCTTGAATTGCTTTGGTTGTGCCGCGAACGACGTGTCTAGCCCTTCATCTTATTGCTTTGGGCAAATTGCATTCAAATCTGCAATCTGTCAACAGTTTACTTTCTACAAAAGTTCGATAAAACGTGCTCCATAATCCGATGAGAATGAAAAAACAAGAAAGAGGCCTGTAATTCATGGGGAATTCCGACAACACATTGCAGACCGACATCCTTAAAAAAATTGCGGAACGACAATCCTGCCGCGCATTTGATGGAAGCAGTATAGATGTAGCCGTCTTGCGACAGATCGTTTCGGACGGGACCCAAGCCCCATCCTCCTGTAATCAGCAGCACTGGCATTTTGTAATCGTGACCGATCGCACTCTTCTACAAGAGGCTGCTCGGATTGCGGGAGGCAACCCACATTTCGCCGAATGCGGTGCACTGGTTTACCTGTGTTTCCAGAAAGGCTGGGCGCACCGCAATTACTCGGTGATTCAGTCGGTCGCCGCTGCCGGCTACCACATGATTCTCAGCGCACATCTGCGCGGCTTCGCGACGATCTGGAACGCCGGGATTGGGTCGGATTCTGCATTGCGCGATATGCTTGGTGTGCCGTCACTGTTCGAGATTCAAGGTGCACTGGCGATTGGGCGTGCCCGAACGGACGCACCGCGTCTCAAGGCCCCGCGCCGCGATCCCAACAGCATAATGTCCGTCAACCGGTTTGTCCGTCCGGCTCACACGATCTATCCGGCCAAGCCCGCCGAAGCTTACCCGATGGCGCAGATCGGGAATGACGACAACCCCTTTGCGGAATGGGACCCTACGCGCTGGAGCTGGGCGCAGCTTGCCGATTACCGGGCCTTCGCTGTCTGGGCCAAGTCGCCGCTGGCGGGGGTTTACCGTTCTCAGCGCAACGGTATGGCTTTCGAATGCGACATGGAGATTATGCCCGAGCTGCCCGCCTCGGCCCGGGTAGCCGAACTGATGGGTTGGGGCGGTACGTCGACCGTCGTTCTGCGCAGAGCGATGCCCGAGACTGCTCGGCTGGAAATCGTGGAGTTGTCGCGGCACAATCTCGAATTCATCCGCACCCGCCTCGAAAACGAGGGGCTGGGCGCGCGTCCTTCGGATTATCACCTTTGGGCCGGAGGGCGCCTACCGTTCGAAGATGCTGCTCTCGACGCCGTCTACATGCCACAAGTTCTGGAACAGATGCCGGATCCCGAGACAGTTCTTGATGAAGTCCAGCGCATTTTGAAACCTGACGGGGTTGTTCTGGCCAGCAGCCGGAATTTGTGCTCTCGATACGGGCGTTTGTGGCAGCAAGAGGAAAGTCGCGGACAGGTGCCACTTCAGGGGCCATTCACGCCGCTGACAGCGCGGCACCTGGCAGAGATGATCGGGACCCGGTTCAAAGTCGCGGACGCGGTTGGAATCGGTGCGGAGGCGACACATGACACCGAAGTCAGCCGGGGATGGCCGCGGTACCGGCGCCGGATCTACGCGGTGCTGGGACGGAAAAGTTAAATGGTGCAGATGTGAGTGAGGCAGGAACCATGCTCCTGCCTCACAAGTATTTCTGGGCCTGCGCCACACTGGCGCGGTATGTCAGAAGTCCAGCTTGCGGTGCATGTAACAGCCGCTCCCAACGGCATCTTGGACGAGTGTTCCGTCGAAAACGACATGCCGACCACGCACGAAGGTGTCCGTAACCACCCCCTTGAGCGACCAGCCCTCGTAGATCGAGTAACCCGCTGAGGAAACAACATCTTCGCGCCGCAACTCGCGTTCCGCGTCCAGGTCTACAAGGACAAAGTCAGCGTCGAGCCCTGGCGCAATACGCCCTTTGCGATGCGATAACCCCATGAGGCGAGCGGGATTTTCAGACAGCAGTTCCACCACCCGCTCCAACGGCAACCCGCGCTTGTGATAGCCCTCGCTCAACATGACAGGCAGCAGCGTTTCCATACCGGGGCAACCAGGTGAAGCTTTCCAGATACCTCCATTCTTGCTGCTGATGTCGCGATGCACATGGTCGGTGGCAACCGTGTCGATGTCTCCATCAAAGATCGCCTGCCACAGGCGCTCACAATGTTCGGCGCGGCGCAGCGGAGGGTTGATCTTACCGACTACGCCACCCTCCCAGTCAGTGTCGTGCGTCAGGTATTGCGGACAGGTTTCAAGGTAAACCGTATCGCCAGATGCCCGCCGGGTTAGCGCGGCCTCCACCGCTTCGACCGACGAGGTATGCACAACGTAGAGCGGCGCACCGGCCTGGTTTACAACATAAGAGGCGCGCTGCACCGCCTCACCCTCAATGAATCCCGGGCGTGAAGCATCCCACGAGTCAAGGCCGCCGGTCCCGTCCGGGTCAGCTTTCATCGTCCGCTCCCGCATAACCCAGGCCACTTCGATATTTTCCGGGTGCGGATTGACCATGCCTCCGTGTTCAGCAGCCGCCTCGGCAAGCCGAAAGAGATAACCGTCATCGATGTCGGGCAGACCGAGCCGTTCGCCTTCGCCGCCACGGTTGTTCATGAATATTTTCAGCGTTGGCGCGCCGTGATCAACGATATAGCTGGGCACCGAGGCGAGTTGGTCTTCGGTCGAGATGATGAAGTGATAACCGAAGTCGATACGCGCCCCGGCCTCGGTAACCTCGATCACGTCTTCGATAATCTTCTCATAGGGATCGTTGCTCAACAGGTAGGGGATCATGCAAGTGACCCCACCAATCGCCGCCGCCGCGGTTTCGCGGGCGGCATCTTCCGCCACACGAGGGCGCGAGATGTCCTTTCCGTGGCCGAGATGGAGATGACCATCGATGACGCCGGGCAAAACGACTTTTCCGTCCGCGACCAGTTCCTTGACAGCGCGGGCCTTGGTGCCGGGCTCGAGGATCGCGGCGATCTTTCCGTCCGTCACACCGATGTCGCAACGCGTCCTGCCAGTATCCGGTAAGACCGCTTCACCGCCTCTGATGATAAGATCATAGGGCATAAGATATCTCCATGTTACTAGCGGCAGCGCGCAGACTCCGCGTCACCGGCTCGAGCGTCGGCAGGCGAGTGAGGTTACAAAGAGGCTCTACGAGGCTCGTCGCGCCGGTCCTACCCCCCATTCGCTTAACATTGTTTTCGAATTTCTGATGGATCGCTGCTTCGGATGGTGGGCGCGTATAATTACCGAACACATCATCGATACTATGGCTGTGTTTTTCGCCATTTTTCAGGTGCAGGCATAACCGGGCGTCAAATTTGACTGGAAAAGCGCTGTCTTCCAGAATCTCCCAAGTGCTCCGTGCGGCCAGTTCATGCACTCCGTCGGCCACCGGACGGTCGAATTGATCAAGGCCGACCGCGCCTTCAACCATCTGCATCGCGGTCACGACCGGTAGACTCCAACGCGCCTGATGCCCCTCTGCGCGGATCTTGGCTTCCCAAGGATCACATATGATGGCCGCAGCTCCTTGTGGCACAAAAAAGCACATCTCTTCGATGTCTGCCGGGGCAATTCCGTCGGACAGGATTTGCGCAGCCTCAACAAAGGGATGGATGTAGTGACAGCAAGGCAGGAACTTGTAAGCCGCATCCAACAGGTGCCACTTGGAGCCGAGATCGTCGAGGCTTTGCTCGAAACGCCCTGCGGCGGCGCGATCCCCGGCGAAAATACTGAACAGGCCGTAGGGATCATCGAAAGGACGGTCGGGGCCTGTGATCCCGGCTTCGGCCAACTCGGCGGCCTTGATTCCGGCATGGGCGGCCCAGCCGGGATGCATAGATTTCACATTTGCTCCGTTCGACAGGAAAGCAAAAACGCCCGACGCCTGCGACAGGGCAATGCCGATGGCGTTTCCTGTGCTTTCGCGATCGAGCCCGCGCAGGTCCGCTGATATTGCAGCTGCGCTCAAGGCACCGCCGACGGAGGTGACCTGAAAGCCCCTGCCTTGGAACCCACCTGCAGCGGAAAGTCCGATGCGGATGAGCACCTCGTACCAGATCGCGTAGCTACGGATCATCTTCGAACCTGAGCAATCGGTAGCCTCGGCCATGGCCAGCGCAGAGGCCGCCAGAACCGAGCTGCCATGCACGATCGAACCGGTATGGGTATCATCATACTCGAGCGAATGCATAAGCCCACCGTTGACCAGCGCGGCCTCCGCTGGAACCGTACCACCGTCGAGCCCGAGAACCGTGGACAAGCCATTAGGAGACATGTGTTGTTCGGCATAATGCAGCCAGGGACGCCCGGCCAATGTGGTGGCCGCCGCCGTCCCTACACCGACGATATCCATCAAATGCAAAGCAGCGCAGCTTTCGACCTTAGGTGGCAGTTCCGTGATCGACGCCACCTTGTCCAACAATCGCTCAAGCAATGTCATGCGAGAGCCTTCAGGTCCACGGCTGCGGCAAGCGCGGCCAGCCTTCCCAATGCTACGGCGGTCAATAAGCCGTTGCCTGACGCATATCCTGTAGCCCCGGCGCGCCCGGAGATGCCGGCGGCCGCGCCCCCACCCGCAAATAGTCCGGGAACCGGTGTGCCATCATTGCGCAGGACCCGGGCGTCGGCATCAACATGCAGTCCGCCCTGGGTGTGGAATAATGCGGGCACGACCCGGCAAGAATAGAACGGCGCCTGCAATGGGGCGATCCCAAAATTCGTGCGGCCAAAGCTGTCGGAGCCGCCGGCCTTGACGGCCGCCTGATACGCGGCGACCGACGCCTCGACACTAGCTCCGTCCAACCCTTGGGCGGCAGCGGCTTCAGCCACGGTGTCACCCTGCTTCAGCCCACCATGTTCATAGAGTTCGGCAAATTCTTCTTCTTGCATGGCGATGTCGAAGATACGCTTGTCAAAGATTGCGTAGGCATATTTTCCCTGTGCCAGTACGTTCTTGGCATAGCCAGAATAGCCAAGGCTTTCGTCCCCGAACCGCTCGCCATTCTCACCCAGCAGAACACCGCCTTTTTCGATCGTCGTCCAGGATAGGATGCTGCCATGTGGATCTGCGACAGCGGCATAGCCCTGATAGGCCGCCATATTGTCAAATTGCGCGTCCAGTTCTTCGCCCCATTCCACAGCCTCGCCATCGGAGCCTGCGGCGCCAAAATACTGGGCTGCCGCAATCTCCGGGCAAAACCGCTCGACAAGCGCCCGATTGTTGCCAAATCCGTTCAAGGCCAGCAGTGTCGCGGCGGCGCGGATCTCCACAGGCTCGCCATCGCCAGTGTCCACGACAGCGCCTCGGACTGCGCCATCCTCAATGATCAATCGCTTGACGCTGTTGCCCACCGCCAGCGGAATATCACGCTCTTCGACCGCGCGAACAAGATCGTTGACCAGGTCGATGCCGCGGCGAGATTTCGGCGCATGCAGGCGCTGTACGGAATGGCCGATGTGCTTGTAAGCAGTGACGAGTTCGATCCGCGCCTTAACGGTGTCGACCAGCCATTCGACGGTTTCCGCCGAAATGTCCGTCATCCGTCGCACAAGCGCCTCGTCGTCGGTTTCGCCGGCTGTGGCGATCAGGTCGCGGAAGTAGGTTTCAGGATCATCCTTCAACCCAGCCTCTTTCTGGAAACGGGTTCCAGCCGCAGGAACGGACCCGGTGCTGAGGGCGGAATTGCCGCCGGGCCGGTCGGTCTTTTCGACAATAGCGGTAGTCAGACCGGCATCTGATGCGGCAATCGCCGCACATAAACCGCAGGCACCTGCTCCGATTACCAAGAAATCCACATCATTGGCCATGGGCTCTCCTTGAAGCTAGAAAATTGAGGCCACGCACGACAAAGCGTGGCCAACTTAGTCAGGCGATATCCGCCAGAACCGAAACCACATCATCTGTCGGCATGACATCGGCGTATTTGGACGCCATGTCGAACAGGTTCACCGCATGCGAGGTCTGCGATCGGTCATAACAGGCATCTTCGGGTACGGTGATATGGAAGTTGTAGGCAAAGCCGTCGACTACCGACCCGCGAACGCAGCCGCTGGTGGTGCAGCCTGTCACGATCAGGGAATCAACGTTGAGATCGATCAGGTAGCTGGCGAGCGGAGTGCCGAAGAAGGCGCTCGGATGTTTCTTGGGCAACAGGATGTCGTCTTCAGTTGGCGCAACTTCCGGAACGAATTCGTAGCCTTTTGCCGAAACCCCCATCAGTGCCGGCACCTTCTCGGCCAGGCGCCCGACGTCGAAAGATTGCTTGGGTGCAACGTAGGGGTAAAGGATTGGCCAGTTGTTCTTGCGGAAAACCTTCACCAGGCGCGCAATATTGGCCACCGCATCCCAACCGACTTGCCCACAAGAGGTTGGAAATTCCTTCACGGCTTCGAAGAAGGGTTTGGGCGTTGTGCCGACAGTGCGGTACTGCACATCTATGATCAACAAGGCCGGGCGTTTGCCGAGCCCGGTCGGTGCGCCGAAACCTGCCGCTGCGTAAGCGCGCTTTTCTTCCTCGCTGATGATGCCATCCCACGGGCGCGAAACAGTTTTATTGGTCATTGTATTTCTCCTCTAGAGCGTCCCAACGTGCCTTGGAGACGGTACGTTGACGTTCCTCGAAGGACGCCAAACGGTTGGCGACCGTTTCGAGAGATCCTTCATCTTTCAAGCTGCCCAGTACCTCGCGCGTGGCTTTGAGTGCAGCCTGAAGTGCTGCATTGGCGTAAAGCACGACCCCGAATCCGTGTTTAGCCAACTCTTCGCGCCCGGGATCGGGCGTCTTACCACCGAAGACGATGTTTGCGACCTGTGGGACCAGCAACTCCTTGCCGATCCTGGCAAGCTCGTCGAAACTGCGCGGCGCCTCAACAAACGTCATATCTGCGCCTGCTTCGATATAGGCATTGGCACGCTCAAGCGCGGCGTCCAGTCCTTCGATTGCGCGTGCGTCGGTGCGCGCGATGATCAAGAGATCCTGATCCACGCGGCTGTCCACCGCCGCCTTCACCTTCTGGACCATTTCCGATTGCGGAATGACGGCCTTGCCGTTGAAGTGGCCGCATTTCTTCGGGAAGACTTGGTCCTCGATTTGTATCGCCGAAGCGCCAGCACGCTCCAGCATTCGGACTGTGCGGACCATGTTGACCGCATTGCCAAAGCCGGTATCCGCATCGACGATGATTGGTACATCGACCGCTTCAGCCATTGCTGAGACCGCTTGTGCGACCTCCGTAATGGTGGTCAGGCCAATATCGGGGGCGCCGAGGTTCATGTTCGCGATTCCAGCGCCTGTAGCGTAGATTGCCTGGAAGCCAAGTTCCTCAGCAACGCGGGCAAACATAGCATTGGCCGCGCCCGGCACTGTAACAGCCTCGCGAGCCTGAATAAGCACCTTCAGCTTTGTCGTATTCTTCATAGTCAAACAAATCTCCGGGGTAAGCGGGCGGGCCCCGCTAGTCCTATTTGACATCTTGGCTAACTCATAAACATGACAACTGTCAACAGTTGACGGAAAACAGATTACGATTTACTGTCTCGACAGATCTGCGCGTCAGCCAGTATGTTCTTCAGTGAACTGTAATTGCCGGGTTTCCGCGACAGAGCGATAAAAAGTGACGCTGGCTAGGCAAATGCTCGAAATCGTGTCGATCCAAACAAAGGTAGACGATGGAACAAATAAAAAGCACCTCTTTGGTCTCAGAGGCTTTCGAAAGTGTGGTTGAAGCTATAACCTCAGGCGAATTCGAACCCGGGCAAAAGATATCGGAATCGGAATTGGCTCGTCAGCTTGGGATCAGCCGCGGCCCTTTGAGAGAGGCGCTTCATCGCCTCGAAGGGCGCCTGGTATCCCGTGTACCGCGCATCGGTGTTCGCGTGATTGAATTTGGCGCAGAAGAAATGCGCCAACTGTTCTACTTACGGGAGGCCATGGAAGGCATGGCGGCACGCCTAGCGGCCGTACATATTTCGGATGAACGATTGGTGGAACTGGAGAACCTCCTCAAACTGCACACCTCGAGCGTGGAGGAGTCTGGAAAACGCATCTATCTGCAAAAGACGCCGGACGAGGACTTCCATTTTGCCATCGCGCAAGCATCGACATGTGCAAATATTGAACGCCTGTTGCTGAACGAAGTGTACTACCAACTTCGCATTCACCGCCTGCGATCCTCGACAAGTCCCGGTCGCGCCGATCAGGCATTGAAGGAGCACTACCAGATTTTCGACCGTATCGCGGCACACGACCCGGATGGAGCCGAGGAAGCGATGCGCGAACATATTCGTGCAGCTCAAGAAAACAGCTTGAAAAGTCTTTAGATAGGCTCTGTAGCAAAAAAATTAGGTGCACTGGTCGAGTTCGTCTCATGATGAACCTGTGATTTTGTTCCACAATGTTATTAAGGGATTTCCGTCTCACCATCTCGATCGGGATCGGACAGCCAATGCCCGCAAGCATTTTGTTGATGGCCTTGAGGTTCGCGGTGTTGGCCCCGCTCTAGTCGATCACAATCTTCCTCGGCAATCCATTTGCATTTGTCATTGTGCCTTTAATTGCTGGACGCAGATACTTCCTGGTGCACTTGCCTCGAATTTGCGCCCTTAATTCTCGGATATCGACAGGCTAGCGGCGGCTTTTTTCAAGCGTTCGGCCAGCACGTCGGAGCAACTCTGAACGGTCCACATTTACACCGAGTTGTTCGATTGCTTGTTTCGCCGCCACCAGAAAATCGGGTTTAGTTGTGTTGTCGGATTTTCGTGCCGGGAACCAAGCCTTCTGAGTTTTGTGATCATCTTTCGCCAGTGTCGTCGAACTGCATGAAAAGTGAATCAGGTGATCCAATAAATTACGTTGACTAGGGAATGCCATGCCTAACCTTTCTTGTGCGGTAGGATCACGACGCATTGCAATAGATACAGCCGCCAATGGTCTCGCAATCATTAGATGCACCGCTGCGAGCATAAAATACTAATCATGGCGTGTCTTGGAGCAGAGTCCAGCTTGACAAAGCTCTGGCACAAGAACTCGGATGACTTGTAGCGCCAAGTCCAATTGCCGACCAACATGCTGACTTCCGCGCCAATACAGCTGCTCCAACCACGCTGCGCCCATTGAAGCTCGGGCTTCCAACCGTGTGGGAGTTCGAAACTCTTCGCTTGGTGAGGTGCCGAGAGGTAATAGGCTAGAACCGCAGGATTTGCAGATCAAAGACCAAGCGTAGCGCCAATGACGCAGGGAAATTCCAGGCACTTTTTGCGTGCATTTAGGACAGTGTTGAAAGCCTGAACAGGATACAATTTCGACTGGAAGTTCCGCGCGGCGGACGAGCATCATGCCTTGCATGTCACTCGGCGACAGACGGGCAAGGGTGCCGAACCTTTTGATGTTTGCGCCTTGCAGCTCATCATTGACCTTCGTCGGGTGAGTACGATCCGATCGCTGATAGAACGCGTCATATTCAAAACTTCACAACAGAACCGTTGACGTGACAACACCCAGCAAGCTGCTCTGACAAGATCTCCGAAAATATGCTAGTGTTGGCTGTGTGCTTTTTTTCCGGGATAGCAGCCGCCGAGCGCCTCGGTCCCGACTTTGAACGAACTTATAGTCATGGAACTCGTTATCGCTATTGGTCTGATCGTCCTGAAGGTCGCCATCCTGATCGCGGCGCTGCTGTTGCTGCCGCTGCCTTTGGTCTGGCTTGAACGCAAGATCGCCGGGCGCATTCAGCAACGCATGGGTCCGATGCGGGTTGGCTGGCATGGAGTGTTGCAGCCTTTGGCGGACGGCATCAAACTTCTGACCAAAGAGGATCATATCCCCGCCGACGCGGATCGGCTGATATTCAAACTCGCCCCGGTTCTGGCGATGATGCCTCCGTTTGTCGTGTTTGTCGCGATACCCTTTGGCGAAAGCGTCTCGGTCCTGGGCCACGAGATCACGCTTTATGTTTCAGACATGAACGTAGCCCTTCTTTTCGTATTCGCGGTGATCGGGATCGAAGTTTACGGGGTCATCTTCGGCGGTTGGGCTTCAAACAGCAAGTACTCCGTTCTGGGCGGGCTGAGGACCTGCGCCCAAATGATCAGCTATGAGATTCCGATGGGGTTTGCTGTCATCGGTGTGGTGATGCTGGCGCAGTCCATGAGCCTTCTCGATATTGTGCGCGCGCAGTCCGATATGTGGAACGTGGTGTATCAGCCTGTGGGGTTCTTCGTCTTCTTCGTCGCCGGTTTGGCCGAGGCGCAGCGCATTCCTTTCGATCTGGCCGAGGCTGAAGGCGATCTGGGTGCAGGATTTCACACTGAATACAGTGGCATCCGGTTCATTTTCTTCATGGTCAGCGAATATGTGGTGATGGTTCTGGTCTCGGTCCTGACGGTAATCCTGTTCTTTGGCGGCTGGAACGGGGTGTTGATCCCCTTGCCGCCGATCCTTTGGTTCATTCTGAAGGTGGCCTTTTTCATCTATGTTTTCATGTGGTTCCGCTTCACTTTCCCGCGCTACCGCTATGATCAGCTGATGGAGATCGGCTGGAAAGTCTTGCTTCCGCTATCACTCGCGAACATAATGATAACCGGGGTTGTTTTCCTATGAGGGCAACCATGACAGACGTTGCAAATAAACGGCAAGGCTGGATCGGGTGGGCTTTCTTCGCCGACCTTGGCGATGCGCTGATGCTGACGTTCAGCTACATGCTGTCGCGGCCGGTGACCCAGCAATATCCCGACAAGGAAAAATGGCTGCCCTATGCGCGCTATCGAGGCCACCATTTCCTCAAGCGCAACGAAGAAGGCGAAATAAACTGCGTCGCCTGTGAACTTTGCGCCAAGATCTGCCCCTGCGACTGCATCACCGTGGTTCCGTACGAGGATGAAAACGGCGCGCGCCACCCCAAGGTGTTCGACATCGACACCGCGCGGTGCTTGTTTTGCGGCCTATGCGAGGACGCGTGCCCGGCGGACGCCATCGCGCTGGGTCAACAATACGAATTCTCCAGCTACGACTCGGCCCTTCTGGTAGTGGACCGGGATACGCTCCTGACGATGCCCGGCAAGGCCGAAACCGGTGGCGGCGTGGTCAACGCCCGGCTGGAAACCACAGACGGTGTACGCGTGCAGACCGCGCAGGACGCGGGATACAACTGGTGGCGGAACATTCGGCGCAAGTGAAGTTGCTAGAGGACGGAGACACGCATGTGGCAACTGGCGGGAACATCGCCAAGGAGGTATGGATGTTCGTTTCTGACGTATTGCAATCGAAGAATTCCGAGGTGATTTCGGTAACCCCGGGCACGACGATGGTCGAGGTGCTCAGACTCTTCAGGGAAAGACGGATTGGCCTGGCCGTCGTGGGCACGACACCGGCGCACGCCCTTGGCACGGTGTCGGAACGCGACTTCTGCAATGCCGTGGCCGAGCGGGGCGCCGAGGTCGCCAGATTGCCGGTGTCGGACATCATGCGGGGCGATATTTCCACCTGTTCCAAGGATGACGTGCTGCCAAAGGTCTCGGCGACAATGATTCAACAGCGGACACGGCACGTTCTGGTGATGGACGGCGAAACGGTCGCCGGGGTGATCAGCATCGGCGACGTGGTCAAGGCGCGTCTGGACGAAGCATTGAGGACGCAGAAGGAACTGCATGAATATATCGCAGGGACCGGATATCACTGACCTGCAACCTGTCGCAACAGTTTCAGCCGTCCGCTGTGCGGACCTCGACGCGGCACGGATATTCACCTTTCTTCATCAGGCTGTTGAGCCGCAAGCTCCTATAACTTTCCGGAACAAAGACCAGCCCATCGGGAAACCGCGGACTTATCTTTAGACGGGCCGTCAGGTGCCCCGCAGGTGATGTCACAACCACCATCTGCATGGCTGCAAGTCCCCGTTCCTGGGCATCCCGGGCACTCATCTCTACGTAAGGCTCTTCCGCCACCGTGGCGAGCGTGGCCGAGTGTTCAGAGAAATTCCCCCCGTAAAACAGCCCGTTGCCCGTAATCAGAGCCAGCCCGTCCCCGCTTGCAATTCTGGCCGGTTCCGGTGCTTTGAGCGATCTATCCAAGGGCCGTTTCAGCGCGGACGTGAATGCCCCATCCGGTCCGATTTTTTCCATCGAAAGGCCGGAATAGGCGGGGTACGTGCCGGCGATTTCGCCAAAGACCCCCGCGTGATCCGAGAGTTTCAGAGGCGTATCGCCAAGCGCCGCAAACCATCCGAATATCTCAAGATTGCTCCGCGCTCCGAATACCGGTGTACGGAACTTGCGCACGGTCTGGACCCGCCCTTCATTATTGGTGAATGTTCCCGCCTCTTCACCATGTGCCGCCGAAGGCAGCACCACGTCGGCCAGCCCGGCAATGTCCGTCCGAACCCAATCCTGCACGATCAACAGATTCACCTTCTTCAGCGCATCCACAACGCGGGCACGATCCGGGTAGGAACCGACGGGATCCGCACCCGCAACATAGAGCGCGCCGATCCGCCCCTCGGCGCACAGATCGAGCAACCCATCGACCGTCACACGCGGTTTCCCGTCCGAGACCGCGGCCATGTCCAGCGCGCCCATCTGATTGGGACGGTCAAAAAGCCCCTGCAATGCAACAGTTTTTCCAAGGCCCCGCAAGCGATGCAAAAGACAACGAAGCAAAGAAACGACTGCTTCGGCATCCGGGGTTCTGAACAGGTCCACACCGATCAGAACCGTTATACCTGGGGCGGCGGACAGAGCCGCAGTCAGAGCGCCCAGCCCCACCTTCGCCTGCTCGTTTTGACCGCGCGCACTCCCCGCCTCTATTTCAGAGATGATCGGTTCGGACGACCCTTCGCGCTGATCAAGCAGACTTTCGAGCATCTCCGACAAAACGGAGGCTTCTGTTCCCGGAAGCATGCGCAAAGCAACGCGTGCGTCGGCATCAAGCCGGGACGGGCGCGCCGAAAGCAGATACAGTTGCGTCGCACCTTGTCGCGCCGCGCCGCGCAAAAGGTACTCGCTGACCGGGTTTTCCTCGGTCACGTTGCTGCCAATGACCAGCGTGCAATCTGTCCTGATGACCTCTTCGAAGGGCGCGCGCGTATAGAAATCGCGCAGCAACGGACCAAGCGCACCGGGGAAGTCGAAACGCGAGGATATAGTGACCAGATCGCTGTCCAGGGCTGTGCGCATGAGCTTCCCGAACTGAAACAGCGCCTCGTTTGTTAGTCGTGGCGAGACTATCCCGGCCGCGCGGCCCCCGGTCCGGGCCAGCCGCGCGCGCAGATGAGCGCCTGTGTCTTCCCAGGACATCGGTGTCAAGGCATCGCCCTGCCGGATCATCGGACGCTTGATCCGGTCCGGGCTGGCGAAGACGTCCATTCCGAACCGCCCGCGCACGCACAGAGTTTCCAGGTTCAGTCCCGTATCCCATTTCGACCGCACCCGCATGAATTCGCCATCACGTGAACCCACCGTCAGGTGGCAACCGGTTCCGCAATGGGCACAGATCGTGTCGGTTTCGACCAGATCCCAGGGCCGCGATTTGTAGCGGTAAGGAAAGCTCATAAGCGCTCCGACCGGGCAGACTTCGATGCAGTTACCGCATTGGTCGCAACTGGCAAGGCTGCCTGAGAACCCGGTCACGGCGGTGTCCATGCCTTTTTCGACCGTCCCTAGGGCCACCGCGCCGACCACCTCTTCGCACATGCGTACGCAGCGCTGGCACTGGATGCAGCGGTTGACGTTCATGATAACAACCGGGCTGAGCTGTATGTCTTTGGAATGAAACACCCGTTTGGGATCGCGGAACAGGCTTTCCCGAGGGCCGTATTCCATCACCATGTCCTGCAATTCGCATTCGCCGCCCTTGTCGCAGATCGGACAGTCGAGCGGGTGGTTGGCCAGCAACATGTCGAGCATAACCGAACGTGTTTCCGCGACTTGCTCGGTTGTCGTCCGCACCACCATCCCATCCATGACCGCCGTTGCACAGGCGGGCTGCAGCTTACCCTGTCCTTCAATCTCAACGAGGCACATCCGGCACGAGGCCAATACCGGCAGCCGCTTCTGGAAACAGAAAGTGGGAATGTCGATGCCCAACCCTTCGGCAGCGCTCAGGATTGTGGTTCCCTGCTGTACGCGCACCTCGTGGTTATCAATGGTTATCGTCAGGGTGGTGATATCGCTGGTATCGCTCAATGAAACGGGCACCTCCCTTCGTCGATATGGGTGACAAATTCATCGCGAAAATGCTCCAGCGACGCACGCAACCCCATTGCCGCGCCATCACCCAGAGCACAGAACGTGTTGCCGAAAATGCCGTTGCACAGCCCCTCCAACTGATCCAGATCTTTCGGTTCGCCTTCGCCCGCTTCGATCCGGCGCAGAATCTTGACCACCCAGTCCAGTCCTTCTCGGCAGGGCGTGCACTTGCCGCAGCTTTCGTGATGAAAAAATTCGATGATCCGGGTCGCGACCTTGACGATGCAGGTGCCGTCATCAATCGCGATTACCCCCGCCGAACCCAGCATGGAACCGACGGCGGCCAGTGAGTCAAAGTCCATACCCACATCCAGCCCGCTCTCAGGGATCATCGGCGCCGACACGCCCCCGGGGATAACCGCCTTGATCTGGCGGCCTTCAGGCGGTCCGCCCCCGTGTTCTACGATCAATTCTCGCAATGGAATGCCCATCGGAAGCTCGTAAAGGCCGGGTTTGCGCAGATGCCCGGACAGACAGTAAAGCTTGGGTCCCGGGCTTTTCTCGGGCCCGATCCCGCGAAACCAATATGCGCCGCGTTCGATGATTGCGGGCACACAAGCCAGCGTCTCGACATTATTGATCACCGTGGGGCAGTCATAAAGCCCCGCCACCGCCGGAAAAGGCGGTTTCAGTTTTGGCTGCGCGCGACGGCCTTGAAGGGATTCTAGCATCGCGGTTTCCTCGCCGCAGATATAAGCGCCGGCACCTTCGTGAACATGGACGTCGAAATCGAAATCCGACCCCAATATTCGACCCCCGAGATACCCCTGTTCCCGCGCCTCAGAGATCGCCGCCCGCAATGTCCTGATCGCCTTCACATATTCACCGCGCACATAGACATACGCTGTCTCAGCTCCTATCGCGCGGGCACAGATGGCCATCCCTTCGATCAACAGATGCGGATCCTCCTCCATGATGATCCGGTCCTTGAATGTGCCCGGCTCACCCTCATCCGCATTGCAACAGAGGTATTTCGGCTTCTCTTCGCCCTTCGGAACAAAGCTCCACTTGAGCCCGGTCGGGAATCCCGCTCCGCCCCGCCCGCGCAAACCCGAGTCCTTGACTGTTTCGATGATTTCATCGGGAGTATAGTCCTTCAACACCCTCGCAAGCGCCGAATATCCGCCTGTGGTCCGATAGACGCTCAACCTCTGGCTGTCGGAGGTGCCGATATTCCTGAGAAGGACAGCCTCAGTCATCACCTGTCCTCCCGGTGTTCCGCAATGCCGCCAACAAGTCGTCGATCCGCGCCGTATCAAGATTGCCGTGATAATCGTCGCCAACCTGCATCACCGGTGCCATTTCGCATGCACCCAGACATTCCACTGTGGACAGAGTGAACAACCCGTCCTCGGTCGTATCGCCCTTTGCGATGCCCAGTACCTGTTCCATATGCGCCTGCAATGCCTCGGACCCGCGCAACATGCAGGATAGGTTGTTGCAAAGTTGCAGGTGGAACCGGCCCACGGGTTTGGTGTGGTAGAGCGTGTAGAAAGTCGCCAGCTCATAGACCCAGATCCGCTCCACGCCCAGAATGTCGGCCACCTCTTCCAGCACTTCGCCGGTCAGAACGCTGTGCTCCTTCTGCGCGATATACAGCGCCGGCATAATGGCCGAACGCTGGTCGGGATAGCGCGCCGCCGCCGCCTCAATCCGCATACGCATGTCCATTGGCGCGTTCACTTGTCCACCTCCGCCATCACAGGGTCCAAACTGCCCAGAACTGCGATCATATCGGCAAGGTAATGGGCGTTTTTAGTCCCATAGAGTGCCTGAAGATTGACAAAAGACGGCGCCCGAACCTTCATCCGGAATGGTTTTGGGCTGCCATCGCTGACAATGTAGAACCCAAGTTCACCCTTGGGGGCCTCGATGGCCGAGTAGACCTCGCCCGCAGGAACCTTGAAGCCATAGGCCGACAGGTCGAAATGCTGGATCAGCGCCTCCATGGAGCTGTGCACGCGGTCCTTGTCGACCGGGAAGGCCACCGTGGGAATATCCGCCAGGAACCGACCTTCGGGCATCTGCCTGAGGCATTGCTCGATGATTCTGACACTTTCGCGCATCTCTTCGACCCGGCAGCGCCAGCGGGCATAGCAATCGCCCTCTTCACGGGTAATCACATCAAATTCGACCTGATCGTAAATCTCATAGGGTTCATCCCGGCGAATGTCCCAATCCACGCCCGATGCCCGTAGATTTGGACCACTGAGCCCAAGGTCGATTGCATCCTCGGGCTCAATCACGCCGATGCCCCTGGTACGCTTGATGAACATCCGGTTCTTTTCGACCAGACGTTCGTAATCGCGGATTCGATTGGGGAAGATGTCGCAGAACTCTCTGATTTTGCCCGCGAATTCCTCGGGCAGATCCTCTCGCACGCCGCCCACCCGACAATACGAAGTATGCATCCGCGCGCCGGTGACCATCTCCATCAGGTCCATGATCATTTCCCGTTCGCGCATCGCGTAAAGCAACGCGGTCATCGCACCGAGATCCATCGGCAACGCGCCAGTGATCAGCAGATGCCCCGACAGCCGGGCAAGCTCGGCCATGATGACCCGGATATATTGCGCGCGAACAGGTGCCTCAATTTCCAGCAGCTTTTCCACCGCCAGCGCGAAGGCCAGATTGTTGGACGGCGGGCAGACATAATCCAGCCGGTCCGTCAGCGGAAAAATCTGAGTGTAGGTGAAATTCTCGGACAGCTTTTCCGTCCCGCGATGCAGATAGCCGATATGTGGATCAACCCGCTCGACATATTCACCATCCATTTCCAGCACTAGGCGCAAAACCCCGTGCGTGCTGGGATGCTGCGGCCCGAGGTTCAGCAGTACCTCCTTGGTATCCGGCGGCCCGCCCGGAGGCGGCCTGAGTTCCGTGGCTTCTGTCATGATTTTTCTCCGGTACCGCCGGGGATGTCTCTGGTCTCAAGGTCAGGCCGCGTTGGCGGCACCCCTTCCGCGCCAAATGGGTTCAGTTCATCCCTGTAGCCCCTGAGCGGGAAGTCCTTGCGCTGCGGGAACCCTTCGAACTCCTCCCACATGTAAATGCGGCGCAAATCCGGGTGGCCGTCGAACGTGATGCCATACATGTCCCACGCTTCGCGCTCGTGCCAGTTGGCAGTGCGCCAGACACTGGCGATACTGGCAATATGTGGTGGCTCGCTTAACCGGCATTTCAGGCGGACGCGCCATTTGTCGGACAGGGAATACAGATGGTAGACAACCTCGAATCTGGGAGTGTCCGGCAGGTAATCGACCCCGCATATGTCAGAGAGAAAATTGAAACCCAATTCGTCTTTCAGAAACCGGCAGAGATCGACGATGGTTTCGGGTGAAATGGTGAAAACGTGGATGCCATGTGACACGCCCGTGTAGGAAACCGTATCGCCGAACCGCTTTTCGAGCCGGGCTATGAAGGGGACCGCAGCACCGGTCATGGACCCGCAACCCGGCCAAGCGGTGTATCCGCAAGCGCCTCGGATTTCTTGATTTTCTCCTGCAGCAGTAGAAACCCGTGCATCAGCGCCTCGGGTCGCGGCGGGCAACCGGGTACGTGCACATCTACCGGCACGAAGGTCTCGGACCCCTGTACGACGGCATAAGTGTTGTAAACTCCACCGGAAATGGCGCAGGTGCCCATAGCGATGACCCAGCGCGGCTCGGGCATCTGGTCGTAAAGGCGGCGGATCACCGGGGCGAATTTTCGTGTCACCGTGCCAGCGATGATCATCACATCGGACTGGCGCGGTGATGGCCGGAACACAATCCCGAACCGGTCCAGATCATAGCGTGCACATCCCGCCGAGATCATCTCGATCGCGCAGCAGGCGATACCGAAGGTTTCTGGCCAGAGTGCCGATTTGCGGCTCCAGCGGACGATCTGGTCGGTTGTGGTAAACAACACGCTGTCGCGGATTACGTTTCCCATTCCAACGCTCCTTTCAGCCAGGCGTAGGCAAATCCCACCAGCAACAGAACGATGAAAACGAACATCTCGATATAGCCGACGATGCCGATTTCTTTCAGCACGACGGCCCATGGAAAGAGAAACATCGCCTCGACATCGAAAACGACGAACAGGATCGCAATCAGGAAGAACTGCGCCTTGAACTGACCTGCGGCGGCCTCGCCTGCCGGGTCCATGCCGCATTCATAAGGCATATTCTTGGCGGGGTACGGGTTGGAAGGGCGCAGCAGCGACGAGACAAAAAGTGTCGCCGTCACCACGAGAATTACCCCGGCGACCATGATGAGAACAGGTAGAAATTCAAGTCCAGTCATATCGCAAAACCCAGTGCTCCGGACCTTGCGCTCGTAATACCCGCCAAAATATCAAGGGCTTACCAACCCCAGGGAAAGTTCGAAAGCTTTCCTTGTACCTGAAATGATAACCGTCGACGTCTGTTTTTCAAATAAAAAACATGTGTGTGTATGTCAGTAAGCAGTATCGAAGGTACTTTGCGCCAATGTGTCTGGCCCCAGTTTATCCACCCGGAATCGACACTTGTGCCAGTTCGAGGAACCACGCGGGTAGAACGCCGATCACGATGGTCCCTAGGGCGGCAATCGCCAACGTCAGCTTCAGACCGGGCGTAAACGCCAGTTCGAATTTTCCCGCCGGTTTGCGCATGTAGATCACCATGACGATACGGATGTAGAAATAGGCCGCGATCACGCTCAGCAGCACTGCAATGACGGAAATCGCCACGTGCCCCCCTTCAATCAGCGCGATCAGCACATAAAACTTAGCAAAGAACCCAGCCGTAGGCGGAATACCGGCCAATGCGAACAGAAACAGTAACATCGACAAGGCAAGCGCGGGATGCGATCTGGAAAGTCCTGAATAGTCATCGATGGCTTCGCCCCGGCTTGTCTCAGAGCGCATAGCTATTATGGCGGCAAACATACCGATATTCATGAAGGTATAAATCAACAGGTATAGCATCACGCTTGCCGCACCGTCCGGGCCGCCTGCTACGATGCCCAACAGCGCAAAGCCGGAATGGGCGATGCTGGAATAGGCCAGCAGGCGTTTGATGTTGTCCTGCACCAGTGCCACGAAACTGCCGAGGGCCATTGTGAAGACAGCAATCACGGCAACGACGATCCAGACCTCTGTCGACGCCAGCAACGGGTTCAGGACAACCCGCAGGATTACAGCAAACCCTGCCGCCTTGGGCCCCACGGACATGAAGGCGGTAATGGGAGTAGGTGCGCCCTCGTAAACATCGGGAACCCACATGTGAAACGGCACCGCGCCGACCTTGAAAACCAATCCGGCAACTATGAACACGACCGCCAACAGCAGACCGGGATCGCGCTGGCTGCCGGTTACGGCGGCGGCGATGCCATCGAGATCCGTGGTGCCGGTCAATCCATAGATCAACGACACGCCGTACAGGAACACACCCGTCGAAACCGCACCCAGGATCACGTATTTCAGCGCCGCTTCGTTCGAACGTACGTCGCGCCGCAGCAGCCCGGTCAGCACATAAGTGCAAAGCGCCATCAGCTCGAGCCCGACATAGATGGACAGCAAATCGGTGGCCGAGGCCATGATCATCATGCCGGACAGCGCGAACAGCAGAAGCACATTGTATTCTCCGCGCTGGACCCGCTCGATCTCGACATAGCGGCGCGACAGCAAAAGGGTCAGCACGGTGGCGATGTAGAAGATGGCCTTGAAAAAGGCCGAGAAGTGATCGGACGCGAACATACCAGAATAGACCAACAGGTTCTGATCCGCCAAGGCCCAGGTCAGTGCGGCAGCGCTAAGAACCACACCAATCGCGGCCAGATCCAGAAAATACCCGCGTTCGGGCCGAACGAACAGGCTCAGGATCAGCAGAACACAGGCCCCGGTGATCACCACGATCTCGGGCAGACTGGCCAGAACCGACTGGAGGAGTTGGGTCTGATTCACTCCGCACCCCCCTCTCCATACACCTGCGTCAGCAAGTGATCGGCCGAAAGCTGGATGATGCTAAGGAACGGTTTCGGATAAAGCCCAATCCAGATCACCAGTATGGCAAGGGGCAGGATCGCGGTAATCTCGCGCCGGTCAAGATCCCAGAAATCGAACCGCTCGCCGACCCGCGCAGTGCCTAAAGCCACGCGCCTGAACATGCTCAGCAGATAGGCAGCTGCCAGAACGGCGCCAAGGATCGAAATACCCGCCAGCAGCGGATTTGCGGCGAAGGCGCCTGACAGAATAAGCAACTCGCCGACAAAAGAATTCAACCCGGGCAGCGCCATTGATGACAACGTAAACAACCCGAGGAAGATGGAGCATAGCGGCGCGATTTTCATCAGCCCGCCATAATCAGCGATGCTGCGGCTGTGCGTCCGTTCGTACATCAGCCCGACAAACAGAAATAGCGCCCCGGTGGTGATGCCATGGTTGAACATCTGCAGAATACCACCCGTCACCCCCCGGCTGTTCAAGGCAAAGATACCGAGCGTGACAAAGCCCATATGCGAGATGCTGGAATAGGCCACCAGTTTTTTCAGATCATCCTGCGCCAGCGCCAGCAAACCTCCGTAGACAATCGCAATTGCAGACAAAACCAGCATCAAGGTGGAGAAATACACCGACGCCTCGGGCAGCATCGGCAGTGAAAAACGCAGAAATCCGTAGGTGCCCATCTTCAATAGAACACCCGCCAGAATGATACTGCCTGCGGTCGGCGCCTCGACATGGGCATCCGGCAGCCAGGTGTGCACCGGCACCATCGGCACTTTCACGGCAAAGGCGATGAGGAAGGCAAAGAACAGCCAGGCTTGCGTGGTAAACGCCAGATCCGCGTTCATCAGGGCGAGAATGTCAAAGGTCTTGCCGCCCTGAAAATACAGCACGATGATTCCTATCAGGAACAGCACACTGCCCGCCAATGTGTAAAGAAAGAATTTGAACGCCGCATACACGCGCCGCTCGCCACCCCAAATGCCGATGATCGCGTACATCGGCACCAGCATCGCCTCCCAGAACACGTAGAACAGAAACAGATCGAGCGCCGAAAAGACTCCCAGCATCAGTGTCTGCATCGCTAGCAGGCTGACCATGAAGGATTTGACCATCGTCTCGATGGCGTTCCATGACGCTAGAACGCAGATCCAGCCAAGAAGCGCAGTGAGAAAGACAAACAGTACCGATATCCCGTCAACCGCCACCGCATATTTGATCCCCAACGCGGGTATCCAATTCCGCTGCTCGGCGAACTGCATCTCAGGCGTGGAGGTGTCGAAACCCAGCAGCAGCAGCAGGCAGAGAGCAAAATCGACAAGCGTGACGGCAAGCGCGGTCCATTTTATCGTCTTCGCATCCCGCATACACAGAACAGCAACCGCCCCCGCCACCGGCAGGAAGATGATGAGGCTGAGCAGCGGAAACCCCATGCCACCCCCTAAAGCCACACAACGGCGAAAATGGCGATGGCAGCGATGACGCCCGCGATCATTCCCACCGCGTAATGGGTCACGATGCCGGTCTGGACCCTGCGCAGCCGCTCGCCGCTGCGCAGGACACTGCGGGCAACGCCGTTCACAATTGCATCGACCCCGCCAAGATCGGCTCGAAGCCCTGCCTGCGCCGAGCGGTGCATGAAGGGCAGTAGCGATTTTTCCGACACCGTGCTTACCGCCTGTTCATAGCGCGCGAACGGTTTTTCAGCGAAGCGCATGAACGCCCGCGCGCCCTTGCGATAGAACCAGTCGGTGTCGATGCTGACCGTATCCTCGGGATCGAGCGCCTTCAGGAACAACACAAAGCCAAGCGCTGTGAACATCAGGATGCCGAGGCTTTCGCTCACATGCGCCCATGTATAGGGGTGATAATCAACCTCATACGGCAACAGCGCATAAAGCGGCGCGGGGTAGACGCCAATGCAGATGCACAGCACCGCGGCGATGGACATGGCGACCAACATGTTGCGTGGCGGCTCAGGCGGGCGCAGGCCGGAATCTTTGCCGAAGAACATGTAATAGGGCAGTTTCAGGCCGGTATGCAGAAATGTCCCCGACGACGCCAGAGTCAGCAGCAACATTACTGCCGCCCGATGATCGTACCCGGCAGCAGACACCACCATCGACTTGGTCACGAAGCCCGAAAAGAAAGGGAAGGCCGAGATCGCAAAAGCTCCGATCATGTAGAGCATCACAGTCAGCGGCATAGTCCGGTAGAGCCCGCCAAGTTCGGTCAGTTTGCGCCGCCCGGTGACATAGATCACCGCGCCTGCCCCCATGAACAGCAATGCCTTGTACAGGATATGGGCAAAGGCGTGGCTGGTCGCGCCATTCAACGCCATTTCGGTTCCGATACCGATACCGGCCACCATGTATCCCACCTGACTGACGATGTGATAGGCCAGCAGGCGGCGGCAATCGTTTTCCATCACCGCGTAGATCACCCCGTATATCGCCATCGCGGTGCCGAACCAGACCAGAAGTTCCGTCCCCGGAAATCCACGGGCCAGCACATAGACGGCGGTCTTGGTGGTGAAGGCGCTCAGGAACACTGCGCCGGTGACGGTGGCCTCGGGGTATGCATCCGTCAGCCAGGCATTCAAGGGCGGCACGGCGGCGTTCAGGGTAAAACCTATCAGGATAAGATAGGCAGCGGCCCCTAGCGGTCCCCCGATCGGGCCGAAAAAAACCGAGCCTGTCGCCGCCCCGTGCAGGATTACCCCGCCCAAAAGCGCGACACCCCCAGTGAGATGCACCATCAGATAGCGGAACCCGGCCTGCACCGCCTGTTCACCGTCTGCGGCGAAGATGAGATAGGCCGAAGCAAAGGCCATGCCCTCCCAAAACACGAACAACGTCAGGTAATCGCCGGCAAACACTACCCCCAGGGCGCAGCCGACATAGAGGAAGGCTGCGACATGCTGGCCCGGTCGCGTCAGATGCAGGGCATAGATCATGCCGATCAGCGCCATGATCGTAAAAACGGTTGCAAAGACAAGGCTCAGCTTGTCGACCCGTGCAATCAACAACTCCTGCCCCAGAAACCGGACCTCGCCATAAGAGCCTGATTGGGACATCGCAACGGCGGCAACGGCAAGGGCCGGGATCAACAGCAACCAGAGCTTGCGGATCGTTCCGTTCAGAAACGGAATCACCAGAGCTCCGGCAAAGAACAGAATTGTTGGGTGCAGGAACTCAGTCATAGTAATCTTCGGGCTGCATAAGCCCGCCCTGATGACCGAGGAACTTGGAAACGAAAATGATCACCACGCAGGAGCCGAACCCATACACAGCCGACCAGCCCGGCAGCCGTTCCCACAGGTATTCAACATTTTCACGAGGAACCAGGAAATCCGCCGCGACGATCAGGGTCAGCACCAGATAGAACAGGCGAAGGCGGAGATTGGCATATTTCGGATTGCCGAAGAATCCGACGATACGAGCGATCATCTGACCACCTCCTCTGCCAATGTGATGAAATAACCCGGGAAAATACCCATCAAAAGCGACAGAACCCCTGTTGCGATCAGCGGAACCGTGACCAGCGGGATTTCACGGACGTGGTTTTCCCCATCCGGCTCCTTGCCAAAGAAGGCAATATAGCTGACCGGCAGGAAATAGGCCGCATTCAGGATTGAGCTGACCAGCAGCACGACCAGAAATACGAATTGCCCCCCTTCGACAGACCCCCATGCCAGATACCATTTAGACACAAATCCACCGGCCGGTGGCACGCCGATCATGCCGAGCGACCCTACAAAGAATGCGGCCATGGTCCAGGGCAGTTGCCGCCCGATGCCGCCCATCTCGCTGATCTTCCGTTTGCCCGTGGCGCAATAGATTGACCCCGCGCAAAAGAACAACGTGATTTTGGAGAAGGCATGCGCAGCGATATGGATGACACCGCCGACCATTGCGATTGGTGAAAACAGAACTGCCCCGAGGATGATGTAGGAAAGCTGACTGACGGTGGAATAGGCCAGCCGCGCCTTCAGGTCGTCGCGGGTCAGGGCGTATATCGAGGCTGTCAGAATGGTGAAAGAGGCCAGATAGGCCGTAGCGATTGCCAGCCCCAGCGCCTCCATCAACCCGGTGCCGAAAACATCGAACACCACACGCAATACGCAGAAGACCCCCATCTTAACCACCGCCACGGCATGCAGAAGCGCGCTGACCGGGGTTGGGGCCACCATCGCGGCGGGCAGCCAGGCATGTAACGGCATCAACGCCGCCTTTGCGAACCCGAAGAGGTAGCAGAAATAGACAATCGTCAGCAGGACCGGAGCGGCCTCAGACCCGGCCAGCAATCCGCCCGGCACGAAATCGAGCGTGCCCGCCAGGTGGTAGGTCAGTGCAATGGCTGCCAGCAAAGCGCTTTTTGATGCGCCCATCAGGTAGACGAGGTATTTTCGGCTGCCCTCCCAGGCCTCGTCGTCCTCGTGATGATAGACCAGCGGATAAGTTACGAGGCTCAGCACTTCGTAGAAGATCACCAGCGTAAAGAGATTGGCTGCAAACGCTCCTCCTACAGCGGCGGCAAGGCTGGAGGCAAAGCAAATGTAGAACCTCGTCTGCGCATGTTCACCGAGGCTGCGCATGTAGCCGACGGTATAGATCGAAGCAAAAATCCACAGCAGCGAGGAAATGGTGGCGAACACCATCCCCAGCGCATCCACCCGGAACGCAAAATCGACCCCCGGCAGGATTTCGAACAGAACGAGTTCATAGGTGCCGCCCGACAGAACCCGGGGCGCCATCGACGCAACCAGAGCAAACAGGACCACAGAAGCCACGGGCGACACGAGGTCTCGTGGCCCGATGCGGTCACGGAGGTAAAAAACCAGCCCCGATGCCAATCCGGCGACGGCGATGGCCAGAAGCGGCCTTATGGAAAGAACCGCCTCCACCCCTACCCTCGCATGATCGTGATTTCATCGACCTTCAGCGTGGCCTTGTTTCGCACCAGGGCGACAAGGATGCCAAGAGCGATGGCAACTTCCGCCGCGGTGATCGCGATGATGAAGATCGCGAAAATACGACCGCGGAAATCGTCGTGGAAATGAGCAAACGCAATGAAGTTGATGTTGACCGAGTTGAGTAGCAACTCCAGCGACATCAGCACCACCAAAACGTTGCGCCGCACAAGAACTCCGGCTGCGCCGACGACGAACAGGATCACACCCAGAATAATATACCACGACAGCGGCACCATCAGCGCGACTCCTTCTGCGCCAACACTATGGCACCGACCAGAGCCACAAGCAGGATGACCGAGGCCACCTCAAAGGGCAGCAGGTAGTCCGCAAACAGCGTTGTGCCCAATTCGCGGATCTCTCCTCCGGTTCTAGTCCCCGCGACGGTTTCCGGGAATTGCCTGCCCAGCAGGACCAGGACCAGCATCTCAACCCCTAACAGCGCCACCAGTCCAAAAGCGGCGAAATTGCTTCCTGGCAGGAACCGCCGCAGCGTTGCTTCACGGATATCCAACATCATGGTCACGAACAGAAACAGAACCAGGATCGCCCCGACATAGACAAAGATCTGGATAACCGCGAGAAGCGGCGCCTGAAGCAGCACGAAAATTGCCGAGACATTGACGAAACAGGCCATCAGCGCCACCGCGCTGTGGATCGGACTGCGCGCCAACACCACCCCCAGGGCCGCCGCCACGGCCCCAATTGCAAATATCAGAAAAAACCCCTGTTCCATCGACGTCGACTCCCGACGTACGTTTTCAATCCGGCCCGATACAGCCGGAATTCGGATTGTGGTAATGTTCAATGTACCAATGAATTGTGCCTCAAATGGCCTTTTTTAACAAGGATTTCTCGGTGTTGGGTGTCGTCGGGCCGAACCCGAACCATCTGTTCATGCCCATTTTGCGAATATGCAAGCTACCCTTTAGCAGCTCCGGAGCGGCGGATCGCGCTCTCTTGCGGTCGGTCGGAACCGCGGCTCCGAAACGCCGTTCTTCACGGTTTTCCCGTGAAAAGCTACGCGCCGCACAGGGCCCCGATCTGGTGTCAACAATGGTGCGGACACTGTGGTTCGTTCAGACCAGACCCAAGCCGACGGCGGACTGCGGATTGATCGCAAGATCGGAAAAAGTCGCAACATTCCCGCCGACCACGTTATCCCGCTGCATGAGCGCGACCTGAGCAGGTGTGATCGGCGGTCTGGGGAATACGACCAACGCTGCGGCAAGAGACCACCAGAACCAATACGGCACCGGCAGCAGCAACCGATTTTTGCCACCGCGCCGCGCCAATCGTTGCAGTATTTCCTTGTAGGTAAACACATCCGGCCCGCCCAGCTCGTAAACGTGTCCGCGGGGCCCGGAAATTTCCGAAATGGAAGCCACCGCCTTGGCCACATCGCCCACATCAACCGGCTGCAACCGAACGCTACCGTCACCGAATAACGGAAGAACAGGCATGCGCCGAACAATCGCGTCGAACTCCCCGAAAAACGCGCCGCTGCGGCTGAACATGGCACTGGGTCGCAATATCGTGGCCTCCGGAAAGGCACGGCAGACCTCATCTTCGCCTTCCGCACGGGCGCGAACATAGGCGGATGGAGAGGCTCGGTCAGCTCCAATCCCCGAGATATGCACCAGACAGCGGGCACCAACTGACTTCGCTGTTTCGGCGACCGTGCGGGCTCCGCCGACATGCACATCCCGAAAGGTGTCCGTCCGGGTTTCAACATAGAGGCCAATGCAATTGACGACCACAGTAGCGCCCTGCAACGCGCTTTGCACTGTATCGGGGCTTTTCAAATCACAATGAACCACACGGACCCCACCGTCCGGATCATTGCCAAACCGGGCGACCTTGTCCGGACATCGCGTTGCGACGCCGACGGCGAACCCCCTGCCCTGCAATTGCTGAACCACCCGGCGCCCGAGGAACCCTGTACCCCCGAGGACAATCGCCGTTTTTCCGGTTTTCGCTGTGGTCACATGCGCCTCATTCGTCTTTCTTATGCGCTTTTGGAAGCAGATCGATGGGCAGCGGGAACACAACCGTCGTCGTACCGTCGGCGGCAATGTCATTGAGGGCGTTGAAATAGCGCAGCTGCATCGAGTTTGGCTGGGTCGCTAGAAGCTTGCCAGCTTCCACCAATTTCGACGCCGCCTGAAACTCACCTTGCGCATTGATAACCCGCGCCCGGCGCAGGCGTTCAGCTTCGGCTTGTTTGGCAATGGCGCGAACCATGCTTTCATCGATATCCACATGCTTGATCTCGACATTCGCGACCTTGATGCCCCAGGCATCCGTTTGGCGATCCAGAATCTCCTGAACATCAGCGTTGAGCTTGTCACGCTCCGCCAGCATCTCGTCCAGCTCGTGCTTTCCCAGGACCGACCGCAAGGTGGTCTGCGCCAATTGGCTGACGGCGGCCCGGAAATCGGCCACGTTTATGATCGCGCGCTGTGGGTCCACGATGCGAAAATAGATGACCGCGTTGACCTTGACCGAAACATTGTCGCGGCTGATCACATCCTGACTGGGCACATCTTCGACGAACATGCGCAGGTCGGTACGTACAAGCTGCTGCACAACTGGAATGATCAGGACAAATCCCGGCCCTGAGACCCGCGTGAACCGCCCCAGCGTGAATAGAACCCCGCGCTCATATTCCCGGAAAATGTAGATCGCCGCCTGCAGGAACAGGAACACCAGCACCAGCGCGATGAGATAGGCGATCCATTCGAACTGGAATACTTCCATCATCATGCTCCTCCGTCAGCATCTGATTTCTTTCCGGTCTCTGGCCCAACCTGTAATGTGAGACCGTCGATCCCCAGAACGCATACGTCCTGTCCGGGCCGGAGATCGGGTATTCCCATGGCTTGCCACCGTTCACCCTCGACCCAGACAAAGCCAGTCCCATCGGACCAGTCCAGCACACGGGCCGGCGCCCCCAGCATGCGGGCCGAACCCGATACCGGCGCTTGTCGGTAGGTGTGGACCGTGTACCCCAGAAGCACGGCCAGGATCGACGTACTGACCAGCGCCATGACCCCGATCAGCCACCACGAGATTTGGTAGGCTTCGACATCCGTGTCCACCAGCATCGCGGCCCCCAGCGAAAAGGCGATAATCCCGCCAAGACCCAGCACTCCAAAACTTGGCGAAAAGGCTTCGGCCACCATAAAGGCGATGCCCAGTCCGATCAGGGCCAGCCCCGCATAGTCGAGCGGCAACTGATTGAGCGCATAAAGCCCCAGCGTCAGACATATTGCGCCGACAACGCCGGGAACAATCGCACCGGGGTTCCAGAATTCGAATATCAGGCCATAAACACCAAGCATCATTAGAACCAGCGCCACATTTGGGTTCGACAGAATACTGAGAATCCGGGTGACCGTCCCCATCTCGATCCGCTCAACAGGCTGACCGGAGACATCCAGAGTCAGTCGGGATTCACCCATCACCACGCTGCGCCCGTCCGCATCCCGCAGAAGCGCGCTGAGATCTGCGGCAATCAGATCAATAACATTCAGTTCGCGTGCCTGTTCCGCCGACAAGCTCTCGGCCTGCCGAACGGCGCGTTCAGCCCAATCCGCATTGCGCCCGTGCATTTCGGCCAGGCTGCGGATCAGGGCAGCGGCATCATTTGTGGCTTTGGCCGACATGGCATCCTTTGGCGCTAGCGGGTCGCTCTCAGCCTCTTTCTTGGCTTTCTTGTCCTTTTCATCCGCCTCGTCGAGCGGTTGTTCCGGCAAACCGCCAGGCATACCTCCAATCGCAACCGGAGTGGCCGCGCCAAGGTTCGTTCCCGGCGCCATCGCTGCGACATGGCTTGCGTACATGATGTAAGTGCCCGCGCTGGCCGCGTGGGCACCGGGCGGGGCGACATAGGTGATCACCGGTACCGGCGACAGCAGTATTTCCGATATTATCTCGCGCATTGCGTCGGCGAGCCCGCCGGGCGTGTTGAGTTGCAATACAACCGCGGACGTCGGCGAATTTCGTGAATACTCTAGCACGCGCGTAATATGACGCACGGTTGCCGGGCCAATTGGCCCCTCGATCACCGTGTGCAACACCCGGTTCTCAGGTACGTCTGCCATATCAACCTGGCCGTTTAACCGGTCCGCCGACAGGAAGCTCAGGATGATGAGGCAGAGGAGTTGTAAGCGTTGCTTCGCAGTCTCCATATTTGCTTCCTCACAACAGAAGGTAGCACAATCCGCCTCTTGCTCAAATTCTGATCCCCCTTACTGCCGGTTGGCAGCGTCGGAACCGATTGTGCCGCCTCGTTGTTTCTTTGGCGGGTACCGTCTGGTTGGGTTTTGTCGCAAACTTCATTGAGAGCAGCACAGTTGCGGCTGATGAGCCGATTATCCTGCCAATCGGGCGAACTGCTGAAACGGGCAGAGTCCAGGCGTGAGTTGACCTTTGCAGACCTTGTTAGCAACTTCGATTCCGTTCAGCGTTGCCGCTGCTCAAGCAAACGCTTTGAACCCCAACATCGGTCGAGTGCGCCGTTTGATGAAACGGTGGTCCTGCTCGACGAGATTGTTCAGATACTTCCGCCTGACCATCTCGACTGGAATTGGGCAACCAAAGCCCTTCAGCATCTTGTCGATGGTCTTGATACCAGCGGTGTTCGCACCGTTCTTGTCTATGACGATATTTCGCGAAAGACCGCTGCATTCCAACATTCGTGCGAAGAATTTCGTCGCAGCAGGTTTGTTCCTGCCGTTTAGACAGCATGAAATCAAGAGTCTTATCGAGTTTGTCGACCGCTTAGTATTGGTAGACCCATTCTCCTTTGACGCGCGCATAGGTTTAGTCCATTCGCCAGAATCGTTCGCAGCAACGCTTCTGACGACATGCTCAGTCTGCGATCAATGGTGCGTTTTTGACGATCCAACAGTTCATAGTTGCGTGACCAACCGAAATGCCTCGCTCAGCGAGAATTTTTCCAGATCCCGGTACGATACTGATTAACGCAGATATGAGGACACCGCGTGCAATATCACGTCCATTGGAAATTGTGCGCCTTTGAATGAGATTGTCACTGCCCTCCTCGTTCGAGTATCGAGACGCCGTTAGCACTGAGGCGTCGGAGCCGAAAGTTAGCGACATAGACACCGGAAGGGTCTGTTGCGAAGTTTGTTGCTGACCGTAGAAACTTCGCCGGGCTAACGGGTTAAACAGCCAATTCTGCGAATTGCTGAAACGGGGCAGATCCGATTGCAAACTATCGAAATACCTTTCTCGACAATCTGAAGCCGAAATTTTCGACACAACTGCTTACTGTCGCCGAGCGCTGCGTGATTATACTGAGCCCTCTAGGTCTGACTTTGATGTCAAAAACAGGTCGGCAACTTGAGACCGAAGCCAGACGCAGGCGGATTCCGACTCTGTTCTTGTATGCCAGACCATTTTGATGCTTGCGGCTGTCTTCGAAATTGAAAACGGCAAAACCTCTATCTGATGTGTTCTTCTGAGATCGTTGGCATATTGCCGAGGAGCGATGACCACGACGTCAAGCTGCGACAGCAATTGGGGCAAGGCTCCGAAGTATCCTACGCGCAGGACGACGCTGCCAGATAGACCGAGGCGTGAAATTGAATCGTTGATATCTTTGGCGTAAGTTGCTTCGGGAACAGAAAGAACGATCTTTTCCTTCCTCAATTCATCCAAATTTTTTGGGCGCCGATCCAACCCTTTACCGACAATCGCCACATAGCTTTCTTCAAATAAAGTAACCGTCCGAATACCCCGCTCGCGGATATTGACCATGCCAATCGCGAGATCTACATCGCCATCCTCCAATGATTGAGCCAGCATTGGCAGCGGAGTCGAGTGATTGAACAACTTGATGCCCGGTGCGATCCGCAGCGCCCGAATGGCCAATTGCGGCAGAAACACGGTTTCCCCCAATCCCGATAACGACAGGCGAAACACTCGTTTGGAATTGGCAGGATCAAATTCGCTCCCCTCGCCAAGAGATTCGAAGAGCCCATCCAGATGGCGCCGGACATCTGGAATGATCCGCTCGGCAAATGGTGTTGGCACCATCCCTGTGCGTGACCGCACGAACAAAGGATCACCCAGAGCGTGACGTAGTCTGGACAGAGCATTGCTGGAGGCAGGCTGACTTAGGCCAAGTTGCGCTGCCGCTAAGGAAACCGAACCGGTTTCACCCAGCTCTACTAGAACGCGGAGAAGATTAAGATCCAGTGTACGCAGATTTATTGACATCGTGAATATAGTCCATTCGGAATATCCGTTGGACGCATAATTACTTTGTCGCGATAGTTTCGGCAACTCCGGTTTCGGACCGGCAGAAAAAACGCCAGACGACAAGGAATACAGCCGTGGAAGTTTCATTCTCGAAGGAAATTGAAAAGCTGAAACTCGGCAACGGTGAGACGTTTCACGGCGAAGGGATTCTCGCGGTCACCAAAGCGTTGCTGCAATCGGGCGTTTCTTATGTCGGTGGCTATCAGGGCTCTCCGGTGTCTCACCTGATTGACGTGATGGTTCAGGCAGCTCCGGAAATGTCCGAATTGGGCGTGCATGTGGAGCCTTGCACCAACGAAGCGTCAGCCGCCGCCATGTTGGGGGCGTCGATCATGTATCCGGTGCGGGGTGCAGTCACTTGGAAATCCATCGTCGGCACCAATGTGGCCGCTGATGCATTGTCAAATCTGGCCTCGCCGGGCGTCATGGGTGGGGCTCTTATCGTAATCGGCGAGGATTACGGCGAAGGGTCCAGTGTCATTCAGGAACGCAGCCATGCGTATGCGATGAAATCGACCCTGTGGCTGATGGACCCGCGCCCGAACCTGCCCAGCATTGTTAATTGTGTCGAAAAGTCCTTTGAACTGTCCGAGGCGTCGAATACGCCGGTGATGATGGAGCTGCGCATCCGCGCCTGCCATGTTCAAGGCGCGTTTCAAACCAAGGACAACATTGCGCCCGCGATTTCGATGAAGCAGGTGTTGTCGGAACCTGCGCCGCACAACTACGACCAACTGGCTCACCCGCCTGTCACCTTTGGCCATGAGCGTTTGAAATCAGGCGAGCGCATGCAGGCCGCACGTGACTTCATCCGAGACAACAAGCTGAACGAATGGTTTGATGGGGCGCAAAAGGATATGGGCATCATTGTGCAGGGCGGGCTATATAACGCCTTGATCCGCGCGCTGGCCGAGATGGGGCTTGCGGATGCGCACGGTAATTGCGAGCTGCCGATCCTGGCCTTGAACGTGGTTTATCCGTTGGTGCCCGACGAGATCCTGAAGTTCACGGAAGACAAACGCGCGGTACTGGTTCTGGAAGAGGGTCAGCCTGAATACATTGAGAATGAAATCGGCACAATCCTGCGCCGCGCCGGATCGACTGTGATACTGGCGGGGAAGGATGTGTTGCCGATGGCGGGGGAATACACTTCCGAAGTCATGGGCGCCGGGGTGGGCAAGTTCCTGCGTCAGCATCTGCCAAATGTCGGCAACCTCCTGGGTGACGTAAGCTATGCCGAGGAAATCGCAGAGCTTCGGTCTGAGGCGAAGGCACTGTTGGCCGATCCAGTGCCGCCGCGTCCGCCCGGTTTTTGCACCGGTTGCCCGGAACGGCCTTTCTTTTCAGCCCTGAAACTGACCGAGCAGGAAATCGGTAAAGTCCACTATTCCGCCGACATCGGCTGTCACGCCTTTGCCACCTTTGCCCCGTTCAACTTCGGCAACTCCATTTTGGGCTACGGTATGAGCCTTGCTTCCAACTCGTCAGTGGCGAGCTTTCAAGAGAAACGCCCCATCGCCGTGATGGGCGATGGGGGGTTCTGGCACAACGGACTTTTGTCCGGGGTCACGTCGCGTTTGTTGAATGGCGGGGACGGTATCCTTGTCATCATGAAGAACGGTTATACCTCGGCCACAGGCACGCAGGAGGTGATCTCTTCTCCGGACAAGACGCTGAAGCTGGCCTCGGCCGAGAAAAGTGCCACCCATGGCGAAACCACCATCGAAGACGCATTGAAAGGTGTTGGAGTGAAGTGGCTCCGCACGGTGCATAACTACGATGTGTCCAAAATGCGCGAGACGCTCAAGGACGCTTTCAGCACCAAATTCGATGGACTCAAGGTGATCGTAGCCGAGGGCGAATGTCAGCTGGAACGCCAACGCCGGATCAAGCCGATCCGCGCCAAGGCCCTGGCTGCCGGCGAACGGGTTGCGCGTACCCGGTTCGGAGTGGACGAAGACACCTGCACCGGCGATCATTCCTGTATCCGTCTGTCGGGCTGTCCGACGCTGACGATCAAATCATCGACCGATCCGCTGAAAACCGATCCGGTGGCACATGTGAACAATGGCTGCGTCGGTTGCGGGCTGTGCGGTGAGGTAGCCCATGCCGCCACGCTGTGCCCCTCGTTCTGGCGGGCCGAGATCGTGTCTAACCCAAACTGGTGGGACCGAACCAAAGCCCGCTTCCGCAGCCTGATGACCGGAGTGAAAGCCGCATGAGCATGCAATACACACAGACCCCGCCGCTTCGTATCCTGCTGGCCGCTCTTGGCGGCGAGGGCGGTGGGGTGCTGATGAACTGGATCGTTGGTGCCGCACGCGACGCCGGGTTGGTCGCACAGGCCACATCCGTCCCCGGAGTGGCGCAGCGCACCGGGTCCACCAGCTACTACATCGAAATCGCCCCTGCGACGGCAGAAACGCCCGTGCTCAGCCTGGTTCCCATGCCGGGTCGGGTGGATGTGGTTCTGTCCAGCGAACTGGTTGAAAGCGCGCGGGCAATGGCAGCGGGATACGTCTCGCCCAAAGTCACGACGCTCATAAGCTCGACCGCACGGTTCTACTCGACCGCAGAAAAGATCGCGATGGGCGATGGCCGCTATTCCGAAGAGAACGTGCGCCGCACCGCTGAGGCGATGGCGAAAGAAAGCTACTTGCTCGATCTGGGGCAGATGGCAACGGACAATGGCACATTCGTCAGTGCCACCATGTTCGGCGCGCTGGCGGGCAGTGGGGTTCTGCCTTGGAACCTGGATCATTCCCGCAAAGTGTTCGGCACCGGTAAATCGGCGGCGGCCAGCCTTGCCGGGTTCGACACTGCCTGTGCCGCGGTACGAAAGCTGCAAGCCGGAGAAAGGATAGAAGTGCAGCCCGAGGCGGAAATCACCCCGAGGCCGATTAGCCCTCGGGACCTGTCGCACCTGCCTGACGACCTGAGTGCCGTGATCGGGCATGGCCATGACCGCTGTACGGACTATCAGGACGCGCAGTATGGCGAAGAATATCTGGATCGGGTTGATCAGCTGTTGACGGCCGCCGACCTGTCGAACCACCAGGCCCTGCACGCGGTCAAGGAAGGTTGCCGCCGTCTGGCATTGTGGATGGCGTATGAGGATGTGGCGCGGGTTGCCGATCTGAAGACCCGGCCTGAACGGTTCGAACGCATCCATGCCGAGGCTCAGCTGAAACCAGGTCAAGTGTTGACCATCACCGAATACATGAAGCCGCGCGCCGAAGAGATTGCCGACATTCTGCCGGTATCGCTGGGCGCGCGCGTCATGAAACGGGTCGAAAACGGTGGCTCCTTTCCGTTTCTCGGCAAGGGTATTCATGTCCGGTCGAACGGGATTGCCGGGTATTGGATGTTGCGCGGCGTGGCGAGCCTCCGCCGGATGCGGCGGCGGTCGTACCGGTTTGCGAACGAACAGCACGCCATCGAGAACTGGATGAGCGCGATGACCACGGCGCTTGGTCGTGCCCCCGAGTTTGCTGCGGGCTTGGCAGAGCTGCCCCGGGTTTTAAAAGGCTATTCCGACACGTTGTTGAGAGGTAAGTCCGCCTATGACAGGATCATGGCCGGAATCGTCTTGCCCGCCTTGCGCGACGGGACCGAGCGCGAAGCTGCAGGAGCTCTGCGCGCGGCCATCGGCGCGGCGCTAGCCGACGACAGCCATGCCAAGCTCGACCAGGCCCTCGATAATGGATCACCGGTCGCGGCCCCAATTCCCAACCTGAAACAGGCCGTTTAGCGTGAACGTTGCTTCACAGCGATGCCAAACGCGTCAGGTTGCTGCACTTTGTTGCTAGAAATGATAACCAAATACGATGAAAAGTCATTTTCCCTCGTACGCTAGGGAAACTATGGTGAACTGAAACGGGCCATTGCGCCGATTCCGGGAGATCCGACATGCTAACCAGCCGCCGGACCGTCTTGATCGAATGGGGCGATTGCGACCCAGCCGACATCGTCTTTTATCCGCGTTACTTCGCGTGGTTTGACGCTTCGACCGCCAACCATTTCAAGGCAGCCGGCTTGCCGAAGCCCGAGTTGGTGGGCCGGTACGGCGTTGTCGGATTTCCGATGGTTGACACACGGGCCAAGTTCCATGTCCCCTCAAGCTATGGGGAGGAGGTGACCATCGAAACCCGGATCACTCGTTTCGGGCGGGCAAGTTTCGATGTCGAACACAAGCTGCTGCGGGGAGAGACACTGGCCGTGGAAGGGTTCGAAAAGCGGGTTCTGGTAAAACGGAGCGAAGATGGCAAGGGGATTATGTCCTGTCCTGTGCCGGAGGAGGTCAAAGCACTGTTCACTGCCTGATCCGGGTGTGAACGGGTAAAGCTGATTGGGAGGTCGCCGGGTTACGTCGGCGAGGGGAAGTCAAAGCTAGTCTACGAGGAGAAGACCAATGAACGTTGTTGCAAAAACCAAGGCGATCGCCCTTGGCATCGCCGTCGCCGCCGCGGGTGCCACCGCCTCAGCTGCGGCTGAGTTCGATTTCAAGTTGCACCATTTCCTGAGCCCGAAGGCACCGGCACACAGTCAAATGCTGGAGCCCTGGGCCGAAAGGATCATGGAAGCCTCGGACGGGCGTATCAGCATCGAGATTTTCCCTTCGATGACACTGGGAGGCAAGCCGCCGCAATTGCCGCGTCAGGTGCGTGACGGTGTGGTCGACATGGCCTGGATTGTGAACGCCTATGCGGCCGGGTCATTCCCGCGTACCGAAGTGTTTGAACTGCCTGGCGTGCATCAAGGTAGCAGTGCCGCCGTGAATTTGGCGATGCAGGAAATGTATGCCGATGAGCTGAGCCAGGATTTCAAGGGTATGACCGCGCTTTTCCAGCATGTGCATGGCGGTCAAGCCCTGCATATGGTGTCCGACGAGGTACGCTCGCCCGCTGATCTGGAAGGCAAGAAAATGCGGATTCCCTCGCGCACCGGCGCCTGGGTGCTGGAAGCGCTTGGCGCGAGTCCGGTGAAAACCTCGGTGGGTGAGATCCCGGTCGCCCTGTCGAAAAAGGTGATCGACGGCGCGATGATCCCGTTCGAGATTATTCCACCGCTGAAAATTCAGGAGCAGACCAAATACCAGATCGAAGGTCCGGGAGGTAAGCGCCTTGGAACCACCTCGTTCTCGGTTGTCATGAACCAGGCGCGTTGGGACAGCCTTCCGGCGGATATCCAGCAGATCTTCATTGATAACTCCGGTCCCGAATGGCACGCAGAGGTTGGTGAAATCTGGGATGGCGCTGAAGCGTTTGGCATCGGGCTGGCAGTTAAGGCTGGCAACGAGCATATTCAGTTGAACGATGCGGAGTGGGCCGAGTTCGAGGCCGCGATGGCGCCGGTAGTGACTCGCTGGATCGAAGAGATGGCCGAAAAGGGAATCGACGGTCAGGCGCTGTATGACCATGCAGTACAGCTGGTGTCCGAAAACATGGCGACGAACTGAGCCATGTCGGGGGCTGCAAACACCAAGGAGGCGGGGCTGGTCGGCCTCGCCCGCCGCACCATAACCGGGTGGGCACTGCTGGGTGGTCTTGTCCTGATCGGAGTCGTGCTGGTGAATGCTTGGTCGATCCTGGCCGGGGCAATCATCAACAAGCCGTTCCCGGGTGATTTCGAGCTGACAGAGATGGGGGCGGCTATCGCCGTGTTCTGTTTCCTGCCCTATTGCCAACTGGTCGGGGCGAACGTGTCGGCGGATATCTTCACCATGCGGGCAAGCCCGCGGGCCATTGCCCTGATGTCGGTGTTTGCAGGTCTCATAGCGCTGGCCTTTGCCGCGTTGATGATCTGGCGCATGAGCGCCGGATTGCAGGATTACCGGGAATACTCCGAATTCACCGGTATCCTGGAAATTCCGATCTGGTGGGCCTTTGTCCCTGCCTTGATCTCTCTGTTCCTTTTGTTTGTGGCCTCGCTGATCACTTTGGGTGAGGCTCTGTCGAAACTACGGCAAAGCGAGGCCTACTGACATGGACAGCATCACCATTGGCATGCTGGGCCTCGGGGCCCTGATTTTTCTGATCGCGATCCGGCTGCCCATTGCCTATGCAATGATCGCCGTAGGTGGGGTTGGCATCGCCATCCTCAATGGCCCGATGATCGTCATGAGCCAGCTCAAGGACCTCGCGTACGGGCAGTTCTCGGTTTACGATCTGTCGGTTGTACCATTGTTCGTACTGATGGGCGCGGTCGCCTCACGTTCTGGGCTCAGCGCCGATCTGTTTAGGGCCGCGAATGCCTGGCTGGGCTGGATGCGCGGCGGGGTGGCCATGTCTGCGATCGCGGCCTGTGCCGGGTTCGGGGCTGTTTGCGGCTCGTCGCTGGCTACGGCATCGACTATGGGCCGCGTCGCGCTGCCTGAACTGAAACGGTACAAGTACTCCTCTCGTCTGGGTACCGGCACAATTGCAGCGGGCGGCGTTCTGGGCATCTTGATCCCGCCCTCGGTGGTGCTGATTGTTTATGCGATTATTGTCGAGGCCAACGTGGTCACGATGTTCATGGCGGCTTTGATCCCCGGACTGATCGCCGTCCTGTTCTTCATCCTGACCATCCTGATCTACGTAATGGTCTGGCCCAACGCGGGGCCCCGAGGCGAAAAGGCTTCGCGCGAAGAATTCATCACCGCCACACTGAACGTTCTGCCGGTGGGTTTGGTCTTTGGCGTAGTGATCGGAGGTATCTATCTAGGCTTTTTCAATCCGACTCCGGCGGCAGCTGTCGGCGTCGTGATGGTGACGATCTTTGGCCTGTTGCGACGCAAACTGTCATGGTTGGACAGCCGCGAGGCGCTGCTGGAAACCGCGCGAACCGCGGGGATGATTTATCTGATCCTGCTTGGGGCGGAACTGCTCAAGATCTTCATGTCTCGCGGCGGTGTCCCACAGGCGATGGCCGAATTCATGGCGGCGTCTGGGCTGGCGCCGATGACGACGTTGCTGATCCTTCTACTGGCACTGATCGTGTTGGGCTGTCTGATGGACAGCCTGTCGATGATCCTGCTGGCGATGCCATTCTTCTGGCCAGTGCTGGTCGAGATGAACGGTGGTGATTACGCCACTGCCGAAATGTCGCCCTTTGGCATGGATACCGAGGACCTGAAGATCTGGTTCGGGATATTAGCGCTCATAGTGGTGGAACTTGGCCTGATCACGCCGCCGGTGGGGATGAACGTGTTCATAATCTCGGCGCAGGCCCGCGACGTTCCGATGCGTGAGACATTTATTGGCGTCCTGCCCTTTTTCGGGGCCGAAGTTGTGCGGGTTGGTTTCCTGATCCTGTTCCCGGCGCTGACTTTGTGGTTGCCGCGAGTTCTCGCTGGTTAGGGAGTGACAATTTGAAAATTGCTGTACTGGGTGCGGGCGCCATGGGCTCGGTCTTTGGCGCCCGCCTCGCGCGGGGCGGAGCAGAAGTGACACTGCTGGATGTCAACGAAGCGCACCTTGATGCCATCAATCGGGATGGGTTGCAGGTCAATCTGGATGACGGCACGCATACCTTGCGCCTTCCGGCCATGCGGCCCGACGCCTTTGACGGGCCGACAGACGTGGTCCTGCTGTTCACCAAGGTTTTCCACACAGAGGCGGCTCTGACTTCTGTGGCCGGGCTGTTGCAACATGCGACTGTGCTGAGTCTGCAAAACGGGATCGGTAATGCGGAACGCATTGCCGCCCATGTGCCGCGGGACCACATTCTGCTGGGGATGACGATGACTCCTGCAGAGTTTCTAGGCCCGGGTCGCGTCGAATCCCACGGGCCTGCAAAGTCGGCGTTTCATGCGCTGGATGGCCAGGACCGACCGCTGCTGCATGCGCTGGCCGAAGCCATGCAGCGAGGGGGGATCGAAGCTGCACCGGACCCGGATATTCAGGTGGCGATCTGGGAAAAGGCGGCTTTCAATTGCGCCATGAACGCGTTGTGCGCGCTGTCCAACGCGACCCCGGGTTCCATCGGCAGTTCCGCCACCGGGCGCGCCCTGGCCAGCCGCGTGGCGGCAGAGGCGGTAGCTGTTGCGCGGGGTTCGGCGGTGGCAGCAAGTCTGGAGCGCGTTGAGGCGCTTATGGCGCATGCCTATGCGCATCACTTGCACCATGAACCGTCAATGTTGCAGGACCGCAATGGCGGGCGTCCGACTGAGGTCGATGCTCTGAACGGCGCGGTTGCCGCGATGGGCGACAAACTCGGCATCGCCACACCGGCGAACCGGACCGCTGCCGATCTGATCCGACTGATGGAGGATTCAGTGAGATTCCGCAGGAACCAGTCCGGCGGCTGAACGCTCAACCTGAGCTTATCCCTTCGGGTCGCCGATCCGTTCGATCCGCTGCGCCAGTTCGCGGGCCGCGGTCAGGGAACGGCCAGTTGCCATGATCATCTGAGGGAGGATCATCCATTCCAGCGTCCAGGCCACACCTGATCGCTCTTGTTCATGCACCAGCGCCTGATGCATTCCGGTCAGCTGTGTCGCGTTGTACCGGGCCAAAGACACTAAGAGTTCTGCAAGAACCGGGTTCTGTTTATGCGGCATAGCCGAAGAGCCGCCGCCGCCGCTCAGCGCCACTTCATCCACCCCCTGTTGGGCCATCAGCGCAACGTCCTGCCCCAATTTGCCCAGCGTGCCCGATACCAGCGACAGCCAGCTCGCAAACTCGGCCACCGACTCGCGGTTTGAATGCCAGCAGTCAGAGGGGTTTTCAAGTTGTAGTGCGTGCGCCATAAAAGCGCTTACTTTCCCGGCAAAGTGGCCAAGGGCTTTACGATCCCCGGCAGCCCCGCCCAGTTGCAGCTGCAACAGCCGGGGCCTCAGTTGATCGAGACGTTCGACATGCAGGATCAAAGGGTCGGACCAGACGCGCAGTCGGTCGGCGGCCGTGATCGGCAGAGCCGCCTGCATGCGGGTTCGGCCGGTTAGGCTGTTCAGGCCGTGGGTGTTGCTCAGACGCTGCAAATCCTGCGCGAGGATGTCCAATCGTGTGCGAAACAGTTCGCACACGTCTCGCAACGATAGCACCAGAGCAGTGTCGATTACGTCCTGCGAAGTCAGACCCGCATGAACAGCGTCGTGGGCCTCTGGGGGTATTACCCTTTTTAGGGCGCGAACCAGAGCGGGCACGACCACGCCATCCCGTGCCGTACCGTCACGCAGTACCGACATCGCAACCGGGGCCGCCTCGATGGCATCCGCTGCCATCCGGGCCTGTTCCTGCGTAACCGCCCCGGACTCTCCTAGTGCTCGGGAGCAGGCCGCTTCGACCCGTTGCATATGGGTCAGTTGGGCCTGTGGCGATATCAGATCCGCCGTTTCGGGATCACCGAATAATCCGCTCAACCAAGGGTGGAAAAATACGTCTGCTGTCATGGCTTAATGCGACATGAACACAGGGACTTTCGCTTTTCCCATCACGTCCGTCGTCGCCCCCCCAAACAAGTCGTGGCTGAACTTGCTGTGCTCGTATGCGCCCATGACAATCAGCTGCGCGTCCAGTTCCGATACTGTTTCAAGAATGGTTTGCCCGATGGAGTGATGGCGCGGTTTTACGATTGTCTCAGCATCAATCCCATGTCGCTTTAGGTTCAGTAGCACGCGGTCCATTCCCTCGGGCGCTACTTTGCCGACCGACAGGATGGTCACTTTGGCCTTCTCCTCCAGCACCGGCATCGCGTCGCCCATAGCCCGCGCGGCAGAGCGTTTGCCGTCCCAAGCGACGACTGCATGGCTGGCCAGCGTGTCGCTTTTGTATTCGTCCGGGATCACCAAAACCGGTCGACCGCTGCGCAGGGCAAGTAAGTCCGGATTGGCGGCCAGATGGGCCTCTTGCGTGTTGTCGGTCTGAACACCGGTCACGATCAGGTCAAAGCTGCGTGCAAACTTGCTGAGCGCAAATTCCGAGATGTTGTCAACCTCCACGAATTCTGCCCTCTCGGCAAATCCGGCGCGTTCGACCTCGCGCTTGAACACAGTCGAGATTTCCCGAACCCGCTGTGCATCCGCCTCGTGCAGGGTGTCGATGACCTCTTTTGGCAACTGCCCGGCAAACCGGGATTCCAAGATCGGCTGTCCGTGATGTACGACGCCAGTCAGCCAGCCGTCGTGGTGACGGGCGATCTTGAGCGCATAGTCGAGGGTGTTCAGCCCGGCCTCTTCGCCGCTATAGGCGCAAAGGATGTTTCGCGTGGTCATCGGCTGTCTCCGGTTGCCGGTTTCAGGTCCAGTATATCGCGCGCCTGTTGCCAGGTCGCTACCGGACGTTCGTATTTCTCGCAAAGCTCCACTGCGCGTTGCACCAGCGCCGCGTTTGAGGGGGCAAGTGTATCGCGGTCGAGGCGCACGTTGTCTTCCAGCCCGGTGCGGGTGTGTCCTCCAGAGGCGATGCACCACTCGTTGACGGTCAGTTGATGCCGTCCGATCCCTGCGGCGCACCATTCGGCATCAGGGGCCAGACGTTCCATCGTCCGGATATAATAATCAAAGACGTCGCGATCCACCGGCATCGCGTTCTTTACACCCATCACGAACTGGACATAGAGCTTTCCGGAAATCCGCCCGTCCCGGTTCATCGCCACGGCCTGATGGATATGGCTGAGGTCAAAAGCCTCGATTTCTGGCTTCACCCCGTGGCTCTGCATCTCTCCGGCCAGCCAGTCCACCAGATCAGGCGGGTTCTCATAGACACGGGTCGGGAAGTTGTTCGAACCAACTGACAGCGATGCCATGTCAGGCGCCAGAGGCAGCATGCCGCCGCGGGCCTGACCGGCACCGGATCGACCGCCGGTGGAAAATTGCACGATCATGCCGGGGCAGTGTTTTTCAAGCCCTTCCTTGAGGCGGGCGAATTTCTCGGGGTCCGAGCTGGGCGTCTGGTCGTCGTTGCGCACATGGCAATGTGCGATGGAAGCGCCGGCTTCGAACGCTGCATGCGTGCTTTCGATCTGTTCGGTGACGGTTATCGGCACCGCCGGGTTGTTTTCTCTGGTGGGCAGGGATCCAGTGATCGCAACGCAGATGATGCAGGGTTTGGTCATCTTGAAATTCCTCAAAGAAGTACGAAAACCGCCCGGGTCAGGCCCGGACGGTTGGGGCCTTAGATGTCAAAGAAGACCGTTTCATCCTCACCCTGAAGCCGGATGTCGAAACGATAGACGATCTGACCGTCCCGCTCGCCTCGTTTCGCGATCAGTGTGGCGCGGCGGCGTTCCCATTCGATCAGGTTGATGACCGGGTCCTGAGCATTGGCTTCGGTCTCATCTTCGAAGTAAAGTCGCGTGTTCAGGCCCACATTGATACCGCGTGCCACAACCCACAGATTGATATGCGGCGCCATCAGCTTGCCGGAACGCCCCATAACCGGCCCGGGTTTGACAGTGTCAAACCCCCACTCGCCGGTTTCGAAATCGGTGATTACACGGCCCCAGCCGCGAAAGCCCTCTTCCACGTCACCGCTATGTTCGGGATGCGCATAAATTCCGTCGGCATTGGCCTGCCACGCCTCCAGAAGCACGTCCTTGACCGGAGATCCGGTGCCGTCGACCACCAGCCCCTCGACCCGAATACGCTCGCCCCTGGCATTGGGACCGGCGATGTCCCAGCCAAGTTCCTGCGCGTAGATATCAAATCCCGCAGCACCGGGGGCCAGCCCGATATGGACGTAGGGCCCGGCAGTCTGTGAAGGAGTTTCTTTGAGATAGTGAAGTTCCTGTGCCATGATCAGTTCCCCTCCAGACGGTTTTCAAACAGGGTGGACCGGCGCCCGCGCAGCACGATGTCGAACTTGTAGGCAATGGTGTCGAGCGGGATGGTCGCGTTCATGTCAAGCCGCGCCACCAACTGCTCGATCGCCTCGGGGTCGGGGATCGTGTTGACGATCGGGCATTTCGGGATCAGTGGATCGCCCTCGAAATAGCACTGGGTAATCAGGCGTTGAGCAAAAGCTGTACCAAAGACCGAGACGTGGATATGCGCCGGCCGCCAGCTATTGACATAGTTGCGCCAAGGATAGGCACCCGGCTTGACCGTGCGGAAGTAGAAATAGCCGTTTTCATCCGTAAGTGTCCGCCCACAACCGCCGAAATTCGGGTCGATGGGGGCCAGATAGGTGTCTTTCTTATGGCGGTAGCGGCCACCGGCGTTGGCCTGCCATATCTCGACCAGAGTATTCGACATCGGACGGGCGTTTTCATCGAGTACCCGGCCATGCAGAATGATCCGTTCACCGATAGCGCTCTGCTCGGGCTGGGCGTAGTTGTAAATCAGGTCGTTGTCCAAAGGGTCGACATCGTTGTGGCCAAAGGCGGGGCCGGTGATTTCGCTGGCCGAGTTTTGCAGCGAGATCAGTGAATATTGCGGCGACCGTGATACGGACGTCTTGTAGTCTCGCGCCAGAGCGGGCGGATGCCTGTCGCGGTCTCTTTGGTAGAATTCGCCTTGTGCGAGCATGGGCGGGTCTCCTTTTCGGTCCGGGATCGTGCGCGTTTTCCGGTGTTAGTCCTGTTCCATTTCGGCGTATGTCTGCTTGGCCAGTTTCAGCGCGTAGTTGGCGCGTGGAACACCGGCATAGACGGCGACATGCTGAAACGCTTCCAGCACATCCTGCTTGCTGGCGCCGGTGTTGGCCGTTGCGCGGATATGCATCGGGATTTCCTCAAAATTGCCAAGTGCGGCCAGCAGCGCAAGCGTCAGCATCGAGCGTTCGCGGTCGCTGATCCCGTCCGAGGCCCAGACGGTGCCCCATGCGCTTTCGGTGATCAGTTGCTGAAACGGGGTGTCCAGCTCGGTCCTAGTGGCTTCGGCCTGGTCCACATGAGTATCACCCAGCACCTTGCGGCGAACTTCCATACCGGTCTCGTAACGCTCTGTCATCTCACTGTATCCCTCAGGAAGGCCGTTAGAATTGCGGCGTATTCTTCTGGTTTTTCCACGCAAGGCAGGTGGCCCACCCCGTCGATTTCGGTAAAACGGCTGCCCGGAATCAATGCCGCCGTGTCTTGGACAAGCTGTGTCGGGCTGGCCCCGTCCTCGCTTCCGCCAATACCCAGCACCGGCAAGCGCAGAGTGGCGGTCGCCTTGGTCAGATCGGCTCCCGCAATGGCGTGGCAGCAGCCCAGATAGCCGTGATGCGGGGTCCGGATCAGCATGTTTCGCCAAACCGCGGCCTCTTCCGACTGTCGAAACGCCGGAGCGAACCATCGCTCCATAATCGGATCGGCCAGAGCGGTGATACCACCTGCCTCGATGGCGGCGATCCGGTCGGTCCACATCTGCGCTGTTCCCATTTGCGCGCCGGTATTCGACAGTACCATCGCACGGATCAGGCCGGGTCGCCGCGCTGCCAGAATCTGACCGATCATGCCACCGATAGAAAGGCCCACAAAGGCGCATGTCTCGATTTCCAATAGATTCAGCAATTGTTCGGTGTCGTCGGCAAGGTCTTCCAGCGTGTATGGATCAGGCGGGCAGGACGAGAGGCCATGCCCCCGCATGTCAAACCGGATCAGCCGCAAGCCGCGCGGCAGCAGCGGAACAACCTTGTCCCACAGCCGAAGATCGGTGCCCAGCGAATTGGCGAACACAACTGGGAAGCCATCCGCGTCGCCATCCTCACGCCAGTGCAACTGCACATTATCGAGCGTGGCCACCTGCATCAGTAGGGCAGACCTACATAGTTCTGCGCCATGACGCTCTGTGCGTCGCGGTTGGAGCGCAGGAATTCAATATCAGCGCGCTGCATCTTCAGATCGAAGGCGCTTTGATCAGGAAAGCGATGCAGCAGGTTAGTCATCCACCAGCTGAACCGCTCGGCCTTCCAGATGCGCGCCAACGCCTTTTCCGAGTACTGGTCGATGCCGTCGCTGTTGCCATCCTGATAGAATTGTACCAGCCCGTTATAGAGATAGTGAATGTCGCTTGCGGCGGTGTTCAACCCTTTGGCACCGGTCGGTGGCACGATATGGGCGGCATCGCCACACAGGAACAACCGACCCCAGCGCATCGGTTCGGTCACGAAAGAGCGCAGCGGCGCAATGGATTTCTCGATCGACGGGCCGGTAACCAGACGCTCGGCGGCCTCTTCGGGGATACGCCGCTTTAGTTCGGTCCAGAAGGCGTGGTCGGTCCAGTCTTCTGGGCTGTCCGACAGCGAGCACTGGATGTAATAGCGGCTCAGATTGTCGTTGCGCATCGAGCACAGAGCAAAACCTCGCTCGGAGCTGGAATAGATCAGTTCGTCATGCACCGGCGGTGTTTCCGACAGGATGCCGAGCCAGCCGAACGGATACAGTTTTTCATATTCCCTGCGCACAGTCAGTGGGATTGTCTGACGGCTGACCCCGTGGAACCCGTCGCAACCCGCAACGTAATCACAGTCGATCCGGTGTTCGGTGCCATCCACGGTGTAAGTCACGTAAGGTGCGTCGCTGTCGGCATCGTGTATAACCACATTTTCCGTGTTAAATACGATGTTGCCGCCCATCGCTTCGCGTGCGTCATACAGGTCGCGGGTTACCTCGGTTTGACCATAGACTACCACATGCGATCCGGTCAGGTCCTTGAAATTGATGTCAAACTGTTCGTTGCCGAAAGAAACGACAGTGCCATCATGAACAAAGCACTCCTTGTCCATCCGCTCCGATACTCCGGCCTCGCGCATCAACTCGACAAATCCAACCTCAAGTATGCCCGCACGGATGCGACCCAGCACATACTCCCGCGTTTTGCGCTCCAGAACGACAGTGTCGATGCCTTTGCGGTGCAGAAGCTGGCTGAGCAACAGACCCGAAGGACCTCCGCCGATGATTGCAACCTGAGTGCGCATGATTCCGTCCTCTAACTGATGTTCAGTCTTATATTGATTGCCAATATCCGCTAAGTAAAATGACATATCGTGCAACTTAGATACCTAATTAGGAAACTAAATGATCGACCGCCGTATCAAGTTCCGCCACATTCAGTGTTTTGTCGAAATATGTCGCCAGAAAAGCCTGAAAAAGGCAGCCGAGAAGCTGTTTCTGACCCAGCCTGCGATTTCAAAAACTCTCAAGGAATTGGAGGATATTTTGAGCGCAGAACTACTGATCCGCAACCGTTCCGGCGTATTCCTGACTAAGCAGGGAGAAGTATTCCTGCATTTTGCGGAAATGTCCCTGGCTTCTTTGCAGCAGGCGTTGACGGGGATAGAACAAATCGGCTCAACGGGAAAAGTCCGGTTGACGGTTGGCGCATTGCCTTCGGTGGCTGCACGTTTGATGCCGACGGTGGCCAGGGAATTCGAAGAACTTGCACCAAATACCGAGCTGCGAATTTTGGACGGCTCGCACGGTCATTTGATGGAGCGGCTTCGGGTCGGCGGACTGGATCTTGTGATCGGTCGATTGGGACGTCCGGATACCATGCAGGGGATTTCGTTTACTCAACTTTATGAGGAGAAGGTCGAGTTTGTGGTGCGCGCGGGACACCCGCTGCTCAAGAAACCGGAACTGCAACGGATTTCGCAATGGAAAGTCATCTTTCCGCCAGAAGGCTCGGCCATCCGGCCACTTGTGGATCGATATCTGATCAGCAACGGGATCGGAGATATCCCGAACAAGCTGGAAACGGTTTCTGGCGCGTTCGGGCGGATTTACACCCGTCAATCCGATGCGATCTGGATCATTTCAGCAGGTGTCGTCGCAAACGAGATCGCGGACGGGCGGCTGGTGGTGCTTCCGTTTGATACCAGCGTGACAAAAGGCGCTGTCGGATTGATGCAGCGCGCGGAGTCCGCGCCCACACCACAGGCCCAAATATTCCAGATCGCAATCCGGCAAGCCATGGAGAAACTCAATTCGGCTGTAAACGATCCCTGAACCATTGATTCGCCTGCAAAAGCACACAGGTTAGGGTCTAGGCATTTAAGCAGCCCAACTAATAGTATTTAGGGCATTGCCACGTTATCTGACATGGAATGGAATATGCGTGAGACCGCACAATCAGGCCGATAGTTCCGCAGCATAACCTTCCCACAGCTTGAACGCGTCGGCTCTGGCATGGCGGTAGGAGAGAGCGGAAAGGCGATAGCGGCGGGGACGAAAGATCGTACTGATTTGGTCGTGGGCGACGCGAAATCGTTGCGCCTGGCGTGGTGACTTGAACCGACCCATCATCTTTTCTCGCTTTCGGGTCGGCCGGTTCAAATCTCACCGGCAGGCTCAGTGGTTTCTATCCGCACATGACCTGATCAACCTGGTCTTCCGCCCTGGCCGCTATCAACTCACCGCAACATCATACCGCCACGCCAACAACTTGGCGGTACCGCATTTCCGCAATCATCGCTTTTGGATGCCGCTCGCTACCGGCGTGCTACAAATCGACCATCTTGCCTGAGAGACCTGCGAGGATCGAACGATGCGCAAAGCACAGTAAGACGTCACCGGGACTTATTCTTGCTTTTCCAGACGGCTCAGCCCCGTTAATCCGCAGGATTGTTAATTCTGGAAAGGCAATACTGACTGTCTTCAGCGAGACAGTCTCGGTGCCGGGAAAGCGGTGTTCGATCAGTTGGTCGCCGCTGGGCATTTCTACGATGAGTACAGAGCCGGCACCGTGGTCCAATCCAAGCAGCACAAGTCCTTTTTCGACGAGAGCACACATGGATTGATCGAGCCGTTTGCTAACAGCAAGAAAGCAGATCACCATAACAGCCAACGCCATATAGAATATTGTCAGAGTTTCTGATCCGTCATCCGCACGTAGCAGTCCGAGAACAACGGTGGACAGAACTGTCACAACACCGAGGTTGCCGATGATTATAAGCAATACCAAGACCTTGCGACGCATGGGATGACGCATCAGTTCTTCGGATTCCGAGGTTGTGAAGCCGGTGCCCGAAAAGGCTGAAAGGGCTTGGAATCGGGCCGCGTTCTGTTCCATTCCTGTTAGCCTCAGGGCCGTGCTGCCGACCCGTACAACGGACATTGACAGGGCCAGCAGAAGTAGCAAGGTCAGTGCAGCGATCATTTTAGGCCTCCGGGTTTGGATCCACCCTTGATTGAGTGTATTTCAGAGCTTTTTGCCAGATGCCTATCCGACAAAGAGACCTGTTGTCAGACCAAGTCGGCGTCGGTCATGAATTCAACCAGAGACGGTCCTTTGACATCGAGAGCCGCGCCAATTGCGACTTCGATATCTTCGGCGCCGGTTATCTTGTTACCGTGACCGCCGCACAGGCGGGCAAAGGCTGCGAAGGAGGGGTCTACCAGATTGGTCTCCCAGACCGGCCACTCGCCGGCCCGCTGTTCTTTCGAGATTTTTCCCAGCTCACCGTTGTGCAGAAGGATATGGGTGATATCCATGCCGTATTTGACCGCTGTGGTGAAATCCATCGGGTACTGGCCAAAGCCACCATCGCCCGATACCGAAATCACCTTGCGCCCATTGAGTGCCTCGATGTCCTGAGTGGCGGCCCAGGCCCCCATCGCGGCTGGAAAGCCGAAACCGATCGAACCCAGATACCCCGACATCAACACCCGTTGCGTGCCCTTGGTCTCAAGGTAGCGTCCGAAAGAGTAGGTGTTGTTGCCCACATCGACGGCAAAGATCGCATCCTTTGGCGCAAGGGTCGACAGAGCGTCGAAAATGGCGAAGGAGTGCAGGCCACCACCCTCTCGCATCTCGGCCAGTCTGCTTTGCTTTTCGGCCCGCCAGATGCGCCAGCGGTCCGCCAGTTCGGCAATCTGGTCCGGCGCCTCGGGATTGCGCGTTGCGCGATCCTCGATTGCCGCACAAAACGCACCCACGTCACCCCAGACAGGTAGAGACACCGGGTGGAACTTGCCCAGTTGCATCCGGTCGTAATCCACCTGAATGATCCGTTTCGAAGGCGCAATACCGGTGTGGTTGGAAAAGCTGGTTCCAAGTGCGATGATCAGATCCGCCTCGTTCATGAACCAGCTTGCGATCGGTGTACCGGAACGCCCCAGAACACCTGCGGCGTTGGGGTGGTCGTCAGGTACCAGACCCTTGGCCTTGAAGGTGGTCAGAACCGGCGCGCCCAGCCGTTCCGCCAGTTCCGCCACCCGGTCGCGCACGCCGAAGGCCCCGTGACCCACGATGATGATCGGGCGGCGGGCCTCTGCGATCATCTGAGCGGCCATTTTCAGATCCTGGGGGTCAGGAGAAATGGCAGCGTGGGTCAACCGGCCCGCAGGCTGGGCTGCAGGCTGGTCCGACGGCTTGGTTTGCACGTCGTCGGGGAAGATCAGATGCGCGACATCCTGTTCTACAATCGCGTTCTTGCAGGCCAGCGCAGCCAGCTCAGCGTGGTTCGAACTGCCCAGAACCGGTTGCGAGAAACGGGCAACTGCCTGAAAGGCCGACCGCAGGTCGATATCCTGAAACGCGCCGGGGCCCATGACCTGAGTCTGAACCTGCCCCGTCAGGGCCAAGACCGGAGCGCGATCCACCTTGGCGTCCCACATACCGGTGATCAGGTTGGTGGCCCCGGGCCCCGCGATCGTCAGGCAGGCGGCGGGTTTGCCGGTCAGCTTACCATAGGCCGATGCGGCAAAGGCGGCGGCCCCCTCGTGGCGAATGCCGTAATAGTGCAGCCTGCCAGCCGCCACGGCCAGCCGGATCGCATCCGAGAGGCCAAGATTGGAATGGCCCACCATACCGAAAACCGACTGCAGCCCCCAGTTCGTCAACGTCTCGACCATGACATCAGTTACAGTCCGCTCACGCGGTGGCTCGGGCTCCAGGCCGACAAATATCTCGCCGTTCCGCAGCTCGACCCGAAACGTCTTTTGTCCGGTATCTTCGTGGCCGCCGGGTGGGGCACCGGTCAGCGGATCGAAATCCCAACCATGCCAGGGGCAGCGCAACCAGCACTTGCCTTCCACGCCCTTTTCGATCGAGCCTTCACCCAGCGGCCCGTTCTGATGCGGACAGCGGTTGTCCATGGCCGTCCACTGGCCATCGAAATGAACAAGGCAGAGCGACGTTGTGCGTGCGGTAACGGTCTTGACCCGTCCTTCCGGCAGGTCGTCAACATGGCCCACTGAAATCCAGTCCAGTTCCTGATCGGGCATCGTATTCTCCTTGTCAGTTTGCTTGGCGCGAGGCGGTTGCCGCGCGTGTCGTGTCAGTCATCTTTGTCGCCCGCCCGGTCGTAGATTTTCTGCAACCCGGTGAGGATGAGAAAGCCAGCCACAATCCAGATCAGCAGCTCAAACGGAGCGAAGGCCGTTCCTTGCAACCAGCGCGCCAGAAGGCCTCCTTGCGGGCGAAGCTCCTTTATTCCAAGCAGGCCATCGCGCGACCAAAGCTCGAATACCCAGAACCGCGAGAGATAGAGCAGCGTGACAGCGACAAGCACTGTGACCACCATCCAGATGACACGCCACCTCATTTCACCACCTCAACCGTGCCGGAATCCATCTTGAGAACCAACAAATCGCCATGACGAGTGACTTCGCCTTCAACCGAAATGTACTTGGCTACATAATCATAGATCGTGTCCGGCAACGTCCCGCCATTCTGTTCGACAACCATCAGGAACTCAGATCCTTCCACGGGGTTTGTCGAAACAAAGACCGGCGGGATATCCCCCAGCAAGCAAAGGTTGGCACAGGCCTTGTGCGCGATGCCCCGCCCCGGTCGCATTGCCCCGGCAAGGCACTTGCCATCGCAGATTTCGCCAGCCAGACGCCAACGCCCCAAAGATTCAGACGTTTGCGGTGGCGTAAATCCGTTTGCGGGCTTCAACCCCCGTTCGCCACCCGCGAGTTGCATCATGTCCAGCGTTCCGCGTTGCAGGATGATACCGGACACCGTCACCAGCTTGCCATCCAGACCGGACACTCTGTTCAAAAGACTGAATTTGCCCTGTGCCGACAGCATGAGCGTATGTCCCGCCTTGATCCTGTCGTTGCCTTCGGTCACCCGCAGGATCGGATAGGGCAGCAATTCGATCACGCCAGTCACCGTTTGCCGTCCATAATCGAACCGGAACGCGCCCTGGCCGGGGTCATCCTGCGTGGCCCCGATGCTCAGCCCGGCCGCTGCCAGAAAAGCCACGAGTACGGCACCTGCTGCCAACAGGAACGGGCGCAGCTGCTTAGGGGCCTTCAGGTAGCCAACAAAGAAGGGAGCTTGTTTCTTGTCCGACATTACGCGACCTCCGCAGGTTCGACAAATGTGCCGGGGGGATTGGCCTCGGGGTCAACCAAGACCGCACCGTCCTTTACGGTGATCCGATAGGTCGGCACTTTCTCGGTAAAGGGCGCGGGAGATTGCCCATCGGTAACGCGGTACTGGAACCCGTGCCACGGGCAGGTCACGAGGCAGTTGATGATCCGGCCCTCTCCCAACGGGCCGTTTTGATGTGCGCAGGCATTTGAAATGGCAGACAATTTACCCTCATGCCGGAATATCGCAACGCGATCCCCGTTTGGCAGCACTCCGATCCTTGCCCGGCCTTCCGGGATTTCGGACGCATTACAGATCTTAACCCAGCCGTCCGAAACCAGTGCAGCCACGGCATCGCCGTTTCGGCGTTCGTGCTGATAGGCCAACAGATGCAAAACGGCGACGGTCAGGGCAGAGACTAGGAAGATACCCGGGAACAGGGGATTCTGCTGATCCTGCAAGACACCAAGGCTGACATGCGCCACTACGGCCACATATGCCGGATAGATCAAGTAGTGCAGACGCTTCCACACCGGCGCAGTTAGAAACTTGAGCCAGAAATCATGACTGGTCGCGGCCAGAATCAAAAGGCAGATCAATGCGAAGACGCCAAAAATCTCGAACGGGAAACCGACGATCTGCCCATAGCTGGTATTGGCAGACAGCAGGGCTTGGTATTTGCCGGTATTCGAAAACGCAAAATACCAGTTGAGTACGTATCCCGCATGGGTCAGGGCAACGGCGGCTGTCATCACCCCGAAATGGCGCCGGTTGTAGAGAAGTGGCAAAAACCGTCGGTCCAGCCGCGCCAAAGGCCCTAGGCACATGATCACGCTGAGCATCAGAAAGGCGCAGGCTCCAAATGCACGGGCGTTTTGAATCTGCGGGTTGATCTGGCGTTCATGATCCAGCAAAGCGGGGCTGACATTCAGAAACAGCCACAAGAAAGTGGCAACACCAGTCAGCAGGATACCGTCATAGATCCACTTGTTCCGATTCCACTGAACGGGGATGTATTTGACGCTCACTACCCTTCCCCCCCTGCCTCAGAAATACGTACGGGTATGTAATCGGCCGGCCAGCTTTGACGCATGCTCAGACCCAACCCGACGATCAGCAGGATCACCACGGCAAGGAGGACAGCAACCTTGCCATGAGCCGCGCGGACGACGCGAAAACGTCTCGTTTCTTGCGCGCGACCGGATGCCAAAACCCAATAACGCCACAGAACCAAAGGCCAAATCAAAAGAACACCGGGCACCAGCAACGGGCGAAACACGCAGGCCCCTCGTGCATCGTCGTCTATTCGGTCGATTCCGATCGTCAGAAAGAATGCGGCGACCACGCCCCCGGCGATGAACCACCATCGCACAGCTGCGATTATGACATCCGGGGCGCTCATTTCATGCCTCCGTATGATACGCCTGACAGATCAGCTAGGTCGCGCTTCCAGGCGGTCAGATCGTCGATGTTGAAACCCGACAGGTGATCGTGACCGCAGGCGCGGGCCATCACCTGCATCAACTCGACCGAGGCCTCAAAAAAGTTTGCCAGTTGTCTGGCCGACTTTTCCGCCACCAACCGGCTGACAAGGTGCGGTTTCTGCGTCGCGATGCCGACGGGACAATTGTTGGTGTGGCAGGCGCGCATGGCAATGCAGCCGATCGATTGCATGGCCGCGTTGGACACCGCAATCGCATCTGCACCCAGCGCCAGGGCCTTGATGAAATCCGCCGGTTTCCGCAGGCCCCCGGTGATGACAAGCGTCACATCGCGGCGGTCCAGCCAATCAAGATGCGCCCGTGCCCGTGCCAGCGCCGGGATGGTGGGAACCGAGATATTGTCGCGGAAGATGATCGGTGCCGCCCCAGTGCCGCCTCCCCGGCCATCGAGGATGATATAGTCGACGCCCACCTCCAGCGCGACCTCGATATCCTTTTCGATATGCTGGGCCGACAGCTTGTAACCGATCGGAATGCCTCCGGTGCGCTCGCGCACCTCATCGGCAAATTCCCGGATCTGGGCCGGTTCAGTCCACTCTGGAAACCGAGGCGGCGAAATTGCGCTCTGGCCGGGTTCAAGGCCACGCACTTCGGCGATTTTTCCTTTGACCTTGTTGCCGGGAAGATGGCCACCTGTTCCGGTCTTGGCCCCCTGCCCGCCTTTGAAATGGAACGCCTGAACATTTTGCAGCTTATCCCAGGAAAACCCGAACCGGGCCGAGGCCAACTCGTAGAAATACCGGCTGTTGGCGGCCTGTTCATCAGGCAGCATGCCGCCTTCACCCGAACAGATCCCGGTTCCGGCCATTTCCGCCCCCATGGCCAGCGCGACCTTGGCGGTTTCCGACAGCGCACCAAAGCTCATGTCAGAGACGAAAAGCGGGATTTTCAACTTTAGCGGTTTCTTGGCGTTAGGCCCGATAACGACTTCGGTTCCAACCGGGTCGTCATCCAGCAACGGGGCTTTGTGCAACTGCGCGGTCAGGATCTGGATATCGTCCCAGTCGGGCAGTTGCGTGCGCGGCACCCCCATGGATTCCACCGCACCGTGATGACCGGTCTTCGTCAGCCCCTGTTTGGCATATTGCTGGATCAGCCCGTTATAGGGCTCTTCCTCGGTGCCGTGGCTGGTATCGGTATAGAGCCCCAGATACTGGTCCCGCTTGAAGGGCTGCGGGTTTTCCTGCGCCCAGGTATTGATTTCATCCTCATCAACCCAGACCTCGCCGTTTTCGACCCAGGACTGAAATTTCGGCAATGCTTCGTCATTGGCATATTCCGACACGCCGCTGTCGACCCGATAATCCCAATAGTGCACACCGCAGATCAAGTTGTTGCCGCGCACGAACCCGTCCGCCATCAACGCCCCGCGATGCAGGCAGCGCCCGTAGAATACCGACACCTCCTCATCAAATCGCACGACGACCAGATCGACCTCGCCCACCAGGGCGTATTTGGGCTTTCGGTCCGGCAGGTCGTCCAGATTGGCGACTGATACTTTGTTCATGAGTTTCTCCCTGTACTTGCTGTTGGGCTGGCGTTGGGTGAGTGGTGTTCAGGTTCCGGTTTTTATCGGTTTTCCGGTATCGGCCTCGGGCCGTGTTTCCGGACAATCACCGCGTGCTGCAATCATCCGGCCGTACCAGCGCGCGGCAGTGGCTGCAGTGACCCCATGCAACACGGCGCTGATCCAGACTGTATTGATCGCCAGATGCAGAATGTGGTCTTCAAATTCAGGCGGCAGCGTTTCCAGCACCAGCAGCGCAAACAGCGCGGTCGCCAGACCCCGCGGCCCGAACCATCCAAAAAATAGCCGCGTGACTGAGGAAGCGTCGGTTCCAATCAATGACAACCAGATGGCCAGTGGCCGCACAACAAAAAGGCTGGCAAGGATCAGGCCCATCATGGGCCAGGTCAGATGCGCCACCGCCTCGGGCACAAGCCCTGCGCCAATCAGCAAAAAAGCGGCCCAGGCCAAGATTTGCCCGTCGCCTTCTGTGAATTCGTAGACGAATTTGCACCGACCTTTGACGATGTTGCCAAAGCACAGCCCGGCGGCAAAGGCCGAAATAAATCCGTTTCCGCCGACAAGCCCGGCCAGAAGGTATGCCGCGCCAGCCATCGCAATCGCAGCGACCCCTTCATAAGCATCCGAGGTCGAGGACAGGCTTTTAGCCTGCAAAAGCGCCCAACCTCCGGCAAGACCTATAGCCGCACCGGCGAGCGGACCCAACACGACTTGTTTCGTGACGAACAGTAACCAATCCGTCGAGCTGTGGGTCATGTCATGCGCGACCACCGCAGCCAATAACAGGATCGCCGGAAGGGCAAGCCCGTCGTTCAACCCGCTCTCAACGATCAGTGCCCGACGCGGACGCAGGGGGACATCCGGGTTGGTGACCACAGGCTGTCCCAGTGCAGCGTCGGTCGGTGACAAAATCGCTGCAGCAAGCGCCGCCATCAAAAACGACCATCCCGGGACAATTGCCCAAGCCGCCAAAGCCCCGATCAGGATTGCCAGCGGTAGCCCCAACAGCAACATCCGCTGCGGCCAGATGTGCCTTTTCTTAAGCGAACCGAGATTAGTTTGGGCAGCATCGAGAAACAGCAGAATGATCAGGGCGACTTCGGCAACCGGATGCAGAAGCTCCTCGATCCCCTCCGCCGGCAATAGCCCGGTTTCCGACAGACCCACACCCATCGCCAGAAACAGCATCGGCGCAGTCAGAATCGTGCGCGACAGGCGGACAGCCAGTAGGCAATAAGTCGCCGTGACGAAACAGACGATGATCAATCCTGACAAGCTCTGTCCTCCACAGCTTCCTGTACCGGGGATGAAAAACGGACCCGGTTGCCGTCTTGGATGCTGCCGCGCGTCACTGCGTTACAGCGGTTGGGACATTTTTTGCCCCGGACACATGCCCTGAGGTTTCAATCAACGGGCAGCCGGGACCTGTTCCGCCCGAACGGCAGGATACGCTTTGGGGATTTCCCAGAAGTTCTTTTGCCTGAAAATCAGCGGGCGCGTCTCGCTGCCCGGTTCAGCGCCGGTTCCGATCAAAAGGGCGACGTCTGACAAAACTGCGGGATTGTCGCGATAATAAGTGTGTCCAAGCAGATCCGAGGCACCTTTGACATCAATGAAATGCACATTGCGTACGTTAGCGAATATCTCGCTTTCCGTCTGTCCGACCTCTTCGCCCTCCAAACGGCCGAACCGGACACCTGCCATCAGGCTCTGCGACAAGCCAAGTGCACGGTCGCGTCGGTTTGTATAGATGGTTATCTGCCCGATGGCGGGGCCGAACTGCTCAGCAATCAGCCGTTGGCTGACCACTCCAAAGTCGAGATCCGGGGCTGCGAGTATCAGATTTTCGACCTTGATGGTCTTGCGTGGATCGCGTCCGGACGCGCGCGCCTCGATCACCAGTTCGCGAAGGGCCGTGGTTGTGACATCCGTTCCGCGGCTGTGCGCGATGATGTGCAGCCGCTTCACTTCTGGCATCGCGCGCAGCATCCGTAATGTCTCCTTCAGGTGGAATATCGTGAACTCTCCGGATTCCCGGTCAGTGAAATAGCCGAACAGACCTCCGCGGCCCGATGGCCACGAATACAGGATGGGAACGCTGCGCCGGCCGGTGAAATGCCAGACATCGGCAAGGGATACCGCACCAGCTTCGAAATCCGTGTTCACCCCATGTATCAAGAGCAGAAGCTCATTGCTGCCCGATTGTTTCAGGCGTTTACGAACAAGCGCCTGAAATGACTGTATGGTGCGGTCGTAGGCACGCCGCGCTTCAGCAATGACAACCGGCTTATGACCGTTCAGCCGAAAAGGAAGCGGCGTCGCAGGAAACCGCACTTGTTCCTGAATATCGGCGACGTTTAGGTGGATGGGTTTTGCGCGATCTTGCGTGCTACTGGCAGCTGCAAGGTTCTCCCAACTTGTGCGCTCGCCGAAACCCACACGAACTATTCCGGCGACCATGGACTGAGACCGTTCGGAACCGTAACTCTCATCGTTGGCGCGAAACCGGTCGGTAACGTAAAGCAATTCGGCTGCAGGCTCGCGGTTGACGGGTGGCACCTTTTCCGCTGGGTAAGACGCCGGTGTGGTGTAGATATTTGGAGTCTCTACCAAGGTATTGGGCCCGACACATGAAGCATTCAGCCCAAAGGCAAATGCAGCGACACAAGCCTTCCCACCTCTCAACCTGCGCTTCCACATCTTTCCCCCGTTATACAGCACAATTGCAGGGATATGGATGCCGGTGGCGACCAAAAGGTTACAAACCTTTGCGGGTCAGCTTCCCTTTGCGGCCAGTATCGCGGCAATCAAATCTTCGGGTACGGATGCTTCGAGTTCGTCAAAGTCCTCCCGGGAAGCCTTTGTTGCCGCCAGCGTGCGTTTGTAGGCGGCAAGATAGAGCTGGCAGGAACGGCAGACCCGCAGATGCAGCTCGAACACGCGTTTTTTTGTCGGCGGCAACTCGTCTTCGAGATACGCGAGGATGAAGTCCTCAAACTCGTTGCAGGTAATCATCCCAGGAAACCTGAACATCACGCCGTGCATCCGGCGCTTCAGCGTTTGCGCGGTTTTCTTCATAGAGCACCTCTTCGCATCATCGGTTCCAGGAGTTTCTTCAGGGCGGCCCGTGCACGATGCAGCCGCACTTTCACGTTCGCCTCGCTTAATTCAAGCGCTTTCGCGACTTCGCTTGTCGACATTTCTTCGATATCTCGAAGTATAAGAACGATACGGTATTGGTCTGGCAAAGCATCAATCTTCTCTTTCAGGATTTCCCGCACTTGGCGCGATTGCAGGTGGTCCTCGGACGTCTTTGGAAGCTTGAACGGATCATCCACACGACACCCGTTGCGATCAAACTCGGGAAGCAGTGGATCAATCGGTTGTTCGTTGATGCGCTTTTGCTTTCGCAGCACCATTAAGGCCTCATTCACTACGAACCGGTGCATCCATGTCTTGAGGCTCGATCTGCCTTCGAACCCGTCCAGGTTTCGGTATATCTTAGAGAACGCCACTTGAACCGCGTCTTCTGACAAGGATCTATCCTTCAGAATCCGCTGGGCGACAGCAAGCATCCAGGCGAGATTATCCCTAACGATTTGCTCAAAATCCATCTCTGAATTCTGATCCGGACCTGGACGCGGTTCATTCATTTGCCATTCGCCAGAAGAAGTACCAACACGTTTCGAGTTTCCAAAGCTAGCCCTACACCAGTCAATCTACGGATACCAAGGAGCTCGAACAACCATAACTGTTTGATACTCTGTGGTTCAGAACACGTCATTTCGCGGTTTCAGAAGGTATAGACCGGGCTTTGTCGCAGGCTTTTAGTCAGCCGAAAAGCATCCAATCGACCAGACACTGTTATCCTGTGAGGACCGCAAACTGTGCGTAGCCATCACCCTTCAGATCAAAATTGTTTCTTTCTGATCATCTGAGCTACCTCGATACCTTCAAATGTAGCCGAAGCTGAAATTACGGGCTTGAACCCAAGCTTTGGGGGCGTTCGTCGTTTTGGTAAACCGAGGTTCTCGCTAGATTCAATCGTTGAGGCGCTTGGATTTCACGGTAGTGATCTTGGCAAGGCAGCCAAAGCGCTTCCGCAGTATTATGATGACCTTGAAACCGGCGCCATTTGCCCCGCTCTTGTCGATCACAATCCGCAATGGAATGCCATTGTTGGCCATTGCTTTCCCAAAGAATTGCATTGCCGCTGAGGAGTCGCGTCGGCCCGACAGCATGAAATCAAGAGTAGACTCATCAAGAACAACCACCTGATAGAGATATATCCAATGGCCGCAAACTTTGAGATGGGTCTCATCCATTCGCCAGGGATGAGCGCAGGGCTTCTTTCTTTTCTTGCGCCCGGGACAGCGACCTAAGGTGAGAACGTCGCTACCGATCTACCGAGTGCCGTGTGATTTACAGCAATACCGCGTCTGCCCAGAATCTCCTCCAATTCTCGTAAGGAAACCGAATACCTCAGATAAATACAGTCCGCGTGGAGAATGGCATGCCGCGGAAACTGGCAACCCTTGAAGGATACCATTTTGGAAACCTGCTTCATCGACTTATCAAAACTTCGTGTCGATCAATGTAACTTAGGCGATCAAGCCAAGATAGTTTGCGACAGAACCCGCAGTGGTTGCCAATAGGCTACTCCTGATTGTCAGTGTGAAGAGTCCGGTTCGATTTTGTGGAACGAATACCAGCTCGCACGATTGCAAAGGCAGTGATGGCGGTCAGGCCCCAGAAGAACCATGTAATCGGCCCCCGGAACAGTATCTCGGGCGCACTTCCGGACATAAGCATGGCCTGCCGGAAATTGTCCTCCAGCAATGGGCCAAGGATGAAAGCAATCAGAAATGGCGCCGCGGGAAGGTCTATGCGTAACATGATAAAACCAAGCCAACCGATGGCAAACATCACACCAACATCGAAGAGATTGTTGTTGACCGCGTAACACCCGTAGACGCACAGAATGAACACCAGCGGAAATAGGATTCCACGTGGAATGTCGGCGACGTATTGGAAGATGCGAATGGCCGCCCCGCCGATAAAGAACAACGCAATCGAACTTACGATCAGCCCAACAAACAAGCCGTAGATAATGTCCGAATTCACCACGAACATTGTCGGCCCGGGTTGCAATCCGTGGATCATAAATGCGCCGATTATGATGGCCGTGATCACATCACCGGGGATTCCCAGCGCCAGCAAGGGGATCAGAGTCGCACCCGCAACACCGTTGTTGCCGGCCTCGGATGCAGCTACACCTTCGATTTCGCCTTTGCCGAAATTTTCTTTGTTGGGCGAGGTCCGGCGCGCTTCGCTATACGACAGAAAGGCCGATGGTGCCGCGCCGATCCCAGGGATCGAACCCAGGAAGGCTCCGATAGCGCTGCCCCGGAGGATCGTCTTGAAACACCTCCGGTACTCCGAAAAGCTCACCTTGTTCCTGCCCAGGCTGCGGACATTTTTATCCGTGCCATGCGGATCCCAAACCATGGACAGGATTTCTGGTATTGCGAAAAGGCCAATCAGAACCGCAATGAAATTCAATCCGCCCATCAGGTTCGGGTCGTTGAAGTTAAATCGGTTGGTTCCATAGACCAAATCCAGACCCACAGTTGCAAGCAGCAGCCCCAGAATCGCTGATATCAACCCTTTGAGCAGACTGTCTCCGGAAACGCCCGCGATGATCGTCAGAGAAAACAATATCAACGTGAAAAACTCTGGCGGCCCAAAGCTGAGGGCAAAGGATGCCAGCCAACCGGCGAATAGGATCAGCGCGAGATTGGAAAACATGTCCGCTGTACAGGACGCATATAGCGCCATTGTCAGCGCGCGCCCGGCTTCGCCACGCTCCGCCATAGGATATCCATCCAGGATCGTAGCGCTGGAGGCCGGCGTGCCAGGCGTCTTGATCAGGATTGCCGGGATAGATCCACCAAAAATCCCGCCCTTGTAAACGCCCAGAAGCAGCAGAATGCCCGTAATCGGTTCCATCGCGAACGTGAACGGCAGCGTAAGGGCCACGGCCATGGTCGCTGACAGCCCTGGAATGGCGCCCGCGACCGTGCCCACAGCGACGCCAATAATCAGCGCAAGAATGGCCTCGAAATTCGCGACAACGGCAAATCCGGCTTCGATGTTTTCGATCAGGCTCATGGCAACCTCACAAATTCACCTTGCGGGATCGCGATGCCCGCCACGTGAGCAAAGAAAGCGTACAGAAGCAACGGAACCGCAATACCGGCGATCAAGGCATGTACGCGGTGGTCGGTTTTGATCAGCAATGCCAGAAGGACGAACGCAATCATCGACGTCCAGACCATTCCAAGAACCGGGACCAGCTTCAGATAGCCGGCCATCAGAACCGCCATGAGGGTCAATCGCAGGACAGACCCTTTTACACCCCCCAGAAATCCTTCGAATTTGTCGTCGTCAAGGTTGCGGGAGGTCAGGATCATTCCGACGCCACCTGCCGCCAGAATGGCAGCCAGAACCAATGGCCAGAATTTCGGCGAAAGTACGACGTTGCTCACAGAACCCGGGCTGGACACACCGTATGGAATTGCGAAAACAAACAGAAACAGAGAAAACGCGATGGCCGCGAAACCTATGCGCATATGGGTCGTTCTGGACAATTCTTCGCCTCAATCATTGCAGGTTCACGTTTCCGGCCGTGGCCATTAAGACCACGGCCGGCATTTGTTCGTTTTCAGTTTTGCGTAAACACGCGATCAGCCTTCAATCCTCATGCCGAGGTCATCGACCAGGCCGCGAAAAACGCTGTACTGATTCACGATGAACTCCTGGCTTTCCTCAGGCGTCATCAGATTGATAACCGATCCTCGGGCTTCCATTTTTTCCTTGAACGCCGGATCTTCGATCGCGGCTGCAAGGAAGTCACCCCACGTGGATGCAATGTCATCGGGCAGGTCAGATGGGCCAGCGATGCCTGTCCAGCCAACCAACTGCTGTAGTTCGGGCTTTCCCATATCGGTCGAAGTCGGTGCATCAAAGCCAGCCACCGGGTCTGCGGTTGTAACCAAAATCGGGCGCATTTGTCCGTTTTCTACAAAACTCGCCACGGACGAAGAGTTCTGGCAAAGGAAGGTTGCAGTGCCGGTCAAAATCGCAGTCGCAGCCGCCCCACCACCTTTCAGAGGAATATGGGTTGCCTGTTTCAGGGGTTCTTCGACTCCGAAGGTTTTCAGAACCATTGCACCGGCAAGATGCTGCAGAGATCCGACACCGGACGAACTGAAGGTTACGTTGTCCCCTGCTTTCACCTTGGCTATCAGATCGTCAATGGACGTGATGTCCGATTTGGCATCTACAACGCAGGCCACCGGGTTGATTTCGTAGACACCGACGAACCGAAAATCGTCAAGAGTATACGGCAGAGTGGCTTTCATCGCGGGGCTTACAGTATGAGATCCGACACGCGCAAAGAGGAGCGTGTACCCATCCGGTTTTGCATTCTGAACTGCGACCGAACCCGTTGCGCCGCCTGCCCCTGCCTGATTTACCATAACCAGCGGTTTACCTACCGAGTTACCAAGTGGTTCCGCCAGGGTGCGGGCCGATATGTCTGTGGCGCCTCCGGGACCGTAAGGTATGATCATGTTGATGGGTCGGGCGGGGTAATCTTCAGCAAGGGCTGCATTGGCAACAAGTGCAGCTGTAAAGCCCATTGCGGCGGTCAATTTCAGTAACATCATGTCTTCCTCCCAGAATGGCTAGCGACGCTTGGAGTATTCAACGGTGAACCGTGAAACGATCCGACCCATCGCGTTGACAAAATCTACCAGTAAGAATATTTTTATAAAAGTGACGAATACTAACAAAAAATGTAAGTGAAAGTTACAGTTCCGGATGTCCATTAGAAATCTGAAAACCCTGATTGCCGTGGCCGAACACCGCAGTTTTACGGCCGCCGCCGCGGCTGTGCACGTGACCCACGCGGCAGTAAGCCTACAAATGAAAGCGCTGGAGGAGGAATGGGACGTCAATCTTTTTGACCGATCTTCACGTACACCAGAATTAACCCCGGTCGGGCGTGCCTTAGTGGCACGAGCACGCGAAGTTGTTGCTGCCTATGAAGGCATTGTCAGCTCGGTCTTGAGCGATGGCGGTTTCAAAGGTGAACTGTCTCTTGGCGCAGTACCAACAACCATTGCCGGACTGGTTCCCTTGATGCTCCGGCATCTGAAAGATGAGTACCCGGATCTGCATGTCAGGATTGTTCCGGGTCTGACGATCGAACTAGTTGGGCAGGTCGAACGGGGTGTCATCGACGCAGCGATTCTGACTCAACCGCCCGTCATTCCCAGAAAACACGTCTGGCGCGAAATCGCGACCGAACCAATGGTGTTGATCGCCGCGCCGGGGACCGATTGCGACAATGCGGTCGAGTTACTTCAGTCCAACCCGTACATCCGGTTCTCCAGAAAAGCAGTCGTTGGGGGAATGATCGATAACTGGTTGCAAAAACAGGATTTTGATGTTGAGGAAAGTATGGAACTGGAAACGCTGGATGACATTGGCAGCATGGTCCATGAAGGTTTGGGCGTCTCGATTTGTCCCAGTCTTTGCGTTCCACCTGCGGTACAGTACCCATTGACCGTCCTGCCTCTCGAACCCTCGCCCCCGCCACGAACACTTGGGTTGCTGTCGCGTGACGACAATATCAAACCCAAGGTCCTTGATGCAGTTTTTGATAAGGCTTGCCTTGTGGCCGGAACCAGCGAAAGCGGTAACGCTTAATCCCTACAGGAGATTTTCATCTATGACACCAGAGGTGCTCCCGGTTGTAGTTGCCGGCGCTATGAGCGGTGGTTTTATCAATGGTCTGGCCGGGTTTGGCACATCCCTTTTCGCGTTGGGATGGTGGCTGCAGGTCATGCCCCCGATGCAGGCGGTTGCTATGTCACTAGTCGCGTCTGTCTTCACAGGAATTCAGGGGGCGATATTGGTGCGGAAGTCCATCAGTCCGCGCGCGTTGGCGATGTTCCTGGTTCCTGCGTTTTTTGGCATACCCATCGGCCTGCAACTACTGGATGCGATAGATGGAAAAACGCTCAAGATTGTGATTGCAGGGTTCATGCTGCTATATGGCGGATTTTTCATCTTTCGGCGTGACCTACCCAACATAACCCGTGCGACGCCCATAATGGATAGCTGTCTTGGGTTCTTTGGCGGGATATTGGGTGCAATCTCGGGATTGTCTGGCGCATTGCCAACGATGTGGTTGTCGATGCGGGACTGGCCGAAAGAAAAAAGCCGAGCAATTCTCCAGCCGTTCAATATAGCCGTTCTGGGGATTTCAGCGGTACTGCTGGCAATTGGCGGGGCGTACACGATCGAAACCCTGACCTACCTGGCAATTTCACTTCCGGCCGCGATGATTGCCGCTCAGATCGGGCTGTTTACATTCAAAAAGCTGACCGATGCCCAGTTCCGAAGATTGCTGATCATCATGATGTTCATTTCGGGCGCGGCAATCGTTGTGAAGGAATTCGTGTAGCCCCGTGACGGCGACTCAAATGGGTCTTATTGACTAGCGAGACAATGATGCAGAAACCAATGTCCGAGGATCAGGATCAGTCAGTCGTTGTCGGCAGCGGCGTCGTCGGACTGGCGATCGCACGAAGGCTTGCCCGTTCGGGACGCGAGATACCGGTGCTTGAGGCAGAGGATTCCGGTTTTCACCACACGAGCGCGCGCAATTCCCAGGTCTTGCACGCGGGTTGGCTCAACACGCCCGGAACGCTGAAGGCGACGCTTTGCGCGGTCGGGCAGCGCATGGTCTTCGATTTCTGCGGCACGCGGCATCTCGATTACGTGCGATGCGGAAAGCAAGTTATCGCGTCCGATGACCGGCAACTGGCATCCCTTGCAACGCTGAAAACGCAGGGGGAGCGAAACGGTCTGGACGATCTGCACCTTCTTTCGCAGCAGGAAGTTGTCGCGCTAGAGCCTTAACTACGATGCGCTGGTGCTCTTTTGTCGCCGTCGACCGTTGTTCTGGATGCACCATCCTTCATGACCGCCTTGCAGAGCGAGGCGCAGGCGCAGGGCGCGACGTTTGCCTTTAACGCGCCGCTTGATGCCGCCGAGGCGACAGATGGTGGTTTCATCCTGCATGTCGGCAGCGAGAATGGAATGACTCTAGGCTGCCGCAACATGTTCAACGCCGCGGGCCTGGGCCCATTGCATGTGGCGCGCAACCTGCTCGGGTATCCGGCAGCGTACGTTCCGCATCAAACTTATGCAAAGGCATGTTATTTCTCGCTGGCATCGAGGCGCGCGCCGTTCGAGCGGCTGATATATCCGGTTTCGCAACCGGGGTCTTCCGGCGTGCATGCCCTAAGAGATACCGCCGGGCAGGCCCGGTTCGGGCCGAGCCTCAGCTTTCCGGTTACCGGTTCCATCGACTATCGACACGATGCCGCACCGGAACCATTCGAAGCCGCCATCCGGAATTTCTGGCCCGGTATGCCAGAGGGCGGGCTGCACCCGGATACCTGCGGAATTCGCCCGCGCGCCGGCCCACATACGCGATCAATATCCAATCACCGATCCGGCGAAGCCGACACTTGGCGCAGCAACGGAACGCTCCGAGTGACCGTTTCGGAATCAAGCGTCTGCGAGCCTTTCGCTTCCTTGCAATGGCACGATCAACAACGCCAATCGTGCACCGGGATAAGTACTTCAAGGGACCATGAAGAACGGTGCCGGGATCAGGATCTTGTTTTCGATATTGTCGACAAGCGGGCGCATCTGCACGGCGTAGGCCTGCCACTCGTCGTTGGCCAGCAGGGCTTTGCGCCGCTCCCAACGGTCATCCATGCTGTCGTAGCCCCACATGTGAACGATCTGATTCAGCGGGCCGATATCGGTGAAGTAATACCCTACCATTTTTCCGAGAATGCGGACCTGAACTTCCATCCCCTCGGCTTCGTAAAGTTTTAGGAAGGCGGGGACATTGCCGTTTTTCAGCGTATAGGTGCGTTGGTCGACAAACATTTCATAGCTCCGGTATTCAGATGTTCATGGTCAGGATCAGGACCAGAAGAAGTACCGCCAGAAGAACGGTCAGGATACACAGCAACCCGATTGCCGATCCGCCGACATCGGCCAGTTTCTTCAGGGAAGTTTTCATGCCGAGCGCGGAAATCGCGGTGATCAGACACCAGCGGGAAAACTCCAGCACCAGATCGGACAGCGCCTGCGGCACTAGACCGTAAGAGCCAATCAGCACCAGCGCGGCAAAGCCGATGACGAATAGCGGCATCGGAAGGCCGCTCTTTCTGGTTTCTGCACCGGTTGCTGCAAAAAAGAATGAGATGGTTAGCACAATTGGAACCAGAAGTGCCACGCGCAGCAGTTTGACGATGGTGGCGATGTCACCGGCTTCTTCCGAGATACTGTAACCGGCCCCGACTACCTGCGCGACATCGTGAATTGTAGCGCCCAGGAATATCCCCGCCTCGCGATCCGTCAGGCCGATCAGGTCGGTCAGGATCGGATAGGCAATCATTGCAACGGTGCTGAGTGTGGTCACGGCGATCACGGTAAAAACCGTATCACGCTCTTTGTTGGCGTAATTGGGCAGGACCGAGGATATGGCCAGTGCCGCGGAGGCGCCGCAGATTGCCACCGCGCCTCCGGTCAGCACTCCGAACCGGGAGCGGCGCCCGAAAGCGCGGGAGAACACCAGACCCGCCAACAACGTCACCAGTACACCCACGATGGTAATAGCGACAACACCGCCGCCCAATGCGATGACCTGTTGCACCGTGATGCCGAGCCCCAGAAGGGCGACGCCAAAGCGCAGAACCTTTTTTGCAGCAAACTCGATCCCCGGCGCGCAGCGTGTGTCATCTTCGCTCAAAAAGCTGAACGCGATACCCAATAGCAATGCCAGCAGCATGACTGGCGCGCCGTAATGCTCGGACAGGAATTTGGCGGCCATGCCGACAACCAACGCGATGAGTAGCCCGGGAAATAGTGTTCGTGTTTCCCGGGTGACCTTCAGGCCTGAAATGACGGTCATCCGATCAGTTCGTCTTTACGATCGTCTGTTTCGCCGAAACGCTTCAGCACGGCTGGTTTCGTTCCCTCGTAAACCGCCGCAAGGTTTTCCGCGATCTTCTCGTTTTCGCGTTCAAACAAGCAATTGCCGTCCATGTCGGATGCAACGATGAACGGCCCCATCTTTTCGGCCTCCAGCACCCACATCGCCTGAGCAAGGCCCACTTCCTTTTCCCAGTGGATATCGACAACACGCTTTACGCCGCGGCCCAGCAGGGCGCCGGTGCCGTAGCCGACAGTGCTGAGGTAGATCGCGCCATGCGGGACAAAGATGTCCTGATAGTGCTGGCGCGTCATGCCGCCCTTGCCGATGATGATCCGGGCGCCGGATTTGTCCATCCACTCGCTCAGCCATTTTGCAAACCGGAACGAGGCCGTGGCCGTTACCGCGCCCAGGTTGAACGTGCCGTCGGGGTTGATCGATGCCGCTGGCGAGCAATGAAAATTGGCTGCGCTCGCCTGTGGCAGCTGCATTGGAATATTCGCCTTCTTTTCCAGTGCGCGGATATAAACGCCTTCGCGCGCCGTATAGATCAACCCGTCGAGATAGACGATATCGCCCAGCCGCAACGCGGCCAGGTCTTCCCGGGACGGCGTCGTACTCAGGCGGATTTCGCGTGGCTTTGCAGGCCTTCCCATTCCACAGTCTCCCTGCGTTGATAGTTGGTGAACCAATCGGGGTCCGTGCGATACTCGACCCGCCCGTCGGACCAGATGCGCGCAACGGCGCGGCGCGAACTGAGGCAAAAGGCATGAACGCTCATCTGCATGCCGCCGGTATGGCAGTAGCCGACCTCGATATTGCATTCGATGACCATGTTCTTTCCGACAAAGCCCATTGCGCCCATGCCGATATTGTTGCCCATTTCCTTCAGCTCGTCTTCGAGCTCTGCGATTTTCGGGTCGGCGTTGCGCGATCCAACCGTGCGCAGGCAGGCCGCGCGTTTACCCAGAACCATGCAAGTGTCCTTGCACCCGCCTAGACCGATGCCGATGATGGCGGGTTGACAGGCCAGACCGCGTTTGCCGAAAGCGACCAGACTGTCGAGATAGAAACGTTTGATCCCCTGAATGCCATCCGACGGAAACAGCATTCTGTAGTCCGTCCCAAACAGCCCGCCCTTATGCACCGTGATCAAGTCGATCCATTCCCCGTCGGGTTCAGGCTCAAAGCCATATTCGATCTCAGGGGCTCCGATACCCACATTGTTGTCGTGATCCGTGCGCCACAACGGGTGCACGCGATTGGGTCGCATAGGCAGGCCCACGGTGCGGTTTGCTGTCGCCCGCCTCAAGGCGGCCTCGAGGGCAATGGGACCACCGTCAATCGTGACCGAATTGCTCATCTTGACGTACCAACGCGGTGTACCAGTGTCGCCGCACATGGCACGCCCGTCTTCCTTGGCGACTTCGTAGTTTTCCAGCATCGCCTGCAGCACAAACGAAGCCAAATCACCGCTCTCGGTGTCTGCTGCCGTTTTGAGCCCGGACAGGTAATCCTCAGGGATTTCCACAGCGGCTTTGTCCATCAGGGTTTCGGCAGTTTTCTCGATGAGGTCGATCGATATCATTGTGCGGCCTCTTGCGGGTTTTCAGGTGGTTCCGGCGGGGCCGCAACCAGGGTTTCGGGTTCGTCTTCGGATAGAACGGTTTCCCCCGGCTTCACGATGGTGAATTGCACGTCTTCACGTACCACCTTCACCGCGTCGCCTGATTTTCGGGCTACGGTAAAGTATGACGTTTCCAAATCGCCCTGATCGGGGAAATCCTCGCGGAAATGGGCGCCGCGAGAGTTTTCGCGGGCCAGCGCCGCTTCGGTAATCACTTCCGAGATGTCGCACAAGCTGCGCATGTTCAGCCAGTCATGCCAGGTTAGGTTGAAGGAGCGGTTGTCGTCGGCGACGCCACTTTCCATCAACTCTGCGCTGATCTCGTCGATCCGTTGCAGCCCGCGGTTCAGCCCGGTTTCCGTACGCATCACACCGACGTCTTCCCACATGGCATCCTGAAGTTTGGTCCGAAGCGCCTGAATGTTGCTCGCCGGCTTGGCAAACGGGTGTTCCGCCCGGATCAACTCGGCGGTCAGCAGGTCTTCGTCGGGGTCGCGCAGCGGACCCATCCTGCGGATATCGGCACCCATAACGTCTCCGGCCACTCCGCCATAGACGGTCGAATTCGCAACGCCGTTGCCACCCAGACGGTTCGACCCATGTGCGCCACCGGCGTCTTCACCGGCAATGTACAGGCCCTCCATCTCTGTCCGCGTGTCCGGATCGACCACCACACCGCCCATGAAGTAATGCGCAGTCGGAACCACTTCGACCTTGCCGCCCGCCAGGTCGAACCCGCAGTCGGCGCAGCGTTTCACCATGCCGGTGAATTTGGTTCGGACGTTTTCGACCCCCAGATGCGACATCGAAATGAACACGCCACCATTCGGAGACGAATTGTTCTTGCGCATCTCGGCATAGATCCCACGGCTCACGACATCGCGGGTTGCCCGCTCGCCGCGTTCGTCATAGTCGAACATGAACCGCTGCTCGGATCCGTTCAGCAACTGACCGCCCGCGCCGCGCAGGCCTTCCTCCAACACGGTGCCGGTCATCTTGGTGCCTTCACCGCCCAACAGTCCGGTCGGATGGAACTGAACCATCTCCATGTCGCGCAGCTTCAACCCTGCGCGCAGCGCCATGGCCAGACCATCCATGGTCTTGTCGCCTGATGGCGTGTGATACTTGTACATTGTCGGCCCGCCGCCGGTCGCCATCAGCACCGTTTTGGCCCGCACGAACCGGAACCTGCCGGTGCGCATGTCGATGAAGAGAACACCGGATAGGGCTGTTCCGTCTTTCGTCGGGATAAGCGCGATAGCACGGTGTTCCTGCAGCTTTTCCAACTGCCGCGACAGGACCTGTTCCATCAGCCTGTTGATGATTTCGATCCCGGTCAGATCGCCCTTGTGAACCGTGCGGTCGGCGGTTTGCCCTGCAAACGCCTTGTGATGCAGTGATCCGTCGGTATTGCGGTCAAAGAAACACCCAACCTCGTTTTCAAGCTCACGCACCCGGACAACCGCCTGTTCGCACAGCTTCCACGCCATGTCCTGATTGGGCAGCCACTTCCCGCCCACGATCGTATCCATGAAGTGGCGCTCGACGGAATCACCGGGTCCTAGAGCCACATTGTAGCCGCCCTGAACCATCCGCGTGCAACCGCATTTGCCGATCAGACCTTTGACCGCAATAGTGATTTTCGTCCCCTGAGGCGCCGATTGCTGGGCATGCAGTGCCGCGAACAACCCCGCCCCGCCGGTACCAAGGATCAGGATGTCCGTGTCGTGTCGGTCGATATCGCTTTTAAGTGGCATATCTTACACCGCCTGCAAGAAAAAGGTTCCGGAAATCAGAATGGATACGCCCACCGCTGCCGCCGCGAGCGTCTTCTGTTGCGAGGTCCAGGGCAGCAACTCCAGCGCCAGCAACCGCAATCCGCCAAAGACATGTACAGCCAACAGGAACACCAGTCCGAACTCGGCCAGTTTGACCAGGGTATTTTCGGTCAGATAGAAGAGTCCATCCAGACGCTCTTTATTGGTCAGCGCAAGGGACAAAACCCAGAAATGCGCGGGCAGAAACAGCGCCAGCACCAGACCGGACAACCTGTGAAGAAAGAAAGCGTACCACAACGGGTGCGAACGATGCGGGCGGATCATGCTATGCCTCCCGAAGTAACCGACCAGACGGCTTGGGCACCCATAAAAAACAGGCCCAGAAAGATCAGCCAGGTCAGCGTGTTCAGAGTGCTGCTGCCAAGGCCGAATGTCTCGAACACGATAACACGCAATCCAATGGCGGCATGGATGGCCACAGCAACGACGAATGTGCCGTAAAACAGCGCCCAGCCAAAACTACCCTGCGTGCGCGACAGAATTTCGTCCGCAGTCAGCCCGTTTTGGATCGCGATGATCATGACGATGATATGGACCAGAACCAGCGGCGCCATGACTAGCGCCGACAGCCTTTGCAAAAGATAGAGCTTCAACCCCAGCATCGTTCAGTCCTCCCGCCGGAAGAAGGCGCGCGTCGTAGCGCGTTTCAGCCCGGCAATCGAATTCATCGGGCTGAGTTCATTCGGGCAGAAATGCGCGCAATTGCCCATCGAATGGCAGTTATGGCAGCCGCCATTCTGGCTGACGGCATCCAGAATGGGCTGCTTTGCGCCATCCTTGGCATCATTAAACAGCGTCCACGCTCGGTTGAGCGCCGCCGGTCCCAGATAATCGGGGTTTGCTGCCACAACATCGCAGGACGCATAGCAGACCGCGCAGTTGATGCATTCGATACCCGCATCGGCGTTCTGGCGGGACGCGTCCTGCGGGCTGATTTCCTCGACCGGTTCCTGCCGGTTTCGGGTGGGGTGAAAAACCCCGCCAGCTTTGACCCATTTGTCGAAAAAAGGATCCATGTCCGCTGCCAGATCCTTGATCACAGGTAAATTGCGCAGCGGTGCAATCCTTATGCTGTCCCCGTTGAGAACTTTTTTGACATGGGTTCGGCAGGTCCAGCGCGGTTCATCATTGACCATCATGGCGCAGGATCCACACATCCCGACCCTGCACGCATACCGATACGAGACAGACGGATCACTGTTTTGTTGAATCCAGGCAACGACGTCCAGAACCGTTTGGCTATCTTGCGTGGGCACCTCGAAATCTTGATAGCCCCCACCCTCTGAATCGCCGCGCCAGACCGAGACGTTCAAACTCTTTTTGGCTTCTGCCACGTTCCGCACCCCATCGATATCTGGCGTTGTTTATTGACGTGTATTATAGCTAATCGTAAACGACGGTAACAAAAAGCGATTAATTGTAACACTTCTTGTAAGTTTGTCTTACGCTCAGCAATACTTCGAACACTACTATTTGCTTGGAGGGGGCCGCGCAAAATCCTCGAGCGTACCAGTTCGTTACTAGGCACGTGCAACTTTTCCAGCGATCGTTCACCCCGAATTATTCCGACTTGGACACCGAAATCTCCTGACTGACTGAAAAGCTGGCCGCAGAACATGATAACGCCTTGGGTGAGGTCACACGGGGGTTAGAGGGCGTCGAATTCGCTGGAGCGCACCGCTGAACGAGAACGAAAGCAAGAGCGCGGAGGCATTTGTCGCGGTCAGGCCGGTGAACGTTGAACGGCCATCTCAGTAGTCGTGCCTGTTACTAACGAAGTTGCGGATGCTCTGATCGAAACACTAACACCTCGTATCAACGCGCTGAACAACTGATCGAACCTCTGACATGGGCCTTTGATCACGGCAAAGCATCCTGCGAGAGTCACCGGTTCACATCAAAAGGGAGAGGCGAAAGGTGCCATCACCCTCGTCAATGGGCGCGGTTTCCAGTGACAAGCATCAGGTTTCGAGGCCAACTACTTCATCGGCGGGACGTCGATCGTCGATTTCACTTCGGACATGACGATCTGGAAGGAGGAGATATTCGGCCCGGTTCTTCGAACGTTCGCCGCAAATCCTACAAAGACGCTATCGACCTGTTCCATCACCACGAACATCCGGCTTCTTGAGACAGCCCTATATGTCTTTGCCGCGAGCCCCAACGGATTTCCGCTTGCTTGTCCCTCGTCGCCCCAAGGCATCGGTGCTAACCCTGCCGGTCCACACATCAAGCGCAAGAAGCAACGGGCATGGCCCTTTTCCATCTCCTGGCAGATTGCCGCAATGCTCCTGCTCGCGATCTCCTTCGTTCGGTTTTCCCCGCAATTTCAGGTCGCCACGGCAGAATGACAAGGTTCCTCGCTGGATAAAGCTGACCGGGCTTTCCTGGGGTTCTTGTTCGCCAGCGCCACGGCAACCACGTTCGGGTACTGCCGTTCACGCGTCCGTCTGATCCATTCATATTCGGATCCGCCGTTCCTCTGCTTTTCTAAGATCAGCATGCGCGCCGTGTGTGTCAGCAAGGTACGCAGGTATCGGTCGCTACGTTTGCTGATGCCGAGAACAAGCGGGCCTTCCCTCCGCTCAATCTTGCCGGTGCGTCGGCACATCTCGTTTGAACGGAAGAGGTTCCTGATCCGTCGGTCATAGCCAATGCTACGTTTGTCCAGCTCGGCCAACTCATTGTTAGCGTCACGTAGCAGATCCCTAAACATTTAGCTCGGATCTTCATCCTCGCCGTCCACGATCCGGTCTAGGGCGCCGAGCAGCCGGATGATATCTCCAGCAAAAAAACTTCTATCGTTCGTTGCTGAACTACCGGTGTGCACCGTAGCGATGGAGGTTTGTTCCGTGAGCCATTATTGGCGGCGAGAATTTAAACCACCGGGGCATTCGGTGCGCCTAATCGCACCAAAATACATCAATCCTTTTGTGACGCGCGGCATTTAATGGTCTGACAACCTACGTAGATTATCAATTCCTTGCGCAGTCACCTAGATCTTCTTGGTTTTCGATATATTCGGTCCTTCAGAACGTTTGTGACCCAACCACCAAACCAGCAAAGAGCCCGGGGGTTCCTCCGGGCGCTTTCTTGAAATAACCGGCCAGAACTCAGCTTTTTCCTTTCCAGGGCACCAGATAGTCTTCAGCTTTGCGCATAAGAATGTCGATGCCATAGCCGATGATGCCGATCAGGATGATCCCCATGATGACGATATCGGTCAGCTGAAACTTGGAGGCCGCGATGATCATCATGCCCGCGCCTTTTTGGGCGGCAACCAGTTCAGCCGCTACCACGGTGCCCCAGCAGACCCCCATTGCAACCCTTGCTCCAGTGAAGATCTCGGGCAGCGAGTTCGGGACGATCACATATCGCATGATCTGCCATTTTGAAGCACCGAGCGAATAAGCCGCGTGGATTTTCGAGATGTTCACACCCGACACACCGGCCCGCGCGGCGATGGCCATGATCCAGAGCGCTGCCAAGAACAGCAAAACGATCTTGCCGGTTTCCCAGATGCCGAACCAGATAATCACCAGCGGGATCAAGGCCAGCGGTGGCACCGGCCGCATGAATTCGACGATCGGGTCAAACCAGCCGCGGAACCACCCCGAAAGACCCATGGCGTATCCAAGCGGGATGCCGACCGCTGCGCCGGCCACAAAACCCGCTACCACCCGCAAGAGCGACCAGCCTAGATGCTGCCACAAAGAAAAGTTCTGATAACCTTCGTTTGCGATCTCAAAGAACCGGGATACTACTGTTTCCGGCGCAGGCAACCAGATCGGGTTCATCTGCAAACCCTGGTTAGGGGTAAAGCTTATCGCCCCCTTTTTGGTCAGACTGACTTTGCCGTCACCCGTATCGACCGTGGTGTCAGGTCCGATAAGATTGCCGTTGATAGCAACGATCTTGGCTCCTTCCTTGCGCGTGACCTCGTCATTTTTGTCAAACAGAATGGTCGACGCGCGCCCCGGGGCCGCAACAATGGCATCATCCTTGGCAACCCCCGAACCCGGTTCGGCTTCGAATTTTTCGACCTCCCCACCGAATTCCGGGACGCGAACGAAAACTGTAGCGTCATCGGTCGAACCGTCGGCGGCTTCTACCGTATAGGTGAATTGAGTCTCGCCAACAAACGGGCCTGGAACGTGTATCGGGCTAATCTTCGATCCGGTGAATGCCCCCCAGATCACAAAGATCACTATGATTGATATGATCGACGCTGCCCGATCTGCCCGCACGGCACTTTCGTCACCAAAGGTCACCGTTTTTAGACTGATGAAGTCGTGACGGTTCTCCAACCCCTTTCGCAGGAAGTGAACGATGAAAAAAGCGCCCGCGAATAGTCCCAGGTAAAACAGTAGTACAATCATGTAACCTGCTCCGTGCGCCCCATGATTTCCTCCTCCATCTCCCAGATCATCGACAAGATTTCGTCACGAGTTTCCGCGAAACCTTCCGACTTCTTGACGTCTCGCAAGTCCGCGTTCACCCCCCTCTCAGCAAAAGGCAAATTGTATTCGCGATGAATACGTCCAGGTCGCGGCGCCATCACGATCAGACGCTCACCTAGCAACAAAGCTTCTTCGACCGAGTGGGTAATTAAAATGATGGTCTTGCTGGTTTCTTTCCAAAGCTTCAGGACCAGGCCCTGCATCTTTTCCCGTGTAAGCGCATCCAGCGCACCCAGCGGTTCATCCATCAGGATGACATCCGGCTCATTGGCCAAACAACGTGCCAGCGCGACACGCTGCTGCATCCCCCCGGACAATTCGTAGACCGCCTTGTCCTTGAAATCCTGCAAGCCGACAATTTCCAACAGATGGTCCGAAATCTTGACCCGTTCTTCCTTTGCCATACCCTTCATGAGCGGGCCGAAGTCGACGTTTTCCCGCACGCTCATCCATTCAAACAGCGCGCCTTTTTGGAATACCATGCCACGCTCAGCATCCGGACCTTTCACCAAATGCCCATTCATTTCGATGGTGCCCGAGGTCGGCGCCAAGAATCCGGCAACGATGTTTAGTAATGTCGTCTTACCGCATCCCGACGGCCCCAAAACGGACAACAACTCGCCGTCCTTCAGGCTGAGCGACACATCCTGAAGCGCCTGAACCGATGTGCCATTGGGCAGATCAAAGCGCATGGACAGGTCTTTAATGTCCAATCCCGACATCCTGCTTCCTTCCTGCTAACAGAAATATGGGAACGGCCCGGGAAAACGAGCCGATCGCCATAGTGATTTGATCGAGTTCAATCCTGCGACGCAGAAAGCGGACCAGAGTTTACCGCTGCATCATATGAACTCAGAGCCGATTCAATGCTGCCCGCAGACACGAAGACGTCGGCGACACCCTTCATGAAGCTTTGTGCGCCACCGCCAAGCCATTTGTCGGAAAGCTGTTCTTCAACGGATGGGAAGGTGAACGTGGCCATTGTCGCTTCGGTTTCGCTGACGTCCATTCCGGCATCCTGGGCGATGACCGGCAACATTTCGTCGTTCTTGGAGCCAGATTTCCACTGCTCGTTAGCATCGGCGGTGACCTTCAGAAATTTGGATAGCAAGTCGCCTTCCGCCTCGATAAAGCTTGCTGGGGCGCTGGTGACGTCAAACACCAGGATACCCAGCTCTTCCTTTTCTGCGCCGGTCAGAAGGATGTTCCCGTGCTCCATCATCCGTCGCAGCGCTCCGCCCCAACCGCAAACCATGTCGAGATTACCCTGGGCAAAAGCAGCGGCGCCGTCGGCCGGTGCCATGTCGACGATTTCCATTGTGCTGACATCAACTCCGAAGTGCGCCATCTGCGACAAGAAGCCGAAATGGGCCGCGGTTCCGATCGGCACACCGACTTTCTTGCCGTTAAGTTCCTCGACGTTGTCCCTGTCGATTTCCAGCGCTTCGGCCGCAACGCAGTTGTCATTGTCGGAATAGCTGACCGCCACATCAACGATCTGCAGGTCTTGACCTGCCGAAGTGGTCACCACGAAGGGCGGTACACCTTGGCTAACGGCAATCTGCACGTCACCTGATGCCATCGCCGCCGACATTGCAGTTCCGGTATCGAAGGAAACCCAGTTGATCTTGACACCAAGCTCTTCCTCATAGGTTCCGTTGACCTTCGCATATTGGAAAGGCATCGGCCATTCCAAGAAGTAAGCCACCGTGATCTCATCTGCGGCAAGGGCGGTATTTACCGCTGTGCAAATCGTCAGCGCCGAGGTCAGCACGCCGCAAACTATCTTCTTCATTTTCTTCTCCCTTGTTGGATAGGCGGGATCCAGACGTGAACCGCCCGCGCATTTGAATGCGCAAAAACCTTAGCACCGCGTCAAAACAAATAAAAAAAACAAAATATCGCTAATTTTGTTTCGAAAAACCGATGAAGTAGAGTTTGCCTGCCGGTTGGTGAAATTCAACGTTTCAACAGAAATCCGCATAACTCGGATAGCCGCCGGTGTCTCAGGGGCCAAAAAAATCCCCGCAACCGGTGCTGCGGGGACAAGTTTGGGAGATTACAGGCCAAGCTGGCTAACGAATTTCGTTGTCAAATAGGCGTCAAACCCTTCCGGGCCACCTTCAGCACCCAACCCGCTGTCTTTGAACCCGCAGAACGGCGCCTCGGCCAGGGCAGGAGTGAATTCGTTAACGCCGACCCAGCCCGCCTCGAAATCGTCGGCGATATCGGTTGCAGTCTTCAGCGAACTGGTGAACGCATAAGCGGCTAGCCCATAGGGCAATGCGTTGGCGCGCTCGACAACCTCGTCATAGGTGCTGAAGGACACGACAGGTGCGACCGGGCCGAACGGCTCCTCGGTCATCAGGACCGAGTTGTCAGGCACGTCGCGCAGCAGTGTCGGCTCGAAATAGCAGCCCTGTGCGCCGCGCTTGCCGCCATGGGTGACCGTTGCTCCTTGCGCGATTGCATCCGCCACGATCTGCTCCATTGCCTCGACGCGGCGTTCATTAGCCATCGGTCCCATGGTGGTTTCCGGGTCCATCCCGTCACCCATGCGAATTGCCTCGACATGTTTGGCGAAAGCTTCATAGAATTGCTCGAAGCAGCCTTCCTGCACGTAGATGCGACTGACGCCCAGGCAGACCTGCCCGGCGTTGCGGTATTTGAATCCGGCGGTCAGGGCGGCGGCGCGTTGGATATTGGCATCGTCGAACACCACGACCGGCGCGTGGCCACCCAGTTCCATCGTCACCGGTTTCAACTGCGCCCCAGCCATCGAACTTAGTAGTTTGCCCACCCGGATTGAACCGGTCAGAGAGACCTTTGCGATGACCGGAGAATTGACCTGCGTTTCCGACAGTTGCGCCGGGTTGCCTGTCAACTGGCCAATAACACCAGCGGGCACACCCGCCTCGTGGAGAGCCTGAATGACGCCCGACACCCCGCTTGGGGCCTCATCTGCGGGGTTGAGAATAATCGAGCATCCCGCCCCCAGGGCCGCTGCCAATTTTCGGCAGCTCAGCACCACCGGGAAATTCCACGGGGTAAAGGCGGCAACCGGACCAACCGGTTCCTTCACCGTCATCTGACGGCTCGAGGCGGCGCGCTGCGGATAGACCCGCCCATAGGACCGGATTGCCTCGGCGGCGCACCATTCGAAGGTCTCAGCGCAGCGGCTCAACTCGCCGCGTGCTTCGGCCAGGGGCTTGCCCTGCTCGCGCGTCAACAGCCGCGCCATCTCTTCCTGACGCGCGTCGATCAATTGCGCCGCCTTGCGCAGGACCGCCGCCCGGTCCCAGGCCGAGGTCTTGCGCCAGATGGCGAACCCCTTTTTTGCAGCGTGCAGCGCGCGCTCGATATCGTCGGGTGTGGCGACGGCGACCTGGCCGATCAGCTCTCCGTTCGAAGGATTCACCAAATCCTGAGTGCCGCCGTCCGAAGCATCCACCCAAGCTCCGTCGATAAACAGTTTGACGTCTTGGTTCATTCTGTCCCTCCAGTCAGGGTTTGGATTAAGCCAATGCCTGCGCCGCAACGGTGTTCAACGCATTTTCAAGAATGTCGAACAGCTCGTCGATCTCGCTTTCATTGATGATCAGCGGCGGCGAGAACAAAAGCGTGTCACCAGCATTGCGGAACAAAAGGCCGTTCTTCCTGGTCTCGGAAAAAACCCTGGCCCCCATGCCCATGGCGGGGTCGAATTTGTCCTTGGTCTTCTTGTTGGCCACCATTTCGACGGCGCCCAGCAGGCCGACGCCGCGCGTCTCCCCCACCAGCGGGTGATCCGACAGTGCCTTCAGGCGGGTTTGAAATTTGGGCGCGACGCGCTGTACATGACCGATGGTGTCACGCTCGCGATAGATTTTCAGAGTTTCCAGCGCCACCGCCGCCGCCACCGGATGGCCGCCATAGGTAAAGCCGTGGCCAAAGACGCCCTTCTCGCCCGCAAGCTTTTCGATACCTTCGAAAACCTCGTTGGTCACACCCACGGCCGAGATCGGCTGATAGCCGGCCGACAGGCTCTTGGCCATGGTCATCAGATCGGGCTTCAACCCGTAGGTGTTCGCACCGAACATATTGCCGGTGCGACCAAAACCACAGATCACCTCGTCCACGACCAGCAGGATGTCATATTTCTTAAGAATCGGCTGGATCAGGTCGAAATACCCTTTCGAAGGAGGTATTACACCGCCCGCACCCTGCACTGGTTCGGCAAAGAATGCCGCAATCGTATCGGGGCCTTCTTCCAGGATGGTCTGTTCCAGCTCTGCTGCCAGACGCGCCGAGAACTCTTCTTCGGTCTCGCCGTCCTTGCCAAAACGATAATAATGCGGGCAGGACACTTGAAGAAAACCATCAATGGGAATGTCGAATCCGTCCTGATTGATCTTAATCCGAGTCATGCTGGCCCCCGCAACGGTCACACCGTGATAGGAGTTCAGGCGCGAGATCATCTTCTTTTTCTTCGGCCGCCCGATTGCGTTGTTGTAGTACCAGATCATCTTGATCGCAGTATCAATCGCTTCCGATCCTGAGCAGGCGAAAAAAAACTTCTCAATGCCATTGGGTGTGATCTCAGCCAGCCGCTGCGCCAACTTGACCGTCGGCACCGGTGCGCGCCCAAAAAAGCCGTGATAATACGGTAACTCGCGCATCTGCATTTCGGCCGCTTTGACCAAGCGCTCCTCATTAAAGCCTAGCGAGGCGCACCAAAGCCCTGCCAGCCCTTCAATATAGCTGTCGCCGTTATCGTCGGTGATGCGGATGCCCCGCCCACCGGTCACGATCATCGCACCGTTCTCGGCCACCTGATGGGGGTCCGTATTGCCATGGATATGATGCTTAGCATCCAACCTGGACAAAGTGTTATTAGGTTCTGTTGCCACGACAACCTCCTGGATGTAGCCGCTGATCTTCTTTGAAGCTTCTAGCACTCGACAAGCTATTTAGAAAAATGTATAAAACTGCGAATTAATGTCGAAAAATCCGATGAATGTATCCATTAAGGCCATACGCTACTTCACCACCGCATGTGAGCTGGGCAGTCTGACAAAAGCAGCCCATCAACTTAGGATTTCCAACTCTGCCATTTCTGTTGCGATCTCGACCCTCGAAGAAGAGTTCGGCACCCAGCTCATTTTCCGTCAGCGCGCCAAGGGGATCACAATGACGCCGGCTGGGCGCGAGGTTCTGGCCAGGGCCAAGCGCCTACTTGAGGAATTCGATCTTTTCTCAAGTGGTAATGATAGGTTGGGCGCACCATTTCGCGGCAATCTGAAGGTCGGGTATTTTGCACCTGTCGGCCCTGCCTTTTTGCCATCAATCATCCGTCCCCTTCTTCAACAAAGCGATGGCGTTCAGATCGACCTGGTAGACTGCAATAACGAGCAAGCCCAAAACGGTCTCCTTGACGGTTCATTCGATGTGGCCATCTTTCAAGATTATGCAGTTCGCCCCGAAATTTCGTGGCAACCGCTTTTGTCGATTCCACCCTATTTGGTGGCCCCCAAGATCAGCAGGTTCTCCTCAAACGAAAGCGTCCGGTTTTCCGAATTGGATGGCGAGAATTTCATTATTCTGAATCTACCAGCCACACTTGAATATTATACTTCGATGTTGAAGCGATTTGGCGTAAGTCCGAACGTAATTGTCGGGGCCTCCAGCGTAGAAGCTGTCCGTTCTCTGGTGGCTGCGGGAGTGGGGTATTCGGTTCTGAACATGCGGCCCAATGTCAATTTGACTTATTATGGTTCGGAGATCAGCTGCATTCCATTAAAAGATCCGCCGGATCGGACGCTCGATCTTGTTATCGGTTATTTGCCCGGCCAGCTCAGAATGCTGACGCAGGCCTTTATAGACGGTTGTCTGGATTATTTCCGGTCTGAAACCGCCCAATCACACCGCGTGATAACGAACCCATTTGCCTCAACTAAGTGATCCGGCTTGTTTGTCGGTGATGGGGATCCACCGCAATATACCTGAAGAAGGAACTTCGCGGAAAGGTTTTAGGTCTCAAGCCGCCAACTGAGCAAACTGCTCGAACGGACAGACTCGGCCTCCGATCTGGCCTTTACAGACCATCTGAGTTACTTCGAATCCATCCAACGTCGCGGATACGGGAACAAAGGACTTAAAGCCATGTACCGGCCGTATCCGTCGTTTGATAAAGCGGTGATCTTGCTCAACCAAGTTATTGAAAAGTTTCCGCCGGATCATCTGAATCGGGGTCGGGCAGCCAAAGCCCTTTAGCATTTTGTTGACTGCTTTGATTCCCACAGTGTTCGCACCACTCTTGTCGATAGCAATAATTCCCGCTGACGTCTTCTTCGGGCGCGGCCAAGTCATTCTGAAACAAAGAGAAAGGATCGAACGAAGGGCCATCGAAACCCGGCGCCTGCTTCACAGCTATTCCGCAGCATAATCAAGCCAACAGTGTGAGCCAGATCCTCTCTTAGATCAGGTGGCCAACTGGCACAAAATCTCTAAAAGCGGACAAATCACCAAATCCGGCCAGAAAGCGCACCGTCGGCCTCGCTGTGCATCCCCATGCAACGTCTTCCCCTGCAGCAGTCGGCTTTGTAGAAATGGTGGAGAAGGGCAAATGAGGTGGGATGGTATCGCCAAGTTATTTAAGCTTTGTGCTATTAAACCGATTGAACGGCGACCTAGCCGCCATTTCCAAGGTGTAGTCTGCCCACAGGCTAAAAAACATCTGATCGGGTTTAGCGAAATATGACAGCGGAAAATTTATAGCGACGAGGGTGAAAGATTAGATCGACCTGATCGTGAACGGTGAGGAACTTTGGGTCTTGCCACGAAAATTTGAAGCGACCAGGAATCATTTTGTTTTCAAGGTACCTGTGCGAAACCTCAACTGAGTTGCTAAAACTCTTTTTGAACCCGATGATCCGTGGTGGGTGACAGTGCCTTTAATGGTTTGATAAAGCTACGCAGTTTGTCCGTTATCCCAACACGGAGTTGGCTAAAAAGCAGGACCAACCGGTTCAGAAAGCGCTTTGTCGCCGGGACATATTCTCTGGATTTTCCGAGGATATCCGACACGTTCTTATCCGTTTCGATGACCAGCCATAGCCATATCTCTTATCGCAGATCAAGATAACCATCTCATTGAAGTACCATTTTCTCGCGCGGTACGGGCCGGTCGCGCCTGATGCAGTCTGGGAAAACGCCGGCCAAAGCGGTAGCACCTGAGTCCGATCACTTCCCTGATGGAAATCACACCCCGTTCTGCAAGCAGGTCTTTGACGTCGGCAGTGCTCATGTTGAACTGGTGATAGGCCCAGACAGTGTTAGCGATAAATTCTCAAGGACAGCGAAAGCCTTTCAGGCGAGGCATCCAAATCGTTAACACTGGATACCCGAGCGACGGGCAAAAGCAACTTGGCAATATCAACACAGGCCTTTATCGACAATTGTCAGGACTATTTTGCGACCAACGCGGCCCCGGCAGCACCGGGAGATGTTTGATGGTCAGCCCAAGTAAGAGGTCTGAACGATGTCGCTGATCTTGCTTCGCACGCTTGTCGCCGTGGCCGAGCGCGGCAGTTTTTCTGGAGCCGCAGATCAGGTTTGTGTCACCCACGCCGCCGTTGGTCAGCAGATGCGCCGACTTGAGGACCTGTTGCGAACCGAACTGTTCGACCGCAGCCAGAAGTCGCCGAAACTCAATGCAACCGGGCTGGCATTGATCCCCCGCGCCCGAGCGGTCCTGCTGGCCTATGACGATCTGGTCGACGACCTGGTCGGCGAAGCTCGTCTGTACGGTGAGCTGACGCTAGGTGCCGTTCCTTCGACCATTCGCGAGTTGGTACCCAGAGCGCTCAAGCACCTGATGGAGCTATATCCGCAAATCCACGTGCGCGTGGTGCCTGGTCTGTCCGGAGACCTTGTGGAACAGGTCGAACGCAACGCGCTGGACGCCGCTATTCTTAGCGTATCCGGACCGCTAGGGCCGGAACTGGTCTGGCGCCGCTTTGCGGCCGAACCGCTAGTCCTGATCACGGCCAAGGAAATTACCGAGACGGATCCGCGCCGGATATTGCGGAACATGCCATTCATCCGCCACACCCGTCGGGCTGCGGTCGGGCAGCTCGTGGACCGGTGGTTGGCAAAATCGGGGTTGTCAGTTCAGGTTTCGATGGAAATGGATTCGCTGGAATCTCTGTCCAGCATGGTAGCGCATAATCTTGGCGTATCCGTTGTTCCAGATATCTGCGTGCCGGACACGGTTTTCTCGGCGCTGCGCCGCCTTCCACTCGATGCAAATGGGATGGAGCGGCAGTTAGGCATTATGACCCGCGCTGATTGCGCCAAAACAAAGCTCGTGGATGGGCTTCATGACGCAGTCACTGCGACGGTCACAAGACAGAAAGGTTAGGTTGACCGATTTCGGATAACGAGCAGATGCCAATCTGCGCCAGGACCTGGTGCATCTCAGCTTGCAGAGCCTCGCAATACTGTACCAAACCAGCCTCACCCGCCCCGGCAATGGCATAAAGCAGTGGACGCCCGAGGAAGACATAATCAGCCCCTACAGCATATGCTTTGACGATATCCTCACCTGACCGAACTCCGCTATCGAAGAACACCGGATAATCAGGACCAACAGCTTCGCGAACCCGACACAATGCATCAATTGCTCCTGGCGCACATTCCAATTGACGCCCGCCATGGTTGGAAACCTGCACAGCATCAACGCCTTCGTCGCGCAGCGTAAGGGCATCGCCAGGATCCATTACCCCTTTGACTACCAGTTTGCCAGGCCACTCCTGTCGCAGTCGTTTCAGATAGTCCCAATCGGCAGCGGCCCGGCTTGCCTCGCGGTCAAAATCCCCGAACTGTCCACCGAAATTGGCGAGCGTCGGTTTGCCTTTGAACAACACGGACAGTGACCAGCGGGGATGTAGTGCGAAATCGAGGAACTGACGCGGGCCGATGCGGAATGGCATCCTGAATCCGTTTTTCAGATCTCGCGGTCGGCGACCAACCTCAGGGACGTCAACGGTCAGAATGATGGTATCGTAACCGGCCGCTTGCGCGCGGGGGACCAGTCGCCAGGAGTCTTCACCATAGTAGAGTTGCAGCCACGCATACCCCTCGGCAACCTCCTGTATGCGCTCAAGGCTGGTAGAGGCCAGCGTTGACACGCCATGCGGCAACTGATGCCGCGCGGATAGCCGCGCCAACATCAGATCGGCGCCAGGCGCCGCCAGATTGCACATCCCCATGGGGCTTATACCAAAGGGCAAGCTGCGTTCAGTTCCAAAAACTGGGACGGCCAGACTGCGGTGTTGTACGTCCCGCAATACGCGCGGGGCCAGCAGAACCCGATCCAGAGATTGACGGTTTCGCGAGACACCAAGCTCGGTCCCGGCGGCCCCTTCCATGTAGTCAAAGACCATCCATGGCAACCGCTTGCGGGCAAGGCGTTGCGCGTCCCGATGGGTGTGAATGTCACCTCGCCAGAGCATTTCGGACATTTCGTGCCGTTACTGCGCTCGCCCGTATGTTAGATTCCTCAGTCACCCCACCGATATGAGGCGTCAGGATCAAGTTGGGCACATCTTGAAAAAAACCGGCCGCCGCCTCTGTCAACGGTTCAATTTCGAATACGTCCAGCGCCGCCCCGCTAAGATGGCCTGCTTTCAGCGCCCTGATCACGGCGGCCTCGTCAACGACCCCACCCCGCGCGGTGTTGATCAGAACTGAACCGGTTCGCATCGCCGCAATTGCTTTGCGGTCAATCATATGCCGTGTCTGGTCCGTCAAAGGAACATGCAGGCTGAGCGCATCGCTTACCGCCAACAGTTCTTTCAATGAATCCTGCCGGATCACACCGTTCCAGACCGGGTCATTGGCCATGAGGAACGGATCCATTGCGACAACTTTCAATCCTATCGCCCTCGCCAGCCGTGCCGTCTCTCGTGCGATCGATCCGAAGCCAACCAACCCTAGAACCTTTCCATTGGCTTCTCGTCCGGCCATCTCCTGCCGGGGCCAGGTGCCAGATACCATCCGGGCATTGCCCAGATAAGCCCCGCGCAACAACACCAGAGCGCTGGTGATGACGTATTCGGCAACCGAGCTATCGTTGGCACCGCTTGCGGGATGCACGGTGACCCCACGTTCCCTGCAACCTTCCAGATCGATATTATCGAGACCGACTCCAAGCCGACCGACGCATTTCAGGCCGGGTGCGGCCTCCAGCAAAGCCTGATTCACGCGGGTCCGGTTCCGGACAATCAAAGCTGCAGCAGTCCCCAACTCCCGATGCAGGCGCTGCGGATCATCTACCAGAAAAGGATCATAGAGAACGTCATGATCCGAGGCGAGATCAGCGACCGAAGCCTCATCCATAAATTCGGAAATGACTATGCGTTCGGCCATGGCCGGTGTCTCCGTGGGAGGATGGTTGGGGAATGCCGTTGGCTATCCCGCAAGAGTTTGAGATCAAGCCTGAACCGCCTTCATGAAGCGGTCGCGGATGATTACCGGGTCCATGGTGATTACCGGCATCTTGGCATTCCCGCTTTCGCATTTACAGACGATGACTGTCATTTTGCAGCTATCCAGTGCCGCCTGCAGGGCGGCCCCGGTATCTTCGGCCCGGCACTCGACCACATTCTCGCAGCCACAAGCCTGCGCCACGGCCGCCAGCGAGGTCTTTTGGCCCGCATAGGTTGGCTGGTCCCCGGTGGAGCCGTAAGAACCATTGTCCACGATCAGTAGGATGTAGTTGTCCGCCACATTGTTCGCGATGGTCGGCAACGTGCCCAGATTGGTCAGGACCGAACCGTCGCCGTCAATCACGATGACCGTTTTCGGCTGTGACAACGCCAATCCAAGACCAATGGATGAAGCCAATCCCATCGTGCCCAGCATGTAAAAGTTGGTCGGCTGGTCGTCGATGGCATGCAGTTCCTGGCTGGGAATGCCGATGTTGCAGACAACCAGTTGATCGCTGAGGATCGGTGCAATTCTCTTTAGAACTTCAGAACGGATCATTGGTCGCCGTAGCCTCCCCAGAAATTGGCATCGGTCAGGATCGCAACCGGCTTGTTGCACATGAAAGTGTATTTCAGGATCATGTCGAGTTCTTCGATATCGGACTGTTTGTGGAAGTGATAGGTCGGGATGTTGAGCTGGGCTAGCAAGGCCTTGGTGTGCACCGCCATCTCAACCTGACATGCAACCGGTTCCCGTAACTCGCCACGATAAGAGATCAGCATCGGCAAAGGCATACGATAGAACTGAATTAGCGTTGCCAGTGTGTTGATCGTCACACCGATGGCAGTGTTCTGCATGATTATAGCCGGGCGTTTGCCGCCCATCCACGCACCCGCGCAGAGCCCCATACCCTCGTCCTCCTTGTTAGAAGGAACGTGGTGGATTTCGGCGCGCACATCGATTTCTTCGATAACTCCGGCGAGTTGCTTACAGGGTACCGTGGTCACGAACTCGATCTGATTGGCAATCAGATCATCCGCTATCCTGGCATGGATGGACATGATTGATTTCGCTTTCTGAAGATTTCATCCTTCTGTCGCGCAAGCGGAACTTGAAATCAATCCATAGTTTTTTGACATAATGTAAATCAAACATTTACTTACAAGCCGAACCATCGGTGGCACTGAAGGTGTAGACGCCCCAGCTGGCCTTGATGTGTCATGGCGGGTTTGCAGACGACCTGAATGGAGGCATCTAAGGAAGCGGATACCGTGATTGGCCCGGACTTGGAGAAGAACATTTCCCGGGTGCACGAAATGGATCCGACGAGTCACGCAGTTTTTCAGAGGAGATTACGTAGAGGTCAAGTCCTTGAGTTTTTGCCTGGTTACCGAGGTGTTGGGTGGCGACTGGGTCGTGATGTCAGGCTTAATCCTCGACTGTATGTGAGACCGTTTGTGAAGCGACAAAAAAACGATGCAGTGTGTCCCTGTAAAGAGCGAAGAGGCATAAGCGGCGGCGATCGTGTTTCGGACCCCTGAGCTTGTGGTTCGGTAACGCCCACAACTGATCAATGCCCTGCAGGACCACCGCAAAGAACTGGGTCACGTAGCTCCGCGGCGGGTTGGCAACAGCCGCAAGCTGGTCGAGATAGTAGAAGATTATGAGACCGCGATACTGGAAGCGGCGCAGTCTTGCGTGAAGGGGCTAATAGAAATGCTGACCCGTTTAACAGCCGGATAAGCGACTTGATACGGAGATAGTACATCATGCGCGAGACAATGAAATGGCGCGTCGCCTGATGACGGCAACAGGGATTGGGCCGCTTATTGCCATCGGGCAAGCATCGACATGTGCAATAATCGAACATCCATTGCTGAACGTGGTGTGCTACCACCTTCGCATTCATCGCCTGCAAACCTCGACAAGTCCAGGTCGCGCCGATCGAACATAAAAGGAGCAATATCAGTTTTTCGACCGTATCGCGGCGTACGGCCCGGATGGGTCCGAAGAGGCGATTCGGGTTCTGTCGCAAACTTCGCCCTTACCTGTCAGGTCGAGTGCATTTCTGGTAGCGCGCACTAGAACATGACAGGAGCAGGCCGTGACGATCACATTTAAGGGCACGCATTTTCCGAAGGACGTGATCTTGCACGCGGTTTTCTTCTACCTGCGCTACGGTGTTTCATACCGGGATCTGGAAGAAATCATGTCGGAACGTGGTGTTGATCTGGATCATGTAACGCTAAACCGCTGGGTCAGTCGATATGCAGGCCTCATTGGTGAAGCAGCGCGGTATAGAAAGCGTCCCGCAGACCGTTCGTGGCGCATGGATGAAACATATGTGAAAGTGAAGGGCGACTGGGTTTATCTTTACCGAGCGATCGACAAACACGGCAAGACCCTGGATTTCATGTTGTCTGAGCGCCGGAATAAAGCCGCGGCGACGAAGATCTTCGCCCGCGCGCTTGAGGTGAACGGTCTACCGCACAAGATCGTCATCGACAAAAGTGGTGCCAACACAGCTGGCATCAAGGCAATCAACAAGATGCTCAAGAGCTTTGGTTGCCCGATCCCGATCGACATGGTCAGGCGGAAATACCTCAATAACATCATTGAACAGGATCACCATTTCATCAAACGAAGGATCAGACCCATGCTGGGATTCAAATCTTTCGCATCAGCCGCATCTGTCCTGGCAGGCATAGAACTGGTCAACATGATCCGCAAAGGTCAATTCACGCCCGGATTCCGAACGTTTTAGCAATTCCCCAACTGGTAGGATAAACTGCTCACCAATTCCACTGATGCTCTGCCATCTAAAAACCTGCGACAGAATCCTTTGGGCCTGTTAGAACCGGATCAATGTCCTACTTAATATGTCAGATGACCGCTGTGAGCCCTTACCGGTCATTGTCGAACCATCTGGTTGCTGCGGGTGCGGACATCCCACCAACAATAGCAAATTGCGCCTCCACGGGATGCTCACTTTCGATCACTGGCGGCTGGTCTACAATTGGTGGCGTTAATTAGGAATGCCTGCGGCTGCCAGCATCGTGTAGTAGGCGTCATAGATCTTCGGCTTTGCGATAGAGATACGAGCGCGCATATCCCGGAACATTGAAACGCTAAAATCGGGTTCCCGCGACATGTGAATGCGTGCGAGTTCTTTAGCTCGAACCGCATTACCGAGAGCCATCTCCGCGACAAGTTCGTTTAGGCGAAATACAGTCACTGTATTATGAAATGCACGCATCTTTTGTGCGGTTTCCTTGAGGTCGCGCCAGTTCTCTTCTGCAATTTGCGATAGGCTGATTCCCATGTAGACTCGGTAATTCAGCGGGTCATTCGGATTGAGCCGGAGGGCCTCCCTGGCATGTGCATGCGCCACCTGTGCTTCACCCATCAGGCCGTGCAACAAACAACTGGAGCCCCAGGCCGAAACGCAGTTTGGACTTGTCTCGACGACCTGGTCCACCAGTGACAAACCGTAGTCCGTGTCTTCCGACAGAAATGCGAGTACGTAACCGGCATATGCTTGCGCTTCCAGGTCAAGGTGCGATGCCTCCAGAGTCTCATGTGCCAACTGAACTGCGTAATCAAATCGGTCCTTGCTTGGGCGCGTGTCCGGGTTCCAAAGCAAAGTTCGGATCCAGCCTCGAAGTGCGCTGGCCAACGGATACTCACTTGAAAGCGAGAGGGCTTTTGACAGGTGGTGGTCCGCTTCAGCGAAACTGAACCTGTAGATTAAGGCCTGTGCTCGCAGGAAGTGATCGTATGCTCCCAGCGTATCCGGGCGCTTGTGCGCGGAACGGTCTATTTCAGCCTGTCTAATGCCTGGCGCAATTGAAGCAACGACGGCTTCGGTGATTTGGTCCTGGAGGTCAAAAATATCGTCGAGCTTCCCATCGTATCGATCCGCCCAGACATGCGATCCGGTTTCCGCATCAACAAGCTGACCAGTAACACGCAGGCGGTTTCCCGTTCCACGAACAGATCCCTCCAGTATATAGCGGACACCAAGTTCGCGACCGATGCGGCGCACATCGACCGAAAGCCCTTTGTAAGAAAAAGAAGAGTTACGCGCGACCACAAATATCCAGGGCACTCTGGATAAGCTCGTGATAATGTCTTCGGTGATACCCTCTGCGAAGTATTCCTGTTCTGCGTCGGACGATAGATTGTCAAATGCCAATACGGCCACAGAAGGTTTGTCAGGGCGAGATTGAATTATCGGGGGCGAAGTAGCGAATGCCGCCTGTACTAAGTAGGCAGTCACAGGGCGCGCAATATTCTTCAGGTATTGCGGCCCCAATTCGGTGAACGAAACATCCACTTTGCCTATAACGTCTTCGTAAACCCGCCCAGAAACGATGATTCCTCCGGGAGGAGCCAGACCTTCCAGCCGGGCTGCAATGTTGACGCCGTCACCAAGAACGTCACCGTCGTCATCAAAAACATCACCCGAATGAACTCCCATACGGAATTGCATTTCCGGGCCTTGTCCGCGTGCGGCGTTCCGCTCAACCATCTGACGCTGCATCGTTTCGGCACAAGCCAACGCATCTACAACCGAGGGAAACTCTGCAAGAAATCCGTCACCGGTCTTCTTGAACAGGCGCCCGCCATTCAAACCGACATGCGGCTCCAGCGCTCTAAAGTGGCCCTTGTACGCGTGCAAAGTGGCTTCCTCGTCAGCACTGACGAGCGCGCTATAGCCAACAATGTCAGCCGCGAGTATGGCCGCCAGATGTCGTTCCAAACAAAAATCCTCCCACGTATCCATTGTAAAGGAGTGTCAAAAGGATATTAGGGGCTCGTGTACAAATCCCTCAGACCACGTCTCGAAAGTCGGCCGCACGATAAGGCACAATCAGTTCAGAAATTGGCGCTAGGATACCGCGTTTGCGAAGCGGGTCCGCACTCATGTCGAGTAGAAGTTCATCGTGATAGAGGCACATGTGAAGCAGAAGTGTGGCGGAACGTACTGGCCCTTCTGGCATCCAGGATTGTTTCCAGGACTTGAGCGCATCGATATCGCTTCGGATGGCCTCAGCACCCGGTAGGAGCACACGACCTGCAACGACAACTAGATCGGCCTCAATACTTTTAGAACTTTCGGAACCAACAACCTCTAGTGACCACCGGTCACCTTTACGCTCAATCATGGTGACGCGGGTGCCTAACCGTAGGCACTCTCGTATACCGAAATGATCACAATAATCCTCCAGATACTCTCGAAAGACCGGCCCCGGAGTGAAATGAGACGCTTCTTCGGAAAGCGGAAAATCCGGGAACTCGTACAGATCCTTTTGCACCTGAACGCCAAAATCGTGGTAACCATCCGCCCAGACGCCGCCTAGGTACGGGTTGCGATCAAAAATCTTGCAGTGGATGCCAACCCTCGTCAGGCATTTTGCAGTGGCAAGCCCAGAAACCCCCGCACCAATGATAGCGGCGGTTTTGACTTCCCCTACTATCATGCCTCACTTCCCCGTCGCAAAATTCGCGATAAGCCCAAGAGAACGACGCCCAGAAGCCAGAGCGCCAGAACATAAGCACCGAACACAGTCCAAAGCGCCCATACCCACGGGCCTTGCCAAATTGTCTTGGCTTGATTTAACCCGGTCTGACTGAGGCGAGAACGCAAAATGAACAACATATTAAGCAGCCCAGTCGCGGCGCCGATTGCTGTTCCAATCCAAAAGAAATCGCCCATAGTAGCCCCCCAAGGCGGTATCAGGATATCACGAAATCACAGTTTTAGATAGCAAGGCGGCCATTAGCGCTTTTGAAATCACAGACGGCATCGAAGTCGCCGTTGCCGTCATGCCTCTGAGAACTTGTTCAAAATCTTAGCTTGCCCGCTCGTACCAAAGTTGTTCCTACAGCCTGATTCAATGAGCTATTGGAGGAAGCCGCAGCAGCACTTGGTAGCGAGATTGGTGTCAGGAAGATGCACGTCGACAAACTTTGCAAAGTCCACTTTCTGCGCATAGCCGACACTCGGGTGGGCTGCGGTACGAGAAACCTTGACCTCTTGTTCGTGAATGAGCGCCTTCACTAACGGAATGGTTGCTGTGGCATGTGCAGGGAACGACTGCCTCCTCACCAACTACCCGAATTGAGACCGGCTATGACCGGTTCCATGGAAAGACTTTAAGCTTACGCGTTTTATTGGCCTTCTCCGCAAAACTGTCTGGCTCATAATCAGACTACCTTTTCGCGATCTATTTGGCGTTGTAGTTCCGCTCTTGGTTGAGGTTTGCGCAAAACTTTGGGCAAATCACGCAATGTTATGCGCAAATTTCAATACTATGCGCATACCTACAATTGTTGTAGGTGTTCTCATAACGCTGCGTTCCTATCATTGATTTCATTCAGGAAATTCGAGTGTGCTCGCCCATAATCTTGCGCGGCATTTGCGTATAATCTTGCACGATTTGCCCATAAGTTTGCGCAGCTAGCGGTGCGCATCCACTCTCAAGTCGATTTCTGGCCTGCCAATCAACTCAGGAGCGTTTCGATACTAGTATTAAGTGCATTATCGTTTGCGAATTTCAACCCATACTTTCAGAGCTTGGCGTCTGCGCTGCTTTTGTGTGCTAACTACGGTTGCGCTTGGATCTTCCGTTGCTGCACAAACTTGAATGCCCCACCGAAGAAGAATTGTTTGTTGGGTCAAATTGTTAGTTTCCGGTTATTTGCCGCGTGGCGCATCAACTGCTCGATTGCTGAATGCCGAGGAAAAACTTGGGGCAGCTCAACTGCCCCAGGCGGCCTCAAGCGGTGCCACCCCATATGAGATACATAAACACGGCATTCTTATTCGATGCCTCGATAGATCAGGCCAAGCACCAGAGCGAAAAGGCTGAAGTGCATGATGAGATACCCGGTTTCCATAACGATGAAGCTACCCGCGTTTGGCGAATTCTGTTTCGCAACCAGAGCCAAAACATGTGAGGTCCAGAAAAACAGCCCCATGAGGCCAGCAAACTGAAAGGCTCGCACGAAACCAGCACTGCCGGTATGAAACAGCGGATAGATCACTGCCAAAGCCAGACCTTGAATGACTATCGTTGCCAAGCCTAGAAGGACATTTGGCTCCCCCTCGAAATAGCCAAACGTTCGGTATTTCTCTTTGAAGAGTCCCAGATGCCAGCCAAACGCGAGTGGAAAAACGACCGCGACATATCCCACAGCAGACAGGACAATTTTGGTCATCGCTCAGCCCCTAAACGCCTGGTGCGCGCTTCCACAGGGCCAATGGTGCGCCACCCGGATCGCGGATAAAGCTGGCATCACCGGCAGGACCTTTCAAATTTTCAGCGATGATTTTCGCGCCATGCTTTCGCGCATTATCGACAGCGACAGACAAGTCATCAACTTCAAGATAGGGAACCCAGCCTGAAACGCCCTCCATAATATCAGCGGTTGCAGCAAACGGTTTCTCCTGCCCGTCTGCCGTCAAGAACGTCGTTGGGCCGATGTCATTGGGCGCCCAGCCAAAAGCGGTTTGCAGAAAGTCAGTTGTCGCGGCGCGGTTGTCGCCGATGTTGTCGAACCAAACGAATGGAGAAGGCATAAGGGAAATCCTCTTTTATTTTGCAAGTGGAATTTCTAATAACAAGAACACTTTCTTTTTGCAAGTATTACCCTTCGTGATATGAAATCGGCATGAGCAAATCACAGACCCCCGTTTGGCAAGGTTGCCCGACCCGCTATGCAGCGGGCATTTTCGGAGACAAGTGGTGCTTCCTCATACTCAGGGATGTTTTGCTGCATGGGAAACGGACCTACAGCGAATTTCTGAACTCACCTGAAGGTATTTCGACGAACATTCTTGCTGACCGTCTAACTCGGCTTGTTGCCGCTGCGATGCTGCGTCGCGAGGTGGACCCGCGCAAAGCAAGCAAAGTTTGCTATTTCCCAACACGAAAGGCTCGCGACATTCTGCCTGCCTTGATTAGCATGATGGTGTGGTCCACTCAGTATGACGAAAATACCGAGGCGCCAGACACTTTTGCAAAAGCCTACAAGAACGATCCGGTCGCAGCGATTGCATGGTACGAGTCGGAAATTGACCGTGTAGATGCAGAGATTTTGGGCGCACCGAACGCGCCAAATTTATGATGGATTAATATTGGCCGCATTGCAATTTTTAGCCACAAAGCCGCAACTTTCCGGACTTATGTCCGCGTGGCGGATGCTGTGCAGAAAGCACAAACAATGTTCGCTCGGGCAGCGGTGTATTTTCGGCAACGCAGCGTATCTTCCGCTTCCGGTCATTCAATCGTGTCGATTTTGGCCGACGTCAGACATTTTGGAAAATCTTACAACACAGAAAAATGCCAATGCAGGCAAGGCGATGCGCGCAGAGAACCGCTAGGTCCCTACCTGTAGGAATACCGAATTCGACTATTGTTATCTGGAGGGCAATGTTCGAAAAAATTGATTAATTGGAGGCGCTATTCGGATCGAAACTTTGGTCCTCCAATTATACTTCATCAATCGGGAATCCCCGCCGTTTTCAAGCTTTCAATGACCGTTTCGCGTGACGTGCGGTTCCGGATTGGTAGGACGCGGCTGTAGTGCGAAACAGTCACTTCCGGGCACACATTCAACAACTGGGTGGCAGCCGCCTTTGCTTCGTCCGGGCGATTGAGCAAGGTATAGGCTGTAATCAGCACCCAGTAAGTGGAGTCCCATCGGGAATTCAGAGCAAGTGAACGTCGTGCCAACTCAATTGCCTTGTCGGAGCTATCACAAAAAAGGTGGCCATAGGCTGCTACAGTCAAGAAGCTGAAATAATTGGGATCTTTCGGGCACAATTCCATGGCTTGGTCCAGTAGCCTGAGACCGGCCACAGCGTCATCTCCGAAAATCAATGCACAACCAGCCATGGCATTAACAAAACCTGATCCGGGGTTGAGGTCTACCGCACGTCTGACTGCATCCAGTCCAGCCAAATGGTCTTCACGCAACATGGAAAGGACGAAGCCACCCAACACAACGACATGTGCATCGTCGCAACCATGAGTCAGAGCACGGCGAGCCAGGGAAACGGCGAGGCCTGCATCGTTGTGGCCGTAGGCGTCCCACGACCGCGTCGCTCGCTGAACCAGACACCAAGCCATATGGGCCAGCGCCGGTGCATAGTCCGGGTCCAGTTCGATTGCTTTTTTGAGAAGCCCCAGAGCCTTTATATTTTCACCCGGACGCACAGCGTAAACATGAGGAAGTGCCTGAAGATAAAGATCATAAGCGCCCATGTGTTCAACAGGTTTCCGTCGTGCGCGCTCAATCTCTGCCTTTCGAATAGTAGGTTCAATCGCGCCTACCACACTCGCAGTAATCTGATCCTGAAGTTCGAATACACCTTCCAGAAGACCATCGAATTTATCTGCCCATAAATGGGCGCCCGTATTAGCGTCGATGAGTTGTCCCGTGATACGGACGCGCCCACCAGCCTTGCGTACACTGCCTTCCAGCACGTAGCGAACACCAAGTTCACGACCGGCTTGCTTTATGTTTACTGCGTGCCCTTTGTAAACAAAGCTGGAATTTCGGGCGATGACAAACAGTTGCTCGAACCGCGAAAGCGCCGTGATAATGTCTTCCGCCATGCCATCGACGAAGTATTCCTGTTCGGGATCTCCCGACATATTCGTAAACGGCAAAACAGCAATTGAGGGTTTTTCCGGAACGGCAAAATCTACCGGGACATCCAGTTTTCGGGCCATCGGCTTAGTGGATATCCCCACGTCCAATGCGTAGACATTCAGAGGTTCGGCGATGTTCTTTAGCGCCCGACTGCCCAGATCTGTTGCCGATACATCAAGCCGCGCCCTGACTTGACGATAGGCGTCTTCAGATAGGCAGATGCCGCCCGGATCGGCGATACCTTCCAGCCGCGCCGCAATGTTGACACCATCTCCCATCAAGTCACCATCGCCTTCCTCGACAACATCACCGAGGTGAATGCCCATGCGGAACTCAATCCAGCGATCTTCCCGCAAACCGGCGTTGCGCTCGACCATGGCGCTCTGAATATTGATGGCGCAGCGTACAGCCTCTACCACGCTGCGGAATTCCATCAGAGCACCATCACCGGTTCGTTTTACCACCCGCCCGTTGTGCATATCTATGGACGGATCAATAACGTCGTTGCGCAACGTCCGCAGTTGTGCCAGCGTACCTTCCTCGTCCACGCCCGTCAGGCGGCTGAAACCCACTATATCGGCAACCAGGATAGCAGCTAGTTTTCGCTTTTCTGTCACGTGAGGATATCCTTCGGCAACTTCATGATCCTCGGCTGAAAAATCGTTTATACCTTGCTCTTGACGGTCAAGGCGCTCCCTCCACAAGCTCCCAGAATTCGCTCCGGTTATTGGTTCGCGGGAACGGTTCGTCTGGTATCGGAGCTCCCAGAAACGTGCAGAGCGGCTCCCATCCGTCTTTGGCTTCGAAAACCAACAAGTGCGTGGCAGGTATTTCAGCCGTTACCGCGTCGACATGTGCGGTAAAGGCGTTCTCAAGACCCGCGACATCCAAGCCCGGCGGTATTCCGTTTTGCGAAATCAGTTCGGTGACCATTGTAAGCCAATCGTGCTGCTCAGCGGGTGCTTTCTCAACGTCGGACAAAAGCTGGTAAATTGTCTGAGAGAAGCTTTCAGCCCAACTTTGCGGGCTGCGGTAGCCGAGAATGAATTTTGCTTCAGGATATTCAGCATTTAATTCCCGAAAGAAGCGCGCTGTCGGCCAGTCAACAGCGCTTTGATAGCCTTGGTAGATTTTCGGCCAGTCGGGGTTTCCCCGAACCGCCGCCTGCCACAGAGGCAAATGCGACGACATGTTATGCAGCACTTCCTCCATGTGGTAGCAAGGGCCCACCCCCAATCGGTTTAAAGCAATCTTGAGCGAATACGTCCCGGTTCGTCCAATCCCCGCACCTACAACTTTCAGCGTCATGGGAGCCCCCTTTCAGACTGTCTAAAGATAGCGTTTATGAACGATAGCGTAAAAAGTGCACGAAAACTGAAACGGCATAGGTTGCGGCGCCAGTTTAGTATCCATCGAATTCTATCTTATCAGATATCGAGCCATTGGAACGCCAGAGTGAAAGGAGCTTGCAGATCAGAACCATTAGCGTTCGGTTGGGCGTGAGCCACCTCGTCTCAACTGCGCCTAAACCTTTTCAATATCTGCTGTACATGTAGATGGCTCCTAACGTACTGAGCAATGCCTCGCGACAGGCACGGGTGACGGTTGCGGATATCGCGCCGGTGAGGCACAGGATCTACAAGCCTTCTTTGATCAATAGGCTTTACGTAGCAAAAGCCGGTGCGGGAAATTCCTGCACCGGCTCTTTCCCTCCGCCTTGGCGTCTGGGATGTCAGGTTGCCGGAGACTTTTTACGTTTACTCCGCGGCAACCGCTTCCTCATCCAGTGCGGGGTAGTCGGTGTACCCTTTTTCATTGCCGCCGTAGAGGGTAGCTGGATCCAGCTCGTTCAGCGAGGCGTCTTTCTCCAGCCGGTCAACAAGATCCGGGTTGGAAATAAATGGCCGACCGAAGGCCACCAGATCGACGGCTCCAACTTCGACCGCTTCAATCGCCAATTCACGGTTGTAAGCGTTGTTGCCCATTTTCGCACCGTCAAACAGGTCATAGAGCGCCTTCAGATCGCCACCTTCCGGAATATCGCGCGGTCCGCCTGTCTGTCCCTCTACAAGATGGAGATAGGCCAGCCCATAACCATTCAGCAATTTGATCGCATGGGAGAACGTCGCCTGCGGGTCGCTGTCGGAGATGTTGTTGGCGTCCGAGAACGGGCTGAGGCGGACACCAACGCGGTCGGCGCCCCACACGTCGACAACCACGTCCATGACCTCCTTCAGGAATCGCGCTCTGTTCTCGACAGGACCGCCGTATTCGTCTTCACGCTTGTTGGACTCGTCCCGCAGGAACTGATCTATCAGATATCCATTGGCTGCATGGACCTCGACACCGTCGAACCCTGCTTTCTTGGCGTTTTCCGCGGCCCGCCGGTAGTCGGCGACAATGCTTGCGATTTCTTCGATACCCAGAGCCCGCGGTTCCGATGTTTCGACAAACTGCTCGCCATCAAAGGTCATGGCCTTGGCGCTAATTGCGGATGGAGCAACAGGGGCGCGGCCGTCCTGCTGCAAGCTGTTATGCGAAATCCGGCCCACATGCCAAAGTTGGATTACGATCTTGCCGTCTTCGGCATGGACAGCCTCAGTCACATTTTTCCAGCCGTCGATCTGGGCTTCGGAATATATGCCAGGAGTCCAGGCATAGCCTTTCCCTTGAGGCGAAATTTGCGAAGCTTCTGTGATGATCAGACCAGCACCCGCCCGCTGAGCATAGTACCTTGCCTGCAATTCATGAACGCTGTCATCTTCTGCCCTTGCCCGGTTGCGGGTCAGTGGTGCCATGACAACGCGGTTTTTCAGTTCGATTGCGCCAGCCTTGGTGCCGGAGAACAGTTTTTCATCAGCCATTGCTGCTTCCTTCTTTTGTAAACTTCGTTCAGATATTATTGGACTAATTAGTCCAATATTAGGTTCACTGTCTCTTGTTGGATTTTGTGTTAGGTTTCATTCCCTTATGGTGGCGGGAGGCCTTATGGCGAAATCACCAACCGGGCTTGTTTCAGGGTTTGCGATATCTGCTCAGCGGGAACGCCCGCCTTGCGCAATGCCAACGTGCCGATTGCAAGGGAGGCATAAGCGCGCGCTTTGTCGAGCGCCTTACCTGGATCAGAGGGCTCAAGTGCTCCCGCAATGATTTCGTCAATACTCTCCAAATGGTGTCGCCCGAGAGCCGCCACCTCATCATCATGCGGGGCAAGCTCCGTAAGGCAATTGATCAACATGCAGCCGTCACGACCGCCTTGCGGGTTCGCCAAAGCTTCAATTATAGCTCCAACGGGGTCAACTCCACCCGCGTCTGCGACGTCACGCAGAGCTTTCAAGGCACGTCTTGAATAGTGGCTGAGGGCTTTGTGAAACAAAGCCTGTTTGTTGCCGAATGCTCCATAGAAGCTGGACCGGCTCAACCCCATGGCCTTGGTCAGATCATCCACAGACGCGGTCTCGTAGCCTTTGTGCCAGAAAACGCACAAGGCTTTTTCCAAAGCTTCGGCTTCGTCAAAAGCACGAGGCCGACCTGGACCTGCGGATGATTTGATGTCACCAACTGGAAAAGTTTCTGTGCTCATGGGCTAGATGTGGAATGGTCAGTCCAGAAATTCAAGTCACTGGTAGAGCTTTTTTGGAATGGTCAGTCCGGATTGCAGCCAGCGACAGGATTTTTTGGCCGGTTAGGTGGAAAATCCGCTTTGTAATCTGCTGGGCGATGATCTTGCCGCCATGGAGAAAGTCTGTGCTTCGCTTAAAATTGTAAAGAGTGTAATCAGAGCGGGCGTTTGTGTCAGGGAAGCACTGTCGAGCAAACTCTGGCTTGGGGCAGTTTTCGCCAGTTTCTTTTGGATAGGCAAATACGGCAGAATTGCCAAAAGGAGTTGGAGATTTACGCCGTCCGAGATGCCAGGGGGAGTGCGATCTCATGAAACCTGATCAACACACGCGCCGAATGGACAATCACGAAGTTGAGGAACCGGGCGTGACGCTGATGCGACTGGTATTTGGCTAAGCCCATTGCAGAACGCGTCGCGTTGCCAAAATACGCCCCCAACGGTCAATGGTTCGCGTGGCGAGCGCCTAGCCAAACCCTGCCTGCCGCAAGCGCTCAAGCAGGTTTTCGAGGTGACTCCGATCCTTATAGGGTTGCGATGCCGCAAAACTCGATAGATTGAACTCCGGCTTAAGTTGCCGGAGCTTGGCGGCCATGCGCCGCGCTTCTTCACTCTTACCGACCGCCTGATACGAAGCGACCAGAATAACGTAAACGTGGACGCTACTCTGGTCCCCGCTGAGCGCTGCCATCGCAGCAGCTATCGCCTCGTGGTATCGACCGGAACTAAATAGCGCACTGGCAAGTGTTGCCGGGTACATTGGAGGATGTACCGGTGTCAGACGCATCGCAAATTCCGCGTGTTCGAGCGCCTCATTGAACTCGCCAAGGTAGTTCAGGACGCTCGCCTTGAGAGCGTAGGCAGCGGGGCAACTCGGCCGAGCGGAAATGGCTTTTTCCGCCTCGCAGTAAGCTTCGTCGAATTCCCTGCGGATCAAATGCAGATGCGCGAGAACCAGGCGAGGGTAACCGGTCACGTCATTGAGTTCGATAGCCTCTCGGGAGCGCCGCTCGGCTAAAGCCTGCACCGTCGCGAGGCGTTCACCACTTGCTGAGAGCGCCTCGACCCAGTAGGCCAGCGCGACCGTAGCGTATCCGACAGAAGCAGAGGGTTCCAGCCGGATCGTCTGCTCGAAAAGGTCCTGCGCGTTGTGAAGCTCGAGGTTCGACTGCGCGCTCCAGAACTCATATTCGCCGTGCGCATAGGTATCTCGGGCAACCGGGTTGGTCAGAGATCCGCGCACCAACCTTGCGGCCTCGCTGCTGAGCAGCTTCACGTCCAGTGAAGTTACCACCTGTTCGATAATTTCATCCTGAAGGGAAAAGAGATCTTCCGAGCCTAAGAAACTCCAGTCAAATTTCTCTGCCCAGAGATACTGACCTGTCGACAAATCCATAAGCTGGATACTGACGCGGGCTCTGTCGCCAAGTGTCCGCAGATCACCCTTGAGAAGGTATTTCACGCTGAACTGACCGGCAATCTCTTGCTCTGTCATGGCTTTTGACTGTGCCAATTGCGGCGACTCGTCTTGGACGAGGATGAGACCGGGCAAGCGGGTAAGGGCGACGAGGATTCCGTTCGACAATGCATCGACAAATCGTTCCTGTTCGGGGTCGTAGGACAGATTTTCAAACGGTTTCAATGCCAGAGACGGAATGGCCTGCTGAATTGTCGGCACTTGTCGGGCTGGTTTGGAGCGGGCGGCGGCGGAAGGTTCTGCGCATTCGATATGGCGGTAAGTCCGCACCGGTTTCTCGATGTTCTTGACCGCCTGTTCGCCGGTAAACTCGAAGCGGGTCGCGAGATCGCGTCCAATGGCGTCATGCACGGTTCCCGAAATGCAGATCCCGCCCGGCTCGGCAAGACCCTCCAGCCTGGCCGCCACGTTGATACCCTCGCCGTAGATGTCGTCCCCGTCGGGGATAACGTCGCCGAGATTGATGCCAATTCGGAGTTCTAAACTCCGGCCAGAAGGGGTCGCGAAATTCTTGTCAGACATGAGCCGCTGCATCTCGACGGCACACTGAACCGCATCCACAACGCTAGCGAACTCGGCCAGCGTCCCGTCGCCCATGTGCTTTACGATCCGACCGTCATACGCCCCTAACAAAGGATCTATTACTGAGTTTCGGTAGTCCTTTAATGTTGCCAGAGCTTCAACCTCATCAGCCTCCATCAAGCGGCTGTAACCGACAATGTCGGCTGTCAGGATCGCCGCAAGGCGGCGCTGCATGCGCTCAATAGCCATGCTGAACTTTAGCAAAATCCGTCGCGTTTTGCATACCAATTCGCCGCTTATGGGTAACTTCGATCAGGGCTTCCGCTAGCGCGCCATAATATTGATCAACCGGTAGTTCTAGAAATGAAGTAAGATGACCGTTTATTTGCGCATCTACGAAGGTGAAAATTCCAGTTGTGGATGTCCGGAATGGGCGCGCCTGCGCTGGCCGACGTACTTCCGCAAGGGTGAAT